>JAXMGR010000001.1:0-320340 GCA_046352935.1 Steroidobacteraceae bacterium
TGGGTGAACAGCGGTGACTGGCGCAAGCCCTTCGGCAACCGGCGGAGGATCATCACGCTGGGCGACCTGCTGCACGGCAACTGCGTCGGCAACCAGGTGCTCACGCGCCGCGACCGCTTCATCACCGTGGGTGGATTCGACGAGTCGCTGCGGGCCTGGCAGGACTACGACCTGTGGACCCGCATGGTCGAACGCTACGGTCCGGCCCTGCGGCTCGCGGAGCCCACGTACCTGTTCTGGCGCGGGGGCGGTGTGGCGGGCATTTCGGCGAGCGCGAACGCCCTGGTGGGCGCGCGCCAGTACTACGACAAGTTCGCGATGCTGATGGGCCCCGCGCACCGCCGCAGCCAGCGCCTGATCCGCAGGATCACCGAGCGGGAACGCCTGACGTTCGTCGACCTCCTGCGCTGCTGGACGCCAGCCACCGGGGCGCAGGCCATCCGCTACTGGCTCAAGTCCAATCTGCCGGTGAGTCGCCAGCTCGTGGAATACCGCTGGCGGCAGATGCGCTGACCGGAGGCCGTACCCGCTGTCCCTCGCGCTTCCGGCCGATCAATCTGGGCAGGCCGCAGTCCACGGCCCCGGGCGGCGGTGGAGCAGGCCGCGGGTCGCCTGCGGAAAGTCCCTATCCGGGAGGGAGTCTCCTGTCGTGCGCTGCACCCGGTTCTCGTTGAAGCACCGCAAAAACGCCGTTAGAATGCCGCGCCTCGCAGCCGGGGGATACACGGCAACATGGCTCACGAGTCCGGGTTCGGGTCTGTCCCGGACACGGCTTTCCTGTCGCCCTCCGCGTGACGCTGCGCCTCACTCGACTTCAGGCCGAGCGGCGCGCGGCCCTGCGGGTCGTGGGCGCGCAGCTGGTCCTGACGCTGGCTGTCGCGGCGGTCGCGATCGCACTCGGCGGAGCCCGGGCGGCTGCGTCCGCGCTGTGGGGAGGGGCGATCGGCATGGCCGCGACGTCCCTGATGGCACTGGCGGTTTTCCGGCCGGCCGAGGGTTCGAGTCCCGGACGCATCCTTTCGGGGGTGCTGCTCGGGCAGGTCGTGAAGATCGCACTGACCGTGGCGCTGCTCATCGTGGCGTTCCGGTCGCCGCGCGTGGTGCCGCTGCCGCTCCTGGGCGCGTATGTGGCGACTTTCGCGGCTTACTGGTTCGCGTCGGCCCTGCCGGCGCGGCGCCACTGACGGGAAGGCAACAGGGTAACCAGACGGGCATACGATGGCTGGATCGAGCGCCGAATACATCCCGCACCACCTCGAGCACCTGCGCTACGACCTCGCGCAGGGCAAGTTCGTCACCGGTGCCGAGGGCATCGTCAACTTCAATGTCCTGAACGTCGACACGCTGATCATGTCGGCCGGCCTCGGCCTGCTGTTCCTGATCCTGTTCCGCCTGGCGGCCGGCAAGGCGACGGCGGGCGTGCCGGGCAAGTTCCAGGCCTTCGTCGAGATGGCGGTCGAGGGCGTCGACAACCAGGTCCGTGAGATCTTCCACGGCGACCGCAGCTTCCTGGCACCGCTGGCACTCACGATCTTCATGTGGGTGTTCTTCATGAACGCCATGGACCTGCTGCCGCTCGACCTGCCGGGCGTCATCGCGCACCACGTGCTGGGACTCGAGGAATATCACTGGCGCGTCGTGCCGACCGCCGACATCAACACCACGTTCGCGATGTCGATCACCGTGCTGTTGTTCGTGATCTTCTACAGCCTCAAGGCCAAGGGCGCCGGCGGTTACCTGCACGAGCTCTTCGCGGCGCCGTTCGGCTCGAACCCGCTGCTGTGGATCCCGAATTTCCTGCTGAACATGGTCGAGCTGCTGGCCAAGCCGGTCTCGCTGGCCATGCGACTGTTCGGCAACATGTACGCGGGCGAGCTCGTGTTCATGCTGATCGCGCTGCTCGGCATCGGCGCGGGAACGATGGCGCATTCGGGCAGCGTCGTCGGCGCCGGATTCAGTTTCTTCGGCCAGGTCGCGATGGGTGCGCTCTGGGCGATCTTCCACATCCTGATCATCACGCTGCAAGCCTTCATCATCTCCGTGCTGACGGTCGTGTACATCTCCATGGCGCACGACCACCACTGAGGTTTCGAGGCTTCTTCCGCTTTTCCTTGGTTCTCATAGACGCTGACGTTTGAAGGAGTATTGACGATGGAACAGTACGTCGCCCTGATCCAGGCCTACACCGCGGTCGGTCTCGGCATCATCATCGGCCTCGGCGCCATCGGCGCCTGCATCGGCATCGGCATCATGGGTTCGAAGTTCCTCGAGTCGGCCGCGCGCCAGCCGGAACTGATCCCCGCGCTGCAGACCCGCATGTTCCTGCTCGCCGGCCTGATCGACGCAGCGTTCCTGATCGGTGTCGCGATCGCGATGTTCTTCGCCTTCGCCAATCCGCTGCTCGCCAAGCTGGGCTGATCCGACCTCCCCGTTGGCCTCCTGATTCAGGGAAGTCGCCATGCAGATCAATGCAACGCTACTCGGCCAGGCGATCGTCTTCGCGATCCTCATGTGGGTGACCACGAAGTTCATCTGGCCCCAGATCACGGGCGCCATCGCGGAACGCCAGAAGAAGATCGCGGACGGGCTCGCCGCCGCCGATCGTGGCCAGAAGGACCTCGACGAGGCCAAGAAGCGCTCGGACGACATCGTGCGCGAAGCGCGTGACAAGGCACTCGGGATCATCGACTCCGCGAGCAAGCGCTCGAACGAACTGGTCGACGAGGCCAGGCACGTCGCCACGGCCGAAGGCAACCGCCTGTTGACCGCGGCGCGCGCCGAGATCGCGACGGAGTCCGGCAAGGCGCGTGACGAACTGCGCTCGCAGGTCGGACGGCTCGCGCTGGCCGGCGCATCGCAGCTGCTGGGGCGTGAGGTCAATGCGCAGGCGCACGCGGACCTGCTCGAGAAGCTCGCGGCCGAGATCGAGCGGCGCTAGAGAGTGCACGATGGCTGAGAAGGCGACGATTGCCCGACCCTATGCCCGCGCGGCCTTCGAGCACGCCCGCTCGAGGAACGCGCTCGGCCGCTGGTCGGAGCTGCTCGCGGTGGCGAGCCAGGTGGTGTCGGACGCGCGGGTCAGGCCGCTGCTCGGCAATCCGCAGGTGAGCGTGGACCAGCTCGTCGAGCTGATCGCCGGCATCGCCGGTGACCGCGCCGACGCGGAGGGACGCAACTTCCTGCGCGCGCTCGCGGCCAACCGCCGGCTCGGCACGCTGCCCGACATCGTCGCCCAGTTCGAAGTGCTGCGCGCGGAAGTCGAGAACGTGGTCGACGTCGAGGTCGTTGCCGCCATGGAGGTCGACCCGGCGCAGGCCGAGCGGCTCTCCCGGGCGCTCAGGGCCCGGCTCGGCCGCGATGTCCGCCTGCACACCCGCATCGACGCCTCCCTGATCGGGGGCGCCATCGTCCGCGCGGGCGATCTGGTCATCGACGGCTCGCTGAAGGGCCGGCTCGATCGCCTCGCCGCCGGGATGACTGCTTAAGAAGGAAAGGTACATGTCCATCAAGGCATCCGAGATCAGCGACCTGATCCAGGCTCGCATCCAGAATTTCCAGTCGGGCGCCGAGGCGCGTAACGTCGGGACCGTCGTCAGCGTCACTGACGGCATCTGCCGTATCCACGGTCTCGCCGACGTCGCCTACGGTGAGATGCTGGAGTTCCCGGGCAATACCTTCGGCCTGGCGCTGAACCTCGAGCAGGACTCGGTGGGCTCCGTGGTCCTCGGCGACTACAAGCACATCACCGAGGGCGCGACCGTGAAGACCACGGGCCGCATCCTCGAAGTGCCGGTGGGCCCCGAGATGCTGGGTCGCGTCGTCGACGCGCTGGGCAACCCGATCGACGGCAAGGGCCCGATCAACGCCTCGCGGAAGGCGCCGATCGAGCGCGTGGCGCCGGGCGTCATCTTCCGCAAGAGCGTCTCGCAGCCGGTGCAGTTCGGCCTGAAGGCCATCGACTCGATGGTGCCGGTGGGCCGCGGTCAGCGCGAGCTCATCATCGGCGACCGCCAGACCGGCAAGACCGCGGTCGCGATCGACGCGATCATCAACCAGAAGGGCACCGGCGTCAGGTGCATCTACGTCGCGATCGGCCAGAAGCAGAGCTCGATCGCCAACGTCGTGCGCAAGCTCGAAGAGCACGGCGCGATGGCGCACACGATCATCGTCGCGGCCTCGGCCTCGACGCCCGCCGCCATGCAGTACCTCGCGCCCTACTCGGGTTGCGCGATGGGCGAATACTTCATGGACAACGGCGAGGACGCGCTGATCGTCTATGACGATCTCACCAAACAGGCCTGGGCCTACCGCCAGATCTCGCTGCTGCTGCGCCGTCCGCCGGGCCGCGAGGCATACCCGGGCGACGTGTTCTACCTGCACTCGCGCCTGCTGGAGCGCTCGGCGCGCGTCAACGAGGTCTATGTCGAGAAGGCGACCGGCGGCCGCGTGAAGGGCCGGACGGGTTCGTTGACCGGTCTGCCGATCATCGAGACGCAGGCGGGCGACGTCACCGCGTTCGTCCCGACCAACGTGATCTCGATCACCGACGGCCAGATCTTCCTCGAGACCGACCTGTTCAATTCCGGCATCCGTCCCGCGATCAACGCGGGCATCTCGGTGTCGCGCGTCGGTGGTGCCGCGCAGACGGACATCATCAAGAAGCTGGGCGGCGGCATCCGCCTCTCGCTGGCGCAGTACCGCGAGCTCGCGGCGTTCTCGCAGTTCGCTTCCGATCTCGACGAGGCGACCCGCCGGCAGCTCGAACGCGGCGTGCGCGTCACCGAGCTCATGAAGCAGAAGCAGTACTCGCCGATGTCGGTCGCCGAGATGGCGCTGTCGCTGTTCGCGGTGAACAGCGGATTCTTCGACAAGGTCGACCGCCGCAAGGTCGTCGAGGCCGAGGCCGCGCTGCAGGCCTTCGCCCGCGCGAGCGGCGCGGACCTGCTGAAGTCGATCAACGCGACGCCGAAGCTCTCGAAGGAAGTCGAGGCCGGCATGAAGAAGCTCTGCGAGGACTTCTTCGCCGCGGGCACGTTCTGACCGGGAGTCACGGCTGATGGCCGGCGCGAAAGAAATCCGCACCAAGATCGCGAGTATCAAGAGTACTCAGAAGATCACCAAGGCCATGGAAATGGTGGCCGCGAGCAAGATGCGCCGCGCGCAGGAACGCATGCGCGCCGCGCGTCCGTACGCCGAGAAGATGCGCCGGGTCATCGGCCACATCCGCCAGGCGAACCCGGACTATCGCCATCCGTACCTGGAAGTGCGCGACGTCAAGTCGGTCGGGCTGATCATCGTCTCGACCGATCGCGGGCTCTGCGGGTCGCTGAACATCAACGTGTTCAAGCAGGCGCTCGCCGAGATCCGCGAGGCCCAGCGTGCCGATGCGCAGGTGCACCTCTGCCTGATCGGTTCGAAGGCCGTGCAGTTCTTCCGCCGGCTCAAGCTGCCGGTGGTGGCGAGCGCGACGCATCTGGGCGACCGGCCGCACCTCGCCGACCTGATCGGTACCGTCAAGGTCATGCTGGACATGTACGGCGAGGGCAAGATCGATCGCCTGCTGATGCTGTCGAACAACTTCATCAACACCATGACGCAGCGGCCCGAGGTGCGGCAGCTTCTGCCGGCCGAGACGCTCGACGCAGAGGATCTGCAGGAGCGCTGGGACTACATCTACGAGCCGTCCGCGGCCGAGCTGCTCGGTGGGTTCATGATGCGCTACATCGAGGCGCAGGTTTACCAGGAAGCCGTCGAGAACGTCGCCTGCGAGATGGCTTCCCGCATGGTGGCGATGAAGAGCGCCTCGGACAACGCGGGAAAGCTCATCGACGAGCTGCAGCTCATCTACAACAAGGCGCGCCAGGCGGCGATCACCAAGGAAATCTCGGAGATCGTGGGCGGCGCCGCCGCGGTGTAGTCGGATTGCGGGACCGGGCCGCGTGCCACGGTTCCAGGATCGGTTTCGAACCAACGAATTGATTGAGTGGAAATGGTGAATGTCCCCATTTCCGAGCCGGAGACAGGTATGGCCACTGGCAAGATCGTGCAAATCATCGGCGCCGTCATCGACGTCGAGTTCCCCCGTGACCGCATTCCGAAGGTCTACGAGGCGCTGAAGCTCGTCGACCAGGACATCACGCTCGAGGTGCAGCAGCAGCTCGGCGACGGCATCGTGCGCACGATCGCGATGGGCGTGTCCGAAGGTCTCAAGCGCGGTCTCGCGGTCAATGCGACCGGTGCGCCGATCTCGGTGCCGGTCGGCACGGGCACCCTGGGCCGCATCGTCGACGTGCTCGGCGTCCCGCAGGACGAGGCGGGCCCGGTGCAGACCAGCGTGCGCTGGCCGATCCACCGCCCGGCGCCGTCCTACGACGAGCAGGCCGGCGGCCAGGACCTGCTGGAGACCGGCATCAAGGTCATCGACCTGCTGATCCCGTTCGCCAAGGGCGGCAAGATCGGCCTGTTCGGCGGCGCCGGCGTCGGCAAGACCGTCAACATGATGGAGCTCATCAACAACATCGCGAAGGCGCACTCCGGCCTGTCCGTGTTCGCGGGCGTCGGCGAGCGCACCCGCGAGGGCAACGACTTCTACCACGAGATGAAGGAGTCGGGCGTCCTCGACAAGGTCGCGATGGTGTATGGCCAGATGAACGAGCCGCCGGGCAACCGCCTGCGCGTGGCGCTCACGGGCCTGACCATGGCCGAGTACTTCCGCGACGAGAAGCAGGCCGATACGGGCAAGGGCCGCGACGTGCTGCTGTTCATCGACAACATCTACCGCTACACACTGGCCGGCACCGAGGTGTCCGCGCTGCTGGGCCGCATGCCCTCGGCGGTGGGCTACCAGCCGACGCTCGCCGAGGAGATGGGCGTGCTGCAGGAGCGCATCACGTCGACGAAGACCGGCTCGATCACCTCGATCCAGGCCGTGTACGTGCCCGCGGACGACCTGACCGACCCGTCACCGGCCACGACCTTCGCGCACCTCGATGCGACCGTCGTGCTCTCGCGCCAGATCGCCTCGCTCGGCATCTATCCGGCGGTGGACCCGCTCGACTCGACGAGCCGCCAGCTCGACCCGCTCGTGATCGGCGAGGAGCACTACAACACCGCGCGCGGCGTGCAGGCGATCCTGCAGCGCTACAAGGAGCTGCAGGACATCATCGCCATCCTCGGCATGGACGAGCTGTCGGAAGAGGACAAGCAGACCGTGTCGCGGGCGCGCAAGATCCAGCGCTTCCTGTCGCAGCCGTTCCACGTCGCGGAAGTGTTCACCGGCAGCCCGGGCAAGTACGTGCCGCTGAAGGAGACCATCCGCGCGTTCAAGGGCATCATCGCCGGCGAATACGATCACCTGCCGGAGCAGGCGTTCTACATGGTCGGCACGATCGACGAGGCCGTCGAGAAGGCGAAGACCCTGACCTGAGCGGCGTGATCTGCGTCCGGCGGTCCCGCGTGGCCGCCTGATGCGGGCGAGGCGGAGCGGATCCACAGGTAACGATATGGCCAGCACCATCCACGTCGACATCGTCAGCGCCGAGGGCGAGATCTTCTCGGGCGCGGCCACGATGGTGTTCGTCCCGGCGATCCAGGGCGAGATCGGCATCGCGCCGCGTCATGCCCCGCTGCTGACGACGCTGAAGCCGGGCGAAGTCCGGGTGCAGAGTGAAGGCGCCGAGGAGCAGGTGTTCTGGGTCGGCGGCGGTGCGCTCGAGATCCAGCCGCACCTCGTCACGGTGATGGCGGACACCGCCGCGCGCGCGCACGACCTCGACGAGGCGGCTGCGCTGGCGGCCAAGCAGCGGGCAGAGGAAGCGCTGCGCGACCGTGTGGGCGCGATGGAAGTCGCCGAGGCCCAGGCAGAGCTCGCCCGCGCGGCGGCCCAGCTCAAGGCCATCGAGAAGCTGCGCAAGCTCCGACAGGGCTGATCACCGCCCTGCACTGCCAGGAAACGGGGAGATTCAGGATCTCCCTGCACCAACGCCAACCGACGCGCGGGCGCGCAGGAGGGTCGGCGAGTCGAGCGTAAAGATTTCGCGCGAGACGAGCCGAGCCCTCCGTTGCAGCCCGCGCGTCCGAGCCTCGTAACCCTGGATGGTGACGATCCCCCCTTTCCCGCTCAGGGCTTCTTCGGCTGAACGGATCCCGGCTTCACTGACGGGGATTCCTTTGTCGGCTTCCCTGGTGGGCCGCTGCCGACCGATGGGTTACCGCGTGCTCCGGCCTGTGGCGCGAGCAGGGGCTGCGAGGCCGGGTGAATGTCGCAGGCGAACTCCAGCAGCGCCTCACCCACGGTATCCTTAGGGACGTCCTCCCAGGTCCGGAGCGCCGCGGCTGCGCGGTTCGGGTCCGAGTCCTGAAGATTGTTCCAGCGGTACAGGTTCGTCGCCAGCGTGCTGCGCTTGCGGGTCCGGCAGTCCCATTCATCCTTCTCGGCCACGCTCAGATGCTTGCCGGCCGCCTGGGGATCGCGGAATTCGACGCGCAGCCACATCGTGACGACATCGCCCTTGCGCGTCGCGCCGAGCCGCGTGGCGAAGAACACGCGGTCCGCGGCGGTCTCGATCCACTCCCAGTCGGAATCGAGCGGGATCTCGAGGCGTTTGACCCAGTCGCCCGTGACGCCCATGCGCGGCACGGTGAGCAGCTGCGCGGAAGCGACGTGGGGCAATGCCGTGAACCCGAGCGCGGCCAGGGCGCCGACCGTCACTCGAAGAAGGCGCCGGTACGCTCCGCGTCGCGAGTCGGGCTGTCCGCAGGGCGCACCCCGTCCCGGTCGCTCGATGTGCTGATCCCGTGAATCCATGTCCATCTCCTCGCGGATCAGGATAACACCGCCGCCCGGACGCGATGCCGGCCCGACCGGCCGAGCGCCCCGGTGCGGGGACTTCCATCATGTCGGACCGGCGCAGCGTGACGGTGTTCCGCCGGATCCGGTGCTCCGAGCCGCTACAATCGCCCAAAGCAAGATGCGGGTGGAAACCAACCTCATGCCAGTGACCGTCGTGATTCTGGCCGCCGGCCAGGGCAAGCGCATGAACAGCGACCTGCCGAAGGTGCTGCAGCCCCTCGCGGGCCGGCCGCTGCTCGCCCATGTGGTCGACGCGGCGAACGGCGTGTCGCCCGCCGCGATCTCGGTGGTGTACGGGCACGGCGGCGAGCGCGTGCGCGAGGCGCTCGGCGACGACCGGCTTTCCTGGGTGCTGCAGGCCGAGCAGCTCGGTACCGGCCATGCGGTCATGCAGGCCGTGCCCTCGATCCCGGATGACCATCTGGTGCTCGTGCTCTACGGCGACGTGCCGCTCGTCGATCCGGAAACGCTGCGCGCGCTGGTCGCTGCCTCCGGGCCCCGCACGCTGTCCGTCCTGACCGTCGAACTCGATGATCCGAGCGGCTACGGCCGCGTGATCCGTGATACCGCCGGCGGGGTGGCCCGCATCGTCGAACACAAGGACGCGGGTCGCAAGGAGCTCGCCGTGCGGGAGGTCAACACGGGTCTGCTCGCCGCACCCGCAGGCGCCCTGAAACGCTGGCTCGCCGCGCTCGGCAACGACAATGCGCAGCGCGAGTACTACCTGACCGACTGCGTGGTCGCGGCGGTGCGCGACGGCTTCGATGTCGTCGGCGTGCGCGCGCCGACCGCCGCGGAGGTTCTCGGCGTCAACGACAAGACCCAGCTCGCCGACGTCGAGGCGGCGCTGCGCCGCCGACGCGCGACGGCGCTCATGCGTCAGGGCGTCACACTGGCGGATCCCGCGCGCTTCGATCAGCGCGGGGAAGTCGTCGCGGGCCGCGACGTGTACATCGACGTGAACGTCGTACTGTCCGGCCGTGTATCCCTCGGTGACCGCGTGCAGATCGGGCCGGGCTGCGTGCTGCGGGACTGCTCGATCGGGGCCGACAGCATCGTACAGGCGCACAGCGTGGTCGAGCAGGCCGAGGTCGGTGCCTCGTGCATCATCGGTCCCTTCGCGCGGCTGCGCCCGGGAGCCGTGCTGATGCGGGAGGTTCACATCGGCAACTTCGTCGAGGTGAAGAACTCGCGCATGGGCGATACATCGAAGGCCAATCATCTCGCGTACGTGGGTGACGCGACGGTGGGTGCGCGCGTGAACATCGGCGCCGGCACCATCGTCGCGAACTACGATGGTGCCAACAAGCACCACACCGTGATCGGGGACGATGCGCACACGGGTTCCAACTCGGTCCTGGTCGCGCCGATCAGCGTCGGGGCGGGCGCCACCGTTGGCGCGGGCTCGACCGTGACGAAGACCGTGCCGCCGGGCAAGCTGACGGTTGCACGGGCGAAGCAGGTCACGGTCGAAGGCTGGCAGCGGCCGCGCAAGCAGCCGAAGGCGTGAGTCCGCCGCGCCCGGTCCGGGTGAGCATCCCGGTACACTGCTGCGATACGGTTCCGCAGGTGATCGTGCGTCGCGGAGCGGGACCCGTTACAGGAGACGTCTGATGTGCGGCATCGTCGGAGCGGTATCGGGACGGAACATCGTGCCGGTGCTGATCGAAGGCCTGCGACGGCTGGAATACCGGGGCTACGACTCCTGTGGCGTGGCCGTGCACGGCGACGGCGGCCTGAAGCGGGCGCGCACCGTCTCGCGTGTCGCCGAGCTCGAGGCCGACACGCGAGAACTGGCGGCCACCACCGGCATTGCGCACACGCGCTGGGCCACGCACGGCGCGCCGACGACGATCAATGCCCATCCGCATTTCTCCGCCGGTCCGCGTCGCGCAGCCGATCGCGGACGCAGCCGCATCGCGCTCGTGCACAACGGCATCATCGAGAACCACGAAGAGCTGCGGACCCGCCTGACGGCCGCGGGCTACAAGTTCGAGACGCAGACCGACTCGGAGGTCATCGCGCACCTGATCGAGCACCACTATCGCGGGGACCTGTTCACGGCCGTGCAGGCGGCGGTGCGCGAGCTGCGCGGTGCGTTCGCGATCGCGGCCTTCTCCCGCGACGAACCCCATCGCGTGGTCGGCGCGCGCGAAGGCTCGCCGCTCGTCGTCGGTCTCGGCAGTGGCGAGCAGTTCCTGGCGTCCGACGCCCTCGCGCTCGCGGGCACGACCGATCGGTTCATCTATCTCGAGGAAGGCGATGTCGCCGACCTGCAGCAGGGTTGCGTGCGCGTCGTCGATCGCGACGGAACCGGGGTCGAGCGACCGGTGCGGACGGTCACCGCGCACACCGCAGCGGTCGATCTCGGGCCCTATCGTCACTACATGCAGAAGGAGATCTTCGAACAGCCGCGCGCGATCGCCGACACGCTGGACGCGATCGACAACCTCGGGCCCGGGATCTTCGGAGACGGCGCGGCGGATGTGCTGCGTGACGTCGACAGTGTCCTCGTCCTGGCCTGCGGCACGAGCTATTACGCCGGGGCCACGGCCCGCTACTGGCTCGAGTCGATCGCGAGGATCCCGACCACGGTGGAGATCGCGAGCGAGTACCGGTATCGCGAATCCGTGCCGAATCCGCGCGCACTCGTCGTTGTCGTGTCGCAGTCCGGCGAGACGGCCGACACGCTGGCGGCACTCAAGCACGCCCGGTCGCTGGGCCATCGCCACACGCTGGCGATCGTCAACGTGCCGACGAGCGCGATGGTGCGCGAGACGGTCCTGCAGTTCTTCACGCGTGCCGGCACCGAGATCGGCGTGGCATCGACGAAGGCGTTCACCACGCAGCTCGTCGGACTGTATCTGCTCGCGAACGCGCTCGCGAAGGCGAAAGGACGGCTTCCGGCTGATGCCGAGGCCGCCGCGCTCAGGTCGTTACGGCATCTGCCGGCGGCGGTGCAGCAGGTGCTCGCGCTCGAGCCCCAGGTCATCGCCTGGGCCGAGCAGTTCGCGCGCAAGGAAAACGCCCTGTTCCTCGGCCGCGGCCTGCACTATCCGATCGCGCTGGAGGGTGCGCTCAAGCTCAAGGAGATCTCGTACATCCATGCCGAGGCGTATCCCGCCGGCGAGCTGAAACACGGGCCGCTGGCTCTCGTGACTTCGGCGATGCCGGTGGTGACCATCGCTCCGAACGACTCGCTGCTCGAGAAGCTGAAGAGCAACATGATGGAGGTGCGCGCGCGTGGCGGAGAGTTGTACGTGTTCGCCGATGCGGACGGCCATGTCGCGTCGAGTGAGGGGGTTCACGTGATCCGCCTGCCCGAGCACTACGGTGCCCTGTCGCCGATCCTTCACGTCGTGCCGCTGCAGCTCCTCGCCTACCACACCGCCACCGCACGCGGCAGCGACGTCGACAAGCCGCGCAACCTGGCGAAGAGCGTGACGGTGGAATGAAGCGCCGGGACGGCCCCGCCGTGCGCGGGAAGTCGCTCCGGAAGCGCGCCGCGGGCTTCACCCCGGGCGAGGCCGGGCGGCAGGAATCTCCCGCCGATCGATTCGGCGCCGAGTTCTACCGGCGCTATTACCTCGATCCGGCGACCCGCGTGGCCTCGCGTGCGGATGCCGAGCGCCTGGGGAACGTCTTCTGCTCGCAACTCGCCTATCTGGGCGTTCCGGTCCGTCGGGTACTCGACGCCGGCTGTGGCCTCGGTCACATGCGGGGCCCGGTCCGGCGTTTCTTCCCGCAGGCGCGCTACGTCGGGCTGGAGACCAGCGCCTGGCTGTGCGGGCGCCATGGCTGGACGCAGTCGACCATCGAGCAATTCCGGTCGAACGATCCGTTCGATCTGGTCATCTGCCACGATGTTCTCCAGTACCTGGATGATGCGGCCGCGGCACGGGCCATCGCCAACCTCGGGCGTCTCTCGCGGGCCGCGCTGTTCGTGAGCGTCCTGACACGGGAGGACTGGCTGCGACATGCGGACCGGGCGAGAACCGATGCCGAGGTTCACCTGCGTACTGCCGGCTGGTACCGGCAGCGCCTGCTGCGACGGTTCCGGCCTCTGTCCGGAGGGTTGCTGCTGCGGCGGGGTCTGAAACCCCTGCTCTGGGAGCTCGAGCGGCCGTGGCCGGGTCAGGCCCGGCGCTCCTGATGGTGCGCGTTGCGGGGGCTCCGCCAGCCTTGCGGACGACCCCGGCGGTGAGCACTTCGTCGGCGTGCTACCCGGCAGGCCATGCTGCAGCATTCCGGTGTCGAAGTATCGACCGCCATGTTCGGACCGGGTCAAACGGAGTGAAATTGCTGCGCAAAAGCCGAGGACGCTCCGCCTGATCTTGTTAATTCATTGTTTTATCTGGACTTTATTTCAACGCGGTCGACGTGTTTTGCTGCGATTTTCTGTGACGAGGTGCTTCCCGTCCGATCCTGCAGCACGAACTTTTTGCTGCGCCTGGCGCGCCTCGGCATGAACAGCGGCGCGCAGCGCACCCGAACGCCGCTGATCCGCAGTAGCGGTGACTGATCCGGCTTGACGGGCAGCAGCGCGCTGGCAATAGTCCGAAGTTGCCGGTGAAGCTGCGCGCTGGGTACGCGCAGGATCTGCTTTGTCAAACCAGAACAGGGGATGCCTTTTATGCCGATTTCCGTGAGTACGGGTCTGCGGACTCTGGGTCTCGCCGTGGCCGTCGCCATCGCGGGTTGCAGTGGCGGCAGTGACAACGACGACTTGCCGCTGCTCAAGGCCACCATCAAGGTCAAGAACGTCTCCCAGGGCGGCGTGTGCGACGTCCTGCCCGTGCGCATCACCCCCAAGGAACTGCGGGGTGAGGCGAACAAGTATGCCAACGCCAAGCAGACCGTGACCGAGGTCACCACCAAGGGTCCCACCGACGAAAACGGTGTCCCGACCTGCAACGGCGAGGCGGAGAGCCTGCCGCTGGCGCCGGGTGACTGGGAGTTCAAGGTGGCCCTGGCGTCCGACACCTATTCCTGCGTGCACGAGATCAAGGGCGGGGGCGATCTCGTCGTCGAGTTCGCCGACGGTGTCGCGGGCTGCGGCGATGCGCCGGCCGCCGAGGCTGCCGCTCCGGCGGGATCCGCCCCCGTCGGTTCCGCTGCGGCGGGGTCGGCGCCCGCCGCCGCACCGGCCGGCTGATCCCGCCCCGGTCAGGGTCGACGTTGCCCGAGGGCTGGCACGCTGTGTCGTGCCAGCCCTTCGTTCATGTCGACGATGAAGCTGCGCCCGACTCCGGCCGGGTGCCGCTCCGGGCCGATCACGGACGTCGTTCTTGTCACTGAAGATTCCCCAGACGGTCCGGCGCCTGCTGCCGGTCGTCATCTCTCTCGGCATCATCGGCCTCGCCGCCAGCGTGTTGTGGCGTTCGCTCGCCCATATCGATCCGCGCGCCGTCCTGCACCACCTCCAGGCGTTGCCCGTCCTGCTGGTCCTTGCCTCACTGCTCGCAACCTCGGCGGCCTATGCGGCGCTGGCTTTCTACGAAGTGCAGATGCTTCGCCACGTCAGCCCGGCGGTGAGCGCACGCCGCGCATTCGTGACGGCGCTCAGTGCCTATCCGATCGGCCATGCCATCGGCTTCGGTGCACTATCGGGAGGGGCCGTCCGCTTGCGGATCTACGGGGCGGCCGGCGTCGATGCCCTCGGTATCGCCCGCATCGTCGTGCTGTCCGCCATGCCGTATGCGCTCGGCCTGGGCGTGCTGCTGGGGCTCGCACTGATCGTCGACGCCGAGCAGGCCGCAGCCCTGCTCGGGATCCGGCCGTCCACCGCAGTGCTCGTCGGCGCGGTGTCATTCGCCCTGCATGGTGGCTATGTCGCGGCCGTGCGCTGGCGTCAGCGGCCGTTCCGGATCGGCGAGAGAGACATCTCGCTGCCGCCACCGCATCTCACGCGGCAGCAGTATGCGATGGGTCTCATCGACGTCGCGGCCGCGGTCGCAGCGCTCTACGTCCTGCTGCCCGAATCAGCCTCCATCGGTTATCCGGCATTCATCGCCGTGTACGTGCTGTGCATCCTGGCGGCGCTGGCGAGCAGCGTTCCGGCCGGCCTCGGTGTCTTCGAGGCGACGTTGTTCGCGCTGCTGCCCTCGGTGCCGAAGGACCAGCTCCTGGCCTCGGTGCTGGCCTATCGCCTCATCTACGAACTGGTGCCGTTCAGCATCGGAGTCGCGCTGTTCACGGCCTACGAGGCGCGCGCGAGGTGGCTGTCGTGGAAGCGGTCACGCCACCCCGGCTGACCAGGCTCTACCCGCCGCCCTCGCCGGATGGAGGCTCGGCGGTGTCCGGAATCACGCTCACCTGCAGCCTGCCGAACACCGCGGCCGGAATGGCCGAATCACCCTTGCGCTCGAGGTAGTCCGTGGTCGTATCCGTCAGGACGTCGCCCTCGCGGCGCTCCTCCGGGGGCGCGCCCAGCAGCAGTGCGGGCGTGAAGACGACCAGGTAGCGCTCCCTCGCCTCCGCAGGGTCGACCCGGAGGTTGAGAGAAAGGCCGGGCTCGCCCCCGGGTGTCGCGAGCGCGGGCTCCAGCCGGAGATGACTCGGTGACGAGAGCCTCGTGACGATGAAGTTGTCGTTGAGCAGCGCGACGACCGGATAGAACACCCGCGTGGCGTCACCCTTGCCCTGCAGGAGGCTCTTGATCCTGACGCGATAGGAGCTCGATGCCTCGGGAAGGCGCAGCGCCGCGAAGAAACTGCGACCGCTGTGAAAATCGAACAGGCGGCTCGTCGGTCCGATCTCGAGCGATCGCTGCCCCGGCAGACTCATGTCCACGAACTGGAACTCGGTGGGGTCGCTGCAGCAGACCCTCGCGTTGCGATAAACGCGCTGCTGTGCGCGGCTCGCGCCGGGTGGGGGTGCGGCGGTCGCGACGGCTGTGATGCCGCAGAGGGCCCAGGCCAGCAGGGACGCGGGGATGTATCGATGCATGTTGATCCAGAACCGGTGGAGCGCCGGCCGAAGGCTGGCGTCGTGTTCCGTGGAAATCCGCGGGACACGACACTAGCACGCCGGCCCCGCCCCGACGCGCTGTTTCACGGCTTCAGCGATCCGGCTGACGGAAGCGCAGCCGGACGCGGGTACGCGCAGGGATTGCGATGCCGTCGACATCGAGCGGCGCATAGCGCCACTGCCCGACCGCTTCGGTCGCCGCGGCATCGAAGGTGCCGGCGGGTGACGAGGCCAGGATCCTCATGTCCCGCGCGTTGCCGTCAGTGCCGATCGTGAACTCCAGTTCGACCGAACCTTCGACGCCCAGTCGGGCCGCCCGTGCCGGATAGGCAGCCGCGACATGGCGGGATTTATTCAACTCCGACTCAGCGGTCAACGGCGGAGAGTCGTAGGCCTGGCGTACGCGTTCCATGACGTCGGTGGCTCGTCGCACCGCAGGCAGGTCGATGCCGAGCGCACCAGCCGCACGAAGGGAATACTCGGCCTCACGCCACTGCTGGCGGCGCAACTGTTCGCGCGCGCCGTCCAGCAGGCGCCGCGACAACGCCTGGATGGTGTCGGAGAGTCCCGGGAAGTCACCGTCGGCCGCCCGGAGGAGGTCGACGTAGTGCTGCGCGGAGTCGGCCGTGGGCTCGATCAGGTGGCCCTCGGCGATGCGCCGGTTCGCGAGTGCGAGGAGGCGCTGGTGCTCTTCGCCCGATGCTGCCGACTGTCCGCGGGCGATTTCGGCACGCAGGCTGGCTGCAGTCCCGGGGTCGCGGGCCAGTCCCTCGACCTCCGCGGTCCAGCGCACGGCGTCCGAATAGCGACCCGCGGCCAGGGCTTCGCGCGCGCGCAGCACCAGCAGGTCCGACAGACGATCCTGTGCCGCGGCGATCGCCGGGTCCGTCGGGTTGGCCTGGCGCGCGGACCTGAGCAGCGCGACGGCGCTCTGCGGCCCATCGACCAGATTGCCGGCCGCCATGCGTTGCATCGCGCGGCCCAGCAGAGTCCGGGCCTCCTGCTGGCCGGTCTGCGGGACGGATGCAGGATCGAGCGTGTGGATCGTTCCCGCGGGCGGGCGGGCATTGATGCCGGCACGCGCTGCGTCGAGCTTCTCTCGCAGGGCCCGCAGGCGCTCGGGAGGAGGCTCGGCGAAGCGCGCCGCGTCGAGCATCGTCGCTGCGGCGAGGAGATCGCCGATCACGAGCGCCTGTTCGGAGCGGTCCAGCAGCGCGTTACCCGTCGCGACCAGTCCTCGCCTCGCCGCGTCGTTGCCGGGGTTCCGTCGCAGCACCTGACGGAACAGCTCGATGGCATTGTTGCCGCGCGGCTCTGCGAGCCGGCCGGCGTCGAGGGCGGCTTCGGCTTCAGCGAGCCTGGGGTCGGGTGCCGCATTCACGGTTACCGCGTCCCGATCGCGCGCTGCAGCGTGTGTTGATGCTTCGCTGCGTTCGGGTGCCGCGGCCTTGAGCGTCAACCAGGCCACCGCGCCGATCAGGGTCGCGGCGATCAGCGCGCCGGGGATCAGGAGCCTGCGCGATCCACCCGGATCCCGAGGGTGTGCCGCTACGGCTTCACCTGGAACCGGGGGCTCGGGCCCGGGCCCGGGCCTGGAACCGTACGTGGCGGCCTCGGCTGTGACCTGCTGCCGGCGCACGGCACCGTCGATGAACGTCCGGGCGCGTTCCTGCGATACCGGCTTGTGCAGGAACCGGTAGACGTCCCCCGACGAGATCAGCGAGGCGAGTTCGGCTTCGTCGTCGCGACGGCCGGTGACGACGACGGGCAGTTCCGGGAGCTGCTGCCGGATCCGTGTCACGATCTCCGCGGTTCCGTGGCCCGTCACCGCGGCATCGATCAACAGTACACCGCGATTCGACGCGAGCACGAGTTCGGCCGCATGCGTGGCGCTCTCCGCGCGCCAGAACCGATGTCGACCGTCGATGGCGCTGCGGATGTGCTCGAGCAGTGCCGGATCCGTCGCGAGCACGACGACATTCGCCTGCTCGGGGCGCAGCACCGTCGGGGTCGCGGTGGCTTCCGCTCCGCTGGTCGCGACGGGCGAACCAGACTTTGCGTCCAATGTGCTCAATGCGCGGGTCCGTACGGATCGTGATGAGGGGTCGTCATTGCGCGCAACCGGCGCGCTCCGTGGTGCCGGAAGACCCGAGCCCCAGCGGGCGTCATTCTTGGCGGTCCACGCGCGTGGCCAATGCGATACAGGTCGCGCTTTGCCCGTCCGAACGCGTGAGCTTCGTCACGCCTTGGGGTTACGCGCGAGATCCGCGTCCCGGGTGGCCCGGTAGATCCTCCAGTACCCCGGTCGTTGCGGCGGAGCAACGGATTCCCGGCTGAACGGCGGCGTGGCGACACTTATGTCGTCTCGACAGACCCGGAATGCCGGCGTATGTTGGCCGCGCGTCAGAGGCCACCGGGGTTCCGACGACAAATGAACATCCAGCGCAAGCATGGAAGCGGAACACCGGCCACAACAACAATCGGGACCATGGGAGGGGATGCCGGTTCCTCCGGCCCCAATACGATGCCGACCCCAGAGATCGCGTTCGTGTCGCGGTTGCCCCGCGATCACCGCCAATTGCTCGAAACCCTGCTGTTCTTCAATCGCGGTCAGGACCGCGTCCGCTCCGGGATCCTGGCGGCGATCGAGCGTTTCGGAGCGCCGGAGGTCGTCGAGCACGACGGCGGGCTGCGTGTCCGTGTCGCCGGCGCTGCCGAAGTCCAGAGCCTTTTTGCCATCGAGCGGACGGGTGACCTGACCCGGCCGATCGGTGTGGTCGTCTACGTCCGCGACACCTTCGAACGCATCACGGTGCTGCACATGGTCGTTGCGGAGGAATATGCCGCCGGTGGACTGAACGGTGAGCAGTACCTGCCGCTGAGGCTGGTGCACGCGGTACGGCGCATCGCGCGAAGGACGTCCGGAATCCGCCACGTCGAGCTGCTGTATACCCACCGTCGGCTGCGTGCTGCAGCGGTGGCTTGACGGCGGCCGGACTGGCGTCCCGGCCCGTGTGCGTGCCGGGGCAAGGGTGTCTGCTGCATGTCGCCGGAAGGCTGCGTACGCCCGGTGGTCAACGAACCCGCGGCCATGGGCAATACTCGGACAGGCTCCTAGTGCGAACAGGCCCTAGTCTTGCGGTGATCGACGGTCACGACGGGAGCATTCGTGTGAACAAGCTGTGCCGGTTCCTGATGCTGGTCCTCTGCCTGAGTGGTGGTGGCGCACCGGCCTTTGCCGAGACCCGCGAGGAGCTGGATGCGTCCGTGCGCGAGACCGTGCAGGAGTTCTACCGGCATTCGGCGAGCGGCAAGGAACTCGCGGCACGTGCCGCCGGCATGCTCGTGTTCCCGAAGGTCTACAAGGGCGGTGTCGGACTGGGCGGTGAGTACGGTGAGGGGGCGCTGCTCGTCGGCGGCCGGACCACCGGCTACTACAGCATCGCCGCCGGTTCGATCGGCCTGCAGCTCGGTCTGCAGAAGAAGAGCCAGGTGATCCTTTTCATGCACCAGCCGGCACTGCAGCGCTTCCAGCGCAGCAAGGGCTGGAAGGCCGGTGTCGACGGCAGTGTCGCGCTCGCGACGCTCGGGGCGGGTGAGCAGATCGACACCGAGACGGCCCGGAAGCCGATCATCGGCTTCATCTTTTCCAACAAGGGCCTCATGTACAACCTGACGTTCGAAGGCGCGAAGATCACTCGCATCAAGAAGTGACGTGCCGCGTGCGCTGGGCCGGTGACCCGGGCGTGCGGCGAGCACCCTGGAGGGCACTCTTCGTTCACGACCGTCGCGGTCCGGCTCCGGACAGCCCGCCGGTCAACACCAGGCGCATGGCGGTCTCCGCGGACATGTCCAGCGGGGTGAGGGCCGACCGCGGCAGGTACAGCGTGTAGCCACCGATCTGGTAGCTCATCGGAAAGTACACGGGTACCAGCCCTTCCATGGCGCTGCCGAATTCGGTGCCGTCATCGCGGGTCACGAAGCCGATGAGCTTTCCACCGCCCACCTCCGCCACGACGACCCGCTTGAGTTCGCTGCGTCTGCCATCCCCCGGCAGCAGCTGCACGAAGTCCCGGATCGCCGTGAAGATGGTCTTGACGACGGGAATGCGCTCGAACAGCCGCGTCTGCCAGCGCAGCGCGAGGCGCACCACCCAGGCGTTGACCGCGAGCCCCACGATCAGGACGATGACGAACCCGGCGAAGATCCCCATGCCGGGCACGTACGCGGATTTCGGTACGAACAGCGTGATCACGCCGTGCAGCAGGCGCTCCGTCGAGACCGCCAGCCACCACAGCAGGTACAGCGTCAGCCCGATCGGCAGCACGGCCACGAGGCCGCGCATGACCACCGAGCGCAGGAATCGGAACATGTCAGCGTACTCCGTTGGTCTCGCGCCTTTTCGCGGCGCATCGGGAGCGCGCATGATAGCGGCGCACGTCGCTGCCGAGGCGAAAGTGCCGAAGACGTCTGCGTGCGTGGCATCGGACCCTGCAGCAGGAGTTCATGAATGGACAGCGAAGTACGCATCGAGCGGATCGCGCCGGAGGACGTGCCGACGCTGTGGCGCCTCGTGCGCGAACTGGCCGACTTCGAGCATCTCGCGCACGAGATGGTGGCGACCGAGGATTCACTGTACGCCGCGTTGTTCGGTCCTGCGGCCAACGTGGAGGCCGTCATGATGCGGGATGGCCCGGAAGCGGCCGGTTTCGCGCTCTGGTTCCACAATTTCTCGACCTTCGCGGGCCGCCGCGGACTCTATCTCGAGGATCTCTACGTGCGGCCGGAATTCCGTGGACGCGGGTTCGGAAGGCGACTGCTGGCGCATCTCGCGGCGATTGCGGTCGAGCGAGGCTGTGCGCGTCTCGAATGGGCGGTGCTGGACTGGAATCGCCGCGCCATCGACTTCTACAAGGCCATGGGCGCCGTTCCGCTCGAGGAATGGACCGTGTTCCGGCTCAGCGGCCCGGCGCTGGAGTCACTCGCCGAAAGCCCCTGAGATCCACGCCGCGAACACCCGGCGGCCGGCGCTGGTGCGGCGCCTCGTCGTCACGAGGTGTCCGCCGTCGGTGTGAGGGTCGTCCGGTTCTCTTCGCGGTCCGCCGTCGTGGCCACGCGACCGGCACGAAACGGTCCTACGGGCGCTCGAGCAGGAACCGCACGCCGCGATGGTTCAGCACTGCACCGTCGCGCGTGATGCGCTCGACCGTCGGTCCTTCCTTGAGCGCCGCTCCCTCGCCGTAGCGTGTGCCGTTGATGAACACGAAGCGCTTCGCCGGGTCCGCCACGTAGACGTGCAGATCGAGATTGAGCACCGGGAGGCCCGCGGTCGCCGTCGCATCGAGCTGATCGATCGTTGGTACGCCCGCTGGCTCGACCGACGGTCGGGGAGCCGACGGCGGCTGGGCCGGCGATGACGGCAGCACCGGGGATCCGGCAGCAGGTTGCGGCAGCAGTTCCTCGGGTGGAGCCGCCGGCGCCGCGGGTTGCGGGGATTCCGCCGCCGCAGGAATGCTCTCGTCGGTCAATGGCCGGATGACCCTGGCGGCCGGCGGTCCAGACGGCGTGGGCGTTTCCCGGAGGGGCGCCGTCGCAGTCTCGTGCGACGGGGCGTCCGACGGCGCCGGCGCCTCGCTGTCGCGCCACATCCAGAACGCGACGAGGCCGAGCAGATTCAGCGCGAGCAGGAAGCCGAGGCTGAGGAAGATCCACGGCGCGCGGGCGGAACTCGCCGCGGCGGGCGCCGTGGACAGCGTGGGTCCTGAATGGCGCTGGCGTTCGTGTTCGGACTTGCGGAGCGCGTCGAGAATGAAGGACATGGCGGACTCCTAGGTCCCGGCGAGCACGGGTGCGCCCGGTGCGCTGTGCGCTGCGTCGATCGCAACCTGTGTGAGGACGCTGGCCACACCATCGACGGCCAGGCGCCGTGCGCGCTGGAAGTCCTCGACGAGTCGTGTCAGTTCGGCGTCGTAGACATCGCTGCCGTCCGCGGGCGTTCCCTGGTCGGATCCGAGCAGGTGCTGGCGCAACCAGCGCACGTCGGCGCCGCGCGCGCCCGGCTGCAGGTCCCGCGCCGGGAGGGACGGCGGGCGCCACACGAGCAGGAAGTCTCCGAACCACATTCCGGTGAGGTCGGTGATCGAGACGCGCGGTGCTTCGACCCCGAGAGCCAGCCGCACGCTGTCGTCACCAATACCTGTCACGACTACCTGGTGCTCGTCGCCACGCAGGTCGACGAGCGACAGGATCGCCGGGCGATTCAGCGCCCGGAGCTCGGCGATCGAGCCCCGCTGGCTCAGGCACTGAAGGCCGAGTTCCGCGGCGCGATCGCAGGGACGTGCCCCGTCGGCCGCGTAGCTCACGCCCCAGAGCGCCAGCAGCCGTTCGAACGCGGCATCGGTACCGGTCTGGACACCCTGGGCGGCCAGGAGTCCGGCCAGCGGGATCGTGGCGCGTCGGGCGGGCTCGGCGTTCGCGGGAACGGGTGCGACCGGTGCGGGTGGCGGGTCACCGCTGGAACGGAACTGCCAGAGCGCGAACACGAGCAGTCCGACGCCGGCCACGGCGCCGAGGATCGCGGCGAACCGGAGCCCGAAGGGCAGCACTGGCCGGTCGTAGACCTCGGAGGCGGCGCGGCGTACGAGATCCCGGGTCACCGTGCGTTCCTCCAGCGTGAAAGCGCCGAGCAGCGCGCGATCGCTGATGACGTTCACGATGCGGGGAATGCCGCCGGACAGGCGATGGAGTTCCCTGAGTGCGCCGGCCGTGAATATCTCCTGCGAGCCTCCCGCGACACGCAGTCGATGACGCACATACGCCGCGGTCTCCGTGGCGCTCAGGGCATCGAGGTGATAGCGGCCGGTGATGCGTTGTGCCAGCTGGCGCAGTTCACTGCGCGCGAGCACTCCACGCAGCTCCGGCTGGCCGATGAGGATGATCTGGAGCAGCTTCTGCGTGGCAGTCTCGAGGTTCGTGAGCAGCCTCACCTGCTCCAGAACCTCCGGCGCGAGGTTCTGCGCCTCGTCGACCATCACGACGACCCGCCGCCCCGCCGCATGCGCTTTCAGCAGGATGCGGCTCAACAAGTCGAAGAGGTCCTTGAGGCTGCCACGCGATTCCGGAGGCACGGAGACGTGCAGCTCATCGCAGATGGCGAGCAGGAACTCGACAGGCGAAACCGTCGGATTGAGGATCAGGGCGACGTCGCAGTTCGCGGGCAGTTGCTGCAGCAGGCTGCGGACGATGGTCGTCTTGCCGGTGCCGACTTCACCGGTCAGCTGGATGAACCCGCCGGCTTCCTTGATGCCGTAGGTCAGGTGCGCCAGTGCTTCGGCGTGCTGCTCGCTCAGATAGAGATAGCGGGGATCGGGCGTGATGGCGAAGGGCTTTTCGTCGAGCCCGAAGAAGCTCGTGTACATGCACCGCGATCATGCCTCAGAACACCCGGGGGCGCACGGCGGAGGTGTCGCCGCCGTGCGTTCGGCGCGAGCCCGGGGGCAGGCGGGGGCGGGGGCGCCCGATCCGCGAGCCGCGCCGTCAGGCCACCTGGTGGCCGGGCGTCGACGTCTGCGCCGGGGACTGAGCGAGCTCGGCGGGATCGAAGTCGTCGACGTGCACGATCTCCATGACGCGCCGGTCGTAGTCCCCGAGCTGGCGGGCCTCGGATTCGCTGATGATGCCGGCGGCCTGCGCCTCGGCGATCTGGCCCGGCAGATCGAGTGCGCGCACGCGCCCGGTCTTGACCCCTTCCACGCGGATGCGCTTTTCGATCGCCTCGGCGGCGTCGGCGAGCGCCAGCGCTTCCTGCAGAGCACCCAGGGGATTGCGTCCGTCCGCCGTGTGGTACACGAAGCGGCACAAACGCTCGCGCGTCTCGCCCGGTGTCATCAGCGCCGCGGTGATGTCGCGATCGAGGCGGTCGCCCGGGGCAAAGTAGGTCCGGCCGCGCGGGAAGATCACCATGCGCATGGCCGACGCGAGCCAGCGCACCGGGAAGTTGCGCAGGAACGAATGCAGCTGTTCCTGGGCCTTGTACAGCAGGCTGCGGCAGGCCCATTCCACCATGGGCAGGTCGTCGACCGGACGCCCCTGGTTCTCGTGATGCTTGAGCACCATCGAGGCGAGGTACATCGACGACAACACGTCGCCGAGCCGCGCGGACAGATTTTCCTTCTTCTTGAGGTAGCCGCCGAGCGCGAGCATCGCGACGTCGGTCGCGAACGCGAACGATGCGCTGAAGCGGTTGATGTGCTGGAAATAGCGCCGCGTCGCTCCCGTGTCGGGCACGCGCGTGAAGCGCGCGAGCGTGAGCGCCATGACCAGCGAACGCACCGCATTCGAGATCGTGAAACCCATGTGGCCGAAGACTGCGGCGTCGAAGTCGCGCAGGCCGCGGCGCCGGTCCGCATCCCGCGCGGCGAGCATTTCCTTCAGCACGAACGGATGGCAGCGGATGGCGCCCTGGCCGAAGATGATCAGCGTGCGCGTGAGAATGTTCGCGCCCTCGACCGTGATGGCGACGGGCAGCACCTGGTAGCCGCGCGCGAGGTAGTTCCGCGGCCCCAGGCAGATGCCCTTGCCACCGTGCACGTCCATCGCGTCGTTCGTGACCATGCGCCCGAGTTCGGTCGCGTGGAACTTCAGCATCGCCGAGGGCACCGAGGGTTTCTCACCTCCGTCGATCGCACCCGCCGTGACCGAACGCGCCGCGTCGATGATGTAGGTGTGGCCCGCCATGCGCGCGAGCACGGCCTCGACACCCTCGAACCGGCCGACCGGCATGTTGAACTGGCGGCGGATGCGCGTGTAGGCCCCCGAGGCGTAGACCGCGGCCTTGGAGCTGCCGGTCGCGTTCGACGGCAGCGAGATGCAGCGTCCCACGGACAGCTGCTCGACCAGCATGCGCCAGCCCTGGCCGGCCGTCTTCGGTCCGCCGACGATGAAGTCGACCGGCACGAACACGTCCCTGCCCTGGATCGGGCCGTTCTGGAACGGCACGTTGAGGGGGAAGTGCCGGCGCCCGATGCGGATGCCCGGCGTGTTGCGCGGGACGAGCGCCACCGTGATTCCGTAGTCGGTCTGTTCGCCACCGAGCAGCCGGTCGGGGTCGAAGAGGCGGAAGGCCAGGCCGATCACGGTCGCGACCGGCGCCAGCGTGATGTACCGCTTCGAGAAATTCAGGCGGAGTCCCAGGACCTCGCGGCCCTCGTAGATGCCGCGGCACACGACGCCGGTGTCCGGCAGGGAGGCCGCGTCCGATCCTGCGCGCGGACCCGTGAGTGCGAAGCAGGGCACTTCCTCGCCACGCGCCAGGCGAGGCAGGTAGTGGTTCTTCTGCGCGTCGGTGCCGTAGTGCAGCAGCAGCTCGGCGGGCCCCAGCGAATTCGGCACGGCAACCGTCGAGGAAACCGTCGCACTGCGGCTCGCGAGTTTCACCAGCACGCAGGAATGCGCGTACGCCGAGAAGCCGAGGCCGCCGTATTCCTTCGGAATGATCATCGCAAAGAAACCGCGGCGCTTGAGGAAGTCCCACACCTGCGGTGGCAGGTCCGCGCGGCGGTGCGTGATGTCCCAGTCGTCGACCATGCGGCACAGCTCCTCGCAGGGGCCGTCGAGGAAAGCCTGTTCCTCGGGCGACAGTGCCGGTGCCCGCGCGGCCAGGAGCTTCGGCCAGTCGGGTGCGCCCGTGAACAGCTCTCCGTCCCACCATACGGTGCCGGCCTCCAGGGCCTCGCGCTCGGTCGACGACATCGAGGGCACGAGGCGCTTGTAGATCCGGAAGAACGGCCGGCTCAGGTAACGCCGCCGCAGCGGGCCCACGTTGAGCAGCGCGAGCGGCAGCCAGAGGACCGCAAGCAACGACTTCCATGCGAGTCCCGCATCGGCCGTGAGCCAGTACGCGGCGAGCAGTGCGCCGAGCAGGGCGGTGGTGACGGCCAGTCCGGCACGGACGTAAGCCGCGACGGCGACGATGGCAATGACAGCGAGCAGCCAGACGACCGGCATCATCATGACGCGGCCTCCCTCGTTTCTTCCAACGCGAGCCTGATCAGAGGCAGTCCGATGGAGAGCAGTCCGGCGACGGCTCGTCCGCCGGCTCGCCCCCGATCACCAGCGTCCGGGCTTCACGTGGCTCGCGCACCGCGTGCCCCTGTCAGGATAGCGACCGCCGGCCAGCAATCATGAGCCGGCGCGGTACCAAAGAAAACGGCCGGCGCCTCGCGACGCCGGCCGTTGCGCAGAGAATGGCGCGCGGGTCGTTCACGACCCGCGCCGTGGAAGTCAGATGAGGTCCTTCACGCCGTCCCGTTCCTCGAGCAGTTCCTGGTGCGTGGCATCCATCTTGCCGCGGCTGTAGGCGTCGACCGGAAGACTCTGCACGATCGTGTACTGGCCGCCGCTGCAGGTCACCGGATACGAGTAGATGACGCCGGCCGGGATGCCGTAGCTGCCGTCCGACTGCACCGCCATGCTGACGAAGTCGCCGGCCGGCGTGCCGAGCACCCAGTCGCGCACGTGGTCGATCGCCGACGATGCGGCCGAGGCCGCCGACGACGCGCCGCGCGCCTTGATGATCGCCGCGCCGCGCTGCTGCACGGTCGGGATGAAGGTGTCGCGGTACCAGGCCTCGTCGACCAGCGACTTCGCCGGCTTGCCGTCGACGGTGGTGTTGGTGATGTCCGGGTACTGTGTGGCGCTGTGGTTGCCCCAGATCAGCATCTTCCTGATCGCGGTGACGTGCTTGCCGGTCTTCTCCGAGAGCTGCGAGACGGCGCGGTTGTGATCGAGGCGCGTCATCGCGGTGAAGTTGCGCGGATCGATGTCCTTGGCGTTGCGCGAGGCGATCAGCGCATTGGTGTTCGCCGGGTTGCCGACCACCAGCACCTTGATGTCGCGGCTCGCGACCTCGTTGATCGCCTTGCCCTGCGCCGAGAAGATCTGCGCATTCGCGAGCAGCAGGTCCTTGCGCTCCATGCCGGGACCGCGCGGCCGCGCACCGACCAGCAGCGCCACGCCGCAGTCCCGGAAGCCGACCTTGGCGTCGTCGGTCGCTGTCACCTTGTTCAGCGTCGGGAACGCGCAGTCGTTGAGCTCCATCACCACGCCGGAGAGCGCGCCGAGTGCCGGCGTGATCTCGAGCAGGTTCAGGTTCACGGGCTGATCGGGGCCGAGCATCTGGCCGGAGGCGACGCGGAACGCGAGCGCATAGCCGATCTGGCCGGCGGCGCCGGTGATGGTGACGGTGACGGGTTTTTTCATGGGTTGACGACTCCGAAGCGCAGTGTGTACCGGCACCTTTCCGGTGCGAAAAAGGGACCGGATTCTAGCAAACGACGGCGGGGTGGCGGATGCTGTACCTTCCGACAGGATGGCCGGGCCCGGGTGCATCTGCCGGCGGGTGCACCGCGACCCGCTCTTCCGGCCGGGATCTCGTGCCTTTGCGCCGCGCGGCCCGCCTGGATCGTGCGGGGCCGCCGGAATTCAGGGAGGTCGCCATGGCTGTGACACGGATCGGTCGACGGGGTCTCCTGCTGTCACTGGTTGCTGCTGCCGGGATGTTCGGCGGTCCCGCATGGTCCGACGGGCCGGCCTCGCCCGCTTCCGGCACGACGGTTCCCGGCTCCCTGCGTCCGCGCGCGGCCGCGGGTTTCGTGCTGTCCGAATACGCGACCGGCTTCGTCCGGCCGGTGGCGCTGCTGGCGTTGCCGAACGGAGACCTGCTGGTCGAGGAGGGCGGCGGCGCGGGGGTCTCCGGCCGCGCGCTGATCCTGCGCGACAGCGACCGGGACGGCAGCGCCGAGCAGCGCGCCCTGCTGCTCGCGGACCTGGTCGGGCCGGCTGCATGGCTCCTGCGGCGGGATCGTCTCTACCGGGCGCACGCGGCGGGTGTGGATCGCTGCGTGTTCCTGGTGGGTCAGCTGCGCCCGGCCACCGCCTGCCGGGCTATCGCCGGTCTCGACCCGCCCGCCCATGGTGGTGCCGTCGCCCTCGCGATGTATCCCGACGAGGCGCGGTTGCTGCTGCTGCGCGGGGACACCGTCGTGTCGCTGCTGCCCGATGGGACGGCCCTCGAGTCGGCACCCGCGGCCCGCGGCGGGCGGCCTCTCGCGCTCGCACTCGAGCCGCGCGCGGCACGGCCCTGGGTCGCGACGGCATCGCCGGCGTCCGCCGGTGCCGCCGCGAATGATGTGGTCGTGAGGCTCGAGGCCCTCGAACCGGACGACGCGGATTCCACGCCGTTCACCCTTCCGGGCACGCCCGTCGCGCTGCTGTTCTATCGTCGCCGCGCCCTGCCCGCGGAACTGCACGGCGCCGCGCTGCTGGCGCTGGCCCCGGCCCGCGGTGACGACCCGCACCCGGCCCGTGTCGTCGCCGTTCCGTTCGCGGCCGGGCGTCCCGCCGGCAATGCGCGTGATCTCCTGGTCGGGCGCGGCGTGGCCGGTGCCGGCGACGCCGCGTTCGAGCCGACTGCGCTCGCAGTCCTCAACGACGGAGCCGTCGTGGTGGCCGATGCGGCGAGCGGCACGCTGTGGCGGCTCGATTACGTTCCGTAACGGGTGTCGCGCGGCGCGGTGCCGTCCGTGCTAACCGGCGAGCAGCACGGCCTCGCCGTGTTCGAGTGCCTCCGGCGTGCCGTAGATCACGACGACGTCCCCGTCCCGCAGCGCCGTCTCGGGCCCCGGATCGCGGCCGACGATCCCTTCGCGCCGGATTGCCGTGAAGGACACGGCCGCGCCCCGTTCGCGCACCTCGGCCAGCGTTCGACCGACGGACCACGCGCCCGGCGGCAGCACCACCGTGTGCAGTTCCTCGCGCAGCGCGTGGGTCTCGTCGATACGTGCCGCACCCTCGCGACGGAAGATGCTGCGCAGGACGCTGTAGCGGTGCGAACGGATGTCGGCGAGCGTGCGCACGACCTTCGAGACAGGGACCTTCAGCAGCAGCAGTGTCTGCGAGACCAGCATGAGCGCGGCCTCGAAGGTCTCGGGCACGACCTCCGTCGCGCCGGCCTCGGTCAGCTGGTCCAGCTTCGTGTCGTCCTGCGTGCGTACGAGAATCGGCACGTCCTTGCGTACGCGTCGCACGGCGCGTGTGATGGTGAGCGACCGTTCGGGGTCCGCGAACGTGACGACGACCGCGCTCGCGTGCTCGATGCCGGCGGCGTGCAGCATGGCCTCGTCGGAGGCGTCGCCATAGATCACGTTGTCACCGGCCTGGCGGGCGGTTCGTACGCGGAACGGCTCCATGTCCATCGCGAGGAACTCGAAGCCGTGCGTCTCCAGCACGCGCGCGACGTTCTGGCCGACGCGGCCGTAGCCGCAGAGGATCACGTGGTCGCGCCGCGCGACCGACAGCGTCGCCGCCGACTCGCGCGCCAGTGCGGTGTTGTCGGGGCCCCGCTGCCGCAGCAGGAAGCGCGTGATGCGCTTGTTGTTGCGGATCACGACCGGCGACAGGACCATGGACAACACGATGGCGGCGAGCAGGGGCTGCGTGATTGCCGGGTCGACCAGCCGTCCCTGCATCAGCACCGTGAGCAGAGCGAAGCCGAACTCGCCGCCCACGGACAGCACCACGCCGGTCCGCACGGCCTTGAACGTCGTGCCGGCGAAGGGTCGCGCGGCCGCCGCCGCCGCCGCGCACTTCACCACCAGCAGCGCGATCAGCATGCCGAGCACGATCCCTGTCTCGCGCAGCAGCAGCGTCACGTCCAGCTGCATGCCGACGGTCACGAAGAACAGGCCGAGGAGGATGTCGCGGAACGGGCGGATGCCGGCCTCGACCTGGTAGCGGTATTCGGTCTCGGCCAGCATCATCCCGGCCAGGAATGCACCGAGCGCGAGCGACAACCCGACTGCGTGCGTTGCCCACGCCGAGCCGACGGCCACGAGCAGCACTGCCATCGTGAACAGCTCCGGCGTCCTGCTGTGTGCGATTTCGCTGAACAGCGGGCGCAGCAGCCAGCGGCCTGCCGCCAGCACGATCGCGAGCGCGGCGCCGGCCTTCAACACCGCGGCGGCGGCCTCCGCAGTGCCGAAAGCGCCGCTCGTCGACGACAGGGCGACCGCGAGCGCGAGCAGTGGTACGAAGGCCAGGTCCTGGAACAGCAGGATGCCGAACGCGAGCCGGCCGTGGGTGCGGTTGATCTCGGCCTGTTCGGTGAGCTGGTGCGCCAGTATGGCCGTCGACGACATCGCGACCGCTCCGGCCAGCACGGTGGCGGCGTCCGCGCGCACACCGGCTGCCCACGCCAGGCTGCCGACGGAGAACATCGTCAGGATCATCTGCAGCGCGCCGAGCCCGAATACTTCCCTGCGCATGGCCAGCATTCGGGGCAGCGAGAACTCCAGTCCCAGCGTGAACAGCAGGAACACGACGCCGAATTCCGCGAGCGTGCGGGTGGTCTGGTTGTCGGGCACCACACCCAGCGCGTACGGGCCGAGTGCCATGCCGACACTCAGGAAGCCGAGGATCGGCGGCAGGCGCAGGCGCCGCATCGCCGCGACCAGCAGCACGGTCGCCGCGAGCAGGATCAAAAGGTCGGTCAGCGCGCTTTCGGTCACGTCGGTCGTCTCCCCGCGTTGATGTTGGGCGAGGGCATTCCGCAAGGCAACCGGTGGTGTCGCCACGCGCGGCCTGCGCGGGCCGGGCCGGTCCGATCGCCGCGGCCATGGACAAGGCGGGGGCAGCCTCCTAGCATCACGGGCTCGGTTCCAGGGGGGGTGAGTCATGGCTGAAGCAGTCATTGCCGGGAAGACTCCGATCGCCGTCGATGTGGAGGGCGGCAAGACGTACTGGTGGTGCAGCTGCGGGCGCTCGCAGAAGCAGCCGTTCTGCGACGGGACACACAAGGGTTCCGAGTTCACGCCGCTCAAGTACGACGCGACCGAGTCCGGCAAGGTCTGGTTCTGTGTGTGCAAGCGCACGGCGAAGGCGCCACTCTGCGATGGCGCCCACAAGAAACTCTGAGCCCTCCTGCGGGCGCCGGGCGTGGTTCCGCAGTTCGACCTGAGCGAACGGACCGGCGGTCTCGACTGCCGTCTCTCGGGTGCCTGGCGCGTCGAGAACATCGAAGCGCTGCAGCCCGCGCTCGCGGCTGCGGCGCGGCCGGTGGCCGGTGAGGTCGTCTTCGATGGCACGGCCATCGAGTCGCTGGATCTGAGCGGCGCCTGGGCCCTCACGACCATCGAACGCCGCCTGCGGGCCGGGGGTGCGGCGGTGCGCTGGGCCTCGCCGCGCCCCGAACTGCTCGGCTTCGTCGACGAGATCCAGGGGGGCGCGGCGCCCTCGGAGCCCGCCGCCGAGGATGAGGGTTTCGCCGTCACGCGGCCGCTCGCGCTGGTCGGGCGTCTCGTGGTCGCATCCGGCAGGGCATGGGTTGCCGCGCTCAGGTTCTACGGCGAAGCGGTGACCGTGATCGGGGGCTGCCTCCGGCAGCCGCGCCGCTTCCGCTGGCCCTCCGTCGTCCGGCACATCCACGAGACCGGGGTGACGGCCATACCGATCGTCGCCCTGATCGCCTTCCTGATCAGCGTGATCGTGGCCTACATCGGGGCACAGCAGCTCCGTCAGTTCGGTGGCGAGATCTTCGTCGTCGATCTCGTCACGGTCTCGGTGCTGCGCGAACTCGGCGTGCTGCTGACCGCGATCATCGTGGCCGGCCGCTCGGGCAGCGCGTTTGCCGCCGAGATCGGTGTCATGAAGCTCAACGACGAGGTCGACGCGCTCGCGGCCATCGGCATGCATCCGCTCGAGGTGCTCGCGCTGCCGCGGATCCTGGGGCTCGTCATCGCGCTCCCGGCCCTGACCATCATCGCGGATGCCATGGGCCTCGCCGGTGGCGCGCTGCTGTCGTGGTTCCTGCTGGACATACCCTTCAGCCAGTACATGGTCCGCATGGACGAGGCCATCGCAAGCACGACGTTCTGGGTGGGCATCGCGAAGGCGCCGGTGTTCGCATTCCTGATCGCGTTCGTCGGCACGCTGCGCGGCATGGAGGTCCGCGGTTCCTCCCGCGAGCTGGGCCGGCTCACCACGGTGGCGGTCGTGCAGTCGATCTTCCTGGTGATCTTCGCCGACGCGATCTTTGCCGTGATCTTCATGGAACTCGACATATGAGGGGCGCTGGCCCGTGAATGCCACGCCCGTCATCCGTGTGCGCGGCATCGTCAACCGCTTCGGCGCCCAGGTGGTCCACGAGGGCCTGGACCTGGACGTGCAGGCCGGCGAGATCTTCGGCATCGTCGGCGGGTCCGGCAGCGGCAAGTCGGTACTGCTGCGCACGATGCTCGGACTGCAGCGCGCGGAGGCGGGCAGCGTCGAGATCGAGGGCCGCGACGTGATGTCGCTGACCCCGCCGGAGCTGCTCGCGGTCAAGAGACGCTATGGCGTGACGTTCCAGCACGGCGCGCTGTTCACGTCGTTGACGGTCGCCCAGAACGTCGCCCTGCCGATCGCCGAGTACCACGACATCGACGAGGACGCGCTCGCGGGGCTCGCGGCGCTCAAGATCCGCATGGTCGGTCTGCCGCTGGAAGCCGGCGCCAAGTACCCGGCGCAGCTTTCCGGTGGCATGGTGAAGCGCGCTGCGCTCGCGCGTGCCCTGGCCCTGGATCCGGCGCTGCTGTTCCTCGACGAGCCCACTTCCGGCCTCGATCCGATCTCCGCGGCGGCCTTCGACCGGCTGGTGCTCTACCTGCAGTCCTACCTGCGTCTGACGGTCGTGATGATCACGCACGATCTCGACACGATCTTCCGCGTCTGCAATCGTGTCGGAGTGATCGTGGACCGGCACATGATTTCGGGTACGCTGGACGAGATCGTGCGGCACGACCACCCGTGGATCCGCGAGTACTTCCACGGCGAGCGCAGCCGCATCGGCGGCGCGGGACGGGACTCCGATGGATAGAGATGCCAACTACGTGGCGGTCGGCGCATTCGTGCTGCTGGTGCTCGCCATGGCTGCGGGATTCGTCGTCTGGTACACGGAGTCGGGCGACCGGCGCGACTACCGTCGTTACGAGATCTACTTCGTCGGCAGCGTGAGCGGGCTGTCCGAGGGCGGTTCGGTGCGCTATCTCGGCGTCAGCGTCGGGCGCGTAGCCCGCATCGGCATCGACCCGCGCAACCCGGAACGCGTGATGGTGCTGGCGGACATCGACGATACGACACCCATCGGCCCGCGCACCGTCGCGAATCTCGGCCTGCTGGGCGTCACGGGCCTCCTGTTCATCGACCTCAAGCCCGCGGCGGCCGGCCCCGTCGCCCGCCCCGTGCCGGGGATCCGCTATCCCGTCATCCCGTCGGAACAGTCGAGTTTCGACGTGCTGGTGAGCAGTCTGCCGGACATGGTCGCGCAGGCCTCGCAGGTCGCCGCCCGCCTGAACGCGGCACTCTCGGATGCGAATCTCGCATCGATCTCGCGGACGCTCGCGAGCATCGAGCAGGCGTCGCGGGACCTGCCCCCCACCGTACACGAGGCACGCCTGCTGATGGCCGAGCTCGGCAAGGCGGCGCGGCAGATCGATGACGCGGCGGCTGCGGCCCGCGATGTCGCCGCGACCGCGGCGCCGGAGGTCAAGACGACGCTGTCGCGACTGCGGGCAGTGGCCGACAATCTCGCCACGACGTCCGCGCGAGTGGATCGCTTCGTCTCCGACAACCAGACCAGCATCACGCGATTCACCGGCGAAGGTCTCGCCGAGGTATCGGAACTCGTGCGGGAATCCCGTGCCGCAGCGCAGGAATTCCGCGCGCTCGCGCGCAGCCTGAAGGACGATCCCTCGCGTGTGCTGTATCAGCCGCAGCCGCAGGGTGTGGAGATACCGCGATGAACACCGGACGCGCGCTCCTTCCGGGACTCGCGGTCGTGGCCGCATTCATGCTCGCCGGCTGCGGCGGCCTGGTCCGCGACGCCCCCGCACCGGCCATCTATCGTCTCTTCGCTCCCGGGCTGGCGCCGGGGGCGCCGCTCGCCGCGCAGCTCCGGGTCGATCGGCCGGTCGCCGCGGCGGGGCTCGGCGGCGATCGCATCGCCACTCTGTGGCCGGGTGGTCGCATCGACTACTACCGCGGCGCGCTCTGGGGCGACGAGCTGCCGCGGGTCGTGGAGGGCGCGCTCGTCGAGGCGCTGGCGCGAAACGGCAGGATGCAGGTCGTTCAGGGCGACCGCGCGCCTTTTGCGCCGACGCACGTTCTGCACGTCGATATCCGGCGATTCGAGGCCGACTATTCCGCAGGGTCGCCGCCCGTGGTGCGGATCGCCCTCGGTGCGACGGTCGGTCTTGCCGCCGATCGCCGGGCGCTGGCGGCCTTCGAGGCCGCAGCCGAGGCGCGCGCGGCCGCAGATACGCAGACGGCGGTGATGAGCGCCTTCAACGATGCGTTCGGTCGTGCCACCGTGGATCTCTGCGCGCGGCTGCAGGATGCCATCCAGCGTCCGCCGGGGCCGCCGCGCCCGGCAGAATGACGGCCGTCAGGGAACGAGAACCGCCGCGCCGTTGAGCGCCCCGGCCCGCAGGGCGGCCAGTGCCTCGTTGGCGGCTTCCAGCGGGAACGACTGGACCGAGGTGTGCACCGGCACGCGTGGCGCGAGTTCGAGGAACTCGGTCGCGTCGCGGCGCGTCAGGTTCGCAACCGAGCGCAGCACGCGTTCCCCCCACAGCAGCGAGTACGGGAAGGCCGGGATGTCGGTCATGTGGATGCCGCCACAGATGACGACGCCGCCCCGTCGGACGTGGCCGAGCGCGAGCGGCACGAGTTCACCGGCCGGCGCGAACAGGATGGCGGCGTCGAGTGGCCAGGGCGGCGATGCATCGATCCCGCCGGCCCAGACACAGCCGAGTTCCCGCGCGAAGGCCTGGGACGCCGAGTCACCGGGCCGGGTGAACGCGGCGACGCTCCGGCCCTCGAACCGGGCGACCTGCGCCACGATGTGCGCGGCGGCGCCGAAGCCATAGAGCCCGATCTTCTTCGCGTCGCCCGCCATGCGCAGGGCGCGATGCCCGATGAGGCCCGCGCAGAGGAGCGGCGCCGCGTGCAGGTCGTCGAGGTCCCCGGGCAGTGGCAAGCAGTAGCGCGCGTCGGCGACGACGTGGTCGGCGTAGCCTCCATCGATCTGGTACCCCGTGAACCGCGCGTGTTCACAGAGGTTCTCGTCACCCCGCCGGCACGGCTCGCAACTCCCGCAGGTCCATCCGAGCCACGGAACCCCGAGGCGAAGTCCCTGCGACAGCGAGACCCCGTCCCCGCAGCGCAGAACCTCGCCGACGATCTCGTGGCCCGGCACGATGGGATGCGGTGTCGCCGGCAGTTCGCCGTCGACGACGTGCAGGTCGGTGCGGCAGACGGCACAGGCCCGCACGCGCAGCAGCACCTCGCCCGGGCCCGGATCGGGAAGCGGCCGGCGCTCGAGGGCCAGCGGCTGCCCGGGTCCGGCCAGCACCATCGCGCGCATGAGCGGGAAAGACGCTGCGGCCACGGGCCCCGGTGCTCAGGCGAACAACTCGGCGTAGCGGCGCTCGCCGTGTGACTGGGCAACCAGCAGGCCGAGGAACTCCTGCGCCGAGGTCGCATCTCCGAGGAGCCTGCCCTGGGCATAGTGGCAGTTGTTGGCGCGCAGGAACTGCAACTGCTTCTCCGTCTCCACGCCCTCGGCCACGACTTCGAGTCCGAGGCTGCGCCCCATCTCGATGATCGTGCGCACCAGGGTTGCGTCGTCCTTCGAGACCGCGGCGTGGCGTACGAAGGTCTGGTCGATCTTGAGCGTTCCGACCGGGAACTGCTGCAGGGCGGACAGCGACGAATAGCCCGTGCCGAAGTCGTCGATCGCCAGGTGCAGCCCCATGGCGTGCAGTTCGTCGAGCAGCCGCACCATGCGCCGCGCATCGGTCATGAGGGTCGTCTCGGTGATCTCGAGCTCGAAATTGTCCGGCGTGACGCCGCTCTCGTCGAACACGGAGCGGCAGCGCGTGATGAACTCGGCCTGCTTCAGCTGGCGCAACGACAGATTGATGGACACCAGACCCGGCTGGGGCACGTGCTGCTGCCAGCTGCGGAAGTCGCGGCAGACACGACGCAGGACCCACTCGCCGATCGCGAGGATCAGGTCCGATTCCTCGGCGAGAGGGATGAACTGGGACGGCGGGATGTCGCCGTGGCCGGGCAGGCGCCAGCGCAGCAGGGCTTCGCAGCCGACGATCCGCCCTGAGCGCAGGTCGACCTTCGGCTGGTACAGCATGACCAGCTCGTCGCGTTCGACGGCGCGCCGCAGCTTGCTCTTGAGCATCAGGCGTTCGACCGCGGCGGCATTCATCTCGGGCGAGTACAGCGATACGGTGTTGCCGCCGTTCTGCTTCGAGTGATACATCGCCGCGTCGGCGTTCCGGATCAGGTCGATGGTGTTCTCCGCGTCGCGTGGGCAGAACGCGATACCGAGGCTCGCGGTCGTGAACAGCTCCTGCGCGCCGAGGTGGAACGGCAGCGCAATGCGGTGCAGCAGGTCGCGTGCCATCTGCACGATCGCGTCGCGTTGTGCTTCGTCGGCCGGCAGGCCCTCGATGAACAGCGCGAACTCGTCGCCCGCGAGGCGGCCCGCTGTCGCCTCGCGGGGCATGCACTGGATCAGCCGTTCACTGAAGATCTCCAGCGCGCGGTCGCCGGCTGCGTGTCCGAACGTGTCGTTCACTTCCTTGAAGCTGTCGAGATCGATGTACAGGAGCGCGACCTGTGTCCCGGCCCGCCGGTTCCGCGCCAGCGCCTGCTGCAGGGAGTGCTGGAACTGCATGCGGTTCGGCAGCTTGGTCAGCGAGTCGTAGCTCGCGAGGTAGCGGATGCGCCGCTCGGCGCGCTTGCGATCCGTGATGTTGCGGACGACGAAGATGCAGCCCTGGAATCGCGGGTCGGCGCCGGAGAGCGTGGAACCCGAGAACGACACCGGGATCGTCTGCCCCTGGGCGGTCACGACGACGATTTCGCGGGTCTCGTTCGCGGCGCGTGCGATGTCGAAGCTGCCTCGATACTGGTCCGCGACGATGCTGGCGATGTTTCGACCGAGCAGATCGGATTCGCTCCATCCCATCAGCCGCGCGGCGGCGTCGTTGATGCGCCTGATCTGTCCCTCCGGCGAGGTCACGAAGACGGCGTCCGTCATGTTGTCGAGCACGACGTCCGCGAGGCGCTGCGAGACCGCGCTGTCGAGCAGGCTCGCCCGCAGCTTCTCCAGCGCCCTGGCCAGGTCCACGAAATCGGGGTGGTCGATGGGCGGCACAGGGCGGCTCCAGTTCCCGCCGGCCATCCATTCGGCGGTGTCGCGCAGGGTCTCGACGGGCCGTTCCAGCTCCCGCGCCAGGCGCCAGGCGAGGTGGAATGCCGCGAGCAGCAGCAGGCCGCCGCCGACGGCGAAGGCGATCAGCCGCGTGATCAGCGTGTCGTGACGCTGGTGGGCGAGGATCGTGGTCAGTTCGGTGGTCAGCTGCCCGCCCCGCTCGCCGGCGTCGGTGGCATGCTGGAGTACGCCGACGACGTCGCGGTGGGCGGCGGCGTCGGAGAAATAGTCCTGAATGGTCAGTGCCGCCACCAGCAGCAGCACGAAGCCGACCATGCCCGCGGCGACACTCAGGATGCGATTGCGCAGCGTGAGACGCTGGTTCGCCGGATCGGGTCGGGCCGGCAACGAGGTACGGATCGGAGCTGCCGCCTGCGCGGGCTCGGGGCGATTGTCGCTCGGGGACTCCATCGCCTGGATCATACCCCCGAGTTCCCGGTGTTTCACCGCATCGACCGCCGCGTCTGGCGGACCCTGTCCGCGATCCGGGCCTCGCCGCGGTCTGCGAGGTTCCGGCCTGCGTTGTGCGGGCACGCCGTTGCGGTTAGCCTGTTCGCGCCAGCGCGGGTCGCCGCGTGCTGTGGACGCGGTAGCCCGCTTGCGGATCGAAATCGTCACCGACCTCGTCTGTCCGTGGTGCTGGCTCGGCAAGCGCCGTCTCGAGCTCGCGCTGGAGCGGCGACCGGACCTCGAAGTCGAGGTGGCCTGGCTTCCGCACGAGCTCAATCCGGACATGCCGGAAGGCGGCATGCCCCGCGAGGCGTATCTGGCGGCACGCTTTCGGGACCCGGCACAGGTCGTCCTGCGCCAGCGGGAGATCACGCGCCTCGGTGCCGAGATCGGCGTCGATTTCAACTTCGAACGCATCACCCGCATGCCGAACACGCGCGCGGCACACGCGCTCCTGCAGCAGGCGCGCGGGCATGGCTGTGCCGACGAACTCGTGGAGACACTGTTCCGCAGCTACTTCACGCTGGGGCGGGACATCGGCGATCCCGTCGTCCTCGCCGAGGACGCTGCGGCCTGCGGTCTGGAGCCCGCGGCCGTCAGTGCGAGGCTGAGCGCGCGGAGCGACTACGACCGGGTCGTCGCGCTGGAGCGCATGATCGGCAGCGCGGGCATCGATGCCGTCCCTCACTACGTGTTCGACGGCCGGTATTCCTGTTCCGGGGCACAGGACGTCGAGACTTTCTGTCGGGCGCTCGATCGGGCGGCCGCGTGACGGCATTCGATGCACTCGAACTGACGGGGCGTGCCAGCAGCCACGTCATCGAGGTACCCGAATTCAGCCTGAGCCTGCACCCCGATGCGGCAGCGGCGCTCGAGGCTCTGCGCCGCTCTGCGCGGCGTGCCGGGCTCGATCCCTGGCCGGTCTCGGGGTTCCGCTCCTTCGGGCGTCAGCTCGTCATCTGGAACGCCAAGTACCGTGGTGAGCGACCGTTGCTCGATCGCCTCGGACGGCCGCTGCACGGCGCTGACCTGGATGTCGGAGCGCGCGTGACCGCCATTCTGTGCTGGTCCGCGCTGCCCGGAGCGAGCCGGCATCACTGGGGTACGGACATCGATCTGATCGATCGCGCCGCGCTCGCCCGGATGTCGGGCCCGGGCCCGCAGCTCGTCGCGGCCGAATACGCGGATGGCGGCCCTTTCGCGGCGCTCGCGGCCTGGCTGGAGCGGAATGCGCGTCGCTTCGGTTTCTACCGGCCCTATCGTGTGGATCGCGGCGGCGTCGCACCCGAACCGTGGCACTACAGCTTCGCACCCGCTGCGCGCGAGGCGGAGGCCGGACTCACGCCCGCGCTGCTGACCGCGGCGCTCGAGGATGCCGCCATCGACGGTCGCGACTGGCTGCTCGGCCGGATCGTCGAGCTGCATCGGCGTTACATTGCGGCTGTCGATCGCCCGCCGCGCATGCGGTCCCGCTGGGTCCGGCGCGGGACGTGATCAGGTTTCGCGCGGGGCGGCTTCCACCGGCGCGGATTCCCACACCTGTCGCAGCTGGTCGACCATGAGGAGGCGAACCCGACTCATCGCGTCCGGTTCGACCGTGAAGAGCGGCGGATTGCGCTTGAGCTGCGGCCACCGTCCCGTGCGGAGCAGGCGGCGTGCATAGGCGACGTTCTGCCGCACGGCCTGCAGATAGGGATTCGCGCCGCCGAACACGGGCTCCATGTACCGGAAGGCGTGTTCGAATTCACCCTCCAGGCGACCATCCAGCGTGTCGTCGATGAAGCCCGGCGTCTTGCGGAGCAGGTCGAGCCCTGAACCATACATCGTGGCGACGCCGTCACGGCTCCGGGTGGTCGCGATGCCGCCGAGCACGAACTCGGCATACAGACGGTCGCGGCACTTCTCCAGATAACACCGATCGGCCATCTGGGCGAGCATGTCCGCCGTGCCGAGCAGGTGGCCGGTCTTCCGGTCGCGCGGATCGGTGACGTCGATCCGGTCGAACGGCACTTCGTAGCCCGTGAAGTGGACGATGCGCGTCGCGACGGGGACCCAGTCGCCCATGTCGATGTCGGCGAGGTAGCGCGCGATGAAACGGGCGCTGCGCGTGACATGTGTGCGTGTGAACACGGCGCCGTTGGCGACACCGGCCTCACTGGTTGCACGGATGTAGCCCGCGTCGTGGAAGTGCGCCACGACCAGGCCCATCAGCGCACGTTCCGGCCCGAGGCTCGCCGCCGTGTTGCGGTGCGTCGCCTCGTAGCCGCAGATCAGGCGCGCCGTGGCGAGCACGACGTCGAGTGTGTGCTGCAGGTCGTGATAGACGGTGTCCACCCCGAGGTGCCCGGGATAGCTTCCCCCGAAGAGGCGCTCGAGGTCGTCGGTGGTCCGCTCCAGGCGCTCGGTGGACTGCCCGGGATAGGCCGTCCGGAAGAGATCGGCGATCGCTTTGCGCACCGCGGCAGGCGAGCTGACCTGCACGGTGTCGGTGACGTCGTAGTCGCTGCGGCGATTCGGCTGAGGCACGTCGCGCGTGGTCCGGTCCAGATGGTGAGGCAGTGTACGCGTGGCGCGACCGCGCTCGCCAGATGCGGCGACGATTGCGCGAGGCCCATCACAACGACGTCAGCGTATGTCAAACGACGCGACGACGGGGGTGTGATCCGACGGACGTTCCCAGGTGCGCGGCGTGCGATCGACGTGACAGCCCGTGCACAGGCCGGCGAGTTCGGCGCTGGCGAGTATCAGGTCGATGCGAAGGCCGTGATTCCGCCGGAAGGCGCCCATCCGGTAGTCCCACCAGCTGTAGGTGCCGGCCGGCTGATCGAAGCGCCGGAAGACGTCCACCAGGCCGTGCCCCATGAGCATCCGGAGTGCGGCGCGTTCTGCCGCACTGACGTGAACGGAGCCTTCCCACGCGTCCGGGTCGTGCACGTCGCGGTCCTCCGGCGCGATGTTGTAGTCGCCGAGGACGACGACCCGCGTATGTCGCGCGAGCTGGGCGGCCACGTAATCACCGAAGCGTGCCAGCCATTCGAGTTTGTAGGCGTACTTGTCCGAGCCCACGGACTGGCCGTTGGGCACGTAGGCGTTGATGACGCGGACCCCGCCCACGGTCCCCGCGACGACGCGCCGCTGGGGATCGTCGTAACCGGGGATGCCGATGACGACGTCGCCGATCACCTCACGCGCGAGCAACGCGACACCGTTGTAGGTCCTCTGTCCGGCCACTGCGTACCGGAGCCCCAGCGCATCGAGCTCCGCGGCGGGGAACTCGGCGTCGGGCAGCTTGATCTCCTGCAGCGCGACGATGTCGCAGGCCGCGCTCGCGAGCCACTCGCGCAGCTGCGGCAGCCGCACGCGCAGCGAATTGACGTTCCAGGTCGCGATTCTCATGACGATGCGCCGCTCCCCTCAGGACTCCAGTCCGCCAGACCGTCCTGCCGCAGGAGCGCCTCCGCGTCGGGGCGCCTCCCGCGGAAGCGCACGAAGGCCTCCATCGCATCCACACTGCCGCCTTCCGCCAGGATGCAGTCGCGGAACCTCGCGGCGACCACGTGGCTGAAGACGCCTTCCTCTTCGAATGCCGAGAACGCGTCGGCCGACAGCACCTCGGCCCACTTGTAGCTGTAGTAGCCGGCCGCGTAGCCGCCGGAAAAGACGTGCGTGAATCCGTGCGCGAACCTGTTTCCGGCAGGCGTCCGGACGACCGCGACCTCGCTGCGCACCTCGTCGAGGATCTCGCGTATGCGACCGCCACGCCCGGGGTCGTACTCCGCGTGCAGCCGGAAATCGAACAGCGCGAACTCGAGCTGGCGCACCGCGTCCAGTCCCGCGAGGAAGGTCCGCGAGCCGAGCAGGCGCTCGAGCATGTCCGGCGGGAGCGGCTGGCCGGTCGCGTGATGGGCGGAAATCAGCGGCAGCACCTCCGGGCGCCAGGCGTACTGCTCCATGAACTGGCTCGGCAGCTCGACCGCGTCCCACGGCACACCGTTGATGCCCGCGATGCTGGGATAGTCCACGTGCGTCAACAGGTGGTGCAGCCCGTGCCCGAATTCGTGGAACAGCGTAATCACGTCGTCGTGCGTGAGCAGCGCGACCGTCGAGGCGACGGGCGGCGTGAAATTGCAGACGAGGTGGGCGATCGGCGAGGCGACTTCGCCGGACAGACGCTTGCGGACGATCGCTTCTCCCATCCATGCGCCGCCGCGCTTGCCGCTGCGCGCGAACGGATCGAGATAGAAGCCGCCGAACTCCTCGCCCGCCGTGTTCAGCAGGGCGTAGTAGAGAACGTCCGGGTGCCAGGTGGTGACGCCCGGCCGTGGTTCGAAACGGATGCCGTAGAGCTGCGACGCCACTTCGAACAGCCCCGCGAGCACCCGCGTCAGCGGGAACCACGGCCGCAACGCCTCCTGCGACAGCGAGAAGCGCTGCTGGCGCAGCTTCTCGGAGAAATAGGCCACGTCCCAGGCGTCGAGCCGGCGGCCGGCGAACTCCTCGAGGCCGGCGAATTCGCGGAGCGCGGCGGGCCGATAGCGTGCCGCGAGGTCGTGCAGGAAGGTCGTCACCTCGCCGGTGGACGTCGCCATGCGGGTCGCGAGCGCCATCTCCGCGAAGGACCGGTAGTCCAGCAGGCATGCAAGCTCGTGCCGCAGCGCCAGGATGCGTTCCATGCATTCCGTGTTGTCGAAGCGGCCGGCGTCGGGGCCCTGGTCGGAGGCGCGCGTCGTCCAGGCCTCGTAGAATCCGCGCCGCAGGTCCCCGTCGTCCGCATGCATGACGATGGCCTGGTAGTTCGGCTGGTCGAGCGTGAAGAACCAGCCTTCGAGACCACGTTCCCGCGCCGCCGACGCTGCGCGCGCGAGGCTCCACTCAGGTATCCCGGCCAGCTGTCGCCCGTCGGTCACGTGGCGCGACCAGGCTTCGGTCGCGTCGAGCACGTTCTCCTCGAACCGGGTGTGCAGCGTCGCGAGCTCGCGCTGCAGCTCCCGGTAGCGCAGCTTGCGGTCCGGCGTCAGCGTCACTCCGGCCAGCCGGAAATCGCGCAACAGGTTCGAGAGCAGCTTCCGCGCCGCCGGCGGCAGCGAATCCCTCTCCTTCGAGGCGATGTCGCGGCAGGCCGCGTAGAGGCGTTCGTTCTGGCCGAGTTCAGCGGTCCAGTCGGCGACGGCGATGCGGCAGGTGTTGTACGCCTCACGCATGCCGGGCAGTTCCAGCACCGAATTGAGGTTCTCGACCGGCGACCAGACGCGCGCCAGCTCGTGGTTCATGGCCTCGAGTGGCTCGATCAGCGCGGCGAAGGTCGGGGCCGGCCGGTCCAGCAGTGCGGTGACGCGTGCCCGGTGCTCTTCGATCAGGCCGAGCACGGCCGGCTCGACGTGCCGGACCTCGATCTCGCCGTATCGGGGCAGGCCATCGGCGCGCAGCGGGTTCGTCATCAGGGCATCTCCGGCCGGACCGGTCGAAACGGCTGTCCGGGCAGGCGGCATTCTACGGTGCCCGCCGTGGCAGAATCCGGGCCCGGGGCCTTCCCGGGAGGCACTTCAGGAGCGCGTGGTGGCTTCATTCGTGGATCGTTACTGCCGGGCCCCCGACGGCCTGCGGCTGCACTACAGGGACTACGACGGGCCGGCAGGCGGCGTGCCGGCGCTGTGCATCCCCGGCCTCACGCGCAATTGCCGGGATTTCGAGGATCTTTCGCCGCGACTCGCCCGGTCCCGGCGCGTGCTGGCCGTCGACCTCCGCGGTCGCGGCGGGTCGGACCGGGACCCGGACTGGAGCCACTACCAGCCGGCGGTCTACCTCGGCGACCTCAAGGCCCTGCTCGAGGATGCCGGCGTGCCGCGGGTCGTCGTGATCGGCACGTCGCTCGGCGGCATCATGGGCATGGTGCTCGCCGCGTATCTCCCCGGTGCAGTCGCCGGCCTCGTCCTGAACGACATCGGGCCCGAATTGGGCGCCGAGGGTCTGGCGCGGGTCAATGCCTATGCGGGAACGATCCAGCCCGTGCGGTGCTGGGAGGATGCCGCGGCCCAGGTGCGCGGCGTCATGGCGCACGCCATGCCCGACTTTCCTGATGCCGACTGGATCCGGGTCGCGCGACGCATGTATCGCGAGGGTCCCGATGGCACGCTCGTGCCCGACATGGATCCGGGGATCGCCGCTGCGCTGCGATCCGGGCCGAGTGTGGACGCGGCCAGTCTGTGGAAGCTCTTCGAGGCGGCGCGTCCGCTGCCGGCCGCGGTGCTGCGCGGCGAGATCTCGGATCTGCTGTTGCCGGAGACCGTCCAGCGCATGCGCGACGTCAAGCGGGATCTGATCAGCGTGGTCGTGCCGCGCCGCGGGCATGTGCCGCTGCTCGACGAACCGGAGTCGCTGGACGCCATCGACCGGGTACTCGCGGCCGCCGATGCGGTGCAGAGCGCTTGAGCGCGATGCCGGAACGACCGAAGATCGGGCTTTGGCTTCCCGAGCTCAGGAGGCGTGCCGATGCCGAGGCCGAGCCTGCTGGCGATCATCGCGCTGGCCGCGTCCAGCGTGAGCGCGGATGTGCCTCCGACTGGGCTGGAGCGACTGGCATGGCTCAGCGGCTGCTGGGGAACCAGCGACGCCAACCGCGTGTCCCAGGAACAGTGGATGCGGCCGCTGGGCGGCAACATGATCGGCATGTCGCGCACCGTCGTCGGGGGCATCGCCGTTTCGCATGAATTCATGCGGATCGAGGAGGCCGGCGGACAGCTGCGCTTCGTCATCCAGCCGCCGGCGCAGCCCGAAGCCGCCTTCACGCTCGTCGAGATGCTCGAGGGCGCAGTCGTGTTCGGCAACGGTACGCAGGAATATCCCCAGCGCGTGCGCTATGCGCTGCAGCCCGACGGTTCGCTGCTCGGCCAGGTCGAAGGTGTCGTCAAGGGCAGGCGCCGCGTCGAGGACTTCCCGTATTCCCGGGTGCCCTGCGACGGTCCGGCAACCCGGTCCGCACATCGCGAGGTCAAACCATGAAGGCATTTACCGTCGTCGCTCCACTGTTGCTGGCGCTCACGGCAACGATGGCACAGGCGCAGGACGCCACGCCGGCCCCGGCCGACGCGAAGGTCTATTTTATTTCGCCGAAGGACGGTGCCCGCATCAGGGGGCCGGTGACCGTACGCTTCGGCCTCGAGGGTATGGGGGTTGCGCCCGCCGGTGTCCCGTTCCCCAATTCGGGCCACCATCACCTGCTCGTCGATGCGGAGCTGCCACCGCCGGATCAGCCGATCCCCGCTGACGAGCACCACATCCATTTCGGGAAGGGCCAGACCGAGACGGTGCTGAATCTCGTGCCGGGCCGCCACACGCTGCAGCTCGTGCTGGGCGACCACCAGCACCGGATGCACGGACCCCCCGTGGTTTCCGCGAGGATCAGCATCACCGTCCGGTGATACCCTTCGCATCCCGCAACACAACGCGCCGTGCGGGCGCCGGCCGCAGGCCGGCTTGTGCGCGGCGAACGATCAGCAGGTAGACATGGGACGCATCTTCGAGACCCGCAAGCACGTGATGTTCGCGCGCTGGAACCGCATGGCGAAGCAGTTCGCGCGCATCGCCAAGGACATCGCGATCGCCGTGAAGTCGGGCGGCGGCGACCCGGCCTCGAATCCGGCGCTGCGTCGGGTGATCCAGAACGCGCGTGCCGTGAACATGCCGAAGGACAAGGTCGAGGCCGCGATCAAGCGCGCGCTCGGCAAGGACGCGACGAACTACACCGAGATCCTCTACGAGGGCTACGCGCCGCACGGCATCGCCGTGATGGTCGACACCGCCACCGACAACCCGGTGCGCACCGTCGCGAGCGTGCGCCACCTGTTCACCAAGCACGACGGCAATCTCGCTGCGAACGGCAGCGTCAGTTTCCAGTTCCGCAAGATGGGTGTGTTCCGGCTGAAGCCCGAAGGCATCGACCAGGATGACCTCGAGCTCTATCTGATCGACCACGGCCTCGAGGAGATGGGCGAGAGCACCGGTGAGAACGGCGAGCCGCAGCTCGTCATCCGCTGCGCCTTCGACGACTTCGGCCTGGTGCAGAAGGCGCTGGAGGACCGTGGCATCACACCGTCCTCCGCCGAGGCCGAGTACGTCGCCACGACACCCATGGAGCTGCCGGAAGAGCAGGCGAAGGAAGTGCTGGAACTGATCGACAGGCTCGAGCAGGACGAGGACGTCCAGAAGGTCTTCCACAACCTCGCGTGAAACGGCGGAAATGGGAAATGGGGACATTCACCATTTCCATGCAGCCTACATCCGTGCCCGGCCCGCGTGTCCGACTACCGTCATCTCAGGAAATGGTGAATGTCCCCATTTCCGCCATTTCCACGTTCAGATCGACTGCACGTACAGCGTGAACGGACAGGCGGACGCGACCGCCTACACGAGCGACCGGACTGTCGCCCGGGCCGCGACGCAGGCGATGGTGCAGAGATGCGCAGCGCCACATGACCCGCGGCGAGGCCCGCGATCAGACGGTCGTCCACGAACCGCAGACGCGCGGGTCGTTCACCGCGGGTGAAATGCTTCAGGGCGTGGCATCGATGATCATCCAGGCGACGGCGCAGGTGCAGCCCAGGAACAGCGCGAGACCCGCAGCTGCCCGCAGCCGGTAATGGCGCGCGAGCTGGCCGGCGGAGCCTGCGGCCAGCAGGAAGGGGCGGCCGTCCTGCGGCGCCGACAGCATGTGGACGCCCGGTTCCGCGGCGCGCTGGTCGCGCTCCGCGGTGACCTGGCTGTGTGCCTCCCCGCGTGCGCGTTCCCATTCCTCGAGCGACAGCGCGCCGTCCCCGTCCCGATCGAAGCGCCGCAGCAGGGCATGCGGTTCCCGCTTCCACTCGCGAAGCAGCGCCGCGACTTCCTCGCCGAGGCTCCGCGCGTCGGCGCCGGTGTCGCTGCGGAACCAGCCGATCGCATAGGCCTGCGCACCGGCGTCGAGTCGGCTCTCGCGATAGCGATAGCGATTGCCGAAGCCGACGAAGCCTCGCTCGAGGGGTGGTCCGGCGACGGGTTGAGGCGTGTCGCCGTACCAGGTGTCACGCGCCGACGGCAGGACTTCGGCGCCGTCGGGATCGACGACGCAGGAGCCGCTGTCGTCCTCGATGAGGAAGATGTGATCGCTCACCCCGGAGGACACGGTGTGCCAGCGGCGCCGGTTGCCGTCCCGGACGTGTTCCTCGACGCTGAAGCTCCACCACGTGCAGGGACGTCGCGACAGCGGCGCGAGGATCGGTTCACCGCCCATGAGCCGCGCCACACCCTCGAGTTCGACGTAGCCCTGCGCAGCACTGCGGACCCGCGACGTCGGGGTGTCCTCGATCAACCGGGCCCAGCGCCACCACTTGAATCCGGCGTGGAAGCCCCACGCCGCGGCGGCGGCCAGCACCGCCATCGCGATCCAGAACTCACCCGTGTCCGAGCTCCCGACGGCATCGAGCCCGACCGCCAGCAGCGGACCCGCGAGCCCGGCCGGGACGGCCCACGCGATCCTGCCGTTCACTTCAGTCGAAGAGGCGCTTCAGGTCCACGTCGCTCTTCTGTTCCGCCGTGAACTCCAGCAGTGCGGCGGGGGTGAAGCCGAACAGGCGCGCGAAGAACAGGTCGGGGAACTGCGCGACCCGCACGTTGTTGAGGTTGACTGCGCCGTTGTAGAGCTCACGTCGGTCGGCGATCGATTCCTCGAGCTGCGAGATCCGCGTGCGCAGGTGCTGGAAGCCCTCGTCGGCCTTCAGCTGCGGGTAGTTCTCGGCGACCGCATACAGCTGGCCCAGGCCGGCACGCAGGACGCCCTCGGCCGCGCCGAGGGCCGCGACATCGCCCCGCTCGTGGGCGCGGAACACCGAGGTGCGCGCCTGCATCACGCGCTCGAGCGCCTCCTTCTCGTACTGCATGTAGCGTTTGCAGGACTCGACGAGCTTGGGAAGTTCGTCGTGCCGCTGCACGAGGATGACGTCGATGTTGGCCCAGGCCTGCCGAACGCCTTCGCGCAGCCTCACCAGGCCGTTGTAGACCCCGATCGAATAGATGACGAGCACGGCCAGCAGGGCGAGCACGACGACCATCACCATGTGCACTCTCCGGTGCCCGGCCCGGTGTTTCGGTGGAGTGGGCCGGTTTGTTTGTTCAAAGTATATCATCGCGATCCGGTGGCCCGTGACGCGCCTCCGGAAATCCGCTGCAGACGGCGCAAGGGTGGAAGACGACCGATGTCGACGACGTGTGACCTGATCGTGATCGGTGGGGGCAGTGGCGGCATCGCCTGTGCGCGTCGTGCAGCCGAATACGGTGCGCGTGTCGTCCTCGTGGAGAGCGGCCGGCTGGGTGGCACCTGCGTGAACGTGGGCTGTGTTCCGAAGAAGGTCATGTACAACGCGGCGAGTCTCGCGCACGGAATGCAGGAGGCCGTGGAATACGGCTTCGACGTCGAGCCGGGCCGGCTCGACTGGGACGTGCTCAAGCGGAAGCGCGATGCCTACGTCGCGCGGCTGAACGGCATCTATGACGCGAATCTGGCGAAGAGCGGCGTTGCCGTGAGGCGCGGACACGCCCGCTTCGTGTCACCGCACGCCGTGGTCGTGGAGGGCGAGCGCATCGAGGGCTCTCACGTGGTGATCGCCACGGGTGGGCAGGCGGTGTGGCCCGCGATCCCGGGCGCGGAACTCGGCATCGACTCCGACGGCTTCTTCGCGCTGCCCGCGCAGCCCCGCCGCGTCCTCGTCGTGGGCAGCGGCTACATCGCGGTGGAGCTCACGGGTGTGTTCGCGGCACTGGGCAGCGAGACCTCGCTGGCGTTCCGCCACGAGCGCGTGCTGCGGCACTTCGATGCAATGCTGGCCGCGACGCTGATGGATGAAATGCGCGCGGACGGCGTGACGCTGCTCGACCACGCCGTGCCCGCCGGGGTCCGGCGCGACGGTGCCGGCCTGATCCTCGATCTGGAAGACGGCAGACAGCTCGGACCTTTCGACTGCATCGTCTGGGCGATCGGACGCCGCCCGAACTCGGAACACCTGGATCTCGCCCGGGCCGGCGTGGCAGTGGATGCCGCGGGGCACGTCGTGACGGACGTGTTCCAGCGCACGAATGTCGAGAACGTCCATGCCATCGGCGATGTCACGGGCCGCGAGCAGCTGACGCCGGTGGCCATCGCCGCGGGGCGCCGTCTCGCCGACCGCGAATTCGGCGGTGCCACGGGGCGCCATCTCGATTACCGGCTGATCCCGACCGTGATCTTCAGTCATCCGCCGATCGGCACCGTGGGCCTCAGCGAAGGCCAGGCGCGCGCGGAGTACGGCGACGCGGTCAGGGTGTTCAGTTCAACCTTCGTTCCGATGTACTACGCGCCGCTCACCCGCAAGCGCCGTGCCGCAATGAAGCTGGTCACGGTCGGACCCGAACAGCGCATCGTCGGCCTGCACGTCGTCGGCCAGGGCGCCGACGAGATGCTGCAGGGGTTCGCCGTCGCGGTCAGGATGGGGGCCACCAAGCGCGATTTCGACGACACCGTGGCGATCCACCCCACGGCGGCGGAAGAATTCGTCACGATGAGGTGAATCCATGGCACTCAGCATCAGGACGTGGCGTGGTGTCGCGCCGCGCCTCGGTGAACGTGTCTACGTCGATCCGGATGCGATCTTGATCGGTCAGGTGACCGTCGGCGACGACAGCTCGTTCTGGCCCCGTGCGATCGCCCGCGGCGACACGAACACGATCACGATCGGTGCCCGGACCAGCGTCCAGGATGGCTGCGTGCTGCACGTCACGCACGCCGGGAAGACGGCGCCGGCAGGATTTCCGCTGCTGATCGGCGACGACGTGACCATAGGCCACAACGCCACGCTGCACGGCTGCACCGTCGGCAGTCGCTGTCTGATCGGCATCGGCTCGATCATTCTGGACGGTGCACGCGTGGACGAGGAAGTGATCATCGGCGCCGGCGCGCTGGTGCCGCCCGGCATGCACTGTGAGCGCGGTGGTCTCTACGTCGGCAGTCCGGCGCGCCGACTGCGCGACCTGAGGCCGGCGGAGATCGAGTCCTTCACCTATTCGTCGCACTACTATGTGCGACTGAAGGACGAACACACGACGGCAGCGGTATCCCTGCCGCCGTGAATCATGCGAGGGCGGCGGTCCGGGCGCACCCGGACCGCGGTCATTGCTCGATCAGCGCCGCGAGCACGGAGCGGGTCTCGGGGCGCACGCCGTGCCAGAGATCGAAGGCTTCCGCGGCCTGTTCGACCAGCATGCCCCAGCCCTTGTGCACCTGGGTCGCGCCCGCATCCCGGGCCCAGCGCTGGAACGGGGTGTCCTCGCGGCCGTAGGACATGTCGTAGCAGACCGTCTCCGGTCCCACGACCTCGACGCTCACCGGGGGGACGGTCCCCGACAGTCCCGCCGAGGTCGCATTGATGACGAGATCCCACGGTTCCGGCGCCACGTCGTCGAAGCCGCAGCCCTCGACCGGCCCGCTCTCGCGGAACATCTGTGCGAGTTCCTGCGCGCGCTCGCCGGTCCGGTTGGCGACGAGCACGAGCTCGGGCCGCGCGGCGAGCAGCGGGTCCAGCACGCCGCGAACCGCACCGCCGGCGCCGAGCAGCAGGATGCGCCTGCCGACGAGCGTGAGGCCGAGGTTCTGCTTCAGGTCGCGGACGAGGCCCGCCCCGTCGGTGTTGTCACCGTAGAGCACCGTCTGGTCGTGCAGGGCGATCGTGTTCACGGCGCCGGCACGGGTGGCGCGCGGGCTCAGCTCGCTGCAGACCTCGTAGGCGGCCGTCTTGTGCGGCACGGTCACGTTGAGGCCCTTGCCGCCATTCATGAAGAAGTCGACGACCGTGCGGCGAAAGGCCGCGGGCTCGGCGTCGATCAGCGTGTAACGCAGGACGATGCCCAGCTGTCGTGCGAACAGGCCGTGGATGAACGGCGACCAGCTGTGTCCGACGGGGTGGCCGACCAGGGCGTAGAGATCGATCTGCCGCTCGCTCACTCAGGCTCCTTCGCGCATCCATTGCGCCGCTGTCCGGGCGAAATACGTCAGGATACCGTCCGCACCGGCGCGCCGGAACGCCAGCAGGCTCTCGAGCACGACCGCGCGTTCGTCGAGCCACCCGTTGCGTGCGGCCGCCTTCAGCATCGCGTATTCACCGCTGACCTGATAGACGAAGGTCGGTGCCCCGAACGTGTCCTTCACGCGGCGCACGATGTCGAGGTACGGCATGCCCGGCTTGACCATGACCATGTCGGCACCCTCGTCGAGATCGAGTGCGACCTCGCGCAGTGCCTCGTCGGAGTTGGCCGGATCCATCTGGTAGGTGTGCTTGCTGCCCTTGCCGAGGTTGCCGGCGGAACCGACGGCATCGCGGAAGGGACCGTAGAAACTGGACGCGTACTTGGCCGAGTAGGCGAGGATGCGCGTGTGCACGTGGCCCGCATCCTCGAGTGCGCACCGGATCGCTCCGATGCGGCCGTCCATCATGTCGGATGGCGCGACGACGTCGGCCCCCGCCGCGGCATGCGACAGCGCCTGCTTCACCAGCGCCTCCACGGTGATGTCGTTCAGCACGTAACCGGAGTCGTCGATGATGCCGTCCTGCCCGTGTGTCGTGAACGGATCGAGCGCCACGTCGGTGATGACACCGAGCTGCGGATGAGCATTCTTCAGCGCACGCACGGCACGCTGCGCCAGACCATCGGGATTCCAGGCCTCGCACCCGTCCGCGGTCTTGCATCCGGGCTCGATCACCGGGAAGAGCGCGATCGCCGGCACGCCGAGTGCCGCCACCGATCCGGCATCCCGTACCAGTTCGTCGATCGACACGCGCTCGACGTCGGGCATCGATGGCACGGACTGCCGCTGTCCGGATCCCTCGACCACGAAAACCGGCCAGATGAGGTTGTCCGGGCGAAGCGTCGACTCCCGCATCATCCGCCGCGAAAAGTCGTCGCGGCGCATGCGCCGCAGGCGGGTCGCCGGATAGGCGCCCGGACCCGGGTTGTCCATGGGATTCCTCAATCCTGCGAGGCCTGTGCTGCCATCCGCTACGGCACCGCCGTCCGGGCTGCGACAATTCCTCGAAATGTCCGGTATTTATACATGATCGTCTCACACGGCGGAACGGACCGGACCCCGTTTCGGGGCTGGACGGAGGCACGCGCGGGTGTCCTGCCGCCCGCTGCACTCAGGGGCGCTCGACGAGCCAGCGGAGGACTGATTCACCCGCGCCGTCCGGCGCCAGCGCGGCGTGGACCGCGGGCAGCGTGGCGGCCAGCGTCTCGTCGAGCCGCCACGGCGGGTTCAGCACGACGACGCCGGAACCGTTCAGGCCCACGCGACTGTCCCGCGCGTGGACCGTCAGTTCGACCGCCAGCGAGGGCGCGATCGCGGCCCTCTGCAGGCCGGTGAGGAAACGCGCCGATGTGGTCGCATCCTTGATCGGATACCAGGCCGCCAGGACGCTCGCCGGAAAGCGGGAATGCGCCTCGGCGATCGCGTGGCGCACGAGGTCGAATTCACCCGCCTGCAGTTCGTACGGAGGATCGATCAACACCAGTCCGCGCTTCTCCCGCGGCGGCAGCAGTCCGCGCAGGGCTTCGTAGCCGTCGCGGCAGTGGACGCCGATCCGCCGGTCGTTCCGGAACGATGCCGCGAGCGCTGCCGCCTCGGCCGGTTCGATTTCGACGAAGGCCGCGCGGTCCTGTGGCCGCAGCAGCGTGGCGACGATCTGCGGCGAACCCGGATAGTGGTGGACGAGTGTGGCGTTGGCGGGGTCCACGCCACGGACGAGCTGCAGGTAGCGCGCCGCCAGCGGCGGCAATGCGCGGGTCGCGGCGAGTCGCCGGATGCCCGCGTCGGCTTCACCGCTGCGCCGGGCCTCGATGGCATCGAGGTCGTAGTTCCCCCGGCCGGCATGTGTGTCGAGCACGAACCACGCCGTGTCCTTGCGCGACAGTGCGTCGAGCACCGCGATCAGCACGAGGTGCTTCAGCACGTCGCCGTGGTTGCCGGCGTGGAAGGCGTGACGGTAGTTCATGCCGCGGTTCCGGGTTCGTTTCGGGGCGTCCGGGGTCGAAATGCGGGGTGTGGCCTGGCTTCCGGCCGCCTATGCGGAAGGGGTGGACGGAACCCCGGGTCTGGACTGCCCGAGCCAGTCACGCGGCCTGAGGAAGTCGGTGTACAGCTTCGCCTCCGCAGACCCGGGTTGCGGCCGCCAGTCGTACTGCCAGTGGACCACGGGTGGCAGCGACATCAGGATGGATTCCGTGCGACCACCGCTCTGCAACCCGAACACCGTGCCCCGATCGTAGAGCAGGTTGAATTCGACATAGCGGCCGCGGCGGTAGAGCTGGAAATCCCGTTCGCGTTCACCCCAGGCCATGTGACGCCGCCGTTCGGCGATCGGCAGCCATGCGGCGAGGAAGCCGTCGCCCACGGCCCGCATGAACGCGAAGCAGTGCTCGAAGGCCCGATCGGCGAGGTCATCGAAGAACAGGCCGCCGACACCGCGCGTCTCGCCACGGTGCGGGAGCTGGAAATAGCGGTCGCACCAGTCCTTGCAGCGCGGGTAGACGTCGGCGCCGAACGGTGCGCACAGGTCCCGTGCGGCACGGTGCCAGGCGACAGCGTCTTCCTCGAACGCATAGTACGGCGTGAGGTCGAAGCCCCCGCCGAACCACCATACCGGCGCGCCGCCCGGCGGATCCGCGATGAACAGGCGGACGTTCATGTGCGTGGTCGGCACGTAGGGATTCAGCGGGTGCAGGACCAGCGACAGGCCCATCGCCTCGAAGGAGGCACCCGCGAGTTCGGGCCTGCTCTGTGTCGCAGACACGGGCATGCGACTGCCGCGAACGTGCGAGAAACCGACTCCGCCCTTTTCCAGCAGCGCCCCGCCTTCCATGACGCGGCTCTCGCCACCACCGCCACCATCGCGTTCCCAGCGGTCGCAGCGAAAGCGTCCCCGGCCGTCGGCGCGCTCCAGCTCGTCCGTGATCCAGTCCTGGAGCCCGACGAGGTAGGACCTGACGGCCTCGCGATCCGGGATCCCGCACACGGATCAGGCCTTCCTGCCTGCCTTGGGACGTGGCGGGGCCTTTTTCTTCGCGGGCGCCTTCTTCCGGTTGGGAGGCGTCGCCGCGGGTGCCTTCTTCGCGCGAACCGCAGCGGCAGCCGGCGTCTTCTTCGCAGTCCGCGCCGTGCCAGACGCGGCGCGTTTCGTCGTGCCGGCCGGCTTCGCGGCCGGATCGGCAGCCGCCGCGCTCGTGCGCGGCGGTGCCGGCACACGCGCGGGGGCGCCCTTGCGCGCGCGACCGAAACGGCCCCGGCGTTCGGGTGCGGCGGCGAGCAGTTCGCGGCATTCCTCCAGAGACAGTCCGGCAGGATCGCGGTCCTTCGGGATCTTCGCGTTGCGCTTGCCGTCCGTGACATACGGTCCGAAGCGTCCCTTCAGAACCCGCACGCCCTCGTCGCCGAAATCCAGGATCCGGCGTTCCGCCTCGGTGCGCTCCTTCTCCGCGATGATCTCGAGCGCGCGCGCGAGTTCGAGCGTGTACGGGTCGTCGTCCTTGATCGATGCGTACTTCGACCCGTACTTGACGTAGGGACCGAATCGTCCGACTCCCACGCTGATGGTCTCGTCGGCGGCGGATCGGCCGAGCGTGCGCGGCAGCGACAGCAGCTTGAGCGCATCGGCGAGATCGATCTGGTCCATCTTCTGGCCGGGTCGCAGCCCGGCGAACCGCGGCTTTTCCTCGTCGTCGCGGGTGCCGAGCTGCACGTAGGGGCCGTACTGGCCCATGCGGACACTGATCGGGCGGCCCGTGGCGGCGTCCCGGCCGAGCTCGCGCGCCTCGGAAACCTCCTCGCGCGTCACCGACTTCTCGATCTCGCTCACGCGGCTGCGGAAGGGCCTCCAGAAACGGTCGAGTTCGGGCTGCCAGGGCTTCCCGCCGTTCGAGATGTCGTCGAGCACGTCCTCCATCTGCGCCGTGAAGTTGAAGTCGACGTAGACCGGGAAGTAGCGCACGAGGAAGCGGCTGACGATACGCCCGATGTCGGTCGGCACGAACGCGCGGCCGTTCATCTCGACATACTGCCGGTAGCGCAGCGTCTCGATGATGGCGGCGTAGGTGGACGGCCGGCCGATGCCGAAGGCCTCGAGCGCCTTGACGAGGCTGGCTTCGGTGTAACGCGGGGGCGGTTCCGTGAAGTGCTGCTCCGGACGGATGCCCTCGAGGCGGACGCGCTCGCCTGTCGCGAGCGCCGGCAGACGCAGTTCGCCGTCGTCGTCGGGTGTGTCGTCCTCGTCGCGGTCCTCGTGGTAGACCGCGAGAAAGCCCGGCGACACCAGTGTGGCGCCGCTCGCGCGCAGCCGGTGCCGGTCCTGTGGCGCGATGGTGCCGTCCGCGCCGACGACGCCCGACGGAGCGAGTTCGACCGTCACCGTGTCGTACACGGCCGGCGCCATCTGGCAGGCCACCGTCCGCTGCCAGATCAGGCCGTACAGCCGCCGCTGGTCGGCGTCCTCGATGTCCCGGGCCGCGGCCTCCAGGTTGCGCGCCGCGGACGTGGGCCGGATCGCCTCGTGTGCTTCCTGCGCATTCTTGGACTTCGTGCGATAGACGTTGACCTGCTCGGAAAGGCTCCGCTCGCCGTACTGGTCGACGACGGTGCGGCGGATCTCCTGCACGGCTTCGTTCGACAACGACACCGAGTCGGTGCGCATGTACGTGATGAAACCCGCCTCGTACAGGCGCTGCGCGTTCTGCATCGTGCGCCTGGCCGTGAAGCCGAGCTTGCGTGCGGCCTCCTGCTGCAGGGTCGAGGTCGTGAACGGTGGCGCGGGATTGCGGCGACGCGGCTTCTTCTCGACGTTGATGACGACCAGTTCACCGGCGGCTGCCGCGAGCAGCGTCCGTTCGACCTCGCGCGCCTCGTTCTCGCTGCGGAACGTGAAACGGTTCTCGCGGGTGTCGGCCTCGACCTTCCCGCCACGGTACTCGACGAGCCGGGCGACGAACCGGCTGCCCGCCTTGTCGGCATCCGCCTCGATGGTCCAGTACTCCTGGCGCTCGAAGCGGCCGATCTCGTCCTCGCGCTCGCAGATCAGTCGCAGCGCGACGCTCTGCACGCGACCGGCCGAGAGCCCGGGCTTGATCTTCTTCCAGAGCAGGGGCGAGAGCGTGAAACCCACCAGGTAGTCGAGCGCCCGGCGCGCCTGCTGCGCGTTGATCAGGTTCTCGTTGAGGTGATCGGGGTGGCCGATGGCCTCGCGGATCGCGTTGCGGGTGATCTCGTAGAAGCGCACGCGGTGCACTTCCTTGCCGGCCAGCGCGCCGCGGGACTCGAGGATCTCGGCCAGGTGCCAGGAGATCGCCTCACCCTCGCGGTCCGGGTCGGTCGCGAGGAACAGCGACTTCGCGCGTCGCACCGCCTTCTCGATCGCGTCGACCTTCGGCGCGTTCTTCTCGATCACGGCGTACTTCATCCGGAAGCCGTGCTCCGTGTCGATCGCGCCTTCCTTCTCGATCAGGTCGCGGACGTGGCCGTAGGACGCGAGCACCTCGAAGTCCCTGCCCAGGTACTTCTTGATGGTCTTGGCCTTTGCCGGCGATTCGACGATGACGAGGTTGTCGGTCATTTGCTGTCAGGCGAGTCGATTTGCCCTGTCCCTGAAAAACGAAAACCGCGGATCGGACCGCGGCTGCACTGGGGGACTCCGGTGAGGGAGCGTCAATGCAGCACGTCGGGACGCTCCTCGAACACCAGGTCCTCCATGCGCGCATAGGCCTGTTCCTGCCCCGGCTGGCTGAACAGGACCATCAGTACGACCCACTTCATCTGGTCGATCGAGATGTCGTCTGCCTCGAGTGCGAGCAGCCGGTCGATGACCAGCTCGCGTTGCGTTGCGGACAGGATCCCGACATTCTCCAGATGCAGCAGGAAACCACGGACATCCGCGGTCAGGCGCGCCACCTCGTGACCACAGAAGACCCGGAACGGGCGCGCCGCCGTGTTCCTCACGTCCCGGGCCGTATCGCCCGCCAGACCTTCGACCCATTGGATCGCCCGGTTGATCTCCGGTTCCGCGTAGCCGGCCCTCTCGAGCTCGTCCTTGAGCGCGTCGCGATTCGGTTCCGGTTCGTCCTCGGCGCCCAGGAAGTTCTCGAACAGGTGGATCAGGATGTCGAGAACGCTTTCCTTCATGATGTCCGCCCGGTTGACGCCCGGCAGAACCTGCCGCCGCGACTCTCGACTTCTCCCTCGATCTCCAGCACGAGCAGCCGGGCCGACAGGACCTGGGCCTCGAGCCCCGTGCGCTCGACCAGCGTGTCGAGGTCCACAGGGTCGAAGCCGAGCGCATTCAACAGCATTTCCCGCCCCCTGTCCAACTGGCCGGCCGCGGCCCGTCCGGCTCGAGGTGCCTCCGGGCAGGGCGCTGAACCGGGCCAGACCAGGCCGAAATCGAGGTCGGAGACGACGTCCCCGGCGGATTCCACGAGCTGCGCGCCGTCACGGATGAGACGGTGGCAGCCGCGCGCCATCGGGTTGTGTGTCGAGCCCGGCACGGCGAACACGGCGCGCCCCTGCTCGCCTGCCATGCGCGCCGTGATCAGCGAGCCGGAGCGAAGTGCGGCCTCGACCACGAGGACGCCGAGCGAAAGACCCGAGATCACGCGATTCCGCTGCGGGAAGTGCGCGGCCCGCGGGGGGAAGTCCAGCGGGAATTCCGACACGAGCGCGCCGCGGTCGGCGATCTCCCGGGCCAGCGCCGCGTGCTCCGGCGGGTAGACGGAGCCGAGCCCGGTGCCGCACACGGCCACGGTGCGGCCACCGCCGGCGAGCGCACCGCGGTGCGCGGCTGCGTCGATACCGAGCGCGAGTCCGCTCGTGACGGCGAGTCCGGCGCGACCGAACTCGGCGCCGAACCGATGCGCCAGCTCGCGCCCGGCCGGCGTCGGTCGGCGGCTCCCGACGATCGCGAGCTGCGGCAGGTGAAGGACATCGACGTCGCCGTCGACGTACAGCACGAGCGGTGGACCCGTGATCGTCGCGAGGGCGGCGGGATAGTCCGCGTCGCCGTAGGCCAGCAGGTGATGACGCGGATCGTCGAGCCAGCGTTCGACGGCGGGGTCCGGTCGCCTCGCGGCGACGCCGAGCGCCTCGCACACCGCCCGTGGCAGGCCCCGCGGGTCGGATCCGTCGATGATCGAGCGGACGACCTCGGCCGCGCTGCCCGCTGCGTCGATCGCTGCGCGGATCTCCGCCGGCGGCACGCCGGGCATTCGTGCGAGAGCGAGCCACGCGCGCGTTTCTGCCGTGTTGCCGCAGAAACGCGAAACCCCCGCACCGCGCCGTTCCAGGGTCGGGCGCGATGCGGGGGTCGGTGAGTTCACGTCACGGACTCTTGACGATGTCGCCGACGCGCAGTGCCGAGCCCGCCTCCATCACGAGACCGAAACTCAGGCGGTCGTGCGTCTTGAAGACCATGAAGGTGCCCGCTCGCTCGTCGGGCAGCCGGACTTTCGATCCGAATCCACCCTTGACGGTGTCGCGGACCTTCGGGCCCTTCTGGAAGATCTCGAGCACGTGCCCGGGCTTCAGGCCGTGCCGGCTGCCCCGGTTGATCACGACGACCTGGTACTGCCCGATCACCGTGACGCCATCGACCACGGACATGATGGTGCCCTCGACCTTGGAATCCGGCGGCCGGGGCACGAAATCGAGGCGTGCATCGCCGGGCTCGGCGAACAGCCGATCGCCCTCGAGGGTCTCACGGGTCGACTCGGTCACGAGCAGCGACGACGGGTCGCCGAGCCGCGTGGCGCGGGCCTTGCCGGTGTAGATGCCCTGGTAGCCGATGACCTTTCCGTCGTCAGGGTCCCTGAGCGCATCGCCGACGTGATAGATGAGCCGGGTGTCGTCGACCCTGCCCTTGAAGCCGCGCGCATACAGGGTGTTGCCGAGCGCGGCGATCAGGTGGTGGTCGCGCGTGCGGACCACGTACGGCGCGCCGTCGACGTCTTCCTTCGCGAGCACGGTCGGTCGCGACATGAATGCGGCAACCTTGTCGTACGGGATCGCCTGGATGGATTCGGACAGCGGGTTCGACCGCACGCGGGGGGACAGCCGCACATCCCCGCCGCGCGCCAGCGTGACGCGCGGCTGGCCGTCGATCCACACGAGCGCGAGCTCGTCGCCGGGATAGATGAGGTGGGGATTCTCGACCTGGGGGTTGACGTACCAGATCTCGGGCCAGAACCACGGATCGCGCAGGAACTTTGCCGAAATGTCCCACAGGGTGTCGCCCCGCTGCACGACGTACCGGGCCGGAGCGTCGGGCGCGAGCGGAATGGTGCGAGTCGCAGGAGCCTCCTCGGAACGGGCCTCCGCGACGATGTCGCCGGGCAGGGCCGGTGCGAGCGCGGCTGCGAGGGCCGCCGTGGCGGCGATGCCCAGGAGTTTTCGTGTCATGCGAAGGGTGGACAGCGCCATCCGACTAGCTCCCTGTGTGCCGGCACAGACCGGCCAAACGTATAATGCGACACCGCCGATGCACACCGCGGGCCGCCGCACGCGGAACGAACACGCCCCGCCGGGGGCGTCAACGTTAAGTCGATAGGCGCTGGAACTTTAACAGTATTTCTGCGCCGAATACACGAATACGGGTTGCCAATCGCATGACGTGTCTCACAATCCTCGAGTATCCGGACCCGCGTCTCCGTACCGTCGCCGCGCCTGTTGCAACGGTCGACGACGAGGTGCGCACGCTGATCGCGGACATGCTCGAGACCATGTACGCCGCGAAGGGCATCGGGCTCGCCGCGACCCAGGTCGACGTGCACCGGCGCCTGCTGGTGATCGATGTTTCCGATGAACGCAACGAGCCCCGCGTGTTCGTCGATCCCGAGGTGATCGCGCGCGACGCGACGGGCTCGCATCAGGAGGGCTGCCTGTCGGTGCCGGGCATCTACGAGGACGTGCAGCGCGCGCAGCGCATCCGCGTTCGCGCGCTCGACCGCGACGGGCGGCCGTTCGAGCTGGACGCGGACGGGCTCCTCGCCATCTGCATCCAGCACGAGATCGATCACCTCGACGGCAGGCTGTTCGTCGACTACCTGTCCGAGCTGAAACGGCAGCGCATCCGCAAGAAACTCGACAAGGAGCGCCGGCACCGCGCCGATACGGCGCCCCGGCGGTCCGGCGCGCCCTCGCTCTGACGTGTCGTCGCTGCGGATCGTTTTCGCCGGCACACCGGATTTCGCGGTCCCGGCGCTCGAAGCCATCGCCGGCTCCCGTCATCGCGTCGTCGCCTGTTACACGCAACCCGACCGGCCCGCGGGCCGCGGCCGCCGACTCGCGGAGAGCCCGGTGAAGGCCTGTGCCCGTGCGCTCGGGCTGCCGGTCGAGCAGCCCTCGACGCTGCGCACGCCCGAGGCCGCGGCGACTCTCCTCGCCCATGCGCCGGACCTCGTGGTCGTGGTGGCCTATGGGCTGCTGCTGCCGCAGGTCGTGCTCGACGTGCCGCGCTTCGGCTGCCTGAACATCCATGCATCGCTGCTGCCCCGGTGGCGGGGTGCGGCGCCGATCCAGCGCGCCATCGCGGCCGGAGACGCGGAGACCGGCATCTCGATCATGCGCATGGAGGCCGGACTCGACACCGGGCCGGTGCTGTTCACGCGCCGGATGGCCATCACGCCGGAGGACACCGGTGGCAGCCTGCACGATCGTCTCGCCCGCGAGGGCGCGCAGATGATCGTCGAGGCCATCGACCATGTTGCGGGCGGCACGGCGCGATACCTGCCGCAGGACGAATCACGGGCGACGTACGCCGCCAAGATCCGCACATCCGAAGCCGTCATCGACTGGTCGTCATCCGCACCGGTGATCGAGCGCCTCATCCGCGCGTTCGTCCCGTGGCCCGTCGCCCGGACCGTCCTCGATGCGGGGCCGCTGTTCATCTGGAAGAGCCACGTGATCGCCGCGGAGGTCGACGCTCCGCCCGGCACCGTCGTCGCGGCCGGTGATCGCGGTCCCGTCGTCGCAACCGGCGAAGGCGCGCTCTGCATCGACACGGGCCAGCTTCCGGGCCGCAGGCCGGTGTCCGGCTCCGATCTGGTCAACGGCCGGCATCTCGCCGCCGGCATGGTGCTGGGCCGCGGATGAGTGCCTCGTCCCTGCTGCGAGCCCGTGCCGCCCGCGTGGTCTTCGAGGTCGCCGGGCGTGGCCGTACGCTGGAAGCCGCGATGGGGGCAGCCGGCGGGCCGCCTGCGGATCGTCCCGCACTGCAGGCGATCTGCTATGGCGCGGTGCGTCGTTTTCCGCGTCACGACGCCTGCCTGCGGTTGATGCAGGGTGCGCGGTACGACTCGACGGACGCGCTCCTGCGCGCGCTGCTCGTCGTCGGGCTCGAACAGCTGGCCTGCGAACGTACGCCCACGCACGCCGCGGTCATGGAGACCGTGGAGGCGACCCGTGCGCTCGGACGTGGCCACGCCGCGGGTTTCGTCAATGCGCTGCTGCGCCGCGCGGTGCGGGAACGTGACGCGCTGGTGGCACGACTGGATCGCGACGTCGCCACGCGTCATGCGTTCCCGGAATGGCTCGCGGCCGCGATCGCGGACGACTGGCCTGCCGAGTGCGAGCGCATCCTCGCCGCGAGCAATGAACAGCCGCCGCTGTGGCTGCGTGTCAACCGCCGCCGGATGGAGCCCGACGAATATTGCCGGCAGCTGGATGTGCGGAACATCGGTCATCGGCGCGCGGCGTTCGCACCCGAGGCCGTGCGGCTCGACGTTCCGGTCGACGTGCAGCAGATCCCGGGGTTCGACGTCGGACTCGTGTCCGTGCAGGACGCGGCGGCGCAGCTGGCGGCGCGCCTCGTCGCACCGCGGCCGGGCATGAGGATCCTGGATGCCTGTGCCGCCCCGGGTGGCAAGGCCTGCCATCTGCTGGAGACGGAACCCGCGATCGAGCTCGTCACCCTCGAGCGGGATGCCGCCCGCGCGCAGCGCATCGATCAGAATCTCGCGCGTCTCGGCCTCGTCGCGGACTGTCGGGTCGCGGATGCGGGCGATCCCGCGAGCTGGTGGGACGGCCGCCCGTTCGACCGCATTCTGCTGGACGTGCCCTGCTCGGGCACCGGCGTGATCCGCCGCCACCCCGACATCAAGCTCCTGCGCCGACCGGGGGACATCGAAGGGTTCGTGGCGACCCAGAGACGGCTGCTCGAGGCGACGGCCGGTCTGCTGCGGCCGGGCGGTCGCCTCGTTTACGCGACGTGCTCTGTCCTGCGAGCCGAGAACCGCAGGCTGATCGAAGGGTTTCTCGCAGACACGCCGGGTCTCGTCGACGTGACCGGATCTGCTAGTCTTGAACTGGTTGCTTTGCCACCAGCGCCGGAAGACGCGCCGGGCTACGCGCTGTTGCCCGGTACAGCGGACACGGATGGCTTCTTTTATGCCTGTCTCGAGAGCCGCTGATCGCCTCCGGAAGGACTCTGCCTCGCGTGGCGCGGCGGCGTGGCTGCGGCTGTGCGCCGTGCTGCTCGTCGCATGGTTCGCGGTGTTCGCGAAGCCGGTCGAGGCCCAGGCGAAGGAAGAGCGATTCGAGGTGCGCAGCGCATTCCTCGAGCTGTCGGGCGGTGTCTGGCACCTCAACGCGCGGCTTCAGCTGGGGCTCTCGCCGGCCGCGCACCGCGCCATCCAGGACGGCGTTCCGGTCATGCTGACGCTGGAGGCCGAGATCACGCGTGTGCGCCGGTTCCTGCGCGACGAGACCGTCGCCAGCCTGCAGCAGCGCTGGACGCTGCAATATCACGCCCTCTCGCAACGGTTCCTCGTCACCAGTGCCAACAGCGGCCAGCAGGACTCGTACGCGACCCTGCCGCTCGCGCTCGAAGCACTCGCAGACGTCCGCCGGGTGCCGGCGGTGGACGAGAGCCTGCTGGAGAAGGGCCGGCGCTATGACGTGAACCTGCGCGCGACGACCGACATCGGCGGTCTCCCGGACACGTTGAAGGCCCTGATGTTCTGGCGCGACTGGTCCCGCTCGACGGAGTGGTACGCGTGGACCGTGTACCCTTGAGCCGCTGGTACGGGCCGGTGCTGCTGATCGGCGGCATCACCCTGTGGGCGGTCGCGCTCGCGATGCTCGCGCTGACCGCACAGAACTCGGAACAGTTCGGACGCCTGCATCCCTGGATCCTGCTGATCAACGCGATCGGGGCGATCGTCCTGATCGGTCTGATCTTCGGCAAGGTCACCGACCTGATGCGGGCCTGGCGGCGCCATGCGCCGGGTTCGCGCATGCGCGCGCGGACGGTGGTCATGTCGAGCGCGCTCGCGGTCGCGCCGATCCTCATCGTCTATGCGTTCTCGATCCAGTTCCTCAACCGCAGCATCGACAGCTGGTTCCACGTCGAGGTGCGCCAGGGGCTTTCGGACGCACTCGTTCTGTCCCGCGCGGCGCTCGACCTGCGCATGCGCGAATACGTCGAACGCTCGGGGCGCATCGCCGAGGATGTCGCCACCGACAGGTCGATGGACCTGTACGTGAAACTCGATTCGCATCGCCGGCTCGCGGGCGCGCGCGAGCTCGTCGTCGTCGGACGCGGTGGCCGCGTCGATGCCGCGAGCTCGGCGGAGCCCGAAGTCCGGCTCCCCAGCCCCCCCGAGGAAGGGATCCTCGTCCAGGTGCGGCAGGGCAAGCCCTACGTGAGCCTCGATCCCGAGTCGGGCGGCGGATACCGTATCCGCACGGCCGTGCTGATCGGTGGCATCCCCGGCCCCGGCCGTGAGGCGCGGGTGCTGGTCGCGGTCTACCCGGTGCCGGAGCGTCTCGCCGCGCTGGCGGACACCGTGCAGGCGGCCTATCAGCAGTACGGGCGCCTCGCCTACCTGCGCGACCCGTTGAAGTACAGCTTCACGCTCACCCTGACGCTCGTGCTGCTCATCGCGCTGCTCGCGGCGATCTACGGCGCGTTCTTCTTCTCGGGCCGCCTGGTCAAGCCGATCGAAGACCTGATCGCAGGTACCCGCGCCGTGGCGAAGGGCGACCTGAGCACGCGACTCGAGCTGCCGTCGCGCGACGAGATGGGCTACCTCGTCACTTCCTTCAACGACATGACGAAGCGTCTCGGCCGGGCACGCGAGGAGGCGCGCCAGAGCCAGCAGGCGGCGGAAGCCGAACGTGCGGGCCTCGCGGTGATCCTGGCGCGTCTGTCGACGGGCGTGATCTCGCTCGAGCCGGACCGGCGCATCCGGCTCGCCAATCCGGCTGCGAGCGGCATTCTCGGGCAGGATCTCGAGGCCTTCGTCGGGCAGCCGCTCGGCGACGTCGCCGGCTCCGGGTCGATGACGGGCCAGCTGCACGATGCTTTCCTCCGACATCTCGATGCCGGGGAGCCGGAGTGGCGCGAACAGCTGCGTCTGCGCAGCGACCACGGGCTGCGGGACGTCATGTGCGCCTGTACGTCGCTGCCCGGCGAGACGGGTGCCACCGGCGGCTTCGTCATCGTCTTCGACGACATCACGAGCCTGCTGCAGACCCAGCGCCAGGCCGCATGGGGCGAGGTCGCGCGGCGCCTGGCGCACGAGATCAAGAATCCGCTCACGCCGATCCAGCTCTCCGCGGACCGACTGCGCAGCAAGCTCGCCCAGGTGCTGGCACCGCGGGAGGCGGAGCTGCTCGATCGTGCCACCCACACGATCGTCCAGCAGGTCGAGGCCATGAAGCAGATGGTCAACGCGTTCAGCGAGTACGCCCGGGCCCCGAAGATCCAGATCGATGCCTTCGACCTGAACGCGCTCGTCGGCGAGGTCGCGGACCTGTTCCGGGCGCAGGACCCGCACGTCCACGTGACGCTGTCGCTGTTGCCGGAGGCCGCCCGCATCGAGGCGGATCGCGGCCGCATCCGGCAGATCCTGAACAATCTCCTGAAGAATTCCCTCGAGGCCCTGGAGGGGCGTTCCGACGCGCATGTCACGGTGGCGACGGCACGCGTTTCCGGCCTCGGCCAGGAGACCGTCGAGATCGTGGTCGAGGACAACGGGCCGGGGTTCCAGAAGGAACTGGTCGACCGTATCTTCGACCCCTACGTCACGAGCAAGCCCAGGGGAACCGGCCTCGGGCTCGCCATCGTGCGCAAGATCGTCGAGGAGCACGGCGGGCGCATCGAGGCCGAGAACGCCGCCGCCGGTGGCGCCCGCGTGCGTGTCGTCCTGCCGCTGGACGACGCTGCGCGACTGGCGTCGCAGACGCGAGATACGCGAAGATCCGACTTGAGGGGACCGCCGGGCCACTGAACGTGGCGGCCGACCCGGGAGAGGACGAGCATGAGTGCAGCGCGCATCCTGGTCGTGGACGACGAAGTCGACATCCGCGGCCTGTTGCAGGACATCCTCAGCGACGAAGGCTACGAGGTCGACGTCGCAGCGGACGCGGCGGAAGCGCGTCGCGCCGTCGCACGCCACGAGCCCGACGCGGTGCTGCTGGACATCTGGATGCCCGATACCGACGGCATCAGCCTGCTGCGGGAGTGGTCCGAGAGCCGCGCGGTGTCCTGTCCGGTCGTGATGATGTCCGGGCACGGCACGGTCGAGACCGCGGTCGAGGCCACGCGCCTCGGCGCGTTCGATTTCGTCGAGAAGCCCCTGTCCATGGCGAAGCTGCTGCGCACGGTCGAGCGCGCGCTCGAGGCCGGTCGGCGTGCGCGGCAGGCACAGCGTTCGCTGACGCCGCCGCTGCTCGCCCCCGTGGGCCGCAGCCGCCTGATGCAGCACCTGCGCGAGCAGGTGCAGCAGGTCGCGGTACACCGGGTCCCGGTGCTCCTGATCGGCGAGGCGGGTACCGGGCGCGAGGCCTTCGCGCGCTACCTGCACGCCCAGAGTCCGCGCGCGGCCGAGCCGTTCGTCACCGTCAACGGCGCCGATCTCGACGCGGCCCGCGGGCTCCAGATCCTGCGGGGCCGGCAGGACGGCGATCACGTCGTGCCGGGCCTGTACGATCAGGCGGGCCGCGGAACGCTGTTCATCCAGGGCCTCGAGGATCTCGGGCCCGGCGTGCAGGCGGCACTCGCCGCGGACATCGACCAGGGCGCCTTCGTGCGCGAGGGCGGCACCGAACGCCAGCCGATCAACTGCCGCTTCGTGAGCGCCGCCCGACCCGGTTTCGAGCTCGCGGCCGGCGAGCCCATCCGCCGGGACCTGCTGTCTCACCTCAACGTCATGACGCTGCGCGTGCCGCCGCTGCGCGAATACGCCGAGGACGTGCCCGAGCTGCTGCGCTACTACGTCGACCGGCTCGTCGACGACGAACGCCTGCCCTTCCGCCGTTTCAGCGTTGCCGCGCAGAACCGGTTGCGCAACTACCCCTGGCCCGGCAACGTGCACGAGCTGCGCAATCTCGTGCACCGGCTGCTGATCCTCGGTGGCGCGGAGGAGATCCCGCTCACCGAGATCGAGCGCGAGATCGCCGTGCAGCTGCCGCAGAACGAACCGCTCGTGAAACTGGACCTGCTGGCGTTGCCGCTGCGCGAGGCGCGCGAGCAGTTCGAGCGCGCGTACCTGCAGCAGCAGCTGTCGCTGTGCAACGGCAAGGTGGGGCAGCTCGCGAAGCGCGTCGGCATGGAGCGCACCCACCTGTACCGCAAGCTGCGTTCGCTGGGCGTGGACTTCCGCCAGTCGGCCGAGGACTGAAACCCGCGCTGCGCGGGCGCGCGGTCACTCGGGCAGGCGGATCACGAGCACGTCGATGTCGGCCTCGCGCAGGCGCTGGCGGATGCGCTCGAGCTCGGCGGGATCGCTGATCGGCCCGATGCGTACGCGGTGCCAGGTGTCCGCGTCGACCGAGACCTTCTGTACCCGTGACTCGATCCCCTGCAGCGCGAGCTGGGCGCGGATGCGGTCCGCCTCGGCGAAGTCGCGATACGAACCCGCCTGCAGCACGTAGGGGCCCGGCTTGCCGGCCGCCACCGGCGCGCGATCCGGTCGCACGGGCTTCTCCTTCTCCGGCACCACGACCTCGAACTTCGGCAGCATGTCGTAGAAGTCATAGCGTTCGGCGGCTTCGGGCTGCACCCCGGATCCACGCATCGACATGGGTGCCGGCGGCGTCTCCTCCGCGGCAGCGGGTGGCGGCTCGTCCCGCCGGTCCATGAACCAGACCGCGAGCCCGAGCCCGAGGCCCGCGGCGAGCCCCAGCACCAGCCCGGTCCAGCCCGAGAAGGGCTGCTGGTACGCCCGCGTGCGCTTGTAGTCCTTCGCGGTCATCGCTCGCTACATGCTGTCGGGCGCGGAGACACCGAGGATGCCGAGGCCGTTGGCGATCACCTGCCGGGTCGCGGCGACGAGTGCCAGCCGGGCATTGCGCAGCGCCGCGTCCTCGACGATGAACGGCAGTGCGTTGTAGTAGGTGTGGAAGTCGTGCGCGAGCTCGCGCAGGTAGTGCACGAGCATGTGCGGCGCGCGCTGTCGCGCGGCCAGCTCGACGAGCTCCGGATAGCGCGACAGCGTGCCGGCCAGCGCCACCTCGTGCGCAGCGTCCAGGCGGCCGAGTGCCGCGCGTCCGGCGGCGGCGTCGAAGGGCAGGCCGCGGTCCGCGACCTGCTTCATGACGCTGGCGATGCGCGCGTGCGCGTACTGGATGTAGTAGACGGGATTGTCGCTGGAGCGCGACTTCGCCAGCTCGAGGTCGAAGTCGAGGTGCTGGTCGTTCGAGCGCATCACGTAGAACAGCCGCGCGGCGTCGTTGCCGACCTCGTTGCGCAGGTCGCGCAGCGTGACGAACTGTCCCGAGCGCGTCGACATCTGCGCCTTCTCGCCGCCGCGGAACAGCGTCACGAACTGGACGAGGCACACGTCGAGGGAGTCGGCCGGCTCACCCATCGCCGTGAGACCGGCGCGCACGCGTGCCACGTAGCCATGGTGGTCGGCGCCCAGCACGTCGAGCAGCACGTCGAAGCCGCGCTCGCGCTTCTCGAGGTGGTAGGCGATGTCGGACGCGAAGTAGGTCTTCACGCCGTTGTCGCGCACCACGACGCGATCCTTCTCGTCGCCGAAGGCCGTGGCGCGGAACCACAGCGCGCCGTCCTGCTCGTAGACGTGGTCCTGCCGCCGGAGACGCTCCAGCGCGCGATCGATGGCGCCGTGGTCGGCCAGCGACCTCTCGGAGTACCAGCGGTCATAGCGCACGCCGAACCCGGCGAGATCGTCGCGGATGTCGCCCAGGATGTCCTCGAGCGCGAGGTCGAGAACGCGGCGCAGCTCGCCTTCACCGATCAGCGCGCGGGCGCGCTCGATCACCGCGTCGATGTATTCATCGCGATCGCCGCCCTGCGCTTCGTCCGGCGGCAGGTCCGCGAACACTTCCGCGGCCGCACGGCGCAGTCCGCCGCCGACCGTGGCCTCCAGCTTCGCTGCGATCGGCAGGATGTAGTCGCCGCGATAGCCGTTCGAGGGGAACTCGAAGCGTTCGCCGCAGCGCTCCAGATAGCGCAGCCAGACGCTGGCCGCGAGGATCTCCATCTGCCGTCCCGCGTCGTTGACGTAGTACTCGCGATGGACGGCGTAGCCGGCCGCGTCCAGCAGGTTCGCGAGCGTCGCGCCGAAGGCCGCGTGACGGCCATGGCCCACGTGCAGCGGGCCCGTGGGATTCGCCGAGACGAATTCCACGATGACGCGCTGGCCGGCGCCCTGGCTGCTGCGGCCATAGGCGCCGCCGGAATCGAGGACCCGCGCGACCTCGTGGCGGTACGCATCCGGCGCGAGGAAGAAATTGATGAATCCCGGTCCGGCGATCTCGGTGCGCGCGACGAGGCCGCTGGCGGGCAGCGCACCGACGATCAGCTCCGCGACCTCGCGTGGCTTGCGGCGCGCGGCCTTCGCGAGGCGCATCGCCGCGTTGCAGGCGAAATCGCCGTGGGCGGGGTCGCGGGTGCGTTCGACTTCGGCAGCGAAGCCGCACGCGGCTTCGCCGAGGACATCCGCTGGCAGTGCGCCGACGGCGGCACAGACCAGCGCTTCGATCTGGGCTTTCACGGTTCTCGAGGGACCTCTGATGGCCCCCCGGACGCGGGAGGGGGCAGGCGCGCCATGTTACCCGATCACCCGCGGCGGGCGGGATCAGGCCGGCCCGTCCAGCCGGCCCGCGACCCAGGCACGGCCGCAGAGATCGCACAGCATCCGGCCGCCGTAGAGCGATCGGCTCGTGCGGATGCCGTCCGGCCGTACCGCCCAGTCGCCGCGGCCATGGACCCCGGGATCGCCGGGCCGGACATGCAGCACGCAGTCGGGATTCGCACAGAAGAACCCCGCTGACCCGGCCTCTGCATCGTCGTCTTTCACGGTTGCGTCCTGGTCGATCGTTCCATGGCAATCACGCGGGAGGGGCATCCATCGCGACGCACTTCATGGGCAATACTCGGACAGGCTCCTAGTCCAGCTCCACCGGGTCCACGTCGATGGACCAGCGTACGCGCCGCGCGACGGGTTCGTCCGCCAGCGCCGGGATCCAGCGGTCCAGCAGCCGCTGCAGGGGACCGCGCTGTGCGGACTCGAGCAGCAGGTGGGCGCGATGGCGACCGGCGCGACGCTCCATGACCGCCGCAGCGGGGCCGAGCAGCCGCACCTGAGGTTCCTCGAGCGCGGCCGCGAGTCCGCGCGCGTGGCGCAGGAACTCGAAAACCTGATCGCGCGCGGGTGCTTCGGCCCGCAGCAATGCAAGCCGCGAATAGGGAGGCCAGCCGGCCTGCGCCCGCTCCTCGAGTCCGCGGGCGGCGAACGCATCGTAGCCCTCCTCCAGGAGGCTGCTGATGAGCGGGTGCTGCGGAAAGGCCGTCTGCACCAGCACTTCGCCCGGGCGGTCACCGCGGCCGGCGCGCCCCGCGACCTGGACCAGCTGCTGGGCGAGCCGCTCGCTGGCGCGGAAATCGGCACCGAACAGGCCCTGGTCGGCGTTCAGCACGACGACGAGCGTGACATTCGGGAAATCGTGACCCTTGGTCAGCATCTGCGTGCCGACGAGGATGCGCGCGCGGCCCGAGCGCACGCTGGCGAGCGCCTCCTCGATCTGTCCGCGCCGCCGGATCACGTCGCGGTCGACGCGCACGAGCGGCGCGTCCGGAAATGTCGCCATGAGCGCCTGTTCGACCCGCTCGGTGCCCTGTCCCACGGGTCTGAGCTCCCCGCCACAGGTGGGGCAGGCGAAAGGCATGTTCTCTTCGTGGCCGCAGTGATGACAGACGAGCCGCGCGCGCCCGAGATGCACCGTCAGGCGCGCATCGCAGGCGCGGCAGGGCGCGATCCAGCTGCAGTTCGAGCAGAACAGCGTGGGCGCGTAGCCACGGCGGTTGAGGAACACGAGCACCTGACCGTCCGCGGCGAGGTGCCGCTCGATGGCCGCGAGCGCGGGCTGCGCCAGAGCGTCGTGCGCCGCGTGCAACCTGAGGTCGATGCGCGCCACGCGCGGCTTGCCCGCGCGCCCCGCGCGCTCCGGCAGGTCGAGGCGCCGATAGCGCCCGCTGCGCACGTTCTCGAGGCTCTCGAAGGACGGCGTCGCCGAACCCAGCACCACGGGAATGCCGAGACGCCGGGCGCGCGCCACCGCCAGGTCGCGCGCGGAGTAGCGGAACCCGTCCTGCTGCTTGTACGACGCGTCATGTTCCTCGTCCACGACGATGACGCCGGCTGCAGGCATGGGCGTGAACACGGCGGAGCGCGTACCGACCACGACGCGCGCGCGGCCGTCACGGGCGGCGCGCCAGCCCGCGAGGCGTTCGCCGTCGGCCATCGAGGAGTGCAGCGCCACGACCGGCGTGGCCAGTCGCTCGCGGAAGCGCGCGAGCAGCTGCGGGGTCAGGGCGATCTCGGGGACGAGCACCAGCGCGCTCCGTCCGCGGGCGAGCACACCCTCGATGACACGCAGGTAGACCTCGGTCTTGCCGCTGCCCGTGACGCCGGCGAGCAGCCAGGCGGCGAACCCGTCGGAGACCGATTCGATCTGCTGGACGGCGGTCTGCTGTGCCCCGGTCAGTGCTGGCGCGGTGTCGCGGGCTGTCGGGATCTCGAGTGCCGGTGCCGCGATCGTGGTCGCAGCGATCAACCCGCGCGCCGCGGACCGGCGCAGCAGCGCGGCATCGAATTCCGGCGCGAGCAGCGCTCCGGCAACGGGCCCGGCCGCGAGCCGGGCGAGCAGCGCGCGCTGCTTCGGGCCCAGTCTCGCCGCGCCGTCCTCTGCCTCACGGCCCCCGGGTGCCAGCCGCCAGGCCGTGACATCGGCCGTGGCCGGCCGGCCTTCGCGCAGCGGTCCCGGCAAGGCGGTGGCGAGGACCTCGCCGAGGGGCTGGTGGTAGTAGTCCGCGGCCCAGCGCAGCAGCTCGAAGGTCACCGGGTCCCAGACGGGCTCCGTGTCCAGGCTCTCCAGCACGGGCTTGAGGCGCGCGAGCGGAAGGTCGCTCTGTGCGGCCGTCCCGACCACGAAGCCGACGACCTGCCGCCGGCCGAAGGACACTCGCACGCGTCCGCCAGGCGGCACTTCGGGCTGCCCGCCCTGCGGCGGCAGGTAGTCGAAGACCTGGCGCATGGGCGTGTCGATGGCGATCCTGAGGACGGTGACCGGACTCATCGCCGCGGCGGGCTCCTGGGTTTCCAAGGTTTCGCGACCCGCCGTGGTGGGTGGTGCCGGGCAAATGGAATCAATCGGTTGTGATGATCGACGACGATCCGCCCGCCCCGGACCGACCCTGTCTTGCGGCCGGGTCAACGACCCGGGGGGCGGCACGTTATACCAGCCATGGGGTCGCGTGGAACGGCCCGGGAGAGTTCCGGCATGACGGCGTCTGCTACCCTCGCGGCGCGCGTGCCGTGGCCCGGTCGCATGACCGTGGCGCGGCCCGAGGAGGAGGCTGCCCTGGATTCGACGCGGGAACTCGACCGTTTCCTCGCCGGCGTGGAACGGCGCGCCTTCCGGCTGGCCGAAATCGTGCTGCGTGACCGCGAGGACGCGCTCGATGTCGTCCAGGACGCCATGCTGCAGCTCGCGCGGCGCTATGCCGGGCGGCCTCCCGGGGAATGGCGGCCGCTCTTCTACCGGATCCTCAACAACCGCATCCACGACTTCCAGCGACGCCGGCGTGTGCGCAATCGCGTGCTCGCCTGGCTGCCCGGCCGCCGCGAGGACCTGCCCGACGAAGGCGATCCGCTCGATAATCTGCCCGATGCCGCGGCCCTGCCGCCCGAGGAACTGCAGGGGCGCGAGGCGCTCGTCGCGCTGCAGCGGGCGCTCAGGGCGCTGCCGGAGCGGCAGCGGCAGGCGTTCATGCTGCGCGCCCTGGAGGGACTCGATGTCGCCGCGACGGCTGTCGCAATGGGCTGCTCCGAGGGCAGTGTGAAGACCCATCATTTCCGCGCGGTGCAGGCCCTGCGCGCCGCGCTGCAGGACCACCGGACATGAGCGAGCAGACCGAAGGTTCCGATCCCGTCGTCCAGCGCGCGCGCGACCTGTTCGAGCGCGGCGTCGACGGGCTCGACGGCGCGACACGATCGCGGCTGACGGCGGCGCGGCACGCAGCGCTCGCGGCGGCGGTGTCGCGGCGGTCGGCGTGGACGCGGGGTCTTGCGCCGGCCGGTGCGGTGGCCGCCGCGGCCGTGCTCGGGATCGCGCTGTGGCTGGGCGCCGGTCGTACGCCCGTCGCGCCGCAGCCGCGCGGGGCGGCGATCCCGGACGCGCTGGAATTCGTCGCGCAGGCCGAGGACGTCGATCTGCTCGACGACGATCCGGAGTTCTATGCCTGGGCCGTCGACTCGGTCGCGGACGGGATCGGCTGAGACATGAAGCGACGCACGCTGCTCCTCGTCGCGACGCTTGTGTTGCCGGGTGCGCGTGTCCACGCCGGGGAAGTCCCGCCCGATGCGGAATTCCTCGAGTTCCTGGGCAGTATCGAAGGGGACGATGAGGCTTTTGACCGTTACCTGGCGGCGCACGAGCTGCCGCCGCGCAGGGAACGGACGACCACGGAGGCGCGGCCACCGGCCGCGGACACCGATGATCCGCACGCACCTTAGGAATCTCGCACTCGCTCTGCTGCTCGCGGCGGCCGCGGGCGCGCGTGCCGACGAGACCACGGCGCCGCGCGTGTCGTGGCAGGACCTTTCGCCGGCACAGCAGCAGCTGTTGTCCGGCTTCGCGGACGACTGGGACCGTTTGCCGCCCGGGCGTCAGCAGGCGATGGCGCGTGGCGCCGAGCGCTGGGCCGAGATGAGTTCCGAGCAGCGTGCGGGTGCGCGGGAGCGCTGGCAGCGATTCCGTGAGCTGCCGCCTCAGGAGCGGCAGCGGCGGCTCGAGCGCTGGCAGCGGTTCCGGGAACTGAGCCCCGAGCAGCGCGACCGTGTGCGGGATTCCTACCGGCGCTTCAAGTCGCTGCCGCCGGAGCGGCGCGAGGAACTGCGGGAGCGCTGGCGTGAGATGTCGCCGTCCGAGCGCCGGCAGGCGGTCCGTGACCGTATGTACGATGACCGCGACCGCGACCGCGACCGCGACCATGGCCGTGGCGGCGGGCGTGGCCGTGATGGCGGACGGCGCTGAAGCGAACGGGACATTCACGATTTCGGGAACGGGTGGTTGACGGTGAGTGCTGCAACCGCCAGATCGCGCTGCCTGCGGGGCGGCAGGTCGCGCGGGCTGCAACGGCGGGCTCGCCTCGTCTCGCGCCAGATCTTTACGCTCGACTCGGCGACCCGCCTGCGCGCCCGCGCGACTGACCTGTGGTGCCGCATTGCGCCGACGGCTGGCGTGCGGGCGTGTCTGCCACCGTCATCTCCGGAAATGGCGAATATCCCCACCCCGTTCGCCGTCGTTCACTGGCGACTGTTGCCGGGTCGCGCGGACGCTGCCGTGCAGTCATCATGCCGGCGGTCCGTCAGCCGGAGTCGCCACCTTGAAGCGTCATGTCCTGGTACTGGCCCTCATGTCCTTTGCCGCGATTGCCGAAGCGCCGCAGGCCGGCGACGACCCGGTGTTCGACAACCGGCTCACCCTGTCGGGTTCGTTCGCGTATGGCGGCGCTTCGACGAAGATCCGGCTCGATGCCACGGATGGCACGCGTGGCACCGATCTCGACGGTGAGACCGACCTCGGCCTGTCGAAGCACGAGTGGCTCGGGCGCGGCGAGGCCACGCTGCGGCCACGGCCGCGGCATCGCGTGCGCCTCACGCACCACTTCCTGAAGCTCGAGCGCGGTGGCAGTGCGACGCTCACGCGCGATGTCGCGTTCGGCGACGAGGATTTCCTCGCCGGCGAAGTCGTCTCTTCGAATCTCGACCTGTCGCTGCTCGCGCTGGACTACTCGTACTCGTTCTGGCGGAGCCCGCGTGTGGAACTCGCCGCCGGCGTCGGGATCAACCTCGCCGACTACGAGATCCGCGCCGCCGTGCCGGCCCGGCTGCGCGAGGAGCGCGACGACGAGTCCGGCTATGCGCCCGTGTTGAGCCTGGAGGGCGCTTTCCGCTTCGGCGGCCGGTGGTATGGCGAGGCGCGCGTGCGGTATTTCGAACTCGGCATCGACCAGGTGCGCGGCTCGCTCGCGACCTGGGATGTGAACCTCCTGTACCGGCTGCACCGCAACGTGCTGGTGGGCGCCGGCTACAGCCGCTTCGACCTCGCCGTCGAGTCGCACAGAACAGGCGACACCGGGCGTCTGGACCTGGCTTTCGACGGCCCCCTGCTGTTCCTGCGCGCCGGCTTCTGAGTCCCTGCCGCCACGCCGTCCGCGCGGCCGGTCGTCCTTCGGCCCGGGCGGCCGCGGCGGAGCCGCTGGCCGGGAGCGGGTGCGCCGCGCGACGGGGGCAGGATCATGGAGAGGGGATCACGGAGCGGGGCTTGCCAGCCCGCGCGGCCCGATGTTAGCTTCGGCCCCATGAACCGCGCGCTGTCCAACAGCTCCGTCCCGTCGAGCCGCCGCCGCTGCGGCCTGCTCGCTCTCGCGCTCCTGCGCCGCCCGGCGCAATAAACACACGCGCCACCGGTCGGCGCCTACAAGACCGGAACCCAGAGAGAGCCGCCCGAGAGGGGGCTTCCAGCATTCTGCCGCGAGCGAAGAACCATGTTGCGCAATCCCTCGACCAAGTATCACCCGGCCCGTGCGGTCGACCTGCCCGACCGTACCTGGCCGTCCCGCGCCATCAGCAAGCCACCCACCTGGTGCAGCGTCGATCTGCGCGATGGCAACCAGGCGCTCATCGAGCCCATGGACCCGGGCCGCAAGCTGCGCATGTTCGAGGAACTCGTGCGCATCGGTTTCAAGGAGATCGAGGTCGGCTTCCCTGCGGCCTCGCAGACCGATTTCGACTTCCTGCGCGAGCTGATCGACCGGCGCCTGATCCCGGACGACGTCACCATCCAGGTGCTGACCCAGGCGCGCGACGAGATCATCGCGCGTACCTTCCTCGCGCTGCGGGGCGCGCGGCGGGCCATCGTGCACCTCTACAATTCCACGTCGACCGTGCAGCGCCGCGTGGTGTTCGGTCTCGACCGCAAGGGCATCGTCGACATCGCCGTGCGCGGCGCCGAGGCCGTCAAGCGCGGCATCGACGCGCATCCGGGCACCGAGTGGGTGCTGCAGTACAGCCCGGAGAGCTTCACGGGCACCGAGCTCGATTTCGCGGTCGAGGTCTGCAACGCCGTGAACGAGGTCTGGCGGCCGACGCCGCAGAACAAGGTCATCCTGAACCTGCCGGCGACCGTCGAGATGGCGACGCCGAATGTCTATGCCGACCAGATCGAATGGTGCTGCCGGCGCCTCGCGAACCGCGATGCGGTGATCGTCAGCGTGCATCCCCACAACGATCGCGGCACGGCCGTGGCGGCCGCCGAGCTCGCGGTGATGGCGGGCGCGGACCGCGTGGAGGGCACACTGTTCGGCAACGGCGAGCGCACCGGCAACGTCGACATCGTCACGCTGGCCCTGAACCTGTACACGCAGGGCGTGCATCCCGGGCTCGACTTCTCGGACATCAACGCCGTCGCGCGCTGCGCCGAGGAGTGCAACCAGCTGCCCATCCACCCGCGCCATCCGTACGTGGGCGACCTGGTGTTCACCGCGTTCTCGGGCTCGCACCAGGACGCCATCAAGAAGGGCTTCGCCGCGCGCGGCCCGGCCGATCCCTGGGACGTGCCGTACCTGCCGATCGATCCCGCCGATGTCGGCCGCACCTACGAGTCGATCATCCGCGTCAACAGCCAGTCCGGGAAGGGCGGCATGGCCTTCCTGCTGGAGCGCCACTACGACATCGTGATGCCGCGCCGCCTGCAGATCGAATTCGCCCAGGTCGTGCAGCGGCGCGCCGATGCCACGGGCAAGGAACTGTCCGCAGCGGACCTCTGGTCGCTGTTCGAGTCCGAGTACCTGACGGTCGACCGGCCGTTCGCCTATCGCGGGCATCAGCTCGTCGCGGCGCGCGACGGCTCCGATGCCGAGCGCATCACGCTGTCGCTCGGTGTGGACGGCAGCGTGCGCACGCTGCACGGGGCCGGCAACGGTCCGATCGACGCGGTGTGCAAGGCGCTCGCGCTGCCCTTCGAGGTCGTCGCCTACGAGGAACGCTCGCACGGCCAGGGCAGTGACGCCCAGGCGCTCGCTTTCGTCGAGATCCGCACGGCGAAGCGACCGAGCCTGTACGGGATCGGCCGGCACACGAACATCGTGACGGCCTCGCTGCTCGCCGTGCTCTCGGCGGTGAACCGCGCGATCGCGTGCGGCGCCCTGGAGCTGCCGGAGGCGCCCGCCGCGGCTGGCTGAGCCGCCGCCCGGCCCGCGCACCACGCGGGCCGGGCGTTGAAACCGGGCCGCCGCGTGGCATAGTGTCGGCCACTCCCATCTGGTGGGTCGGTCGACCGTTGGGCAAGGCTCCCTCCCTCAGCAGTCCGCGACGAAAGGCCGGGCACGGTTCCGGCGCCGCCGTGCTGCGATCGCAGCCGACGGGCGGGGCCGGTGACGCACCCCGCGATCACGCGACTCCTCCGCGGGTCCCGCACCAGGGCCTCGCGCAGCAGGTGCTGCGCACCGATTCGTCCGGCATGCCGCTCGAGTGGATCGATTACCGCGACGCCGTGCGCCTGCACTGCCTGGGCCAGATCGCCTATGCGATGGGGACGCCGCTGTATGTCCTTCACGGCGGCGTCAACGCGCGCAGCGGCCGGCGCACCCTGCTCGAGGTGAATTCCATCCTCGCGACCTGCGGCCACTCCTGCAATCCCGGCAATGTGCGCGGCGACTACGTGCCGCCGCTCAACAACGAGACGCTGTTCCGGCGCGACGCGTTCCTCTGCATGTACTGCGGCGGTCGCTTCGCTGCCCAGCAGCTGTCGCGCGACCACATCCGGCCGCTGTCACAGGGTGGCCGCGACCACTGGAACAACGTCGTGACGGCCTGCAGGCGCTGCAACAACGCGAAGGCCTGGCGCACACCGGAGCAGGCCGGGCTGCAGCTCATCGCCGTGCCGTTCACGCCGACCTACGCCGAGTACATCTACCTGAAGGGCCGGCGCGTGCTCGCCGACCAGATGGAATACCTGCTCGCCCACTTCCCCCGCTCGAGTCCGCTGCACGACCGCATCCAGCGCTGGCGGCAGTGATCGTCCGATGCTGTATCTGGTCGACGCGAGCTTCTTCGTCTTCCGCGCGTATTACTCGGTGTCGACGGATCTGGTCGACCACGACGGCGAGCCCGTCAACGCGCTCTACGGATTCGCGCGCTTCCTGCAGGATCTCCTCGAGACCGCGCGGCCACGGCGCCTGGCGGTGGCCTTCGACGAGAGTCTCGCGGGCTCGTTCCGCACGCGGCTCTACCCCGCCTACAAGGCCAACCGCGAACCCGCGCCCCTGGAGCTGAAGCGGCAGTTCCGCCGCTGCCGGGCTCTCTGCCGCCACCTCGGCGTGGCCGAGTTCGCGAGCGACGACTACGAGGCGGACGACATCATCGGCACGCTCGCGACGCGCATGCGCGGCCACGGGCTGCGGGCGACGATCGTGACGCGTGACAAGGACCTGTCGCAGCTCGTGCGCGAGGGCGATTGCTTCTGGGACTTCGCCGCCGGACAGCGCTATGGCTACGCCGATCTCGAGGAGCGCTTCGGCGCACGTCCCGAGCGCATGGCGGACTATCTCGCACTGACCGGTGACGGCGTGGACAACATTCCCGGTGTGCCGGGCGTCGGACCCAGGACCGCTGCCGCGATCTTCCGGCACTTCGAGTCGCTCGACCACCTCTACGACGACATCGAGGCGGCGGCGACGCTGCCCGTGCGCGGTGCGGCGACGCTGCCGGCGAAGCTGCGCGAGCACCGCGGCACGGCCTACCTCGCGCGCAGCCTGACGACGATCGCCTGCGACATGCCGCTGGCGTGCACGCCGGCGACGCTGGAGCCACGGGCACCGGATCTCGCCGCGCTCGAGGCGTTCTTCGATGCCGCGAACTTCGGACCGGGCCTCCGGCGCCAGGCGGCGCGACTCGCGGCGCGCTGCTAGTCCCGCGCCGCGAGCACCCGTTCAGATCGCCGGAACCGCCGGGTTGCGTTTCGCCGATCGCGTCAGGCGGCCCGTACCGCGCGGCCCAGGTACATGTAGCCCGCGAACTTCGGCATCGACTTCATCTGCGGATGCTCCACCGGGTCCAGCCGCAGGCTGGCATCCCCGACGAGGCGCGTCATGTCGCGGTTGATGTTGCAGCCGTCGAAGACCTTCTTCCACAGGGGATTGAGCCGGTTCTGCCACCTGCCGATGGAGGGGTCCGGGTGCAGGCCGTGCTCGCAGAACAGGAACTGGCCGCCCGGCTTGAGCACGCGGCGGACCTCCGCGAGCGAGGCCGCGACGTCCGGGATGCTGCAGAGGGTCAGCGTACAGACCACGGAATCGAAGCTGTCGGAGTCGAACGGCAGCTTCTCCGCCGTGGTCTGGTGATGCTCGACCTCGATGCCGACGCTGGCCATGCGCTCGCGCGCGAGTGCGGCCATGCCGGGATTCGGGTCGACCGCCACGATCCGCTTCACGTCGGGCGGGTAATGGTGCAGGTTCAGGCCCGTGCCGAAGCCGAGTTCGAGCACGCGGCCCTTCGTGCCGGCCAGCGCGCGGCTGCGCAGCGTCTTCACTTCCTCGTTGTCCGCGATCATCGCGTTCAGCAGTCGCGGACAGACCCATTCTCCCCAGAACCGCATGTTCCCCCTCCTGGTGCCGGGTATCACGTCCCGGCGACGTGGTGATCACACCGCACGCGAGAAGTGCTTCGTCCCGTCGCGCGTGTGTGCGGGCAGGTAGGCGTCGAAGCACATCGCGATGTTGCGCGTGAGCAGGCGTCCGACCGGCGTGAGCTCGAAGCCGCGCGGGCCGAAACGCAGCAGACCGTCCGCGGCGAGCGGCCCGAGCGCCGCGATCGCGGCGGCGAAGTGGCTCTCGAAGGCGATGCCGTGTCGAGCCTCGACGGCCGCATAGTCGAGTCGCGACTGGCACATGATCGACTGGATCACCTCGCGCCGCAGGCGGTCCTCGTCGGTGAGCACGAGTCCGCGCACCACCGGCAGCCGTCCGGCCGCGAGCGCCGCGTAGTACGCGGGCAGCGTCTTCGCGTTCTGCGCATAGCAGTCGCCGACGGAGCCGATCGAGGTCATGCCGAGGCCGATCAGCGTGCACTCCGCGCGGGTGGAATAGCCCTGGAAATTCCGGTGCAGCGAACCTTCGCGGAGCGCCCGCGCGAGCTCGTCGCCCGGGCGCGCGAAATGGTCCATGCCGATGTAGACGTAGCCCGCTGCCACCAGCCGTTCGATGGTGAGCTGCAGCAGCGAGAGCTTCTCGGCGCCCGAGGGCAGCAGCGAGGCATCGATGCGGCGCTGCGGCTTGAAGAGCTGCGGCAGGTGCGCATAGCTGTAGACGGCGAGGCGGTCCGGCGCGGCCTCGACCACGGCATCCAGCGTGCGTGCGAATGTCCCGGCGGTCTGACTCGGCAGCCCGTAGATGAGATCGACCGAGATCGAGCGGAAGCCCGCGGCCCGCGCGGCCTCCATCAGCGCCACGGTCGATTCGCGCGACTGCACGCGATTGACGGCGCGCTGCACGTCGGGGTCGAAGTCCTGCACGCCGAGACTCGCGCGGTTGAAGCCGAGCGCGGCGAGTCCAGCCATGTCGGCCGGTGCCAGCGTGCGCGGATCGATCTCGATGGAGAACTCGCGTTCGTCGCCGTGCGCCAGCGTGAAATGCCGGCCGAGCTTCCCGAGCAGCGCGCCGATCTCGGCGACGCTCAGGTACGTCGGCGTGCCGCCGCCCAGGTGCAGCTGTTCGACTACGCGCCGGCGGTCGAAGAGCGGAGCCTGCAACGCGGCCTCGGCCTCGAGATGCCCCGCATAGACGGTGGCCCGCCCATGGTCGCGCGTGATGATCTTGCTGCAGCCGCAGTAGAAGCACGGGCTCGCGCAGAACGGGATGTGCAGGTAGAGCGACAGCGGGCCGCTGCCCGAGCGCGATGCCGCCGCGCGGTAGTCGTCCTCCGACAGGTCGCGGAACTGAACCGCCGTCGGATAGGACGTGTAGCGCGGACCCGGCCGGTCATAACGCGAGACCAGATCGCGGTCGAAAGCCACCTGTGTCGTCGTCACGCCGGTCCCTGTTCGCAGCAGCCGAAACTTTGCATACGATAGCAGCGACCGGGCTCCAGTGGAGCCGCTGCCGGGATGATCGAGGCCTGCCGATGCCCAAGCTCCAGAGTCTGCCGCCGCCGGCCCCCGGGGCGGCCACGTTCCTGGCCCTCCTGTGCCTGACCATCCCGGGCGGTGCGCGCGCCGACTGGCCGAGCTGTGCGGCCACCGATCTGACGGCCGCGCGTGCGGTCACGCGCGCGGCGCCGCCCTATCCCGAGGCGGCCCGCGAGGTGGGTTCCGAAGGCTATGTCGACGTGTCGTTCATCGTGCTGCGGGACGGTCATGTCGGCTGGGTGCGGGTGCTCGGCGCCGAACCCGCCGGACTGTTCGAGGATGCCGCGACGAACGGGGTTCGCGCCTGGCTGTTCGAGCCTGCGCGCCGTCAGGGCGAGACCGTCGAGTGCCGCTACACGACGCGCGTCAAGTTCCGCCTGGTGGAAGATTCTCCGGCCGCGCCCGCAGCCTGAAGTCGATGTCGAGGTCGCGGCGCACGCGCAGCGCGCCGAGAGCGACGGAAAAGGGCTCGAGTCCCAGCGCGGCCTGATCGACCGACAGGTCTCCTTCGACCCGGATCCCGTCCGGCGTCGCCGCGAGCCTGACCGGCACGTCGAGAAGGTGCGGCGCACCCCGCAGCCCGATGCGCACCCGCGCGACCCAGGCGACCGGACCCCCGGTCAGCGTCACGCTCTCGATCGTCACCACCGGAAATCGCGCGGCGTCGAGCTGCGTGGGCCCCAGCATATTGCGTCGTGTGCCCGCGCGATCGGCATCGGGCACCGGTGCGCTGAAGTCCGCGCCAGCGGCCGCACGCTCCTGCGGCAGGTCCACCTGCAGCGAATCGACGGGCAGCCGCAGCGCAAAGCGGCTCGCGGCAAGCGGCTCCGCGAGCTCGACGGTGCCCTCGAGTGCGGTCGAAACGATCACGTGGTTGTGCCCCAGGCGCGCGAGCGGCCCGTCGCGGTAGGCACGCACGCGCACCTCGCCCGCCACGACCGCGAAGCGCCGCACGGACGACGATGCAACCGTCGGCGGCGCGACCGCGGTTGCTGCGGAGGGGGGCGCGACACGCGGCCCCGGGGCGCAGCCCGTGTGCAGGAGCAGCACGCCGACGGATCCCACGACTGCCCGCCGAGCCGCCCACAGCCCTGTCGATCGCATGGGTCGAGCATCGCCGGGCGGGGACGGATGCGCAAGGCGTTTGTCGGCCTGCGGTGCTGGCCGGGCGCGGCTGTCGGTGAAATCATGTCGCGGCTACACTTCACCGGTCCGAGCCCTGGTGGCGGACGTCCTTCCGGAGACCCCGCATGTCGCTCAGGAACACCGCCGACCGCTACGGCCACGTCGCGCAGCTGCTGCACTGGGTCGTGGTGGCGCTCATCATCGGCCAGTTCGTGCTCGCGAACACCGCCGAGGATCTCCCGCGCCTGAGCGCGGAGCGTCTCGAGGTCACGGCGCTGCACAAGTCGCTCGGCCTCACCGTGCTCGTCCTCGCCGTCGTCAGGCTCGTGTGGCGTTCGGTGTCGCCGCCGCCGCTCCTGCCCGCGGCGATGAAGCCCTGGGAACGCGGGTTCGCGCAGCTCATCCACTGGGCGCTCTACGGCGTGATGTTCGCGATGCCGCTGTCCGGCTGGATGTGGTCCTCCGCATCGAACTATCCCGTGAGCTGGTTCGGGCTCGTGCAGATGCCCGACCTCGTTCCGCCGAACGAGGGCCTGAAGGACGCCTTCCACGAGGGTCACGAGATCCTCGGCACGCTGCTGCTGGTACTCGCGGCGCTGCACGTGCTCGCCGCGCTGAAGCACCATTTCCTGGACCGCGACACGGTCCTGCGGCGCATGCTGCCCTGGGGTTGATGTCCGTGGCGCGGTGGTGGGCTGTCCTGCTGCTGGCACTCCTGCTCCCGGTCGCGCAGGCGGCGACGCCGTGGCGCACCGAGGAAGGCAGCGAGCTGCGCTTCCGCGCGACGCAGGCGGGCGCTCGGTTCGAGGGCCGCTTCGCGGATTTCGACGCCAGCATCGTCTTCGACGAGCGCGATCTCGCGGGTAGCCGCTTCGATGTCACGATCACGCTGGCCTCCACCGACACGCGCGATGCCGATCGCGACGGTGTGCTGAAAGGCCCCGACTTCTTCCACGTCGGCAGGTATCCGCAGGCGCGCTTCGTTGCGACGAAATTCCGCAGGACCGGGACTGGCTATGTCGCTGACGGCGAGCTGACGCTGCGCGGCGTCACGCGACCCGTCGCCGTGGGCTTCACACTCGCGCGCTCGGGCTCCGGCGCCACGCTCACCGGCTCGGCGCTGCTGCGCCGGCTGGATTTCGGCGTGGGGCAGGGGGAATGGCGCAGCACGGACTCGGTCGGCAACGAGGTCGAGGTGCTGTTCACGCTGAAGCTGTCCCGGGCCGGGAAGAAGGTGACGCGCAACGCGGCCCGGCCGGGACCGGCGGCGCGCGGCTGAGTCCCGCACCGCGTATCATTGCGCCCCCGCTCCCCGTCCCCGGAATCCGTTCATGGATTACACGCTGCTGCTGCACGTGCACGTCACCGCCGTCGTCGCGTCGATTTCGCTGTTCCTGCTGCGTGGTGCGCTGATGCTGGCGGACTCGCCGCTGCTCACACGCCGCGTGCTGCGCATCCTGCCGCACGTCGTCGACACCGTACTGCTCGTTGCGGCGCTCGGGCTCCTGCACGTGACGCACCAGTCCCCGTTCCGCGACGACTGGCTCGCGGCGAAGGTCATCGGGCTCGTGGTCTACATCGGGCTCGGCACGGTGGCGCTGAAACGCGGCCGCACGCGCGGCGTGCGCGCGGCGGCATTCGTTGCGGCGCTCGTGGTCGTGGGCTGGATCGTGCTGGTCGCGCGCCAGCGCAGTCCCTGGCCGTTCTGAGGCGGCCGCGGACAGCGACCTGCGACCCCGTGCGGTGCCTGCGGGTCAGGCACCGCACCGCGTGCTCACGGCGTCGGTGGCGGCTTCTTCGGCAGCTTGCTCTTCTTCGGCGGCGGCGGTTCGGACTCGCGCAGTGACTTGATCGGGCAGATCCGTCCCTCGACGACGATCGACGAGAACCTGTCGAAGCTGCCGTAGGGCTCGATCACGAATCCGATGCGGTCGTGGAAGCCGAGCCCGGAACACGAGCCCAGCAGCTCGGCGTAGTACCACTTGTGCGAGCGGCCGCGGATCCACAGGCCCTTGTCCCCGTTCGCGCGCCAGTCGTCGATGCCGCCCAGCGTGGCGAAGGGAATGGACGCCTCACGTCCCGTGACGGGCGTCTTCACCGGTTCCGCAACTGCCGCCGTCCCGGCTGCCGCCAGCAGCAGCGCCACGGCGAAGAAATGAGGTCTCATGATTCGCACCTCCACGGATTCGGACTGTGCCCGTGCAACCGAGTTCAACGCGTCGCACGCCGCCGGATCCCGCCGCGCTGCCGGCGCCGCCACGGCCGGGGTGCGTCGTCAATCGTCCGGCGGCACGATCAATCGTCGGCCAGCATCAGGAGCCCCGTGCCCTCGGGCGCGCGCAGCAGCAGGTCGCGCCCGGGATCGAGTCCGCGCGGGAGGCGGGCCGCTGCGATGCCCGCGGCGCCGAGGCGCTCGCGGCGCGCGGCGGGTTCACCCGTCCGGAACACCAGCAGCGGTTCGGTGACGGAGGAATGCGTCGTGAGCGCGACGTTGAGCGAATCCGATGTCAGTCCGACGTGCGGCACGGGCCGATCGCTCTCCTCGGCTGCGACGAATCCCAGCCGCTCCCAGAACGCGACCGACGCCGCGGCGTCGCGGCAGGGCAGCAGCATCTCCTCGAACCAGTCGAGCATCGAAGTGTCGGTCGCGCGGCGTGCGACCGGTGAATACGTGCGCGCCTCGAGCAGGGTGATCATCTGGCCCTCGGGGGACAGGAACCCCAGTTCGTTGAACGATTCGTCGCCGAGCTTGAGGAATTCGAACTCGATGCCGGCGGATTCGAGCAGCGGCGCGTGCCGGCGCAGATCCGGCTGCACCCAGGTGAGCGACGGGGATACGAATTCGTACGCATGCAGTCCGAGCGACAGCCGGCCGTCCGTGACGACCGCGTAGGGATGTTTCCAGGTCTCCCCGACCGGCGCCTGCGAAAAGCCGATGGACTCGTAGAAGCGCAGCGACTCCAGGACGTCGGGGCAGTGGATCGAGACCTCGAGGAAGCGTCCGAGCATGCTCATCGCGCTCCGGAGGCTCCCGGCCGCCGGCCCGTCGCGGCATCGGCATGCTCGTGCGCGGCGGCGTCCGGTGCGATGCCCGGCCAGCTCCGCACCAGGGCCGCCAGTGCGGCGACGTGATCGGCGCGCGTGTTCAGGCAGGGAATGAACTCGAACGATTCGCCACCCGCGTCGAGGAAGGTCTCGCGGCCGCGCATCGCGATCTCCTCCAGCGTTTCGAGACAATCGGTCGCGAAGCCGGGGCACATGACCGCGACGCGGCGGATGCCGCGCCCCGGCAGTTCCGCGATCACGGCGTCGGTGTACGGCTGCAGCCATTCGCCGCGTCCGAGCCGCGACTGGAACGTCAGGGTCCAGTCCGCGGCTCCGAGCCCGAGCGCCGCGGCGAGCAGCCGGCCCGTCTCCAGGCACTGGTCGCGGTAGGGATCGCCGGCTTCCTGGAACGCCTTCGGCGTGCCGTGGAACGACATGAGCAGATGACTCCGTCCGGCGCGCGCGAAATGTTCGTGCACGCTGGCCGCGAGCGAGGCGATGTATCCGGGCGCGTCGTGGTAGTCCGCGATGAAGTGCAGCCCGGGGACGCGACGCCAGGAGGCGAGCGCCTTCGCCACGCGGTCGAAGACGGAGCCCGTGGTCGATCCCGAGTACTGCGGATACAGCGGCAGCACGACGACGCGTCGGGCACCCTGCGCGCGCAGGCGTCCGAGCGCATCCGCGATGGCGGGCCGGCCGTAGCTCATGCCGAGCTCGACCCGGAAGCCCGCGCCGAGTGCGGTGCCGATGTCCGTCGCGAGGCCGCGTGACAGCAGCAGCAGCGGCGAGCCCTCGCGGGTCCAGATCTGCCGGTAGGCATGGGTGCTGCGACGCGGCCGGAACGGCAGGATCACGCCGTTGAGGATCAGCCACCACAGTGGCCGCGGCAGCTCGACCACGCGGGGATCCCACAGGAATTCGGCGAGATAGCGGCGTACGGCCGCGGTCGTGGGCGCATCGGGGGTGCCGAGGTTGGCCACGAGCACGCCGACGGGCGCGCTGTCCTGGGGAGCAGGTCCGGGAGCAGCCGAGTATCGGGACATGCTTCGATAGTAGCCGGCGTTCAGCGTCGATTCACGCGGGAATGCGCGATACTTGCGCCCATGAGAGCGATGCTCCTGTTCGCATTGGCGGCCGTCGCCGCACCCGCCGGGGCCGACTCCTTCCGCTGCGGTGTGCGGCTCGTGACCGACGGCACGACGATGGCCGAGGTGCGCTCCCTCTGCGGCGAGCCGGTCTCGGTGATCCGGCGCGAGGTCTGGCGCCGGCCTGCCATGTGGATCAAGGGTCGCCGGTACTTCCTCTCGGACTCCGAGGTCGCCGTGCCGGTGGAGTACTGGACGTACAACTTCGGTCCTCACCGGCTCATGCGCCGCGTCCGTTTCGAGGACGGAGTCGTGACGGACATCGAGACCCTCGAACACGGCTACAACGAGCCGGACCCCGCGCCCTGACCCCTGTGGCATCCTACGCGCGCGGTGCGGGAGCGCCTTCGAGGTGACGGCATCGCGGGAGGACCGCATGCTCGTCGGATCACAGCCACGCCGTGTCGCCATCATCGGGGGCGTGCGCATTCCCTTCGCGCGCGCACACGGCGCCTATGCCGAGGTGGGCAACCCCGAGATGCTCACCGCGGTGCTGAAGGGCCTCGTCGACCGCTTCGCACTGCAGGGTGAACGCCTGGGCGACGTGGCCGCCGGCGCCGTCATGAAGCACCCCAGCCAGTGGAACCTCGCCCGCGAGGCCGTGCTGGCCAGCGGGCTCGCCGCCGAGACACCGGCCTTCGATCTGCAGCGTGCCTGCGGCACGAGCCTCGAGGCCGCGATCCTCGTCGCCAACAAGATCGCGCTGGGCCAGATCGACAGCGGCATCGCGGCCGGCACGGACACGGTCAGCGACCCGCCGATCAGCTACCCGCGTGCCTATCAGCGCCTGCTGCTCAGGAGCGTCCGGGCGCGATCGCCGGGTGCGCGCTTCGCGCCCTGGCTGTCGCTGCGTCCGCGTCATCTGAAGCCGGTGCTGCCCGGTATCGTGGAGCCACGCACCGGGATGTCCATGGGCGAGAGCTGCGAGCAGATGGCGCGCCAGTGGGAGATCGGCCGCGCCGAGCAGGACGCGTTCGCGCTCGAGAGCCATCGCCGCGCGGCGCGTGCGTACGACGCCGGCTTCCACGACGACCTGCTGGTCGAGTTCCAGGGTCTGCGCGTGGACGACAACCTGCGTCGCAACACCTCGCTCGAACAGCTCGCGAAGCTCGGAGCCTCGTTCGCCGTGGACGGCACGCTCACCGCGGGCAACAGCACGCCGATGACCGACGGTGCGGCCGCACTGCTGCTCGCGACCGAGGATTGGGCGCGCGCGCGCGACCTGCCCGTGCTCGCCTGGCTCAGCTTCGCGAAGGTCGCGGCAGTGGATTTCGTGGATCGCGAAGGCCTGCTCATGGCGCCCGCGTACGCGGTGCCCCGCCTGCTGGCCGACGCCCGGCTCGGGCTCCAGGATTTCGACTTCTACGAGTTCCACGAGGCTTTCGCCGCGCAGGTGCTGTGCACGCTGAAGGCCTGGGAGTCGCCGGAGTTCTGCCGGGACGCACTCGGCCTCGACGCGCCGCTCGGGTCCGTCGACCGCGACCGGCTGAACGTGAACGGCGGCTCGCTGGCGATCGGTCATGCCTTTGCCGCCACGGGCGCGCGCGTACTCGCGGCGCTCGCGAAGGCGCTGGCCGCGCGTGGCGCGGGCCGCGGCCTCGTGTCCGTGTGCACGGCGGGCGGCATGGGAATCGCGGCGATCGTCGAGCGTTGACCCGTGCCGGCCGTGTGTCGATCGCGACCGGCCGGGCGAGATGCATCATGAACCCAGTCCGGGGAATCCAGACCATGTTCCATCGCAGGACCCGTCTCCCGTGGCTCGCGCCGTTCGCGCTGATGCTCGCAGCCTGCACACCCGAGCAGGAGCCGCCACCACCACCGCGCATCGCCGATCGCCTGCACCTGTACAAGTTCGAGCAGGACTTCGGGTACGCGCAGGCGGTGAAGGTCGACAAGACCGTGTATGTCTCCGGCGTGCTGCCGGTGGACGCCAGCGGCAAGCTCGTCGGTCCCGCCGACATGCCGGCACAGCTCGAAGCCGCGTACACGAACCTCGGCAAGGTGCTGGAGGCCTACGGCGTGGGTTCCAACGCCGTCGTGCGAGAGAACATCTACACGACGGACATGGAGGCGCTGCTGCAGGTCGCCGACATCCGCTTCAAGTACTACTCCAAGGGCAGCCTGCCGGCGGTCACCTGGCTCGAGGTCAAGCGGCTCGTCGATCCGGGCATCCTGGTCGCGGTCGAGGCGACGCTCGAGCTGCCCTGAGAACCGCCGGGGCCGCGGCGGCGGCGCCGGACCGGCGTGCAGCGAACGGCGCGGCTAGAATGGCCGTCCTTTCCCCGGTTCGCCGGGAACGATGGATCCGAGGGGGCCCATGTCGAGTCCGCGTGTCGACCGCGTCTTCGAACGCCGCCTGGCCGTGCTCATCGGCAGTGGCGAGCGTGGCGTGCTGCAGCACGGCCTGAAGGGCGTCGAAAAGGAATCCCTGCGCGTGACACCCGGCGGTCGCATCGCGACGACGCGCCACCCCGAGGGTCTGGGCTCCGCGCTCACGAACGAGCACATCACCACCGATTACTCGGAGGCGCTCGTCGAGCTCATCACACCGGCCTTCCGCGAGAGCTGGGAGCTGCTCGCCTACCTCTGCGACATCCACCAGTACACCTATCGGCACCTGGGCGACGAGCTGCTGTGGGCGACATCGATGCCCTGCGCCGTGCGCGGCGACGACAGCGTGCCGATCGCCGAGTACGGCAGTTCCAACCTGGGGCGGCTGAAGACCGTCTATCGCGTCGGCCTCGCGCTGCGCTACGGCCGCGTGATGCAGGCCATCTCGGGTGTCCACTTCAATTATTCGTTCCCGCAGCATTTCTGGCCGGTCCTGCACGAGGCCTGGCAGGCGGACACCCGGGGCCAGGACTTCGTCGACGAGGCCTACTTTGCGCTGCTGCGCAACTATCACCGGCACGGCTGGATCCTGAACTACCTGTTCGGCGTGTCGCCCGCGCTCTGCCGCTCCTTCTTCCACGGCCGCGAGATCGCGCCCGGCCTCGAGGAATTCGGGCGCGGCACGCTCTACGGGCCGTACGCGACCACGCTGCGCATGAGCGACCTCGGCTACCGCAACAAGAGCCAGGCGGGCGTGCGGATCTCGCTGAACTCGCGCGCGGAGTACGTGCGCGACCTCGCACGGCTCATGTCCACGCCGCACCCCGAATACCAGCGCCTGGGCACGAAGAGGGATGGGCACTGGCAGCAGCTCAACACGAACGTGCTGCAGATCGAGAACGAGTACTACAGCTTCATCCGGCCGAAGCGCGTGGCGCGTTCGGGCGAACGTCCGACCAAGGCGCTCACCCGCGCAGGCGTCGAGTACGTCGAGATGCGTTCGCTGGACGTCAGCGCCTTCGACCCCGTCGGCGTGAACCAGAACAAGCTGCGCTTCCTCGAGGCCTTCGCGGCGCTGTGCGTGCTCAAGCACAGCGACCCGCTCGGCCCGGACGAGATCGATGCCTACGGCGCGAACCATGTGCTGGTCGCGCGCCGGGGCCGCGAACCCGGACTCGTGCTCGCCGACGGCGGGCGCGGCGTGCCGCTCGACGCCTGGGGCCGGGTGCTGCTCGACGAGATGCAGGGCATCTGCGAACTGCTCGACGCGGGCGATGCGCAGCGTCCCTACACCGCGGCGCTCGAGGCCCAGCGCGAGAAGTTCGACGACGTCGCGAAGACGCCGTCCGCGCGGCTGCTGAACGGGATGCGGACCGCCGGCGAGGGCTTCTTCGAGCTCGCGCTGCGCATGTCGGCCACCCACAAGGCGTACTTCCTGGAGCTGCACCCGCCGGACGACGAGCGGCTGGCGGGCTTTCACGCCGAGTCCGTGGAGTCGCTCGCCGAGCAGCGGCGCATCGAGGCCGGCGACCGGGTCGGCTTCGATGAGTTCGTCGCGGCCTACCTCGCCGGCTGACCTCCATCGCCGCCCAGCATGCGGGACTGAGACCGGTTCCATTGACCGGGCCCCCGGCTTTGGGCACCGTAACACAATGAAACTGCGCGAAGTCTGTCGGGCGGCAGCCGGGGTCGGCACGGCCCGGATCGCGCGCGTCGTGGGGGCGCTTTCGTGACGGCCGCGTCGGTACAGGAGAGCCTCGAAAAGTCCCCGGTCGCCGAGGAGCTGGCCGGTGGCTTCCCGTGGCTGCACTTCAGCGAGGCGCTGGAGCTCCAGTACCGCAACCATTACTACGGCGAGCGCCTGGGCCAGCTGCGTCTGAATCTCGGCATCGCGCTCGGCCTCATCGTCGCCTTCCTCTCGATGGACGACCTGGTGCTCCAGCGGCCCGGCCCGGAGCTGCTGTCCACCGTGCGCTTCGCCGTCGTGGTGCCGGCGATGCTGGCGGTGGTCGGCGTCACCTTCCTGCCCCACGCGGTGCGCTGGTATCCGCGCGCGATCCTGCTCACCGCCCCGCTCGTGCTGTTCTCCATCGTGGCGACGGAGATCACAGCGGCGCACGCGGGCACGCAGCTGCTGTTCTCGACGCTGGTCCTCGCCACCATCTTCGTCTATTACCTCGTCGGCCTGATGTTCTACGGCGCGGTCTTCTGCAACCTGCTCGCCCTCGGTGCCTACGTGGCCGGTGCCTTCGCGACGGGATTGCCGGCGCCGCACGTCACCTACAATTCGCTGGTGCTGCTGTTCGCGAATCTCGTCGGCGCCTCGGTGGCCTACAACCTCGAACGCACGCAGCGCACGAGCTGGCTCGAGGCGCGCATGCTGGAGGACCTGGCGCTGCGTGACGGGCTGACCGGCATCTTCAACCGGCGCCGCTTCGACGAGCGCATGCAGTCCTTCTGGCGCCAGGCGCTGCGCGAGAAGAAGCCGCTGGCGCTGATGCTCATCGACATCGACTGTTTCAAGCCGTTCAACGACCGCTACGGGCACCAGGCGGGCGACGAGGTGCTGAAGTCCGTCGCGGCCGTCCTGCACCGTGCCGCGCGCCGGCCGCTCGACGTGGCCGCGCGCTACGGCGGCGAGGAGTTCGCCGTCGCACTGTACGATCCGACGCGCGAGTACGCGACAACCCTGGGATCGCGGATCCTCGAGGACGTGCGCCTGCTCGAGATCCACAATGCCGGCTCGACCGTCGACAAGGTCGTGACGGTCAGCATCGGGCTCGCCTACATCCTCCCGGCCGACGGCCGCAGCGTGGACGGCTTCATCCAGCTCGCCGACGAGGCGCTCTACGCGGCGAAGGCCGGTGGCCGCAACCGTCTGAACCGCCTCGAGGCCGAGTACGCTCAGCTGCAGACCGGATTGTTCCGCGCCAATCGCGGCACCCAGAAGACCTGATCCGCGCCATCGCATCGCCCTGCCGCGCCGGCGTGCGCCAGATCTGCCGGAATTGCGGCCCTGCCCGCCCGTTCTGAACGTTCCGTTCGGCAGCGCTCCGCTATTATCCCGCCAGGACCGTCCCCGTCCTGGTATTGCCATGTCCCGCCGAATCAAGAAGCTGCTGATCGCCAACCGCGGCGAGATCGCGATCCGCGTGATGCGCGCGGCGACCGAGCTCGGCATCCGCACGGTGGCCGTGTACTCGCACGAGGACCGCTTCTCGCTGCACCGATTCAAGGCCGACGAGAGCTACCTCGTCGGCGAGGGCAAGGGCCCCGTCGAGGCCTACCTCGACGTCGCGGACATCATCCGCATCGCCCACGAAGCACACGCCGATGCCGTGCATCCCGGCTACGGCTTCCTGTCCGAGAACCCGGACTTCGCCGAGGCCTGCGGCAGGGCGGGGCTCAATTTCATCGGTCCGAAGCCCGAGACCATGCGCCGGCTGGGCAACAAGGTGGCGGCACGCAACCTCGCGGTGGCCGCGCAGGTCCCCGTCATGCCGGCGACACCGCCGCTGCCTCGCGACGAGGCCGCGGCCGCGAAGCTCGCGGCCGAAGTCGGCTACCCGGTCATGCTCAAGGCGAGCTGGGGTGGAGGCGGTCGCGGCATGCGCGTCGTCGAGAACGAAGCCGCTCTCGCCGAGCTCGTGGCCGCGGCGCGGCGCGAGGCGAAGGCGGCCTTCGGCAACGACGAGGTCTACCTCGAGAAGCTCATCCGCCGCGCGCGCCACATCGAGGTGCAGATCCTCGGCGACGCGCACGGCCAGCTGTTCCATCTCTGGGAGCGCGACTGCACGGTGCAGCGGCGCAACCAGAAGGTGGTCGAGCGCGCGCCGGCCGCGTTCCTGACCGACGCCGAGCGCGCCGAGCTCACCGGTTACGCGCTCGCGATCGGGCGCGCGGCCGACTACGTCAACGCCGGCACGGTGGAGTTCCTGCAGGACGCGGACACGGGCCGCTTCTACTTCATCGAGGTGAATCCGCGCATCCAGGTCGAGCACACCGTGACCGAGATGGTCACCGGCGTCGACCTCATCAAGGCGCAGATCCACGTCGCCGAAGGCGAGAAGCTCGGCACGCCCGAAAGCGGCGTGCCGCCGCAGGCGGAGATCCGCACGACCGGCTACGCGATGCAGTGCCGCATCACGACCGAGGACCCCGAGAACAACTTCATCCCCGACTACGGCCGCATCGCCGCCTATCGCAGTCCGGCGGGCTTCGGCGTGCGCCTCGACGCCGGCACGGCCTACGCGGGCGCGGTGATCTCGCGCCACTACGATTCGCTGCTCGTCAAGGTCACGACCTGGGCGCCGTCCACGGCCGAGTGCATCGCGCGCATGCACCGCGCGCTGTGGGAGTTCCGCATCCGCGGCGTGACGACGAACCTGCGCTTCGTCGACCAGGTCATCATGCACGAGCGCTTCGTGCACGGCGACTACACGACGAGGTTCATCGACGAGACGCCGAAGCTGTTCAGCTACGCGCGCCGCCGCGACCGCGCGACGCGTATCCTCAATTACATCGGCGACGTCATCGTCAACGGCAGCCCCGAGGCACGGGGCCGCGCAAGGCCGTCGCGGCTCGCGCCCGCGCGGCTGCCGCGGCTCGACCTGCCGGAGCCGCCGCCCGGCACGAAGCAGCTGCTCGACTCGATCGGCCCCGAGAGGTTCGCGGAGTGGATGCGCAACGAGCGGCGCACGCTGGTCACGGACACGACGATGCGCGATGCGCACCAGTCGCTGCTCGCGACGCGCTTCCGCACGCACGACATGACGGAGATCGCGCCGTACTATGCCGCGCTGCTGCCGCAGCTCTTCTCGATGGAGTGCTGGGGCGGCGCGACCTTCGACGTGTCCATGCGCTTCCTCAAGGAGTGCCCCTGGGACCGCCTGCAGCAGTTCCGCGCGGCCATGCCGAACCTGCTGCTGCAGATGCTGCTGCGTTCCGCGAACGCCGTCGGCTACACGAACTACCCCGACAACGTCGTGCGCTACTTCGTCCAGCAGGCGGCGAGGGAGGGCATCGACCTGTTCCGCGTGTTCGACTCGCTGAACTGGGTGGACAACATGCGCGTCGCCATCGACGCCGTGCGCGACACGGGGCGGCTGTGCGAGGCGGCCATCTGCTACACGGGTGACCTCTCCGACCCGGCCGAGGGCAAGTACACGCTCGCGTACTACGTCGGCCTCGCGAAGCAGCTGGAGAAGGCCGGTGCCCACATCCTCGGCATCAAGGACATGGCCGGGCTGTGCAAGCCGGCGGCGGCCTCCGCGCTCGTCAGGGCGCTCAAGGAGGAGGTCGGGCTCCCCATCCACTTCCACACCCACGACACCAGCGGCATCGCGGCGGCGAGCGTGCTGAAGGCCATCGAGGCGGGCTGCGACGCGGTCGACGCCGCGATGGACGCTATGAGCGGCACGACCTCGCAGCCGAACCTCGGCTCGATCGTCGAGGCGCTGCGGCACGGTCCGCACGACACTGGCCTCGACCCGGGGCGCATCCGCACGATCTCCTCGTACTGGGAACAGGTGCGTGGCCACTATGCCGCGTTCGAGAGCGACCTGCGTTCCGGCGCCTCCGAGGTCTACGTGCACGGCATGCCGGGCGGCCAGTTCACGAACCTGCGCGAGCAGGCGCGCTCGCTCGGCATCGACGAGCACCGCTGGCACGAGGTCGCGAATGCCTACGCCCTGGTCAACGAGATGTTCGGCGACATCGTCAAGGTGACGCCGAGTTCGAAGGTCGTCGGCGACATGGCCATCATGATGGTCACCGGCGGGCTCACGCGCGCCCAGGTCGAGGACCCGGACGTCGAGATCGCGTTCCCGGAGTCGGTCGTGCAGTTCTTCCACGGCGACGTCGGCCAGCCGCACGGCGGCTTCCCGCAGGGGCTGCAGCGCAAGGTGCTCAAGGAACGTGCGCCGCTCACGGTGCGGCCGGGCGAGGTGCTGCCGCCCGCGGACCTGGAACAGGAGCGCCGCAACGCGGAGCAGAGGACGGGCCGTGCCGTCACGGACGCGGAACTCGCCTCGTATCTCATGTACCCGAAGGTGTTCGTCGACTACGCCGCCTCGCGCGCCGCCTTCGGCAACGCCACCGTGCTGCCGACGCCGGTGTTCTTCTACGGCATGACGCCGGGACAGGAAGTGAACATCGAGCTCGAACGCGGCAAGACGCTGATCGTGCAGCTCGTCACCGTCAGTGATGCGCACGACGACGGGACGCGCACCGTGTTCTTCGAGCTGAACGGCCAGCCGCGCTCGGTGCGCGTGCCCGACCGCAGTCAGGTCGCGCGGCGCCCGGCCGCGCGCAAGGCCGAGGCCGGCAACCCGGACCATGTCGCGGCGCCCATGCCGGGCACGGTCGTGACGGTCGCCGTCCAGGCGGGCGCGAAGGTGCAGCGCGGCGACACGCTGCTGACGCTGGAGGCGATGAAGATGGAGGCGGCCGTGCGCGCGGAGCGCGACGGCACGATCGCCGAGGTGGTCGCGAAGCCCGGACTCGCGGTCGATGCCAAGGACCTGCTCGTCGTGTTCGCCTGAGGGCGCGGGAACGGATGGCCGCATATTCCGAGGGCTGCCCGCGGCGCATCGTCTGCCTCACCGAGGAGCCGACCGAGGTCCTGTACGCGCTCGGCGAGCAGGACCGCATCGTCGGCATCTCGGGGTTCACCGTGCGTCCGCCGCGCGCGCGGCGTGAGAAGCCGCGCGTGTCCGCGTTCACCTCGGCCAGGATCGACCAGATCCTGGAGCTCGGCCCCGATCTCGCCATCGGCTTCTCCGACATGCAGGCCGACATCGCGCAGGCGCTGATCCGCGCGGGCGTGGAGGTCTGGATCAGCAACCACCGGTCCGTCGCCGGGATCATCGCCTACGTGGAGCGGCTCGCCGCACTGGTGGGCGCAATCGAGCGGGGCAGGCAGTACGCCGACGGCCTGCGCGCGCACGTCGAAGCGGTGCGCCGCGCTGCGGCAGCGCTGCCGAAGAGGCCGCGCGTCTACTTCGAGGAATGGGACGAGCCGATGATCAGCGGCATCCGCTGGGTCTCGGAGCTCGTCTCGATCGCGGGCGGGGACGACATCTTCCCCGAGCGTGCCCTGCAGTCGCTGGGTCGCGACCGCATCATCGCCGATGCGGACGAGGTCGTGCGGCGCGCGCCGGACATCGTCTTCGGATCGTGGTGCGGCAAGAAGTACCGGCCGCTCACGGTGGCGGCCCGACCGGGCTGGAGCGCAGTCCCGGCCGTGCGGGACAACGAACTCCACGAGATCAAGTCACCGCTCATCCTCCAGCCGGGCCCCGCCGCGCTGACCGACGGCCTCGATGCGCTGCATCGCGTCATCGCGGCCTGGGCAGGGAGATGAGGGATGATCGGGGCGTTCACCATGTCAGCCGCAATGTCGCGCGGCGCGGGCGCGCAGGAAGGGTCGGCGAGCGAGCGTCAGTCTTCCCGCGAGACGAGCCGATCCCTCCCGTTGCACCCCGCGCCGTCGAGCGGCGTTCCTGGAGATCGTGACCGGCCATGTCCCCATCATCCCCCTGCATCGGCATCTGCAAGCTCGACCGGGCGGAGATCTGCATCGGCTGCGGCCGGCACGTGTCGGAGATCATCGCCTGGCCATATTCGACCGAAGCCGAGCAGCAGGAGATCATCGAGCGCTCCCGTGAACGGCTCGCGAAACGCGGGCCCGGCGGCCAGGTCCGCGAGTTCCCGATCGACTGACGCACAGGGCACGAATGAAGCGCATCGTCCTGGCCTGGTTCGTCTGCGTGCTCGCGATGGCGCCCGCCGCCGTTGCGGTGCCGGAGACGATTGCACTGCCGAAGCCCCGCACGGATGGCGGGCTGTCCGTCGAGCGCGCCCTCGCGCAGCGGCGCACGGTGCGCGATTTCCGCGATGCGCCGTTGACGCTGGCGCAGGCCGCGCAGCTCCTGTGGGCCGCGCAGGGCATCACACGCGACGACGGCCGGCGCACCGCGCCTTCGGCCGGCGCGCGGTATCCGCTGTGTGTCTACCTCGTCACGGGTAGCGTCACCGGTCTTGCGCCGGGCGTGTATCGCTACGATCCCGCGAACCATCGCCTGGAGCTGGTTGCGGCCGGTGATCGTCGCGGCAGACTGGCGCTGGCCGCGCACGGCCAGTTCTGGGTCGGACGCGCCCCCGTCGTACTGGCTTTCAGCGCCATCGAGTCACGCACCACGAGGAAATACGGCGCGCGGGGTGTTCGCTACGTTCACATGGAGGCGGGCCACGCTGCCGAGAACGTGCTGCTGCAGGCCGAGGCGCTGGGCCTCGGTGCGGGCGTGGTCGGCGCGTTCCACGACGACACGGTCGCGTCGCTGCTCGGACTCGGCCCCGGTGAGAAGCCCCTGTACCTGCTGACGGTGGGCGGGAAGCGCGACTGATCCCCAGCCGTGTTCAGGCGAGAGAATCCGCGCCCGCCCACCAGCGCTCGAACTTCGGCAGCAGCTCGGCCGACACCAGTTCCACCGCGAGGCCGCCGCCCGGCGGCTCCAGGAAGACGAATGTGCCCCAGCCGTCCTCGGGCGTCGCCCCGGCGGCCGCGACGCGCCAGCCGCGGCTCCGCATCGCGGCCACTTCGGCGCGGACATCGTCGACCCAGCAGCCGACGTGGAAACCGCTGTGGAGATCGGAGTCGTAATGGGTGCCCTTCGGGCCGGTCACGATCTCCAGATGCTGCGGGCCCTCGATCGAGTACGTGACCTCGATGCGCAGCTGATGCAGTCCGGCGGCCGGCGTCCACAGGGGCAGGGCCTCGAAGGTGAAGGGCGTCGCCCAGGTGAGGTTGAGCGTCCGGCCGTAGTGATCCATCGCGGTGCGGATGTCACGCACCAGCAGACCGGTATGGAAGATGCGTTGATAGTCGAACACGGGCGGATCTCCGTTCGGCAGCAGCATGCCGCGCTGCAGTGTGTCACGTCGGGCGACGCGTCGGACGGATTCCCGCATAATTGTTCGAGCACCCCCGCGAACATCGAAGGACGACGCACATGAAAATCCTGGTCCTCGTGTATCCCGGCATGACCCTGCAGGACGTGGTCGGTCCCGTGCAGGCCTGGAGTTTCCTGCCCGGCCACGAAATCCAGCTCGTGTGGAAGGAGCCCGGTCGCGTGGCGACGGACTGCGGCATCAGCGTGCAGGCGACCCACGGCTTTGCGGATGCGTGGAACGATCCCGACGTGTTGCTCGTGGGCGGCGGTGCGAAGCCCACGATGGACCTGCTGGGCGACGCCGCGGTCCTCGCGTTCCTTGCGGAGCGCGGCGCGCGCGCCCGCTGGGTGTGCAGCGTCTGCACGGGCGCGCTGGTGCTCGGCGCCGCCGGCCTGCTGCGCGGCTACCGTGCCGCCACGCACTGGAGCGCGCGGGACGCACTGCCGCAGTTCGGCGCCACGCCCAGCAACGAGCGCGTCTGCATCGACCGCAACCGCATGACGGGCGGCGGCATCACGGCGGGCATCGACTTCGGCATCGCGGTGGCCGGCCACTGGGCCGGTGAGGGCGCGGGACGGTCCATCGAACTGATCATGGAGTACGCGCCGCAGCCGCCTTATGGCACGGGCCGACCCGAACTCGCCGATGCCGCAACGCTCGCCGCGGTGCGCATCGCGATGGAGCAGGCGATGGGGACTGCGACCGCGCAATGAGACGGCGCGAGATCCTGGCGAGCTACTTCACGATCGCCGGCGACGTGAATCCGCTCACGCGGGACATCCCGAGTCCGTTCGACTTCCGCGCGCGCGTCGAGACTGCGGCGCGCGCCGGCTTCCGCGGCATCGGCCTGTTCCACACGGACCTGGAGCCCGTGATCGCGAGACACGGCTACGCCGGCATGCGCGCCATCCTGGCCCACAACGGCATGGCCTGGATCGAGGTCGAGTGTCTGTTCGACTGGTTCGCCGACGGCGAGCGCCGGCAGGCCTCCGACATCAACCGCAGGCTCCTGCTCGAAGCGGCGGCGGAACTCGGTGCGTTCCACGTCAAGGTCGCGAGCGACTTCGCCGGCAACTGCCCGCGCGAGAGGATGATCGAGAGTTTCGCGGCGTTGTGCGACGACGCGGCGACGGCCGGCACGAAGGTCAGCCTCGAGATGACGCCGTTCAGCAATACGCCCGATCTCGTCTCGACGCTGGCCGTCGTCGAAGGCGCCGGCCGCGCGAACGGCGGCCTCATGCTGGATCTCTGGCACGTGACCCGCGGCGGGATCAGCAACGCGGAGATCGCGGCGCTGCCGAAGGAGCGCATCTTCGGCGTCGAGCTCGACGATGCCGCGGCCACCGTGCAGGGCGACCTGCTCGAGGACACGCTGGAACACCGGCGCTTCTGCGGCGAGGGTGATTTCGACGTCGCCGGCTTCATCGCCGCGCTCGATGCCGCCGGCTTCGAGGGCCCGTACGGTGTCGAGGTGCTGTCGGCGGAAGTGCGCAGGATGCCGCTCGGGACGGTCGTGCGCCGTGCCTTCGAGACCACGGCACGGGCGCTCGGGTAGTGGGGACATCCGTCATTTCCCGGGATGACGCTGGCTGGACGCGCGGGCTGTAACGGAGGGCCCCTCGTCTCGCGGTAGATCCTTACGCTCGCCTCGGGGCCCTCCTACGCGCCCGCGCGTCTGATGCGCCGCGGCAGGGAGATGAAGAATGTCCCCATTGTCCTCGCTGTCCTATGCGCTGCTGCAGACCGGCACCGCCGTCTTTGCCATCACGGGCGTGCTGGCCGCTGCGCGCCAGAACATGGACGTGCTCGGTCTCATCGTCATCGGTGTGGTGACTGCGCTCGGTGGCGGCACGATCCGCGACCTGCTGCTCGATGTCCCGGTCTTCTGGGTCGGCGACTCCAATTACCTGGGTGTCTCCGCGCTCGCCGCGCTCGGCACCTTCGTGTTCGAGCGGAGATTCCGCGAGACCGAGCGCGCGCTGCTGTACCTGGACGGCGTCGCGACAGCGCTGTTCGCGGTGCTGGCGACCGACAAGGCGCTCGCCCTCGGGCACGGCGCCGGTGTCGCACTCGTGATGGGCGTCATCACCGGCATCGGCGGCGGTCTGCTGCGCGACGTGATCACGGGGCATGCCACCATCCTGCTGCGGCGCGAGCTGTACATGACGCCCATCCTCGTGGGCGGGGTGCTCTACATGCAGCTGCGTGCGGCCGCGCTGCTCGATCCGGGCCAGACAATGCTGATCGCGGTCGCGTTGATCGCCGCCGTGCGTATCGGTGCGATCCGTTTCGACTGGGAATTCCCGGCCTGGCTGACCTACCGCCGGCGGCCGTGACGGTCGAGGTCCCTCGACGAGTCAGGTCCTGGAAGAGCCCGTATCCGCGTAGCGCACCGCAATCCTGTAGTGAGCGTACAGGCCGCAGGGCTGTCGCGACATCGCGGCGCCGGGCCGCGATCCTCGGCACTGCAGTGTTCCGTCGCCGAGTTCGGACGCGTGCTCCAGCAGGGACAGTGCCGCGGCATTGAGGTCGAACCCGCCGTCGCAGTCGCCGAGCGGGCAGTCGAACCGGAAGTACGCCGGTGCCGCCGGGTACAGCATGTGTGACTGGCGGGCCGGGTCGCGGCCCGCCGGTGCCTCGAAGGTCAACTCGATGCGGACATTCTCGACCTGCGGGAATGCGCTGCCCAGAGAGCGGGCCGACGCGCGCTGGCGCCGTGACAGCTCACGCTGCTGTTCACGCATCGATCGACTCGTCGGACCCACAAGGCGCATGCCCGTCTTCTTCGTGCGTTGACGCCGGAAGTCAGCGTCCAATCCGTGTCAGCCGGCGTTTCAACGACGTGACCTGAACCCGCAGATCCATGACCTCCGCCCGCGCACCGAGCCAGCCCTTCGCCAGGTACAGCGCGACGAAGACCAGCACGACGATGATCGTGGTCGTCACGGGTGCGTCAGGCCAGGATTGAACGCGCGTTGCATGGACTCAGTAGCGACGCGCGCCGCCGCGGAATCCACCGCTGGAGCGCTCGCGCGCCTGGGCTTCGTTCACTTTGAGCGCGCGGCCCTCGAAGTCGATGCCGTTCAGAGCCTGCATCGCGCGGGCGGCATCGGCATTCGCCATCTCGACGAAGCCGAAGCCGCGCGGACGTCCGGTCTCGCGGTCGTTGATCAGGGCGAGCGTCTCGACGGTGCCGTGTGGTGCGAACAGCGCCCGCACGGAGTCCTCGGTTGCGGTGAAGGGAAGGTTTCCAACGAAAATCTTGGTCATCAGGATTGCTCTCGCGTCATATCGTGGGAAGTGCAGTCGGACGGAAATCATGCCGCCGGCGGGATCGCGGAAACTTCAGAGGTGGCCGAGCGTGGCAGCATCGTGCGCCGGAACGGCGAAACGGGCCAGGCGAGACAAGCCAGGAAATCACGAACCTGGGCCACGGTACCGCAAATCACCCCGCTCCGCTCGTGTTTCGCCGGGGCGCCCCGACGTCGGGATGACCCGCCCGCGGGGCGCTCACCGTCGTCTCCAGCTCGAACAACACCGGACAGGCATCGCGCGCGTCAGCGCGGCCCGAAGCCCCAGGTCACCCCGACGTTGTAGACCGTCTTCTCGTTCTGCTCGCCGTACAGGGACTTCGACACCGGGATCTGCGCGCCGATGCGCAGCACGACGCCGCCACCCACCTCGAACAGCAGCCGCGGCGACAGGTACAGCATGCTCCCGCCCGTGTTCTCCTCGATCGTGCCGCCGCGATCGGCCTGGTCGCGCTTCGCGTGGCGGTAGTTGAGTTCCAGCACGGAATCGAGCCGTGGCACGAGCTTGCGCTCGTAGGCGAGATTCGCGAGCAGCGCGCGGCCGTAGTGGTATCCGCTGTCGTTGCGGCCCGTGTCGCGCCACTGCAGCGAGGCGAACAGGGTCGAGGAGCGGTCGAACAGATAGAAACCCGAGGCGCCGAAGAACAGGTCCGTCGAGCCCGTGCCCGGCTGCACGTGCTCGTCGAGCCGCTCGCCGTCGGCGTCCTTCCTGTTGTTCTCGCCCCAGGCCGTCTTGACGCCGGCGCTCAGCGCGAGGCTCGCGCGTGCCCCGACGTCGCCTTCGAATGGCGCGGACCAGACGCGGTACTGCACGGAGAACTCGGGGTCAGCCAGTCCATTCGTGCGCGCGCTGCCGTGGTGGTGGGCCTCGTCTCCGCCCTCGTCGGCGCCGCCGTCATCGTGCTCGCCGACGCGCAGCGAGCGGTGCGCGTAGGGCAGCCGCGCGGCCACGAGCCAGCGATCCGAGATCGAGTAGTAGAGCGAGGCGCTGTAGCGGTTCTCGACCATCGACTCGCGCTCGTGATCGGCGCCCTGCGACTTGGCCACGCGATCCCAGTCCGCGGCGACGTGCAGTCCCGCGGTGGTGTGCGACTCGGGCCCGAGCGCGTTGAAAGTGGGATCGCCGCAGCGGCAGATGGAGCAGGCGAGCGCGGCGGGTGCGGCGAGCGTGGCCGCGAGAGCCGTCGCGGCGATCGCGCCGGGGGGCAGGTGTCCGGGACGGCGCGGCGCATTCGCGCCGGTGCCGGGGGAGCGTTCGTTCATTGTTCTTTCTCCAGTTCGAAGCCGGATCGCCGGGCGCCATGCGTTTCCCGCGGCGATCCGCAGTTCCCGGCCCTGCGCGGCGCGCCGGGTCCGGGGCAACGCCACCGCGGGCCACGCAGTGGCGGACGGCAACGGATCAGGAGACGAAGGGCGGGGCGCGCGGCGACTGCGCGCGCAGGATGGAAGGCTGGAAGAAACCCGGTGCCGCGGCGGTGGCCGGGTCGAATGGGAGCGCGGCGACGATCGGAGCTGCGCTCGTCTGCGGCGCCGGCGCGGCAAACGCGCTCGCCGCGAAGCCACAGGCGGCATCATGCCCGCGTGCGTCCGGCGTTCCGCTGTCCGGGTGGTCCGGGCTGCCGAGTCCGCCGACCGGCCGTGCGAGCTGCAGGCCCTGCGCAGTGCAGAGGTCGAGCGCCACGCGACCGTCCGCCAGGACCGGCATGATCCCCGCGGGCAGCAGCAGCCGCAGCACCAGCCACGGCAGGGCCAGCGCCAGGACCCGGCGCTGCAGTCGGTGATGGCGGAACGCGGCGATCATCATGCGAGCTGATCTTATTCAAGCCGGGCGTACAGGGCCAGTCCCGACGATCCCCGGCAGGTGCGTGGCGACGCCCCGAATCTTCGGATGATTGACGCTCCCGCCGGGCAGTGCTTTAGTCAAAACGCGGTGCTGGAGCGGGAGCCGAGTGTCGTGCCGGGCTCCGGTCAGAGTTCTCCACGACGTTTCGTGGCGCCCAATTGGACGTTGGAAGACACAACCCAAGGGGTGCTGTCAGTGGACGACGCATACAGAAACTGGATCATCGTCATTTCAATTGGGCTCGTCTTCGGCCTCATATTGCCGCCAAGAGCGGCGGTCAAATGGGCGGCGATAGTATTCGGCGTACTGACGATATCTGCGGCCATCTACTTCATAGCCGAAGCTGGCGCCATGGCTATGTGGCTGGTTGTCATGGTGCCTCTGATGGCCGTCCTGTTCGCAATGGGAGCAGGGATCGGCATGCTGTTGAGACTGCTTTTCTCGAACTTCGCACGTTAGCGGCGCGGTCCTTCATGAGCATTCCGCATGAAGTCGTCTTGCCGAAAGTCAATTGTCTCTCGTGACAACTGGACGGAGCTCGCGGCAGCCAGTAGCTTCGTTTGACCAAGAGGGCACAAGGATGTGTTCGATAACGCGCCTTCGGTTACGTGGCCGCCCGCCGCCCGCCGCCCGGCGGTTGGCTCAGGCGCTGAGCGTCACCCCGGGCTCCACGGTTCTACGAGTCGGCAGCCTGAAAGGAGTGCGACATGATCGGTGTCATCGTGACGTTCCGCTTCGGCGATGACTTCGACGAGCAAGCCATCCGGAAGATCGCCGATGCCGCTCGTGCGATGTTCGAGGGGATGCCGGGGCTTCGCTCGAAGACTTTCACCTTCAATCCGGCGAAGCGCGAGGCCGTAAACTTCTACGTCTGGGATTCGGAAGACACTGCCAGAGCATTCTTTGCTGAACAAGTGCTCGAGCGCGTGGCGGGAATCTATGGCGTGCGCCCGATCGTCGAATTCGTGCAGATCGCCGCGCTCGTGGACAACGCCCGCACGTGACATGCTCGTGGGACAGCGCTCCATCGTCATCGCATTCGACTCGCTGCAGTGGGCTGCGCCCGCTTCGGCGAGTGAGAGAACTCGGTCGTTGAGGCTTGCAGCGTCACTGATGAGGGGGCTCGCAGGCGCATATGCGACTCGAAGATCGCAGACCGCGCACCGGGGGAATCATGAGCAGATCGGTAACCATGCATAGCCGGATCGGATCGGTCGCGATGGCGTGCCTGATCGTCTTTTCGCCGATGACCCGGGCGGAGCCTTCGCCGGCCGCCCGCGAGTCAGCAGCGACGTTGCTGCGCGCCATGGGGCTCGAGCGCACGATGATGGCGGGGGTCGCCGCCATGGTCGACGTTCAGATCCGGCAGAACGCCACGCTCGTGCCGTTCCGTGACGTGTTGTTGAGCTGGGCGGAGCGGTTCCTGACCTGGGACGCTGTCGCACCGCAGCTCATCGACCTCTATGCGGAGCGGTTCACCGAAGCGGAGCTGCAGGACCTGATCGCGTTCTATCAGTCGCCTACCGGCCGCAAGTCGCTCGTCGAGCTGCCGGTACTGACTCGGCAGGGCGCTGCCCTGGGTGCGGAACTCGCGAAAAAGCATGCGCCGGAGCTGGAGCGGATGATCCGCGAGCGGGCGGAGGAGCTGCGCAAGGCGATGCCCGCGGCCACGCCCGCTAGGCCCTGATTCCGCGGACAGCCCCTGTCCGCGATCGACCGACGTGGGCAATATAGCCGTCCGGCGTCCGCTGCTGGTCCCTGGAGGAATCGCATGTATCGCCTTCTGTTCGCGTCCTATCGCAAGAAAACTCTCACGCGCAAGCAGTTCCTGGATCACTACCTGACCGTGCACGTGGCGATCGCGCGGCGTTTCCCGGGACTGCGCGACTATCAGATCTTCCCGATGCCGGCGGATGCGCCGGACACGGGCGGCCCCGACGCCTATGCGACCATGGCCTTCGACAACGAGGAAGCCTTCAAGGAGCTGGTCGCGAGCCCGGTCTTCGCCGAGGCGGTGCGCGACAACGAGACGCAGCTCGACCACTACGACACCTGCATCGTGGATCACGTCCGCGTGGTCTGAGGATCGCTCGATCGCGGTCGTCGCGGTCGTCGCGGTGGCCGCGTGCGCGGGCTTTCGGGCGGAGGAACCATCATGCGCATGAACGTCCCGGCCCTCGCAGTCGCCTTCGCGGTGTCCTGGGGCGGTGCCATCCTGCTGTTCTCGGTCGCGAACCTGCTCTGGCCGCCGTACGGCCGGGCGTTCCTCGATGTCGTGGCGTCGATGTATCCGGGCTATTCGCCGGGCACCGGCGCGGGCTCGGTGTTCACGGGTACGCTCTATGGCCTCCTGGACGGCGCCTTCGGTGGGCTGGTGTTCGGCTGGGTGTACAACTTCGTGGCGGTCCGCTTCGGGAGAGCGTCATGAGCGAGGATTCGCGCAAGTACGCCGGCTTCTGGATCCGCGTGGCTGCCTCGCTGATCGACTCCGCGCTGGTGCTGCTGATCCTGTTCCCGCTGCTGCGCGGGATCTACGGCGAGGCCTACTTCGATCCCGGGCGCACCCGGTTCATTGCAGGGCCCGCCGACTTCCTGTTCTCCTGGGTCGCGCCTGCGGTGGCCGTGATCGCCTTCTGGGTCGCCCGCCAGGCGACGCCGGGCAAGATGGCGCTGTCGCTGCGTGTGGTGGACGCAAGCACGGGCGGTCCGCTGACGCTCCGCCAGTCGATCGTCCGCTATCTCGGCTACTACGTCTCCACCATTCCCTTCGGTCTCGGCCTCCTCTGGGTCGCCTTCGACCGCCGCAAGCAGGGCTGGCACGACATGCTTGCGGGCACGGTGGTGATTCATGGCCCGGGGCGCGGCGGCGTGTAACGCCCCAACCCGCTCGCGCAGGCGCCTGGCCGCTACAATTCAGGCACGAGAGGACATATGTGGCTCCATGAAAGAAACCCCATCCCCGGCGGGAACCAGCTCACCCTCGGGGCCTGCGCCGTCGCAGGCATCACCGCGTCGCTGGTGCCCGGGCTGAAGGCCGCGGACCACATCGAGATCGTCATGCTGGTGCCAGTGGCATTCTTCGCAACCTACGCCGTCGCGCGCTTCGTGCTGCCGCTGCTGGGTGGCGCATCGGAAGTGGGCAAACTGCTCATGACGGCGCTGTTCTACGGTGGCATCGGCGGCGGCGTGCTAGGCCTGCTCGCGGCCATCCCGGGCCTCGGTCCGCAGGAGTTCGCGCTGCCGGGGGATCGCGCGTACCAGCTCGCGACCGCGCTGCCGGCGGGTTGCGGGCTCGCGGTCGCGGCGCTGCAGCGCTTCCGCGCGATCACGTCTCCGGCGTCTGGCTGAGCGCGCATGCTGCAGGAACGCGCCATGGATGCCCCCGAGAGCTCGCCGCTGTGGATGGTGAGCCAGGCGCCCGCGCTCAACGAGCTCGTGGTGTCGCTCAGGCGCGCGCGCGGCGAGCTGGAGGCCGGCTCGACGACGCGTCGTCTCGTGTTCTCGCGCGCGGCGCTCGCGCGTGCGCGCGCCGAGTTCGGCGCGATGATCCGCCGCGGCGAGCGGGACCTGCACGCGATCGCGGGGCTGCTCGCGCAGGAGCTTCTCGGCGACTACGCGCTGCACAGCTCGGCGATCGGCGAGTTCGAGCGCACGCGCGAGCGCTTCACGCTCACCATGGACGTCTCCGAGAACGAGGTCATGCAGTCGACCGACCTCGACCTCGGCACGCGGGTGCTCGCACGCCTCGCGATCGCCGACCAGCGCGGCTGGATGCGCGCGCTGCTGGTCTCGAACGTCGTCGAGTACGAGCCGACCGCACCCACGGCGCTCAACGTCTACCGGATCCTCACGCGCATCAAGGCGGAGGAGGAGATCTGGAACAAGGTGGTCGACGAGCTCTTCGACCTCGACGCCATCGTGCTGCGCGACAAGCAGCTCAAGCACCTGAGCCGCTACGTGAAGGACGTGTTCGGCGTGAAGATCGTGGTCGGTGACGACGAGGACGCCTACCGCGTCCAGGAGCGGCTCGTCACGCTGCGCTTCGCGCCGGAGCATCTTGCCGCCCGTGGACTGCCGGCCGACGACGACCACCGTCGCCTCGACTTCGTCGAAGCGAAGGACTACCTGCAGCGGCCCTCGCGCAAGCAGTCGGGCTGGTCGGCGCTGAAGTCCGTGGTGCACTGGGGCGGCCGCACCTTCGAGGTGCAGGTGCAGCCGCTGTCGAATTTCCTGCACGAGCGCGAGAAGCTCACGCGCGAGAGCCACGCGAGCTTCAAGGCGACACGCGACCGCGTGCGCGACGAGGTGGCGCAGCGTTTCCCGCTGTTCGGCTTCTACCGCGCGCTGCTGCGCTGGCTGTTCCTCGACCCGTCGTCGGAACCACCGCAGCAGGACGGCGTGGAACTCGTGCTCGTCGACTGAACGACCGGCCACCGTGAAGGCGCCCATGAACGTCAGCGAGATCCGCTTCTTCAGCTGCACCGCGGAATGCGCCGCGGACCTCTACCTGCCGTCGGACGTTGCCGGCGCCCGGTCACGGCCGGCCCTCGTCATCGGGCACGGCTCGACCATGGTCAAGGAGGCGCTGGTCGAGCACGCGCGTCATCTCGTGGGCGCCGGCTACGTCGTTCTCGCCATCGACTACCGTGGCTGGGGTCGCAGCGGGGGAGAGCCGCGCGCGCTGCTGCGGCCCGTGAGCGAGGTGGAGGACTTCAGGAATGCCATCACCTGGCTGCGCAAGCGGCCGGAGGTGGACCCGGACCGCGTCGGCATCTGGGGAGTCAGCTTCGGTGGCAGCATCGTACTGCACGTCGCCGCGGTCGACCGGCGCGTGAAGTGCGTCGTGGCCCAGAGCCCGGCGCCGATGAACGGGCGCACGCTGCTGCGCAACCTGCACGGCGCAGAGAATTTCCGCCGCCTGCTGCAGGCGCTGGACGAGGACTGGGAGCTGCGTTCCGCGACCCGCGAGGGCCGGCGCGTGCCCTGGATCTGCGTGCCGTCCCGGGACGACCTGCCCATCCTGCCCGGCGACGAACTCGCCAACGAGTTCATGCAGCAGGCGAAGGTCATCTGGCCGAGCTATCGCGCCGATACGCTGCTGTCCTCGGTGGACTACATCCTCGACTGGGCGCCGGAGCGGCACGTCGACCGGATCGCTCCGACCCCGCTGCTCATCGTGACCAACGGTGGTGTCGACGCCATCCATGCGCTGGACGAGATCCAGAAGGCCTATCGGCAGGCGGGCGAGCCGAAGCGTCTGACCGTGCTGCCGTATGGCGTCGTTGGGCTCTACTCGGAGCCAGGTCTCGGCGAGGCGATGTCCCACGCGATCGCGTGGTTCGACCAGCACCTCTGATCCACGTCGACTCCACCCGGTGGCCGGTGCATGACGCGCCACCGGCGTGACATGCCCGCGCACCGGCGTTCAGACCTCCAGCAGCCCGAACACGTCGTGGTCGATCGCCGCCATCGAGGCGCGCGTCGCATAGGCGGTGTTGACGGCCTCGGTCTGGAACACGGGGCTGTTGGTCGCCCAGACCACGACGGTCTGCAGGATGGAGCGGCGGTAGGCCTGCCACGCGGCGTCGAAGTCCGGTGCGGTGATGCCGCACTGCGCCAGTGTCGCAAGGTACTGCTGGATCAGGTAGCGCTCCGCCTCGCGCCGGTCGACGACGTCCAGCGCGGCGATGATGAAGTAGCACAGGCCCTCGATCCACGGACAGACACGCGCCTGGAAGTCGAGGAAGCCGGGCGCGCCGTCGCGCTCGATGTACAGATTGCCCAGGTGTTCGTCGCCCATGGCCACGCAGTGTGGGAGCGCGCCGTTCAGCTGTTGCATCCGGGTGAGCCCCGCGAGGATGCGGTCGCGGTCGTGATAGCTCATCGGGATCGCCGCGCCGCGCGGCAGCTTCATGCACGCGGCCCAGCTCTCGGGCTTCATGAGCGCCGCGAAGTAACCCGCGTAGCTCTCGGTGATCCGGACCGCGCGCTTCCGCCAGTCGGCGAGCAGCAGCGGCTGCTTCGTGATGTTCCAGGACTGCGAGTGGAACTCGGCGAGCGCACGCACGAAGGCCGTGGCTTCGTCGACGGACAGCGGCGTCTGTGCATGGCAGAAGCGCACACCGCGCGCGCTCAGGTCCTCGAGGATCAGCGCGACCGAGCCGCCGGTCGGCGAGGGCCCGGCGTAGTGGCAGTGCGGCGCGCGGATGCGCAGGTGCGCGAGCACGTCGCGGTAGGACAGCATCTCGGCGAGGTAGGTGAATTCCATGAATTCGCCGTGCCGGCCGAAACCGGACTTCAGCACGACCTTCGTCGGCAGGCCCGCACGCAGGGCGGTGTCGTTGCAGGCCAGGCTCAGGAACACCTTGACCGAGCAGCCGACCAGCACGCGGTCGATGCGGCGCGCGGTCACGACGGCGCCGGGTACCGCGCCGGACAGCGCCTTCGTCAGCCACTCCGTCGAAATCGCGGCCTCGACCGCCGCGAGATCGAGCGGCGGTCCGTGATCGGACTGCAGGACGACCGTGTGGCTCAACTCTGCAGCGGCATGAACGCCAGCGTCGGCGTCATGCCGATCACGGTGTCCATCGACTCGGGCAGCGACACGAACTCGAGCTCGCGATCGGGAGCGAGGATGTAGCCGGCGAGTACGCCGGGACCGGAAACCTTGTACGGCGGCTGGAGGCCCACGGCCGCGAGGCGCTCGAACGCCGCGGCGACCGGTTCGACGTGGCGGCTGCCGAGCGCGACGTTGGTGACGCCCTGGTCGGAGGTGCGGTAGTCGGCGCGGCGCGGCCGGCCGGCTGGCGTGCGGTATTGCACGACCTCGATGCGCATGTCGCCCGCGTGGACGAGGAAGCCCTCGCGCTCGGCGCCGCCCAGGCCCCACAGCGCCTCGTGTCCGGGCGCATGCAAGGGCTCCATCGGACCCACCTCGAAGCCGAGCGTGTCGCGATAGAAACGCCGTGCTGATTCGAGATCAGACACCGAACTCGTGGCATACACGAGCGCGGGGCCGTCGCCCGACGAGTCGCGCTCGTAGCCCGCGAGATCTGGCCCTTCCTCCATGACCTCGACGATCACACCGATGTAGGGATCGCGGAACGCGACGCGACGGAGCCCATTCGTGACCTGCGGCGCCGTGAACGGTCGTACGTCGTTCGCCTCGAGTGCCGCCAGCGTACGTGCGAAATCGCGGACCGCGACACCGAAGCGCACCCAGCCGTGGTCGCAGGGCCGCCAGTCCGCGGGCAGCGGCCGCTGCACGGGCGAGGTGTGCTGGAACAGCTCCAGCTGCAGGAACTTCTGGCGGCCGAGCAGCCACCAGATCACGGCCCGTGCGGTCGGGTCCAGCCCCTGGACGCGGATGAGCTCGCCCCACAGCCCCTGCGCCCCGGCGTTCTGGAAGCCGAAGGCCTCCGCATAGAGCCTGAGCGAGCCGGGCAGGTCGCGGGTGTTCATGCCGATCTGGATCGTCGCTAGTTTCATGTGCGTTCCTGCGGGCCCGGTCCGGAATGCCGCGCCTCCGGTTGCCTCTTTCGCTTGATCTTGACCTGCAGCGGGTAATCGATGGCGAATACTCCGCCATCGGTGCGCCGGCCCTCGAAATGCAGGTTCGTGACGCCGTCGTTGCAGAACTGCACGATCGACCAGCTACCGAAGGTTACACCGTCCTTGCCCGTGCGGGCGGCTGGCACGGGTTCCGGAACCGGGGCGCCATCGACGGCGGTGAGACGCAGTGTGCCGATGATCTCGGCGGGCGCATAGGCGAGCGAATCCGGCGCCAGCTTGAACGTGACCGTCTCGAGGTCGTCGTTGCGTTCGATGTCGATGGTCCTGACCTTGTCGCGCGAACCCTGGAACTGGTGGGTCGCGAAATGCGCGATCGCGACGGCCTCCGGTGCGGGGGATGTCGTCGGCGTGACCGACTCGGGAGCCGGCGTGGCGGCGGATTCCGCAGGATCGACGACCGCTTCGGTGATCACGTTGGCGTGCACAACGGCGCCCCGCAACAGGTACGGATTCACGCCCTTCGTGATCAGGCCGGCCGGACCCCAGAAGATGGTCCAGCCCACGGTCGCGCCCGCCCGGCTGCGGCCCTTCTGCTGCCAGTCGACATCGACCGGGACAACTGTCCCGTCGACGGCCGGTAACGTCCGCACCTCCATGCTCAGGCGTCCGCTGCGGCCCACCATGCCGCGGTTCTCGGCGACGGTGACCCTGCCACGGGCGAGAGTGCCCCTGCGGAACACGAGTCGATCGGCAATCCGCACGTCGTCCGCGATGCGGAAGAACACCGCCGAGTCCGGAGCCGAGTAACCGGCCGTGACGTGATGCTGCAGCACGAGGTCGACGCCGAGTCCGGCGGGCACCGCAATGTGCTCCGCCCGGGCAACCGGTGCGAGGACAATGGTCATTCCAAGAATGCCGAGACTCAGGCTCGAGCAACGTCCCGGGCTCGGGTTGCCGGTGTCGTGGGTCATCTCCGCTGCTCCCTGCGTCGCACTTCCGGCAGTCCGGCTGCCTGTTACAGCGACGAATGTCCTTTGTGTCAACATGCCACGGTTCCCGACCCGCAGCAATCGCAAGTCACACGAGGAGACGGATATGGGTGTTCTCCAGCTCGATCACAAATGCGCGCTCGTCACCGGCGCCGGGTCCGGCATCGGCGCGGCCATCGCGCGGCGGCTCGCCGCGGACGGAGCGCGTGTCGTCATCGGCGACTACGATCTCACGGGCGCCCGCGCCGTCGCCGCGGAGCTGAAGAGCGCCGGTGGCGAGGCCACCGCCTGCGCGATGGACGTGACCGTTCCGCAGTCCGTGGAAGCCGCGGTCGAATTCGCCGTGCGGACCTACGGTGCGCTGCACCTCGCCGTGAACAACGCCGGCATCTCCGCACCGATGGTGCCCACCGCCGATCTCGCGGTCGAGGACTGGCGGCGCGTGATCGACACGAACCTCAATGGTGTGTTCTACGGTCTGAAGTACGAGATCCCGGCGATCCTCGCCGCGGGCGGTGGCGCGATCGTCAACACGGGCTCGATGTTCAGCGCGGTCGGGCGCACGGACTTCGCGGCCTATGTCGCGGCCAAGCACGGCGTGCTCGGCCTCACGCGAGCGGCCGCGCTCGATTACGCGACCCGCGGCATCCGCATCAATGCGGTGGGCCCCGGCGTGATCGACACGCCGCTGCTGCACAAGCACGCCGACGAGGCCGCGAAGGCGTTCCTGACCAGCCTGCACCCGATGGCGCGCTTCGGCACGACCGACGAGGTCGCCGAGCTCACCGCCTTCCTGCTGTCGGATCGCGCGGGCTTCATCACAGGCGGGCTCTACATGGTCGACGGCGGCAGCACGGCGCGGTGAGCGATCGGCAGCGGCGTCGTGCCGGGCTGCGCCGTCCGGCCGGGCTTCAGGGCTGCATCGTCAGCGCGACGCGTCGGAGCGGCACGGCCTCGCCGCGCCAGGTGAGGCCCTCGATGCGCATCCCGTAGCCGCCGGGCGGCAGCATCGAGGAGTTGAGCGCGAGCCTGAGGTTGCCGTTCGAATCGCGGACCATGCGGTTCATCTGCGCGACGAAGCTGCCGTCGGCGCGAGCGAGATCCACGCGGAACTGGTTGAACTTCGCCGTGCGCATCGCGACCTGCAGCTCGATGCGCGTCGCACCGCCGCCGCCGATGCTGTAGGGCCCGGACCGCTCGGGATCGATCCTGACGGTCTCGGAGCGGCGGGTCGGCGCGAGGAACCCTTCGGCCGCGTTCGCCTCCAGCAGCTGTTGCCGGTCGACGGCCATGTCCCAGCGCCAGAGCACCACGCCGAGCGCGACGGCGAGCAGCACCGCAGCCGCGGCTGCCGCGATGAACGCGGCGGGCGTACGCCACCACGGGCCACGCCGGCCGAGTGCGTCGCTGTCGAGCAGCTTCACCGCGCGCGTCAGATGATCGTCGAGGTGGAGTTCGTCGACGAGCGCCGGCGTGGCGCGGATCGCGGCCTCGAACTGCCGCGCTTCCTCGGGCGTGAGTGAACCGGCGATGTAGCGTGCCAGGTCGGAACGCAGGTCCTTCGACTTCTGGTTCATGAGCGGTACCTGCCGGGATGCGTCATTCGGCGGGTGGACGCCGCCGGCGGCCGATGATCGCGGCGCCCGTGTCGTGCGGCAGCCGCCCGAACGGCAACAGTGCGGACACGCAGACCACGACCATGATCGCCACGGCGACGCGGAAGTCCAGGAGTCCGATCTCGCCCGCCCCGCGCAGCCAGGCGCTCGAATGCAGCACCATCGCGGAGAACGACACGCCGAGCGCCATCATGACCGCGTTGCCGAGGTTGTTGAGCACGATCGCAGCGCCCATCTCGTGACGCGGCACCTCGGAGAAGACCAGCGAGATGACTCCCGTGAAGAGGACGGACCGGCACATGCCGTTGAGCGTGAGCGCCAGGAACAGGAGCCACAGCGGCGTCGCGGGCGTGAAGAACAGCCACGCCATCATGGTCAGCGCGGTGAGTGTGGCGCCCCAGCGCAGCACGCTGCGGAAGCCGGTGCGGCGCAGGATGTGCACGACGAAGACCTTGAGCGCGAGCTCGCCGCCGTTCCAGCCGAGCAGCAGCAGTCCGGTCGTGGAGGCCGACAGGCCGAGCCCGACCTGCAGCATCAGTGGCAGCACGAAGGCCATCGCGAGATAGGGCGTCTTGACGAGGCCGCCGCCCGTGATCGAGGCGACGCGGAACGTCTGGATGCCGAGCGGCCCGAGCGGTATGACGGGCCGCGGATGCGAGAGCGCGTGGCGGACGGCGGGCACGAGCAGTGCCGCACCGATGACGACCAGCACCAGTGCGAGCCAGCGGTCATCGCCCGCGGCGGACACCCGGTTGAGGCCGTAGATCACACCCGTGGTCGCGACGCCGGTCAGCAGGAAGCCGCGCGTGTCGAAGTCCGCGGGCGCCTCGTGGCTCTCGCGCGGCATGGACTTCGGGATGAACCGCAGCGCGAGCCACAGCACGGCGATGCCGAGCGGCAGGTTGACGAAGAAGATCCAGTGCCAGGACAGCCAGTCGGCGATGAGGCCGCCGATCGGCGGACCGATGACCGGCGCGGCCAGCGCGGGTGCCGTGCTGATGTTCATGACGCTGACGAGGTCCTTCTTGTCGGTCAGGCGCAGCAGCACCATGTTGCCGACCGGCACCATGAACGACCCGGCGACACCCTGCAGGGCACGCGCGCCGACAAACTGCCAGAGGTTCTGCGTGAGTCCGACGCCGATCGAGGTCAGCGCGAAGCCCGCGATCGCGATCAGGAATACTCGACGGGGGCCGAAGCGGTCCGCAACCCAGGTCGTGCTCGGCAGCAGCACCACCAGGGCCAGCAGGTAGATGGTCACGCCGATGCTGAGGTCGACCGGCTGCACGTGGAACGAGCGCGCCATGTGCGGCATCGCCGGGCCGATGACCATGGAGTTCAGCAGCCCCATGAACATCGCCGCGGCGACGATCAGCGCCAGCCGGCGGGGGTGCAGCGTTGCGGGGGAACCCGGGTCCATGGTCGAGAGTCGTTTATCCTCTGTGTCCCGGCCGGTCCGGAACCCGATGGGTCGAGATCGTCGGGCGGCCGGGGCGGGTCCCCGTCACCACAGGAGTCGATCATGCCAAGGATTTCCACTTGGGCGGCAGTGCTCGTCGCCGGCCTTGCGGCAACCGGTGCCACCCGCACCTCGGCCGGCGATGCCCCGGATCTCGCCATCACGATCTACAGCTCGGCGCAGCCGGGGGGCATCCCCGCCGAATGGTACCGGCCTTTGCCCGGCATGGGGACGCCAATCGCGACGCAGCTGCCCGGTTATGCCATGGTGCGCGACGACCGCGTCGTCCGGCTGGATCGCGCACGTTCGACGCTGCGCGTCAGTGACGTGGCCGCGCTCATCGACCCGACGACCGTGCAGTTCCAGTCGCTCACCGATCCGGGCGGCACGCGGGTGCTGGAGCAGGACTTCCAGTTCGATCTCGTCAGCACGCAGAAGCTGCTGTCGCGCTTCATCGATCGCGATGTGGCGGTCGAACGGCAGCTGGGCCAGCAGACAGCCGAGCTGAAGGGCACGCTGCTCTCGGCCAACGACGGCCTGGTGCTGAAGTCGGCCGACGGCCAGATCCACGCGCTGAGCCAGTGGCAGGGCCTGCGCTTCGGTGAACTCCCCGGCGGGCTGATCACGCAGCCCACGCTCGTCTGGGACGTCGCCACGAAGAAGCCCGGGGAGCAGCGCGCGCGCGTGAGCTACCAGACCGGCGGCATCACCTGGTGGGCGGACTACAACCTGACGTTCGCCGAGGGCGCGGATGCGAACAGCGGCTTCGTGAACCTGAACGCCTGGGTCAGCATCCTGAACCAGTCCGGCGCGGCCTACCCGCATGCGAAGCTCAAGCTCATCGCGGGCGACGTGCACCGTGCCCAGCCGCAGCGGGCGCCGCGCGCCATGGTCATGAAGGCCGATGCGATGGAAATGGCGGCCGCAGCGCCGGGATTCGAGGAGAAGGCCTTCTTCGAGTACCACCTCTACACGCTGCAGCGCCCGACCACGATCCCGAACAATTCCACCAAGCAGATCGAGCTCTTCGACGCCGCGAGCCGCGTGCCCGCGAAGAAGGTCATGATCTACGACGGCGCGGCGGGCATGGGCGTCTTCGGTTCGCCGATGATGGAACGCGAGTTCGCGCCGCAGTCGAACACGAAGGTCGACGTCTGGCTGCGATTCCGCAACGACCAGGCGTCCGGTCTCGGCATGCCGCTGCCGGCGGGCCGCATCCGCGTCGCGCAGCTCGATGCCGCGGACGGCTCGCTCGAGTTCGTCGGCGAGGACGTCATCGACCACACGCCGAAGAACGAGGACGTGCGCGTGAAGCTCGGCACGGCCTTCGATGTCGTCGGCGAGCGCCGCCAGACCGACTTCCGCGTCGACAGCAAGGCGCGCTGGATGGAAGAGGCCTTCGAGATCCGCCTGCGCAACCACAAGGCGCAGCCCGTCGAGGTGCAGGTGCGCGAGCGGCTCTACCGCTGGAACAACTGGAAGCTGCTCGAATCCTCGCAGCCGTCCGAGAAGAAGGATGCATCGACCATCGAGTTCCCGGTGAAGGTCGCGAAGGACGGCGAGACAGTCGTGACCTACCGCGTGCGCTACACCTGGTGAAGCCGGCGGGCGTCGTTGCGGGCGGGGCTCACAGCAGATCGATGCCGTAGCGCCGCAGCAGCAGCGTCCACAACCCGAAGCAGGCGATGGTCAGCACCACGCAGGCGGCCAGCGCCGCCCAGAAGCCGACGCGCGAGAGCAGCGGCGGAAATGCGAGGAACATGGGCAGCGTCGGCACGACGTACCAGAACGTGTACCACGCGTGATTGGCGATCTTCGTCTCCGGCTGGCGCTCGAGATGCAGCCAGACGAGCGCCAGCACGGTGACGAGCGGCAGCGCGGCGATGAATCCGCCCAGCCGGTCACTGCGCTTCGCGAACTCCGAGACGAGCACGACGACGCCGGCCGTGAGCAGGTACTTCGTGAGGATCCAGGCCATGTAAGTCTCCTCGGGCTTCGGATGTACCACCCGTCATGTTGCAGAGTCCGGGAGCGGTTCATTCGCCTCGGCGGCCGCCCCATCGAGCCGCCGCCCCTCCACGATCGCGTAGAGCGCCGGGATCACGACCAGCGTGAGCACCGTCGCCGAGACCATGCCGCCGATCATCGGCGCCGCGATGCGCCGCATGACCTCGGAGCCCGCACCGCTGCCCCACATGATCGGCAGCAGGCCCGCCATGATCGCGACCACCGTCATCATCTTCGGGCGCACGCGCAGCACCGCGCCCTCGATGATCGCGGCGCGCAGGTCGTCCGCACCGGGTGCGCGGTTCTCGGCAGTGCATTCCGCGCGCACGCGCCGCCAGGCCGAATCGAGGTAGACGAGCATCACCACGCCCGTCTCCGCCGCAACGCCGGCGAGCGCGATGAAGCCGACCGCGACTGCGACGCTGAGGTCGTAGTCGAGCAGGTACACGAGCCAGACGCCGCCCACGAGCGCGAACGGCACCGACAGCATCACGATCAGGGTTTCGCCGAGGCGCCCGAAGTTCAGGTACAGGAGCAGCAGGATGAGGGCGCCGGTCAGCGGCACGACGATCTTCAGCCGCTCGATCGCGCGCTGCAGGTACTCGAACTGGCCGCTCCAGGCGATGTAGCTGCCCGGCGGCATGCGCACCCGCTCGCGGACTGCGCGCTGCGCGTCCCGGACGTAGCTGCCGATGTCGCGGCCGCGCACGTCGACGTACACGTAGGTCGAGAGCAGGCCGTTCTCCGTGCGGATCGCAGGCGGGCCCTGCGTGATCCCGATGCGTGCGAGCTGGCCGAGCGGCACCATGGCGCCATCCATGGCCGGCACGAGGACCGTGCGTGCGATGGCCTCGGGGCTCGAGCGCAGCTCGCGCGGATACCTCACCACGACCGCGTAGCGCTCGCGGCCCTCCACCGTGCGCGTGACCGTCTCGCCGCCGAGCGCGGTCGCGACGGTCTCCTGCACGTCGCCCGGATTGAGTCCGTAGCGGCCGAGCGCTGCCGTGTCCGGCACGACGTCGAGGTAGTAGCCGCCGGTGAGCCGCTCGGCGTAGGCACTGCCCGTGCCCGGCACTTCGCGCACGACCTGCTCGATCTCGCGCGCGAGAGTCTCCATGGTGCCGAGATCGCTGCCGAAGACCTTGATGCCGACCGGGGTGCGGATGCCCGTGGAGAGCATGTCGATGCGCGCGCGGATGGGCATGGTCCAGGCGTTGGAGACACCGGGCAGCGCGACCGCCGCGTCCATCCCGGCGACGAGCTTCTCCGTGGTCATGCCGCGCCGCCACTCGCTCCGCGGCTTGAGATTGACGATGGTCTCCGACATCTCGAGCGGGGCGGGGTCCGTGGCCGTGCTGGCGCGTCCCGCCTTGCCGAACACGGATTCCACCTCGGGGAAGCTCTTCAGGATGCGGTCCTGCTGCTGCAGGATCTCCGCCGCGCGCGTCACCGACACGTTCGGCAGCGTCGTCGGCATGAACAGCAGCGCGCCTTCGTCGAGCGCGGGCATGAACTCGGTGCCGAGCCGCAGGGCGGGCCAGATCGTGGCGGCGAGCACGAGCGCCGCGGCGCCGATCGTCGCCGCCCTGTGCCGCAGCACCGTGTCGATGACGGGACGGTAGGCGCGGATCAGGACGCGCACGATCGGGTTGCGCCGCTCGTCGGGCACGGGTCCGCGGATGAAGAGCAGCATGAGCACGGGCACCAGCGTCACGGAGAGCAGCGCCGCGCCCGCCATCGCGAAGGTCTTGGTGTACGCGAGCGGCCGGAACAGCCGTCCCTCCTGCGCCTCGAGCGTGAACACGGGCAGGAACGAGATCGTGATGACGAGCAGGCTGAAGAAGAGCGCGGGGCCCACCTCGCGGCAGGCCGCCGAGATTGCCGCCAGCCGCGACTCCCCGGGCGCCAGCCGCTCGAGGTGCCGGTGCGCGTTCTCCACCATGACGATGGCCGCGTCGACCATGGCGCCGATCGCGATCGCGATGCCGCCCAGGCTCATGATGTTCGACTGCAGGCCGAGCGCGCGCATGGCGAGGAAGGCGATGAGCACCCCGACCGGCAGCATCAGGATCGCGACCAGGGCGCTGCGCGCGTGCAGCAGGAACACGACGCAGACGACGGCGACGATCAGGCACTCCTCGAGGAGCGTGCGCCGGAGCGTGTCGATGGCGCGATGGATGAGGCCGGAGCGGTCGTAGACGGCCTCGAGCGTCACGCCGGCCGGCAGCCCGGGCGCGATCTCGGCGAGCTTGTGCCTGATGCCGTCGATGACGTCGAGCGCGTTCTGACCGGAGCGCGCCATCACGATGCCCGCGACGGTCTCACCTTCGCCGTCGAGCTCGGCGAGTCCGCGCCGCTCGTCGGGGACGAGTTCGACGCGCGCGACATCGGCGATCCGCACCGGTGTGCCGCGCTCCGCCTTGACAACCAGCCGTTCGAGATCGGCGATGCCCCGCAGGTAGCCGCGGCCGCGGACCACGTACTCGGTCTCGGACATCTCGATGCTGCGGCCGCCGACGTCGCGATTGCTGGCGCGGATGACCTCGGTCACGCGCGAGGGCATCACCCCGTACGCGTGCAGGCGGTGCGGGTCCACGGTCACCTGGTAGGTGCGCACGAAGCCGCCGACGCTCGCCACCTCCGCGACGCCGCGTGTGGTCGCGAGCGGGTAGCGCAGGAACCAGTCCTGCAGGGAGCGGAGTTCCGCGAGGCTCCGGTCCTTCGCCCGCAGCACGTACTGGTACACCCAGCCGACGCCGGTGGCGTCGGGCCCGAGCGTCGGCGTGACACCGGGAGGCAGGCGGCCCGCGGCCGAGTTCAGGTACTCGAGCACGCGCGAGCGTGCCCAGTACAGGTCGGTGCCGTCCTCGAAGATGACGTAGACGAACGAGGCGCCGAAGTTGGAGAAGCCGCGCACGACGTGCGAACGCGGCACCGAGAGCATCGCGGTGCTGAGGGGGTAGGTGACCTGGTCCTCGACGACCTGCGGTGCCTGCCCGGGGTACTCGGTGTAGACGATGACCTGCACGTCGGAGAGATCCGGCAGTGCGTCGATCGGCGTATTCAGCAATGCATGGACGCCCGCCGCGACGATCGCGAGGGTCGCGACCAGCACCAGGAAGACGTTCCGCAGGGACCAGTCGATGAGTCGGGTCAGCACGGCGATGCCTCAGTGGTTCCGGTGGGCGTCATGCGTGTCCGCCGTCGCAGCCGGCGGCGCAGCGTGTCCGGCATGCGCGTCGTGTCCCGCTCCGGCCTCGGGTGTCGCGGACGCAGGGCCTGTCGGGCTGCCGTCGCCGTGCACATGACCGAGTGCCTGCAGGCCCGCGCGCAGATTGCTCTCCGCATCGATCAGGAAATTGCCGTCGACCACGACGGGCTCACCGGCGGCGAGCCCCGCGAGTACCGCGACCCGGCCGTCACCGCGGGCGCCGAGCGTGACTTCGCGCGGCTCGAACCGGCCGCCGGGACGGGCCACGAAGACGAGCCGGCGCATGCCGCTGTCGAGGACGGCACTGTCGGGCACCGCCACGTCCGCGTGCGTCGCACGCCCTTCGATCTCGACGTTGCCGAACAGCCCGGGCTTCAGCGCACCGCCGGGATTCGGCAGCTCGATGCGCACGGCCAGCGTGCGCGTCGCTTCGTCGAGCGCGGGCGAGGCGAGGCCCACGCGGCCCTCGAACACGCGGCCGGGCCAGGCATCGAAGGTCGCGCGCGCGGCGGCGCCGTCGGTGATCGCCGCGAGATCCTGCTCGAAGACGTCGGCCATCAGCCAGACCCTCGAGAGGCCCGCGACCTGGTACAGCGCTTCGCCGGGCACGAAGCGCTGGCCCACGCGCGCCGGTTCGTCGATCACGACGCCGTCGACGGGCGAGCGCAGCAGCACGTTGCGCCGCACCTGGCCGCTGGCGAGACCCGGCAGGTCGCCGGGCTCGATGTCCCAGTTGCGTAGCCGCGCGGCGCTCGCCGCGACGAGCTGCTCGAAGCGCGCGCGCAGCTCGGGGCCGGCGCTCTGCTGCTCGCGCAGGTTGCGCGCGGCGACGAGGTATTCCTCCTGCGCGCTGACGAGCTCGGGGCTGTAGACCTCGAGCAGTGGCTGGCCGCGCCGCACGGGCGTTCCCGCGGTCGCGACATGCAGCCGTGTCACGTAGCCCTCGAACTTCGTGCTGACGACGGCCCGCAGGCGTTCGTCGATGCGCACCGTGCCCAGGGCGTGCACGCGCGCCACGAAATGATGAGGCCCGGCTTCCTGCGTGCGAACGCCGAGTCTCTGCAGGCGGTCTGCGGGAACGACGAAGCCGGGACCCGCGGGGGCTTCGTCCGCGTACACCGGCACGTAGTCCATGCCCATGGAATCCTTCTTCGGCACCGGCGAGGTGTCGGGCAGGCCCATGGGGTTGCGATAGAACAGGATGCGCCGCTCGCCGCGCGCGGGCTCCGCTGCGCTGGACGTGCCTTGACCGGCGGGCGCGGGAGAGTCACCGGGGCCCGCGGTGCGGGTGCCCCACCAGTAGCCGAGGCCCGCCGCGGCGGCCAGGGCCGCGATCGATGCGACGAGGATGCTGCGGTTCATGGCGTTTCCTCCAGCGGCCCGGGCCGGTGGCCCGTCAGATAGTCGAGCTCGGCGACGGCGCGATTGTGTTCGCCGATGGCTGCCACGCGCGTCGCCTCCGCCTCGTGGAGCTTCAGCCGCGCCTCCAGCAGCGTGGCGAAGCCGACCTGTCCGTTGCGGTACGCGGCGAGTGTCGCGTTCACCGCCGCGGCGCTGGTCGGCAGCAGGGCGGTGTCGCAGAGCTCGACGGTGCGGCGCGCCTGCGTCGCCGCCGCGTGGCCGCGCGCGATCTGCGCGCGGGTCTCCAGTGCCTGGGCGCGTTCCATGGCCGCGCGCTCGGCGACCATGGCGCGTGCCTCGGCCACGCGGGGCTCGAGGCGCTGGCGCCGCCAGACGGGCAGGTTGACCGCGAAGGTGAGCGTGATCATGTCGTCGCGCGGCAGGCCGTCGAGGCTGCGTTCGCGCCGTCCGTACTGCAGCCGCAGATCGACGTCCGGATAGTATTCGCGCCGCGCGAGCGCGACGGACTCCTGCGCCTGGCGCGATTCCTGGGCGAGCTCGATGAACCTGGGGCTCGTCGTCGCGGTCTGCATGAGTGTTTCGATGTCATGCGGCGGCGCGGTGAGCCGCTGCGGCGTGGCGACGATCGGTGGTGCCCCGGGATCGCGGCCGACGAGTGCGGCGAGGAGCATCTGCGCCTCGATGCGGCGTCGATCGAGGGCCAGCAGTTCCGCGCGTACGCGTGCGAGTTCCGCGTCGGCCTGCAGGATGTCCGACTGCGTCGCGCTGCCCGTCGCGTAGCGCGCCTCGGCGACGGAGACGTACTCCGCGAGGGCCGTGCGGGTCGATTCGACGATCGTGTGCAGGCTGGCGACCGTGGCGAGTTCCTCGTAGCCCTCGCGGATGTCGCGGATCAGCCGGTCCTGCGCATCGTCGGCGCCGGCGTCCTGCGCCGCCGCGCCGGCTTCGGCCACGGCGGAGCGCAGGGCGCGCTTCCCCGGGAACGGCAGCCGCTGGCCGAGGCCCACCATCTGCATCGACATGTCCTCGCGCCGCAGGCTGAGCGGAGAGAGCGCTGCGTTGACGATGCCCGCCTCGAACATCGGGTCGTCGAGTGCGCCCGCGGGCGCCACGCGCGCGCGGGCGGCGAGGGCGCGCTGGCGTGCGGCGTCGAGTGCGGGGCTGTTCCGCGCGGCTTCCGCGAGCAGCGCCGTGAGCGGCACGGGCGCATCACCGGAGCCGGCGACGGCAGCTGTCGCCGCGGCGAATCCGCAGAGCAGCAGTACGCAGGCAAACGAGCCACGCGCGGCCGCGCGCGGTGAGGGTGGAAGAGGGTCTGCGAAGCCCATGGGCAGCACGTCCTTCATTGGCCGGACAACGTCGATCAAAGTCGTCGCGAGTCCTCTGCGGCGAACGATCGTCGCCGCGGAGCTGCGAGTCGATGCGGGTGTTCGGCGGGGACTAGCGGCGCAGGCGCGCCGTGTGCAGCCAGGTCAGTGCGGCGGCGGCCGCTGCGTGGTCGGGGTGGGGATCTGCGGCCCGCGCCCCGGGATCCGGCGGCGCGCGCGGGCTCGCGACGGGATGAGCCGGCAGATCGGTGCCGGCCGCGGGGCCCGGCAGGGCCGTGTCGAACTTCTTCTGCGCCTGCACGAGGACCGCCGCCGTGCCCTGCGGTGCGGCGCAGAGGGCCGTGTCCGCGCAGGCGAGACCGGCGGGCAGGCCCATGTCGGTATCGCAGGGATCCTGCGTTCCCGCGGGACAGCAGTCGTGCGCTGCCCGGTCCGCAGGGCAGGCCATGAGGGGCCGGCCCAGCGCGAACAGCAGGCTGAACAGGAGCGACAGGATGAGGAGGCGTTTCATGACGGGCGCCGATTCTGCGAGGGAGACTACCACGATCACCCGCGCCGGCGGGACATGGCCTGCCGTAATGTGATGCCCGCCGTCCCGTGCGGCCCCACACTGCGCCTCGGGCCGCGCCGGTGCCCGGGGTGTCGGTTCATCCGCGGAATACGGCCATTGGCCCTAATCTTCACCGCCCGTGCCCGGACCCATGCCGAGCCGCTTGAAGCCCGCAGGCACCTCGAAGGCCGCATCCGGCACCGATTCCCGGCGCACGACGTTCATGCGCGTCTCGTGCGTGGGCCTGCCGTTCTGGAAATCGCGCGTCAGCACCGGGATGCCATTGATGCGCTTCAGCTCCTGGAAGTAGTTGCCTTCGCCACGACCGGCCTGGCCTCCCATGGCTTTCGTCATGCGCTCCGTCATCGAGGCCATGTTCTTCATGGCGGCGAAGAACTCGTCGCCGCCGGGCAGCGATCCCGGCGGCACGACGCAGAGCTCCTCGTCCTTCGCGCCGCTCTCGTAGATCTCCCAGACCCGGCAGCTGCGACCGCCGGCAGCCTCGGTCCGCGACGTGGCCTGGACCTGGCGTTTCGCCACGGCGGCCACGGTTCCCGGCACGGCGCCGTTCATCATGCGCTGCATCGCCGCGCGCTGCTCGGGCGGCATCTTCGCCATGCGCGCCTCCATCTGCCTGCGCATGTCGGCCATGCGCCGGCCCATCGCCTCCATGGTCGCCTTGTCCATGACGCGATAGCTGCGCTGCTTCGGCTCGACGATGAACATCTGTTCATCGCGGAAGATCGTGTACTGACCGCGGTCCCCGGAGGTCTCGGCGCGGGCTCGTCCGGCCTGCGCCCAGAACTTCGAGATCGTCGGCCGGTCCTTCGGCCGGGTCAGGTCGACGTGCGACATCTCGAGATAGGCGCCGGCGTGGGCCGTGCCGGTGACCATGACCAGTGTCGCGAGCAGGATGCGCATGGGGAGCCCTCCGTGGAATCGGGACCGGCCCGGTGGATGGACTTCGGGAACCCGGGCGTTCCTCATTTCATGGCCTCGGCGACGACGTCACCGATCGCGCGGATCGCGGCTTCGCGCGTGGTCGAGCGACGCCACACGGCACCGATCGTACGTCCGGGCACGGGCTTCGTAAACGGGCGTACCACGAGACCGCGTGTATGGCTGAACGGGCCCAGCGTGGCCAGTTCCGGCAGCAGGGTGATGCCGGCGCCGGCGGCCACCATCTGGCGCAGCGTCTCGAGGCTCGTGGCGCGGTAGTCCTGGTCCTCGTGCACCTTCAGCCGGCTGCAGACTTCGAGCGCCTGGTCGCGCAGGCAATGGCCGTCCTCCAGCAGCAGCAGCGTCTCGCCCTCGATGTCGCTGCGGCGCACCGAGGCCTGCGCGGCGAGCGGATGCCTCTCGGGGAGCGCGACGACGAAGGGTTCCTCGTACAGGGCACGCGTCTCCAGGCCGTCGGTCTCGACCGGCAGCGCGAGGATGCCCGCATCGATCTCGCCGGCGCGCAGCTTCTGCAGCAGCGGCGCCGTCTGGTACTCGAACAGCTGCAGCTTCAGCTTCGGCAGGCGCCGCCTGAGCCGTGCCGCGACGCCGGGCAGCAGGTAGGGTCCGACGGTCGGGATCAGCGCGATGCTCAACCGTCCGGACAGCGGATCGCGGCTCGCCTGCGCGAGCGACTGGATGTCGTCCGCCTCCGCGAGCAGCCGTCGCGCGCGCTCCACGACCTGCGTACCGAGCGGCGTGAACGCGATCTGCCGCGGCTGGCGCTCGACCAGCGGCGCGCCCAGGTATTCCTCGAGCTTCTTCAGCTGTGCCGACAGCGTCGGCTGGCTGACGTGGCAGCGCTCCGCCGCGCGGCCGAAGTGCCGCGTGTCGGCCAGGGCCACGAGGTAGCGCAGGTCGCGAAGATTCATGCGGGCGCCTCCGTCATCCGATAGGGGCGATCTATCGTATCCATTAAATCAATCCATTGGGCAGATGGCGAGTCCCCCGGCATCCTGCGTCCCATCCGGCAACGGACCCATGCAACCCATCGAGGAGACACCCATGATCGGCATCGGCAGACAGTTCCCGCGCTTCAGCCTGACGGGCGTCGTCGGCAACGACGGCGCGAAGGATTTCCGTCCCATCGACAACCAGACCTACGCGGGCAAGTGGCTCGTCGTGTTCTTCTGGCCGAAGGACTTCACTTTCGTCTGTCCGACCGAGATCGCGGGCTTCGGCCGGGCCGAGCGCGAGTTCGCCGACCGCGACGCGCAGGTCCTCGGCGTCAGCATCGACTCCGAGTTCGTGCACCAGGCCTGGCGCAGGAGCCACGACGACCTGCGGAACCTGCCGTTCCCGATGCTCGCGGACGTCAAGCGCGAGCTCTCGACGTCGCTCGGCATCCTCGACCCGGACGCGGGCGTGGCGCAGCGCGCGACCTTCATCGTCGATCCGCAGGGCGTCGTGCGCTTCGTCTACGTGACCGACATGAGCGTCGGCCGCAGTCCCGAGGAGGTGCTGCGCGTGCTCGACGGCCTGCAGACGGACGAGCTGTGTCCCTGCAACTGGAAGAAGGGCGACGAGACCTTGAAGGCTGCGTGACATCGGCCGTGACCACGGTGGCGCGACGCATGGTTTTTTCGCCGATACATCGGCCGCGCGGGCTGTTGACGGGAGGTCGGCGAGTCGAGCGTAGGATCTGGCGCGAGACGAGCCGATCCTCCCGTTGCAGCCCGCGCAACCGGCCGTGGCGTCACCGGAACCGTGCATGTCTCCGCCGGCCACAACAGCGGATTGCGAGCACTGACCGTCCACCGTTCGACGTTCTAGGTCCGTGAACACCGAGGAGAACGCCATGACCATCGACACCGTCCGCGACCGCATACCCGACTACGCCCGTGACATCCGCCTCAACCTCGGCAGCGTGCTCACGACGCAGGGCGCCCCGGGGCTGAACGATGCGCAGATCTGGATGACCGCGCTCGCCAGCGCCATTGCCGCGCGCAACGCGACGACCGTCACGGCGATCGAGAGCGCCGCCGCGCAGGAGCTCGATGCGGTACAGCTCGATGCCGCGCGGACAGCAGCCGCCCTCATGGGCATGAACAACGTCTACTACCGCTTCACCCACCTCGTCGAGGACGCGGAGTACGAGAAGCTGCCCGCGCGCCTGCGCATGAACGCCATGGCGAATCCCGGCATCGACAGGCTCGACTTCGAGCTCGTCTCGCTCGCGGTCTCGGCGATCAACGGCTGTGGCCGCTGCGTTGTCGCTCACGAACGCCAGCTCAGGGAACATGGTGTTTCCCGTGAGGCGGTGCAGAGCGCCGTGCGCATCGCGGCCGTCATCCATGCGGCGGCGGGCGTGCTCGACTACGAGGAAGGGCGCGGCGCGGTCGCGGCGGCGGCCTGAGCGCTCAGTCGAAGATCCAGAGGACGCCGACCGACGGCACGAGGCCCGCCCAGTGGCGTGTACGCCCGTCGAACTCGAAGCCGTCGGCTGGCGATCCCGTCACCTGGTAGCGGCGGCAGCAGTCATTGCTCCTGTCGAGCGCGTTCGTCACCTCGGCGTAGGCGCGAAGTTCGCCGCGCCGCAGTTCGAAGCGGCGGGTCGCCCGCACGTCGACAGTGGCGAAGACGTCGAGGCCGCTGCCGTTGCGTGCGCCGACCGCGACCTGACCGCTCGTCGCGAAGTCCGCGGCGGGCGTCACGGCGGTCGTGGGCCAGCCGCTGTGCAGCAGCAGGCCGAGTGCCAGGTCCCAGCGTGCCCCGTTCCGGGTGACGCCACCGCTCAGGCCGTGAAGCTGGTCCCAGCTGCGCCGCACGTCGTCGGAATCGATGCGGTCCTCCACGCTGGACAGCGAATATCCGAGCCACCAGTGCCAGGGCCCGCCGGCGGGATTGTGCGACAGCAGCACGTCGATGCCGCGTGCCACGGCTGTTCGTGGCGCGATGCGCACACGGTCCGGCTGCAGTTCGGGCAGCAGTGCTAGCGAGTCGAAGAGGTTCTCGAACCGCGGACGCAGGTGCGAATAGCGCTTGCGATACAGCTCGACGCGCAGCAGCACCTCCCGCGGGAGGTCGAACTCCGCACCGAGCACCGCGTGCGTCGCGCGCTGCGCACCGTGGAACTCCGTGACACCGTCCTCGACCTGGAGTTCGTTGATGCCCTGGCCCTGGTGGTAGCGGCCGAGGCTGCCCTGCAGGCGAAATCCGTCGCGGACCTCGTAGCGAAGATTGAGGCGCGGATCCAGCACGTCGTCGTGCTCGAGCCCCGTGTACTCCTGCGCCTCCCAGCGCAGTCCCAGTTCGGCCGTGAGGCGCTCCGTGGCGTTGACGCGGCCCGCGATCCAGGCGGCGTACTGGGCACCGTGCGGGCTGCTCTCCAGGTCGCGCACGAAGGATCGCGGCGGATCGGACGGGAAGGTGTGGCCGGCGGCGAACGTGGCGCTGCCCTGGTATGAATAGTCCGCGCGCAGCGAGCGTGCCTCGGCGCCGAGGCCGAGTGACCAGCGCCCGAGGTCGAGGTCCGTGTCGAGCTTGAGGCCGAGCGCGCGGTAGTGGCGCTCGTCGTCGACGCTGCCGAGCCGGCGCCCGGGATCCTCGACACTGCCCTCGCGATCCGACGACACGCGCGTGTACGAGGCGATGAGCCGCGCATGCATTGCATCGCCGCGTCGTTCGACGGTGACCCAGGCGTAGCGGTTGCCATAGCTGGCGTCGGCCGTCTCGGCCTCTTCGGTGACGCGGATCCGGTCGCGCGAGAGCAGGAACGACAGCGACGCTTCCACCGAGGGAGTGAACGCGAACGACAACCGTCCAAAGGCATCCGCATAGGACGGATCGCCGATCTCGGAGTGCGTGAGTTCCGCGACCTCGCCGATGTGGCTGCGACGGAAGGAGGCCAGCCACTTGCCGCGGCCTCCCGCGAAGCGTCCACCGCCGAGCGCATTGGTGTGGAACAGGCTGATGCCGATCTCGCCCTGGCCGTCCGTCGACGCTTGCCGTGTGCGCGCGTCGACCACGCCGCTCATGCGCTCGCCGTAGCGTGTTCCGAAGCCGCCCGTGTAAACGTCGAGGGACTCGACGATGCGCGCATCCAGCAGGGAGACGGGACTGAAGAAGTTGCGCAGGTGGAAGGGTTCGTACAGCGGGAATCCGTCGAGCAGCACTGCGGTCTCGTTCTCCTCCCCGCCGCGCACGTGCGCGAGCCCCGACAGGCCGTTGCTGGCCATGCCGGGCAGCCGCTGCACCGTGCGCAGGGCCTCGTCCGCCATCTTCGGCAGGAACTCGATCTGCTCCCGGGTCAGGAAGGTGTGCGCGCCCGGAACGTCGGTCGCGAGCACGTAACGGCTGGCGGTGACGACGACGGGATCGAGCAGACGCGACTGCGGCTCCTGTGCCGCCGCCGCGGTGACCGGGGGCGGAGCGGGCGGCGCGGCGACGACGGTCCAGGTCCCGGGGGCGGCCTGCTGCACGGTCAAGCCGTGCGGCGCCAGTACCTCGATGACGAGTTCGATGCCCGCGGCGGCCCGCGGTTCGTGCAGCACGCGCAGCGTCGGCGGCACGATGTCCGTGCTGAAGATCAGGTGCAGTCCACGCCCGTTCGCGTCCTGCAGCACCTCCGCCACGGCGCGGCCGGCCTGGCGTTGCGGCGCGGCGTGTGCCGGCGTCGCAACGGGGAGCGCGAGGACGGTGCCCAGGACCACACACGCGAGGAGCGGGCGACACGGCCGGCGCGACTTGGAGCGAATGGGCGGCATCCTCGGGCATGCGGGCTGGCTGCGGCCCGATGTCCGGGCATCTTAGCCAAGCGCGCCCGTGAGGCCTAGGAGCCTGTCCGGACACCTGTCACGGCCGCGAGTTCGACCCGTTCGCGTCACAGCATCGGGTACGCCACGCGCTGCACGGCTCGCGCCCGCCACTCGCCAGGCCACGGGCGTGCTGTCTCCGGGTCGCCGGATCCGGTGCCTATTTCGCCGTGATCACCAGCGCGCCACCGTCGGTGGCGTGCTGCAGGCGTGTGGTCGAGAGCACGGCTCTCAATGCGGTCGCGGGATCGAGTCCCTCGATGGTGCCGTGCAGGACGATGCGTTCGGCCGCGGCCCGGGCCGCCGGGGTCCCGTAGACCACGGAGCGACCGGTCTCACGGCCCGCCCACTGCAGGAAATCGGCGACGCTGCGGCCCTCGATGTCGAGCGGCGGGGTGACCGAGTGCAGCCAGTTCCAGCGCGCGTCCCACGCGGCGACCGTGGTCCGCTCGACCTGGCCGGTCGGGTCCACCCGCAGCTGCTCGCCCGCGGTGCCGCGATCCACGGTACCCGCGCGTTCGACCTGGATCGTGCCGTGCCGCACGCTGACGCGCAGCGCTTCGTCGGCCACCCTGACCTCGTAGCTCGTGCCGAGATGACGCACGGTGCCGAGTGCCGTCGCGACGAGCGGCGCGTCGCTGCTCTGCATACCCTCTCCGGTGTCGATGAACACGGCGCCCCGCTCCAGCACGATGCGATCGCCGTCCAGCGTCGCCAGCGTGTTCTCGTCGAGGCGCACGCCTGTGCCGTGCTGCCAGGCGAGCGCCGCCCGCGCACCGCTCGCGGTGCGGATCTGCTCGTGCTCGTGCAGCACGGTGCGCGTCGTGGCGCTCGACCACTCGCCGCCATCGGCGTCGCGGTACTGGACCGGTCCGGTGATGCGCGCGACGCTCGCGATCTCCGCGGCCGGCGCGGTGCGCATCTGGAACGGCTGCAGCAACCAGGCGCCGACCGTGACCGAGGCGACACCGGCCGCGATGGCGTAGCGGGACCACTGCCGCCTGCGCGCGCGCGCCGTGACGGCCGCATGCCACTCGGCCCGGACCGCATCGCGGACCTGCGCGGTCATCGCTGCGGGCGGCGCTTCGCGGCGGCCCGCCGCGCGCACGAGCTGCGCGAGCCCACCGTCCTCGTCCCGTTCTTCGCCTGACTCGATGTTCATGGTCGTGCTCACCTTGCAGGTGCTCCCGGCGCCTGCGTCAGAAGTGCGTCAACAGGTCCGCGACATCCGCGCCGAAGACGGTCTCCACCGCTTCGCGGAACGCGACGCGCGCCCGCGCCAGCAATGACTGCGCGGCCGTCTGGCCGATGCCGAGCCTGTTGCCGATCTCCTCCACGGAATGTCCGTCGATGTACTTCCACTCGAGCGCGTCGCCGTACTGCGCCGGCAGGCGGTCCAGCACGCCACGCACGAGCCTGCCGGTCTCGTCGCTGCCGTAGCGCCGGGTCGGGGCGTCCTCCTCGGGCGCCTCGATCGACTCCAGCGCGGCGCGGATCTCGTCGCTGTCGTCCAGCAGCACCACGCGTGAATCGTGGCGCCGCCGCATGCGCACGTGGTCTGCGATCTCGCGCCGGCAGATCTGGCAGAGCCAGGTGAACAGCGCGGCGTCGCCGCGGAAGGTGTCCAGCCGGCGCATCGCCTTGATCAGCGTCCCCTGGACGACCTCGCGCGTGGCGTCCTCGTCGCGGCGCAGCCTGGGCAGGGCGAAGCGGTAGAGCCGCGGGAAATAGGTCTCGAAGAACGCGTCGAAGGCGCGTTCGTCGCCCGCCAGCATCCGGTCCCGCAGTTCCTGTTCGCCGCTCAACATCCGGCTCCCGTCGCTCTTCAGCCCATTAGACGCCGCCGCCGGCGCAAATCAATCGCGCGACCGCCTCCCGATTGATTTCGCCCGGGCCCGGCGTCTGACGGGTTACGCGACGCAGGAATCACCGACCGGCGCCTGCAAGGAGACCAGCTTGCTGCAGACCCAACACCCGGAAGCTCCCGCGCCAGGCGCCCGCCCGGCGGCACTCCTCACGGGGCCGGCGCTGGTCGCCCGCATGGCCCGCTACTCGCTGTCGTCCTGCGGTCCCGACGGGCTGGCGCGAGGCGAGCTCGAGTCCTTCATCCGCACCGTGTTCCTGCGCAGGCACGGCGCCAGCATCCAGAGCTTCCTGCCGAACCTCCTCGACCTGCGGGACCGCGCGGGCCGGCTCTGCGGCGTCGTGGGCTACCGTGCGGCGGCTCAGGACCGGCTGTTCCTGGAACAGTATCTCGACGCGCCGGTGGAAGTGGCGATCGCCCGGATGCACGGCGCGCCCGTGGAACGCGCCACCATCGCGGAGGTCGGCAATCTTGCGGCCACGAGCTGCCGCGCCGCGCGCGTGCTGGCGGCCCGGCTGCCGCTCCGGCTCCTCGGCGCCGGTCACCGCTGGATCGTGTTCACGGGCACGCGCGTGGTGCGTGATCTGCTCGGGAGCCTCGATGCGCCGATCATCGATCTGGGCGCCGCCGATCCCTCGCGCCTCGGCGACGGCGCCGCGGGCTGGGGCCGCTACTACGATGCCGAACCCCGTGTGCTCGCGGGTTACCTGCCGGGGAGTCTGTCGCTGCCGGGCTTCGCGGTGCAGGCGTCGGCCTGATGCCGCTGTCGTTTGCCGCCGGCGCCGCGGGTGCTCCCGCGCTGTGCGATCCCGACCGCACGCTGAGCTACGAGGCCCTCAGGGGCGCCGTGGCCGCCGAAGTCGACTGGCTGCACGCGCAGGGTGGCGAGCGTTGCGGCCTGCTCGCCGACAACGGCTGTGGCTGGGTCGTCGCGGACCTCGCGCTGCAGGAGGCCGGTCTGCTCAACGTGCCGCTGCCGCCGTTCTTCACGGACGCGCAGCTCGCGCATGCGATCGCCGACGCCGGCATCGATTCGGTCCTCACGGACAGCGCCATGCACGCGCGGGTGGACCGCGCCGCGTTCCAGCCCGTCGTGGTGTCGCCGCAGAGCGGCCTCACACTGTGGAAGCGCATGCACGCCGGCGGGGCAAAGCCGCTGTTGCCGGACGGCACCGTGAAGGTGACCTACACCTCCGGCAGCACGGGTGCGCCGCGGGGTATCTGCCTCGGCGCGGCGAGCCTCGGTGCCGTCGCGGAATCGATCGCCACCGCCACGGGCAGCCTCGGCATCGAGCGTCACCTGTGCCTGCTGCCGCTTTCGACGCTGCTCGAGAACGTCGCCGGCGTGTACGCGGCGCTCCGGATGGGCGCAGCCTGCGATCTGCCGCCCGGACCGGTGACCGGCGTGCGGTTCGGCGGCATCGACGTAACGAGGCTTCTCGGATGCATCGCGGAACGCGCGCCGCAGAGCCTCATCCTCGTACCCGAACTGCTCCGGGTGCTGGTGGTCGCGACGGAGCGCGGCTGGGCCGTGCCCGATTCCCTGCGCTACATCGCGGTCGGCGGTGCGGTCGTCTCGGGTGAACTCCTGGCGCGCGCCGCGGACTGCGGCCTGCCCGTCCACGAGGGCTACGGGCTCAGTGAGTGCGCCTCGGTCGTCTCGCTGAACACACCGGCCGCGTCGCGTCGCGGCAGCGTCGGCCGGCCGCTGCCGCATGCACGGGTGCGCATCGACGACACCGGCGAGATCCACGTCGCCGGGGCCGTCATGCTGGGCAGGCTCGGCGATGCCGGTCCGCGGCCCGCGGAGATCGCGACGGGAGATCTCGGCGAACTCGATCCGGATGGCTACCTCCACATCCGCGGCCGGCGCCGCAACGTGATCATCACCGCGCTCGGGCGCAACGTGTCGCCCGAGTGGATCGAGGGCGAGCTGACACAGGAGGTGGGCATCGCGCACGCCTGCGTCTTCGGTGAGGCGCGGCCGTTCGTCGTCGCGCTCGTGAGTCCGCTGGCGCCGTCGGTTCCCCGTGCCGCGATCGAGCGCGCGGTCGCCGCCGCGAACGGGCGCCTGCCCGATTACGCACGCGTGCGCCGGTTCGCCGTCGTGCGCGGTTTCTCGCCCGCGGACGGCACGCTCACGGCCAACGGCCGCCTGCGGCGCGAAGTCATCCGCGAGCACTACGCGGCCACGATCGAATCGCTCTACCAGCCGATCCCCGCAACCACCCCCACGACGGATCCGGAGGTCCTCGTTCCATGAGCTTCCATCGAGAACTGGCCGCCGCCACACAGACGGGCCAGGCATTCCTGCAGACCGCGCCCGTGATCCAGCGCTGCCTCGAGGGTGGTGCGACGCAGGAGCTGTACCTCGCATTCCTCACGCAGGCCTGGCACCACGTGCGTCACACCGTGCCGCTGCTGATGGGCGTGGGCTCGCGACTGCCCGAACGGCATGTCGCCCTGGGCCGCGACATCCTGCATTACCTCGAGGAGGAGCAGGGACACGACGACTGGATCCTCGACGACATCGCGGCCGCGGGTGGTGACCGCGTCCGGGCGGCCACGAGCCGGCCCAGCATGGAGACCGATGCCATGGTGGCCTACGCCTGGGACACCGTGCAGCGCCGCAACCCCATCGGCTTTTTCGGCATGGTCTTCGTGCTCGAGGGGACCAGCGTCGCGCTCGCGCTGCGCGCGGCGGATCGCATCCAGGAGACCCTCGGACTGCCGGATCGCGCGTTCACCTATCTGCGCAGCCACGGCCGGCTGGACCAGGAACACGTGCAGCACCTGGCCGGGATCCTCGACCGGCTCGTGCTGGCGGAGGACCGCGACGCGGTGCTGGACTGCGCACGCACGATGTTCTGGCTCTACGGTCAGGTGTTCCGCAGCCTCGAGGCGGCATCGACGGTCGCACAGCCCGCCGCGCCGAGGCGCAGCGCATGAGGCTCGCCAGCGCAAAGGTCCTCATCACGGGCGGCGGGGGCGGCATCGGCGCCGCGATGGCGGAAGCGCTGCTCGTCCATGGCGCCGGTGTGCTGCTCGTCGATCGCGACGCCACGGCCCTCGCTGCCGCGACTGCGAGGTTCGCGGTGCACGGACCGAGGGTCGGGACGTTCGCGGCCGACCTCACGAACGAGGCCGACCGGCAGCGCGTGGTCGAGTTCGCGGCCACCTGGCTGGGCGGCGTCAACGTGCTCGTGAACAACGCGGGCGTGAACCACTTCCGTCTGTTCGAGGACCAGTCGGCCGGGCAGATCGACCTGGCCCTGGCCGTGAACCTGCAGGCGCCGCTGCACCTGTGCCGCCTGCTGCTGCCGCGGCTCGGCGCAGCCGGCGAGGCGCACATCGTGAACATGGGCTCGGTGTTCGGATCGATCGGCTACCCGGCCTACTCCGTGTATTCGGCGACCAAGTTCGCCATGCGCGGCTTCACCGAGGCGCTGCGCCGCGAACTCGCCGGCGGGCCCGTGAAAGTGCACTACCTCGCGCCGCGCGCGACCCGCACGCCGATCAACTCCGCTGCGGTCGAGCGCATGAATGCGGAACTCGGCACGGCGACCGATCCACCGGAACGCGTCGCGGCCGCGCTGTGCCGGATGCTCGAGCGCGACGAACCCGAGCGCGTCGTCGGCTGGCCGGAGAAGTTCTTCGCGCGGTTGAACGGGGCGCTGCCGCGCCTCGTCGACGGCGCGCTCGTCAAGCAGCTGCCGGTGATCCGCCGGTACGCGCGGGAGTCCCTGCCGCCGGCCCCGGCGGCCCACGATGTCGAGGTGGCCCCGGGTGCCACCGGAGGAGCCTGATCATGCGCTTTCTCGCAAGTCTGGTACTGACCCTGGCCGCGTCCTGCACCGCGTTCGCGGCCTCCGCCGACCCGGCGGGCTTCGACGCCGATCTCACCGCGATCCAGCAGGCCTGGGATCACGCGAACTACGAGACGCCCGCGGGCGATGCGCGGGAAACCGCGTTCGCGGCGCTCGCCGATCGCGCCGCGAAATTCACGGCGGCGAACCCGAAGCGCGCCGAGGCGCTGATCTGGGAGGGCATCGTGCTGTCGAGCTACGCCGGAGCGAAGGGCGGCCTCGGCGCGCTGAAGCTCGCGAAGCAGGCGCGGGGAAAGCTCGAGGCCGCACTCGCCATCGCGCCGGATGCGCTGCACGGCTCGGCCTACACGAGTCTCGGCACGCTGTACTACAAGGTGCCGGGATTCCCGCTGGGCTTCGGTGACAGCGACGAGGCGCGCAGCAACCTGCAGAAGGCGCTGCAGCTGAATCCCGATGGCATCGATCCGAACTACTTCTACGCCGAGTTCCTCTACGAGAAGGGCGACTACGCGGCCGCGCAGCGCTACCTGCAGCACGCGCTGGAGGCGGCACCGCGTCCGAACCGCGAGGTGGCGGACAAGGGCCGCCGGCAGGAAGTCGCGACGCTGCTCGACAAGGTGCGCCGCAAGCTCGGCTGACGGTCGGGTCGAGGGGCCGGGAATGGTCCCGATGACGGGATGACGCCGGGAGCCGGAGCGTACTGGCGATCCGCGGTCGCATCGGGCGCGAAAGTCGGCGATGGCTTCAGGACCGACCGCGGCGTGTCGTGAGATGGAGGGCCAGCGCGAGCACGCTGGCGTTGCCCAGCGCCATCGCGAGCGCGTGGGGACCCGCCGCGATGACGCCCCAGTGCCCGAGCAGCCAGGGCAGCACCGGTACGGCCAGTGTCATCGCGAGCGCGTTGCCGGCGATCGACAGGCCCGGCCGGCCCGCCGCGACCAGCGCCGCGCCGGTCATGTTCGTGACGACCTGCGCGGTGCGCGCGAGCGCGAGCCAGGTCATGAGCGGCGCGGCCGCCACGAACGCCTCGCCGCCGAGAAAGACGGCGATGGGCTCCGCGAACCAGTTGATGAATATGATCACGGGCGCGATCGCCGCAGCCGCGACCGCGATCGTTCGCCAGAGCGTCGGGTGCAGGTGCTCGTCGCTCGGTGCGATCGTGAACAGCCGCGCGAACTCCGTGAAGGCCGCGCGCCCCAGGAGCTGGCCGAGCTCCGAGATCACCACGGCTGCCCGGTGCGCCACGCTGTAGAGGCCCGCGGCGGCGGGTCCGAGTGCCCAGCCGACGATCAGCGGCACGAGGCGCGGCGACAGGTTGGAGAACACGGTGTCGCCGTGCGACACCAGGATGAACCGCCCGAGTCCGTCGTGTTCGCGGCGCATGTCCTCGATCCGGCCCCGCAGCCGCACCCCGCCGAGCTCGCGTCGGGTCACCCAGGTCCCGAACAGCCACATCGCCGCGCACTCCACGATCTCGGCGACGAGCCATGCGATCAGGAATCCCGGGAGGCCCGCGTCCAGCGCGACGACGACCAGGGCCCCGATCATGCGCATGCCGGGCTGGATGGCGTGATGCCAGCCCAGCAGGTCGAACCGGCTCACGAGCTGCAGCAGTCCGCCGGGCGTCGCGCGGATGCCGGCCAGCACGGCGACGCTGTACGGGACCGCCAGCGCGACCGCCTGCTCCGACCAGCCGAGCTGCCTCCCGAAGAAGACCGCGCCCGCCGCGGCCACCATGAACCCGACGACCCCCATCGCGACTTCGATGGCGGTCGTGAACCGCATCAGCCGGACCAGTTCCACGGGACGGCCTTCGTGCAGCGCCCGGAACCCGTAACGGACGATCGCCTGCCAGACCTGCAGCGTGAAGACGCTGTCGATCATCAGGACGTAGGCGTGCACGAGCACCAGCACGCCGTAGTCGCGCGGTCCGAGCGCGCGCGTCGCGATGAGCAGGTAGCCGAGGCTGATCAGTCCCGCGGCCACTTTGCCGCCCAGCAGCCACGCGAGGTTGCCGAAGATGCGGCGAACGAGGGAGCGGACGTCCGTGTGCATGCCTGACCTGTGCGCGGTGGCGGGGGCGCGGCGGTGTTCGCGCCACGGGTCCCTCCCGGCGCGTCTCAGTCGCGGAAGTTCTTGTACTGCAGCGGGAACTCGAGCTTCGCGCCGCGCAGCAGCGCGATGGCCGCCTGCAGGTCGTCGCGCTGCTTGCCCGTCACGCGCAGCGTGCTGCCCTGGATCGCGGCCTGGACCTTGATCTTCGAGTCCTTGACGAGACGCTGGATCTTCTTCCCCAGCTCCTGATCGATTCCCTGGCGCAGGACCACGCTCTGGCGCGCGGTGCTGAGCGTGATCTCTGGATCCTTGATCTCCACGCAGCCCAGGTCGATGCCGCGCTTCGAGAGCTTGAGCTTCAGGATCTCGATCATCTGCTTGAGCTGGAAGTCCACCTTCGCGTGCAGCGTCACGATCGAATCCTTGTATTCGAACTTCGCGCCCGAATCCCGGAAATCGAAGCGCTGCGAGACCTCGCGGTTCGCCTGGTCGAGTGCGTTGGCGACTTCGTGTTCGTCGAGTTCCGAGACGACGTCGAATGAGGGCATCGTGATCTCCGTTGCTGTTCCGGACCGGGAGCAGGCAGGACTCAGGGCCACGCCGGCGCGGGCAGTCCGTCGGCGCCCGCGCGCCACGGCACCCACGCGAGCACCACGCTGCCGACGGCGATGTCGCCCTTGCGCGGCGCGACCGGGACGCGCCGCAGCGCGAGCTGCGCCGGATCCAGCGACCGGGCCAGGGCGTCGACCTCCTGTTCGACGGTGGCCTCGAGTTCGTCGAGCCTGGCTCTCAGCACATCGAGACCCTCCTCGGCGCGCGCGACGTCGCCCGACTCGCGCTGCATGCGGCCCGCAGAGCGCGCCGCGGTGCCGATGCGGCCGAGCGCGCCACGCTTGCCACCGAACAGCGCGCCCAGCACGGAGGAACCGATGGACACCGCGGTATCGAGCCGGCTCTGCGTCTGCTGCGAACGCTCGCGCGCGACACGTTCCCCGGCGCGGCGCAGCTGGTCGCCGAGCGTCTGCACCTTCTGTGCGTAGCGGTCGCGCAGCGCCTGTACGGCGGCGTCGCGCTGCTCGCGCGAGGCGAGCGCGAGCCGGGTGCGGAAGTCGCCTTCGCTCTCGCCGGGGCGGGAGTAGAGCTTCAGCGCATCGCAGGCCAGCACCTCGATCCCGCCGTGCTCGTAGACGCGCGCGGCCAGCGACTTGCCGAAGCCCGCGTAGCTCGCCGTCCTGAGCGCGGCGGCCGGCACCTCGGCGAAACCGGCGCCGGTCGCGGGAGTGTCGCTGCCGCACGGGCGCAGGTCAGCCACTTCGGCCGCTTCGTCCCAGAGCACGGTCCTGCCGTCGTCGCCGAACGGCGCCACGAGCGCGAAACCGCGCCAGTCGTCGAGGCCCGACTTCGAGTCCACGTAGTGCAGGCGCACGCTGGCCGCGGCGGCGGGGCGGTAGGTGACCGCGCCACCGCCCGCGCGCGCGTTCAGGAAGATCTCGTCGATGCCGGCGGGCACGACGGGACGCACCGCCGCGGCCGTCGGTTCAGCGGCGGATTTCGCCGCAGCGCCGGTTGGCAGGCCGCCGGACGAAGCGGCAGCGGTGGCCGGTGCCGGCACCGCAGCCGCACGCGCACCCTCGATCCGCGCGATCTCGTTGAGCGTCAGCGGCCCGCGCAGGTAGGACAGCGCCCAGCGCGTCTTCATGAGCACGGGCGCGTCGTCGTGCACGTTGCGCATGAGGAACACGCGGTTGCCGAGGTTCGACATCAGGCGGTCGAGCGTCGCGCGGTCGAAGCCGCCCGCGCCGGCGAGCGCGCTTTCGAGCCCCTCGATCACGCGCGCCTTGTCGCGCTCGGTCTGCAGCCGGCCGATGAACCAGGTGCCGGCGTTCGACAGTCCCTTGTAGTCCAGGTCCACGGGGTTCTGCGTGGCGAGCACGGTGCCGAGGCCGAAGGCGCGCGCCTGCTTGAGCAGCGTCAGCATCGGCAGCTTGGACGGCGGCATGGCCGAGGGCGGGAAATAGCCGAAGATCTCGTCCATGTAGAACAGCGCACGCAGGCTGGAGGTGCCGCCCTGCGCGCGCATCCACGCGACCAGCTCGTTCAGCACCAGCGTGACCACGAACATGCGCTCGGCGTCCGACAGGTGCGCGACAGAGACGATCGCGATGCGCGGCCGGCCCTCGGGCGTGAACAGCAGCCGCTGCACGTCGAGCGGCTCGCCTTCGAGCCAGGTCGAGAAACCGGGCGAGGCGAGCAGCCCGTTCAGCGCCATCGCGAGTTCGAGCCGCTCCTTCGCCGGATAGAAGGTTTCGACGTCGAACACGCCGATCTTCGCGAACGGCGGCTTCTGCACGAGACCGATGAGCGCCGCGAGGTCGAGCGCGTGGCCGTTCTTCCAGGCGTCGTCGACGATGTTCGCGAGCAGGATGTGTTCGCGGCTCTTGAGCGGGTCCGCCGCGACGCCGACCAGGCCGAGCAGGCCCGCGACCGCCGCACTGATGCGGTCGCGGGTCGCGGCGGCATCGGCCGCGCCGACGGGCGGAGCGAACGAGCGCAGGATCGACAGCGGACGGCCCGCCGTGCTGCCCGGCGTGAAGATCGCCACTTCGGCGGACGACCGGAAGCGCGCGATGCGTGCCGCGTCCTCACCCCATTCCGCGAGTCCGTCGCGCCAGCTCTTCGCCGTCGCGGCCGCGAGCGCCTCGACGCCGAGGCCCTTGCGCGCGGCGTCGGCCGGATCGATCCAGGGCAGGAAGTCAGCGGGTGCGAGGTCGGGGAAGGTCAGTGCCAGATTGGCGAGATCGCCCTTCGGATCGATGACGAGCGCCGGGATGCCGTCGATCGCGGCCTCCTCGAGCAGGGCGATGCCGAGGCCGGTCTTCCCGCTGCCGGTCATGCCGACGCAGACCGCGTGCGTGGTGAGGTCGCGCGAGTCGTACAGCACGGACTCGTCGGTGAGCCGCTGCTGCGCGGGGTCGTATTCCCGGCCGAGGTAGAACACGCCGAGTTTCTCGAAATCCGCCATCGGGTCTTCCTCCTGAACCCTGTCGCGCCGCCGACGGCCGGCGCGTCCGGCGCCGGGTCGCGTCGGTCCGCGCCACTCAGTACTTCGGCAGCCGGGCGTTCGCGAACTGCAGTTCGACGGCCTCCTGCGTGCCGGCGCGCATGGACTGCTCGACGACGCGGCGCGTCAGGTGCGGCGCGAACAGCCGCATGAACTCGAACATGTAGCCGCGCAGCAGACGCCCGCGCCGGAAGCCGATCCACGTCACGTGCTCGGGGAACAGGTGGGCACCGTCGATGGCGACGAGATCGCTGTCCTCGCGCTCGTCGATGGCCATGCTGGCGACGATGCCGACGCCGAGTCCCAGGCGCACGTAGGTCTTGATGACGTCCGCGTCGCGCGCGGAGAGCGTGACGTGCAGCGGCAGGCCGGCCTTCTCGAAGATGCCTGGCAGCGAGGACCGGCCCGAGAAGCCGAACACGTAGGTGACGACGGGGTACTTCGACAGGTCCTTGAGCGTCGGCTTCTCGATCTTCGTCAGCGGATGACCGGCCGGCACGATGATGTCGCGGTGCCAGCGGTAGCAGGGCAGCATGATGAGCCCCGGGAACATCTCGCCTGAACCCGTGTTGATCGCGAAGTCGAAGCGGTCGTCCGCGGCCAGCGCGGCGATCTGCTCCGCCGTGCCCTGGTGCAGGTTGAGGTCGACGTCGGGATAGAGGCGGCGGAACTGCTGCACGATCGGCGGCAGCACGTAGCGCGCCTGCGTGTGTGTGGTCGCGATGGCGAGCGAGCCGCGCTTCTCGTCGCGCAGCTCGTCCGACAGCCGCCGGATGTTCTGGACCTCCTCGAGGATGCGCAGCGCCCTCTCGATCACCCGCTCGCCGGCCGGTGTCACGCGCGTGAGCGTGCGGCCCTCGCGCTCGAAAACCTGGAAACCGAGTTCGTCCTCGAGCAGCTTGATCTGCTTGCTGACGCCGGGCTGCGAGGTGTGCAGCGCGCGCGCCGCGGCCGTGATGTTGATGCCGTTCTGCACGACCGCCGCGAGGTACTTGAGCTGGTGGAGCTTCATAACCAGCGATTATAGGGACCCGCCGCGACCTTGGCATCGCGTGAGATGCGCCCCGGGGCTGATCGGGGGGTCGAGCCCGGGGCGTGCTCCGGATCTAGAACGCGTACTGCATGCGCAGCGCGTAGGCATCGAGCTGCTGGCCGATCCTCGCGCCGGGCGGCGGCGAGGCCGGTGCGGCGCCGAATGCGGTCGGCGACGGGTTCAGCCGGTCGACGTCGATGTTCAGGTAGTTGAACATCAGGCGCGTGTTGGCGTTCAGGTACCAGTTCACGCCGACGGTCCAGATGCGCTGCATTCCGCCGCGCACACCGTCGACCGGTGTCGCGAGCCCTTCCGTGCCCGCGAGGAAGTCGAGGTCCGTCTCGCTGTAGCGCAGTGCGAGTTCCCAGGCACCGAAGCCGCCGTTGCGTGACACCGGGACGAAGGGCCGCGGGTTCTGGAACGCGGCGGCCGCCGGGTTGTAGCGGCGGCTCTCGCCGGTCAGGATCCAGCTGCCCTCGGCGTACCAGCCCGAGAAGCCGGGGTTGCGCAGAGCGGGATTCGCGCGGTCGATGCCGAAGTCGAAGCGTTCCGCCTGCACGAAGAGGTTGCGCCAGCTGGCCCCGAATTCGATGCCGACGGCATGCGCGTGCTTTGCATCGATCGGGCCGGTGTCGATGAGGCGGGTGCTGTCGACGCGCAGCTCGGGTTGCGCCCGGAAGCGGATGGCGTGCCTCGCGCCCGTGGTGTCGGGCCCGCTGTCGACGGGGTCGATCACCCAGGTGCCCGAGGCGCCGAGATGGACGTTGTAGCTCTCGCCGGTTGCGACCAGGCCGCCGACGCGGCCGACGAGGGCGCGCTGCGTATCGAAGGCCTCGGCGTCGGCCACCGTCCGGCTCGTGAGTGTGAGCGCGCCCATCCAGCGGGCGCCGCTCCGCCGGATGCCTAGGCCCAGGCGTCCGTCCGCGCCGCCCAGCGACCGCGACAGGTCCGCCGGTGTCGCGCGCTCGATGAACAGGCTGTCCTCCGGCGTGGTGCCGTCGTCGAGGTTCGCGGGTGGCGAGAATGCGCCGAGCTGGATCGCGAAGGGTGCGAAGCCCGTGTAGTTGATCCACGCGTCGCTGATCTTCGGCGTGCTCTCCGTGCCGCTGCCGCCGAAGTCGACGACGAGGCGATAGCCGATGTCACGGTTGAATACGCCCTCGACACCGAGCCGTGCGCGCCGGAAGTACATGCCGTCGCTGAGGTCGCGAGCCGCGGTGGTCTCGCGGTTCGGCGCAGCGCCGGTCGAGCCGCGGCGGAAGTCGGTGGCCAGCGAACCCGCGCCGGCCTGCGCGTAATGGCCGTAATCGCCCTGCACGATGGCGCGTAGCGCCAGCGAGTTGCGGCCGTCGGCGCTGGTGATGGTCGGTCGCCCGTTGGCGAGGGTGACGCGGGGAGCCTCCGTCGCCGCGAACGTCGGCGACGGTTCGACGGCCGCTGCCGCGGATGTCGCGGCGGGCGGGGACGCCGGCGCGGCGGCGGGTGTCGGTGCGGTGACGGATGCCACCTGCGTGCGTTCGAGCGCCTGCCTGAGCGCCTCGATCTGGGCCTGCTGCGCGACGACGGTCTGTCGCAGGGCCTCGATCTGGCGCGCGAGTTCGGTCGTGTCGACCGCGCCGTCGGCCGCCCCGGCGGTGCCGCAGGACAGCGCGATGGTGATGGCGAGCGCGGCGCTCGCGATCGGCCGGACGACAGGGCTGTGGCTCATCTTCGGCACTCCGTCAGTCGAGGATGATGAATCCATGGCGGCGGAAGACGGCGGCCGCCGCGGCGCTCCGCACGTAGTCCAGGAACTTCGCGGCGCCGGATCCGCCACGCGCGGTCACGGCGAACGGGTAGACGATCTTCGGGTGCGAAGTGACGGGGAACGTGTCGACGAGGCGTACGCGCCGGTCGATCGCCGCATCGGTGGCGTAGACGATGCCGAGCGGCGCGTCACCGCGCGCGACGAAGGCGAGCGCCGTGCGCACCGAATCGGCGCGCACGAGGCGGTCGGCGACGCCGTCCCACACCCCGAGTGTCCGCAGCGCGGCGCGCGCATAGCGCCCCACGGGCACGGAATCGGGATCGCCGGTCGCGAGCCGGCCGCCCTCGCCGAGCGCCCCCGCGAGTCCGAATCTGGCTGCGATCTTCAGGTCCACCCTGCTGTCCGCCGGCGCGATGAGCACGAGGCGGTTGCCGAGGACGTCGTGGCGCGTGTCCGCCCGGATGAGCTGACGCGACTGGAGATAGTCCATCCACTCGCCGTCGGCGGATGCGAACACATCGGCATCGGCGCCTGCTTCGATCTGGCGTGCGAGCATCGAGCTCGCCGCGAAGGAGAACTTCACGGGCGGTCCGCCCGCGGCCTCGAAGCCGCGGCCGATCTCGCCGAGTGCATCGGTGAGCGATGCGGCGGCGTAGACGAGCAGGGGCTTCGCCGGGGCGGGTCCGGCCGCGACACAGGCCAGCGGCAGCGCGGCAAGGAGCAGGGCGAAGAGACGGCGAGTGGTTTTCATGGAGTCTCCGGTGCGCGGTCCATCGCAATATAATCGACTACATAACGAGGTGCCAGTCGATGTCCGGATCGGCCCCGGCGGACGGGTGTCGCCGCGGTGCTTGCGGAGCCGGGCCCGCCCTGGCCGCGAGGCCGGGCCCGTCAGGTCCGCACCGGATCCGCGGACTCGGCCGGGAACAGGTGGCCGCGCAGCGTGACGGCCTTGACGAGCACCCACAGCGGCTTGCCCGTCGCGAGCCCGAGCTCCCGCGCCGCGGCCGTGGTCACGCGCGCCATGAGCCGCGCGCCGCCGATGTCGACGGTGACGAGCGCGCTGCCGGGGTCCTCCGTCTCGATCGCGGTGACGGTCCCCTGCAGTTCATTGCGCACCGACAGACCGTGCGGGCGCTCGGTCGCGACGATGAGATCGCGCGCCAGCAGCTGCACGCGCACGCGCTGGCCCGGCTGCAGCGCGCCGCGATCCACGCGGATCCGGCCCGCGCCGATGCCGACCTCCGCGAGCCCGGTGGTGGCATCGATGGTGTGGACCAAGCCGTCGACGATCGCGCCGACCGCATCGGCGCCGACCGCACGACGCAACGCGGGCACGAGGCTCAGGGCGCCGAGGTCGCCCGCGGCAGTCACGCGGCCCGCCTCCAGCAGCACGACGTGCGTAGCGAGCCGCACGACCTCCTCGAACTGGTGGCTGATGTAGACCATCGGGATGCGCAGCGCATCGCGCGCACGCTCGAGATAGGGGATCACCTCGTCGCGCCGCGGCCGGTCCAGTGACGCCAGCGGTTCGTCGAGCAGCAGCAGGCGTGGCTGCGACAGCAGCGCGCGTCCGAGCGCGACGCGCTGCCTCTCGCCGCCCGAGAGCTGGTGTGGTCGTCGCGCGAGCAGCGGCCCCAGGCCGAGCAATGCGACCACGTCGTCGAAGGCGAACCGCTGGCCGTCGTGCGCGGCGCGCCGCAGGCCGTAGCGCAGGTTGGCCTCGACGGACAGATGCGGGAAGAGCCGCGCCTCCTGGAACACGTAGCCGAGTCCGCGCCGCTCGGCGGGTACATCGATGCCGCGCGCGGAATCGAACAGCACTTCGTCGCCGATCGCGAGCCGGCCGTCGTCCGGCCGCAGCAGCCCCGCGATCAGGTTGGCGGCCGTCGTCTTGCCGCAGCCCGAGGGACCGAACAGTGCCGCGACACCCGCCGAGGGAAGCTCGAATCCGACATCGAGTTCGAAGTCGCCGCGCCGCCTGCGAAACCTTGCCGACAGCATGCTCAGCGCCCCAGCTTCCGGCGCACGGTCCGGGCGAGCGCCTCGGACAGCAGCAGTCCCGTGAGACCGAGCGTGAACGAGATGGCCGCGAGCCTCGCCGCCACGGCGTCGCCGCCCGGCGTCTGCAGCGCCGCGTAGAGTGCGAGCGGCAGCGTCTGCGTCTCCCCGGGCACGTTGCCCACGAAGGTCATGACGGCCCCGAATTCGCCGAGGCCCGCGGCGAAGGCGGTGATCGCGCCCGCGAGGATTCCCGGCGCCATGAGCGGCAGGGTGATCGAGAAGAATCGGTCGACGGGGCCCGCGCCCAGCGTGCGCGCGGCGTCCTCGAGGCCGCGATCGACGCCTTCCAGCGCGATGCGGATCGCCCGCACGACGAGCGGGAACGACATCACCGCGGTGGCGAGTGCCGCGCCCCCGCGGGTGAACACCAGATGGATGTCGAAGCTGCGTGCGAGCCAGCCGCCCAGCGGGCCGCGTGCGCCGAACAGCAGCAACAGCAGGTAGCCGACCATCACGGGCGGCAGCACCAGGGGCAGGTGGACCGTCGCATCCAGCAGCATCCGGCCCGGGAAGCGCCGCCGCGTGAGCAGCCACGCGACCAGGATCGCAGGGCCCGTGCCCAGCAGCACGCTCTGCAGCGACACGAGCACGCTGAGGCGCAGGGCCGCGACCTCGACAGGCCCGAAGAAGCCCGCCTCAGTCATTGACGGCGATCAGCACGTGCGACGCCTTGACGAGCGCGACGCAGGGCGAGCCCTTGCGCAGGCCGAGTTCCTTCAGGCCCTCCCGCGTGACGATCGCGACCACCGTCCTCGATCCGGCGAGCTCGATCTTGACCTCGCAATTGACCGCGCCCTGCGTGATCGAGGCGATGGTTCCGACCAGCCGGTTGCGCGCGCTGATGCGGATGCCGGGGTCCGGCGACAGCAGCACGAGGCTCGACTTGATGAGTGCCACGGCCTCGCGTCCGCGCTTCAGCCCCAGCTCGTCGACCGCCTCGCGCGTGATGTTGGCGAAGATCTCGATGCCGTCGCCGACGTCGAGCACGACGTCGGCGTTCACGGCGCCGCGCTGCACGCGGGTGACGACGCCGCGCAGCTGGTTCCGGGCGCTCGTCTTCATCGTGATGGACTTGAGCACTTCGTTGAGGCGCGCGGCATCGTGCATCTCGGTCTGCAGGCGCTCGACCACGCGCCGCTGGCCGGTCTCCAGCTTGCGGTAGAGCTCGACGAGCTGCCGTCCGTGATCCGTCAGGCGCGTGCCGCCGCCGTGCCGCCCGCCCGTGGCGCGGATCACCAGCGGGGCGGCCGCGAGGTTGTTCATCGCATCCACCGCGTCCCAGGCCGCCTTGTAGCTGAGGCCGACGGCCTTCGCGCCTGCCGTGATCGAGCCGTGTGCGCCGATGGCCTCGAGCAGCGCGATGCGTTTCCCGCTGACCGGCGCGCCGCCCGCCTGGTCGAGCCAGAGGCCCGCCCCGAGCCGGAGCGTCTTGTCGTCCTTCTTCGCGGACCTGCGCGTCGCCATGGTGAGTGCCCCGCCTTCCCGCCCTGTCGCAATATTACCGACTTTACGACGGTCGGGCTGCCCCGGCGGGTCCGTGGGGTGCCGCCGCGTCCCGCGCCGCCGGGCGCAGGGGAACCGGACGACGTGCCATCAGTGGGGGAGGCCGGCGTCGTGCGGTGCCGGGAGTCAGTCCGCGACGAGGCGGCGGCTGCGCTTGAGGTGCAGCGCCGTCGCCCACAGCGCGATCGTGACTCCCATGACGGCGAGCACGGCGTTCCGCAGCGTCTCGTGTCCCGCGAAGCTGTGCGCCGGTTTCCAGGTGTGCCACAGCGCCAGCAGGTAGATCATGGACAGCCAGCCGAAGGGCGTGCCGTATTCCTTCACGACCACGCGGCGCCAGCGGAAGCTCATGGAGCGCAGCGTGGTGCCGAGCCCCGCAAGACGCGGCAGGAAACGCGGCACCGCCCGGCAGTAGTCCTCGAACGGTGCACCGAAGCGGCCGCGCAGGAAGTCCTCCTCCGCCGCCGTGATCGCGCAATAGATGAGCAGGAACAGCGGCATGGCGATCGCGATCGTGGTGAGGCTGTTCGAGGCGATCGCGACTCCGGTCATGATGAGCAGGTTGCCGACGTACATCGGATTGCGGCTGTGCGCATAGAGCCCCTCGGTGACGAGATCCTCGGCGTAGATGCGGCGGTTGCGGCCGCCGCGGATGATGTACTTGAGCCCGATGGTCGCGACGCGGACCACCTGCCCGGTCAGCGACACGAGCAGGCCCGCGGCCACGGCCCGCAGCGGCTCGGCCGCGAGCGGAAGGCCCGGCAGCAGCACGAGCGGCACCAGCAGCGGGAAGAGTCCGTTGCGGACGTGGAAGAGGAAGTTCCCGAGCGCGACGAGCGCGCGGCTGCGCATCACTTGAGCGCCACGATGCCGCAGAAGTTGTACCACTTGAAGAACACGTCGACGTAGCGGAAGCCCGCGCGCAGCAGCATCTCGCGGTTCTCGAGCAGCTTGTAGGGGATCAGCACGTTTTCGAGCGCCTCGCGCTTCTGCGTGATCTCCAGCTCCGAGTAGCCGTTGCGACGCTTCAGGTCGTAGTAGTACTTGATGAACAGCCGGTTGAAGTGCGAGTCCTCGCCGAGCACTTTCTCCAGCAGGATCAGCCCGCCGTTCGTGTTGAGCCCCTTGAAGATGTCGGCGACGAGCTGGTCGCGGTGCAGCGGCCGGATGAACTGCAACGTGAAGGCCATCACCGCGAGCGAGGCGTTGTGCATCTCGACGCCGCCGTTGAGATCGGCGGTGCGCAGCTCGTATTCATGGGCGAAGCCGTGCTGCTTCATCTTGGCTTCGCAGCGCGCCAGCATGTCGGGCGCATCGTCGATGCCGAAGAACTTCACATCCTTCGGCGCGACCCGGTCGAGCAGCACGAGCGTCGTCCCCGTGGCGCAGCCGAGGTCGTAGACGTTCGTGCCGGGCTCGATGAGGTCGCTGGCGAGCTCGGCCGTCATGCGCTGCATCTCGTCGTAGAACGGCACGGAACGGCTGACCATGTCGTCGAAGACACCCGCGACCTCGGCCGTGAACCTGAAGTCGAAAGGCTTCTTCTCGTCGGCGAAGTACTGGTCGCGATCCTTCTCGGAGGTCATCGGCGGCTCCGCGGTGCGCGCGCCGGGACCGGAACGGTTCGACCGCGCGCTCGCTCTTGCGGATCGAAATTCTAGCAGCTTGTCGACGGCTGACCGCTGAAGGCTGTTGCCATCGGTGTGGCGGCATTCAGTGCCGTGGCCGGATCGCTCAGGTTCCTGCCATGCCCGGCATCTCGTCATACGTCCGCCCGCCCAGCATCCGGCCGTAACGGTGCTTGCGCACGCCGCCCCACTGCTTGAAGAAGAACGCGACTCCCGCGCTGCGGCACTGCGCGAGGATGTTCTCGACCCAGGCGGGGTCCATCGGCCGTGCGCGCGGTCCGGATTCGCCGCCGACGATGACCCAGTGGATGCCCTCGAGCGGCAGCCGCTCGATGGGGCCGAGCAACGGCTCCACCGACAGGAACCGGACCACTGCCGGCACCGCGGCGAGGTCGACGGCGCGCCGCGCCCGGCGCTGATCCTCGACGCTGACGCCCATCCAGACATTCGCCGGCCACTCCAGCTCGCCGGCGGCGGCGATCGCACGCAGTCGCGCCGAGCGCTTGGTCAGGATCTGGAACTGGTGCTGCGGGCAGCGTGCCATGACCGCGAACACGCGCCGGATGAACTCGATCGGCACGTCCTTGTGGAACAGGTCCGACATCGAATTCACGAACACCTTGCGCGGCGCCTTCCAGCGCAGCGGCGCATCGAGCGCATCGTCGTGGGTCGCGAGCTCGAAGCCGCGTGCATAACGCGCCGCGCCCATCGCCCGCAGCCGGACGGTCATGCGCTCGGCATAGCAGTTCGCGCAGCCCGGGCTGACCTTCGTGCAGCCCGTGACCGGGTTCCAGGTCATCTCGGTCCATTCGATGGCGGAGCGGGTGGCCAAGCGTCGGTTCCTGTCGGTCAGAAGCCGAGACCCTGTTGTGGGTCGACGTGCCGTATTTTGTCCCAGAACTCGGACGCCTTCTCGTTCTTAGCGGCCAGAGCCAGCCAGTACAGCGGCTGGTTCTTCGATCCCCGCACCAGTTCGAACTGATCGTGCTCGAACACCGAGAATCCCAGCGCCTGCACCCGGCCGATCCAGTACTCGATGATCCGGCGGCGCACTGTGTGCCGCCTTCTGGTCCACGGGACGCGCCACCGGGCGCGAACGAATCGAACTGATGCTCGTCGCTGGCGATGGCTGCTCAGGTTGCGCTGCAGGTCCATGGCGCTCGTGATCACAGGTCGACCCCTGAAGGCGCGAAGGCCTGATGACGGCACGACAGCGCGCCCAGGCTGAACGGATCCAGGAAGACGAGAGCGCGAGGTTCAGTTCGGGCGACCTGCCGGCGACGTCCGCGGCGTTTCCCGAATAGGGCGGACCGCCATGCCGCCCGCGAGCGCCGGCGGCCGTGGCCTCGAAGCGCGGGTCGGCATCGCCGATATGGATGGCCGAGAACGGTCGCTTTCGTTCCGCGGCCGCCAGGGCCGCGACCAGGGCACTGCCCGGCAGAACCTCGTCCCCGTCCCGCGCGGCAGTAGCCCGGCCCGCAGAACAGGTCGATGTAGGTCGCGCCGGCCTTGCCGGGACCGATGAATCCGGCACGTACAGATCCGACGTACCGGCGCAGCACGTGCTTGTCGCGGGTCCAGGCCCGACTTCGCCGACGGCAGGCCGTCGTCGGCCGGTACGAAACCGTCGGTCATCGCGGGCATCCATTCCCGTTGCCGATATCGCCAGCCATTGTGCCACCCGGGTGCGTCCGGCCGAATATCGGCCCGGAACGCCCCGATCGCGACCGTCGCCCGCCTGGGTACACTCGCCTTCGCCCGACAAAACACCGCTGACGCATGGCCTGAAGAAATCCGGTATTCCTCCCTGTGGGCGAGCTGCGACGAGCTGCGCGGCGGCATGGACGCGAGCAGTACAAGGACTACGTGCTGGTGCTGCTGTTCGTGAAGTACGTGAGCGACCGCTACGCCGGCCAGCCCTATGCCGCGATCACCATCCCGCCGGGCGCGAGCTTCGCCGACATGGTCGCGCTGAAGGCCAGCCCGGCATCGGCGACCAGATCAACAAGAAGATCCTGGCGCCGCTGGCCGCGGCCAACCGCCTGTCCGATATGCCGGACTTCAACGACCCGAACAAGCTCGGCAGCGGCCAGGAGATGGTCGAACGGCTCAGCAACCTGATCGCGATCTTCGAGAACCCGGCGCTCGATTTCTCGAAGAACCGCGCCGACGGCGACGACCTGCTGGGCGACGCCTACGAATACCTGATGCGGCACTTCGCCACCGAGAGCGGCAAGAGCAAGGGCCAGTTCTACACGCCGGCCGAGGTGAGCCGCGTGATCGCGCGGCTGATCGGCATCCGCGAGGCCGAGGTCAGCGCCAGCACCACGGTCTACGACCCGACCTGCGGCTCCGGCTCGCTGCTGCTGAAGGTCGCCGACGAGGCGGCCCATGCCGCGCAGGCGCATGTGACGCTGTACGGCCAGGAGAAGGACTCCTCGACCGCCGGCCTCGCGCGCATGAACGTGATCCTGCACGACTACCCGACGGCGGAGGTCGTGCAGGGCAACACGCTGGCGAATCCGCTGTTCCTGGACAGCGGTTCGCTCAAGACCTTCGACTTCGTCGTCGCCAATCCGCCGTTCTCGGACAAGCGCTGGAGCACCGGCCTCGATCCGGCCAACGATCCGTTCGAGCGCTTCAAGTTCGACGCGAGATTCTTAAGCCATTGGAATTGCTGCGTGACGCCCGTTGCAACGTCCGACCATGGGTTCGCACGCACGTTGCGCGGGCGGCAGCGCCACTCACTCACGTTCAAGGCTTAGACGTTCAAATTTCAAGTTTGGGTAGAATTGGTGCGTCACCGCTTCCACGCTCTTGGCAATCCACAGAGGGCATAGCGGCGAGGTGCTTACTGACGCGTTGCACGCCGTCAAATCGAGCTTCGCACCGGCCGAGTAGTGCGCCGTGTCGTTCGTGGTCAGCCTAGCTGCGAAGCGAAACTCTTGGTCAAGACGGAAGAAGCGATGCTTGTGGAACGCCGGGTGTCGAACCGTCACGGTCGGTCCTGCCTCCTCGTCCGGCTCGATCTGAAACACGGGCCGTTCATAGTCAACGTAGCCGTAAAGAAACTCGAAATTCTCCAGACCGCGGCCTTCTGCAAGGAAGTTCCGCTTTACCCAGACCGTATCCTGTAACTGCTTTAGCAGCGCCGGTCCGTCGCAAGATACACAGACGCCCTTGTGACCACCGTACGACCGCCACATCAGGTCCGTCAGGGCTTCGCCCGCGTGCCAGCACGATACAAACCATCTTTCTGCCACCTCGTCGGAGAATTGGTCGTCCAACTGGCTCGCCAGTAGGTCTTCAGCCTGTTCAACGAAGTGTTAGTTCCTAGCTCCCCTTTCAGGGATGTCGTGATCGGAGCCCAGCCGGCGTCCTTTGCAATTCCACGACTGCGTCCCGCGGAAGTCTCCGACCAGCGCCCGCAGCCGCCAGCCGGTCAGCTCACAGATGGGGGAGTTTCAAGTGACCACAGCTGGGGGAGTTTGGGTGGCTGCCGGGGCGAGGATTGGGCGTACTGACGGAATCGGTCGATTGGCAGAGTCCGTACCGATGCAGGTGCCCGTCGTCCGATGAAGGGGCCACTCCTGGCGATTTCGAGCCGAAGGCGGTGGATATCGACTGCTCGTGAACGCGGGCTCGGCGCTATGGTTCAGGGCGACGGCCGGCGTGTGGGTTCACAGTGCTCCGGCGTAGACTTCGCTTTGCAGGGCCCGTGAGGAGGATTCCCATGCGTGACGCGACTCTTGCCGAACTGAGCAGTCAGGCCAAGCGTTACTTCGATCTGGTCGAGGCGGGTGAAACGGTGCGCGTGCTGCACAACGGCAAGCCGATCGCCGAAATCCATCCGATCCCCCGGGGCCTCCCTTCGTGGAAGCGGCGCCCGGCCCGGCCGCTCGCGCTCGGGGGCGAAGCTATCAGCAACGCGGTGCTTCGGGACCGCGGTGCATGAAGCGGGGCTGATGGCCGCGGTAGCCGGTGATGAGGGTCTTCTTCGACTCGTCCGCGTTCGCCAAGCGCTACGTCGACGAAGCGGGCACTCCCGAGGTACTGGGCTGGTGTGATCGGGCGAATGAACTCCTGTTGTCCGTCATCGCCGTACCGGAACTCGTCTCGGCCTTCCAGCGGTTGCTCCGCGAAGAGCGCCTCGACTCCATGCAGTACCGTCAGATCAAGCGGGAACTGCTGGAGGACATCGCCGGGGCGGTGATCTGTGACACCACACAGACGGTCGTTCGGCAGGCGATCGATGCCCTGGAAGCTCGGCCGCTGCGCGCCATGGACGCGCTCCATCTGGCCGCCGCACTGGCGAATCGTGCCGATGTGTTCGTGTCGGCCGATGCTCGCCAGTGCGACGCCGCCCGCCATTTCGGCCTTCAGGTCGTATCGCTGCCGTGACGTCCCCGTGTAGACATCAGCCCGCGGCAGCGGCGACCCCGGGGTCGGTGACGAGACCCGTCGCAGGCATCCATTACCTTCCGAGCGACAAGGCGCGGGCCGTGGTCGACGCGATGGAGCGGGACGTGGGCACGACGCTGGTCACGAAGGTCGATCTCCGGGATTTCGCGACGCGTGCAGACATCGTCGCCGTGCGCGGCGACATTCAGGGAGTCAGGCAGGATCTCGCAGGGGTCAACCAGGGCATCGCGGCCCTCAAACAGGAAACGCGCCAGGAATTCGTGCTGGTGCGGCAGGAGATCGCGGCGCTGCGCCAGGACGTCGATGCCAAGTTCACGCTGCTCCGTCAGGAGCTCGACACGACCCGCAGGCTGCTGTCGAAGGACCTCGAGGCGATGCGTTCCTCGATCGTGATCTGGCTGGGCTCGGCCATCGTCGTCGCGGCCGGCGTGGTGTTCGCCGCCATGCGGGTGTTCTGAAGCCTCCCGCGGCCGGTCACCGATCGGGCGGACGGCTTGACCGTGGCCTCGCGCATTGGCAATACTGCCCGCCACATGAACGCGACCTTTCAACGACCTGCATCGCCCGGACCCGCGCCGCTCGCGGTCCGCGGGTGGTGGCGCCGCTCCACGGAGTGGGCGCCCGTCGCGTAATCGTTTCCGACCACGTGTACAGCACCCATCTCCGCCACCGGCCGGGGACGGGTCTTCGCTGTTGATGCTCCCCGGCTGCGGCCCAGCCAGCCCGAGGAGCCCATGAAGCCCGCATTCGACATCGCCGCCGACCTGGACACGCCGGTTTCGGCCTATCTCAAACTGCGTCCCTTCCGGCCGCGCTTCCTGCTCGAGAGCGTCGAGGGGGGCGAGCGTCTCGGTCGCTATTCCTTTCTCGGCTTCGGCGACGGCCTCGAAGTGCGCCTCGACGCCGCGGGGCTCGCGATCGGCGCCGAGCGCCGGCCCGTGCCGCGCAACCAGGCCGAGCTGCTGGACGCGCTGCGCACGGCGCTCGCACGCGCGCCGCGGCCGCAGGCCGCCGGTGGGGCGACCGCGCCGCTCGCGGGTGGGCTCGTCGGATTCGCGGGCTACGACCTGGTGCGGTTCTTCGAGCACCTGCCCGCGCGTGTGGCCGCCGACATCGCGACGCCGGATGCCTGCTACGTCGCGCCGAAATCACTGCTCGTGTTCGATCACCTGACGCGCGGCGTGACGCTGCTGCACGACGGTCCCGATGCCGAGCGCGAGTCGCTGAAGCGCGAGATCGTGCGCGCGCTGCGCGGTGCGCTGCCCGACATCCCGGCGCGCGCGGGCTCGTCGCCGCCGCGCGGCAGCCTGAGCCGCGATGAGTTCCTGGGCCGCGTCGGGCGCGTCAAGGAGTACATCGCCGCGGGTGATGTCTACCAGCTCGTGCTCGCGGTGCGCTTCGCCGGCGAGTGCGAGCTCGATCCGTTCCAGGCCTACCGTGCGCTGCGGCTCCTGAACCCCTCGCCCTACATGTACTACTGCGAATGCGGCGACCTCACGGTCTGCGGTTCGTCGCCGGAGGCACTGGTCAAGGTCAACGCGGGCCATGCGGAGCTGCGCCCCATCGCCGGCACGCTGCCGCGCGGCGCGACGCCGGAAGCCGATCTCGCCAACGAGCAGCAGCTGCTCGCGGATCCCAAGGAGAACGCCGAGCACGTCATGCTCGTCGACCTCGCGCGCAACGACCTCGGGCGCGTGGCGCGGCCCGGCTCCGTGCACGTCGATCCCTACCGCAGCATCGAGCGCTACAGCCATGTCATGCACATCGTGAGCGGCGTGAAGGGCGAGGTCCGCCCCGATTGCGATGCCTTCGACCTGTTCGCCGCGGCCTTCCCGGCCGGCACGCTGGTCGGCGCGCCCAAGGTCCGGGCCATGCAGATCATCGACGAGCTGGAACCCGTGCGCCGCGGCCTGTATGGCGGAACCGTCGGCTACTTCGGTCATGGCGGCGACATGGATCAGGCCATTACCATCCGCACGCTGGTGTTCACGCCGGGCCGGTACACCTTCCAGGCGGGGGCGGGCATCGTCGCGGACAGCGAGCCCGCGCGTGAATACGACGAGATCCTGGCGAAGAGCGGGGCCATGCGCCGGGCGCTGGAGCTGGTGGGGGAAGGGCTGTGAAAGCGCGTCTGCTGCTGATCGACAACTACGATTCCTTCACCTACAACCTCGTGCAGGCGTTCCTGGTGCTGGGGGCCGACGTGCAGGTCGTCCGCAACGACCGCATCACCGTGGACGAGGCGCTCGCGGCTGCGCCTTCGCACCTGTGCATTTCGCCCGGGCCGGGCACGCCGCGGGATGCCGGCGTGTCCATGGACCTCATCCGCGCGTTCGCGGGCCGCGTGCCCGTGTTCGGCGTCTGCCTCGGGCACCAGTCGCTGGTCGAGGCCTTCGGCGGGCGCGTCGTGCGCAACTACCGCCTCATGCACGGCAAGACCTCGCGCGTCACGCACGACGGCCGCGGCCTGTTCGCAGGACTGCCGAACCCGGTCGACGTGGGCCGGTATCATTCGCTCGTGGCCGAACGCGCGACCCTGCCGCCGGAACTCGAGGTCACGGCCTGGACCGACGAGGGCGAGATCATGGGCGTGCGCCACCGCACGCTGCCCATCGAGGGTGTGCAGTTCCATCCCGAGAGTGTGCTGACACCGGAGGGCCCGAAGCTCATGGCGAATTTCCTCACCCAGGATCCGGGAGGTTGTCGTGGCCGTCTCGCTGCGTGACACGCTTTCGCGGCTGCTCGACGGCCACGACCTCGGCGAGCACGAGGCATCGGAACTGCTCGAGGCACTGACGGCGCCGGATCTCTCGCCCGTGCTCGCGGGCGGACTGCTCGTGGCGCTGCGGGCGAAAGGCGTGACAGCCGCGGAGGTGCGCGGCTTCGCGCGCGGCATGCGGCGTCTCGCCCGCCGGCCCGCCATTCCGGCCGCCGTGCGCGCGGTGGATCTCGCGGGCACGGGCGGCGATGCCTCGCACTCCTTCAACCTGTCCACGGGCGCGGCGCTGCTCACGGCCGCCTGCGGCGTGCCCGTGGTCAAGCACGGCAACCGCTCGGTGTCGAGCCGCTCGGGCAGCGCGGATGTGCTCGAGGCGCTGGGCCTCGGACTGCCGCTCGACGAACAGGCCGCGGCGCGCTGCCTCGCGACCACTTCGTTCACGTTCCTGTTCGCGCCGCACTACCACCCTGCCATGAAGGCCGTCGCGCCCGTACGCGCGGCGCTCGGCGTGCGCACGGTGTTCAATCTGCTGGGCCCGCTCGCGAATCCGGCGGAGACACCGTTCGCCGTGATCGGCGCCTGGAGCGAGGATGTCGCCGAGCTGATGGCCGACACGCTCTCGGGCCTCGGGGTCGAGCGCGCCTTCGTCGTGCACGGCGAGAACGGCTGGGACGAGCCTTCGCCCGTCGCGCCCTTCGTACTGTTCGACGTCACGCCGGGGCGCGTGCACCGCACGCGGCGCGACGTCGCCGACTACGGCCTGCCGCGCTGCGAGGCCGGCGACCTTGCGGGGGGTGAGGCCGCGGAGAATGCGCAGGCACTCGCGAACGTGTTGCGCGGTGTCGATCGCGGACCGCATCGCGACGCGCTGCTCCTGGGCAGCGCGCTCGCGCTCGAGGTGACGGGGCGCGTGGCCGATCCCGCCGCCGCTGCGCGGCTCGCGGCGCGCGCGATCGACGACGGTCAGGGCGCGCGCCTGCTCGATGCGCTGGCGGCGTTCGGGTCCACACGCACGGAAGGACACACGGCATGAACGCCCCCGCGGGTTTCCTCGACCAGATGGCCGCCTCCAGCCGCGCACGCGTGGCCGAGGCGCGGGCGCGGGAGCCCGACGCCGCGCTCGAGGCGCGCGCCCGCGCGATGCCGCCGCCGCCGCCGCTCCGGCTCACGGGCCGCTTCGACCTCATCGCCGAGATGAAGCTGCGTTCGCCCGCGCTCGGCACGCTCGGCAGTGCGCAGGACGATCTCGTCGCGCGGGTCACGGGCTATGCCGGGGCCGGTGCCGCCGCGGTGTCCGTGCTGACCGAGCCCTCGCGTTTCGACGGCGACCTCGACCACCTGCGCCGCGCCGCGGCCGCGCTCGCGCCCCTCGGCGTGCCGGCGATGCGCAAGGATTTCCTCGTCGATCCGTACCAGCTGCACGAGGCGCGCGCGGCGGGCGCGGGCGGCGCGCTGCTGATCGTGCGCATGCTCGGGGAGCCGCTGCTCGCGGGCATGGTGGACTGCGCGCTGCGCCTCGGGCTCTTCGTGCTGCTGGAGGCCTTCGACGCCGGGGACGTGCGCATCGCGAGGCGCGTGCTCGCGGGCTGGCAGCCCGGCATGCCTCCGGCGCTGCTCGGCATCAACAGCCGGGACCTGCAGACACTCGAGGTCGTGCCCGAGCGCCTCGTCGAGCTCGGGCCCACGCTGCCGCGCAACTTTCCGCGCGTCGCCGAGAGCGGGCTCGTGACGCCGGAGGATGCGGCGCGCATGGTGCGCGCGGGCTACGACATGGCGCTCGTCGGCGGCGCGCTCATGGGTGCGGCGGATCCGGGGCAGCTCGTGCGCGACATGCTCGACGCCGGGCGTCGCGCGGCGGGCGCATGAACGTGCTCGTGAAGATCTGCGGCCTGACCACGCCCCAGGCGGTGGACGTGGCCCTGGCCGCGGGTGCGGACGCCGTCGGATTCGTCTTCCACGGTTCCTCGCCGCGCAATGTCCAGCCGCAGCGTGCGGCAGTGCTGGCCGCGCGCGTGCCGAAGCGCGTGCGCCGGGTGGCCGTCACCCTGCATCCGACGCAGGCGCTCGTCGACGCCGTGCTCGCAGCGTTCACGCCCGACGTCTGGCAGACGGACGCCGCGGATTTCGACGCGCTCGCGCTGCCCGCCCGCATCGAGCGCTGGCCCGTGCTGCGTGCGGGCGGTGTGCTGCCCACGCCGGTACCGGCGCGCTTCCTGTTCGAGGGTGCGCGCAGCGGGAGCGGCGAGGTCGCGGACTGGACGCTCGCGGCGGCCCTCGCGAAAGAGGGCGAACTCGTGCTGGGCGGCGGCCTGGATGCCGCCAACGTCGGCGCCGCGATCCGCGCCGTGCGGCCTTATGGCGTGGACGTGTCGAGCGGCGTCGAGTCGGCGCCCGGCGTCAAGGATCCGGCCCGGATCGAAGCATTCGTCAACGCCGCGCGAGCCGCGGCACAGGAACCCTGAAGTGAAGATGAGATATCAGCTGCCGGCCGACGAAGCGAAGGCGCTGCTCGAGCGCGAGCTGGCCGGTGAATTCCCGGACGCGCGCGGGCGCTTCGGACCCTTCGGCGGGCGCTTCGTGCCCGAGGCACTGCTGCCGGCCGTGCAGCGGCTCGAAGAGGGCCTGCGCCGCTACCTGAACGATGCGGACTTCCAGCGCGAATACCGCACGGAACTCGAGACCTGGGCGGGCCGGCCCACGGCGCTCTCACGCGCGTACGGCCTGTCGAAGCTCTGGAACGCCGAGGTCTGGCTCAAGCGCGAGGATCTCGCGCACACGGGCGCGCACAAGATCAACAACGCGCTGGGCCAGGCCCTGCTCGCGAAGCGGCTCGGCGCGGGCCGCGTGGTCGCGGAGACCGGCGCGGGCCAGCACGGTGTCGCGACCGCAGCGGCCTGCGCGCGGCTCGGCATGCCCTGCGTGGTCTACATGGGCGCGGTCGACATGGAGCGCCAGGCGCCGAACGTGCTGCGCATGCGGATGCTGGGCGCCGAGGTCGTTCCCGTCCGCAGCGGCGATGCCACGCTGCGCTCGGCCATCGACGAGGCGCTGCGCAACTGGGCCGCGGACCCGGTCGGCACCTACTACCTGCTGGGCTCCGCGGTCGGGCCGCATCCTTACCCGTATCTCGTGCGCGAGTTCCAGTGCGTGATCGGACGCGAGGCACGCCGCCAGATCGCGGAACAGGCGGGCGGCCCGCCCGACGTGGTCGTGGCCTGCGTGGGCGGTGGCTCGAACGCGATCGGGCTGTTCCATCCGTTCCTCGGCGATCGCGCCGTGCGGCTCCTCGGCGTCGAGGCCGGCGGCCAGGGCAGCGGCCTCGGCCAGAACGCGGCGTCGATGCTCCACGGCATGCCGGGTGTGCTGCACGGCTGCTGCTCGCTGATGCTGCAGGACGTGGACGGTCAGGTGCAGGAAACACATTCGATCTCGGCGGGACTCGACTATTCGAGCGTCGGGCCCGAACACGCACTGCTCGGCGTCACGGGCCGGGTGGACTACACCGCCGCGACCGACGCCGAGGCGCTGGATGCGCTGGTCGAATGCTGCCGCGCCGAGGGCATCCTGCCGGCGCTCGAGTCGTCGCACGCGCTCGCGGGGGCACGCACCTGGGCGCGCGCGAATCCGGGTGGCCGCATCCTCATCGGCCTCTCGGGCCGCGGTGACAAGGACATGCCGACGCTGCAGAAGGTGTTCCTGAAGGAGGAAGCGTGATGGCGCCGCACGAGAGCATCACCGGCGCGATCCGCGCCTCGGTCGCCGCCGGCCGTCCCGCGCTCGTGGCGTTCATGACCGCGGGCTTCCCCGAGAGCGAGCGCTTCGTCACGGATCTCGCGGCCATCGGCAACGAGGCCGACGTCGTCGAGATCGGCGTGCCGTTCTCGGACCCGATGGCCGACGGGCTCACCATCCAGCGCTCGAGCCATGTCGCGCTCGCGCAGGGCGTGTCGCTGCGCTGGATCCTCGCCGAGCTCACGCGCATGCAACCGAAGCCGCGGGCGCCGATCCTGCTCATGAGCTACCTGAATCCGCTCATGGCCTACGGTTTCGGCAGCCTGCCCGCGGCGGCGCGGGCCGCCGGCGTATCGGGCTTCATCGTGCCGGACCTGCCGTTCGAGGAGTCCGCGGAATTCCGCGCGGCGCTCGCGACCGAGGGCCTGGGGCTCGTGCAGCTCGTGACGCCCGTGACGCCGCCGGAGCGCCTGCGCATGCTCTGCGAGGCGAGCGCCGGCTTCGTCTATGCAGTGACGATGATGGGCACGACCGGCCGCAGCGTCGACCTCGCCGCGGAAGCGCTGGAGTACATGGACCGCGTACGGCAGGTTTCTCCGCTTCCCGTGTGCGCGGGCTTCGGCATCCGCAGCCGCGAGCAGGTCGGGAACCTGCGCGGTCACGTCGACGGCGTGATCGTGGGTTCGGCGCTGGTCGAGGTCCTGGAGCGCGGCGAGGATCCCGCGGCCTACCTGCGCGGACTGCGCTGAGCCGCGGGTCGCATCATCCGGGGAGACGGCCACGTGACATTCGAGCCCGCGCCCACCGCACCGGTGCTGTCCTGGATCTCGTTCGTCACGGTGTTCACCACGGCGCTGTGCACGGTGATCTGCGTCACGCTGCAGTACGAGACGCTCGCGTGGCTCTCGACGCGGCTCGGCCGCATGCATTCGCCGCGCCGCCGTCGCGTGCTCGTGCTGGTGCTGCTGCTCGTCGGTCTGCACGTGGTCGAGATCTGGATCTTCGGCGCGGCCTACAGGCTGCTGCTCGCGGATCCGGCCTATGGCATCTTGCACGGCGCCGAGCACGGCACCTTCCTCGACTACGTGTATTTCGCCGCCACCACGTTCACGACCCTGGGCTTCGGCGACCTCGTGCCCTCGGGCACCATCCGCTTCATGGTGGGCACGGAGTCGCTGGTCGGCTTCGTGCTGATCTCGTGGTCGGCCGCATTCACCTACCTGGAGATGGAGCGCTTCTGGCGCAATCCGCATCAATGATCATTGTCGCGGCGCGCGGATGCGCGCCGTGCAGGAGCTGGACGCGCATGGACGTTCTCGGAGGCCTCGTCATTCCCCACCGCTTCCGCGGCCCGACGGGTTCGGGCAACGGCGGCTACGTCGCGGGCCGGCTGGCGAGCTTCGCGCGCGGCAACGTGCGTGTGCGGCTGCTGCGCGCGCCGCCGCTCGAGGTCCCGCTCGATGTCGTGCGTCTGCCCGACGACACGCTGCTGCTCAGGCAGGGTGAGGCCGTGATCGCCGATGCGCGTCCGTACGACCTGCAGATCGAAGTGCCGCGGCCGCCGGACTATCTCGCAGCCATGGAGGCGTCACTCGGTTATGCGGGACTGAGGCATCATCCGTATCCCGAGTGCTTCGTCTGCGGGCCGGCGCGCGCGCGCGGCGACGGACTGCGCCTGTTCGCGGGCCCCGTCACGGGCCGTGCGCTCGTCGCGGCACCCTGGACGCCCGATGATTCGCTCGCGGTCGACGGCAAGGTGGCGCCCGAACACATGTTCGCCGCGCTCGACTGTCCCGGTGCGTTCGCGCTGGGCACGCTGGTCCCGGGGACGGTGCTCGGCACGCTGTCCGCGCACGTCGACCGCCTCGCGCGCGCGGGCAAGCCGCATGTCGTGATCGGCTGGCGCATCGACCGCGACGGGCGCAAGTGCCGTGTCGGCACCGCGGTCTTCGACGAGGACGGCGGTCTCTGCGGACGCGCGGAAGGCATCTGGATCCTGCCGCGCGAGACGCCTGGCTGATTCGTCCCGCTTCACACCCAGTCGCGGTCGAGCCGCCGCGCGGTGAGCGCGAACAGCGCGGCGCCCAGCAGATAGAACACCGTGCCGGCGAGGATCGCATAGCGCAGCGACTCGGCGCCGTAGCGCGCGGAGAGTCCGTCCGAGATCGCGCCGATCACGAGCGAGCCGAGCCCGATGCCGATCAGGTTGTCGACGAACAGGAAGAGCGCACTGCCGGTCGCGCGCATGCCGGGCTGCACGAGGTGCTGCACGGCGCAGAGCGTCGGCCCGACCCAGGCGGAGCTCAGCGCGATCGGGATCACCAGGACCAGCAGGCTCAGGAACTGCGACGTCGAGAGCACGCCCGCCACGTGGAACGGCGTCGACAGCAGCAGTGCTCCGGCCGGCACCAGCGCATAGGCCGCGCGATTGCGGGTGCCGAAGCGGTCGGCGAGCCAGCCGCCGAGCCAGATGCCGCTGGTGCTGCCCACGATCGTGATGCCGCCGACGTACAGGCTGGTCTCGACGAGCGTGAGTCCGTAGCTGCGCATGAAGAACGACGGCAGCCAGAACAGCAGGCCGTAGCCCATCATCGCGCTGAATCCACCCCCCAGCGCCAGACCCCAGAACGAACGCTTGGCGAAGAGCAGGCGGACCACGGTGCCGAGCGGCGGCGGCGCTGTCAGGGCGGCGGCCGAATCGAGGCCGCCGCGCGGCGCCTCGCGCACCGCAAGCCTGACGAAGGGCGCCAGCACGAGGCCCGCGACGCCGACAGCCAGGAACGCCGTGCGCCAGTCGATGGCGCTCGCGATGGTGCCGCCGATCACGAGCCCGAGCGCGCTGCCGATGGGGATGCCGAAGGAGAAGATGCCGAGTGCCCGCGCGCGCTCGGCGGGGCCGAAATAGTCGCTCAGCAGCGAGTAGGAAGGCGCGGTGCCGCCGGCTTCGCCGATGCCGACCCCGATGCGCGCGAGAAAGAGCTGCGGGAAGTTCTGCGCGAGGCCGCAGGCCGCCGTGAACGCGCTCCACAGCGCGAGTGCCGTCGTGATGATCCAGACACGGTTCGCGCGATCGGCGAGCCAGCCGAGCGGGATGCCGAGCGCCGTGTAGAACAGCGCGAATGCAGTGCCACCCAGTAGTCCGAGCTCGGTGTCCGCGAGCCCGAGCTCGGCCTTGATGGGCGGCACGAGGATGCCGAGCATGATGCGGTCGACGAAGTTGATCGTGTAGACGAGGACCAGCAGCGCCAGCACGAGGTAGCGGTAGCGACCGGCGGTGGCGGTCACGACGGGGATGCTCAGGCGCTGCGGCGCAGGCCGGCCGCGAGTCCCGCGATGCCGCCCGCCACGAGCAGGCCGCCCGGCAGCGCGGGCTCGACCGCGAGCCCGAGCCAGAGCACGCCGGCGAGCAGCCCGGCGGACCCGGCGACGAGGCCGCGCAGCCGGGCCTGTCCGGCGCGCAGTTCCATGCGCAGTTCCTGTACGGCACGCGATTCCGTGCGCACCTCGAAGTTGTCCTCGTAGGCCTGGCGGATCACGCGCTGTGCGAGCACGGGTGCCACCTTGAGCGCCTCGGCGAGATCGGGCCAGTGCTGCCGGAGGCTCGTGACCAGCGCCTTCGGGCCCACGCGCTCCTGCATCCACGCGCGCAGGATGGGCTTCGCGGTCTTCCAGAGGTCGAGCTCCGGGTAGAGCTGCCGGCCGAGGCCCTCGATGTTGAGCAGCGTCTTCTGCAGCAGGATCAGCTGCGGCTGCACCTTCATGTCGAAGCGGCGCGCGGTCTCGAACAGCCGCAGGAGTACCTGCCCGAAGGAGATCTCCTTCAACGGCTTGTTGAATATCGGCTCGCAGACCGTGCGCACGGCGCTCTCGAGCTCGTCGACGCGGGTCGTGGCCGGCACCCAGCCGCTCTCGACGTGCAGCACGGCGACGCGGCGGTAGTCGCGTTCGAAGAAGGCGAGGAAATTCGCCGCGAGGTAATGCTGGTCGCGCGGCGAGAGCGTGCCCACGATGCCGAAGTCGACGGCCTGGTACATCGGGTTCAGCGGGTCGCTGATGTCCACGAAGATGTTGCCGGGGTGCATGTCGGCGTGGAAGAAGTTGTGGCGGAACACCTGCGTGAAGAAGATGTTCACGCCGTTCTCCGCGAGCTTCGGGATGTCCGTGCCCGCGGCCTTCATGCGCTCGACCTCGGACACGGCGAGCCCGTGGATGCGCTCCAGCACCATGACATCGCGCCGGCACAGGTCCCAGTGGACCTCGGGCACGTAGAGCAGCTTCGAGCCCGCGAAATTGCGGCCGAGCTGCGCGGCATTCGCCGCCTCGCGCATGAGGTCCAGCTCGTCGAGGATGGTCTTCTCGTACTCGGCCACGACCTCGCGCGGCCGCAGCCGTCGCGCCTCGGGCCAGTAGCGGTCGGCGAGTGCCGCGAGCGCGGCGAGCACCTCGAGGTCACGGCCGATCACGGCGGCCATGCCGGGCCTCAGCACCTTCACCACGACCTCGCGTCCGTCGCGCAGGCGCGCCGCGTGCACCTGCGCGATCGAAGCGGCCGCGAGCGGCTCGGTGCTGAACTCGGCGAACACCGCGCCGACGGGCTGGCCCAGCGCCGCCTCGATCTGCCGGCGCGCTGTGTCCGCGTCGAAAGGTGGCACGCGGTCCTGCAGCTTCGCGAGCTCGTCGGCGATGTCGGGCGGCAGCAGGTCGCGCCGCGTCGAGAGCGCCTGCCCGAACTTGATGAAGATGGGCCCCAGTTCCTCCAGCGCGATCCGCAGTCGTTCGCCGCGCGAGCGGCCCGCACGGCGCGCGAACCAGGTCCACGGCGAGAGCATCTGCACCAGGCGCAGGGGCCGGTAGAGGTGCGTGGCACGCACGAAATCGTCGAGGCCGTGCCGCACCAGCACGCGCTGGATGCCGAGCATGCGCCCGAGGATGCGTGCGCTCCTCATCGTGCGGGCCGCTGCCGTTCGACGAGCGCGATGCGCGCGGCGAGCCGCTCGGTCGCGTCGCGCAGCCGGTCGACTTCGGATGCGAACGCCGCGACTTCGTCGCGCGTGGGCACGTCGCGGCTCTCCTCGGTCAGGTACTCGGCGACGTCGGTGCCGAGCGTGCGGAACGCGCGTGCCGCGTAGTCCAGCGCGCCCTGCGCGCCGCGCGCGACGTGATGCGCGAGCGCATCGCCGAGGAAGCGCGACAGTTCCTCCTCGAGGTCCGGCCGCAGCTCGACGAGCAGGTCGCGGAAGGCCTGCGCGGTCTCGGCGTCGCCTTCGATGCGCAGCCCTTCGCCGCGCGGCCGGTCGTCACCGCCCCGCGTCACGAGCGCCAGCAGGCCGAGCGGCGTGCCGGTGATCGTGGCATCGCCGACGCCGCCGCGCGCGAGATGTACCCGACCGTCGCGCACGGAGCAGAGCAGCTCGATGGGCGTGGCCGCAACAACGAGCTTCAGCGCGCGACCCTCCAGCCGCGCCGCGAGTCGGCCCGCGCGCGGCGAGACCTGAAGGTTGCGGTTCAGCAGCGCCGCGAGCGGCAACAGCACGGGATCCGGGGCGTTCACAGCCGGTAGCCGCGGTGCAGGGCCACGATCCCGCCCGTCAGGTTGTGGTACCGGCAGTTCTCGAGCCCCGCCGCGCGCATCATCGCGAGCAGCGTCTCCTGGTCCGGATGCTTGCGGATGGACTCGGCGAGATAGCGGTAGCTCGCCTCGTCCTTCGCGACCAGCCGCCCGAGCCGCGGCAGCACGGCGAAGGAATAGACGTCGTACAGCGGCTTGAGGCCGGGCCAGGCCGGCTGCGAGAACTCCAGCACCAGGAGCTGGCCGCCGGGCCGGAGCACGCGGCGCAGGTCGGCGAGTGCGGTGGGCTTGTCCGTGACATTGCGCAGGCCGAAGCCGATGGTCACGCAGTCGAAGCTGGAATCCGGGAACGGCAGGCGCTCGGCGTTCGCGAGCGAGCACTGCACCGTGCCGACGACGCCCGCATCGATCACGCGGTCGCGGCCGCGCCTCAGCATCTCGTAGTTGATGTCGGTCAGCAGCACGAGGCCTTCGGGTCCCACCTGGCGCGCCATGCCGAGCGCGAGGTCGCCCGTGCCGCCCGCGACGTCGAGCGCGCGCTGCCCGGGCCTGAGCCCCGTCTGCGAGAGCGCGAAATGCTTCCAGAGCCGGTGCAGCCCGCCCGACATCAGGTCGTTCATGAGGTCGTAACGGCCGGCGACCGAGTCGAACACGCCGCGCACGCGGCGCGCCTTGTCGGACCAGGGCACCTGCTCGTAGCCGAAGTCGATGCTGCGTGGATCTTTGCGTTCGGGTGCGGTCATGGGCGCGCCTCGCGGGGGCGGCCATTGTACGGGGGTGGCGGGCAGGCCGTGAAATCGACGCGGTGCCCGCGGCGGATGGGGCGGCAGGCGCCCGGGCCGGAACGGTAGGCGCTGGGACGTGACGGCCGGCGCGTTGACTTGCCGCGGCGCACCGACCTAGGCTCGGCCGGGCAATGCGGGCGTCACGGCCCGATCCCAGGGAATCGATTCGAGGTGTGCAATGGAACTGCGCGTCACGGTGGATGAACTCGGAACGGCCGGGGCGGGGACGTGAAGGAACCGCTGGTTGTTCACGTCTATCGCGGCGAGGAGGCGCTCGGGCTGCTCGTGCCGCAGCGCGCGGCGGGTGTGCCGCGTCCGTCGCATCGTCGTAAACACTACGACGCCACGAAGAAGCATCAGGTCCGGTCCGTTGGCAGCCTGCTCTACACCTACGACGCCAACGGCAACATGCTCACGCGGGAGGCGCCCGCGAACACGATCACGTGGAGCAGCGCGAACCTTCCGCTCGTGATCACGAATGCGGGGACGACCAACACGTTCAGCTATGGACCGAACCACGACCGCTGGCGGCTCGTGTATGTCAATGGATCGACGACCGAGACGACGATCTACATCGGGGGTCTGCTTGAGAAATGGACTCGCGGCACGCTGACGGAGTGGCGGCACACCATCTATGCGGGAGGTAACCCGGTGGCGCTGTACACCCGCCAGTCGGGCAGTGCCAGCTCGAACCTCACGCGCTACTTCCACCTCGATCCGCTGGGCAGCATCGAGACGGTGACGGACTCGACCAATGCGATCTATGTGCGTGAGCGGTTCACGAGCTACGGTCAGCGCGGCGATCCCAGCACCTGGGGTCTGCCGCTCCCGTCCGGGGATGCGACGCTGATCGGCAACCTGTCACGTCGCGGCTACACGTTCCACGAGAGCCTGGGCGGCGCCACGCTCAACCACATGAACGGCCGGGTGCAGGATCCCATTCTCGGGCGGTTCCTCAGCGCTGATCCATACGTTCCAGCGACCGGCTTCACCCAGGCGTTCAACCACTACAGCTACGTCAACAACAATCCGCTGAGCTACACGGATCCGAGCGGCTATCAGCCAGTCCTCGTATTCACTTGGGGCTGTACGGAGCCTCACCTGTGCACCATCGGCGTCGGCGTCGGCGTGATTGTGGTCGCGGGCGAGGAAGTATTCGAAGGCCTCGGTGACGTCCTCAAAGGAATCGGCAACGTGTTCAAGAAGATCTTCGGAGGCTTGTTCGGTGGCGGTAAGCCGCCGCCGCCGAAAGGTTGCTTCGTGACCAATCCGGTCGCCTGCACGGGTGGTCCGGGGGCGACACGGACGCCGGGATTCAATCCGGTGCTGGGGATGGGTGGACCGAGCGCTACGTTGCCGGGCCAGGCAACGACGACAGCGCGCGGGTCCTCCAGGGTCTGTACATCATGGGAGACGTGTCGCGATTGGATCCTGCGCAACATCAACCGCCCAGACTTCTTCCCCCGTGGCGCACAGAACAAGACGGAGCTGGCCGTACGAACCGCTGCCTTTCTGCGGGTGGCCACTCAGGAGCTGGGCAAGGAGATTGGAATCTCCATCGTGATCGATCCGCGCACATCTCGTTATTACCTGGATCCGAGGACGCTGATCATCGGCGACCCCAAACCCCTCGATTCGAACAAGCCATACACGATAGCCATTGCGGCGGGCTGGTTCGGAAGGACGTACGATCCCAGCACTTACGTAGGCGACATCCACTCCCATCCGGATGATCTATTCGGAGTGCATAGCTATGACCAGGAAGAGGCCGATCGACGTCGATACCTTTTCAGCGGCAACGACGATTTTGACGCCTACGTGGTCACGAAATCCGGCGTTGTATGTCGCTACAATCCGGGAAGTGGGCGAACGGACCAGGTTGCTGGACCCGTTTCGTCGCGGCCTCGCGGCATCGGCGGGTTTGACGGAGGATGTGGACCATGAACGCGTGGTCGTCGCCGCTAGTTGCCGTGTTGGCAGCGTGTCTCCTTGCAGGATGCGGCGGCAAAGCGGACAGCGCGACCTCTGCGGTGCCCGTGCTAAAGGAGTCACGAGATGGTCGCTTCGACAGCGCGTGCGAACAACACATGTTGCCGCGGCCGGGAACCGATGTTGTCAAACTTACGCCGTTGTGCACGCCTCCCTTTATTCGAGTTATCGCGCGTCCTGAGGACTTTCATGGCCGTGTAATTGCCCTGAGGGGCGTGTTGGTAATGCAGGGAGGCGTGGCGCTCCTGTATCCCAACCTGAATGCCTTCCAGTTGCGCGACGACGTATCGGCTATTGAAGTGCGCGGAGACCTTGGTTCCCTAAAGCCTCCGACTCCAGTTGCACGGTCCGTCGTTGAGCACATTACCGCCATTGGTGAATTTGATGCTCTTTCGTCGATTGGACCGGGTACGCCGCCGTTTGTGGGGCAGCTGACGTTGCTACACAGCCCTCGCGTGGTTACGCCGCCTCCTGCAGGGTGTGTTCAGGCCCCCCCTCTGTGCGACTCGATGGATACTCGGTGAAATGTCTCTTCGCACCGCTGCACGTGACCTGTCGCGATTGGATCCTGCGCAACATCAACCGCCCAGACTTCTTCCCCCGTGGCTCACGGAACAAGACGGAGCTGGCCGTACGCACCGCTGCCTTCCTGCGCGTAGCGACTCAGGAGCTGGGGAGAGAGATTGCTATCTCGATCGTGATTGACCCGCGCACGTCGCGATATTCCCTTGATCCCCGGACGTTGACGATTGGACCGGCCGAGCCGGACGCGGAAGGAAGGATGAGCGTCGACCTCCTTGTTGGAGCTTACGGTGCTGGGAAAGTTCACGTACCCGGGACGTGGGCGGGTACCATCCATTCACATCCTGACAATCTGTTTGGTGTTCACGGTGGCGATCAGGATCTGGCTAGACGACACACGAGCACTGTCTGGGCAAAAGAAGGCGATTTCGACGCCTACGTCGTGACACGGGCGGGTGCGGTCTGCCGGTACACGCGGAGTAGCGGTAGTACGATACAGGTCGGTGGGCCAGCGGGCTCGCGCCCGACCGGAGACCCGTCCCGCCCCGGTGAACCCATTGGATGCGGTCCATGACACGCGAGTTCCGCGGCAACGGTCGTCGCCATTCACCACAGGCATTGTTCTTTGTATGCCTTCTTGTGGCCACGGGCGGCATCGGGTGTTCCAAGCAACCGGATCGACCACCGTTCACGGAGTCCGCCGATGGGCGATTTGGAACGAGCTGCGAACAACAGCTGGTGCCCGTACCCGGGACAGATCTCGCGGAAGAGGGGCGTATTTGTAGGCCACCATTCGTGCGGCTCATTGCGAGACCAGAGGACTATCATGGAAAGATAGTCGGTGTCATGGGAACCGCCGAGGTCGTGGGAGATTTCGTATTTCTTTATCCGGACGAAGAATCGCTTCTAAGGCAGGACTTCGGAAGCGCAATTGTTGTTCGAGGCGATCTCAGCTCGATTGAGAATCGGGATCCAAACAAGACGCTGATCCTGGATAATGTCATGGTGTACGGAAAGTTCGACGCTTTCAGGACGATCGGGCGGGGGAAGGTTCCCTACTTGGGAATTTTGGATCTCATTGCAAGTCCGGCGCAGGTTACGTTGCCGAAACGGATCCCGCGCAACGGCTCAAGTGAATAGTGGCCCGGGCTCGCCGCCGCGGAGGATCCGCGAGACGAGAGAATAAATTGTCGCTGCAGAAAAGCCATGAACTCTCGGAGAAGATAGGGCGTGCCGCCCGTTGGCGGGCTGGCAACCCCGGCGCGAAGACATATGCCGAGGCATGATGTGATTTCGTTGACGCAGCGTTCCAAGCCTCTGCGGTGTCTGCTTCATGTTGCGGCGCTGCTCACGGCGCTACCGCTTGCGCCCTTTGCCGCAGTACGTGCGGACGAACCGGCCCGGTCTGCCGCCACTCCTGCGGCGATCAGAGAGATCGAGGCTGCCGGCGCGAGGATTTATCGTCTCGACCGCGCCGCCGCGGTAGCCACGGATGAAGCATTGACGCTGCCGGCATTTCGGCAGGACCGGCGCGTGCGCGGCTGGGTCACGCAGAACTCCCCACGCGGGGTGGACGTGACTTTCGTGGATGCGACGCCGGCCGCGCTGTATCGCGTGACGATCTCGGACGCGGGCAGGAGCATCGGTCCCGTCGTCGTGCTCAAAGTGCCCCAGGCGCTGTCGGCCTACGAAGCCGGCGCGGTTCAGGCGCGCAGGCTCGCGATCGACACGCCCTTTCCGCGCTGCCCGGGCCAGTACAACACCGTCGTGTTGCCCGCCGATCCAGCTCGCACGGACCGCTGGTTCGTGTACTTCCTGCCGGTCGTGACCGCCCGCGCGAGCCTCCCGATCGGCGGCGCATACCGGATCGAGGTCACGGGTTCGAAGGTGACGGGCCAACGCGCCTACTCCAGGAGCTGTCTCGTGGCGAGCAACGAGCCCGAGGCGGTGGCGCTGTTCGTGTCACACCTGCTCGATCCCGTTCCGACCGAGATTCACGTGTTCTGGAGCCTGTGGGCGGCCAAACCCATCGCGGTACGTACGCAGGACGACAAGACCTGGATGGTCGCGGACGGGAAGATCGGGCTCCTGGACGCGGACGCGACAGGGCGCTGAAGTCGCGAGCCTGGTTGGCTCTTCCGGTTTGGACAACACCGCGGCCCGCACTTACGATTGCGGCCCCGCGCCGGTTGCCGTTCCGCGCGCTCCAGGAGCCTCCATGTCCGACGACCGCATCTATACGCTCGTGGTGTCCTGCCCGGACCGGGTCGGCATCGTCGCGGCGGTCAGCGCCTTCATCGCGGGTCACAAGGGCTGGATCCTGGAGTCCAACTACCACGCGGATCGTGGCACGCAGCGCTTCTTCATGCGCAACACCGTGCTGGCGGGTTCGCTGCCGTTCGGCATCGACGAGTTCCGGCGCCGCTTCGAGCCGATCGCGGCGGAGTTCGCGATGGACTGGCGCATCACCGATTCGGCGGTGAAGCCGCGCGTGGTGCTGCTGTGCTCGAAGCAGGACCACTGCCTCGTGGACCTGCTGCACCGCTGGCGCGCGCGCGACTTCGTCTTCGACGTGCCCTGCGTGATCTCGAACCACACGGACCTGCGCGCGTTCGTGGAATGGCACGGCATCCCGTTCGTGCACGTCCCGCTCGATCCCGCGGACCGCACGGCGCACTTCGCCGAGGTGGAGCGGCTCTTCCGCGAACACGCGGGCGACGTCATGGTTCTCGCGCGTTACATGCAGGTCCTGCCTGCGGAGATCACGCGGCGGTACCCGGGGCGCATCATCAACATCCACCACAGTTTCCTGCCGTCCTTCGCCGGCGCGAAGCCCTATCACCAGGCCTTCGAGCGCGGCGTGAAGCTCATCGGCGCGACCTGCCACTACGTCACCGAGGAACTCGACGAGGGTCCGATCATCGAACAGGACGTGGTGCGCGTGGATCACGGTGACACGGCGGAAGACTTCGTCCGCTACGGCAAGGAGGTCGAGCGCTCGGTGCTGGCCCGCGGCCTGCGCTGTCATCTCGAGGACCGCGTGCTGCTGAACGGTCACAGAACCGTCGTCTTCCGTTGACGCGGGCGTCGCCCGTGTGCGCAGGCCGGGCGCGCCCCCGGTCGCGGTCAGGTTGCGTGGTACGCGATGGAACATGACCTGCCCCTCATCACGACCCTGGCCGCGGGCTTCGGCATGGCCCTGGCTCTCGGCTTCGTGGCCGAGCGGATCCGGATCCCCGCCATCGTCGGGTACCTGACCGCGGGCATCATCATCGGCCCCGCCACGCCCGGGTTCGTCGCCGACGTCCAGATCGCCTCGCAGCTCGCGGAGATCGGCGTGATGCTGCTGATGTTCGGCGTCGGGCTGCACTTTTCCCTCGGCGATCTGCTGGCGGTGCGGCGCATCGCGGTGTCCGGCGCCGTGGTGCAGATGGGACTGGCGACGGCGCTCGGCATGTTCGCCGCCCACTGGTGGGGCTGGAGCGCGGGCGCCGGCCTGGTGCTCGGCCTGTCGCTGTCCTGCGCGAGCACCGTGGTCCTGCTGAAGGCGCTGGAGGCGCGGGGCGCGCTCGAGACGATGAACGGGCGCATCGCGGTCGGCTGGCTGGTGGTCGAGGACCTGGTCTGCGTGCTGGTCCTCGTGCTGCTGCCCCCGCTCGCGGGCCTGCTGGGCGGCACCGAACCGAGCGCGGGACGTGCCGGTCCGCTGTGGCTGACCATCGGGACAACGCTGCTGGAGGTCGCCGGCTTCATCGCGCTGATGCTCGTCGCGGGCCGGCGTGCGCTGCCCTGGCTGCTGTGGCAGGTCGCGCGCACGGGTTCGCGCGAGCTGTTCACGCTCGCCGTCGTCGCGGTGGCGATCGGCATCGCCTACGGCGCCGCGCAGCTCTTCGACGTCTCGTTCGCGCTCGGCGCCTTCTTCGCCGGCATGGTGATGCGCGAATCGGAGTTCAGCCACCGCGCGGCGGAGGAGTCGTTGCCGCTGCGTGATGCGTTCTCCGTGCTGTTTTTCGTGTCGGTCGGCATGTTGTTCGAGCCGCGCGTGCTGGTCGAGGAGCCCGGACGGGTGCTGGGCGTCGTGGCCATCGTCATCGCGGGCAAGTCCATCGCGGCGCTGGGCCTGGTGCTGGCCTACCGCTACCCGCTCAACGCGGCGCTCACGGTCGCGACGAGCCTCGCGCAGATCGGTGAGTTCTCGTTCATCCTCGCGGGCCTCGGCATCTCGCTGGGACTGCTGCCGCCGGACGCCATGAACCTCGTGCTGGCGGGTGCGTTGATCTCCATCGCGGCAAACCCCTTCCTGTTCGCCGTGAACGAACCGATCCGTCGCTGGATCGTCGGGCGTTCGAGGCTCGCGCGGCGGCTGGAGCAACCCGCCGATCCGTTCGCGACGCTGCCGCGGAACACCGAGCGCCGCTATCTGGAAGGGCAGGTGGTCCTGGTGGGCTACGGGCGCGTGGGGCGGCGCGTCGCCCAGGCGCTCGATGCGCGCGGCATCCCGTACGTGGTCGCGGAGCGGAACCGCGAACTCGTCGAATCGCTGCGTGCGCAGGGTCGCGTCGCGGTCTCCGGCGACGCGGCCGACCCGTCGGTGCTGAAACAGGCGCACATCGCCGACGCCGCCATGCTCGTGGTGGCGACGCCGGACGCGATCGACGGCCGGCGGATCGCGGATGCGGCGCGTGTGCTGAACGCGCATGTCGAGATCGTGCTGCGCACCCACAGCGAAGCCGACTCGCAGCTGCTCGCGGGCGAGGGCAACGCCACGGTGTTCTTCGGCGAGGAGGAACTCGCCCGGGGCATGACGGCCCACATCCTCGCCCGCTTCGGCCGTTCCCCCGCCGTGACGGGCGGGTCGGGGACGTGAGGCTCGCGCACCGGTTCGGGCGGGTTCCGTGGCCCGGCCAGCGGAGCCGCCACGCGCGCGCGGCCCCGTCGCAGCGCGGCGCCAGCCTCGCCTTGGTGTCGTTCCGTCGCGGGCGGTAAGCTTTGACGATGGCAGATGAATCCTCCCCGGCTTCGCGTCCCGCACCGGCACCGCTGGTGCCGGCCGCGAGCGTGGTGCTGCTGCGCGAGCACGCGGGCCGCGTCGAGACGCTGCTGACGCGGCGGCATGCGGCGATGTCCTTCGGCGGACTGTGGGTGTTCGCGGGCGGCAAGGTCGAGGATTCCGATCGCGTGGCGGCGGCGCAGGTGGCCGTCGAGCCGCCGGCGATGCGGCGTCACCATGCGCCGGATGTCTGGCTGGACCCGGGCGATGTGCTGCCGTTCTTCACGGCGGCTGCGCGCGAACTGGTCGAGGAAACCGGCCTGCGGCTGGCCGGGGGGGCGGACACGCTGGTGCATTTCGCTCACTGGGTGACCCCGCCCGGTCTGCCGCGGCGCTTCGACACGCATTTCTTCCTCGGTGTGGCCGCGGCCGGGTCGACGGACGGTGTGGCCTGTGGCGAGGTCGACGAGTTCTGCTGGATCGAGCCGCACGTGGCGGTGGAGGCGAGCCGCAGCGAGGAGCTGCCCGCGGCCCCGGTCACGGCCTTCACGCTGCTGGAAGTCGCGGCGGCGCTGGACCGCCACGGTTCGCTCGCGGCGATGCTGGCCGGCGAGCGGGGCCGTGACGTGCTGCCGATCATGCCCAAGCTCGACCGCGACCTGTCCCCGCCCGGCGCTCTGCTGCCCTGGCACCCGCGCTATCACGCGCTGCCCGGCGAGGGGACCTGCGCGGCGATGCCGATCCCGGACTACTACCGTGGTCTGCCCGACCGTTGGGTGGTGCCCGCGAGCCTGTTGCCGCGGAAGTAGAGGCGGGCCGGCCGCGCGGTGCTGGTCTAGAATCGGCGCATGTACAAGATCATCCTTCTGCTGCACGTCCTCGCCGCCACCGTCTGGGTCGGCGGCCACCTCGTGCTCGCGCTGACCGTGCTGCCGCGCGCGCTGCGCGAGCGCTCGCCGGCCGAGCTGCTGCGCTTCGAGGGCGGCTACGAGAAGATCGGCATGCCGGCGCTGCTGATCCAGGTGGCGACCGGCCTCTGGCTCGCGCATGCGCTCGTACCGGACTTCCGCGCGTGGTTCGCGGGCGGCGTCCCGTTCGCACACCTGATCCTGCTGAAGCTGTCGCTGCTCGCGGCAACGCTGCTGCTGGCCGCCGACGCGCGGCTGCGCATCATCCCGCGGCTGTCGCCCGAGACGCTGCCCGTGCTCGCGCGGCGCATCGTGCTGGTCACGTTCGTCTCGGTGCTGTTCGTCGTGACCGGCGTGGCGTTCCGCACGGGATCGCTGCTGTGACACGCCGCTGAACGCGGCCCGGACCCGATCTCGAGTGCATTCCGCGGAGGCAGGACGATGTCGCACTGGTTCTATCTCGGCATCGCGATCCTGAGCGAGATCGCCGGCACGACCGCCCTGAAATTCACCGAGGGCTACACCCGCCCCGGCCCGACCGCGGTCGTCGTGATCGCCTACGGCGTCGCCTTCTATTTCCTGTCGCTGACGTTGCGCACCCTGCCCGTGGGCATCGCCTACGCGGTCTGGTCCGGCGTGGGCATGGCGCTGATCGCGCTGATCGGCTGGGTGTTCCTGAAGCAGCCGCTGGACGCGCCGGCGATCGCGGGCATCGCGCTCATCGTCGCCGGAGCGGTACTGCTCGGCGGGTTCTCGAAGTCGATGGTGCACTGACCCGCGGGGCCCCGGCGGCAGCGCCGCCGTCCCATTCCGGGCCAACCGGGGCTAATATGCGCATACTCGTTGTGATCGGCTCCGAAGCCGGGGATGAAGCATGGGCCCCTTGAGTGCACTGACCGTCATCGACGCGAGCTGGGGCATGCCCGGCAGCGTGGCGACGCTGCTGCTCGCCGACTGCGGCGCGACCGTCATCCGGATCGAGCGGCCGGGCCCCGCGGGCGGCGCCCCGGATCTCGTGCGGCTCGCCTGGGAACGCGGCAAGAAGAGTCTGCAGCTGGACCTGTACGATGCGGCGGATCGCCGTGCGCTCGACGGTCTGCTCGCCGGGGCGGATGTGTTCCTCGAATCCTTCGGGCCGGGCCGCGCGGCACGCTACGGCCTGGACTACGCGACCCTGAAGGAGCGCTTCCCGCACCTCGTGTGCTGCGGCATCACCGGCTACGGCCAGAACGGGCCCTGGCGCGACGAGCCGGGTTGGGACTGCCTCGTCGCCGCGAAGATGGGCGTCATGACCGAGCAGCCGAGCGCGGGTCGCGAGGGTCCGATCTTCCTCGGCCATCCGCACATCGGCTACGGCACGGGCTTCATGGCCGCGATCGGCATCCTCGCCGCAGTCCGCGCGAGGCAGGTGACGGGCCGCGGCCAGTTCGTCGACGTCTCGCTGCTCGACGGGCTGCTGTCGCAGAGCCCGATGAACTGGTGGCACCACCCTAAGAACATCTCCTACGTCGAGACGCAGGGTGGCCAGCGCACGGGCTTCGGCCGCAAGCGCCTGATCACGGCCGCCTTCGAATGCGGCGACGGCGAGTTCATCCAGGTGCACACCGGTGGCCAGGGCGGCTTCAAGGCCATGATGGAGATCTTCGGCTTCGGCGACATCACGCAGACGATCACCGACCGGCCCGAGATGTCCGTGCCGCTGAACGACGAGGAATTCGTCATCGCGCGCGAGTACATCCCCGAGGCCTTCCGGCAGCGCCCGCGCCAGGAGTGGATCGACCTCTTCCAGGCGGCCGACCTCGCGGTGCTGCCCGTGCTGCGCCAGGGCGAGGTGCTGAACGACGAGCAGGTGCTGTTCGCGAAGCGCGTGATGACGCACGAGCACCCGACGTACGGCCGCATCCGCCAGTCCGCGCCGCCGCTCAAGTTCGCGAAGGCGCCGACGGCGCCGCCCGCGCCGCCACCGCGCGTCGGTGAGCACAACGAGGAGCTCCGCCGCCTCGCGGCGACGCTCCCGCCGCAGGCCGCGGCCGCCTCCGGCCAGCCGCTCGCGCACCCGCTCAAGGGCATCCGCATCCTGGATTTCGCCTCGTTCTTCGCCACGCCCTACGGCGCGAAGCTGCTGTCGGATCTCGGTGCGGACGTGATCATGGTCGAGGCACCCTCGGGCGAGCAGATGCGCGCGCTGCCGAATCCCTTCGAGGCCGCGCAGCGCGGCAAGCGCAACATCGTCGTCGATCTCAAGTCCGCCGAGGGCCGCCGCATCGTGCACGAGCTCGTCGCCACCGCCGACGTCGTCATGCACAACCAGCGCCCCGGCAAGGCCGAGAAGATCGGCATCGGCTACGAGACGCTCGCGAAGATCAACCCGAAGCTGCTGTACGTCTACCTGCCGGGCTTCGGCTCTGCCGGCCCGAAGGCGCACCACAAGTCCTTCGCGCCGCTGGTGTCCGGGTTCACGGGCCTGCTGTACGAGGCGGCCGGCGCGGGCAACAAGCCCGTGCGCAGCGCCGAGGGCAACGAGGACTACTACAACGGGCTCATCGGCGCGGTCGCGGTCCTGGCCGGGCTCGAGCACCGGGCGCGCACGGGCGAGGGCCAGTACGTCGAGAGCCCGCAGCTGCACTCGAGCCTGTTCACGTCCTCGCATCATTTCCTGGGCCCGAACGACGAGCCGATGACGGCGCTGCCGATGGACGGCGAGCAGACGGGCTGGGGGCCGCTCTACCGGCTCTACCGGACGCGGGACCACTGGCTCTGCATCGCCTGCGTGGGCAAGGCCGCGTTCACGCGGCTCGCGGGCGCGCTCGGCCTCGCGGCGGATCTCTCGCCCGCCGAGCCCGATCGTCTCGCGCAGGCGCTCGCGTCGCGCTTCGCGGAGATGGATTCGGCCGATGCGTTCCGGCTGCTGCGCGAACACCGCGTGGCCTGCGAGATCCCGGCACGCGAGCCCTGGATGCCGAACCTCTTCTTCGAGGACTGGGCGCTGGCGCAGGGGCTCGTCGTCGAGCAGCCGGAGTCACTGCACGGCCCGATCCGCGAGATCGGACTGTACGTGCGGTTGTCGGATACCCCGGGACAGCACAAGCCGGCGGCGCCGCGCATGGGCCAGCACACCGCGGAGATCCTGCGGGAGCTGGGCTACGGCGACGAGCGCATCGCCGCGCTGCGTGACGCGGGCGTCGTCGGGCTCGACGCAGGCGCGCGCAGCGCCTGAGTTCGCGATCAACACGGTTCCAACCCACTCCGGACGATCACATGAAGAAGACCGTCAGATCCGGAACACGCGCGGCCGCCGCTGCGAGGACCCGCGCCGACGCTGCGGCGACGGAGGACACCGCGGACCCCGCGGCGCGTTCGTCGCTGCGCCGCAAGCGCCGCGTGCTAAAGACCTCCGAGCTGATCGCACGCGAGATCATCCTGGACATCACCGAGCGCGGCCTGAAGGAGGGTGACGCGCTGCCCTCCGAGGCGCAGATGCTCAGGCACTACGAGGTGGGTCGTGCGTCGCTGCGCGAGGCACTGCGGCTGCTCGAGGTGCAGGGGCTCGTGCGCATCCGCACGGGCGCGCGCGGCGGTCCCGTCGTCGGCGCCGCGACCGCGGAGAATCTCGGCCGCATGCTGACGCTGTACTTCGGCCTCGCGGGCGCGACCTACGAGGACCTCACGGCCGTCATGCTGATCGCGGCGCCGAAGGTCGCCGAGATCGCCGCCCGCACCAGACTCAACCGGGCCGAGACGCTGGCACTGCGGGCGGCCGTGGAGCGGCCCTGTGAGGCGCCGAACCCGCGGCTGATCCGCACCGAGACGCTGCTGGACTTCCACAGCCTGCTGCCCGTGCTCGCGCGCAACCCGGTCTGGTCGCTGCTCACCGACGCCGTCAACCTGATCTTCGCCGAGCACATCATGACCACGGCGGATCTGCGCGACTTCCACGCGACCACGGTCGTCGACCACGAGAACATCGCGAAGGCGATCCTGGCGAGGGACCCCGAGCTGGCATCGCGGCTCATGCGCGAGCACACCGAGCGCATCATCGCCTTCAACCGCGCGCAGAATCCCGCGATCTTCTCGAGCGTGATCGAATGGCGCTGAAACCCGTCGGTTGGACCGGAGGGGCGGTGCGCCGGGTTGCCGGGATCGCCGGGCAGGACACCGGCATCGTGAAGGAACGGGGCGGGGCATGAGACCGACGGACAAGAGACTGGCGATCGCGGGCGTCGGCGAGTCGGCGCTGGGCCGCAAGGTGGACCGGGCGCTCGATGCGCTGCTGGTCGATGCATCGCGCCGCGCGATCGCGGACGCCGGCCTCGAGCCGACGCAGGTCGACGGCATCATCATGCACATCAAGCAGCCGCCGCTCGACGAGATCGCACTCGGCGCCGGCATGACGCGCCGGTCCTACTCGGCGATCAACGCCTACGTGCCGGGCGCGGGTCCCGTGGCGGCGCTCGTCGAGGCGAAGAACGCGATCGCCGCGGGCCTCGCGACCACGGTGCTCGTCGTCTACGGCACGCGCACTTCCGCGCCGGGCGGCCCGTACGCCTATCACGCGGCGGATCCGCTGAAGGCGGATCTCGAGATGCCGATGGGCTACTACGGCCAGCCGCTCTACTTCGCCGCGATGATGCAGCGCTACCGGCACGAGTACGGCCTCGAGTCCGCGCAGCTGGGCTCGCTCGCGGTGGCGCAGCGCGAGTGGGCTTCCCGCACGCCGGGCGCGCAGCGGCCGCAGCGCATCACGATGGACGACTACCTGAAGTCGCCCGTCATCGCGGAGCCGATCCGCAACCTGGACTGCTGCCTGATCAGCGACGGCGCGGTCGCCTACGTGGTCACCACGCTCGAGCGCGCACGCGACCTGCGGCATCCGCCCGCAGTCGTCGCCGGCATCGCGGCGGGCTCGAATCCCTGGACGCTGACCGAGATGTTCACGCAGAGCCCGCGGTTCCTCGACATCGGGCCGGGCGATGCCGCGCGGCGCGCGTTCGCGCAGGCGGGCATCACGCACGACGACGTCGATTTCGCCGAGGTCTACGACTGCTTCACGATCTCCATCGTGCTGCAGCTCGAGGGTCTCGGCTTCTGCGGGCGCGGCGAGGGCGCGGCCTTCGTGGCCGACGGCCGCACGGGCCCCGGCGGCGCGCTGCCCGTCAACACCGACGGCGGCCACCTCGCGTATTCCTACATCCCGGGCATCACGCACGTCGTCGAGGGCGTGCGGCAGATCCGCGGCGTGCGTGGCGCCGCGCAGATCGCCGATGCCGAGGTCGGCGTCGTGTCCACCTTCGGTGGCCCGGACCACGCGACCCTCGTCCTGACCCGCGACCGGTGAGCCGAACATGAGCCTGCCCGACCATCCGCCCCGCTTCGACACCGACATCGTGCGTCCCTTCTGGGAAGCGCTCGAACGCGGCGAATTCCGGCTGCCGGCCTGCTCCGTCTGCGGGGCCTGGCAGTGGTATCCCTACGATTTCGTGCGCTGTCACGACGAGGCGCGGCTCGAGTGGCGGCCCGCGCCGCGCACCGGCACGGTGTTCACGTGGACGCGCGTGCTGCGCAGCTTCCTGCCGGAAGCGAAGCCGGACGCCGCGCCCTATGTCGCGGCACTCGTGGAACTCGACGACGCGCCGGGCGTGCGTCTGGCGACCTGTCTGGTGAATCTCGGCGATCGTGAACCACGCATCGGCATGCGCGTGCGCCTGAGCCCGGTGAAACGCTCGACCTACACGGCGCCCGCTTTCGAACCGGTGGACTGAGGTCGTCGCGGGCCGCGCGGCGGCGACGCAGCGGAGGGCGGTGCGTCGGGCTCAGCCTGCGGTGGCGCGGTAGCGGGCGCGGAGGTGCTCGCTGAACCCGAGCGTGGCCTGCAGCGCGATGACGCGGCGCAGGTAGCGCCCCACGGGCAGCTCGGCCGTCATGCCCATGCCGCCGTGCAGCTGGATGGACTGTTCGCAGACGTAGCGCGCTCCGTCGAGCCCCTTGATGCAGGCGCCCGTGACCTCGTGCATGCGCGTGCCGTCCAGGACCGCGAAATGTTCCGCGACGCTCTCGGCCAGCACCTCGGCACGCCGGCAGGCGAGCGCCATGTCGGCCATGCGATGACGCAGCACCTGGAACTTCGACAGGGGCTGGTTGAACTGCTTGCGGGTGTGCAGGTACTCGGCGGTCCTGAGCAGCAGCGCCTTCATGAGGCCGACGCACTCGGCCATCGACGCGATGCAGGCGAGATCCCAGGCGGCTTCGCGCAGCGCGCGCACGCCAGAGTCGGGTGCCGCGAGCACGGCTCCCGCACCGACCTCCACGCCGGTGAAGGTCGCTTCGGCGGCCTCGCCGCCGTCGATCGTCGGGAAGCGCCGCAGCCGGAGGCCCGCCGCATCGACGGGCACGACGAGCAGCATTTCGCCGGCGCCCGGTGCTCCGCTCGTCGCGGACACCAGGAGCTCGGTCGTGTCCGCACCCGTCCAGATGCCGGATTTGGCACCGTCGAGGCGCCAGCCGTCGCCGTCGGGCACGGCGCGCAGCGTGACGTCCGGGCAGACGCCGCGCGCGGCGGGCTCCGAGTCGGCCAGCGCGAGGCTGCGGTCGCCCGCGATGAGCCCCTCGATGAGGCGCGTGCGCAGCGCGCCCGCGGGACAGGCCGAGATCATCCGGCCAGGGAGCACGCTGCCCATGATCCACGAGCCGACCAGCAGGCCGCGGCCCAGCTCCAGCGCGAGTGTGCAGATCTCCGGCGCGCCGCCGTTCAGCCCGCCGTCGTCCTCCGCGAAGGGCAGCGCCAGCCAGCCGAGGTCGGCGGCCTGGGTCCACACTTCCGCGACATCCCGCGTGACGGGGATGCCGCGCGCGGTCACGTCCGTCGTGACCTGCGCCGCGGAGTCGCGGAGCATTTGCAGTTCGTCGGTGCAGGTGAGCATAGGGTCTACCGGGCGGGCCGTCAGAGCGCCGCCATGCTGTTGGCGATCAGTTCGCGCTGGATCTCGTTGCTGCCGCCGTAGACGGTGGCGGCGCGGTTGTTCAGGTAGGTCGCGACCAGGGCCTGGTCGTCGGCCTGCGCGTCGTCGAGTCCCTCGGTGTGCTCCGTGTAGTAGAGCGCGCGCGGTCCCAGGATCTCGATGGTGGTCTCCTCGATCCGCTGCATGAGCTCGGTGAACTCGAGCTTGAGCGCGGACGCCTCCGGACCCGGCCGCTGGCCGGTCTCCTGCAGCAGCGCGCAGTGGAGTTCCGCCGCGGCGATGGTCTGCAGCTGCACGTCGAGTTCCTCGATGCGCGCGGCGAGCGCGCGCGCCTCGCAGCTCTGCGACGGGCCGAATACCTCGGTGAACAGCCTGCGGCAACGCATGAGCTTGCGGCCCAGGAATCCGTTCACGATGAAGCCGCCGCGCTCGAACTCGAGCAGGTAGCGCGCGATCTCCCAGCCCTGGCCGGGCTCGCCGACGAGGTTCTCCGCGGGCACCCGCACGTCGTCGAAGAAGACCTGGTTGACCTCGTGCTCGCCGCCGATCGTGATGATCGGGGTGACGGTGATGCCGGGCGTGGCGAGATCGACGAGCAGGAAGCTGATGCCGGCCTGGCGGCGCGGCTCGACACTCGTGCGGACCAGGCAGAAGACCCAGTTCGCGAAGTGCGCGTGCGTCGTCCAGATCTTGGTGCCGTTCACCACGTACTCGTCGCCCTCGCGCCGCGCTGCGCACTGCAGGCTCGCGAGGTCCGATCCGGCACCCGGCTCGGAGTAGCCCTGGCACCAGTAGTCGTCACCGCGCAGGATTCGCGGCAGGAAGCGCGCGCGCTGCGCATCGGTGCCGTAGCGGATCAGCACCGGACCCAGGTACTTGAGGCCGAACGGCGCGAGCAGGGGCGCGCCGGCGAGCCCGCACTCGGTGTCGAAGATGAACCGCTGCATCGCGGACCAGCCCGGGCCGCCGTGCTCGCGGGACCAGTGGGCGCCGAGCCAGCCGCGCTCCAGCAGCTTGCGCTGCCAGGGTAGCGTGAGCGAGGGCGGCGGGAACAGGCTCTGCACGCGGTCGGTCGCGCGGATCACCTCGGGCGACAGCTCGGCGGCGAGGAATGAACGCACCTCGTCGCGGAAGGCGGCGTCCCTTAACGACAGGCCTCTGAAGTTCACCCGCTGGTCTCCCTGGGCTTCCCGTTCAACCGGTCGGACTGTAGATTGCACGAAGGGACCCGGGGACGGGAGTCCACCTGACAAATCTGACAGTCGGCGAGCGCCCGGGGGCCCGGGGCACGGCCGGCGGGGTGTGGACTTCCCGGGGCTGCGGGCCGGCGGTTTCGACAACCAGGTGGGGGGAGTGATGGGAATCTTCGACCGGTTTCGGCTGGATGGGGCTGTCGCGCTGATCACGGGCGGCGGCGGCGGGCTCGGCAGTGCCATCGCACTGGCCTTCGCCGAGGCGGGTGCGGACATCGCGGTCAACGGGCGCACCCGGGAGCCGCTCGAAAAAGTGCGCGACTCGGTCCAGCGGCTCGGCCGCCGCTGCCTGGTCGTGCAGGGCGACATCTGCGACGGCGCCTTCGCCACCGAGGCCGTCGAGCAGGTCATCGCGGAGTTCGGGCGGCTGACCATCCTCGTCAACAATGTCGGCGGTCTCGCCGGTGACGAGGTCCCGAAGCCCGCGATGCAGATCGAAGAGCAGTTCTGGAACGGCCAGATCGACCTGAACCTGAACAGCGTCTGGCGCCTCACGCGGCGGGCCGTGCCGCGCATGACGGACGGCGGCGTCATCCTCAACATGTCCTCGATCCGCGCGTTCCAGCCCGAGAACGGCAGTGCCGCCTACGCGGCGGCGAAGGCGGGCCTCAACGCGCTCACCCTCGCGCTCGCGCACGACCTGGCGCCGAAGTTCCGCGTGAACGGCATCGCGCCGGGCCCCGTGCCCACCGACGCCTTCAAGGAGAAGCGGCGCGTCACGGAGGCCGATTTCCCGCGCATCGCGAAGGAATGGGGCGTGCCGCTCGAACGCCTCGGCGTGCCCGACGACATCGCGGCAGCCGCGTTGTACCTGGCCTCGCCGGCCGGCAGCTGGATCACGGGCCAGACCCTCATCGTCGCGGGCGGAATGTAGGCCGCCGCGTCCGTTCCCGCACCGGGGGCGGGGCGGATGATCGGCAGGGGGCGGGGAAGTTGCACATCCTTCGGTTCTCGGACGAGGCCTGTGTCGATCGCACGCAGGTCGGCGGCAAGGCCGCCAATCTCGGCGTGCTGACGCGTGCGGATTTTCCCGTGCCGCGTGGCTTCGTCGTCGCCCGGACGGCCTATGACGACGTCATCGCCGACCGGCTGCGGGATCGCATCGCGGCGCTGCTGGCCGTCATCGATCACGCGAACGCCGACAGCGTCGAGGAGGGCGCACGCCGCATCCGCGAGCTGATCGCCGCCGCGCCGATGCCGGCGCCGCTCACCGCGGCCATCGTGGACGCGTATGCGGCGCTGGGTCCGGACCGCTACGTCGCCGTGCGGTCGTCGGGCACCGCCGAGGACCTCGCCGACGCCTCCTTCGCGGGCCAGCACGATACCTACCTCGACATGCAGGGCGCCGCGGTCGTCCTCGACGCGGTGAAGCGATGCTGGGCGTCCCTGTGGACCGCGCGCGCAGTCGCCTATCGCCATGCGAACGGCTTCGACCAGCTCGCGGTGAGCCTCGCCGTCGTGGTCCAGGAGATGGTCGAGGCCGAGGTCGCGGGCGTGATGTTCACGGCCAATCCCCTGACCATGGCGACCGACCGCATCGTCGTCAATGCGAGCTGGGGCCTCGGCGAAGGCGTGGTCTCCGGCATCCTCACGCCCGACCAGTTCACGCTCGACAAGAACTCCCTGCGGCTGCTGCACACGGTGACGGGCGCCAAGGAGCGCCGCGTCGTGCGCAACCCGGCGACGGGGCGCGGCACCGTCACCGAGCCCGTGCCCGAGGATCTGCGCGGCGTCGACACGCTGACGGAGGAGCAGCTCGCGGCGCTCGCGGAAATCGGGAGGCGGGTCGAGCAGCATTACGGCGGCATGCCGCAGGACATCGAATGGGCCTTCGCGAAGGGCAGCTTCCATCTGCTGCAGGCCCGCGACATCACGGGCGTCGAGTTCGCCTGGGACGAGGACGTCGACGCCTGGCAGAAGGATCCGGACGAACCCGGCGTGGTCTGGACGCGCGGCTTCGCCGACGAGTTCTGGACCGGGGCCGTGACGCCGCTGTTCTACTCCGTGCGCGCCCGCGAATTCACGGACTGCCAGCGGCGCGCGGCGCGCATCTGGGGTCTTCGCGATCTCGCTGCCACGCGGCGTTTCAGGTACCACAAGGCCGAGGTGTACCTCAGCACGAAGAGCCAGGGCCTGTTCGTGCACTACACCGTGCCCCGCATGTTCCGCTCGGGGCCCGCGGTGGACTATTTCCCGCCATCGATCCGGACGGAACTCGCGGCGCGGCGCTTCCCGCTCGTGAAGTATCTCTGGATGCACGCGCGCATCGTGCTCGTGCCCGAGCAGCGCATCCCGACGTGGATGGGGCTGCTGCAGGACTACCTCGACCATCGCACGGCCGAGGCCGACGGCCTCGATGCCGCGAAGCTGCGCGCGCTCGGTGACGACGAGCTGCTCGCGCACATCGCCGGCATGATCGCGTTCACGACCCGGCTCCTCGACGTGATGTGGACCGGCTTCCTCGTGCACGGCGCGGCCGTGCTGTACCTGCTCGGCGCCATCCTCGCGAAGTGGTACGACGGCGGGAACGCGATGGTCTACGCCGATCTCATCACGGGTCTGCCGAAGCGCACCATCACGCTCGAGGAGAACCTCGACCTGTGGGAACTGGCCGAGCGCATCCGGAAGTCGCCGGAACTGCTGGCGCTGTTCCATGCCTGCAATGCGAAGGAATTCTTCCGGCGCCTGCGCGAGCACCCCGCCGGTGCCGACGCGGCCGCGCAGTACGACCACGTCCTGAAGGCGCACGGTCACCGTGGCCACGCCGACCGGGACTTCTGGTTCACGCGGCGTGCCGAGGATCCGGCCGTCGATTACCGCGCGCTCGAGGCGCTGCTGAGTTCGGCGGCCGGTGCGCCGCGACCCGATGCGCGCGAGCCGGAACTCGTGAAGATGCGCGAGGCCGCGACGGCAGATGTGATCGCCCGGCTGCGCCGCCGGCCCTTCGGCCGCCTGCGCGTGCGGATCTTCGAATCCGTGCTCGCCTATGCGCTCCGCTTCCTCGTGATCCGCGACGACGAGCGGCACTACATCGACCGCGCCACGTACGCGAAGAAACGCGCCTTCGAGGAACTCGGACGCCGCCTCGTCGAACGCGGCCTGCTCGCCGACGCGGGCGATCACTACTTCCTGACTTACGAAGAGCTGCTGGAACTGTTCGCAGGTCGCGCCCCGCAGCGGCTCGTCGCGGCGAAGGTGCGCGGGCGCAGGCGCCAGTTCGAACGCTTCCACGCGAAGCAGTACCTGCCGCCGCTCTACCTGCGCGACGGCGAGGAGTACCGCGAGGACGCCGGGGTGGCCACGGTGCAGGACGGTGCGCTGCTCGCGGGCATCGGCACCAGCCGCGGCACCGTGACCGGCACCGCGCGCGTCGTGCACGACCTCGAGGACATCGGTCGCGTGCGTGCGGGCGAGATCCTGGTCACGAACAGCACCGATCCCGGCTGGACACCCGTGTTCGCCGTCATCAGCGGACTCGTGCTCGAAACGGGCGGCATGCTCGCGCACGGCTCCTGCCTGTCGCGCGAATACGGCCTGCCGGCGGTCACCGTCGCGAATGCGACGCGGCTCATCCCGGACGGCGCCACCATCACGGTGGACGGCAGCACGGGGCAAGTGAGTCTCGTGACCTCCGTGGACGTCAGCGCAACCCCGCCTCCCGCATCCGCGGCAGAACCTCCTTCTCGAACAGCCTGAGGCTCTTCCATGCGACCGTGGGGTCGAGCCCACCGAAGAGCGGCTGGAGCGTGAGCTCGCCGTGGGGCTCGAGCGTGCGCGCATAGGCCACGACCTGCCCGGGCGTCGTGATCTGGAAGGTGGGGTTGGCGCGTGCTTCCCCGAGGTCCGCGATCGGCTTGTAGGGCGTGTCGCCGCCGCCGCGCTCCGTGGCCCACTTCACGTAGGAGTTCGACTGGTAGATCGCGTGGGGTCCGACGACGGGCCAGTCGCGATCCGGATCGTCCGTCACGTACAGGAAGTTAGGACCCTGGTTCGGCAGCGGTGCGGGTTCGGGACGGCCGAGCTTCACGACCTCGCGCTTGTAGATCTCGTAGTCCGGCGGGAAGCCGGGCTTGTAGGGGAGCCCCATGCGCGCGGCACGCTCGGCCGAGGCCGCAGTCGAGCCGCCCATGATCAGCAGCGGTCCGCCCGGCTGCACGGGCTTCGGCGTGATGCGCACCGTGCGGCCCTCGAACTCGAAGGGCTCGCCGGTCCACGCCCTGCGCAGCGTCTCCAGCGTGTCGAGGAAGATGCGCAGGCGCTTCCTGATGTCCACGCCGAACATCTCGAACTCGTGCGGGCGGTAGCCCATGCCTGCGGTGATGGCGAGGCGGCCGTTGCTGATGATGTCGAGGATGGCGAGATCCTCGGCGAGGCGGAGCGGGTGGTGCAGCGTCACGACCAGCGCGCTCAGGTGCACGCCGATCCTCTGCGTGCGCGCGGCCACCGCCGAGCCCAGCACGATGGGCGAGGGCAGGTAACCGTCCTCGGCCGCGTGGTGCTCGCTCACATAGACCTCGTCGAGGCCGAGCCCGTCGGCCCAGGCGCACATGTCGAGCATCGCCGCATACTGCGACGCGCGCGAGACGCGCGGGTCCGGCTGCCGCATGTCGAAGCGCAGTGTGATCCTCATGGCGTCACCTTCGTGAGTCGGTCGTCTCAGCCCTTGTCCGCCAGCGCTTCGCTGATCCCGGGCCAGCGCCGGAGATCGAGATAGCTCCGGTCGTCGATGATGAGTCCGTCGCGGAACGTGAGCACGGCGCAGAACTGGGTCTCCCAGTCGGCGCCGCGGTCCGGATCCCGGAGCGCGGCCTCGACGACCACGACGTCGTCCGCCGCGTGCATGTGATCGACGCGCAGGTAGCGTCGCGGTGCGGCCTGGACCGCAGCGCGCGTGCCCGCCCGCATCTGCTCGCGGCCGCGGATGACGGCCGGGAAGCCCATGGCGCGGGCCACGGTGTCCTCCGCGTAGCACTCGTCGACGAGGCGGTCGGCATCGTTCATGAGCTCGGCCCAGCGGCGCGCAGTGGCCAGATTCTGCTCGGTCTTCGTCATGTGTCGGTCCTCACGGCCGGGCCGGTTGCAGCGGTCAATGGATCTCCACCATCGCGAACAGCACACCGTCACTGCCGACCGTCGACTTGTGTCCCTGGCCGGTCTGGTCGCCGAACTCGATGACGTCACCCGCCGAGAACCTGCGCTTCTCGCCGCTGCCGGCCTCGACGGTCATCGTGCCCTGCAGGATGAGCAGGTGGATGCGTACCGGCGCCGTGTGCCAGGGGCTCTCGAAACCGGGGATCAGGCGCATGTAGGAGAGCTTGCCTGCCGGGATCAGCCGGGTCTGCACCGGTGCAGCGGCATCGGCGGCGACTGGCGTCAGCGCGGTGTTGCTGTCGACGAAGAGCGTTCTGCCCTGTGCGTCGACCTCGATCGCGACGTGATGGAACGTTGCGCCCGGCCCGGCGACCGCGACCGGCGCCGTGAGCGCCGCGATCAGTGTGACGACGAAGATCCTGAGCATGGTCATCTCGATGTTCCCCCGTTGAGCGATGACATCCCGTCGTCCGGCATCGCGGAGCGGGCAGCGGCATTCATGCCGGTACGCGCCGGCGATCCGCTGCGCGATAATGCCGTCTCCGTGCGGTGTTGTCGCGGGTATCAGGGTCGATGGACGCAGGAAGGCCGGGGGCAGCGCTGATCGCGGCGTATCTCGCGACGGACTACGTCGTCGCCGCGTCTCCACCGTTCGTGCTGCGGGTCGGCCGGCACTCGGCGGAACTCGACCGGCTCATGCATCTGCAGGGTGTGGATTGCGCCGCCTTTGTCACGGCCTGGAACCCGGGCAGCGTACGGGTCCCGGAGGATCAGAACCTTGCCACGCAGGAGCGGCTCGAACACGAACTCCGGGCCGCCGGTTACACGCTGATCCCGGGAGAAGGTCGCGATCCGGCGGGGCACTGGCCCGGCGAACCCAGTGTGCTGGTCCTCGGTCTGTCGCGAAGTCGCGCCGTCGACATCGGCCGCGTGTACCGGCAGCACGCCGTGGTGTGGGTCCGGTGCGGCACGGCCGTCGAACTCGTGCTGGTCGCGGATCGCGGGGGGGGATGAATGACCGGCCCGGTGATCGGCACCTTCTCGGACATCGTCGCCTGCGGCGACGGCGCGCGCGACGCGCCTCAGCGTCGCGGCGGCGCTTCGGCGGGATAGACGGCTTCGGGTTCCGGCATCGTGAATCCTGCGCCCGCGCGGCCGATCTCGACCACGAAACCCAGGTCCGCGCGGGTGTCGAAATACGCGCAGTCGAATTTCGACGGGCTGCCCGGGGCGCCGTCGAACTCGGCCCTCATGATCGTGCCGACGCCGAGGTCCTGGCCGAGGGCCGCTGTCGTTGCGGCGAAGTCCGCGACATCGAAACGCACGTGGTGGATATGGTCCGCGCCGCCGTGCCGGGCGAGTGACTCGGCATAGGGGCCCCGGTCGTCGAGCGGCTGGATGAGTTCCATGCGCGTCGTCGGCGAGATCTGCGCCAGCGCCGCACGGAATGTGACGACCGTGGGCCCGTCGTTGCAGTCGGCGCGCATGTTGGCAGCGTCGTAGCGGTAGAGACGCCATGGCCCGATGCCGTAGCGTTCGACCCAGGTGCGCACGGCGCGGTCGATGTCGCCGGTGACGACGCTGACATGGTTGATGCCGCTGAAGACCGGTTTCGTCATGGCGCGAGCCTCCTGCACCACGGCGATCATACGCGGGTGTCCGGAGCGGCATGCGGGTGCGGCCGCGGTGCCGGTCGGGCGCGTGCAGGCACTCCCGGGATCGCCATCTCCCGCGCGGCAGTTGCTAGGATGCGTTCACGCAGAGGGGGAAGCACATGACGAAGACCGAACCGCGCAGCGGCTCCGCCGCCGCCGAGGGCATCGCGCTCGACGCCGGGCAGGTGCGTATCTATCGTGAGCGCACATCACGCTCGCGCGAGCTGCTCGAGAAGACGAAGTCGCTGATTCCCACGGGCCACGGCGGCGGCATGTGGTACCAGTTGCCGTACCCGGTGCTGATCGAGCGTGGCAAGGGCGCGCGGATCTGGGACGCGGACGGCAACGAATATGTCGATCTGCGCATCGGTGACTGGGTGCTGATCCACGGGCACTGCAACGACACCATCCGCGACGCGATCGTCCGGCAGATCGACAAGGGTGTGCAGTTCGGCTGCCCCGACTGGGACCTCAGTTACCGGATGGCGGAGCTGCTCTCCGGCCGCATGCCATCCATCGAGCGTGTCCGCTTTCTGGTCTCGGGCACCGAAGCGAACCTGCTGGCGATGCGGCTCGCACGGGCGCACACGGGGCGGCTCAGGATCGCGAAGACCGAGGGCAGCTATCACGGCCATGCCGACCACACGGTGGTCGGCAGTTCCACGGTCGGCATCCAGCCGAACACGGTCGGCATCCAGCCGAAGAAGGTGCCGACCGGCGTGCCACCCACCGTGGCCGACGAACTGCTGGAGATCCCGTTCAACGATCCGGACCGGGCCGCGGCGATCCTGGAGCGCGAGGCCGACAACGTCGCGGCCGTGCTGCTCGAGCCCGTGCAGGGCGCGGCCGGCATGATTCCCGCGACGCCCGAATTCATGCAGCGCATGCGCGAGGTGACCGCGCGGCTCGGCATCGTGCTGATCTTCGACGAGGTCGTGACGTTCCCCGTCGCCTGGGGCGGTGCGCAGGCCTGGTACGGCATCAAGCCGGACCTGACCACGATGAGCAAGGCGATCGGCGGCGGGCTGCCCATGTCCGCGGTCGGCGGGCGCGCCGAGATCATGAATCTGCTGGATCCCGATCTGTACGGCGGCAAGGCGCCGGTCACATCCGTCTCCACCTTCGCCTGCAACCAGCTCGCGCTCGCCGCCGGCATCGCCGCGATCGAGCTGCTGACGCCCGAAGTGCATGCGCGGGTCCAGGCCATGGGCAACCGCGCCCGCGAGGGCATCGACGCTCTCGGCCGTCGCCATGGCATTCCGCTGCACTCGAGCGGCATCGGTCACCTGTTCGGAATGCACTGGGCGCCGGAACGCGTGGTCGATTACCGCACGCGCATGCAGACCGACCGGCAGAAGATCGTGAACCTGCACCTTGCGCTGATGAACCAGGGCTACTACCAGATGTCGCTGGGATACTTCCTGATCAGCACGGAGATCGGCGAGGCGGAGGTCGACGGCTTCCTGAACGCGCTCGAGAACGCATTGCACCGGCTCGGATACGTGTCCTGACGCCGGAGCGTGGACCGCGCGGCGGAGAGCTGTTCCGCCGCGGCGTTCCCGCGGACATTCAGGACCGGGTCCGCACGCGCTCACCGTCGGCGAGTTCGCCGGGCGGATGGCGCACGACGGCCTCGCCTTCGCCGAGACCGCCCAGCACGCGTGCGGCCAGCGCATTGCGTTCGCCGATCCTGACGACGCGCCGCCGTGCACGGTTGCCGTCGACCACGAACACGCACCAGTCCTCGCCGCACCGGAACAGCGCGCTGACCGGAACCTGCAGCACGTCCTGCCTGCTCGAGGTGATGACGCGCACGGTCACGCGATAGCCGTCGCCGATCCGTTCCGGCGGGTCGACGAAGTCGAGGATCACGTTGCTGCGCTGTTCTTCCACGCCGAGTGCGGAGACCTTCGTGAAGGCATAGGGCTCGACGAGCCGCACGCGCGCGCGCAATGGCGCTTCGCCGCCCCAGCCCTCGAGCAGGGCGGCCATGCCCGGGGCGATCTTCACCGCTTCGGAGGAGAGCATCTCGACGACGACCTCGAGGTGCGCGAGATCGCCGATCACGACGAGCGGTGCACCCGCCGCGACCACGCGCTCACTGGGTTCGGGAATGCGCAGCACGCGACCGGTCGCCGGTGCACGCACATCCAGCAGTGTCCTCGCCACGCCGCCCGCGAGCGAGCGCACCGCGAGCAGCCCGGCCTCGGCGGCGCGATGTTCGGCTGCGGCCGAGCGCACGCGGAAGGCCGCGGCTTCCATGTCCATGGCCAGCGTCGTCGCCGCGTTGCGCGCCTGCTCGACCTGCTGTCTCGGCACCAGTCCGCGCGCGAACAGCTCGTCGAGCCGCGCTGCTTCACGCTGCGCCTGATCGAGATCGTGACCCGTGTGGCGGGCCTCCGCTTCGCGGTTGCGCAGGGCCGCGGCCGCTGCTGCGACCCGCGCACGCTGCTCCTCGAGGTCCTGCGGCGAGAGCGGCAGCGGCGCCAGCCGCGCGACGACCTGTCCCGTGGCGATCCCGTCGCCTTCGTGCAGCTCGCTGCGCAGCAGGCGGCCGGCGATCGGCGCGGCGACGACATAGCGATCGTGGCTGCGCGTCTCGCCCTGTTCGTCGAGTGTGACGACGAGCGGCCCGCGCGCGACGGCCGCGGCCTCGACGGCCGCCGGCTCCGGCCACAGCGCGACCGTGATCAGTGCCGTGACGACGAGCGCGACGGCGACCCACCACAGCTTGCGCAGGCGCGGGTTCATCGGTGTCACTCGCGCGTCTTCAGTACGGCGACCAGGTCGAGGTGCCGCATGCGCCGGGCGACCAGCAGGCCGGACACGGCTGCCGCGGCAATCGTCACCACCGCGGCGAAGCCGAAGGTCTCGTCGGACAGCGCGAACGGCAGACGGAAGAGCTCGCGGTCGAACAGCGGGACCAGCGCGCGGCAGGCGGCCGCGCCGAGCCCGAAGCCGGCGACGATTCCCGCCGCGACGAGCAGCGCCTGTTCGCCGAGCAGCAGCACCGCGACCTCGCGCGGCGTGAATCCCAGCACGCGCAGGCTCGCGAGCTCGTGGCCGCGCTCGGACAGCGCGATGCGCGCGCTGTTGTAGACGACACCGACCACGAGCACGGCGGCAAAAGCGGTCATGACGACGGTCATCACGATGAAGCTGCGGTTCATGGTGTCGCGGATGCTCTGAAGCATGGCCGACCGGATCGCGACGCCACCCACGGCGGGGAGCCGCTCGAGCGCAGCATACAATGCCACCTCCTGGCTGCGGTCGATCACGAGCGCGGCGCCGGACACGGTGCGGTCCTCGCGCAGCAGTCGCGCGAGCGCCGCCGAGTCCATCCACGCGCCGATGCCGAGCGGCTCGTCGGACAGCCGTGCCACCGGCACGCGAAGCCTGAGCCGTGCGCCTTCCAGCAGCTCGACGTCGACGGCGTCGCCGGGCTCGACCGCCAGGATTTCAGCGAGCTTGCGCGTCAGCACCAGACCATCGGGGGGCACCGGGATCGGCGTGAGGTGCGCGTCGACGAGCCGGTGCAGCTCGGCGCCCGTCGTGACGCTCGACAGCGCCGCGCGCTTGCGGCGGTGGCCGGCCACGAGCCACACCGGCACGGTGCGGAACGGCTCGACGCGCAGCACGCCCGGCAGGCGTGCAAGCTCGTGCGCCGCGGCCGCGCTGGCGGGCTCGCGCAACAGCACCGTCACGTCGTCGCGCTGCACGGCGTCGAAGTGGATCGCGACCAGGCGGTCCACAGCGTCGAACGTGAAGCGGCCGAGGACGACGGTCGCTACCGCGAGCGCGATGCCGACGACGGACAGCGCCGCGCGCCAGGGCCGGCGCGCGAGGTTGCGCAGGATCATGCGTCCGGCGGGTCCCGCGAGGTGTCGCAGCCCGAGGCGCTCCAGCAGGCCTGCACGGTAGCTGCGCGGCGGCTCGGGCCGCATCGCTTCGGCTGGTGGCAGCCGCACGGCGCGGCCGACCGCGGCCAGCGACCCGGCGAAGGCGGCGGTGATCGCGATGCCGGCGGTCGAGAGCAGCACGACGACCGGCAGCCGGAAGCGCAGTGCGGGGAAGTGGAAATACTGATCGTAGACGCCGATCAGGCCCTGGCCGAGCAGCAGGCCGCCGCCCAGGCCCAGGGTCGCGCCGAGCGCCACGATCGCGAACGCGAACTCGAGGAAATGCGCGCCGACGCGCACGTTCGAATAGCCGAAGGCCTTCAGCACGGCGATCTGGCCGCGCTGCAGGGTCACGAGACGCTGCAGCAGCGTGTACAGCAGGAACGCGGCGACGCCGAGAAAGATCGACGGTACCACCGTTGCGTTCACGCGGATCTCACCGAGCTCGTCGCTGACGAAGCGATTCGACGGCAGGTCCTCGCGGCCATGGCTCGCGAGCCCGCCGTAGGGCGCGAGCAGCCGGTCCAGCGCCGCCTGCACGTCGCCCGCGGAAGCGTGCGGCGCCAGCGTCAGCGACACGTCGTTGAACGCCCCGTCCTGGTCGAATGCGGCTTCCAGCGTCTCGCGCCCCATCCACATCACACCGAAGCGGCGGTTGTCGGGGAACACCATCGCGGGCCCGACCTCGTAGACGTACTCCGGCGACAGCGCGAGGCCGACGACGGCGAGTTCCTGCCAGCGGCCGTTCAGGACCGCGCCGATGCGATCGCCGATGCGAAGTCCGCTCGCGCGCGCGAAGGTCTCGCTGAGCGTCACTTCGTCGTCGCGATGCGGCTCCGGGAGGCGCCCCGCGCGCAGCACCGGCGCATTCAGGCGCGCCGGCCCGGCCGCGGGCAGCGACAGGATGCGGCCGGTGACCGGCTCATCGAGGCCGGGCACGCTGAGCGTCACGTCGGCGACGATGCGCGTCTCGACGGCCGCGACGCCCGGGATGCGCCCGATCGCGCCGGCCACCGGTTCCGGTGCCCGCCGGGCGCGGGCGAAGACGTCGGCGAGCCGGCTGTCGCGGTACCAGTCGTCGCGCGCGGCGGCGAGCGCGTGCCACGCGCCCTGCATGGTCACGAACACGGCGAGGCCGCAGGCGATCACCAGCGCCGCGGCCAGCACCTGGCCGCGCAGGTGCCACAGGTCGCGCGTGAGCGCGCGGTGCAGCGGGCTCACCACGACAGCTCGGCCGGCGCCTGGCGCGTCGCGTTGCGGTGTGTCTCCACGATGCTGCCGCTCGAGATGCGGATGACGCGGTCGGCCATGCCGGCGATCGCGGCGTTGTGCGTGATCACGATCGTCAGCGTGCCGAGCTCGCGGTTGGCGCGCTCCAGCACTTCCAGCACGCGCCGGCCGGTCGGATAGTCGAGCGAGCCCGTGGGCTCGTCGCAGAGGAGGATGTCGGGCCGCTTGGCGATGGCGCGTGCGATCGCGACACGCTGCTGCTCGCCGCCGGAGAGCTGCGCCGGGAAGTGGTGCAGGCGGTCGCCGAGTCCGACGAGTTCGAGCACCTCGCGCGCGGGCAGCGGATCGGGCGCGATGGCGGTCACCAGCTCGACGTTCTCGAGCGCGGTGAGACTCGGCAGCAGGTTGAAGAACTGGAACACGAATCCGACGTGCTCGCGGCGATAGCGCGTCAGTTCGGCTTCGCCGGCAGCCGTCAGATCGTGGTCGCGATAGAAGACTTCGCCGCGGGTCGGGACGTCGAGTCCACCCAGGATGTTGAGCAGCGTCGACTTGCCGCTGCCGGAGGCACCCAGCAGGACGACGAACTCGCCGGCCCCGAAGTCGACGTCGATGCGGCGCAGCGCGACGACCTCGACCTCGCCGAGGCGGTAGCTCTTGCCGACATCGTGAACGTGGAGGACCGGCCCGCCGGAGGAAGCCACGCCCTGCATCCTTCAGTCCGCGCGAACGTCCGTCGATCCGCCGCAGCGCCGGTTCCGCGGCGGCGATGTGCCACAGCCTCCGCAGCTCCCGCAGCCACTGTCGCCCGCGGCACCCGCGCGGGGGCGCACACGGCGCCAGATCCGCCTCGCAATGAAGCCGACCGCGATCGCGATCATGCCGAGCACCACCGCGTCGTCCAGCGTGATCATGACGTGCCCATCAGCAGCCGGGCCCCATGATAGGTCAAGCCGGCCGCGACATAGGCGAGCGCGAACAGATACGCCGCCATCCCGACCGGAACCTTCCATCCGCCGGTCTCGCGGCGCACGGCGGCCAGTGTGGCCACGCACTGCGGCGCGAACACGTACCAGGCGAGCAGCGCGAGCGCCGTGGGCAGGGGCCAGCCGGCAGCGATGATGGGTGAGAGCGTCGCGGCCACGGTGTCGTTCGAGGACGAGAGCGCATACACGGTGCCGAGCGCGCCCACGGCCACCTCGCGCGCGGCGAGTCCGGGTACCAGCGCGATCGCGATCTGCCAGTTGAAGCCGATCGGCTCGAACACGACGGCGAGCGCGCGGCCGAGCATGCCGGCGACGCTGTAGGTGATCGCGGGTTCCGTGGCGCCGGCCGGCGGTGACGGCCACGAGGCGAGCGCCCAGAGGATCACCATGAGTGCGAGGATGATCGTGCCGACGCGCTGCAGGAAGATCACCGCACGCTGCCACAGTCCGATCGCGAGGTTCCGCAGGCTGGGCCAGTGATAGGCGGGCAGCTCGAGCAGCAGCGGTTCCGGTCCCTGCACATGCGCCATGCGCTTCATGATGTACGCGACGACCATCGCGGACAGTACGCCCGCCAGGTAGAGGCCGAAGAGCACGATCCCCTGCAGCTCGAGCACACCGGCGACGGCGCGTCGCGGAATGAACGCACCGATCAGCAGCGCGTAGACGGGCAGACGTGCGGAGCAGGTCATGAGTGGCGCGACCAGGATCGTGACGAGGCGGTCGCGGGGATTCGCGATGGTGCGCGTCGCCATGATTCCCGGGATCGCGCAGGCGAAACTGGACAGCAGCGGGATGAAGGAACGGCCCGAGAGGCCGACGCTGCCCATCAGGCGGTCGAGCAGGAATGCCGCGCGCGGGAGGTAGCCGGAATCCTCGAGCAGGAGGATGAACGCGAACAGGATGACGATCTGGGGGAGGAACACCAGCACGCTGCCTGCACCGGCGATCACGCCGTCGACCAGCAGACTGCGCAGCGCACCGTCGGGCAGTGCCGCGGTAACGGCGGTCCCCAGTGCGCCGATGCCCGTGTCGATCGCATCCATGAGGGGTGCGGCCCAGGCGAAGACAGCCTGGAACACCGTGAACATCACCAGCGCGAGCAGGACGAGCCCGGCGACCGGATGCAGCAGCACGCGGTCGATGCGGTCGCTCGCAGTTTCCAGGTGCACGGTGTCGGCACCGATCGCGCCGAGGACGCGGCGCACCTCGGCGTGGTCGGCCTCGGAGGCGTCCCCGGCCGGCGCCGGGGATGTCGGGGACGCCGGTCGGGCCGGCAGCGCCTCGATCTGCCGCGCGAGCAGGTCCACGAGCGGTGCCGCGCCGTCGCCGCGCACACCCACGGTCTCGACGACCGGAAGGCCGAGTTCGCGGCCGAGCTCGCTTACATGCAACGGCACGCCCTGGCGCCGCGCGAGATCGCTCATGTTCAAGGCCACGACGGTGGGCAGGCCGAGCCGGCGCACGCCGAGCACGAATCTGAGGCTTCGCCGCAGGTTGGTCGCGTCGGCGACGCAGACCACGAGATCGGGCCGCTCCTCGCCGACGGCATTGCCGTGCAGCACGGCTGTTGCGACCTCCTCGTCGGGCGTGCGCGGCTCGAGGCTGTAGGTGCCCGGCAGGTCGAGCACGCGGACGCGGCGACCGTCGGCGAGGCCCAGCCAGCCCTCCTTGCGCTCGACGGTGACGCCGGCGTAGTTCGCGACCTTCTGGTGGCTGCCGGTCAGCAGGTTGAACAACGCCGTCTTGCCGCAGTTCGGGTTGCCGGCGAGCGCGATCAGCGGCGGCCGTGTCACAGCGGTGGTCACGGGTTCACGATTGCCCGGTCGGCATCGACGCGGATGCAGCAGGCCTCGTAACGGCGCAACGCGAACGTGGAGTCTCCGACACGAACGGCGAGCGGGTCGCGTCCGACGGGGCCTCGCGCGACGATCCGTACGCGCTCACCGGGCAGGAAGCCGAGCTCGTGCAGGCGTTGCACGATACCCGCGTCCCGCCCGCCCACGTCCGTGATGGTCGCGGCGAGATTTGCGGGCAGGTCCGTCAGCGGGATGGGTGCGCGACGCAGCATGGAGGCTGGATCATAACCGGAAGTCGGTCGATCAAATAAGAACTATTCTCGACAATCGGCATTGGAGATGATCCCGGCCGTGTCCCGCAACGTGGCATCTACGGATGGTCTGCGCCGCCCCGGGCCGCCCGAAGCTGCGGGCCGGATTTGCCCGGTCCGACAGCGGCTTGGGTGAGTTACGCGCCAGTACCGTGCGGGGCGGATTTACTGCACTGCACTTGACGAATGTCAAACGTGCAACCTGACGTCGTCCCTATACTCGCCCGCGCAAGCGCCCATAACAAACAGATTTGGCGCCGGAGGGTCACATGTCGAAACCGTCACCTGAGCGTGAGGGCGAGCCCGAGCGCATCCCTTTCTTCCAGCAGCTGCTCGATAACCATTTCCTGCTGCTGTTCCTCGGGGTCGTGATGCCGACGGTCCTGTATCTCATCTGGGGGATCATGGAGATCGTCCAGATTCCCATCGCAACCCCCTGATCGGAGCCAGCAGCCATGGCCATTTCACCTCCGGAACACCGCATCTGGTGGAACGAACCGGTCCACAAGGTCGAACTCATCTGGGTCGGCATCGCATTCGTGTGGGGCGTCATCATGTTCTTCATGATGATCCTCTGGCACAGCATCGGTCAGCAGAACCTCTCCAACGAAGCGTACCGGACCACCCCGGCGCAGTTCGCGGGGAAGGTCGACGCCATGGTGGCCGCGCACACCGTCCGTCAGGAAGGCGCCTTCCCCGTCGTGCATCCGGCGCCGGGCAGCGACGTCTACTTGATGGGTCGGGTCTACATGTGGTTCCCGATGCTGGAGCTCGAGAAGGGCGCGACCTATCGCCTGCACCTGTCCTCGATCGACCTGCAGCACGGCTTCTCGCTGCAGCCGACCAACATCAACATCCAGGTGCACCCTGGCTACGAGATGGTCGTCACGCTCACGCCGAGCGAGACGGGTGAGTTCGGCATCGTCTGCAACGAGTACTGCGGTCTCGGCCATCACACGATGGCGGGTCGCATCTACGTCGTCGACAAGAACAAGATCTGAGGGGCATCCAGATGAGTGTCGCCACCATTTTCCGCACATGCCCGACGACGGGCCTCAAAGTCGACCGCTCCGCCGAGAACCTGATCAAGGCCAATGCGGTCGCGGCCGTGGTGTTCCTGCTGATCGGCGGGACGTTCGGCTTGTCGATCGCCCTGACCCGCTGGCCGGCCGTGCACCTGCTGCCGGCCGACTGGTTCTACCTCGCCCTCACGGCGCACGGCTTCGACGTGCTGCTGGCATGGATCATCTTCTTCGAGATGGCCGTGCTGTACTTCGCCTCCGCGATCCTGCTCAACTGCCGTCTCGCGGGGCCACGCTGGGGGTGGGCAGCCTTCGTGCTCATGCTCGTCGGCGCCCTGGTCGCGAACGTCGCGGTGCTGCAGGGCAGCTCGTCGGTGATGTTCACGTCCTATCCGCCGCTGCAGGCCGCCCCGCACTTCTACCTCGGCCTGATCCTCTTCGCGGTGGGTGCGCTGATCGGCTGCTGCGTATTCTTCGGTACGCTCGTGATCGCGCGGCAGGAACGCACCTACGAGGGGTCCATCCCGCTGGTCACGTTCGGCGCGCTCACGGCGGCAATCATCGCCGTCTTCACGCTGGCCTCCGGCGCGATCATCCTGATCCCGACCTTCCTGTGGTCGGTGGGCATCGTCAGCAACATCGATCCGCTGATGTACAAGGTGATCTGGTGGGCGATGGGTCACTCCTCGCAGCAGATCAACGTCTCGGCGCACGTCGCGGTGTGGTATGCGATCGGTGCGATGGTGCTGGGCGCCAAGCCGATCTCGGAGAAGGTCAGCCGCGCCGCGTTCCTCATGTACATCCTGTTCCTGCAGCTCGCGAGCGCGCATCACCTGCTCGCCGAGCCGGGCGTGAGCTCGAGCTGGAAGATCTTCAACACGAGCTACGCGATGTACCTGGCGGTCATGGGCAGCATGATCCACGGCCTGACGGTGCCGGGCGCCATCGAGGCGGCGCAGCGGGCCAAGGGCTACACCAAGGGCCTGTTCGAGTGGCTGCGCAAGGCGCCCTGGGGCAATCCGGCGTTCTCCGGCATGTTCATGTCGCTGGTGTTCTTCGGCTTCCTGGGCGGCATCACCGGTGTCGTGCTGGGTACCGAGCAGATCAACCTGACCATGCACAACACGCTGTACGTACCGGGGCATTTCCATGCGACGGTGGTCACGGGCACGACGCTCGCCTTCATGGCGATCACCTACCTCGTGCTGCCGCTGATCTTCCGGCGTGAGGTGATCTTCCCGACCGTTGCCAAGCTGCAGCCCTACGTGTTCGGGTTCGGGGCGGCGGGCATCTCGCTGTTCATGATGGGCGCGGGTACGCTCGGTGTGCCGCGTCGGCACTGGGACATCACCTTTGCCGACGCGCTGACCCAGTTCCAGTACTCGCCTGCGGCGTTCCTGATGCTGGCATTGAACGGCATCTCGGCCGTCATGGCTGCGCTGGGCGGCGCGATGTACATCGTGAACGTCGTGGCGACCGTGCTGTTCGGGCGGAAGATCGGCGACAACGAAGCCGTCCAGCTGGGTCCCGTGTCGGGCGCCAGGTCTGCTGCGGCTGTCGCCGGCTACGGCAATCAGGGCACGCTGCACATCCCGGGTACCGTGGTGCTGGTCGGCGTGTTCTTCGTGTCCTTCGTGCTGTACTACTTCGTGAACTGGAAGTACGTCGCCGAGATCTGGCCGCTGAAGTGATCGCTGCCGCCCGCGCGCCGGGTCACCGGGGCGCGGGCGGCGAAGATCGCACGATCGGAAACCGGGGCCCCGGGGAGGCCGGAAAGGGTCTCCGCCGGAGCCTCGCTCGTCCGGAGGAAGGCGCCGTGCGCCGAGTCGCCCGCAGGCGCGGCGGGCCGGTTGCCGGGATGGCCGGGGTGCCTGGATTTCCAGTACGCTGAACCGCAGGTTTTCCTGGGTCCCGGAACGTTCCCGCGTGGCGATGGTCCCACGGTACGGCCAGGGCCAGGTCGCTCGAGGAGGTTCCCCGTTGCGAGTGAGGACGCCGTTGGGTGCGCAGTCGCCGAACGCCGTCGATGGCGCGGTCGTCCCCGCACGGCGCTGGCCGGTGCGGGCCGTGTTGCCTCGGCGGGTTGCGCGCCTCGCCATTCTGGCGCTGTCGCTCTGCCTGCTGGTGCCGGGCGCCCTTTCGCGCGCGCTCGCCAATGAGAGCCCGGAACTCCGTACGAGCCAGGCCGCCATCGGCCGGCTCGTCGGCGACCATCCCCTGGTCGACTCCGGGGGACGACGGCGCACATTCGCGGAGTTTCGCGGCAAGCCCCTCGTACTCAGCCTCGTCTACACCAGCTGCTACTCGATCTGTTCCGGCCTGACGGTCAATCTCCGCGAGGTCCTGAAGGTTGCGCGCCAGGCGCTGGGTCCGGGCAGCTTCACGGCGCTGACCCTCGGGTTCGACACTGCCAATGACACTCCGGCCCGCATGCGGCACTTCGCGCACGAACGTGGCGCCGCGATCGACGACTGGATCTTCGCGAGTACCGATGCCGCCGCCATGGCGATGCTGATGCGCGAGGTCGGCTTCACCTACCGCTCGTCTGCGAAGGGCTTCGATCACATCATCCAGACGACCGTCATCGATGCGGAGGGGCGCGTGGTCCTCCAGATCTATGGCCAGGATTTCGGGGCGCCCACGCTGGTCGACCCCCTGAAGCGACTGCTCCGCGGTCAGGCGCTGGAGCGGGGCTCGATTTCCGATCTGGTACGCTCGGTCAAGCTCCTGTGCACGATCTACGATCCCACGAGCGGCAAGTACCGCTTCGATTACACGATCATTGTTGAGATCATTGCAGGTGTGCTGGCCCTCGGCATGGTGGGCATTGCCCTGATCCTCTCCTGGCGGAACGTACAGTGAATCTTCTCAAGCGCTCCCTGCGCGCGATCTTCGCGCGCCTCGAACAACTTTTGGCCTCCATTTTCGGGCCGACCCTGAACCCGATGGTCCACCTCGGGCCGATGGGCTGGTTCCTGTTCTGGGTCGTCGCCGTCAGCGGCATCTACGTCTACATCTTCTTCGACACCGGCGTGACCGACGCCTACGACTCGCTGCAGAAGCTCTCCGTCGACCAGTGGTACCTGGGCGGCATCATGCGCAGCCTGCACCGCTACGCGTCCGATGCCATGGTCGTCGTCGTGATCCTGCACGTGCTGCGGGAGTTCTCCCTGGACCGCATGCGCGGCAGCCGCTGGTTCCCCTGGGTCACGGGCGTGCCGCTGCTGTGGTTCCTGTATGCGAGCGGCATCACGGGGTACTGGCTGGCCTGGGACCAGCTCGCGCAGTTCGTCGCGATCACCACATCCGAATGGCTGGACAGCATCGGCATCTTCGCCGAGCCCATCGCGCGAAACTTCCTCGACAGCACACACCTGAGCGGTCGCTTCTTCACGCTCATGGCCTACATCCACATCGCCGTGCCGCTGGTGATGCTGCTGTTCATGTGGGTGCACATCCAGCGCCACGCGCACGCGCGCGTGAACCCGCCGCGCGCCCTGAGTCTCATGGTGATGGGCTCGCTCCTCGCGCTGTCGCTGGTCGTGCCCGCCCTGAGCCAGGGACCGGCGGACCTGGACCGCATGGCGTTCAAGGTCGGGCTCGACTGGTTCTACCTGACGGTCTACCCGCTCCTCGACGTCATGGACGGACGCGCGCTCTGGGCACTGCTCGTCGGCGGCAGCGTCCTGCTGACGGCGATGCCGTGGCTGCCGCCCTTGCGCAGGCCCGCTCCGGCGGTCGTGCACCTCGACAACTGCAATGGCTGCGGGCGCTGCTTCGCCGATTGTCCTTTCGGCGCGATCACGATGGTGCCGCGCTCCGACGGCCTGGCCTTCGAACAGGAAGCACGTGTCGACGCCGACCAGTGCACGAGCTGCGGCCTCTGCGTCGGCGCCTGCCCGACGGCCACGCCGTTCCGTCGGTCGAGTGCGCTGGTGCCGGGCATCGAACTGGGCGGCGAGCCGCTCCAGGCTCTGCGTGAACGCGTGGTCAGCGAGGCCGGGCGACTCCAGGGCGACCGGCGCGTCGTCGTCTTCCGCTGCGAGCCTGCGACCCGCGCCGAGAGCCTCCGGGACTCCGGCGTCGCGGTCATTTCGACGCCGTGTGTCGGCATGCTGCCGCCGTCGTTCATCGACTTCGCCGTCTCACGGCGGCTTGCGGAAGGCGTGATGATCGCCGGATGCGCGCCGGGCGACTGCCTGCATCGCCTCGGGGACCGCTGGGTCGAACAGCGCATCGCGAGCCAGCGCGACCCGTACCTGCGCGAGCGGGTCGATCGCGATCGCATTGCCACGACCTGGAGCTCTCCGGTTCAGGGCGGCAGCCTGACCGAGTCGCTGCGCCAGTTCCGGGCGCAGTTGCATCCGAAGGAAGCCGGGACGACGAAGGGAAGGACCGGCGCCGCCTGGCATGCGGCCGTACCGCCGCTGCCCCTGGTGCTGCGCCTGGCAGGGCAGGCGGTGGTGATCGCGGGCCTCGCCGCTTTCATCGGCTGGTTCGCGACGCGTCCCGCCTACACTCAGCTCGGTCATGACGAGGCAATGGTGAAGCTCAGCTTCAGCCACGCGGCACAGCCGCTCAAGCCCTGCAGGCGGTACACGCCCGACGAACTCGCGAAGCTGCCGTTCAACCAGCGCCGTCCGACGACCTGTGAGCGTGGCCGCTGGCCGGTCTACGTCGAGTTCGACATCGACGGCCGGCGCATGCATCAGGGGACCTATGCGCCGGCAGGGCTGTGGAAGGACGGTCCGTCGACCGTCTATTCCCGCTTCCGCGTGCCCGCCGGTACTCACGAGATGGCGGTCCGGCTGCGCGACAGCGGGCGTCGGACCGGATTCGACTACGTGGCGGTCACCTCCGTCGACGTCACCCCGGGCGAGAACTTCGTCATCGATTTCCGCGGCAAGGAATCAACGTTCACTTTCGGACGGCGGTCCCAGGCCGCGACGGCGACCGGGGAGGACCAGCGATGAGTGTGCTGCAGTGGGAGGACCGGTTCAGCATCGGCATCGCCGAGGTCGACCACGAACATCGCGAGATGATCCAGCTCATCAACGATCTGCACGCGGCGATGGGTGGCGACCGCTCCCGGGATCGTGTCGAGGAGTTCCTGGGCGAGATCCTCGCGCGCATCTCCGCGCACTTCGCGCTCGAGGAGAAGTCGATGGAGGCGCTGCGTTATCCGGAACGCGCCGAGCACAAGCGGGACCACGAACACCTGCTGGACGAGATCCGCGACATCATGGACGACGTCACCGACCACGGCGTGCTCGACGAGGCTCGCCTTTCGAGCCGGCTCGGGACCTGGTTCGGTGATCACTTCTCCAGCTTCGACGTGCGGCTGCACCGCTATCTCGTGAGCAGGCGGGGAAGTTGATGGCCCTCGTGCGCCGGCTGCGTCTGGTGGTGCTGGTGATCGCGGCCGCGTCCGTGGGTTATCTCGGCGCGCGGGTGTTGTTCGCGCCACCCGCGCCGCCGCCTGTGGTGCGTGCGACCGTCATGCCGCAGGCGATCGCGCTGCCGGCGCTGTCGCTCGTCGATCAGGACGGCCGGCCGATGACCCGCGATGCGTTCGCGGGCCACTGGACCTTCGTGTTCTTCGGATTCACGGCATGCCCGGATGTCTGCCCGACGACACTCGCGATGCTCGCGCAGGTCGAGCGGCAGCTGCGTGAGCTGCCGGCCGCCGACCGGCCCCGTGTGCTGCTCGTTTCGGTGGATCCGGAACGTGACGATGCGGCGCGGTTGCGGGCGTACGTGAAGTCCTTCGATGCGGACTTCCTCGCGGCGACGGGGACGTCGCAGGCGATCTCGCAGACCGCGCAGGCTTTCGGGCTCGGCTACGCGCGCATCGTGCGGCCCGATGGCAGCTACACCGTCGAGCACGGCTCTAGCCTGTTCGTGGTCGGTCCTTCGGGCGGCGTGGTCGCCACCTTCCCGGCACCGCACGATCCTCGCGTGCTGGCGTCGGACTATCGGCTGATCGTCGAGTACGAGAAGGCGCGGTCACGCAGGTTCTCGCCGGCGCGGCTGTTCGCCCGCGCGCCCTGAACCGCCGGCGGCTCCGGTCCTCTGGATCGGGCCGCGGCCCGGGCCCCGGCCGGGTGGTGCTGGCCGCGACCCGCCGCATCGCGTAGGGTTCGGGTTCCGCAGCGGGACAGCGTCGCGGAAGGAGCGTCCATGAACGCAACGACTACGCCCTGGCGCCGTTCGCAGGATCGCATGATCGGCGGGGTCTGCGCGGGCATCGCCGAACGTCTCGGCTGGCCCGCGGATCGCGTGCGCGTGGCCTCGGTCGTGCTCACGATCCTGACCGGCGGATTCCCGGGCATCATCCTGTATCTCGTCCTGTGGTTCGTGATGCCCGGCCCCGACGTCCATGACGCGTCGCCACGGCAGGATCAAGGTCCGTAGCGGGGTTGATGTCTCGTCACTGCGAGCCCGCTGCGCAGGCCTGCAGCGGGCTCGTCGGCACGGTGCCAGCGGACATGGAGAAGAAGAGAAGGATGCGGATCTGGGGTGCCTGCCTGGCCGCCGGCTGCATGCTGCTCGCCGGCTGCGGCCGCGATCGTGGTGACGAACTGCTCGGCACGCTGGAGCGCGACCGGATCGAGCTCGTCGCCGAAGTCAGCGAGCCCATCGTCGCGATCGACGTGCGGGAAGGCGATCGCCTCTCGACCGGACAGGTCGTGCTGCAGCAGGACCGGCGGGCCGTCGACGCGCGGCTCGCCGCGGCGCGGGCGACAGAGACGCAGGCGCGACAGCGGCTCGACGAACTCGTGGCGGGCCCGCGCCGCGAGGAGATCCTCGAGGCGGGCGCAGCGCTGGATGCCGCGCGCGCGCAGGCGCTCGCTGCGGAGCAGGAGTTCGTGCGCGTCGGTGCGCTGGTCGCGAAGCAGCTGCTGCCGGCGGCTGAACTCGACCGTCAACGCGCGGCGCGTGATGCCGGGGCGGCCGGTGTCCGCAGTGCCGAGGCGCGCCTGAAGCTGCTGGTGCAGGGCACTCGCGCGGAACAGATCGAACAGGCGCGTGCCGCGCTCGCAGCCGCAACGGCGCGCGCGTCCGAACTCGAAGTCACGGCCGACCGCCTCGATGTGAGGGCGCCGGTGCCGGGCCTGCTCGACAGCCTGCCGTACGAGCGCGGCGAACGGCCACCTGCCGGCGCGACCGTCGCAGTGCTGCTCGCCGAAGGCGCGCCCTGGGCGCGCATCTACATACCGGAGCCTCAGCGCGCTGGTGTGCGCATCGGAACGCCGGCCACGGTCCGCGTCGACGGCATCGACCGCGAGTTCCGTGGCCGCGTGCGCTACGTGAGCAGTGATGCCGCGTTCACCCCCTACTACTCGCTCACGCAGCGGGAGCGGCGCCGGCTGGCCTTCCTGGCGGAGGTGGAGCTGACCGGTCCGGAAGCCGTTTCCCTGCCGGTCGGCATTCCCGCACAGGTGCGGTTGACGGTCGCCTCCGGCGGGTCCTGATGCGGCACGCGCTGGCGCATGCCCTGCCCGAACCGGATCCGGGTATCGCGATCGCGGCCCGGGGGCTGTCGCGCCGCTTCGGTCCGGTCGTGGCCGTGGACGGCATCGATCTCGACATTCCGCGCGGCCGCATCTATGGCTTCCTCGGGCCCAATGGATCCGGCAAGTCCACGACGCTGCGCATGCTCTGCGGGCTCCTCGCACCGAGCGCGGGAGCGGCGCGCGTGCTCGGCCACGAGGTGCCGCGTGAAGCCGCGATGGTGCGTCGCAAGCTGGGCTACATGACCCAGAAGTTCTCGCTGTGGGACGATCTCACCGTGCGCGAGAACCTGGAGTTCATGAGCCGCATCTATGGCGTGGCAGCGGCCCGGCGAGCCACCCGGATCTCCGGGCGCATCGAGCGCTACCGCCTCGTCGAGCTCGCGACACGCCGCGCGGGAACGCTGAGCGGCGGCCAGCGGCAGCGCCTCGCGCTGGCCGCGGCCACGCTGCACGAACCGGAGCTGCTGCTGCTCGACGAGCCGACGAGCGCCGTGGATCCCCAGAGCCGTCGCGACTTCTGGGAAGGCCTCTTCGAGCTCGCGGCCCTCGGTACCACGATTCTCGTCTCGACCCACTACATGGACGAGGCGGAACGCTGCCACCGGCTCGCGATCCTCGACGTCGGCCGTATCGTTGCCGAGGGCGCCCCGCGGCAGCTGATGGCCGGGATCGATGCGAGCGTCGTCGAGGTCGAAGCCGAGGACATGGGCGCCGTGCGCATCACGCTGCAGGCGCTCGACGGCATCCGCAGCATCGCGCAGCTCGGCACACGCCTGCACGTTCTCCTGCGGCGCGATCTGGAGCAGCCCGAGGTGCATGTCGCGGCGGCGCTGCGCGACGCGGGGGTCGATGCCCGCGTCGAGTCCGTGGCTGCCTCGCTGGAGGACGTGTTCGTCGCCGCGACCGGGTTCCGTGAACGCGAGGGCCGCCTAGCCGAGGGTGCAACGTGACGCGCCTGGTCCGCCTGTGGGCCGTGGCACTGAAGGAGTTGCGCCAGCTGGGGCGCGACCGGCTGTCCTTCGCGATGATCGTCGGCATCCCGGCGATGCAGATCGTGCTCTTCGGCTACGCCATCAACTTCGACGTGCGCGACCTCGATACGGGCGTGTACGACGAGGCGCGCACCGCGCTGTCGCGCCAGCTGGTCGCCGAAATCACGGCCACCCAGGTCGCACGGCCGGTCCTCGCCGCGCGGAGTGAACGGGAGCTGATGCTGGCGATGCGCAGCGGTGACATCGGGCTCGCCGTGATCGTGCCCGCGGACTTCGAACGCCGACTCGTCCGTGGTGACCGGCCGGCGCTGCACGTGCTCGTCGACGGTTCCCAGCCGAACCTGGAGGGGATCGCGCAGAAATTGAGTGCGCTGCCGATGCTTCGGCCCGCGACCGTGCCGCAGCGCGTCGAGCCGATCGAGATCCGCGTCGAGTACAACGTCGAACGGCGCACGGCCGTGCAGATCGTGCCGGCGCTGGTCGGCATGATCGTGACATTGACCATGCTGGTGTTCGCGGCCGGCGCGGTGGTCCGCGAGCGCGAGCGCGGCAACATGGAGTTGCTGCTGAGCTCACCGGTCGCACCGGCCGAGCTGCTCGCCGGCAAGCTGCTGCCGTACGTGCTGATCGGCTTCGTGCAGGTGACGCTGATCCTCTGGTTCGGAGCCGTGCTGTTCGAGGTGCCGGTGCGGGGTTCGCTGCCGCAGCTGTACCTGGGCACGCTGCTGTTCATCAGCGCGACGCTGGCCAACGGGCTGCTGATCTCGACGCTGACCCGCACCCAGTTCCAGGCCTTCCAGATGGCCGTGATGTTCCTGCTGCCCTCGATCCTGCTCTCGGGCGCCGTGTTCCCGTTCGACGGCATGCCCGAGCCCGCCCGGTGGCTCGCGCAGGTGCTGCCGCTGACGCATTACAATGTGATCGTGCGCGGCATCGCGCTGCGTGGGGCCTCGCTGGACGAGCTGGCGGCGCCCTTGCTGAAACTCGCGATCATCTTCGCGGCACTGCTGCTCGCCTCGGTCGGACGTTTCCGGCGGCGCCTGCTCTAGGGCCGCGGGATCCGACGCTGCGGAGCTGGGAAAAGACGATGGCATACACCGATCTTCGCGATCTGCTCGGGCAGCTCGAATCCCGCGGTGGACTCCGGCGCATCGGCGCCGAGGTCGATCCGCGGTTCGAGATGACCGAGATCTGCGACCGCGTCCTCAGGCAGGCGGGCCCGGCGCTGCTGTTCGAGAAGCCGAAGGGGCACACCGTTCCCGTGCTCGGCAATCTCTTCGGGACGCCCGAACGCGTCGCGCTCGCACTCGGCCGCGAGTCGGTCGCCGAACTGCGCGAGGTCGGCCGGCTGCTCGCGTCCCTGAAGGAGCCCGAGCCTCCGAGCGGCCTGCGCGATGCGTGGGACAAGCTGCCCCTGTTCCGCAAGGCGCTCGACATGGCGCCGAAGGAACGCCGCGACGGACCCTGTCGCGAGGTCGTGATCGAGGGTGACGCCGTGGACCTCGCGGCCTGGCCCATCCAGACCTGCTGGCCCGGCGATGCCGGGCCGCTGATCACCTGGGGTCTCGTCACGACCCGGGGGCCCGCGAGGCCACGCCAGAACCTCGGCATCTATCGTCAGCAGGTCATCGGCCGCAATCGAGTGATCATGCGCTGGCTCGCGCACCGTGGCGGTGCGCTGGACTTCCGTGACTGGCAGCTCGCGCATCCCGGCAAGCCTTTCCCGGTCGCCGTCACGCTGGGCGCCGATCCCGCGACGACTCTCGCCGCCGTCACACCGATTCCGGACGGGCTGTCGGAGTACGCCTTCGCAGGGCTGCTCCGCGGCGGCCGCACGGACCTCGTGACCTGCCTGTCGCACGATCTGCAGGTGCCGGCGAACGCCGAGATCGTGCTCGAGGGGTTCATTCATCCCGACGACACGGCGGTCGAGGGGCCCTTCGGCGACCACACGGGCTACTACAACGAGACCGAGCGCTTTCCCGTGCTGACGATCGGGCGCATCACGCACCGCGAGCGTCCGATCCTCCACAGCACCTACACCGGCAAGCCGCCGGACGAGCCGGCCGTACTGGGTGTCGCATTGAACGAGGTCTTCGTGCCGATCCTGCAGCGGCAGTTCCCCGAGATCGCGGACTTCTACCTGCCCCCCGAGGGATGCTCGTACCGCATGGCAGTCGTCACGATGAAGAAGCAGTACGCCGGTCATGCGAAGCGCGTGATGATGGGTGTCTGGTCCTTCCTGCGGCAGTTCATGTACACGAAGTTCGTGATCGTGACCGACGACGACGTCGATGCGCGCAACTGGAAGGAAGTGGTCTGGGCGCTCACGACGCGCATGGATCCGCGCCGCGACCTCGTCGTCATCGACAATACGCCCATCGATTATCTCGACTTCGCGTCGCCGGTCGCGGGACTGGGCTCGAAGGTCGGGTTCGACGCGACGAACAAGTGGCCCGGGGAGACGTCCCGCGAGTGGGGCAGACCGATCGCGATGACGCCGGAGGTGCGCGCGCGCATCGATGCGATCTGGCCGCAGCTCGGGCTGTGAATCCGCCGGTGCTCCGGACCGGCTGTAGGAGTGGACGCCGATGACTGAATTCGTTCTCGTGCGGCACGCACTGCCCGTCGCCGGCCATCCGGATCCGGAGCTCAGTGCGGAAGGGCGTGAGCAGGCGCGTCGCCTCGGCCGCTGGCTCGCGGCCGAGCGCTTCGACGCGATCATCGCCAGTCCGCTGCGCCGTGCGGTGGAAACGGCCGCGATCGTCGCCACCGGCATGGGCTCCGGGGACGTCGCATACCTCGACGAGCTGAGCGAGCTCGTCGAGGAGGCGAAGAGCGACGAGCACTACGTGCCCGCGGAACAGCTGTTCACCGATCATCCGATCGCGCTCGCCCTCGCGGAAGGGCGTTACGAGGACGTGCAGCCCCGCCACGAGTGGGACAATTTCCGCGCGCGCGCCGCAGCCGCCCGCGCGCGGCTGCTGGAACGCCATCCCGCCGGCCGCGTCCTCGTGGTGGCGCACGGCGGCATCATCAACGCCATGCTGGCCTCCATCCTGCAACTGCCCGGTGTGTTCTGGTTCTACCCCGGTTACACCTCCATGAGTCGCATGGAGAGCCTGCCGTCGGGGCGCCTGGTCGTGCGATCGGTGAACGAAACACCGCACCTGACGGTTCACCTCCGGATGGACACCTGAACGTGACGTCGTGGATCAGCGGTATCGTCGCCCGTGCGGCGGGCGTGCGGTGCTGCTGTCCGGTGCGTGTCACTCGACCCGGTCAGCGCGCCCCGGCGGACGCTTCCTCGGCTATGCACGCGCGCAGGCCGTCGTCCAGCGATGCATATCGGGGCCGGAAGCCGAGTTCGCGGCGGATGCGGCTCGTGTCGATGTGGCGCGAGGGGCCGAGGAACGACCAGGCCTCGATCGAGATGGCCTGCTGCACGGCGACGCGCGGCAACTGCGGCGGCGCCGGCAGGCCGATCAGCTCCGCGACACGGGTCAGATAGCGCGTGCTCGAGGATTCGTCGCCGTCGCCGAGATTGAAGATCCGGTTCGCCGCGGCAGGATGCCGGCCGGCCTGCATGCAGGCGGCGACCAGGTCATCGACGTGGATGCGGTTGCCGGGTCCGGCCTCGGCCTCGACGATCACGGGGTCGCCGCGCAGCAGCCGTTCGCGCGGCAGGCGCCCGGGCCCGTAGATCCCCGGCACGCGGAGCACGGTCCATTCGGCGCCGTGGACCGTGCACCACGCACGCAGCAGGGCTTCGGCCGCCAGTCGGCGCACCGCGCGTGGCGCATGCGGAGCGGGGCACGTGTCTTCGTCCACGGTCGCTCCCCGCGCGTCGCCGTAGACGCCGGTGCTGCTCAGATAGACGATGCGTCGCGGCACTGCGGGCAGTCCGCGCAGCATCCGATCGAGCCTGGGGTCGTCGCTGCCCTGTGGCGGTGGCGGCACGTGACAGTGCAGCACCGCACCCGTGACGTCATCGCTGTCGAGTGGCGGGGGTGTCGCCTCGTCGAGGTTCCACCGGCGCGCGTCGAAGCCGGTTTCGCGGAGGAGCGCGAGACGATCCGGGGAAGCGGTCGTGACGACGAGCGGGCCTCGATCGGCCAGTGCCTTCGCGAGCCTGGCGCCGACGTAACCGGCGCCCACGATCACGGCCCGCGGCGCCGCCATCAGTCGCGATGGCGGATGCGCCATCGATTCAGGGCCTCGACCAGGCTCGCATCCTCGCTGGAGTCGGCGACGACCACCGGCGAACCCACGTCGAGTTCGCGCAGATGCGCGGCAATGCGCTCGGAGCCGACCAGTGCGGTCGTCGTCGGCAGCCGGTCGCGGCAGGCTGCGGGCAGCAGCTTCAGCAGCAGCTCCAGCAGATCGACGCTGGTGACGGTGTAGACGTGCACGGCGCCCCGGGTCCACAGCGACTCGAGCCGCGCCAGCTGGTCCGGCGAGGGCGATGCGGCACGCCGCTCGTAGACCTCCGCATAGACGACCTCGGCGCCGCGTGCCGCGAGCTCCGTGCCGAGGTATTCCCGTCCGCCGGTGCCGCGAACGATCAGCACGCGCTGCCCGGCGAGATGACGGAGCTCCGGCAGCCGCAGCAGGGCTTCGCTGTCGGCGCCGTCGTCGGGGCGCAATGCGACCCGGTAACCCGCGGCGTTCAGCGCCTGCGCCGTGGCGCCGCCGACCGTGGCGAGGCGCAGTTCCCGCCGCTGTTCGAGCAGTACTGCGCCGAAGCGCACGGCGTTTGCGCTGACGAACACGATGAGCCCGTAGCGATCGACGGGCCCTGTCGCGGCACGCACGGCGGCGCGGTCCGCGCGGGCGCAGATCTCCATCGCGGGAAACCGGATCGGTGTGCCGCCCTCGGCCGACAGCAGCCGGCACAGGCCGTTGGCCTGCTGCTCCGGCCGTGTCACGAGAATGCCGAGCCCGTCCAGCGCGCCCATGTGGCTGATCAGTGCGCCGGCGCGATGCGCAGTGCTGCGAGCAGCGGCGCGGCACCCGCGGCGAGCACGCGGGCCGCGAGCTCGCTGCCGAGGCGTGCTCCTTCCGCGGCGGCACCGTCGATGCGATCGGCGAACAGCGCGCTGCCGTCGGGAGCGCCCACGAGGCCGCGCAGCGCGAGGCGATCACCGCTCAGTTCGGCGAATGCGGCGATCGGCGACTGGCAGCTGCCGCCCAGCCGGGCCGCGAATGCGCGCTCGGCCTCGAGGCACAATCGTGTCGGCGCGTGCTCGAGCGGCTCCAGCAGCCTGCGCGTGGTCGCATCATCGGCACGGCACTCGACGCCGACGACGCCCTGGCCGACGGCGGGCAGGGACTCGGCGGCGTCGACGGTCGCGCGGATCCTGGATTCGAGGCCGAGGCGTCGCAGTCCGGCGGCTGCGAGCACAATGGCATCGAACTCGCCTTCGTCGAGCTTGCGCAGCCTCGTGTCGAGATTGCCGCGCAGTGGACGGATGTCGAGATCCGGCCGCCGATGCCGGAGCTGGCACTGGCGCCGCATGCTCGCCGTGCCGACGCGGGCTCCGTGCGGCAGCGACGCGATGGAGTCGAAGTGCGCCGACACCAGCGCATCGCGCGGGTCCGCCCGTTCGAGCACCGCGCTGATGATCATGCCCGCGGGCAGGTCTGCGGGAACATCCTTCATGGAATGCACGGCGAGGTCCGCCCTGCCTTCCTGCATCGCCACCTCGAGCTCCTTGATGAACAGGCCCTTGCCGCCGATCGCGGCGAGGGTGCGGTCCAGGACCCGGTCCCCCTCGGTGACGATCGGCACGAGCTCGACAGCAATGCCCGGGTGCGCGGCCACGAGCCGCGCGGCAACGTGCTCGGCCTGCCACAGCGCCAGGCGGCTGCGGCGGGTCGCGATGCGCAGCGGTTTTTCCATCGGCGCATTCTGCCACGGAACGTCGCGGCCGGTGGCAGCCGCCCGGGAAACGGGCGTAGCATCCTGAACGGCTGATTCACCCGCGGGGCTGCGCGTGCGACAGGGAGAACCGACCATGCGCCATCGTCTGGGTTGCGGAGCCTTGATCCGCATCATCGCGGCACTCGTCGCTGCGTCGTGCTTCACCGGCGCGGCCGTGGCCGCGACGTCGGATGCGGCCTTCGGTGCGGATCGCTTCATGGCCGGGGACGACGTGACCGTGCAGCAGCCCGTCGCCGGCGACGTGTTCGTCGCGGGAGGGCGGGCGAAGATCGCGGCCCCGGTGGCCGGTGATGCGCTCGTCGCGGGCGGCAACGTCGAGGTGACTGCCGACGTCGGTGACGACCTGTACATCACGGGCGGCAGCGTGCGCGTGGCGGGCGGGGTCGCCGGCAACGCCCGGATCGCCGGTGGCAGCGTCGATCTGCAACCGCACAGTCACATCGAGGGCTCCGCGACACTGGCCGGCGGCCGGATCCGCGTGGAGGGCACGGTCGGTCGCGGTCTGCAGGCTTTCGCACAACGCGTGGTCGTCGAGGGTGTCATCGGTGGCGACGTGGTGGTCGCTGCCCGGGAACTGGTCGTCGGTCCCGACGCGCACATCGACGGCGAGCTGCGTTATCGCGGGCCGGGTGAGCCGGTCATCGCACCGGAAGCCGAGATCCTGGGCGGAGTCGTCCGGCACGGCGTGCCGGATTCGAGCGCGGATGCGGACTGGCAATGGAACGGCGGTCCCGCGCAGTTCCTGGTCACGCTCGGGCGCTTCTTCTGGGGCCTCGGCATCTTCGTGCTGGGAGCGGTGATGGTGCTGCTGATGCCGGCCTTCACGCGCACCGCGGCTGCGACGGTCGGCAGCGAGCCGATGCCCTGCATCGGCATCGGTATCATGGTGCTGTTCGGGGTTCCGCTCGCGATCCTGTTCCTGTTCATCACGCTGGTCGGAATTCCGCTCGGGCTCGCGGCGATGTTCGGTTACGGCCTGCTGCTGATGCTGGGCTACATGACCGGCGCACTGTTCGTCGGCGACTGGGCGCTGGACCGGTTCGCGCCGCGGAAACCGCAGTCGTCCGGCGCACGCGTCCTCGCGCTGCTCGGCGCACTGCTGCTGATCGCGATCGTGCGGCACGTGCCGGTGGCGGGTCCGCTCGCGATTCTCCTGCTGTTCCTCGCCGGCCTCGGCGCGTGGACACGCAGTGCCTGGCTTGCGCTGCGTCCGCCGCGGGCGACGACTACGGCTTGAACCGACGCAGCACGTCCGCGACCAGGCGGCGGCTCACATCGATCTCGCCGCCGCCGTGGCGCAGCCTGACGACACAGCGGCCGCTGCTCTGGCGGTCGATGGTTTCGATGTGCCGTGCCGCCACGAGCGCATTGCGATGAACCCGGACGAAGTCTTCGGCGAATTCCTCCTCGAGCGACTTGAGGGGTTCGTCGAGCAGGTCCTCGCCGTGCACGTGGCGGGCCGTGACGTACTTCTGGTCCGCGATGAAGCACAGCACCTCGTGCACGGGCACGAGTTTCAGCTGGTCACGGACCCGCACCGCGAGGTGGGTCCGGCGCCGCGCCGGCGGTGAATCCGCGGCGATGCCCTCGATCTGCCGGCGCGAGAGCTGCCGCGCGCGCTCGAGCGCGTTCTCCAGGCGCTCGACGCGCACGGGCTTCAACAGGTAGCCGACGGCCTGCGCCTCGAAGGCCTCCAGCGCGTGCTGGTCGTACGCGGTCGTGAAGATCACGGCGGGCGGGGATTCGAACGTCATCAGGTGGCGCGCGACCTCGAGCCCGCTCATGCCCGGCATGCGGATGTCGAGCAGCACGGTGTCCGGGCGATCGCGTGCGACGATCTCGAGGGCTTCCGGACCCGAGGCGGCCTCACCGACCGCGGTGACGGCGGACAGTTCCGCGAGCAGCAGTCGCAGGCGCTCGCGCGCCGGCGACTCGTCGTCGACGATCAATACCCGCATCAGCCGTCCCCGGTTCCTTCATCTGTCGTCAGGGGCAGTTGCAGCGTAACCCGGAACAGACCGTCGGATGCGGTCGCCGAGACCGAGGCTCGGCCGGGGAACGCGAGCTGCAGTCGCTCGCGCACGCTGTCCAGGCCGATGCGGTCGCCGCTGCCACGCACGGCGCCCCCGGGTGCCGCGAACGGATTCTCGATGGTGATCTCGTAGCCGTCGGTCCGCCGCCGGCCCGTCACGACGATCGTGCCGCCGCCCGCGAGCGTCTCGATGCCGTGATAGATCGCGTTCTCCAGCAGCGGCTGCAGCAGCAGCGCCGGTACCTGGAGTCCTGCCGGCAGCGCGTCGAGTTGCCAGTCGACGCGGAGTCGGTCTCCGAGGCGCAGCGCCTCCACGCGCTGATAGGTCTGTGCGATCCCGATCTCGTCGGTGAGCGGGATGCGCGCGCGGGACTCGCTGAGGTTCGCGCGGAACAGGTCGGCGATGTCGAGCACGGCACGTTCGGCGGCAGCCGGATCGCGGCGCGTGAGCATCGCGATGGTGTTCATGCTGTTGAACAGGAAGTGCGGGCGGATGCGGGCCTGCAGCGCGCGCACGCGCGCACGCGCCTCGGCCTCGACGTTGCGCCGCCACTGGCCGGACACGTAGAAATACCGCAGTGCCAGTCCGCCGGCGATCAGGCCGATGAGCGCATTGCGCAGCAGGAACGACCAGTGGGCGCCCGCGGGGGCGGCCTCGTCGCCGAGCAGGAGTCCGGGCGCTGTGGCGAATCGCCACGCGAGTTCCGAGACGACGAGAGTCGCGGCGGCGATCAGCCCGAGCGCGGATGCGGTCGCGCGCACGACGCCGAGGCGCTGCAGCGGCGCGCGCAGGCGGCAGAGCAGGCCCGCGGACGGCAGCGCAACCCAGAGCAGGAACAGCGACAGTCGCGCGAGGTGGATCCAGAAGGCTTCAGGCGACGTGGATCCCGCCAGCGCCAGCATCAGCGCGACCAGCAGTGCGAGCAGGGCCACACCCAGCACGCTGCGTGCGGTACAGAAATCGGGCAGCGCGAGGCGTGCCGGCTCCGGGGGACGGGCGGTCATGCGCCCGCGTCCGCATGCTGCAGGCGATAGATGGCCGAGATGTCCTCGTCGCCGTGACCCCGGTCCATCAGCTCGGCATAGGACTTCAACGCATCGTCGATGACGGGCAGCACGAGATGATGTGCGGCGGCCATGTCGCGGCAGATGCGGAGGTCCTTGGCATGCAGCGCGATCCGGAAGCCGGGCGGATAGCTGCCGCGGACCATGTAGGGCGCGCGGTGGCTGAAATACCAGCTTGCCCCCGCACCCTGACCCAGCACCTCGATGACCTGATCGAGGGGCAACTCCTCGGCTGCTGCGAAAGCCATCGCCTGGGCGACGGCCTGGATGATGCCGGCGCAGAGAATCTGGTTGGTGGCCTTGGTGGCCTGGCCCGCGCCGACGGGTCCCATCAGCACGACCGTGCGTCCCATCGCGGCCAGCACCGGGTGGACGCGTTCGAAGGTCGCGATATCGCCGCCGCACATGATGGCGAGGGTGCCCCGGCAGGCGCCTTCGACGCCGCCGCTGACCGGGGCGTCGAGGAAGTGGACGCCCATCGTCGCGAGACGGGCCGAGAGTTCGCGCGCGGTCGTCGCCGCGATGGTGGAACAGTCGACGACCACCTGGCCGGGGCGCAGTCCTGGCGTCATGTGCTCGACGACGTCACGAACGTCCGCATCAGCAGAAACACAGAGCACGATGACGTCACACGCACCGGCGAGCGCTGCGGGTGTCGCACAGGCCGTGACGCCCGTTTCGGCGGCGACGGCCCCCGCCTTCCCGGGGGTCCGGTTCCAGACGGCCCTGAGCAGCCCGGCGCGATGCAGGCTGCGCGCCATGTGCGCTCCCATCGCTCCGAGACCCGCGAATCCCGCTTTCAAGGTGTTACCGGCTGAGTCGATCCGGGCATCCCGGCGCCGGGTAGTGTGCCGCAGGCCACCTGCGCGGCGCGAGCGGCCCAGGCCCTGGTCACGGTGCGGGCCCGGAGCCGGCATGTCGGTTCATCGAGGCGCGAACGCGGCGCGATCCTGGGCGGGCTCGCTGGAGACGGGTGCGAAGGCGCGGGTGCGGTGACGGGTCGCGACCCGGGCGACCGGGCTACTTGCCGCTGCAGTAGGTGTCGACGTCCTTTCGCGCACGCAGCCGGGCCTCGTCGAGCTCCTTGGAATTCAGGTATTCGCGCTTGCCGTCCTTGTCGCGGTAGACGCGGTAGGATTCGACGTAGTTCTTGTAGCGTTCCTGCGCCTTCCGGCACTGCTCGGCGCGGGTCTTGGCCACGTCGGCCTCGACGGCCTTCTTCATCTCGGCCGAGGTGGTGTCGGGCGCGGTATCGGCCGCCGCGTCGCCCGCCGAAGCGGCCTCCGTGGCGTCGGTCGTCGAACTCCCGGCATCCGCGACCACGGTCCCCTGCTGGATGACCTCGATGATCCGGGCGTCAGCCGCGCGCGGCGGTCGATCCGTGTAATGGACCTGTCCGGAGCGGTCCATCCACTTGTAGACGGTTCCTGCCACGGCGGCCGTGGCGAGGCAGCAAAGCGCGAGCGCCAATCCCAGTCTTCGCAGCATCTGGCTTCTCCGGGCGCACGCGCTTCGCGATCACAGCGCCTGCGCGTCGCTCTCACCCGTCCGGATGCGGACCGCGTGCTCGAGGTTGGTGACGAAGATCTTGCCGTCGCCGATCTTGCCCGTGCGTGCGGCACCCACGATCGCCTCGATCACCTGTTCGACGCGGCCGTCCTCGACGGCGATTTCCACCTTCACCTTGGGCAGGAAGTCGACGACGTATTCTGCCCCTCGATACAATTCAGTGTGACCTTTCTGGCGGCCAAAACCCTTGACCTCTGTCACAGTGATGCCCTGCACGCCGACTTCCGCCAGCGCCTCGCGGACATCGTCGAGTTTGAACGGCTTGATGATCGCGGTGATCATCTTCATGGGGAATCTCCTCGTTGAAGTTTCAGTGTAACTGACCGATCGGGCCGCGGGAAACGTCCTGTCTCGACCGTGGCGTACGACCTGCGGTCGCCCGCGGGTCTCGCGCGGGGCGGGCACACAGGCGCCCGCCCCGCCCGGGACGACCCGATTCGTCACTCAGCTGTAGGCGCGCTCGCCGTGCTCGACGGTATCCAGGCCTTCGCGCTCCTGTTCGTCGGTGATCCTGAGCCCGATCGTGTACCTCACGATCGTGAAGCCGATTGCGGCGACCACGCCCGACCACACCAGGGTGAACAGCACGCTCTTGATCTGGATCCACACCTGGGCCGCCATGTCATAGGGCGCGACCTCCATGGTCACCCAGTCGTAGAAACCCGCGCCGCCGAGGGCCGGATCCGCGAACACGCCAGTGAGCACCGCGCCGACGATGCCTCCGATGCAGTGCACGCCGAACACGTCCAGCGAGTCGTCGTAGCCGAGCCGGGGCTTCAGCCAGTTCACGGCGAACAGGCAGATGAACGCGCCCGCGGCACCGATGGCGAGGGCGCCCATCGGCCCCACCCAGCCGCAGGCCGGGGTGATGGCCACGAGTCCCGCGACCGCACCGGATGCCGCGCCCAGCATCGTCGGTGACCCGCGCGTCGCCCATTCCAGGAACGTCCAGACCAGCGTCGCCACGGCAGTGGCGAGCACGGTGTTCAGGAACACCTGGCCCGCGAAGCCGTTGCTCTCCAGATTCGAGCCGACATTGAAGCCGAACCAGCCGACCCAGAGCAGCGAGGCGCCGATCATCACGAGCGGCAGGCTGTGCGGCTGCATGGCCGTGGAGCCGTAACCGAGCCGCTTGCCGGCAATCAGCGCGCCCACGAGGCCCGCGATGCCCGCGTTGATGTGCACGACAGTTCCACCCGCGAAGTCGAGGGCGCCCCACTGGAACAGGAGCCCGGCGTGCGAGCCGGCGGCCGTGGCGGTCGCGGCATCCGTGTACGCGTCCGGGCCGTCCCAGAACCACACCATGTGCGCGATGGGCAGGTAGGCGAACGTGAACCACAGGACCACGAACAGCAGGACGGCCGAGAACTTGATGCGCTCGGCGAAGGCACCGACGATCAGGCAGGGCGTGATCGCCGCGAACGTCGCCTGGAAGCAGACGTACACGTACTCCGGCAGATAGACGCCCTTCGAGAAGGTCGCCGCCAGCGTGGTGCTGTCCACGCCCGCCAGGAACATCTTGTCGAGGCTGCCGATGAACTCGTTGCCGGTGGTGAACGCCAGGCTGTAGCCATACACGACCCACAGCACGATGCAGAGGCTGAATGCCACGAACACCTGCATGAGCACGGACAGCACGTTCTTCGAGCGGACCATGCCGCCGTAGAACAGGGCAAGCCCCGGGATCGTCATCAGGATGACCAGCATCGTGGAAGTCATCATCCACGCGGTATCGCCCTTGTCGGGCACGGGTGTGTCGCCGGCGAGCGCAAGCCAGGGCACGAGGCCCGGTCCGGCGATCATTGCGAGCCGGCTGGCGGCGCGCAGGGAAGGTGACCTCGGGCATCTCACGGCAGGATCCTCCACTTCGGTTGCGGGACAGCAGGCGCCTGCTCAGCCGCGCGGCGTGCAGTCCACGGTGCGGGGACAAAAGTCGGCATTCGCACCGGATAAGGACCGCAACCGCCGGCTGTCGCCGGTATAGCCTGCTGTTCCTTGTTGCAGATTCCATGCCATGAAAGTTTTTCAAAAGAATCATTGGGTTGTGGAGAAGCTCGCGACGCCGGGATCCTCGGCCCTGCACCCGATTGGTGCGCCGCCTGGCCGGCTGCCCCATTCTGGCTGGCGCTTGACCGCGACTGTGCCTCCGGCCGATTCTGCGGACTCAAGGCACAGCGGAGACCAGCATGAGCTTCGACCCCAGGACCCTCGACGACCTCGCGCGCCGGCTCATGGATGCCGTCCCGCCGGGCATTGCGGCGATGCGTCGCGACGTGGAGGAGAACTTCCGCGCGGTGCTCCAGTCGGCGCTCACGCGGCTCGATCTGGTGTCGCGCCAGGAGTTCGATGTTCAGGCCGGGGTCCTGCGTCGTACCCGCGAGCAGCTCGAAGCCCTGGAGCAGCGGCTGCGCAGGCTCGAAGACTAGGAGCCTGTCCGAGTATTGCCCATGGCCGCTCCGGTCCCGAAGGGTTGCGAAGGCAAGCACCGACTGCTGCGTTGCGAGGCTTGGCCATGGAGCCACCATGGCCTGCGCCTCGCGCCTTGCATTCGATCGCTTGCCTTCGCAACGCGGTTCATGAGCAATACTCGGACAGGCTCCTAGCGGCGCTGAGAGCGCCCGCGCGGCTGCGGAGGCCTGTGGCGGCCCTGCCCGCCGTGCCGCGGCGCGCATGACGTTCGCCACCGTATTGACGCGGGGCCAGTTCGGCTTTCAGGCGCCCGTCGTTTCCGTCGAGGTCCATATCGGTCCCGGCCTGCCGCAGGTTTCCCTGGTGGGCCTCGCCAGCGGCTCCGTGCGTGACAGCCGCGAGCGCGTGCGCGCGGCGCTGCTCTGTGCCGGATTCGAATGGCCGTCGGGGCGCATCACGATCAATCTGGCGCCCGCCGACCTGCCGAAGGAGGGCGGACGCTACGACCTCGCGGTCGCGCTCGGCGTGCTCGTGGCCTCGGGCCAGCTGGCTGCCGAGGACCTGCACCGCTGGGAATTCTTCGGAGAGCTGTCCCTGTCCGGTGAACTGCGGGGCTGCGGAGGCATGGTCCCCGCCGTCGTCCACGCGACGGAGGCCGGGCGTGCGGTGGCCTTGCCAGCCGAAGCGCTGCAGGAGGCGCGCATCGTGCCCGAGGCGCGCATCGTCGCTGCACGGGAACTCACGCAGCTCATCGCACACCTGAGAGGGCAGGAGACGCTTCCCTTTGTGCCACTGGAGCCCGAGGCGATGGCGCCAGAACGCCGTGGACCTGACCTCGACGCCGTGCGCGGCCAGCAGGCGGCGAAGAGGGCGCTCGTGCTGGCCGCGGCCGGCGGGCACAGCCTGCTCATGATCGGACCGCCCGGCGCGGGCAAGAGCATGCTCGCGTCGCGCCTGCCGGCGCTGCTGCCGCCGCTCGGCCGGCAGGAGGCGCTCGAGTCGGCGATGCTGGCCTCGCTCGCTCACCCGCGCAGCCGGCCGACGCTCTCGCGTGCGCGCGCTTTCCGCGCGCCGCACCATACGGCGACCGCCGCCGCGCTCATCGGTGGTGGTGCAGGGCTCCGTCCCGGAGAGGCATCGCTCGCGCATCACGGCGTGCTGTTCCTCGACGAGCTCCCGGAGTTCGGCCGCGATGCCCTCGAAGCGCTGCGTGAACCGCTGGAGACCGGGGTCGTGTCGCTTGCGCGCGCAGCGCGCAGCGCGACCTTTCCGGCCAGCTTTCAACTCGTGGCCGCCATGAATCCCTGCCCCTGCGGCTACGCGGGCGACGCCTCGGGCCGCTGTCGCTGCACGCCGGCGCAGATCGCGCGCTACGTGGGCCGGTTGTCGGGACCGCTCATCGATCGGCTCGATCTGCACATCGAAGTGCCGCGCGTGGATTTCGCGACGCTCTCGGGAGATTCCGCGGTCAGTGCATCGACTGACGCGACGGGCTGCTCGCCATCAAAGGACGATCACTGTTGCTCTGCCACGGTCGCGCCGCGTGTCCTTGCTGCACGGGAGCGGCAGCTCGCCCGGCAGGGTTGCGTGAACGCGCGGCTCGATGCGGCGGGCACGCAGCAGTACGCGGTTGCGGACGCGGCGGGCAGGAGGCTGCTGGCACGTGCCGCATCGAGCCTCGGCCTGTCCGCGCGCGCCTGTCATCGCGTGCTGCGCGTCGCACGCACGATCGCGGACGTCGATGGCTGCGGGCAGATCGCCACGGAACATGTGGCGGAAGCGATCGCATACCGCCGGCTGGATCGCCGGCGGGAGTCGGCGAACTGAACCGCGCGGGCTACCGCGCGGTCAGGTGATCGACGGCCTGCCTGACGAGATCGTCCGGCAGATCGACGCGGCCACCCTTGGCAGGCATCAGGCCGGCCTGGCCGGTGAAACCCTCGAGGGCGTGCTTGTAGAGCGTGTCCTTGCCCTGCGCGATGCGCGGGCCCCAAGCCGCATGGTCGCCGGCTTTCGGTGCTCCCGCGATGCCCGCTTCGTGACAGGCGGAGCAGACCTGCTGGTAGGTTGCGGCCCCGTCGGCGGGAAGTGCCGCCGCCGCTGCGCTTTCCGCACCGGGCGGCGGCGCGATCGCGAGAGCCGTGTTGTCGGCGCCCGCGACGGCGACGCCGCCCGGAGGCGCGATGCGCTGGGCGACGCCCGAACTCTGCAGTGGATCGCCCGTCACCTGTTCGAGCTGGACTGCGCCGAGATTGCGGGCCAGCACGAATATGCCGATCGTCACGACGACCAGCAGACCGATGACCGCACTGAATACATTGAAGAATTGATCGTCGTGCTTGCTCACGGCGCCCCCGCAGCCGAAGAAGACCGGCGGCCGGAGTATAGCGGGCCCGTGGACTCAGTCAAAAGGCGATTTGGACGGCGAGGTCCGCGATCGGTATCATGCCGACCCCGCCAGATCCGATCGGGTGTCACGCTTGCGTCGTGGCGTCGTCTTTGATCGAGGCCAGTGCGCCCGTAGCTCAGCTGGATAGAGTGACGGTCTCCGAAGCCGTAGGTCGTGGGTTCGAATCCCGCCGGGCGCGCCATCTCCAGACACGCGTGAACACCTCAGGTCTCCCGCAGGGAGGCCTTCACCGTTCCCGCCGGAGTCTTTTCCCGGTTCCGCGACTGTGTCGTTCGCGGGCCTTCCTGACCACTGGATCCACCTTGAACTTCGATGATTTTTCCCTGGCGCCCGCACTGTCGCGCGCCGTCCACGAACTCGGCTTCGTCGAGCCCACTCCCATCCAGGCGCGTGCCGTACCGGCCGTGCTCGCAGGTCGCGACCTGCTCGCGGCGGCCCAGACGGGCACGGGCAAGACCGCTGCGTTCGCCCTGCCGATGCTCGCACGCCTGCACGAAGCCGATCCCGCGCCCCGGGGGCCCCGCGCACCGCGCGCGCTGGTGCTCGTGCCGACGCGCGAACTGGCCGCACAGGTCGGCGAATCGCTGGTCGCGCTCGGTCGCCATCTCCAGCAGCGTGCGGCGCTGGTCCTGGGGGGCGTCAGTCCGCGACCCCAGATCGAGGCGCTGGCCCGCGGCGTCGACATCGTGATCGCGACTCCGGGCCGGCTGCTCGACCACGCCGCCGAGCGTCACATCGACCTGTCCCGCATCAGGATCCTGGTGCTCGACGAAGCCGACCGGATGCTCGACATGGGTTTCATCCGTGACATCCGCCGTGTGCTGGCGCTGCTGCCGCGGGAGCGCCAGAACCTGCTGTTCTCGGCCACGTTCTCGGACGAGATCCGCTCGCTGGCGACGGGCCTGCTGCGGGACCCGGTCAGCATCGACATCGCGCCGCGCAACACGCCCGTCGAGCTCGTCGATCACCGGCTCTATCGCGTCGACGGCCCACGCAAGCTGGCGCTGCTCACGCACCTGCTGCAGAGCGAGCCCGAACCGCCGCAGACGCTCGTGTTCACACGCACCAAGCACGGCGCCAACCGGCTCAGCGAGCAGCTCGAGAAGGCGGGAATCCGCAGTGCCGCGATCCACGGCAACAAGTCGCAGGGCGCGCGCACGCGGGCACTCGCGGACTTCAAGTCCGGACGTGTCGCGGTACTGGTGGCCACCGACATCGCGGCCCGTGGCCTCGACATCGCCGAGCTGCCGCAGGTCGTGAACTACGAACTGCCGCACGTGCCGGAGGACTACGTGCATCGCATCGGCCGCACGGGCCGTGCAGGCCGCACCGGGCGCGCCGTCTCGCTCGTCGGTCACGATGAACAGGATCGCCTGCGCGCGATCGAGAAGATGCTGCGTCGACCGATCCCGGTCCTCGCCACGCCGGATCTGCCCGCGCCGCCCCCGGTGGTGGACCGGTCCCGGCACGACGACCCGGCGTCCGCGGCGGCTCGCAACCCGCGACCCGCGCATGCCGTGAAACCCGCCGGCCGCCAGCCCGGCGCAGTCCAGGGCGCACGGCCGCAGCAGAACTCGGACCGGCGCCGGCGCGGTGGCGGCCGACACGCGGGCGGCGATGGCCGCGCGGGTGGGCGTGCGGAGGCTCAGAGCCAGCCGCGGCGCTTGAAGTAGAGATACGGCAGGATCGCGGACACGACCATCACGACCAGCGCGAACGGGTAGCCCATCATCCAGCGCAGCTCCGGCATGTGCTCGAAGTTCATGCCGTAGATGCTGGCGATCAGCGTCGGCGGCAGGAACACGACTGCCGCGACGGAGAAGATCTTGATGATGTTGTTCTGCTCGATGTTGATGAGGCCCAGCGTGGCTTCGAGCATGAACGTCAGCTTGTTCGCGATGAACGAGGCGTGATCCGACAGCGACAGGATGTCGCGCGAGAGCGTTCTGAACCGCGAACGCTGGTCGCCCGGCATCGCGATGGTGGTCGCCTGCTGAACGAACGTCAGCAGCCTTCCCAGACTCACGAGACTCTCGCGGGCCTTGGAAGTCAGGTCACCGTCGCGGCCGATGCGTTCCATGACCGCACGCAGGTCGCGGCTCACCGTGCGACGGCGCCGTGACGCAAACACGTTCGCGGAGAGATCGTCGAGGTCCGCGCCGACCCGCTCCAGGACGTCCGCGGTGCGTTCGATGATCGACTCGAGCAGTCCGCCCAGGATCGCCGCGGAAGAGCCTGCAGCCGACGCATGACGTTCGGCGTAGGCGATGTAACGCCGGAACGAGAGCGTGTCCGCGTAACGGATCGTGATGAGCTTGTTGCGCACCAGGATGAAGGTGATCGCCGAGGTCTCGGGCCGTTCCGTGTCGATCTTGGTGACCACGGTGGCGGTCATGTAGAGGGCGCCGTCCTCTTCGTAGAGGCGGTTGGACGTCTCGATCTCCTTCATTTCCTCGCGTGTCGGGACCTCGACCGCGAGGAACTGCTCGACGGCCCGCTCCTCGTCGAGTGTGGGTTCGAGCAGGTCGACCCACACGCAGTGCTCCGGAACGATGTCCGGTGGCGGGTCCAGCAGGGTGAGTCCGCGCGGCTCGGGGACGAAGCAGTTGAACATGGTGCGCTGCTCCCGGGTCGCTCGGCTCCGCGTCGCCGCCCCGGGGCAGCGTGCCTCAGCGGCCGCGCTCGCGCGCGGCGAGGGCGTTCACCAGACGGAACAGGGCATCCGGCCCGCCGGCCATGCTGACGTCGGTGGTCCACTTGCCGTTCACGACGATCATGGGCGTGTGATCGGCCTGATAGCGCCGCAGCATGAGTTCTCCCGAACGCAGCCGGTTCTCGACGGCGAAGGAGCGGTACGTGCGGTTGAAGTCCTCGGCCGTGATGCCGTTGCGCACGAGGAACTCCCGCGCCTTCTTCTCGGTCGCGGCCATGTCGACCTGGCTGCCGCTCATCACGGTCAGTGGATTGCCGTTGACGTGCAGTTCGCGGAACACGGCGCTCTGCAGTGCGCTGACCTTGCCGAGGGCTTCGATCGTGTAGAAAAGCCGCGCGTCCTCGCGTGTCACCGGATTCCAGACCACCGGCAGGTAGTTCAGCTTGACGTACTCGGGGCGGCCCTTCGCATTCCAGGCCTCGAGCGCCGGCTCGAGGTGATAGCAGTGGCCGCAGCCGTACCAGAAGATCTCGGTGACCTCGACCATGCCGGCCGGTACAGCGGTGGGCTGCGGCGCAGGCAGTGCCTTGTAGTGCTGGCCCTCGACCCAGCCCGGTGCCATCGGCGCCTGGGGCGACGGCGTGTTCGCCGCGACGGCTGCGGCCACGGGGCTCACCTGGATCGCGGCTTCCTCGACGGTTTCACCGTCGTCCGCGGCACGGCTGCGGGCAGTGTCGCCGGCCGCGGGTGCCGGGGCGTTTGCCGGTGCCGATGCCGGGGCGGGCAATTCTGCGGCTGGCGGCGGCGGTGGTGCGCTGTCCCCGGCCTTCCGTCCGCAACCCGCGAGCAGTACGCCGCACAGGGCGGCGACGAACACGATCCTCATGGCTCCAGCTCTCCCGACGGTCCCGCCGATTCGATCACGAACAGTGCCGGGAGTTCAGCGGCCCGGCGAGGGAGCCTTATCGCAGGCCCTGCATGTAGGCCGCCAGCGCCTTCATCTCGTCGTCGGTCAGCTTCTGGGCGATCGCCGGCATGATGTTGGCACCCGGCGTGGTCCGGGTCCCGGTCGCATACGCCTTCAACTGGTTGAAGGCGTAGACGGAATGCTGCGACCGGACCGCCGGGTAGCGGGCGGGCCCGTTGCCCTTGCCCTCCGGGCCATGGCACGCGACGCAGGCGGGGACGCCGCGGGCCGCGTCACCCGTGCGGTAGAGCTTCTGCCCCGCCTTGTACAGCGCCGGATCCGCCTCGAGTCCCGTCAAGGTCTGGCGCGAGAAATAGGCTGCCAGGTCGGCCATGTCCTGCGGCGACAGCGCGGCGGCGTTCGGCATCATGATCGGGTTGTTGCGCACGCCCTGCTGGAACGACTTGAGCTGCGCCGCGATGTAGTCGGCGTGCTGGCTCGCCAGGTTCGGCCACTCCGGGTTCGGGCTGTTGCCGTTGGCGCCATGACAGGCACCACAGATCGCCGCTTTCTGGGCACCCACCGCTGCGTCACCCGTCGCGCCCGAGGCGGGTCCTGCCACGAGGCCCGTGACGAGACTCAGCGCGGCAATCCAGTTCTTCATCATCCGTCGCTCCCTGTAATCCGGGCCGGGGCGCTCCAGCGGGGGTGCTAGACTGCGTTCGACCAGCGGAAAATTATAGCCGACGGTGGCCGCGGGCCGTCCAGACATCGACCATGGCCGCCTATCCCCGGGTAAGGTTCCTGCAGAGCGCCAATGCTCCCTCGCAGTTCGTTCCGGACGCCGGAAGCGAGGTCGCCTTCGCGGGCCGTTCCAACAGCGGCAAGTCCAGTGCCATCAATGCCATCGTGCATCGGCGCGATCTGGCGCGCACCAGCAAGACGCCCGGGCGCACCCAGCTCATCAATTTCTTCGAGCTGGACGAGGGCCTTCGCCTCGTGGACCTGCCGGGCTACGGCTTCGCGCAGGTGCCGCGGCCCATGCAGGAGCGCTGGCGCAGCCTGCTCTCCGCCTACTTCCGGAGCCGACGCTCCCTGGCGGGCCTGATCGTCGTCGTGGATGCCCGACGCGGCCTGCAGGACGGTGACCGGCAGATGCTGGAATTCGTCGAGCCGCTCGGTTGCCCGGTCCATGTCCTGCTGAGCAAGGCGGACAAGCTCGGTCGCGGGGAGGCCCTGAAGGTGCTGCGCGAGGCGCGTGCGGCGCTCGGGGACGGGGCGACGGTTCAGCTCTTCTCGGCCACGGACGGGCAGGGCCTCGACGAGGCGCGCCGGGTGCTCAAGGCCATGCTCCGGCCTCGCGATCCCGACGGGGACTGAATCCGAACAAAACTGCCCGGCGGCGAGAACGCCGCCGGGCAATCAACCCGGCATGGGGATACGTCCGGGATTGATACCCGCTCAGGGAGGAAAGCGGGGAGCTTCGCAGCTCAATGGATGTGACCGGGCTCCGCAGGAAAAGTTCCGGCCGGCGAGGCGAAATCTTCATCGATTCGCGGGCGGCACCGGGCGGTCTTCGCTGCCCTGCCGGATCCGGCCGCGGCGGTCGACAGCGGGGGGGCGAACCGTGCGGCCCCCGCGCGGCGCTCCAGGATGGTCCCGGGTCAGTGGGCCTCGTCCCAGTTCGACCCGACCCCTGTGTCGACCTTGAGCGGGACGCGCAGTTCCGCGGCACCGGCCATGCGCGCCACGACTCCTTCGCGTACCGCGGCCAGGTCGGTTTCGCGGACCTCGAGCACCAGTTCGTCGTGGACCTGCATGACGAGCCGCGCGCGCAGCGCGTCCCGCCCGAGCCAGTCGTGCACCGCGATCATCGCGCGCTTGATGATGTCGGCCGCCGTGCCCTGCATGGGCGCATTGATCGCGCTGCGTTCCGCGTACTGCTGCAGTTGCCGGTTCCGGGAAGCGATGTCCGGCAGATGGAGCCGGCGCCCGAACACGGTTTCGACGAACCCCCGTTCGCGCGCCGCCTGCCGGGTTGTCTCCATGTACTTTGCGACGCCGGGATAGCGCTCGAAGTAGCGGTCGACGTAGGCCTGCGCCGCGCCGCGCTCGACGCCGAGCTGCCGCGCCAGCCCGAACGCCGACATGCCGTAGATCAGCCCGAAGTTGATGGCCTTGGCGGCCCGCCGCTGTTCGGTGTTCACCTGCGCGGGTGCGAGGCCGAACACTTCCGCCGCGGTCGCCTGGTGGATGTCGCGGTCCTCCGCGAAGGCCGCGAGCAGGCCCGCGTCGCCCGACAGGTGCGCCATGATGCGCAGCTCGATCTGCGAGTAATCGGCGGCGAGGATCACGTGACCCGGCGGCGCGATGAAGGCCTGGCGGATGCGCCGGCCCTCGGCCGTGCGGACCGGGATGTTCTGCAGGTTGGGTTCCGTGGAGGAGAGGCGGCCCGTGACCGCGACGGCCTGGTGGTACGAGGTGTGCACGCGTCCGCTGCGCTCGTTGACCTGCTCCGGCAGCCTCTCCGTGTAGGTCGAGCGCAGCTTGGCGAGACCGCGGTACTCCAGGATCGTTCGCGGCAGCTCGTGCTCCGCCGCCAGTTCCTCGAGCACGTCCTCGGCCGTCGAGGGCTGGCCCGTCGCGGTCTTGCGCACGACCGGAATGCCGAGCCGCCCGAACAGGATTTCCTGCAGCTGCTTCGGGGAATCGAGGTTGAACGGCTGACCGGCCTGGCGATGCGCGCTCGCCTCGAGCTCGCGCAGCCGCGCGGCGAGCTCGAGGCTCTGCCGGCGCAGCAGCGCCGCGTCGACGAGAACACCGTGCCGCTCCATCGCGAGCAGCACCGGCACGAGCGGCTGTTCGATGGTCTCGTAGACGCGTCGCAGCGCCGGCTCGCGCTCGAGCCGCGACCACAGCATGCGGTGCAGCCGCAGCGTGATGTCCGCGTCCTCCGCGGCGTACTCGGTCGCGCGATCCAGCGCCACCTCGTCGAAACCGATCTGCTTCGCGCCCTTGCCGGTCACGTCCTCGTACTTGATGGTGTCGATGCCGAGGTACTTCGCCGCGCACGAATCCATGTCGTGGCGCGTCGCGGTCGAGTCGAGCACGTAGGACTCGAGCATCGAGTCGTAGCGCATGCCGGCGAGCTCGATGCCGTGGTTCGCGAGCACGTGGGCGTCGTACTTGAGGTGGTGTCCCACCTTGGGCCGCGCGGGATCGCGGAGCCAGGGCCCGAGCCGTGCGAGCACCGCGGCCCGGTCGAGCTGGTCGGGGACGCCGGGACAGCGGTGGGCCAGCGGGATGTAGCAGGCCATCCCCGGTGTCACGCAGAGCGACACACCGACGATCTCCGCCTTCATGTAATCGAGGCTCGTGGTCTCGGTATCGAAGGCCGTCAGTGCCGCGGCACCGATGCGTGCGATCCAGGTTTCGAGCGCCGCTTCGTCGAGCACGGTCTCGTACTGCCGCGGCGGCTCCAGCACGGGCGGCATCGGTGCCGCGGGAGCCATGCCGTCCGCGGCCGGCAGCTGGCGCAGCAGGGAATGCAGCTCGAGGCGTTCGAAGAGCTTTCGCAGTGCGGGCACGTCCGGCTCCCGGCGCTGCAGGTCCCGGGGCGCTGGCACGGCCTCGACGTCACAGCGGATGGTGGCGAGCCGCCGCGACAGCTCCAGCGTCTCGAGACTCGCGCGCAGGCTCTCGCCGATCCGGCCGTCGATCCCGGCCGCGTGGCGCACGATCTCGTCGAGCGTCTGGTACTGCGCCAGCCAGCGCGCCGCGGTCTTCGGGCCGACCTTCGGCACACCCGGGATGTTGTCCGAGGTGTCGCCGACCAGCGCCAGGTAGTCGACCATCTGTTCCGGGTGGACGTCGAACTTCGCCTTGACGCCTTCCCGGTCGAGCGTCTGGCCGGTCATCGTGTTGACGAGCGTGACGCGGTCCGACACGAGCTGCGCCATGTCCTTGTCGCCGGTCGACACGACCGTGCGCAGGCCCGCGCGTGTCGCGTGCGCGGCCAGCGTGCCGATCACGTCGTCCGCCTCCACGCCTTCGAGCCGCAGCAGGGGCAGTCCCATGGACTCGATGGCGGCGAGCAGCGGCTCCACCTGCGCGCGCAGTTCGTCCGGCATCGGTGGACGATGTGCCTTGTACTGCTCGAACAGGTCGTCGCGGAACGTGCGCCCCGGCGCATCGAAGACCACGGCGATCAGTTCCGGCTGCTGCTCCTTGAGCAGGCGGCCCAGCATGTTGAGGACGCCGAGCACGGCGCCCGTCGGTTCGCCACGGGAGCTCGTCAGCGGCGGCAGGGCATGAAAGGCACGGTACAGGTACGAGGAACCGTCGACGAGCCACAGCGTCGCGGCCATGGTGTCCTCAGGGCGCCGTCTTCGGGGGCGGCGAGCCGGCGGGCTTCCCGTCACGGCGCTCCGGCGGCGCTCCTGCGCCGGTCGTGTCCGTCGCCGGCTGCGTCGACCGGGTGGGGGATTCCGGCGGTGCCGTGGACGAGGGCGCCGTGGCGGGACCGCTGCCGTCGGTCGCGGGCCCGGTCGCCGGCCGGATCACCACCGGCGATTGCGCGTCGTCCTGGGGCAGGTACAGGGCGCCCGTCTGGCCGCAGCCGCCCACCAGCACGAGCCCTGCGACGATCCACGCGTGTCTCATGAGCCTGCCTTGTCCGCGCCGAGTTCCCGGGCCACGCGCCGGTACGCTTCACGGAAGGGGATGCCTTCCTTCACCACGAGCGCATAGGCGCGCTCGGCGGCGTGGATCGACGGATCGAGCCGGATCCTCGCGGGGCGGAAGCGTACTCCACCGAGCGCCGCCGGCAAGAGCTCCAGCGTCTGCGTGGCGAGATCGATGCTCCGGAACAGCGGCACCTTGATGAGCTGCAGATCGCGATGGTAACCGGAGGAAAGCTTCGCCGTGATGCCGAGCGCTTCGACGAGGCAGGCCTGCGCGGTCGCGGTGCGGCCACGGATCAGCTCGAACACGTCGGGGTTGCGCTTCTGCGGCATGATCGACGAGCCGGTCGTGAACTCGTCCGGCAGTTCCACGAAGGAGAATTCCTGCGTGTAGAACAGGATCAGGTCCGTCGCGAGGCGGCCCAGGTCCTGCATGAGCAGCGCGATCTGGAACAGCAGTTCGGCCTCGCCCTTGCCGCGCGAGAGCTGCACCGCCGTCACCGGCTGCTGCACCTCGGCGAAGCCCAGTGCGTCGCGCGTCAGCTCGCGCCGGAGCGGCAGCCCGGGCGTGCCGTAGCCCGCCGCGGAGCCCAGAGGGCTCTTGCCGATGCGCCGGTGCGCATGGCGCAGCGCCTCCGCGTCGTCGTGGATCTCGGCGGCGAATCCCCGGGCCCACAGCGCCACCGAGCTCGGCATCGCCTGCTGCAGGTGGGTGTAGCCCGGGAGCGCGACATCGCCCTGGCGGGTGGCGAGATCCTCGAGCGCTGTCGCGACGTCGGCCGCGCCTGCCGCGAGCGCCTCGATGGCGTCACGCAGATACAGGCGGAGTGCGGTCAGCACCTGGTCGTTGCGCGAGCGACCGAGGTGGATGCGCGCGCCCGCATCGCCGATGCGGGCCGTGAGCAATGATTCCAGGGCCGTCTGGCCGTCTTCGTGCTCGAGGGTGACCCGCCACTCTCCGCGGGCGTGCTCCGCGCCGATGTCACCGAGACCGCGGCGGATCGCCTCGAGGTCGGCCGGCGACAGCAGCCCGATGCCGGCGAGCATCTCGGCGTGGGCGATCGACGCACGCACGTCATAGGCGACCAGGCGGTCGTCCATGTGATGGTCCTCGCCCGCCGTGAACTCGAGCACCCGGCGGTCGAGCGGCGTGCCCTTGTCCCACAGCCGCGTCATGACCGCGCGTCTCCCGACTGCTGCTCGGCGGCCGACAGCGCGTTGATGTCCGCGACGATGAGTGTGCCGGTGCCCTCGTTCGTGAACACCTCGGCGAGCAGGCTGTCGGCGACCTTGTACGAGATGACGTGCACGCGTCGTACCCCGCCGCGGATGGCGGCCTCGATGGCGCCCGCCTTGGGCAGCATGCCGTCGGCGAAGCTGCCGGCGGACTGCAGCGCCTTCAGCCCGTTGAGGTCCGTGTAGGACACCAGCGAACCGGGATCGGCGAGGTTCTCGAGGATGCCCGGCGCACCGGTGCACAGGATCAGCTTCTCGGCGCCGAGCGCCGCGCCGATGTTGGCGGCGACGGTGTCGGCGTTGATGTTGAGCACGCAGCCGCTCTCGTCCGCCGACAGCGGGCTGATCACCGGCATGAGGCCCGCGTCGAGCTGCTTGCGGACCACGCCGACGTCGACCGAGTCGATGTCGCCGACGAAGCCGAAGTCGACGGTCTCGCCGCCGACGGCGACGGGGGGCCGCCGGTGCGCGCGCACCAGGCCCGCATCGATGCCGCTGATGCCCACCGCAGCCACGTCGAGTTCGCGGCAGATCGCCAGGATGCGCGTGTTGATCAGGCCGTTCAGCACCATGACGGTGACGTCGATCGAGCGGGAGTCGGTCACGCGGCGGCCCTGCACCATGCGCGGCTCGATCCCGAGGGACCGCTGCATCTCGTCGAGCTGCGGCCCGCCGCCGTGCACGAGCACGACCTTGATGCCGATGTGATGCAGGATCGCGATCTGCTCGATCAGCGCGCGCGTGCTTGCGAGATCGCCGAACACGGCGCCACCCGCCTTGACGACGAAGATCCTGTTCTTGAACAGGCGGATGTAGGGTGCGGCGCCCTTGAGCGCGCGGACCGCAGCGGACTGATCGGCGCGGTGCTTGACCATCGGCGAAGACTCCCTCTCTGGAATTGCGGCAGCGGTTGCGGCTCAGCGGGCGAGCAGGCGGTGCAGCACCGCCATCTGCACTACGAGCCGGTTGTGGGCCTCGGCCAGCACGCGGCTGCGCGGCCCGTCGAGGATCTCGTCGGCCACCGCGACGTTGCGGCGCACCGGCAGACAGTGCATGAAGTGGCAGTCCAACGCGGACTTCGCGAACCAGGATTCCCGGACCATCCAGTCGCCGAGCTGCGTGCGCAGCGCCTGGTCGCCTTCCGTGTCGCCATAGTGCGATGTCGAGCCCCACTCCTTCGCGTAGACCACCCGGGCGCCGCGGAGCGCGGCCTCGCGGTCCGCCGTCTCGCTCACGGAGCCGCCGGCGGCCTCTGCGGCGCGGCGGGCCTTCGCCATGACCTGCTCCGGCAGTGCATATCCCTCGGGCCGCACGACGACCACTTCCATGCCGCGCATCGCGGCCATGTGCACGGTCGCGGCAGGCACCGCGAGCGGCAGTGCGCGCGGGTGGTTGACCCAGCTCAGCACGAACTTCGCGCGGCGCGGCACGCCGATGTCATCGAGCGTCTTCCAGTCGGCGAGGGCCTGGCAGGGGTGATTCATCGCCGATTCGAGGTTGATCACGGGCTTGTCGACGAGCCCTGCCATGCTCGAGAACGTGATTTCGTCGAGGTCGTGCTGCAGGCTGCTGCGGCCGTCCGAGAAGGCGCGGATGCCGAGCGCGTCGCAGTAGGACGCGAGCACGGGGATGCCTTCCCGCACGTGCTCGGCGGCGGCCCCGTTCATGGTGACTCCGAGCCGGCTCTCGAGCTGCCAGGTGCCGTGGCCCGGCGTGATGACGAACGACGTCCCGCCGAGACGGGCCATGCCGGCCTGGAACGACGACAGCGTGCGCAGCGAGGGGTTCAGCAGCACCAGCCCGAGGATGCGCCCGACGAGCGCGCGCGGCTCGGGGTGCTGCTTCAGCCGCTCGGCGAGGGCCAGCAGGTCGACGACTTCCTCGCGCGTGAAATCCGCGAGATCGATGAAACGCTTCATGGTCTGATCCTGGAGAGCGCCGCGCGCAGCAGTTCGACGTGCCCGCTCGAGAGGGTGTAGGGCGGCAGCAGTCGCACGATGTGCGGATCGGCGCTCGTGCCGGCGAGGATGTCCTGGGCGAGCAGCTCGGTCTGCACTTCCTTCGCGGGCCGGGTCGTCCGGAGTCCCAGCAGGAAGCCGGCGCCCTGCGTGCCGGTCACGGGGCCGACGACGCAGGTCTCCCGGATCAGCGTCGAGATCCGCCGCACGTTCTCCAGCAGGCGCTCTTCCACGATCGCGTCGATCACGGCCTCGACGACGGCCGCAGCCATCGGTCCGCCGCCGAAGGTCGTGCCGAGATCATCGTATTTCAGCGTGGCGGCGATCGCGGGCGAGAGCAGCAGGGCGCCGACCGGGAAGCCGGCGCCGAGGGCCTTCGCCGTCGTGAGCAGATCCGGGTGCACGCCGTAGAGGTTCGCGGCGAACGGGTGGCCGGTGCGACCCATGCCGCACTGCACCTCGTCGAAGATCAGCTTCGCGCCGACTTCGTCGCAGCGCGACCGCAGCGCCTGGAGATAGTCGCGGCCCATGTCGAAGGCGCCGCCCATGCCCTGCACCGGTTCGACGATCACGGCGGCGGTGCGGGTCGTCACGGCCGCCGCGATCGCGGATGTGTCGCGACGCGGCACGAAGGTGACGTCGAAAGGGGTGCGCGGGAAGCCATACCACTTCGCGGCCGCGCCCCAGGTCACCGCGCTCGAGGCCGCCGTGCGGCCGTGGAAGCCGTTCTCGATGGCGACGACGTGATCGCGACCGGTCAGCTTGCAGGCGACCTTCAGCGCGTTCTCGTTGGCCTCGGCGCCGCTGTTGACGAAGAACACCGTGTCGAGCGGCAGCGCGGCGAATTCGACGAGCTTCGCCGCGGCGCGGGTGCGCACGTCCATCGGCACGGCGTTGCTCTGGAACAGCACCTGGCGTGCCTGGTGTTCGAGCGCCGCGATCCAGCGCGGGTGCCCGTAGCCCAGTGCCGCGACGGCGTGGCCGCCGTAGAGGTCCAGGATCCTCCGGCCGTCGCTGGTGGTGAGCCAGACGTCGTCCGCGCGCGTGATCTCGATCGGGAACTGCGCGAAGACCCGCGCGAGATGATCGTGGGCCGCCGCGGGGATTGCCGGCTTGGGTGTCGCCATGTCCTTGTCCTCAGGTCCAGCCCGGCGCCGGAGCGACGAGGCCGTCGGTCTCGGCGAATCCGAGCATGCGGTTCATCCATTGCACGGCGCCGCCCGCCGCACCCTTCACCAGGTTGTCGACGACGCTGAACACCGCGACGCTGCGGCCATCGGCCGCGGCGGACAGGTGGGCGTAGTTGCTCGCGGCGACGTCTTTCACGCGCGGTGCCGCGTCCTGCACGCGCACGAACGGCGAGGCCCCGTAGAACTCGCGCAACATCCCGAGCACCTCGGCGGTCGTCGCCGGGCGCCGCAGGCTCGCCTGCAGCGTGACGTGGATGCCGCGCGCGAACGGGCCCGAGTGCGGCACGAAGCAGAACTCGCCCTCGACGCCGCTCGCGGCGCGCGCGAGCTCGGCGATCTCCGGCGTGTGCCGGTGCGCGAGCGCGTTGTACGAGTAGAGGTCGCTGTGCCGCTGCGGATGGTGCGTCCCGGCCGTCGGGCTGCGGCCCGCGCCGGTGCTGCCGGTGATGCCGCTGACGAACAGGCGGCCGTCGGTGAGCCCGGACTTCAGCAGCGGTACCGAGGCGAGCAGCGTCGCGGTGCTGAAGCAGCCCGGGTGCGCCGCATGCGGCGTGGGCAGCGGGGCGCGGTGGTGCTCGGGCACCGCGCAGGTGAACTCGGCGATGCGCGCGGGCGCGCCGTGCGCGTGCCTGTAGACCTTCTCGTACGCGGCTGCGGTCGGGAAGCGGTAGTCGGCGGAGATGTCGACGACGCGCGGGCTGCGCCCCGCGGCTGCCGCGCGCGTGAGCAGGCCGTCGAGCAGCGCCGCCGACACGCCGTGCGGCGCGGCCGAGAACACCGCCGGCGCATCGAGCTTCTCGATCCGCTTGCCGATGTCCTCCTGCGACGAATAGCGCAGCTCGCCGGTCAGCGCGGCGAGGTGCGGGAAGGCCTTCGCCACCGGCTCGCCCGGCTGGCTGTCGGAGGCGACCGCCGCGAGCTCGAACCGCGGATGGCCGAGCACGAGGCGCACCAGCTCGCCGGCGACGTAGCCGGTGCCGCCCAGCACGATCGCGGGGACTCTTGCGGTCATTCCGATACCGCCTTGGCGATCGCGACCTCGTCCAGGCCGGCGGCCTTGATCACCAGGTCGCCGAGCAGCGCGCCGTTCGACATCGCGTTCACCGCCGGCACGTTCATGCGCTCGCGGATGATGTCGACACCGACCGCGTTGTCGGTCGCGGGGCCCGTGACGACCGCGGGCTCGACCATGAAGCGCTCGCGCAGCAGCTTCACGCCGCCCCAGGCGGCGACCGGGTCGTTCGCCGACAGCGCGACGACGGTCAGCGCCTTGCGGATGTCCTCGCAGTCGAGGATCGCCTCGACGCCGTAGGCGCCGAGCAGGCCGTCGCCCAGCTCGAACACGATGACGTCCGGCCTGGCCGAAGCCATCTCGGTGAGCATGGTGCGCGTCAGCGCCGGGCCGTTCTTCGCGGTCGTGGTGCCGACGCCCAGGTCGGTGAAGATCATCGTGCGGCGCGCGCCCGAGTCCTCGAAGGCGAGGATGTCCCGGCGCAGCGATACGCCGGTGGCCTTGAACGCGTCGACGACGAGGCCGCGGTGGCGCATGCGCGAGATGATCGCGGACGCGGCCGCGGTCTTGCCGGCCTCCATGCAGGTGCCGGCCAGCGCGACCACGGGGACGCCCTTCGTGTCCAGCGTCGCGGCGTGGTCGAGCTTGCGGCTGCCGATGCGCGCCGGCACGCCGATGCGCTCGCCGAGGAACGGGAACTGCAGCACGACGCCGAGCACGCGGCAGTCGAACGGCTTGCCCTTGTCGGGGTTCACCGAGTCGCAGACGCCGAGCACGCCGCCGATGTTGAGCATCTGGATGGTGTCGCCGACCTTGAGTGTCTCGGGCACGTGGCCCGAGTAGCCGAACAGCGCCTTGCGGTGGCCGAGCGCGCCGACCACGATGTCGCCGCGCTGCACCTTGGCCATGCGGCCGCTGGTGAGCTCCAGCGTGTTGTAGGTCGACTTGTTGCTGAGGATCTCGACCGCGAGCACGACGCCCTCGGCACAGGGGATCTCGTCGGACACGCGGACCTCGTGCGTGAGCCCGCAGGCCTGCGCGATGGAAGCGATCTTGTCGACGATGACGGTCTTCATGGCTTTACTTCCCGCCGGTGCCGCCGGCACGGGTCCAGAACACACCAGGGAGCGACAGCATCTTCGAGTAGCCGAACGCGTCCTGCGCGGTCCATTCGCCGGCGGCCTCGCCGTAGACACCCTTCGACGCCTTCATCAGCGAATACGGCGACTCGACGCCCTCGACGAACGCGCTGCCCGGCCGGAACAGCAGCTTCACGGTGCCGGTGACGCGCGCCTGCGAGGACACCAGCAGCGCCTCGATGTCGCGGCACACCGGGTCGAGGTGCTGGCCCTCGTGCACCAGGTCGCCGTAGGGCTGCGCGACCATTTCCTTGATGCGCTGCTGGCGGCCGGTGAGCGTGAGCTTCTCGAGCTCGCGGTGCGCGGTGAGCAGCACCTCGGCGGCGGGCGCCTCGAACGCGACACGGCCCTTGGTGCCGATCACGGTGTCGCCGAGGTGGATGCCGCGGCCGATGCCATAGGGCGCGGCGAGCAGCTCCAGCTTCTCGATCAGCGCCACCGGGTCGAGCCTCTCGCCGTCGAGCGAGCAGGGCACGCCCTGCTCGAAGCCGATCACGTGGCGGGTGGCCGGGCGCGGGTTCGAGAACGCGTCGGCGGAGAGCACCCAGGCATGGTCGGGGATGCTGTCCGACGAGGTCAGCGTCTCCTTGCCGCCGATGGTCACGCCCCACAGGCCGCGGTTGACCGAGTACGCCGCGCCGAACGGCGGCAACGGCAGCTTGCGCTCCTCGAGGAACTTCACCTGCTCGGGGCGCTTGAACGCGTGGTCGCGCACCGGTGCCAGGATCTCGAGGCCGGGCGCGAGCGTGCGCAGCGCGACCTCGAAGCGCACCTGGTCGTTGCCCGCGGCGGTGCAGCCGTGCGCGACCGTGGTCGTGCCGAGCTTCTTCGCCATCTCGGCGACCGTCTGCGCCTGCACCGAGCGCTCCGCGCCCACGCACAGCGGGTAGAGCTGGCCGCGGCGCACGTTGCCCATCAGCAGGTACCGGAGCACGTGGTCGAAGTAGTCGCGGCGCGCGTCGACCTGGTGGTGCGCGATCGCGCCGAGCTGCTGCGCACGGGCCGCGAGTGTGCGCGTGGCCTCGGCGTCGATGCCGCCGGTGTCGACCGTCACGGTGATGACCGGACGGCCGTAGGTTTCCTTCAGCCACGGCACGCAGAACGACGTGTCGAGGCCGCCGGAGAACGCGAGCAGGATGGGCGCGGACGCCCCGGATGCGGGTGAACTCATGGTCTGACTCGGTGATGGAGACTAGGAGGGAAAGCGTTCGCGCAGCCGGCCGACGACGGCGCGCTGCGCGGCCTCGCTGTCGGTGGCGATGAAGATGGTGTCGTCGCCCGAGATCGTGCCGACCACGCCGGGCCAGGCGGCGTGGTCCAGCACGATGGCGACGCTCTGCGCGGCACCGGTGGTCGTGCGCACGACGATGAGCGAGTCGCCGGCGCCGCGCACGCTGCGCACGAAGGGTGCGACGGCGGCGAAGTTGTCGACGACCGGCAGGTCGTCGTCGGGCAGCACGTAGCGGTCGCCGCGCTTGGCGACGCCGAGCTCGCGCAGGTCGCGGCTGACGCTGGACTGGGTGACGCGGTGGCCGGCCCGCTTCAGCAGGCGCACGAGATCCTCCTGCCGACCCACGACGGAGTCACGGATGATCGCCTTCAGCGCGTTGCGGCGCGCGGCGCTGCTGGTGGCGGGATGGGTTGCGGCCGTGTGCGTCTGCATAAAGTTGCGCGAATTCTGCATAAACATGCAGGCCGCGTCAATGGCCGGTGTCGCGATCCGCGACGAACGCCTCACGCGGCCAATGGTTCTCCTGGAACCGGCAAAGACCGCGCCGCCCGAGGGCCGCCTCGGCCGCTGGCATCGGGTTCCCCGGGGCTCGACACGCCGTAAACCCATCCATGGGGGCTCGGGCTCGACATCCCTGTCTCGCACGGTCTCGCCCCGGGGACCCTCGCTCGCGGCCTGGCGGCGATCCCGGCGGATCGCCGCAGCGAGTCCCGCTCCCCCCTCTCTCGCCTGCACCATGGCTGGCCCCGTGGCCAGCTCGTCTGCCGCGGTCGGACCTCGAAGCCGCTGTGGCACACTGAGCCGTCCAGGAAAGGACCCCGACAAAGAGGCCGCTGCGCCCCGCCATGACCGACAGTTTCCGCGACATCGAACAGTTCGAGGACGACCTCTGGGCCGCCGCCGACAACCTGCGCGCCAACTCGAAGCTGACTTCGAGCGACTACTTCATGCCGGTCCTCGGCGTCATCTTCCTGCGCCACGCCGCCAATCGCTTCGACGCCGCCCATCGCCAGATCGCAGAGGCGCAGGCGGACGGCCGGATGCCCACGCGCAAGGTACAGCCGGCCGACTACATCGCGCGCCGGTCGCTGTACCTGCCCGAGCAGGCCCGTTACGACTGGATCATGCAGCGGGCCGCCGTGAGCGGTTCGGACCTGCCCAGGCTGGTGACCGAGGCGATGACCGCCATCGAGGAGGCCTTCGAGCCATTGTCCGGCGTGCTGCCGAAGGACTACGGGATCTTCGAGCCCAAAGTGCTCGAGGACCTGATGCGGCTGTTCAACAGCGACTGGATCCGCCACGCGACGGGCGACGTGTTCGGCCGCATCTACGAATACTTCCTCGCCCAGTTCTCGATGCAGAAGGCGCACGACAACGGCGAGTTCTTCACGCCGTCGTCGATCGTCCAGACCATCGTCAATGTCATCGAGCCCGACCACGGCGCGGTGTTCGACCCGGCCTGCGGTTCCGGCGGCATGTTCGTGCAGTCCAGCCACTTCATCGAGCACGAGGGCGGTAATCCTTCCCGGAAAGCCACCTTCTACGGCCAGGAGAAGAATCGCGACACCATCCGCATCGCCAAGATGAACCTCGCGGTGCACGGGCTCGAAGGCAGGATCGCCGAGGCCATCACCTACTATCAGGACGAGCACAGCCTGGTCGGCAAGTGCGATTTCGTGATGGCGAATCCGCCGTTCAACGTCGACCTCGTCGATGCGGAGCGCATCAAGGGCGATCCGCGCCTGCCGTTCGGCCTGCCGGGCGTCAACAAGCAGAAGAAGGTCGGCAACGGCAACTATCTGTGGATCTCCTATTTCTGGAGCTACCTGAACGAGCGCGGCCGCGCGGGCTTCGTGATGTCCTCACAGGCCTCCAGCGCGGGGCACGGCGAAAGGGAGGTTCGCCGCAAGCTCGTCGAGACCGGCGACGTCGATGTGATGATCGCCATCCGCGGCAATTTCTTCTACACGCGGACCGTGCCCTGCGAGCTCTGGCACTTCGACCGCGCCAAGCCGGCCAGCCGCCGAGACCAGGTGCTGATGCTCGACGCGCGCAACGTCTACCGCAAGGTCACGCGCAAGATCTGCGACTTCTCGCCCGAGCAGCTCCAGAACCTCGCCGCGATCGTCTGGCTCTACCGCGGCCAGCGCGAGCGGTTCCTGAGGCTCGTCACTGATTACATCGCGCGCATCTGCGCCGAGGGCGCGACGGTTGCGGAGAAGCTCGACGCGTTCGATGCCGTGCTCACGGACCTGCACCACCGTTTCGATGCCCTCGATCGGTCGGTGAAGCCGTCGAGTCTCAGCGAATCCGACCGGAAGCGCGTCACCGAGGCGGTCGCGGAGCTCCGCGACGCGCATGGATTGTACGAGAAGGACGCTGACAAACTGCGCCGGGCGCTCGCGGCATTCGACCAGAAGCACGGCCGCAAGCCGCCGGCGACGAACGATGCCCAGCATGCGGCGCGCAAGGGCTTCGATCCGACGGCCGAGGCGATCCGCGGCCTCATCAAGCAGGTGGATCTGCTCTACAAGCTGGCCTCACGCGCGAGCGATGTCGGCGCGGAGTTCGCGGCGGATGACGCAGTCTCCAAGGCGTTTGACCGCCGGGCCGCGGGCCGGCTGGTGAAGGATCTCGACGAGCTGCGGAAGGACGCTGTCGAACAGCTCAAGCACCCCGCCTATTTCCACCGGCAGGTCATCTGGCTCCAGGAGCGGTTCCCGAAGGCAGATCTCGCCGATGTGCCGGGCCTCGTGAAGCTCGTGAGCCGCAAGGACATCGAGGCCGCCGACTGGAGCCTCACGCCGGGGCGCTACGTCGGCGTGGCACCGCCCGAGGAAGACGAGGATTTCGACTTCGAGCAGACGCTGCGAGACATCCACACCGAGTTGGCCGATCTCGACAAAGAGGCAGCGGCTCTGGCGGCGACGATTCAGCAGAACTTCGAGGAGCTGGGTGCATGAAGTTTGCTGAGGCCCGGGCAATCAGGGACTACTGCTTGGGCATATTTGATGGTCCACACGCAACGCCACGGGAATCGGCAGACGGGCCGATCTTTCTTGGGATCAAGAACATCACAGAACGTGGGTCCCTGGATTTCTCGGACGTTCGCCATGTCTCTGAAGAGGAGTTCGGGCGGTGGACGCGACGCGTCACGCCGCAGACAGGTGACGTTGTCTTCACCTACGAGGCTACCCTTCACCGGTACGCGCTGATTCCTGAGGGCTTCCGCGGCTGTCTCGGCCGACGTGTCGCCCTGGTCCGACCTGATCCCGAGAAGGCTGACGGCCGCTATCTCTTGTATTACTTCCTTTCTGATTCATGGCGACGAGTCATCAACAGCAATGTGATGACGGGCGCGACGGTAGACCGAATCCCGCTGGAGCGGTTTCCTTCGTTTCCGGCGGTGCTTCCAAGCCTACGCATGCAACGCAGAATCGCTGACGTTCTATCTGGATACGACGACCTTATCGAGAACAACCGGCGGCGGATGGCGCTGCTGGAAGACGCGTCGCGGCAGCTCTACCGCGAATGGTTCGTCCGCCTTCGCTTTCCTGGCTACGAGCACACTCGCATCACCAACGGCATGCCCGAGGGGTGGGTTCGGAAGTCGCTCGGAGATCTCGCCGATTTTCGATTAGGAAAATGCTGGACCAGAACAAGAACAAGGGCGACTTGATGCCCTATCTCGCGAACATCAACATCCGGTGGGGCGAAATTGACTTGCACAATCTGAGAGAGATGCGGTTCGAGGAAGACGAGCTTGATACATTCGGACTCAGGTACGGCGACATTGTCATGTGCGAAGGAGGCGAGCCGGGCCGGTGCGCAATTTGGAAAGAACAACTTTCCAATATGATGATCCAAAAGGCAGTTCATCGCATCCGCGCACGACCGGACGTGAGTCACCTGTTCCTCTATTGGAGTTTGCGCGACAAGGGACAGTCAGGACAAATGGCAATGCTGTTCACCGGCGCGACTATCAAGCATCTGCGGCGTGAGAAGCTTGCTCTGGTGAAAGTTGCCGTGCCGCCGGCGCGATTGATGGCGCTTACAGCGAACAAGTCGATCCTATTGAAAAGCAAATTTCTCTCTTGGAAGCCGCGAACCGACGCGCATCTCAAGCCCGCGACCTGTTGCTTCCGCGCCTGATGAGCGGTGAGATCGCCGCATAACGCCATGATTAGGAGGTTTCTCAAGTTCCAGAACCTCGGGCTCCTGCACCGACGCGTGCGCCGCGGGCGCTGTCGACCTTGGGCGTGTGACGGCAATCTACTCAGACAACGGTCGCGGAAATCGACGCTCGCGGCTGTCATCAGAGCGTGTCAGCTGCGCGACGTTGGGCGCATGAATGCCCGCAAGACCATTGATTCGGCTGATCCGCCGTGATTGCGATCTGCTGCTGGCGCTCGACCGGCGCGCATGGAGTTCGAGGCGAATGCATGGACGGGTAATCCGCCTGCCATCGCCGTGTTCGACTCAGAGTTCGTCGAGCAGAACGTTTACTCGGGCTTTGATTCGGCCCGATCAGCGGCAGGCACCCTCTGGTTCGCCTCGGAGATACGACCGTCGCATTGAAGAAGCAGGTCGAACAGCTATCGCAGTCGATCAAGGATCAGACGGCGATTCGCAGCACAGCAGAGAAGACGCTTGGGGCATTGGCGCCTCCTCACACGATTAGGGATTTCTGGTCGCTGCAGCCGTACCCGAGATCGCAGGCGCAGATCGATACATTGCGCAAGCGCATCGGGGCCGCGAAGAGCGCCCAACAGCTCGGCGCGCGGCGGTCGCCCGGCTCGCTTGCGCTCCCGCAGTTCGATTCCCAGGGAGCCTTCAGTCTGCTGGGCAAGACGCTGGCGGACGTCGAGCAGGGGGCCGAGGCCGAGGTGAATGCGCACCTCGCAAAGTACGCCCATCCTGGCATCGAGGCATGGGTGAACGGCGGGCAAGCCTACGCAACTGGGGACGATTGCCCGTTCTGTGGACAGGCCATCGGGGGCCTGAGCCTGATCAAGGCCTATCAGTCGTACTTTAATGCGGCCTACGAAGACCTAAAGGCGGACGTTGCAGCTCTGGAGTCCAAGGCAACGGCGGCATTGGGTGACGCAACGGTGGACGCCCTTGAAGCCGCTCACGCAACGAACGTGGCGCGGATTGAGCTTGGATCAACTCCAATGTCAGCGTGCCCGTTCTTGATGTTGCGGCACTCCGGAATGGACTTGCCTCCGTCCGGACCAACGTTCTGAGCCTGGTTGCCACCAAGCGACAGCAACCGCTTGCCGCTGTTGGGTCTCCAGAGGAACTAGCCGCGGTGGAGGCTACCCTTGGCGCCACCAATTCGCATATCGCGAGTACAACCAGAAGTGCAAGGGATCACCGACGCGAATCGCTCCAGTTCAAGGCGCATCTGGCGTCCGAGAATGTCGCGACCCTGGAAGCGGCAATCAAGCAGCTGGAGGCGGCGCAACGCCGGCAGTTGCCCAACACCGCATCCGCCACGGTCGCCGCTTATGTGTCAGCCGAGACAGAGCGGAAGAAGCGGAGGTGAGAAGACGAAGTCTCGGGGCAGATCGATTCGTTGATGCAGGCGACGCTCTCCGAGTACCAAGTCGCGATCAATCACCTATTGAATTCGTTTGGCGCCGAGTTCGCGATCGAACAGCTGAAGCCCACCTATGTGGGCAGCACCGGCGAACCGAGAACGGAGTTCGGCCTGCGGATCAGGAACAAGTCGGTCAAGCTTGGATCCCGCTCCGATCTTGCTAGCGGGCACGGCTTCGCCAGCACGTTGAGTGAAGCGGACAAGCGGACGCTCGCGTTCGCGTTCTTCGTCGCGGCTCCGTGCTGACGATCTCGACACAATCGTGGTTCTCGACGATCCGGTATCAGCCTGGATCGCAATCGTCGGCAAGAGAGCAAGCAGTTGATTGCGCGCCTGGCCACCGAATGCCAGCAGCTGGCGCTGCTCTCCCGATGCCTACTTCGTTCGAGAGTTCCGCGACCGGCTGGCAGATCTGAAGCCAGCACCCGTTCCGCTGACACTCTTGACTCTCAAGCGGGTCCAGAACAGGTACTCCGCCGCTCGCACCCTGCGATATCGATGACATGTGTTCGTCGGCCTACTACCGGCATCACAAGCTCGTGGCGGATTTTGTGGATGGTAAGCCAACGCCCAGTTCGCGCGACGTCGCAAAGCGATTCGCCCGTTGCTCAAGAGGTTACTTGCACAAAGAGGTTTCCCGGCGCGATTCCAAGGGGGTTAATGTTCGGCAAGATCATTGACCAAGTCGCTGATTCTGGGACGACCGGGCCATTGACCTATCTTCGTCCGCTTCTGCCGGAATTTCGGGAAGTCAACGATTACGCGCGCCAGTTTCATCATGACGCCGATGAGAGCTCCGTTTCGCGGTTCAAGTCGTCGATGGCGAACTTCTGATGTACGCACGTCGTGCTTTGGCGTTGATTTATCAACATGGCTAGCGCTCGAGAAGACCATGCACATTTCAGCTGCGAAGACCAGCACAACGACCGCAAGTCGCTGCGGCTGATCTCCGGCAGGACCGCAGACTGGGATGCCGCGGCCGCCGACTGCGTGTGCTTCGCCAATGCTGCGGGTGGTCGGCTGCTGATCGGCATCGAAGATGGCCAAGTGGATCCGCCGCCCGGGCAGGTCGTTCCGCCCGGACTGCTGGACCAGTTACGCAAGCGCATCGGGGAACTGACGGTCAACGTGCTGGCCGTGCCCGCCCTGCGGCGCGCGCCGAATGGCGGCGAGTTCATCGAGCTCGACATTGCGCGCTCTCCAATGTCGCCTCCACGACTGGCGGTCGCTACTTCCTGCGCATCGGCGACCAGTGCCGGCCGCTGATCGGCGAAGTATTGCGGCTCTCGAATGAGCGGCCGGTCTACGCCTGGGAATCGGTGCCGACCACTGTTCCAGCATCGGCCGTCGAGGTTACGAAGCGCGCGACCTTGGTCGGCGGCATTCGCGCATCGGATCGCGCCAAGGATTCGGTCAAGGAAAAATCCGACGACGAGATCCTCGCGCATTACGGCCTCATTGACGGCCGGGTACTGACACGGCTGGGTGTGCTGCTCGTCGGGCGCACCGAGGACCGGCGCGCTCGGCAGCGCGCCGCTGGTGCAGGCGATCAAGTACGACGAGCGCGGCAGCAAGATCAACAAGTGGAGCTGGGACGACTGCTCGCGGTCGCCAGCCGAACTGGTCGACGAGATCTGGCACGCACTGCCGGACTTCCGCGAAAGCTACGAGGTGCCGGAGGGCATGCTGCGGCGGCAGGTCCCGGCCTATGACGAAAAGGTCGTGCGCGAGCTGCTGGTCAATGCGCTGGTGCACCGACCGTACACGCAGCAGGGTGACCTCTATCTGAACCTGCATCCCGATCGGCTCGAAGTCGTGAACCCCGGACGCCTGCCGCTCGGTGTCACGCCGCAGAACGTCCTGCACGCGAGCCGGCGCCGCAATGAGGGACTGGCGCGCATCTTCCACGACCTGCACCTGATGGAGCGCGAGGGCAGCGGCTTCGACTGATGTACGACCGGCTGCTGTCGCAGGGCCGTCCGGCGCCGCTGCTGGAAGAAGGCATGGACTGAGTCAAGGTGACCATCTTCCGGCGCATTCTGAAGCCGGAGGTGATGAGGCTGATCGGCGAGGCGGACGCGCAATATCAGCTCACGCAGCGCGAGCGGATCACGCTGGGGGCGCTGGCCCAGTCGGAGGGCATGACCGCTCGGGAGTTGGCAACCACCGCCAAACGGCGGGTGGTGATGCACTTGGGCCCTGGCTCGGCCGTCTGGTGAAGCTCGGACTGGTGCGGACGACCGGCCGGACGCAGGAAAGCGATACTTCGTCGAGCCCGCACTGGTCCAGGTTTCAGGGGTTCGCTCCCGACGTCTCCTGAAGCGGATCGAGCCGCATCGGCTGCTGGCACTCGTCAGGGAGGATCTGGCGCGGTATCCGGACTCGAAGATTAGTGAGATAAGCGCGAATAGGCGCCGAGATCAACCGGTCGCAATTGCGGCGGGCGCTGGCGCAGATGATCGCGTCGGGGGATGTCACGATGTCAGGCCAGCGCAAGGGTGCGCGGTACCGGTTGACGGCGGGATCTTGAGGAACGGCGATTGGGCAGAGGGTGATTTGGCTCAGATGCCGCCGAATCTGCATGGGTTCCGGCTTTCGGTGGGCCATATCTGTGGCCGGATTTTTTCGTAACTGACTGACTTGTAACCGTTTTGCAGCGGCGAATCGGGCGCAAAAATCCAAGGCCGAGGCCAAAAACTGAGCCAAAAGAATCGATGGCGCTCACCGACATCAACAGCGAAGACCGGCTGGTCCAGCAGACCTTCGCCGATCACCTCCGCGACCGGCTCGGCTGGGACAGCGTCTATGCCCGCGCCGAGACCTTCAGGCGGACGGCCTGCTCGGCCGGGCGTCCGAGCGCGAGGTGGTGCTGGTCCGGGACCTGCGCCGGGCGATCGACAGGCTGAACCCCGACCTGCCGGACTCGGCCCGCGAGCAGGCGATCGAGAAGCTCACGCACACGGATCTGGCCCGCTCGCTGGTGCAGCACAACCGCGAGTTCCACGAGTTCATCCGCGGCGGCGTACCCGTCCAGTGGCGCGATGCCAGCGGCGAAACGCGCCATGCGCATGCGCGGGTGATCGACTTCCGCAACGGGACGGGCGCGGATGGCAGATCCAACAATCGCTTCCTCGCCGTGCGCGAGTTGAAGGTGCAGGGCGTCCGCGTCCCGCATTACAACCGCCGCGCGGATCTCGTGTGCTTCGTCAACGGTCTGCCGCTGGTGTTCTTCGAGCTGAAGGCCGTGTACCGGAACATCCGCGCCGGGTTCGATGACAACCTGACGGACTACCTGTCCGAACACAGCATCGCCCACGCCTTCCACCACAACGCGTTCCTCGTCGTCAGCAACGGTCACCGGGCGCGCTACGGTTCGATCACCAGCCAGTGGGAACACTTCGCCGAGTGGCAGCGCATCGGCGAGCAGGACAAGGCGGATCTGGATGCCCGCGTGCTGCTCGACGGCATGCTGGCGCAGGAGCGGCTGCTGGACCTCGTCGAAAACTTCACCCTGTTCGACGACAGCCGCGCGGGCGGCACCCGCAAGGTCGTCGCCCGCAATCACCAGGTCATGGGCGTGAACCGCGCGGTCGAGTCGGTCATGCGGCAGGAAGAGCTGAAGCGGCAGTTCCCGCCCACCGAGCGGCTGATCGAGTACCGGGCGCCACGCCCCGAGCCCCGCAGGATCGCCGATGAAGCACAGCCGCGCCGCACGACGGCGGCGATCGGCCGTCGCGACGCTCAGCCGGCCAAGGACCTGCCGCTGGTCCGGCGCGCGCATCCCGATCTCGGGCGTCTGGGCGTCTTCTGGCATACGCAGGGCAGCGGCAAGTCGTACTCGATGGCGTTCTTCGCCGAGAAGGTGCGCCGCGTCGTGCCGGGGAACTTCACGTTCCTGGTGATGACCGACCGCGAGGACCTCGACGATCAGATCCGGCGTACGTTCATCGGTTGTGGCGTCGCCGACGACCAGGCGCCGCGTGCTGCGTCCGGCAAGGAGCTGAAGGAACTGCTGGCCGGCAACCATCGCTTCATCTTCAGCCTGATCCACAAGTTCAATCAGCCGGTGCGGGCGCCGTACAGCGAGCGCGACGACATCATCGTCCTGTCCGACGAAGCGCATCGCACCCAGGCCGGGAAGTTCGCCCGGAACATGCGCCTTGCGCTGCCCAATGCCGCGTTCATCGGCTTCACGGGCACGCCGCTGTTCAAGCACGACGAGCTGACGCGCCGGATCTTCGGCGACTACGTCTCGCGCTACGACTTCAAGCGCTCGGAAGAGGACCGGTCCACGGTCCGGCTGGTCTACGAGAACCGCGGCGAGAAACTCGGGCTCGCGAGACTCGATCTGAACGACCGTATCGCGGATGCCGTCGATCGCGCGGAGCTGGATCCCGATCAAGTCGCGCTGCTGGAACGGCTGCTCGGCAAGGACTACGAAGTCATCACCGCCGATGACCGTCTCGACAAGCTCGCCGAAGACTTCGTCGAGCACTGCTCGACCCGCTGGCAGACGGGCAAGTCCATGCTGGTCTGCATCGACAAGATTACCTGTGCGCGGATGTTCCGGCGCATCGAGCCGCGGTGGCAGGCGAAGCTCGCACGGGTGCGGGCCGAGATCGCGAGCCGGGAGACGGCGCTGGCTCACGCGGCCGCCGGCGATGCTCGGGACCGCTTGGCGGCCGAACTCGAGGCACTGCGTGGCCAGGCGGACTGGATGGCGAGCACGATCATCGAGATCGTGATTAGCGAGGCGCAGAACGAGGTCCGCGACTTCCGCAAGTGGGACTTCGACATCATCCCGCACCGGCTCGTGATGAAGACGGGCTTCGAGACCCCCGACGGGCGGCGGGTGCCGGTGGAGGATGCCTTCAAGGACCCGCAGCATCCGTTCCGCATCGCCATCGTCTGCGCGATGTGGCTCACGGGCTTCGACGTCGAATGCCTCGCGACGCTCTACATCGACAAGCCGATGAAAGCCCACAACCTGATGCAGGCGATCGCCCGGGCCAATCGCGTCTATCCCGGCAAGGACTGCGGCGTGATCGTCGATTACAACGGCATGCTGAAGAGCCTGCGCGAAGCACTGGCCCAGTACGCGATGGGAGATGACGAGGACGGCGACGGCGGCGGCGGAATCGTTGCCCCGATCGAGGAACTCGTGGCGGCCTTGGTCGAGGCGATCGAGGTTGCCGAGGCGCATCTGCTGAGTCTGGGCTTCGATGCCGGGCGGTTCGTCGGTGCAACCGGATTCGACCGGATCGAGGCGCTGCGCGACGCGGTTGACGCGCTCTACCGCTCGGACGAGGCCAAGCGCCGGTTCGAGATCATGGTTCGGCAGGTGTTCATCCGCTTCAAGGCGTTGCTGATGGAGCCGAGTGCGCTCGCCTGTGCCGAGCGCCACGACAACCTCGAAGCGATCTACAAGAAGCTCCAGGAGCGCCGCGACACCGCGGATGTGACCGAACTGCTCAAGGAGTTGCATCGAATCGTCAACGAGGCGATCCGCGCCACGTCCCCGGGCGAGGACCATGCCGAGGGCCTGACCGTCGACCTCAGTCGTATCGACTTCAACAAGCTCCGCAAGGAGTTCGCCGGCAGGATTCGCCGCCGTCACGCCGTGTTGCAGGATGTCCGCGACGTGATCGAAAAGAAGTTGGCGCAGATGCTCGCCCGGAATCCCCTGCGCATGGACTTCTATCGCAAGTACCAGCAGATCATCGCGGACTACAACCGCGAGAAGGATCGGGCGACCGTCGAGGCCACCTTTGCCGCTCTGATCGAGCTCGCGAACGAGCTGGATGCGGAGCAGCAGCGGGCGGTCCGCGAAGGGCTGAACGATGACGAGCTCGCGCTCTTCGACCTCCTGGGCAAGGAGAACATCAGCAGCAAGGACCGGGAGCGACTGAAGCAGGCGAGCCGGGACCTGCTGGCGTCGCTGCGGACGATCATCGAGTCGATGCCCCGCTGGACGCAGAACAGCGCAACGCAGGCGGAGATCCGCGTGCACATCCTCGACTCGTTGTGGCGGGCGCTGCCGCGGCCGCCGTTCACAGAGGCGGAGACAGAATCGCTGGCCGGCCGCGTGTACGATCACGTCTGGCAGCGCGCTGCGAGCGGAGACCTCGGAGCGTACGCGGCGGGCCGCGGTGCAGGAACGGTGTGAGGACGACGCGACATGACGCATGATCCATCGACAGTCCGGGATCCTTTCGACCTGCCGGCGCTGCTCGACGACGCGGTCGACGTCGCGCTGTCGTCCGATGAGCCGGCGGCACTTGTGGACTGGCTGTGCGCGAACCTTGCGTTCTACGCGGCGGAAGGATCCCAGTTCGCGACGGATCCCGAGCTGCGGCGCGCGTTCGCCTTCGGCTTCGGCCGGGCGATGTGGAATGCGTTGCCGCTGCCCGGCAACGGCTTCCGGCCGGCGCCGGTGCCGGAGCCAGGCCGCAACGACCCCTGTCCGTGCGGTTCCGGTCGCAAGTACAAGCAGTGCTGCCAGCGCCTGCCGCCCCTCGGCATCGTGACAGCGCCCATGCTGTGGCCATCGGTGCTGCGTGCGCTCGAAGGTCTCGATCGTGCGGCCGCGCTGGACAGCCGGCAGCTGCCGCGCGAGGCGCTGCACGAGTTCCTGTCCGGAGAGCTGGAGGCGGGTCGCGCGGCGGAGGTGATCGCGCTGCTGGAGCCGCGCTTCGGCGATCCGCCGGCTGCGACGGACGAACTCGCGGCCGACCTGCTGGACCTGCTTTGCGATGCCTATGACTGCGCGAACACGGGAAGGCGTCGAAAGCGCAGGGTGCTCGATCGTCTCTGCGCGCTGTCGGCGCGATCACCGTTGCGCGCCGGGGCCCAGCAGCGGCTGGCTGCGATCGCGATGGACGAGGGCAGGGCGGACCGCGCCTGGGACCTGTTCCGTGAGGCGCAGCGGAGCAATCCGGACGATCCGTCACTCGGAATCCTGGAGGTGCAGCTGCTGTACTCCGAGGGTCGCCTCGACGAAGTCCGCTCCCGCGCCGCCTTTCATCGTGCACAACTGCAGCGGCGCGACGGTGCGGAGGACACGCACGCAGTCGAGTTCTTCGATCGCATGGCCCGGGACCCGACGCGGGCCATGTCCGACGTGGTGCTGCAGATGGAGGGCGGAGGTGCTGCGCTCGCGGAATGGCTGGACCGCGTCCGCGACCGGCCGCTGCCGGCGTACCGACCGGTAGCGGATCGGTTCGCCGGGCCCGGGAGTGTCGGCGACTCGGTGACCCGCAGTCTGCGCCAGCTGGGCCTGACGGGGGCGGCGCTGGATCGGGCACGCGACGATGCTCTGGCGGAGCTGGAACGGCTGACGACGGATGACGCACGGGTCGATGCCGGCAGCGAACTCCGCGGGCCGGATGATGCCGATCTGTCACCTGCGCCGGATGGAGCCGTGCTGCAGGCGCCGGAGACCTTGTCGACGGTGGAAGCCAAATGGCGAGAGCTGTTCCCGCTGCCGAAGCCGTTCTCGGTGCATCCACTGCCCCGGGACGACAGCGGTGTCTGGGATGAAGAGGTCGAGTCGGCGTGGATGGGTTTCCTCGATGCGCACCCGGAGGCCTTCGACAGCCTCGACATCCTGGACGATCTGACGAGCGCCGTGTTCCTGCATCCCGGCGCGGAGCACGAGGCGCTGCTCGATCGTCTCGCTGCGCCGTTGCTCACCCGCAGCTGCGCCGTCGTCGATGCCGTGCTCGCGGCCTCACCGGAGGTGGCGCTTCCCTGGGTGCTGACCGACAACCGCCCGGCACTGCGCGCGCTGATGCGCGAGTTCGAGCGGCAGCGCGCGGCGGGCCGGGACACGGCGGCCATGACGCGCGCCGCGCAGATGCTGGCGCTCAATCCAGGCGACAATCACGGTGTCCGCTTCGTCCTCGCCTGCCACCACCTGACTTCCGGCTGCCCGCAGCGCTGCATCGAGCTGACTGCAAGGTATCCGGAGGACCCGGCGCCCGAACTGCGCTTCAACGAAGCCTTGGCGCATTATCAGCTGGGCCACGCGGCATCGGCGACCGAGGCACTGCGCGAGGCGCATCGGCGGATGCCGAAGGTTGCGCGCTACCTGCTGCCATCGCGGGTCAGGAAGCCGAAGTTCAGCCCGTACGGAGTACAGGTTGGCGGCGACGACCAGGCATGGCTCTACCGCGAGGCGATGCGCGAGGTCTGGAAGTCGACGGCCGGCGCGCTCGCCTGGGCTTCGCAAGTCGTGCCCTGACGCCAGAGGGGGAACCCCTGGCCGCATGCCGGGCGCCTGTGCCGTCACCGGTCGATCGCGTACTCGATGTCCACCGCCGACTCGCGGCCCGTCTCGGTCTTGATGACCCAGCGGTCGCCGATCGTGTAGCGCAGCTTGAAGGTGTTCAGCTTCTCGGTCAGCGACGTGCCGTAGCTCACGTACAGCCTGGGCGACAGGAACTTGCCGATCACCAGCGAGGTCGCCTCGGCGCTCTCCTGCTCGACGCTGATCTCGTCGAGGCCGACGTAGCGGCCGAGCTGCCCGGCCAGCACCGCGCCGCCCTGCGCCAGCAGCTGCGTGCGCGACGTGCCCAGCTGCTGCCGGTCCGCGCCCTGCAGGCTGTCCAGCGTGCGGCCGACGATCAAGAGCGACGCGATCTGCGACTGCGGCAGCATCGGCTCCGACCAGAACGACAGCTCCGGTCGTCGCAGCCGGCCGCGCACATACACGCCGACCGTGTAGCCCGGCACCTTTCGGCTCGCCTTCATGTCCACGCCCGGATCGGCGAGTGGCCCGCCGGCGAACACCAGTCGCCCGCGGTCCACGGCCAGCTCGCGCGAATACGCCTTGTACTTGCCGTCATCGATCACGAGCTCGCCGGTGCCGGTGCCGGCGCCCTCCGCATCGAGCCGCGCGGTCACGCTGCCCGACAGCTTGCCGGACAGCCCGAAGGCCGCGAGCTTCACGTCGTCGCCGAGGGTGAGGCGCACGTTCGCGTTGATGCGATAGGGTTTGGCGGTGTCGGCCACCTCGGCGCCGACCAGGCGCTCGTCGCTCGAGGTCAGCACGGCGCCCTTGATCTCGACCGGCTCGATGCGGGCGAACGGCACCGCCACCGTGCCGTCGACGTCGATGCGCTGGCCGTCGATCGCGAGCTTCAGGTCCGGCGAAGCGAGGATGCGCGCCTCCGGCAGGTCGATGACCGCGAGCTTCTCGCCGTTCAACGCGATGCGCCCGCTCATCACGCCATCGGTCCAGGCGAGCCGGCCGTCCACGGCCACTCGGCCTTCACCCGCCTGCGCCCGCGCGTCGATGTCGAGCGTGTTCTCAACGAAGCGCAGCGTCGCGGCGACGGCGCGCAGCCGCAGGTTGGTGCGGTAGAAGTCGATCTCGCCGTCCGCCAGCCGCAGGCTGCCCTGGAATTCCGGCGCACCGAACGTGCCGCCCGCCGCGAGCTCTGCATCCATCCGGCCGCCGGCGCGGTCGATGTCCGGCACGAACAGCGGCACCAGCCCGAGGTCGTTGGTGACGAGCCGCAGAGAGCCCGTCAGCGGCTGTGCCGAGAGGTCGCCCGCGCCGCGCTCGATGCGCGCGCTCGCGATCAGCTCGGTGCGGTCGGTCGCGCGGGTCGAGAACGATGCGGTGTAGCCGTCGATGGCCGCCGCGGCGCGCGCTTCGATGTCGCCGAGCTGGATCGCCTCGACCTTGCCGCTCGCGCGGCGGTAGGACAGCTCGCCGCCGCGCACGCGCGCTGACAGCGTGCCGGTCCACGGGCCGCCGTCGGCGCCGGCGTTGCCGACGATCTCGAAGGTGCCCTGGTACTGCGGCTTGCCCGGCAATGCGACGCCGAGCAGCTTGAGCGGCAGCGCGGCTGCGTCGAACGACACCCGCCAGTTCGCGAGGTCGCGATACGCGCCCTGCGCGCAGATGCGGGCGGCATCCACGCCGCGGAAGCAGATCGGGCTCAGGCTCGACTCCGCCCGCGACAGCAGCAGACGGCCCGGCGTCTCCAGCCGATAGGCCGGCACGCGCGGCCCCGCCGTGGTCAGTTCGCGGATGTCGAGCGCGTACTCCTCGGCGGCAAGGCCCCCGGCGCCCTTCAGCGTCACCGCGTTCTCGCCGACGCCGAAACGCAGGCCGAGGTCGTGGCGGCCCGACGTGCCGTCCAGCGACAGCCTCAGCGACGAGATCTGCCGGTCGCCGTAGCCCAGTCCGACGCCACGCAGGCGGACGAACGACGCGCTCGCGTCGCTGAGATCGACGTCGGCGTTGCCGGCGATGCGGCCCGCATGGAGTCCGCCGAGGCGCAGGTCCTCGATGGCGAAGTTGCCGTCGACGCGCAGGTTGCGCCAGCCGGCGCGCGGTGCCCGCGCCGGGCCGAGCCGCAGGTCGGCCTGGCCCCGGCCATGCACCGCAGCCACGAACTTCGACAGATCGGGCGCGTCGATGCGCGCGGACAGCCCGCGCGGCGCATTCGCGCGGCCGTCGGCCTCGAGCGTGGCGCCCGCGACGATCAGCCGGCACTGGCGGCAACCGAAGTGCCCCTGTTCGCGGAACAGGTCGACGGCGCCGGACACCGGGAAGCCGGCGAGCCGGCCGTCGATGCGCTGCACGTGCGCCTCGAAGGCCGTCTCCGGCGTCAGGTCCGCACCGCGGGCGTCGAGGTCGAAGCTGACCCGTCCGGGCAGCGCGGGTGTCAGCGGCGCGGGATCGAGCGCGCGGCCGCTGAACTGCAGGCTCCAGGCAGGATCCGCGCCGAGCCCGAGGCGGCCGGCAAAGGTCGCATCGCCGTCGAGCAGTCGGGCGCGGCCGGCGTCGATGATGATCGCCTCGCCGTCGTAGCGGCCGGTCGCGCCGCCCGTTGCGCCCGGCAGGCCGGTCGGCAGCATCGTGCCGCCGACCGTGAAGTCGAAACTGGTCCAGCCGGCGACCTGGAAGCGCGCCTCGGGCACCGTCACCAGCGTGGCGCCGGCGAGCGGCCAGCGGCCGCGCCTCAACTGGCCGTCGAAGCGATAGTGCAGCGCCGGTGTCCAGTCGAGCCGGCCGCCGCCGTCGACCTGTGTCGCGATGTCGGGCAGCGTCATCAGCAGGCGTTCGAAGTCCAGGCCGTGGTTCGCGTACGCACCGACCACGTCGTAGCGCAGCGGGCGGCCGTCGACGACGTCGCTGGTGAGCTCGCCGCGCAGCGTCGCGCCGAGGCGCCGGCCGGTGCCGCGCAGCGTGCCGTGCCAGCGGCCGATTCGGCTCGCCGGCGAAAGCCGCTGCGTGTCGAGCTCGGCGATGCGTCCGGTCGCCGTCCAGTAGAACTCGCGATCGAGGTCGGCGAGCGTCATGTGGATGCCGGCGACGAGCGGCGCGCTCAGGTTGGTGCGCGTGCGCAGCTGGCGCAGGTCGCCGACGCCGGCGCTGCGCCCGACCACGGGCAGCGACGAATGCGTGCTCCAGTCGAGCGCGAACTCCATGCCGACCGGATCGGTGGCGAACAGCGCGAAGCGGCCGCGCACGCGCGCCTCGCGCAGGTCCACGTCGAGCCGGCCGAGGTCGATGCGCTGGCTGGAGACCGCAGCATCGGCGGCGACCTGCGTCGCCTCCAGCTGCACGCCGTTCTGCAACGTGACGTGGGCCGCCGCGATGCCGAGCTTCGGCACCGCCACGTGCAGCATCGCGGGCAGGAAGCGCAGCGGCTTGCCCGACGGCGGCGTGGTGCGCGGCTTGATGCGCACGGTGACGTCGTCGATCGTGAGCTCGGTCGCGCGCGCGGTCAGCGGCAGCCAGTCGACCGGCGCCATCTTCGCCCGTGCGCCGCGGATGACGAGGTCGACGCGCTCCGCCGCGATCGTCATGCGCGCGATGCGCCAGTCCTCGCCGAGCAGTCCCTCGGCGCCCTCGGTGGCGATGTGCACGGTCTTCAGCCGGCCGAGGCGGTCGAGTGTCCAGGCGAAACCCGCCGGTGTGTGCAGCAGCCAGTGCGCGGCGCCGCCGACGACGGCGACGACGCAGAGCAGCAGGACGGCGACGATGACGAGCGCGCGACGCATCAGAAGACCGGCGCGATGTTGAGGTGGAAGCGCGGCCCGCGCCGCTTCTCGCCGGGCCCGCGCGTCGGGTCGTGCACCGCCTGCGCGACGTCGATGCCGATGCTGATGAACGGCAGCTTCCAGCGGAAGCCGACACCCGCGGACCAGGCCAGCGGGTCGCCGAGGCGATCGACCGCGTTGCCGCCGTCGACGAAGGCCGCGATCGCGAAGCTCTTCGGCAGGTCGCGCTCGATCTCGAGACTGCCGACCATCAGGTGCTTGCCGCCGACGCGCACCCGCTCGCCGGTGGCCGCATCGGTCTCGATCGGCGACAGGTCGTCGAGGCCGAAGCCGCGCACGCTGCGGTCGCCGCCGGCGAAGAAGCGGTAGTCGCGCTGCAGCAGCGAGAAGTGCTGCACCCACGACAGGCCGACCTCGGCCCGCGCGATCAGGTGCCACTTCGGCGCGAGGTCGAAGCGGCGCTCGTCGCGTGCGGCGAAGCGCAGGAAGTCCGTGGCCGCGCCGAGCGCCGATTGCGAGCCGGTCAGCTCCGCGTAGAAGCCGGTGTTGATCGCCTGCTGGCCCAGGTAGCCGCGCGGCAGCTGTGCGACGGAGACGCCGGGCACCAGCAGCCGGTCCCTGATCCTCGGGACCGTCCGCGCGATGTCGGTCGAGCGCGTGGTCTGCTGCGTGGCCGTCGCGAACACGCCGCGCTGCCAGTTGCCGCGAACCTGGGTCAGCGTCGAGCGGAACGAAATGTCGGAGGTCTCGAGCTGGTTGATGTCGGTGCGCGTGCCGGAGAGCTCGAAGGACAGCTTCTCGAGCGCCGGGTCGCGCCACGGGATGACGTAGGTGCCGGTCAGCGACTGCTCGGTCTGCGCGTAGCGGGCCTCGACCTTGAAGCGGTGGCCCTTGCGGTTGACGCGCCGGTTCTGCCAGCCGAGCGTGCCGCGCCACTCGGTGTCGCTCGCGTAGCCCGCGGCGATCGTGTAGCGCGAGCGCGGGCCCTTGTTCGCACGGATCTGCACCGGCACCGTGAGGTGCTCGCGGTCGCGGTCGCCGGGCAGCACCTCGACGACGGAGAAGTGCTGCGTGTCGTCCAGCGCGAACTGCGTCGCCAGCAGTTTGCCGGCGTCGTACCAGTCGCCGCTGCGATAGCGCAGGTAGCGGCGCACCAGCTCGTCGCGCACCGTGCTCTGCTCGATGGAGGTGTCGCCGAAGCGGTAGCGAGGGCCGGTCTCCAGCACCAGCGTGGCGCGCGCCTCGTGCTTTGCCACATCCACCGCGAGCTCGCTCTTCGTGAAGCGCGCGTCGAGGTAGCCGTAGGCGTTCGCCGTGCGCTCGAGCTCGCCCTTGGCCTCGTCATAGGCCGCGTGCGAGAGCCGTCGGCCGGACTTCAGCGCGGCCGGGGTCGTGAGGCCGCGCAGGAACGTCTCGTCACGGCCGGGTCCGGTGATCTCGATGCTGACCGAGGTCATGCGCACCGCGACGCCCGGCACCACCTTCACGCGCGCCTTCCAGCCCTTGCCGTCGGGTGTCAGCTCGGTGGTGACCTCGGACTCGTAGTAGCCGAAGGGCCGCAACGCCTGCGCGACCTCGCGCGGCGCGCGCTGGCTCAGGCGCTCGACGGTGTCGGTATCGAGATCCTTCGCCTTGGCGTATCGCGAGAGACTCAGGAATGCCTCGACGTTGTCGCGGATCGAGCCTTCGACGCCCTCGACCTTCACGGTGATGTCGGCCGCCGCGAGCGACGGCAGCGCGAGCAGCAGGCTGCAGAGCCAGCCCGCCCGGCGGTGCGGGCTGGTGCGTGCGCGGGGATCCGGCGCGGATCGCCGCGCGCGCCGGCTCATGGTGTCGTGGTCCCCGGCCGCGCGGTGCCCGCGCCGGCGAGGAAGCGCTCGGCGCTCGTGCCGGACGTGGCTCCGCGCGCGTCGTAGCGCCGCTCCTCCACCTCCACGAGGCCGTCGGCGCCCATCAGCACCAGTGTCGTGCAGCGCGTGCCGTAGACGGGATCGAGCACGAACGGCGGCGTGGTCACCGGTTCGCGGCCCTGCGACGTCGCGAGCTCGCGGGCGGTGGCCGGCGCAGTGTCGGTGAGAGCCTCGAACATCGCTTCGCGCCGCGGCTCGTCATCGGCCAGGATCGTGTTTAACCGTGCGCGCGTGCGCACCACCTTGGGCCAGGGAACGTCGAGCGAGTCGTTGCTGAGGCCGTAGATGCCCGGCGGCAGTGCGCGTGTCGTGAACGATGGCGCGTTGCTGGCGAAGACCAGCTGATCGCCGTCGTGCAGGAGCAGGTTGAAGCCCGCGTAGGCGTCGGCGTCGGCCGCGAGCGCGGTCGCGAAATCCAGGGCGCCGCGACGGCTCGCCGCGAAGCGCGGGATGAACGCGCCGCGTGATGGAGCGCCGTCGTGCTGGCGCGGACTGCCGCGCACGTTCGTGACGACGCCGAGGCGGCCGTGGCTGGTGACACCGAGCCAGGTTCCACCGGCCTCGAGGTCGCGGCCGGCGAGGAGTTCGACGGGCTCCGTCCACCAGTCGAGCGCGGCGGCCGGACGTGCGTGCAGCTCGTCACGGTTGCCGGCCAGCAGCAACGGATAGCGCGGATGAACCCTCCAGGCGACGATCAGCAGGCACATTGCATGATTATAGGAGCGTGGCGGTCCCGCCCGGGTTCTGGCCCGTTGCCGCAACCGGTCATGGCGGCCGGGAGGCAGGAGCGGTCCGGGGGTCCCGGGCGGCACCCGGCCGCGGTCGCTAACGAGCCCAGGCCTGCCACGCCGTACGGGCGATCAGCGCGGTCACGACGACGACGAACGCCCCGCGCACGAAGCGCGTGCCGTGGCGGAACGCCAGCCATGCGCCGACCTGCGCTCCGGCGACGTTGCAGGCGGCCATCGCAAGGCCGAGGGCGACCATGACGTCGGCGCGGGCACCGAACCAGGCAAGCGCGGCGACATTCGTCGCGACATTGAGGATGCGGGCGCTCGCTGCCGCGTGCAGGAAGTCGAATCCGAAGAGGCGCACGAACATCAGCATCAGGAAGCTGCCGGTGCCCGGGCCGAAGAAGCCGTCGTAGAAGCCGATCAGCGCCACGCACAGCGCCCCACGCCGCTGCGTGGCGCCGTCGAGCGGGTGCGGCGCGTGCACCGTGCCGAGGTCGGGCCGCAGGAGCGTGTAGACCAGCACGGCGGCGAGGATGATCGGTACCAGCGGGCGCAGCAGCTGCGGCGCGACCTGTGTCACGGCCCAGGCCCCGCCCCAGGCCGACAGCGCGGCGACGAGGATCCCCGGCGCGACGACGGTCCAGGGCACGGGGATGCGCGTCGCGAAGCGCAGTGACGCCGACAGCGTTCCCGTGAGCCCGGCGAGTTTGTTGGTGCCGAGCAGGCTGGTGAGCGGCGCCGCAGGCCAGGCGGACAGCAGGGCGGGAAGCTGGATGAGCCCGCCGCCGCCGGCCATCGCATCGACGAGTCCGGCAGCGAACGCGGCCGGGAGCACCAGCGCCCAGCCGGGGTCGGTCACCAGCGCGCCCGTGTGCCGCCGTCGCGTTCGATGATGTCGCCGAGCGGTGCGTGCCAGCCGGCATCGAACCAGTGTTCGATCAGCGCATATGCGATCGACAGCGGCGGCGGCAGGATCGGAGTGCCCGCCGCGACCTGCGCGCGCGTGAACCAGCGGGCGTCCTCCAGCTCCGCATCGGCGCAGTGGATCTCCGTCGAGGCTGCGGTTGCCGTGAACCCGAGCATCAGCGATGACGGGAACGGCCAGGGCTGCGAGGAGTGGTACACCGGTGCGACGACCGGGACGCCCGTCTCCTCGAACACTTCCCGTGCCGCGGCGTCTTCGAGGCTCTCGCCCGGCTCGACGAAGCCCGCGACCGTCGAGTAACGGCCCGGCGGCCAGCTCGACTGGCGGCCGAGCAGTGCGCGCTCGCCGTCCGTGACCAGGACGATGACCGCCGGATCGATGCGCGGAAAGGAGTGCGCGCCGCAGGCGCTGCTGGTGCACGCCATCACATGGCCGGCCTGCTGCGGAACCGTGGGCGCACCACAGCTGCCACAGTGGCGATGGCGCCGCCGCCAGGCGATCAGCGCGCCCGCGTAGGCGAGCAGCCCGGCCTGGTCATGGGGCAGGGTCGCGCCCGCGGTGCGCAGGTCGATGAATCCGGTTTCGGGTTCCAGGCACGGTTCGGTGGTCGCCTCGATCTCCGCCGCGAAGACCAGGCGGCCCGCGAATTCCCCGAGCAGGACGAGACGCTCGAATCCGATGCCGGTGAGCGCAGGATGCGCGGGATCCAGCAGACAGGCGCTACCGGGGCCGCGCCGGCGAACGAGCAGGCGGGAGTTCCACACCGGCGCGACCGCCGCTTCGCCGCGCGAGAGCAGCTGACGCAGCGTGTCGGTGTCGCGCCGCGCGGCGGAGTGTCGCTGGACGTGGGGTCCGGCGAAGGTGTTCGGGCGGCGGCGGGACTCGCTCATGCCTCGCTCCACGCGACGGGGGCGACAGTCTAACAGCCATCCGCGCCCCGCCCGGCGCCGGGATGGCGCGATTCCGTGGAGCAGAAATCGCAGCGCAGACCGCGTGGCGCGAACGTCGACACCACGATCAGCGCGCCGCATCGGCTGCATTCGTCGAGCCCGAGCTCACGCTGCTGGACGAGCACCCGCTGCAGGTGGCAGGCGTGTTCGAAGGACAGCGCCGGCTCCGGGAACAGACGGGTGTAGGTTTCATAGATCCTGCAGAAGATCTCGCCCCACTGCATGTCGGGGACCGTCGCGAGGCGCGGCCTGCTGTCGCGATCGATCATGCCGAGGAGGCACAACAGCGTGGCCAGCGTCGCAGCCTGGCGCCGGATCTCGGCGTTGCGCAGGAAGTAGGCCGCCTGCCGCGGCGACTTGCCGCGATGCCGCTTGACGGCGGAATCGCTGCTCTCGGCGACGTACGAGCGGTAGAGCTTGCGGATGCGGTCGTCCGAGAGGCCGGTCCAGCCGCGGATGGTGTGTGTCCGGGCCTCGTGCCGGATGAGGCGCAAAGCGAGGTCCAGCCGCATCCGGTCGCGGGTGTATCGGTCGTCGGTCACGCGCATCTCGGTCTCCCCGTTGTCGTCGTCTTGTGGTTATGGCATTTTTATACCACTTTCTGGATGCCACTTTGCAGCTGCGCCGTTGCAGCATATGCGCCGGGTCCAGGGAGAAAGTCATGCCAGTACAGGACACGATGGCACTGATGCCGCCGGTCGGCGCCGCGACGTGGAGCCCGCGAGACCTGCCGGGCAGGCGCGTCCTCGCGTCGCTGCGGGCGGCGAATCTCGCATTTCTCGAGCTGCTCGGCGGTTCGGGATCGACCGGCATTGCCACGGTCTGCGGCGTCCCGGCACCCTACGCGCATCGCTTCGCCGCACGGCCGGAGGCCAGTCAGGCCGTGGCAGGCGCGCTGCCCTTCACGCTCTTCGACCTGCGGTTCCGCGACGAGCCCTTCTGGCGCTCCGCTGTCGCCGGCTCTGCCGCGGTCCAGGACGCCACCGCAGCTCCGGGCGCGCACCCGGGGGCGCTCTCCTTCGCGCGCGTGGCGCTCGTGTTCGCCTGGCACGCCGTGGACGTCTGCGCGCCGTCGGCGGTGCTGGCCCTGGGCACCTCGGACGGAGTCCTGAGGCTGGTCGGCGACCTTCCGCTCGCTTCGATCGAACCGTTGTCGCACCGTCTTGCGCCGGCCCTCGCCGCGCGTTTCGTCGAGCGCGACCTGTTCTGGCAGCGGCTCACGGATTGCCTCCGGGAGCCGGATCCGCGCCAGCTGGAGCGCGTGTGCCTGCTCGGGCTCCAGCTGCACGGCACGGACAGCGCCCGGGGGCAGCAGCTCCAGCGGCGTGTGCGCCGCGAGTCCTGACGCGACCGGCCGCTCCTGTGGCCGGCGACGCTGCCGGCGTATCGTCTGCGTCCCGCGCATCGACGCAGAACCAGCCGTCGCAGGCATCGTCTACCGCGTCGCGTCGCCGGTTGCCCGTCCGGAGGCGCGCGATTAACCTTCTTCGCGCCGCGTACCGCGGTCCGACGCCGGACCCCCATGCAAGCGCTCTGCATCCGCAACCTGACCAAGACCTACCGGAACGGCGTCCAGGCGCTCAAGGGCATCGATCTCGACGTCGACGAGGGTGAGTTCTTCGCGCTGCTGGGCCCGAACGGAGCCGGCAAGACCACCGCGATCGGCATCGTGATGTCGCTCGTGAACAAGTCGTCGGGCAGCGTGCGGGTCTTCGGGCACGACATCGAGACCGAACTCGAGGCCGCCAAGGCCTGCATCGGACTCGTGCCGCAGGAAATCAACTTCAACGTCTTCGAGACACCGCTCACGATCGTCACCAACCAGGCGGGCTTCTACGGCATCCCGCGCAGGCGCGCGCAGGAACGCGCGGAGCAGTGCCTGCGCGCGCTGCAGCTCTGGGACAAGCGCAATTCGATCGCGCGTTCGCTGTCCGGCGGCATGAAACGCCGTCTCATGATCGCGCGCGCGCTCGTGCACGAACCGCGCCTGCTCGTCCTCGACGAGCCGACCGCCGGCGTGGACATCGAGAACCGCCGGTCCATGTGGGAGCTGCTGCGCGAGACCAACCAGGGCGGCACGACGATCATCCTGACCACGCACTACCTCGAGGAGGCGGAGAACCTCTGCCGGCACGTGGCCATCATCGACGGCGGGCGCATCATCGAGAACGACACCATGGGCGGCGTGATCCGCAAGCTGCACCAGGAGACCTTCGTGCTCAACCTGCGCGAGCCGCTCGCGACTCCGCCCCTCATCGAGGGTTTCGTGCTGCGCCTCGCCGACGAGCAGACGGTCGAGGTCGAAGTGTCGCGCGATCAGACGCTGAACCAGGTCTTCGCCGCACTGTCGGCCCGTGGCGTCGACGTGGTCAGCATGCGCAACAAGGTCAACCGGCTCGAGGAGCTGTTCATGCGGCTCGTCGAGAACCGCGGGGCCGAGGCGGCAGGCGGTGCTGCATGACCGGTTCGACGACGCGCATCGGCCTGCAGACGATCGTGCGCCGCGAGTTCGGCCGGATCATCCGCATCTGGGGGCAGACGCTGATCCCGCCCGGGGTCACGGCGACGCTGTACTTCATCGTCTTCGGCAGCCTGATCGGCGGGCGGATCGGCGCCGTGAACGGCTACACGTACACGCAGTTCATCGCGCCGGGGCTCATCATGATGGCGGTGATCACGAACTCCTACGGCAATGTCGTGTCGAGTTTCTTCGGCGCGAAGTTCGGCAAGCACATCGAGGAACTGCTGGTCGCGCCGCTGCCGTCCTGGACCATCGTGCTGGGCTATGTCGGTGGCGGTGTCGTGCGCGGCCTGCTCGTCGGAGTCGTGGTCACGGGCGTGACCCTGTTTTTCACGCACCTGCACGTCGAGCACCCGCTGATCGTGGCGAGTTCCGTGCTGCTCACCTCGGTCGTGTTCTCGCTGGGCGGCTTCATCAACGCCGTGTTCGCCAGGAACTTCGACCAGATCACCTGGTTCCCGACCTTCGTGCTGACGCCGCTCGTGTACCTGGGCGGCGTGTTCTACTCGGTGAAGATGCTGCCGCCGTGGGCCGAGGCCGTCTCCCACGCCAACCCGATCCTGTACATGGTCAACGCCTTCCGTTTCGGCTTCATGGGTGTCGCCGACGTACCGGTGACGCTCGCCTACCTGATCATCTGCCTGGCGGCCCTGGTGCTGTTCGTCGTGGCCGTCACGCTGATGAACCGGGGAGTCGGTATCCGGGACTGAGTGGTTCGCGCGCCGGGCGCCATCACTTCTGCGCCCACTGTCCCGTCGCGTTGCGGTACCACCAGCCCGAACGCGCCTTGGCGACCCAGCGCTGACCGAAAGTCGCACGGATGTCGGCCTCCCATTCGGGATGGCCGTTCGTGCGCGCGATCTCCGCATAGAGAGCGGCGCGATCGGCATTCTCGTCGGACACCAGTTTCCGGACCGCTGTGCGCTCGGGCAACGGCACCGCATTCGGGTCGCGCAGCTCCACCATGCCGTCCTGGGTCAGCCCGACCGCGCCCGAGAGATAATGTTTCTCGAGCTGCGCGTGGCGCGCCTCCATCGAGGCCGTCAGCTGGCGGATCGCGGGTGAGGTGACGTCCAGGTCCGCCTGCGCCGCAGCGACCGGTATCACCACATCCAGCGCTGCGCGCGACCCTGCGAGCAGGACGCGCGGCAGTCCGCCGGGCGTCATCAGCGACGACTGCGGATTACCGCCCGTCGGTGCAGGAGCCGGCGCTGGTGCAGGTGCTGGTGCCGGCGCTGCCGCCGGTGCTGCCGCCGCCGGTGCCTCCTTGCCCCAGACATCCTCGATGATCCGGTCGGCCGCCTTCTCGGCAGCGGCGGCCGGGAAGTACACGTTGATGGTGACGCAGGAAGCGAGCGCGATGGCGATGGTCACGAGGGTGGTGCGCAGGCAGCAGGTCATCGGGGATCCTCCGCTTGGGTCACGTCGACCGGCAGTCTGCCTGCACGGCCATGAACGCGTGCTGAATCGGTACGCGACAGTTTATGTTCATCGATCGCAGTGCGCACCACGGTGCCGCCGGACGCCGGCGCCGTCAACTGCGGACAGCGCCACCCCTCGCCGGCTCAGCGGACCACGGGGCCGCCCGATGTCGAGATCGCGCGCAGTTGCCGGACCAGGCGGCTCCACGCGACGCGGCGCTGGCTCCCGATCACGTCGATGCGCGGCAGGCCGGAGCCCTGCACGATGTAATAGCCGGTCCCGGCCGGCGCGACGCCATCCATTTCGCAGATGTCGTTGCGCAGGCGGCAGCTGAGTCCGAGCCGCCGGTAATGGAACTGCTCGAAGAAACGCAGGAATCCGCTCTGCAGCGCGCCGGCGACGGAGCCGCTGGAGCCGCCGCCGATGCTGGAGAGATTCGCCACCGCACGCTGCGAGATGCGATGCGGCGTCTCGTCGCCGGGCGTCGTGAAGAACCGCGCGTCGAGGGCGACGGGGAGCCAGTTGAAGGTCTCGAGACCCTCGACGCGTCCCGAGAGGCGCCCCGTGATCATGCCGAACGAGAAGGTGCTCGTCAGCTGCGCGAGATCGAGGGCGTCGACGTCGATGGAGGCGAACAGCTGCGGGTACTGGCCGAGCGGGTCCTTCAGGCGCAGGTCGCGGATCGTCACCTTGCCGTCGAAGGCGACCATCTCGAGGTTGCCGCGTGTCGTCACCGTGTCGCCACGGACCTCGATGCCCGGAATGCGGCCCGAGAGGGTGCCTTCGAACCGCGGCAGCTCGAGTGCCGCAGTGATGGATCCCAGGCTGATCGGGCGCAGCTCGGCGTCGAAGCGGACGTATTTCTGCGGCGTTCCCGCATGGCGCACGCGCAGCGTCTGGATCGCGAGGCCGCCGTCGAAGATCGGCAGCAACAGCGGATCCAGCAGCCGGAAATTCCGGCCGGACGTCGTGAAGGGCACGGTCGCGGCGCCGATCTCGATGCCCCAGATCCGCGCCGCGTCGAAATGCAGCCGCGAATAGGACTGCGACGAATCCCCGGCGATCGCCAGGTCGCGCCGCAGGTCCTCGTCCACCCAGACCAGCCGTCCGGCGAGTCCGTCGAGGGACAGCGCACCCGTCGTGCTGTCCACGGTCACGCCGTCGAAAGTCAGGTCGAGGCGACTGAGGCTTCCCTCGTCGACATCGATCCCGCCGTGGATGTGCCCGGCCGCCTGCAGGTCCTTGAAGTCCGTCGAGATCAGTACGGGCTGCAGGTACGCGGGCGCGGCACCGGCCATGTCGAGGTCCGCGAGTTCGAGGCGCAGCCGGCGAAGCGGCGATGCCGCGCGAAGGTCGAACTCCCCGGTGCCGGCGAGACGGGCGATGGCGCCGTGTTCGATGCTGAAGCGCCGGGCGGCCAGGCGGCCCGAGGTGACGTCGATGCGGCCATCGAGCCCGATCGCGAGGTCTTTCCCGCCGAATTCGAGATAGACAGGGTCGCTGTAGACCGCTCCTGCATTCACCCGCAGGCTCGTCGCGACGTGCCATTCGTCCACGACCCTGTCCCGGGACACATTCAGGTCCAGCGCGCCGGCGAGGTTCTCGGCCGCGTTGCGGCCATCGGTGCTCGCGTAGCCCGCGCCGTCGAAGTGCAGGGTGGCCGTGATGTTCGCCGCACCTCGTTCGTCGAGTGTGATGCGCGCCCGCGTGTCCAGGCGGCCCGAGACGGTCATGCCCGCGGGCAGCGCGGACGCCCGGCCGCTCAGTTCGAGGAGCCGGGCGATCGCGGCGTCCGCGATGTCGATCCCCGCATCGATGTGCCCGCCGGCGGCCGCCACCTGCAGGCCGCCCCGGCCGCCGGCGACCTCGAGGTCGCCGATGCCGGCGTGGTAACGCGCTGTCACGGGATTGCCGCGCAGCGACACGCGGAGCCGCTGGGCGCCGAGCATTCCGAGCGAGCCTCGCACCTGCCCGGCATCGCAGCGCGCATCGTCCCCGCGGATCCACAGCACGGGGCAGTTCACCGTGACCTGCCGCAGCTCGCCGATCGGTGCGGATGTCGTCATGTGCTCGACCCCGATCCGCAGCCCGGGCGCGGGTGCGTCGAGCCGGGTCGACGCGACGAGGCCGTCGATGCGCACACCCGGCGCATCGATCCGCGCGACTTCGATCAGGATGCGGCTCGCGGCCCCGGCTGGACAGGTCGAGAGGCTCGCAAGAGCCAGCAGGAGTCGCGCCAGGTGCGCACCGCCGCATGCCGCCAGGATCCTGCAGCGACTTGCCATATGTCGCCATGGTCACCGATCCCCGCCGCGCGTCAAGTCTGCGGGGCCGCGTGGCGGCGACGCATCACGGTTGCCTGCCGGACATGGCGTGATCGCGTATCGATGCAGTCCGGTGCCTTCGGCTACACTCGGCCACGACGGATCGAGGAGGGAGACTGACATGTCGGCCAGGCGGGCGCTGGTAGTCGATGACTCGAAGTCGGCACGCATCGTGTTGAGCAGGATGCTCGAGAAGTACGGCCTCGAAGTCGACTCGGCGGAATCCGCCGAGCAGGCGCTCGATTATCTGAAGACGCACCGCCCCGACGTGATCTTCATGGATCACATGATGCCGGGCATGGATGGCCTGCAGGCCGTCCAGCAGATCAAGACCGATACCTCGACCGCGTCGATCCCCGTGATGATGTACACATCGCAGGAGGGCGAGCTCTACGTGGGTCAGGCGCGGGCGCTCGGTGCCGTCGGTGTCCTTCCGAAGACGGTGCGGCCCGTCGACGTGACCAAGGTGCTCTATCAGCTGAGGCTGCTGCCCGATCGCCGCGATACCGGCCCATCCGTCTTCCAGAGCGTCGAGGCGCCCGCCGCCGCCGGGTCCGCGCCGGCGGGGCCCGCGGCCCCGGATGCCGATGGTGCGCCTGCGGTCGGTGCGCTGAAGGCGCAGATCGAGAAGCTGCTGCACGACCAGACCATCGAACTGCGCCGGTTCTTCATGGCCACGATCGACAGCTCGGCGCAGCGGATCACCGCGGAGCTCCGGCCACGCGAACCGGAGCCGCCGGCCGTGCCGGTGGCCGCCGAGCCGCCGCCCGTCGTACGTCCCTGGGGCTGGATCGCGACGGCGGTCATGTCGCTCCTGGCACTCCTCGTCGTTTCCTTCCTCTACTGGCAGTCGCTCGAGACCGCGCGTGACGTGGAGGCGGCACGTGTCCGTCTCGAGCAGGAATCCGGTGCGCTGCGTGCGATGCTCGAACAGGTGCGCGAGGCGGTCCGCGCGAACGCCCGGTCCGCGACGACGGCGGGCGGGCGCGTCGGCGAACCGGCAGTGCTGCACGTGCCCTATGGCGAGAACCCGCTCGCTCCGGCGCGCATCGAGTCGCTGCGCGCGCTGTTCACCGAGCTCGGACAGCGTGATTTCCGGGGTGTCGTGCGCATCGAGCTGCACAGCGGCGAGTTCTGCCTGAGCGAGGTCGCCGGCGGCGGGTATGCCCTCGCCGATCCCGCGGTGCCGGTGTCGAAGTGCGCGCAGGTCGGGAATCCCCATGTCGAATCGCTGGGCGCCAACGACCGGCAGCCGCTCGCGTTCGCCAATCTGATCGCATCGGTCGGCAGCGAGTCGCACGGGCGGATCCAGGCCACGCTCGTGGATCGAGGCAAGCAGGAGCCGGCGGTGGATTACCCGGCCGGCGACAGCGCGTTGGCAGGCGACTGGAACCGGGCTGCGGTCGCCAACAATCGTGTCGCGATCGTCGTGACCGCGCGCTGAGGCGCGCGGCTCAGCGGGACATCCCGGCGCGCATGAGTTCGAGCCACTTCATGTAGCGCGCCTGCGCGACCTGGTCGAGTGCGGGTGCGACGACCTCCAGCCGGCCCGGATCCCAGTCGGGCGGCCGGTGTGCCGCGAGGTACGCGGCTCCGCGCGCCGTTGCCTCTGATTCGACCGCAAAGGCGACCGGGGTACCCGTGAGGCGCCCCAGCACACGCCGCAGCAGGCGGTTGCGCGACAGCCCGCCGGTGGCCTCGAGTCGCGCGGGCGGGCGAAGGTGGCGCCCCATCTCGTCCAGGTTCGCGCGGACCAGGAACGCGATGCTCTCGACGACAGCCCTGAAGCGCTCGCGAACGGTCCCGTTCCCCTCGAACCTCGAGACGAAATCCGGGATCCAGAACGGGGAACCCAGGCCACCGACTCCATTGAGGAAGAACGGCGCGTGATCGTCGATCGCCGCATCGTCGTCCATCGACTGCAGCAGCTCCCCGGCAACCACACCCTCGGCGCCTGCCAGCTCGTCGAGCGCAGCCATCGCGCCATTGACCGTGCCCTCGAGAACGTACTCGGGTCCCGCGGCATCCGCGCGCAGTACGGAGGTCAGCAGGGGCGGCGCGAGCAGCGGCCTGTCGACCGGGCGCATCACGAAGGCACCCGTGCCGATGTTCAGGTACGCGACGCCGGCATCGAGCGGTCCTGCCGCGAACGGCACGGCCGCCTGGTCTCCCGTGCAGGCGGTGAGCGGCACGTCGTGCGTGCCCAGGTCGAGCATCCCGAAGTGCTGTTGAGTCAGCGCCTGTGCCGGCAGCACGTCGCGCGGCACGCCGAAGAGTTCCAGCAGGGCGGGCGCATAGTCGCGACTGCGCGGCGACCAGAGCAGTGTCCGTGAGGCGTTGGCGGGGTCGACCACGAACGGCCGCTCGCGCAGCAGCCGGAACAGCAGGAAGCTCGACAGCGGCCCTGCGCACAACGTGCCCGCCGCACGCGCAGCGCGCACGGCCGACAGATGATCGAGACACCAGCGCAGCTTGCTCGCACCGTAATGCGGCGACAGCGGCAGCCCCGTCGTCTCGTGCACGTCCTGCGCGTGATGCTGCAGCCGCGCGAGCCACGCGCTCTGTCGCCGGTCGCGCCAGGAGATGGCCGGGGACAGCGCACGGCCGGTAGTCCGGTCCCAGCAGACGATGGTCGACCGCTGTGTCGCGAGTCCGGCCGCCGACCAGCGGACAACCGGCAGCTGGGTGGCCAGGTCGTCGAGACAGGCGCGAACGCTGGTGACGATTTCCTCGGCATCGTGCTCGACGTGGCCGAGGGCGTTGTGGGACGTGCTGATCGTCTGCAGCGTCACGGCGAGGCGCCGGCCGGTCAGGTCGAATGCGATCGCGCGGCTCGCGTGGCTGCCCTGATCGATGGAGACGACGACGTCGCGTGTCATGGCCGCGTCAGTCTACCGGGTCGAGGCGCAGCTCGCGGGTGTCCGCGAGCACTTCGCGGCAGGGCAGTGACGCCGCGATCCGCTCGAGCACGCGCGCCGCCGTCGAGCGCCAGCCCGTGAGCTTGCCGCCGTAGATGCTGACGGTGCGCGGGGCGGTGCCGCGATCCGTGTGCAGCAAGGTCTCGCGCGAACGCCCGAAGGCGCGTCCTCCCCGCGGCAGCACGCGAAGGCCGGCGAACGCACCCAGCAGCCGCGTCGCGCCGCGGCCATATGCGGGGAAGTAGTGCGCCAGCACGCGCAGGAGATAGTCGGTTTCCTGCGGCAGCGGGGCGACGTCCTCGGGGTCGCCGCGATACAGCGTCTCCGTGGTGCCGAGCAGGATGGTTCCCTTCCAGGGCATGACGAATACCGCGCGGCCGTCGTCCGGGCTCTCGACGTAGTAGATGCCGGCGCGCATCTGTCCCGCGAGGAGCAGGTGCGTGCCCTGAACGAGTTCCACGTCAGGCGCCGACGGCGTGCCCCGGATCCGCGCGGCCACCCGGGGCGCCCACGGCCCGGCAGCATTGACCAGCACGCGCGTGCGCAGTTCTTCCCCGCGGTCGCCACAACGCACGACCATGGCGACGCCGTCCGCGGCCACGTCCGCTTCCACGAACTCCGTGTGCAGCGCGAGCTCCGCGCCGAGCCGCACGGCCGACGCGGTCACGGCACGGGTCAGGCGTGCGTCGTCGGTCTGGGCGTCGAAGTAGCGGAACACCTGCTGCAGGCCGTCCTGTTCGAGGCCATCGAGCCGGCCCCACTGGCGCCTCGGCAGCGTGCCGAACCGTGTCGCGGGCGCGAGGCTGCCGAGTGCCGCGTAAAGCGACAGGCCCGCCCACAGCTGCCAGGGCCGTCGGCGCGTCGTCGCATAGACCGGCACGAAGAAGGGTCGCAGACGCACGAGCTCGGGCGCGAGTCGCAGCAGCAGCTGGCGTTCCATGAGGCTCTCGCGCACGAGTCGCAGCTGACCCGTCTCGAGGTAACGCAGGCCACCGTGTATGAGCTTGCTCGAGCGGCTCGAGGTTCCGTGCGCCAGATCGTGGCGCTCCACCAGGAGGACCGAATGTCCCGCCGCGGCAGCCGCCTGCGCAACGCCGGCCCCGTGGATGCCGCCGCCGACGACCACGACATCGTAGCGTCGGGTCATGCGGGCGCCGATTTGTCGCCGAGTTCCCGTGCGACTGCGTCCACGGCCATGGTCTCGACGAAGCGTGCGCCCCGGGCGTGCAGGTCACGGGCGAGTCCGGCGCTGCGGACTTCGTAGACGACCCAGTCGCCGCAGGATGCGGGCAGCGGTCCGGACGGCGGCAGCCGGGTGTGGTCGCAGAACGCGAACTCCGGCCGGAGCGCCGCCAGCGCGGCGAGCACGGTGTCGTCGTAACGCGGCAGCACCCAGCCGATCCGGTGGCCGCGCTGCCGGGCGAGCGGCAGCACGTCGAGGTCGAATGAAATCAGGATGCAGCGGTCGCGCACGCTCCCGAGGGCTTCGTCGACGGCGTCGAGGCAGGTCTGCCGGCCGTGGTGCAGAAGGCTGGCGCGCTTGAGCTCGACGAACATCTGCAGGCCGGCCCGCGCGCGGAGCCAGTCCGCCAGGGCCGCGAGGCGCGGCATGCGGGTTCCGGCGAAGCGCTGGCCGAACCGCTCCGGCTCGATCGGTTCGACGGTGTCGAGCGCTGCGGCGGTGGACTGCAGGACGTTCACGGCCACGCCCGCGACACGCTGCAGTTCGGCGTCGTGCACGACATAGGGCGTGCGATCGGCTGCGAGCTGGACGTCGCATTCGAGCCAGCGACAGCCGAGGCCGGCCGCGGACTCGAACGCGGGAAGCGTGTTCTCGGGGAACTCGAGTGCGTTCCCGCGATGGGCCACGAGTTCGATGGGTTCCATTTTCTCGCGCACTCCGGACGTCCCGTTTGGCAGCGCGGACACCGCAGGGCTGGATTATAGGCGGGCCGGTCGCCGGGGCTGGTTGCATCCCGGCGCATGCTGCCGTTTACTTGGCGCCCCGCGCGGGCGGTGGCCTGTCGCGTCAGGACCGTACCGCGGGGTCGAATTCCGCCACCTTCGGCGCAGGCATGCTGTTCGCGCAACGACGAACGATCCTAATGTCCACTCTCGTGCTCGCACTGGCGTGCCTGCAGCTCCAGGGTTGCAGTCGCCAGGAGGCCGAGTGGCGGCGCGTGCGCGCGGAAGACAGTGCGGCCGGGTACGAGGACTATCTGCACCGTCATCCCGGGGGCTCTCACAGCCAGGAAGCGCAGGAGCGTCTGCGTTCGCTGCGCGAGGATCGCGAGTGGGAGCGAGCGCAGCGCCTCAATGCGCCCGAGGCGTTCCAGCAGTATCTCGGTGCCTACCCGGAGGGCCGCTTCGCCCCGCAGGCGCGCGAGCGGCTGGCGGACTTCCTCCTCGCGCAGGCTCCGTCCACCGCGCCGGAGGATGGTGGGGGCGGTGAGCCCGCACCGTCGCGGGGGCCACCGCGCCAGATCGTGGCACCTGCTCCTGCTGCTCCTGCCGCGCCTGCGCCGCGCCGCGCGGTGTCTCCGACTCCGGCCGTGAGGCCCGGGGCCCGCGGAGCGGCCGTGGCGCCTCGCGCCACGGCGGTCTCGAAGCTCCCGGCAGCTGCGCCTCCGGCCAGGCGCCGTGAATCACCCGTCCGGGGCCCGGCCGTGCCGGTCGCCGGCTCTGGCTACCGTCTGCAGCTCGGTGCGTTCGCGGCCGGGGAAGGCGCAGCGCGGAACGCCTGGGATCGATTGCACAGCACGCACGGAGCCCTGCTCGGGTCGTTGACGCCTGCGGTCGACACGGTCACCCGCAATGGTCGGACGCTGTGGCGCCTGCGCGCGGGCCCGGTCGATGCCGGGCGTGCGAAGCAGCTGTGCGGAGAGCTGCGCGCGCGGGGGGTCCCCTGCGTCGTCGCATCCCCGTGACGGCGCTCTCGCGGCCGTCGATCCAGGTCAGGTGGTGACCCGGCGCGTCAGTCGCCGGCTCCGGACCGGCGTCCAAGTGCCTGATTCGAGCTTGTGCCGTGCTGGCACGCGTCTTGCTTCGTTGAACCTGCGAGGTTCACATGAACAAGACACGCGAACTGGATCCTTCTGAAGTGGTCGCCGTGCTGATGCCCGGGCTGGACGAGAGCGGCGAACGCGCGGCCATCGTCATCGTCAGAGGCTCCGACGGCCAGGTCAGCGTCCGGCGGATGGATGCCTCGGATGCCTCGGTACGCCGTGCGGCACAGACCGGATGCTTCCGGCGCGGTACGCCGATCCTCGATCCGGTATCCCGGCAGGTCATGGGATACGAGATGGAGGAGGTCAAGTTCGCCTGACCGGCGTCCTGTACGCCTGGACGCCGGCGGGGCTCAGGAGCGGCCCTGGCGCACGATCTCCCATTCACCGTCATTGACGCGGCAGGCGTGCCCGGTCGCAACCCGGCGCTGGCTGCCTCGCACCTCGACGATGCGGAAATTCCGGCACGGCTGGTCACGACGGCGCCAGTCGCCGGTCGGCGTCATGAGATACGTGATGCCGAGCGACGGCTGCGACCAGCGGACTTCGCGGCCGTCGCGCACCAGTTCGAGCGCGTGACCCATGCAGGCCCGGTCTTCGCGATCCATGTCGCGGCCGATCTCGGCACCGACCACCGCTCCGAGGATGGTGCCGGCGATGATCGCGACCGTGCGTCCGTCGCCGCGGCCGATCGTCGATCCGACCGCGCCGCCGATGACGCCACCGACGATGGCACCCACCGCATCGCGGTTGCAGCGCCCCGCTCCGACGCCGTAGTCGTCGTCCCAGCGGGACCCGCTGTATCCGACGTAATGTCCGTGGCGCGGCCGGTCCTGCTTCTTGCGCCATCCGTGTGCGGGCGCGTGGTCCGGCGGATCAGCCGCTGCCGTCGCGCCGAGTGCGACTGCAAGCGCAATTCCCAGGACGATGGATCCGAGTCGGTTACGCATGTGGATGATCCTCGGTGTTCGCCGCGCGCCACGCAGGGGTGTGGCACGCGTGCATGATGCCGTGGGTCCCGTGAATGGCAACTGGAGCGCCCGGATTCCTGCGGGAGCGACGGCTGGAATCTCCGACCGCGTCACACTGAGGCTGCGCGCGACGATGCGGTGCGCGTGAAGGGGATGAACGAAGGGCGCAGCCTGCGAAGGCTGCGCCCCGTCGAGCCGGCTCGAATCGAGTGTCAGCCGGCGGCGGGTGCTGCCGCCGGCGCAGCCGCGGACAGTCCCAGCTTCGTCATCAGGTCCTTTGCGGCGCTCTCCACCGATCGGGCCTTCGAGACAGCTTCCTCGAGGTTGCCTGCCGTGAACGCCTGCGAGGCAACGTCCCAGTTCGACTTGGCCTCTGTCAGCGCGGTCGATGCGGCGTCCACCGCCTCCTTGTCCAGGCCGGCGGGCAGCTTCTTCATCTTGCCGAGTTCGGCGAGCTTGTCTTCGATGCTCTTGACCATGCCCGGCACGCCAGCAGACAGGCTGGTCCAGTCGCCGTTGAGCTGCGCCATGACTTCCTTCTTCTTGCTGGCGGCGGCATCCGCGAGTTCCTTGGCCTTGGCCGGGATGTCCTTCACGGAGGTGAGCGCATCACCGTACTTCTCGGCCTGGAAGGCCTCACGCGCGGTATTGAGCTGGCTCTTCACGGCGTCGTACTGCTCGGGCACGTACTTCATCGCGTCCTCGTGGACGGCGGCGAGCGCGCTCTCTGCGGCGTCGAGCGCCTTGGCCGCGGGATCCTTCTGCGAGCAGGCGGCGAAGAACAATGCGCCCAGGACGATGGCGGCGGTTCTGATATGGGGCTTCATCGTGGCGATCTCCGGTGGTCGTGGATTGAGGCGCCGGCCGGCTGGGGCGGCCGGGGCCGCGAATAGTGCCACCGGCGCGGGCCGTGTGCCATGCTTCGCCGGCAGGCCACACCGGCGTCGCGCACGACGGAATCCCGTGAGGCTCTCCTACCACGAGGACTACTACCTTCCGTTGCCGGAACGCCACCCGTTCCCGATGCGGAAATATCCCCTGCTCCACGCTCTGCTCGCCGCCGAGGGAATTGCGGTGCCGCAGGCGACACTGCGGCCCGGGGAGATCCCGCTCGAGATCCTGGCCCGCGTTCATACGCCCGAGTACATCGATCGTCTCGCGACGGGGCGCCTGGCGCCGGCCGATCTGCGGCGTCTCGGTCTGACGTGGTCGCCCATGCTCTGGCGGCGGGCACGCCTGGCCGCGCACGGAACGCTGCTCGCGCTGCACGCGGCGCTCGAAGACGGTATTGCGGGGAATCTCGCGGGCGGCACACACCACGCCTTCGCGGATCACGGCGAAGGCTATTGCCTGCTCAACGACGTGGCGGTGGCGCTTCGTGCCCTGCTCGATGCCGGTGCGATCGGTCGGGCCCTCGTCGTCGATGTCGACGTTCACCAGGGCAATGGCACCGCGGCCATCTTCGAGGCCGAGCCCGCGGTGTTCACCCTGTCGCTGCACGGCGAACGCAACTACCCGGCCGTCAAGATGCGCTCGAGCCTCGATATCGGATTGCCCGATGGAACGGGCGATGCGGCGTATCTCGACGCCCTGGGCGAAGGCTGGGATGCCGCGATGTCGGCCGGCCGGCCCGACCTCGTCGTCTACCTGGCCGGTGTGGACCCGGCCGCCGGTGACCGGCTCGGCCGCATGTGTCTCAGTGAGTGCGGGCTCATGGCGCGCGACCGCTTCGTAGTCGAGAGGGCCCGGGACCGGGGGATTCCGGTGGGCATCGTGCCGGGCGGCGGCTATGCAGCGACGCCGGAACGCACGGCCTGGCTGCACGCCAACACATTCCGCGTCGCGCGCGAGGTCTTCGACGGCGCAGCGTCCGCGGCGACGTGATCCCGCGGGTCAGGCCGATCCGGCCATCAGCGTCCGCAGCTTCTGCAGTGCGCCGGCCTCGATCTGGCGGACCCGTTCGGCAGAGACTCCGAGGGAATCGGCGAGCTCCGTGAGGGTCTTCTTTTCGGCGGTCATCCAGCGGGCGAGGATGATGCGGCGGCTGCGCTCATCCAGCTGTGCAAGGGCTCGCGACAGTGCATCGCTGGTCGCACCTTCCCATTCTTCGCGCTCGACCTGCACCGCCGGGTCGGCATCGGGCGCCGGCAGGTACAGCGCCGGCGCATACGATCCCTCTTCGTCGTCGTGATCCGCCGCCAGATCGAAGGCGGTGTCCCGCGCCGTCAGGCGCTGTTCCATCTCCCGCACTTCTTCCGGCGCGACGCCCAAGTCTCTCGCGACGTTGCGGGTCTCCTCCTCGGTGAGCCACGCGAGGTTCCGTTTCATGCGACGCAGGTTGAAGAACAGCTTGCGCTGCGCCTTCGTGGTCGCGACCTTGACCATCCGCCAGTTGCGGAGCACGAACTCGTGGATCTCGGCGCGGATCCAGTGAACGGCGAAGCTCACCAGTCGAACGCCCTGATCGGGGTCGTAGCGCTTGACCGCCTTCATCAGGCCGATATTGCCTTCCTGCACCAGGTCGCCGAGGGGCAGACCGTAGCCCGTGTAGCCCCGCGCAATGTGAACGACGAACCGCAGGTGCGACAGCACGAGCTGACGCGCCGCATCCAGATCGTTCCGGGTCCGGAAACGCACCGCGAGTTCGTGCTCCTCCTCCCGCTTCAGGACAGGCAGGCGGGAGACACGCTCGACGTAGGCATCGAAACTGCCCAGAGGGCCGGTCAGAGACATGGTATGGCCCGACATCGACAGCGCGGACATGTTGGCGGTCATCGCTTGAGCTTCCTCCGTCTGGGTCCCAGCCGTCGGCCGGGACGGGACATACTTTAGCACTCGCGGTATTCGAGTGCTAAAGAGCGCGGAAGTTCCCTGTAAAGAACCCTTTATTATCAGGCAGTTGGGGTGTCAGGCCCGAGGCTCGATCTTGCGCAGGTGGTAGGTTGCCGAGACCCAGGCGCCGAGCCAGCCCAGCGCACTTCCGACGCCGAGGACGGCGAGGGCCGCCTGCGCATCGAGGCCGAGTACCTGAAACCCCGATCCGTATTCGGCGGCCAGCCGGGCGACCGGTTCCCGGATCCCGCTAACGGCAATGGCCACCGTGGCCCAGGCGACCAGCGCGCCGGCCAGCCCGTACCAGAAACCCGCATACAGGAACGGCCTCCGCACGAACGCGTTGCTGCCGCCCACGAGTTTGGTCACTTCGATCTCGTCGCGCCGGCTGTTGATGTCCAGGCGGATGGTGTTGCCGACCACCGCCAGCACACCGACGGCGAACAGCGTCGCCGCGACCTCCACGATCCGGCGCAGGACGTCAAGGATGGCCTGCAGGCGCCGCACCCAGGCCGTGTCGACCTGCACGACATCGACGCGCTTGATCGAGCGCAGGTCCCCCGCCAGGCCGTCGACGGCGACGGGGCCGTCGAAGCCCCGGGCCGGGCGCACGATGATCGCGAACGGCAGCGGGTTGTTCTGAAGCGCCTTCAGCGCATCGCCGAAGCCCGACAGCCGCTTGAATTCCTCGAGTCCCTCGTCGGGCGTGACGAGACGCGCCTCGCCCACGTCGTCGCGGGCGGCGATCTCGTCGGTGATCCTGCGCGCGTCCGCTGCACCGGCCCCGGTGTCCAGGTAGACCGACAACTGCACGGTCTCCTCGAAATTGGCCGTCACCGAACGGGCATTCGCCACGATCAGGTGCAGGCAGGCGGGCAGCGCCAGCGCGAGGCCGATCACCGCAACCGTCAGGGTCGTGGAGAAGGGCTGCCGGACGAGGCGACCGAGCGAGGCGACCAGTGTCTGCGCATGGCGTTCGAGCCAGGTACCCAGAGCGTCCCGGAAGCTGCGTGCGCTGACTGCGGGGCGCGCGCCCGCGAGTACTTCAGGCAGCTCGTCCATCCGGCTCCTCCGCGAGGTGTCCCTGCTCGATGTGGATGCGTCGCAGCCCCATGCGGTCGATGAGGTGCACGTCGTGCGTCGCGATCACGACGGTGACACCGACGTCGTTGAAACGACGGAACAGGTTCATGACCTCCAGTGCGAGATCCGGGTCGAGATTGCCGGTCGGCTCGTCCGCGATCAGCAGCGGCGGCTTCGCGATGACCGCCCGCGCGATGCCGACGCGTTGCTGCTCCCCCGCAGAGAGCTCGATGGGCAGATTGGCCTCCCGGCCGAGGAGCCCGACCTGATCGAGCGCTGCGCGGACGCGGCGGTCCATCTCCCGCCGTGGAACTCCCGCGATCGCGAGCGGCAGCGCGACGTTGTCGTAGACGGGTCGTTCCGCCAGCAGCTTGTTGTCCTGGAACACGACGCCGATCTGGCGCCTGTAGAGCGGGATGCCCCGCGGCCGCACGGTGGCGGTGTCGTGGCCGCCGACGACCACCTTGCCGCGAGTCGGACGCTCCAGCAGTGCGATGAGCTTGAGCACAGTGCTCTTGCCGGCTCCGGAGTGCCCTGTCAGGAACGCCATCTCCCCCGTGCCGATCTCGATGGACAGACCCGCGAGGGCCTCGCGGCCGTTGGGGTAGCGCTTGTGAACGTCCTGGAAGCTGATCACGCCGGCGTGTCTCCGGCGGGCCGGAGCAGGCCATCGACGAAGGCGTCCGCATCGAATGGACCGAAATCCTCGATCGACTCACCTACACCGACGAATCGCACGGGCAGCCCGAAACGCCGCGCGATCGCCACCACGACCCCGCCCTTGGCGGTGCCGTCGAGCTTCGTGATCACGAGACCCGTGACACCGAGAGCATCGTGGAACTGCCCGGCCTGCCGCAGCGCGTTCTGGCCGAGCCCTGCATCGAGGACGAGCAGCACCTCGTGCGGCGCCGCCGGGTCCAGCTTCTGGATGACGCGCTTGACCTTGCGCAGTTCATCCATGAGATGGGATTGCGTGTGCAGTCGACCCGCAGTGTCCGCAATCACCACGTCCGCACCGCGCGCCTGCGCCGACTGCACCGCATCGAAGATCACGGCTGCCGGATCCGCGCCGGTCTGCTGCGCGACGATCTGCACGTCGTTGCGCTCGGCCCAGACGGCGAGCTGCTCGACCGCGGCCGCGCGGAAGGTGTCGCCCGCGGCGAGCACGACCTTGAGGCCGTCGTCGCTGAACCGTTTTGCGAGCTTCCCGATGCTGGTCGTCTTGCCCGATCCGTTGACGCCGACGACCAGCACGACGAAGGGCCTGCGCGCACGGTCGATGACCAGTGGACGAGCCACGGGCTGCAGGATCGCGAGCAGGTCCTGCCGCAGGACGCGCGCCAGGGCTTCGACGTCGGCGAGCTCGTTGCGGCTGACGCGCCGGTGCAGGTCGGCGAGGATCCCGCCGGTGATCTCGACACCCAGGTCGGCGGCCAGCAGCCGGGTCTCGAGTTCGTCCAGCACCTCCGCATCGACCTTGCGGCCAGGGACGAGCCCCGCGAGCCATGACGTGCCGCGGTTGATGCCCCGGCGCAGGCGCGCCAGGAAGCCGCCCGGTTCCCCGGTATCTCCGTTCTTGCGGTTGCGCAGTCCGAACATGCTGACTTTCCGTGACAGGCCCGCATTCTATCCGCAAGGGCCGGCACCGCAGCAGTTCCGCGGGGATGTCGCTATGATCCGCGGCGCCATGCGGACACGAGGCCGGTTCTCCGAGGGGTCGGGCGATGCTACGCGCGGGAGGCGCGCGGCCCGTCCGCCGTCGAAGGGCGGGCGCCGTGGAACAGCAGCGGCCAGTACCGTGCGGATCATCGGCGGTGAATGGCGCGGGCGTCGCCTGCGTTTCCCCGATGTCGCGGGCCTGAGGCCGACGCCGGACCGCGTCCGCGAAACCCTGTTCAACTGGCTCGCGCCGGTCCTGCGCGGCGCGCGATGCCTCGATCTCTTTGCCGGCAGCGGCGCGCTCGGATTCGAGGCGCTGTCACGTGGCGCCGCGGCTGTGACGCTGGTCGAGCGGGACCGGCACGCCGCTGCGGCGCTGCGCGTCGCGGCGGCGGAACTCGGTGCGGGGACGCGGGCCTCGATCGTCGAGGGACGTGCGCAGGACTTCCTGGTGACCTGCGGGGCGGGCTTCGACATCGTGTTCCTCGATCCGCCCTTCGACACCCACGCGCTTCCCGGAATCATCGCCGCGCTCGCCGGTCGCGGCCTGCCCGGCCCCGGAGGCCATGTCTATCTCGAGGCGCCCGCGGCGGAGGCGCTGCCAGCGCTGCCACCGGGCTGGCGGCTGCACCGTTCGGGCCGCGCGGGCCTGGTGGGCTATCATCTGGTGGCCTGTTCCGGCGCGGAATCGGTCGACTTCGCGACCACACACGATACCCGGACAGGCTCCTGGAGGAAGCCAGCGTGACCAGCAAGCGCAACGTCCTGTACCCGGGGACCTTCGATCCCATCACCAACGGACATCACGACCTGTTGCGGCGCGCCGCCGGCATCTTCGATCGCGTGGTCGTGGCGGTCGCGGCGAACCCCAACAAGGCGCCGATGTTCTCGATCGAGAAGCGCGTCGACATGGCGCGGCGCGTGGTGCGCGACCTCCCGAACGTCGAGGTCCGGGGCTATGCGGTGCTGACCGCGGAATTCGCTCGTGAGTGCGGATGCGGTGTCGTGCTGCGGGGGCTTCGGGCGGTCTCCGACTTCGAGTTCGAGTTCCAGCTGTCGAACATGAACCGCCACATCGCGCGCGAGATCGAGACGATGTTCCTGACGCCGCAGGAACAGTTCACGTTCATCTCCTCGACCCTGGTGCGCGAGATCGCCACGCTGGGAGGGGACGTGTCCGAGTTCGTTCATCCGCTCGTGGCGGAGGAACTCGCCCAGCGCGCGCCGATGTTCCGCAAGGCGCCCCTGACCCCGCTGCCGTGATTCCCGTCCTGCGCGTCCGCTGGTTCGCTTTCGCGACGGCGGCGCTGCTGTGCGTCGCCACGGCAGTGGCCGGCGCCGCGACGCGCGTACCCGGGCGTGACGCCATCGCGAGCGCCCATCCGCTCGCGACTGCTGCCGGCCGCGAGATCCTGGCCGCGGGAGGGAATGCGTTCGATGCCGCCGTCGCGGTTGCCGCGGCGCTCGCCGTGGTCGAGCCGAGCGGTTCGGGGCTCGGCGGGGGTGGCTTCTTCCTGCTGCACCGGGCCCGCGACGGGCGGCAGGTCGTCGTTGATGCGCGGGAGACCGCGCCGCTGCGGGCAACGCGCGACATGTATCTCGACTCCGCCGGCATGCCGGTCGCGGCGGCGTCGACCGACGGCCCGCTTGCTGCGGCGATTCCCGGTGAGCCGGCCGCTTTCGAGCACCTCGCGCGCCGGTACGGCCGCCTGCCACTCGCACGCAGCCTCGCGCCGGCCATCAGGCTCGCGCGCGAGGGCTTCGCGATCGACGAACGACTCGCGATGGGCCTGCGCATCCGCCGGGATGCGCTGCGCCGCTCGCCCGAGGCGGCGCGCGTCTTCCTGGTCGGGGACGTGGCTCCGGAGCCGGGGTACCGGCTGCGGCAGCCGGAACTCGCGACGGTGCTCGAGGCGATGGCCGCGCAGGGTTCGCGTGCCTTTTATTCCGGCCCCGTGGCTTCGAAGCTGGTCGCGTCCGTGCAGGCGGGCGGCGGCATCTGGACGCTGGAGGATCTCGCAGGCTACCGCGTGATCGAACGGCAGCCGCTCGTCGGTGACTATCGCAACCATCGCATCGTGTCCGTGCCGCCTCCTTCGTCCGGGGGGCTCGGACTCATCGGCGCGCTGAATGTGCTGTCCGGGTTCGAACTCGATCGCGTGGGCTCTGTCACGCGTACGCATCTCGTCGTCGAGGCGCTGCGTCGCACGTTCCGCGACCGTGCCGAACTGCTGGGCGACCCGGCCTTCGTCGCGATGCCGCTCGCGCGGCTGCTGCATCCTTACTATGCCGACGGGTTGCGCGTTGCGATCCGTCCCGATCGCGCGCTGCCCTCGACGGCACTCGCTGGTCACGTCGGCGATACCGCACAGGGATCCGAGACCACGCATTTCTCGATTCTCGATCGCGCCGGCAACCGCGTCGCCGCCACGATTTCGCTCAATCAGTGGTTCGGATCCGGCTGGGTCGTTCCGGGCACGGGCGTGCTGCTCAACAACACGATAGACGATTTCGCGATCAAGGCGGGTGTGCCCAATCTCTATGGCCTCATCGGCACCGCCGCCAACGCCATCGAGCCCGGCAAGCGACCGCTGTCGTCGATGACGCCCGCTTTCATCGAGGGCGATGACGGCGTGATGATCGTCGGCACGCCCGGTGGCAGCCGTATCATCAGCATGGTCCTGCTCGCGACGCTCGACCGTATCGCGGGCCGGACGGCGCGCGAGATCGTCGCGGCACCGCGCTTCCATCACCAGTACTGGCCCGACATCGTGCAGTACGAGCCGGGTGCGATCGGAGATGCCGATGCCGCGGCTCTCGGCGCGCTCGGGCACCGGCTCGTCCCGGCGCGCATGCCCTGGGGGAACCTGCAGGTGGTCACCTGGGATTTTGCGAGTGGCGCGGTCGAGGCTGCGTCGGACCCGCGGGGCAAGGGCGCAGGTCAGGTCTACTAGCGCGCCATCGCGGTAGCGAGCTCACGTGCAACACCCGGGGCGGCTCCGGGGGAGCCCGGGACGGGTCGTCGGTTCCCCGGCCGGTTCCGCCTCATTTCTGGCAGGTCGGGCAGAAGTAGGTGGATCGCTGCCCCTGCGTGATCTGGCGCACCGGCGTGTGGCATCTGCGGCAGGGCTGGCCCGCACGCTCGTAGACGAACAGCCGCTGGCGGAAATATCCGGGCATGCCGTCGGCACCGACATAGTCCCGCAGGGTCGTACCGCCGACGCGGATGGCTTCCGTGAGTACGTCCCGGATGGACTGCGCCAGCTGCCGCATGCGCTCGCGGCTGACGCGGCCCGCCGCGAGCGTGGGCCGGATCCCGGCCCGGAACAGCGCTTCGCTGGCGTAGATGTTGCCGACGCCCACGACGACCGCCGCGTTCATGACGAACAGCTTGATCGCCACGCGGCGGCCGCGCGCGCGCCGCCAGAGATGATCGCCGTCGAAGCCGGCCGCGAGTGGCTCGGGCCCGAGGCCGGCGAGCAGCGGGTGGGCGAGGGCATCTCCGGTCGTGAAATGCAGGCTGCCGAAGCGACGCGGGTCGTTGAAGCGCAGCGCCCGGCCGGAATCGAGCAGCAGGTCGACGTGATCGTGCGGCAGCAGCGGTGTCGAAGGATCGACCACCCGCAGGCTGCCCGACATCCCGAGGTGGATGATCAGCGTGCCGCGGTCCGTGTGCAGCAACAGGTACTTGGCGCGTCGCGCCGTACGCTCGATGCGTGCACCGACGAGCTGGCCGCGGAAGCCGCGCGGCAGGTGCCAGCGCAGGCGATGCTCACGCACGACGACGTCGTCGATGCGCCGGCCGTCGACGTGCGGCGCGATGCCGCGGCGGGTGGTTTCGACTTCGGGAAGCTCGGGCACAGACGAAGAACCCGCCGGGCGGCGGGTTCGATCGGGTCACTTGATCTTGGCTTCCTTGTAAGCCACGTGCTTGCGCACCACCGGGTCGAATTTCTGCACTTCCATCTTCTCGGGATGGAGGCGCTTGTTCTTGGTGGTGGTGTAGAAGTGGCCGGTGCCGGCGGTGGACAGCAGCTTGATCTTGTCGCGCATGACGGGATCCTGGAAGTGTGTTGCGGGCTCAGACGTTCTGGCCGGCGGCGCGCAGGTCGGCGAGCACGGCCTCGATGCCGTTCTTCTCGATGGTGCGCAGGCCGCGGGTCGAGACGCGCAGGGTCACCCAGCGCTTCTCGCTCTCCACCCAGAACCGCTGGTTGTGCAGGTTCGGCAGGAAGCGGCGACGCTTCTTGATGTTCGAATGCGAAACCTTGTTGCCGGTGGCCGGACCCTTGCCGGTGACCTGACAGACTCGGGACATGGTCGTTTCCTCAACAGCTGGCGCCGCCCACGGCGGGCGCCCGGTCCAAAAGGGCCGCGTATTAGACCAGCGCACGGGGGGCGGAAGCAACACCCGGGTCGCTTCGGAGCCGGAGCCGACGCCTGTCCGGGCTGGCCGGGGGGCGCGATGGTCGCCGGCGACCCTGCCGGACACGGACCGATCAGGCCCGCACGGACGGCCGGCGTCTTCCAGGGGGTCTCACAGCAGGCCACGTTCGGCCAGCGAAATGCAGGTTCCATCCCCGACGATCAGGTGGTCCAGCACGCGGATGTCGACCAGGGCCAGGGCATCCCGCAGCCGGGCCGTGATGAGTTCATCGGCCTGGCTGGGCTCGGCGTTCCCTGATGGGTGATTGTGCGCCAGGATCACGGCCGCCGCGTTGCGTGCGAGGGCATCACGGACCACCTCGCGCGGGTGCACGCTCGCGCCATCGATCGTGCCGCGGAACAGCTCCTCGAATGCGATGAGCCGGTGACGGTTGTCCAGGAACAGGCAGCAGAAGACCTCGTACGGTCGGTCGCGCAGCTGCGCGTTGAGGAAGGTCCGGGTGGAGCGCGGACTCTCGAGCGCCACCCCCGCGCGCAGCACCTCCAGGTGATGGCGCCGCGCCAGTTCCAGGGCCGCGCGCAGCTCCGCGTAGCGCGCCGGGCCGACTCCGCGGTGGCTGCAGAGCGCGGCCTGGTCGGCGGCCAGCAGCCCGCGCAACGAGCGGAACTCGACCAGCAGCTGTCGCGCGAGGTCGACCGCGGTCAGCCCGCGCGGGCCCTGACGCAGCAGCAGGGCGAGCAGTTCAGCCTCCGTCAGCGTATCCGCGCCGCGGGCCAGGAGCTTCTCGCGGGGTCGTTCTGCCCGCGGCCAGTCGCTTATCCTCATGCGGTGTCCTCCGTCCGCCAGTGTTCGCCAGGGGACGGAGCGGGTGGGTGGCGAAATCCGTTCCGAACGACGAGAAACGCATGTCCAGAGAACCCGCGGTTATGCGGATTTGGACTGGCCGGGGGGGCACGCAATAATGAGCCGATGAACGCGATGCGCCCGCTTCGCGTGCTGCTCGGTGTGACCGGCGGCATCGCGGCCTACAAGTCCCCCGAGATCGTCCGGCGACTGCGCGATATCGGTGTCGATGTGCAGGTCGTCATGACCGCGGGCGCCGGGCAGTTCGTCGGGCCGTTGACCTTCCAGGCGGTGTCCGGCCATCCGGTACGTGATTCGCTCTGGGACGCCTCGGCCGAGGCGGCGATGGGCCACATCGAGCTCGCGCGCTGGCCCGACATCGTGCTGATCGCACCGGCCACGGCCGAGGTGCTCGCGGGCATCGCCCACGGCCACGCCGACGATCTGCTCACGACGCTGTGTCTCGCCACGGACCGGCCGCTGCACGTCGCCCCGGCGATGAACCGGCTCATGTGGAGCAACGCGGCGACGCAGGCCAATGTGGCCACCCTGCTGGCGCGGGGTGTCCATGTGCATGGTCCCGCGGAGGGCGGCCAGGCCTGCGGCGAGACCGGGCCCGGACGCATGCTCGAACCGGTCGATCTGGTGTCGCGGATCGCGGCCGTGCTGCCGCGCACCGGGCCGCTCGCGGGTCGCAAGGTCGTGATCACGGCGGGTCCGACGCGCGAGTGCATCGATCCGGTGCGGTTCATCAGCAATCGCAGCTCGGGCAAGATGGGCTATGCGGTGGCGCAGGCCGCGTTCGAGGCGGGTGCGAACGTCGTGCTGGTCACCGGGCCGGTCGCGATCGCGAAGCCTCCGGGGGTCGAATGCGTGTCGGTGGAGTCGGCGGCCCGGATGCACGAGGCCGTGCACGCGGCCATCGGTGACGCCGACATCTTCATCGGTGCCGCGGCGGTCGCGGACTATCGTCCGAAGCGCGTGGCCGAGCAGAAGATCAAGAAGACATCCGATGCGATGACGATCGACCTCACCCGCGCGCCCGACATCCTCGCATCCGTGGCGGCGCTCGCACGCCGGCCGTTCGTGGTCGGGTTCGCCGCGGAGACCGAGAAGATCGAGGAGCACGCGCGCAGCAAGCTCGAGCGCAAGAAACTCGACATGATCGCCGCGAACTACGTCGGGAACGGTCGCGCCTTCGACCGCGAGGACAACGCACTCGTCGTCCTGTGGCCCGGCGGGCGGCGCGAACTCGACAACTGTTCGAAGATCGAGCTGGCGCGCCGGCTGATCGCCTGCATCGTCGAGCGCTTCGCTGCCGCGGGGCCCGGTCGCAGGACTCGTGCGCGGCGGCGCGGGCACTGAAGTCCGTGCGCTCCCTGAAGGTCAGGGTCCTCGATCCCCGGCTCGGGTCGGATTGGCCGCTGCCCGCGTACGCAACACAGGGTTCCGCCGGGCTCGACCTGCGGGCCTGCATCGATGCGCCGCTCGTGCTCGAGCCCGGGCGCAGCGAACTCGTGCCCACCGGCCTCGCGATCCATCTCGACGATCCGGGGCTTGCGGCCGTGCTGCTGCCGCGCTCCGGGCTCGGACACAAGCACGGGGTCGTGCTCGGCAATCTCGTCGGGCTGATCGACTCGGACTACCAGGGGCCGGTCATGGTCTCGCTCTGGAACCGTGGCGCGGCCGCCTTCACCGTGGCGCCGGGTGAGCGCATCGCGCAGCTCGTCGTCGTTCCGGTCGTCCAGGTTTCTCTCGAGGTCGTCGAGAGCTTCGAAGCGAGCGCGCGCGGCGCCGGCGGCTTCGGCAGTTCCGGGCGCGTCTAGGACCAGGAATTGTCCGGCAGCGCGGGCGACACGCCGCCCGGGGTCACGGCTTCGCCTGTGGTGTCGCGGCGGCTTTCGCAGCCGTTGCCGGTACCGCGACCTTCGCCGTGCCGGTTTTCCCGGCCGGGGCCGGCGCATCCTTGATGCCCTTGAGTTCCTTGAATCGCTGGATGTCGGCGGCGAACTGGTCCATCAGTGTCTGCCGCTCGGTGCGCTTCTTGTCCAGGTTGGCCTGTGCGGTGCGGATGTCGGCGCCCGTGCGGGACATGTCCTCGCTCAGGTTCTCCGGCAGCGGTCGGGCACCCGGGCTCCTGTTCCGCGGCGCATAGCCGGCAGACTGCTGCATGAGCTTCGTGAGCTTCTGCTTCAGGCCGCCCAGGTACTGGTTCTGGATGGTGATCTGACTGTCGAGGATCTCGACGCGGCGGTCGCGCAGCATCTCGATCTCCTGGACGGTCAGGTAGGTCTGCAGCAGTACGTTGTCGCGCTGGCGCCGCTGCGCGGCTTCCTTGAGGCGGCGTGCGGTTTCCTGCTGGTCGCGGGCCTCCGCCTCGGTGATGTTGCCTTCGACCTTGCCGACCGCGACGCCGTGCCGGTTGAGGACGTCCCGATCCTGCTGGGCGTACTGCGGCGGGATCGTGTTGCTGTAATGGACCTGACCGGTCTCGTCGACCCAGCGGTAGACCTTGCGGGTGCTCTTGCTCTCCACGGCCGCGCCTAGGCCCCAGCACAGGCACAGCACCGGGAGCAGCAACGGCAGTGCGCGGCGGATCATGCGGCCCTCCTCATCCCGGTATTGTGCGCCTGCCGGTCCGGGCGGCCAATCGCCGCGCCGTGAATCAGATCCCGTAACGGGAGCGGTAATCATGCAGCCGCTGCAGTTCGGGCCCCGGGCCCTGCGCGGCGAGGTGCTCGATGAGATCCGCCAGCGTGATGATGCTGACGGCCGGGATGCCGAACTGCTCGCGCACCTCCTGGACCGCCGACAGCGGACCCTGGCCGCGTTCCTGGCGGTCCAGCGCGATGGCGACGCCGGCGGGCACGGCCCCGGCCGCGCGGATGACGTCGATGGATTCGCGGATGGCGGTGCCCGCCGTGATCACGTCGTCGATGATCAGCACCCGCCCGGCGAGCGGTGCCCCGACGATGCTGCCCCCTTCGCCATGTGATTTCGCCTCCTTGCGATTGAATGCGAACGGCAGGGAACGCCCGTGATGTTCGGCGAGCGCGGCGGCCGCGGTGGTCACGAGCGGGATGCCCTTGTAGGCGGGGCCGAACAGCATGTCGAACGGTATGCCCGAGCCCTGTATCGCCGCGGCATAGTGCCGGCCCACTGCAGCGATGAGCCCGCCGGTGTTGAAGAGTCCGGCATTGAAGAAGTAAGGGCTCAGACGCCCGGACTTCAGCGTGAACTCGCCGAAGCGGAGCACCCGCGCGCGGTGTGCGATCTCGATGAATTCGTGCTGATACGTCTGCATGGTCATGGCCGCCATGGGGCGCGCCACGATGTCATCCACGATGCCGGGCGTCAACCGCGGGAGCCGCCACGTCGTCGGACGTGCTGCATGTATCATGGCGCGGCTTCCGGCGAGGGCCCCGTGCGCATCGTGACGCTCAACTGCAATGGCATCCGCTCGGCCGCGCGCAAGGGCCTGTTCGACTGGCTGGGCGGCCAGGACGCGGACGTGGTGTGCCTGCAGGAAACGAAGGCGCAGGAGCACCAGCTCGACTCGGCGCTGTTCCGGCCCGCCGGCTACCACTGCCACTATTTCGACGCAGCGCGGCCCGGTTATGCCGGTGTCGCCCTGTTCGCGCGCCGCGAGCCGGACCGCGTCGTGCGCGGCTTCGGCGTCGCCGAGTTCGACCGCGAGGGGCGTTATCTCGAGGCCTGTTTCGGCCGGCTGTCGGTGATCTCGCTCTATCTCCCCTCCGGCTCGTCGGGCCCCGAGCGGCAGGCGTCGAAGTTTCGTTTCCTTGATGCATTCCTGCCGCACCTCGCGCGTCTGCGACGCCGTCGCCGCGATTACGTGTTCTGCGGCGACTGGAACATCGCGCACCGTCCCGTCGACCTGAGGAACTGGCGGTCGAACCAGAAGAACTCGGGCTTCCTCCCCGAGGAACGCGTCTGGCTCGATCGAGTGTTCGGACCGCTGGGATTCGTCGACGCATTCCGGGTCGTGAACCAGGAGGCCGACCAGTACACCTGGTGGTCGAACCGCGGCCAGGCGTGGGCAAAGAACGTCGGCTGGCGCATCGATTACCAGGTCGTCAGCGCGGGCCTCGCGGGATCCGTGCGCGGCGCCTCGATCCACAGGTCCAGCCGGTTCTCCGATCATGCGCCGCTCACAATCGACTATGACTATCCGATCCAGAGCATCTGAGGATCGCGCAGGAGCGTTCCCGTGATCGGCACCCGGATCGACTGGCGGGCGCTCACGACGAATCCCCGCGTCGTCGCGGCGATGACGCTCGGTTTTGCCTCCGGGCTGCCGTTCAACCTGTCGCAGGGCACTCTGCAGGCCTGGCTCGCCACGCTCGATGTCGACCTCAAGACGATCGGGCTGTTCACGCTCGTCAGCGCACCCTACACGTTCAAGGTCCTGTGGGCGCCGCTCGTCGATCGCTATGCGCTGCCGTTCCTGGGCCGCCGCCGCGGCTGGGTGCTGGTGTTCCAGCTGGCGCTCGCGGTCGTGATTGCGCTCGTCGGACTGCAGTCGCCGGAGCGGGACGTGCAGCTCGTCGCGCTGCTGGCACTCGCCATGGCATTCCTGTCGGCCTCGCAGGACATCGTCATCGACGCCTACCGGACGGATACGCTGCGTCACGAGGAGCGGGGCATCGGTTCGACCTTCACGCAGCTCGGCTGGCGCATCGCGGCGCTGGTTTCCGGCGCACTGGCGCTCGTGATGTCCGATCGAATCGGCTGGCACAACACCTATCTCGGCCTCGCCGTGGTGATGGCGGCCACGATGCTCGCGACGTTTCGCGCGCCCGAGCCGGAGCGGCGCATCGAGCATCCGCCGACGCTCGCGGCGGCCGTGTTCCAGCCGCTCGCGGAGTTCGTTTCGCGGCCCGGCGCGTGGGCGCTGCTGGCACTGGTCGTGCTGTACAAGTTCGGCGACGCTTTCGCGCTGTCGCTGTCCACGGCATTCCTGATCAAGGGTGCAGGTTTCAGTGCCACGGAGGTCGGCGCGATCTCCAAGACCACCAACCTCGTCGCCACGATCCTCGGGACCCTCGCCGGCGGCGTGTTGTTCGCCCGCTTCGGGCTGTATCGGTCGCTGCTCGGCTTCGGCGCGCTGCAGGCGGTGACGAACCTGCTGTACGCATGGCTCGCGGCGGTGGGGCACGATCTGGGCCTCATGATGCTGGCCGTCGGCTTCGACAACCTGGCGGGTGGCATGGGCGCAGCAGCCTTCGGCGCGTTCATCATGTCGCTCTGTGACCTGCGTTTCAGTGCGTTCCAGTTCGCGCTGCTGTCCGCGCTGTCGAGCGTGGCGCGGACGTTCCTCGGGCCGCTGGCCGCAACGCTGGTCGATGGCGGTTCCTTTGCGGCGACACTGTTCGGCACCGAAGTGCTGCAACTGCACGTCGACGCGCTCGGCTGGCGGGATTTCTTCGTCGTGACGTTCTTCACGGCCCTGCCGGGGCTCGTGCTGCTGGTTGCACTGCGCGACAGGATCGAACGCCTCGACGAGAACGGGGCGCGGTCGTGAAATCCGCCGCGCCGGTCGCGCGACCCGTCGTCCGACGACGCCGCAGCGGTTTCCGGGAAAGGAGCTGAACCATGAGCGGCTGCTGTCAGCAACCTGCGCCAGGTCCCGCGGCACCGGGCACCGGGCCGGGACTCGTCGATCCGGTCTGCGGGATGACCGTCACCCCCGATTCGCCGTACCGCGCGGAACACGCGGGACACGAGTATTTCTTCTGCTGCGCGGGCTGCTGTACCCGATTCGTCGCGGACCCCGAGCGATATCTCGAGGCCCGGTCTGCGGCGCGGGCGCCGGCCGTGGCAGCCGTGACGGTGCCGGGCGCGCAGTACACCTGCCCGATGCATCCGGAAGTCGTGCGCGACCATCCCGAGGCCTGCCCGATCTGCGGCATGGCCCTGGAACCCGTGATGCCGCGCCTCGAGGAAGGCGAGAACCCCGAGCTGGCCGACTTCCGGCGCCGCTTCTGGTGGACGCTGCCGGCCTCGATCGCCGTGCTGCTGCTGGCGATGGGCAGTCACCGCTGGGGTGCGTCATCGGCAGTCGCGCGGACCTGGGTCGAGTTCGCGCTGTCGTCGCCCGTCGTGCTCTGGGGTGGACGACCTTTCTTCGAACGCTGGCTCCAGTCCATCCGCAATCGAAGTCCGAACATGTGGACCCTGATCGGCACCGGCGTTGGCGCGGCGTTCGTCTACAGCGTCGTCGCCGCGATCGCTCCGGGCCTGTTCCCGGAGTCGCTGCACGAGCACGGCCGCGTCGGTGTCTACTTCGAGGCTGCCGCGATCATCGTGTCACTGACCCTGCTCGGCCAGATGCTCGAGCTGCGCGCACGTGCGAGCACGTCCGATGCCCTGAAGGCACTGCTCGGCCTCGCGCCGAAGACGGCCCGCCGCGTTCGCGACGACGGGATCGAGGAAGACGTGCCGCTCGAACAGGTGCAGGTCGGGGACCGGCTGCGCATCCGGCCCGGCGAGAAGATCCCCGTCGACGGCGTCGTGATCGCGGGCCGGTCGAATGTCGACGAGTCGATGCTGACGGGTGAGGCGATTCCGGTCGCAAAGGCATCGGGAGAACGGGTGATCGGTGCCTCGATGAACGGCAACGGCAGCCTCGTCATGCGCGCGGAACGGGTCGGCTCCGGGACCGTGCTCGCGCAGATCGTACAGCTGGTCGCCCAGGCGCAGCGGTCTCGCGCACCGATGCAGCGGCTCGCCGATCGCGTGAGCTACTGGTTCGTGCTCGCCGTGATCGGCGTCGCGGCGGCGACCTTCGTCGGCTGGGGGCTTCTCGCGCCCGGTGGCGGCTGGACGCAGGCCATCGTGAACTCGGTGTCCGTGCTCATCATCGCCTGCCCGTGCGCGCTGGGCCTCGCGACGCCGATGTCCATCACGGTGGCTTCCGGACGCGCCGCGCAGGCGGGCGTGCTGTTCCGCGACGCCGAGGCGATCGAGCGGCTGTGTACGATCGACACCCTCGTCGTCGACAAGACCGGAACCCTGACCCGCGGCCGTCCCGGACTCCGCGACGTGGTCGCGAACGGTGCATTCGGCGAAGACGAAGTGCTGCGTCTGGCCGCGAGTCTGGAGCAGGCGAGCGAGCATCCGCTCGCCGGGGCCATTGTCGCGGGCGCGCGCGTGCGCGGGCTGGCGTTCGAGCCCGTGGTCGACTTCGAGTCGACGACCGGAAGCGGTGTCGGCGGAACGGCGGGGGGGCGTCGTCTCGTGCTCGGCAGCCCGGACCTGATGCAGCAGTCGGGTGTCGACGCAGGCACGCTGCTCGTCAAGGCCGACGACCTGCGCCGTGAGGGTGCGACCGTCGTGTTCCTTGCGGTCGACGGTCTGGCGGCCGGCCTGATCGCGGTGGCCGATCCCGTCAAGGAGGGCGCTGCGGCGGCGATCGCCTCACTGCGGTCGTCCGGCGTGCGCGTCGTGATGGCCACGGGCGACAACCGGACGACCGCGGACGCCGTGGCCGGGCAGCTCGGAATCGATGAGGTCCACGCCGGCGTCCGTCCGGAGGACAAGGCCGCGCTCGTGGCTCGTCTGAAATCAGCGGGACGCCGCATCGCGATGGCCGGTGACGGCATCAACGATGCACCGGCGCTCGCGGCGGCAGACGTGGGTATCGCGATGGGTACGGGCACCGACGTCGCGATGTCGAACGCGCAGGTCACTCTGGTGAAGGGCGATCTCGGTGGCATCCTCCGGGCACGGCGGATCTCCCGGCAGGCCGTGGCGAACATGAAGCAGAACCTCGCGTTCGCGTTCGTCTACAACGCGCTCGGCGTGCCGGTCGCCGCGGGGCTGCTGCAGCCGCTGTTCGGCTGGCACCTGAGCCCGATGCTCGCCGCGCTGGCGATGAGCCTGTCCTCGGTGTCCGTGGTCTCGAACGCGCTCCGGCTGCGGGCGGCGCGACTCGACTGATCGCGGCGGTGCGCCGCGGGCTAGGGCGAACAGGCCCTAGCGCCTGCGGTATGCGAGATCGAAGACCTCGTGGCCGAGACGTTGGCCGCGACGCTCGAAACGGGTGAGCGGCCGGCTCGCGGGCCGCTCGACGTAACGAGCGGCTCCCGCGGCGTTTTCCAGCAAGGCGCAGTGCTCCAGCACTTCCGTCATCACCCCGGCGTACGGAGCCCAGTCCGTGGCGAGGCGCAGCATGGCTCCGCGTTTCAGCCGCGTCGCGACTTCCGCGACGAACTCCATGCGCACGATGCGGCGCTTGTGGTGCCGCTTCTTGGGCCATGGATCCGGGAAATAGAGCAGTACTTCGTCGAGGCTCGACGCAGGAATCTGCTGCTGGAGGACCTCGATGGCATCGTGCCGCGACAGGCGCACGTTCGTGAGACCGCGCGCGGCGATCCCGAGCAGGCAGTGGCCCACGCCGGGCGGATGGACTTCGATTCCCAGGAAATCCTGCTCCGGGCGCGATGCGGCGAGTTCCACCAGTGCCTCGCCATTGCCGAAGCCGATCTCCACGACGCGGGGAGCGCGCCGTCCGAAAAGGGCGTCGAGGTCGAGCGGATCCGTCGTGAATTCCACGCCGTAGCGGGGCCAGAGTTCGGCGAGGGCCCGCGTCTGCGCGGCGGTGAGGCGGCCGCCACGCTTGACGAAGCTCCGGATGTGACTCGCGAGTGCTGGGGAATCGGTCCGTTCCATGGGCGGGCGAGAATGGCAGGCGTCTCGTGGTGCGGCAAGCAGACATTTGACGCGCGCGCACAACATTTTTATGCATAAACCGCGCGAAGTGCCTGCCGTGCTTGGATTTATATAGGTATTCATAGCGTTGCTGGATCGATATTCCCCAATACTCGCTCCAAATCCGGAGCTCTAGCCTTTGACCCAGGTCAAGGGTGAGCCTTGATCGCGGTCAAGAGTTCAGCTGTCCGTGGACAGTTAAGGGATCCGAAAATGGCAATCATGAACAAGATGATTCTGGGCGCGGCCGTGGCGGCTGCGATGGCTGTGGCGGCGCCGGCGGCGCAGGCTTTCGACACCAGCAAGCTGACCGCGCGCCTGGGCGCGGTGGTCATCGTGCCGGCGGACCACTCGAAGGCGATTCCGTCGCTCGCCGTTCCGAAGGATGCCATCGACGTATCGAATGAATGGGCGCCGGACCTCGATTTCGAATATGCGCTCACGGAGCGCATCGGCGTCGAGCTGCTGCTGACGATCCCGACGAAGCACAAGGTCGTTGCGGAGCAGACGGCGCTCGGGCCGGATGTGCGGCTCGGCAGCGTGACGCATCTGCCGCCGACGGTGACGGCCAAGTACTACTTCGCAACGCAGAAGATCCGTCCCTACCTCGGCGCGGGCCTGAACCTCACGTGGTTCACCGACGACAAGCTGGCTGTGCCCGGCGCAAAGCTCGATGTAGACGACTGGAGCGTCGGACCGGCCCTGCAGGCAGGTGTCGACATCAGCCTGAACGATCGGTGGCTGGTGTCCCTGGACGCGAAGCGCGCCTGGATCAAGACGGACGTCGGCATCGCGGGTGGCGCCAGGCTGACCACGGTCAAGGTGGATCCCTGGATCCTCGGTCTGCGCTTCGGCTATCGCTTCGGCGCGCAGTCCGCATCGGCGCCCGCACCTGCTGCTGCGCCGCCTCCGCCGCCGCCTCCTCCGCCTCCTCCGCCCGATTCCGATCGCGACGGTGTGACCGATGCGAATGATCGCTGCCCCGGCACGCCTGCCGGCGCCAGGGTCGATGCGGTCGGCTGCGAGATCGATTCCGACGGCGATGGCGTCGTCGACCGGCTCGACCAGTGCCCCGGCACACCGGCCGGCGCCAAGGTCGACGCCCGCGGCTGCGAACTCGTCATCACGTTGAAGGGCGTGAATTTCGAAACAGACTCCGCGAAGCTGACCGCCGACTCGTCCGCGATCCTCGATGAGGCGGCAGCCGTGCTGAAACAGCGTCCGGGGGCGGTCGTCGAGGTGCAGGGGCACACGGACTCCCGCGGCAAGGACGCCTACAACCAGCGATTGTCGGAGCGCCGTGCCAAGGCCGTGCAGGACTATCTCGTCGGCGCGGGCGTCAGTGCCGGCGTTCTCGCGGCGAAGGGCTACGGGGAGGCCGAGCCGGTGGCCAGCAACGACACGGACGACGGGCGTGCGCAGAACCGGCGTGTGGACCTGAAGTTCGTCAAGAACTGAGCGCCACGATCCGGGCCGCGCCTGCGGCCACAGCGATGGGGCTCCCGGTCGGTGACGATCGGGAGCCCTTTTTGTTGTGGCATGCTCGCACGCCATGATGTCCGGGTGGCGTCGCGTCCTGTTCCTGACGGTTCTCGCAGCCGTCGTCCTGCATGCCGCTCCCGTAGCCGCCGACGCGCGCTACCTCGAGGACGACGCGGCGATCGCGCGGGTCCTGTCCCTCGTCGGGCAGCGTCTCGAGCTCATGCCTGCCGTTGCTGCAGTGAAGTGGCGCTCGGGTGCGCCGATCGCGGATCCGGCGCGCGAGCGCGAGGTCGTCTCGCGGGCCATGAAACGTGCGCTGCGCTTCGGCCTCGCGAGCGAGCCCGTTGCGGGGCTCGTCGAACTGCAGATGCGCTTCGGGCGCGAGGCGCAGCAGCGACTGCACGAGCGCTGGCGCGAGCGGGGGTTCGACGTCGTCGCGGCCCCACCGGATCTGGCGCGGGACCTGCGGCCCCGGATCGATGCCCTCACAGGAGAGCTGCTGCGCGCAATCCATCTGGCGCTGCCGGCACTCATCGCACCGCAACTGGACGAGCGCCGTGCGGAGCTTGCCTCGGCGCGGCTCGGGAACCTGCTGACCGGCCCGGAGCGCGCCGAGCTGCTGCGGGCTCTCGGTGGGCTGCGCCGTGCGCCGGTGCCGATCCTGACGCGTGTCCGGGCAGCCGGCGTGCTGCGCATCGGCACTACGGGCGACTATGCGCCATTCAGCATCGAGCACGAAGGTGCGCTGTCCGGGGCCGACATCGAGCTCGCGCAGGTGCTGGCCGCGCATCTCGGGGTCGAGGCCGTCTTCGTGCGCACGAGCTGGCCCACGCTGCTCGGCGATCTTGCCGCTGATCGCTACGATGTCGCGCTCTCGGGAATCTCGGTGACACCGGAACGGTGGCGCGCGGGCTTCTTCTCGCACCGCTACCATGAAGGTGGCAAGGTGCCGATCGCGCGCTGCACCGAAGGCGGGCGCTTCGACACGCTCGCGGAGATCGATTCGCCCGGCGCCCGCGTCATCGTCAATCCCGGCGGAACCAACGAGCAGTACGCGCGGGAGCACCTGCGGGCTGCCGCGCTCCGCGTGCACGCCGAAAACCGCAGCGTGTTCGACGAGATCATCGCAGGTCGGGCCGACGTCATGATCACCGACGACGTCGAGGTGGAACTGCAGACGCGTCGCCACCCGGAGCTGTGCCGCACGATGCCCGTGACGCTCACACGATCCGTCAAGGCCGTGCTCATGCCGCGGGACCGGGCGCTGCGGACGGCGGTCGACCGCTGGCTGCGGCCGCAGATCACGAGGGGTGTTCCGAATCGGTTGCTCGATGCCTCGATGCGGGCCGGACCGGCCGGCAGGTGATTCCGGCCCGGAGGTGCCCCGGAGGGCTTCAGCCGTGCTGCGACACCGGGTTGGCAACGGTGCCCGGCCCGGTGGATCATCGGACTCGGGTGAGCGGATCCCGGTTCCGGTGGCGGAGGTGGACATGAAGATCATCAGGCGGTCGATGCTGGTTGCAGGCCTGTGTCTCGCCCTGGCGTCCGGGCGTGCCGCTGCCGCCGACGTTGCACCGATTTCGGCGGCCGAGCTCGAAGGACGGCTCGTACGACGGGGCGAGCCACTTGTCGTGCTCGATGTCCGGACTGCAGAGGAGTTCGCGGCGGGTCATGTGCCCGGCGCACGCAACATTCCCGTGGCCGAGCTCGGGTCCCGCATGAGCGAACTCGCGCCCCTCAAGGACGTCGAGATGGTGGTGTACTGCCGCTCCGGACGGCGCGCCGGCCTCGCCCTCGAGACACTGGGTTCGCAGGGCTTCCGCCGTCTGCGACATCTCGATGGCGACATGATCGGCTGGGACTCGGGCGGCCACCGCCTGGAGGCGGGCGCCGGCGCTGCTGCAGTCGCGCGCTGATCAGCCGCGACGACCCTGCAGCCGCTGCCAGATCCAGCCGCCGGGCAGGTCGATACCGCGCACCACATAGTCGAGCACGTTGATGTTCATGAGCGTCGACCGCTGCGTGCGTCGTGCGGCCGGCCTCCCGGCGAACAGCAGCTCGTCCCCGCGTGCCAGTCGCGTGGACTCATCGGGCATCGCGGCGGCGGCCTGGCCCCGCACCAGCAGGAGCGGCATGCATTCCAGCCGATGTTCCCGCGCGCCGCTGTCGCGCACGAGGTCCGCGAGCGTGACTGCATGATCCGCGCGGCCCAGGGCCTCGTGGCAGGCCGGTGCGTCGCTGGCGGTCAGGGCGACACGCCACAGGTCGGGGGTCTCGGCGCCGATCGCGTCCTGGATCCGGTCGATCGCGCGATCCGCCCAGGCGTCGTCCTCCTGCTTCACGATCTCCAGGAAACGCGCGAGCAGCGGTGTCTGCAGCAGTGCCAGGCACTCGTTGGCGATGATCTCGCTCGAGACCATGGTGATGTCGGCCCCGTAGGCATCGAACAGCGCGTGATTGGCTCGCAGGTTCTGGCGCAGGACCGTGAAGATCGAAGGGCTGAGCTCGCGCGCCGTGACTGCGATCGCGAGATTGCTGACGTCGTCGTCCGTGCCGGCGACGATGCCGACCGCGTGGGTCACTCCGGCCTGCCGCAGTGCCTCGGCATCGGTGCCGAGGCCGCGCACGAGACCGAGGCCCGCGAGCGAGGTCTCGTCGGGGTCGATCACGGTGACGTCGAGATTCTGGCCCCGAAAGGCCCTGGTGACTTCGGTGCCGAAGCGGCCGTAGCCGCAGACGATCCAGCGGCCGCGCGGCGGAGCCGTCTCCGGACGCAGCGTGGTACCGGGAAGACCCGTGAGCCAGGACATGAGCCGATGACTGCCGGGAGACTGGATCGCAACGGCGAGATAGTCCCCGAACTTCGCGAAGGGGTTGACGACCTGGTCGGCCCCGAAGGAAATCATGTTCGCGGCCGCCTCACGGCTCATCGCACGCGCCAGCACCGGCACCGAGGGATTCAGCAGACGCACGGCGATTGCGACCGCCAGGTTCACCTGGTCGTCGCTGGTGAGCGCCAGCACGCCGCTGCATTCCCGCCGCGTGAGGCCGGCCGCGACGAGATGCTCGGGCGTTCGCGCATTGGCGACCATGGCGGGCGCATCCCGGCCGAGGTCGAGGAGATCGAGTTCCTGGACGCGATCTTCGCTGAGGTCGAGTACCACGAACCGGATTCCCAGTGCATCGAGTGCGCTCCCGACCAGCGCTCCCGTCTCGCCGAACCCGCAGACGAGATAGAAGGGCTCGCGCAGTGCGCGTACCTGACGACGGAAGCGCCCGGCCACCAGCGCGGCGTGGAAGCTGCGGTCCTGCACGAGCGTCAGCAGGCTCGCAACTGCATAGGCCCACCCGACCACCGATGCATAGATGACCATCGTCACCCAGACGCGCTGCGCGATGTTGAAGACCTGCGGGATCTCACCGAAGCCGATCGTGCTCGCGGTGTAGCTCATGAAGTACAGCGCGTCGAAGATCGACATGCGCCAGGGTCGGCCTGTGGCGTCCGTGCCGGGGATCAGCGCGAGTCCGACGATGCCGACCGCGAAGATCACGACCAGCAGCACGATCGGCGCGCGTAGGCGCCGGAGCGCGACGAAGACGGCGCTGTTCACCTCACCTCCGCTGCAGTGTGGTCTCCACGATCAGGATCACCACCGAGATGATGTTGGCGAGCAGTGCGCCCGCGGACAGCGACACGATGCTGGTCACCGCGGTGGGCGCGAGGACGCCATCCGGCGTGACGGGTGCCAGCGTCCAGACCAGTGCGGCCGCAGCGAGCTGCAGCAGCGCGACCAGGCTGGTGGCCAGGTGCATGGCGCCGACCTGCGTACGGTCGCCGAACTTGAGTACCGTCGCGATGACGTTCACGACGAAGGCCGCGAAGAATTCCCAGAGGTTGTGGTGCAGGGGATTGTCGATCTCGCCGATCACGAAGCCGAAGTTCAGTGTCGCGGCGGAGATGATGAAGAACGCGAAGATGACTTTCTCGAGGTTCATGGCGTACACCGGGCCGTTCGATGGCGCGATGGTATGCGAAACCCGTGACCGGGTGACGATCAGCATCCGGCGCCGCGGGTCCTGCCCCGGTCGGATCAACGGAGGTGGGCGGGTGCACGGCGGGACAGGTGTCGCCCGCCGGTCGCGGGGGAACGCACGCCCAAGGTGCGGTGGAGCTGTTGGGCGCTCTGTCGCCCGCCGATGCAGGGGAAACGCTGCGCGCTTGCCGGTGGATGTGCCCGGCCCCTAGAATCCCGGACAGGTGCGGGTGTAGTTCAATGGTAGAACTGCAGCTTCCCAAGCTGCTAACGTGGGTTCGATTCCCATCACCCGCTCCATCTCCTGCGCGGAGTCCGTTGCGGGCCCGCCGTGTCCAGCGGCTCCGTCTCCACTTTTTATTTTAAGTATAAAGTAATACACTGGGGCCGGAATCGGGTCGATGTCGTCGACGGATCGGCCGGGCATCGCCCGCGTCGCAGCCAGGAACGAATGAAGATGTCCCAGGTACAGCAGTCCGCTGCCCCGAGGCAGCGGTTCTCGAATCCCCTGTTGATCCGGCCGCGCCGTTCCATGCCGCAGCGCATCGGCGTCATCGGTGCCGGAACCATCGGTCCGGACATCGGCTACTACCTCGCGAGCGAGGTGTCGCATTGCCACCTGGTGCTGCTGGACATCAATCCGGACGCATTGCCGAAGGCGCGTGCGCGCATCGCGGGCTACACCGAGAAGGGCGTGAAGCGCGGCAAGCTCAGCGTCGAGAAGGCCGCGCAGGTCCTCGGCAATCTCACCACCACGACGAGCTACGAGGACCTGCGCGGATGCGACTGGGTGCTCGAGGCCGCGACTGAGAACCTGGACCTCAAGCGGAGAATCTTCGCGCAGGCCGAGGCGGTGCTGGCGCCGGATGCACTGATCACGTCGAACACCAGTTCCCTGCCGGCGGAGCGTCTGTTCCGCGACCTCCGTCATCCGGGGCGCGCGACGGTCACGCATTTCTTCGCACCTGCATTCCAGAATCCGATCGTCGAGGTCATCGACTGGCCCGGTCTCGAGCCGGAAGCGCTCGACGACCTGCGCTGGTTCTTCGCCGCGACGGGCAAGGTGCCGATGGTCACCGCCGACCAGGTGTGCTTCATGCTCGATCGCATCTTCGACAACTGGTGCAACGAGTCGGGTCACCTGCTGGCGCAGGCGAGTGCTGCGGAGATCGACTCGGTGGCCCAGGCGTTCGTGCACGCGGGGCCGTTCTTCGTCCTGAATCTCGCCAACGGCAATCCCATCATCATCGAGACCAACACGCTGCAGGCCGAGGAGGAGGGCGCCCACTACCGGCCCGCGCCGATCTTCTCTTCCGTGGAGCGCTGGCACACCGTGGCCCCCGGAAAGTCCGTGCCGGTCGCTGATCCCGTCCGGGAGGCGGTTCGCGATCGCCTGGCCGGCATCCTGTACTCGCAGTCCATGGACATACTCGACCGGCAGATCGGCAGTGCGGCCGACCTGGAGCTCGGCTGCCGCCTGGCCTTCGGTTTCCGGCAGGGGCCGGCGGCCCTGATGCGGGACGCAGGCGCGGCCGAGGTCGATCGCGTGCTGGCGCGCCTGCGCAGCGAGAGGCCGGGCATGCCGGGCAGGTGCCGCGCCCTCGACGTCTATACGCAGTTCGCGCGCGACATCCTGGTCGACGACGTCGATGGCGTGCGTGTCATCACGCTGCGCAGGCCCGAGGCGCTGAATGCGCTGCACGACGACCTCAACGATGAGATCCTCGCGGCCATCCAGGAGGCCGAGAGCAATCCCCGCATCATCGGATTCGTGATCACAGGCTACGGCCCGCGCGCTTTCTCGGCCGGCGCGGACATCGGGCGGTTTCCTCAGCTGCTCGGCGACGCCCGGGCCGCAGCGGAGTACGCGCGGGCCTGCTCGCGCGTGCTCGTGCACCTCGACCGCATGCGTAAGCCCGTCGTGGCCGCGCTCAATGGCATGGCCCTGGGTGGTGGCCTCGAGCTCGCCATGCGCGCGCACGGCATCGTTGCGGTGCGCGGCGCGAACCTGCAGTTCCCGGAGATCACGCTCGGCATCGTGCCGGGCATCGGCGCAATGGTCGTCCCATATCGCCGTTGGCCGCAGGCGGCCGCGACGCTGCACGACATGCTGCGCCTCGGTCGGCGCATCACGACCGACACCGCTGCGGGTCTCGGCATGATCGACGCCTGCGTCGAGCCCGCAGACCTGCTGCCCCGTGCGATGACGCTGGTCCGCGAACTCGCGGGCCAGCCGCGCGAGAGCATGGATGGGCCGGTGCAGCTTCCCGAGCTGCCACAGCTCGATGCTGCGGGCGCCCGGCTCAGCGCTGCGGTGCTCGGGATCATGGACCGCGCCATCTTCTCAGCCGCGGCGACGACGAGCCTGGAGGCGGCGCTGGAGGTCGGCTATCAGGCCTTCGGCGAGAGCGCGTGCACGGCCGCCGCGCGTGAAGGCATCGATGCATTCCATTCGGCACGGGCGCCCGATTTCTCGCGCACTGGATGATCAGCGTTCTTCGAGGGGGGCAGGACATGAAGTTCAGTTGCATGGTATGGCCGCATTCCGGCAGTGATGTGGATCCCGTCGTCCGGCTGGCGCAGACAGCGGAGGAATGCGGATTCGAGACGGTATACGTCGGCGACTCGCAGATGATCTGGAATGACGTCTGGGTCACGCTCGCGGCCTGCGCGACGGCTACGAAGCGCGTGCGCCTCGGCACCGGCGTCACGAACACGGTCACGCGCCACCCGGCCGTCACCGCCAATGCCATCATGACGCTCAACATGCTGAGCCACGGCCGGGCCGTGCTCGGGGTTGGTGCCGGTGATTCGGCCGTACGTACCGCGGGACTGTCACCCGCGCGCCTGCCCGAGATCCGGCAGCGCATGGAGTTCATGCGCGCACTGCTGGATGGCAAGGAGGTCGAGGCACTGCGTCCGAGCGAGGAACTCGCGAAGAACACCTGGGGACGCGTCGACAAGGTGCGTCTCGTCGGTGCCGAGCGCTGGGGCAGGCTGCCGCTGCAGCTCGCGGCCATGGGGCCGAAGTCGGCGGAGGCCGCCGGCGAGTTCTGCGACGGCGTGATCGTCGACGGACACATGGGGGGCAATGCCGAAGGCGTGCGCGCCACGGTGCAGGCGGTCCGCAGTGGCGCCGCAAGGGCCGGCCGGGACCTGAAGGACTTCCGGTTCATCGCGGCCATCGACGCCGCCATCGACGATGACCGCCGGCGCGCGCTCGACAAGGTGCGGCCGACGGCCGCACGAAACATCGCGCGCAAGCCCTGGCTGCCCGACACACTCGGTGTGGCGCACGCGGACGTCGTCAAGGCCGTTTCCGAGTCCTACAGGTTCTACGAGCACCTCGACCTGACGGCCCGGCACCGCGAGCTGATCCCCGACGAGGTGGCCATGAAGTGCTGCATCGCCGGTACGCCGCAGGACTGCGTGGACAAGGCGCGCGAGTTGCAGGAGGCCGGGATCACGGAGACCTCGATCTTCATCACCTCGCAGGACGAGGCGGGATCCCACCGCGTGCTGCGACGGTTCGCGAACGAGGTCATTCCGAAGATCTAGCACCCTGTCCGGGCATTCCTCATGGCCTCGCCCCCGACACATCTCGCGCCGGGGGCGGCTCGAATGACGTGATGCAGTCGTTCCACTCGGGGAAGGAGCAACGCCGCCCGGAGTCGGTGCGCGTCGCGCCCGGCACTACTCGGGTCGACGCCGTCAGTCGCCCTTGCGGGCGTCCACGCCGATCACCACCGCCATCGCGGAGTCGCCGGCGGCGCAGCCCACGAACAGACCGAGACCGCCGCCGCGCAGCACGAGTTCCTCGATGAGCTCGATCGTCGCGCGCAGTCCTGTCGGAGCGTTCGGATGGCCGTATACGAGCGATGATCCGTGGTTGTTCATCCGCATCACGTCCGTTCCAGTGGCCTTCGCAAACGCGATGTCGTTGACCGCGAACGGGTTGTGGGTGTTGATCGCCGCGAGATCGTGGACGCCGAGACCCGCGGCGGTCAGCGCGCGCCGGGCCGCCTCGATGGGCGCCTCCGGCATGAACGCGAGTTCGGCGCGGGCGGTACCGAAGCCCCTGATGCCGATGCGGATCGCGGGATCGCGTGCGAGTTCGCGCGCGCGTCCTGGCGATGTCACGACGATCGCCGCGTTGCCATCGGCCGGGTGGGTCTGGGCACCGTAGGTGACCGTGCCACCCTCGATGACCGGCTTCAGTGCCGCGAGACCCTCCGCAGTCGAGAAACGGATGCCCTCGTCGCCCTCGAGGGTCGCGACAGTCCTGCGGAATCTTGCGTCGGGAACCGCGAACGGCAGGCTCATGTAACGCCTCTGAAAGGCGCGATCGTCGGCGAGCGCCGATCGGTACTGCTCTTCGCGACGCAGCACGAGATCGTGCTGCTCGACCAGCCCGACGCCGAACTTCTTCGCGACGTTCTCGGCGGTCTGCGTCATGGAGTGGCCGCCGAAGGGATCGCAGGCCATGTTGTCGAGGATGAAGTCCTCGGCCTCGCCCGTACCGCCGCTGCCGCCCGGATTCGGATAGTAGAGGTGGGGGCCGTTGGAAGTCCGGTCGCAGGCGATGGCGAGGGCGCAGGTCGCGTCTCCCGCCGCGACCTCGCGCACAGCGGTCTGGAGGGCACGCGCGCTGGTCGCGCAGGCCTGGGACACGGTCGGCCCGGCAACCTTCGGTCCACCGCAGAGCGACATGAGCCAGGGGAGCCCGTAGAAGCAGCCTCGCTCGGGGCGTGTTGTGCCGAGCACCCCGAAGTCGAACAGACCGGCATCGAGCCCGCGAGCGGCCAGCTCGCGCTTCGCGACGTGAGCTGCGAGCTTCAGGCTGTGCAGCTGCGAGAGCCCGCCCTGCCAGCGGGCGAACGGCGTCGACCAGTACAGTCCATGAGGGATCTCGGCCAGTACGGGCATGTGGTCACTCCGGGGCGACGGATCGCCGGGACGGGCGCCGGTACGCCCTGGAAGAGCCCCGCCGCGGATGCGGGCGGCGGCCAACCGGTCTCAGATCTGCCGATCGGCCTCGATCGAGGCCCGCAGCTCACCCAGCATGTTCATGAGCTCGTCGATGCGCTCGTCGGACAGCCCGCCAAACATCCGATCGACCCATTGCTCGTGCGTCTTCGCCATCTTCACGAAGGCCTGCCGGCCCTTGCGCGTGAGGCGTACGGTTGCGACACGGCGGTCAGCCTTGTCTGAAATGCGCAGAACCCAGCTGTCCTCGAGCAGCCGGTTGACGACAGCGGTGACATTGCCGTTCGAGACCATCATGAAGCGCGAGAGCTGTCCCATGGTCAGCCCTTCCGGGTGGCGCTCCAGTGCCGCCAGCACGTCGAAGCGCGGGAGGGTCGTGGCGAACTCGGAATCGAGCCGAGCGCGGATGCGTTTCTCGACGATCATGGTGCAGCTCAGCAGCTTCAGCCACAATCGCAGCGACCTCTTGCTGTGCGGCGCGCCGCCCAGCTTGTCGCGGTATGTGGTGACTGGGCCGGTCGGATTGTCCATCGCGTCATCATACACCATTGCGGCGCAACTGTTTCAAGCCTAAACTAACTGCGCATCGGCCGGCGGCTCGAGAGGAGACTGGATGCGCATCGCATGCCTGGGTGGCGGTCCCGCGGGAGTGTTCTTCGCCATCCTGATGAAACAGTCCGACCCGGGTGCGGACATCACCGTGATCGAACGCAACCGGGCCGACGACACCTTCGGCTGGGGCATCGTGTTCTCGGACCGGACCATGGAAGGGTTCCGTGCGGCGGATCCGTGGGTGGTCCGCGAAATCGAGCGCAATTTCCGGCACTGGGACGACATCGACGTCTTCTTCCGCGGGCGACGCATCACCTCGGGGGGGCACGCCTTCTGCGGCATCTCGCGCATGAAGCTGCTGCAGATCATGCATCAGCGCGCCGAGGAACTCGGTGTCAGGCTCGTCTTCTCGACCGAGTTCCAGGATCCAGACGAGTTTGCTGTCACGCACGACCTGGTCGTGGGATCGGACGGTGTCTTCTCCACGGTGCGCGGCCGGTACGAGAGCATCTTCAATCCGCGCATCGACGTCCGCACCTGCCGGTTCATCTGGCTGGGAACCCGCAAGAAGCTCGACAACTTCACGTTCGCGTTCCGCGAGACGCCCTGCGGCTGGTTCAACCTGCACGCCTACCGCTTCGACGACGAGTGGTCCACCTTCATCGTCGAGACGCCCGAGCCCAACTGGTACCGCGCCGGGCTCGACCGGAAGTCACCGGAGGAATCCGTCGCGTTCTGCGAGGAACTGTTCGCGGACCTGCTCGACGGCAACCGGCTCGTTTCGAACGCACGGCACCTGCGCGGCTCGGCGGTGTGGCTCAAGTTCAACCGCGTGCTCTGCGAACGCTGGTGGCACAGAAACATGGTGCTCATCGGCGATGCGGCCCACACGGCCCACTTCGCGATCGGTTCGGGAACCAAGCTCGCGATGGAGGACGCGATGGCGCTCCGCGACGTGCTCATGAGCACCGACGGCGACGTGCCGAACCGTCTGCAGCGTTACCAGGACCTCCGCGAGATCGAGGCCCTGAAGCTGCAGTCGGCCGCGCGCAACCGCATGACGTGGTTCGAGGAGATCGAGCGCTACGTGAGGCTCGAGCCCGAGCAGTTCGCGTTCTCGCTGCTGACGGCGAGCCAGCGCGTCGGCCACGACAACCTGAAGCTGCGCGATGCCGCCTATGTCACGGGCTACGACGCCTGGTTCGCCAAGCGCTGCGGCGTCGACCGCACACCGCCCCCGCCGCCGATGTTCACTCCGTTCACGGTCAAGGGACTCACGCTCAAGAACCGCGTCGTCGTCTCGCCGATGGCCACGTACTCGGCAACGGACGGCGTGCCCGGAGACTTCCACCTGATCCACTACGGCAGCCGGGCGATGGGTGGCGCGGCGCTGGTGTACACGGAAATGACCGGCGTTTCTCCCGACGCGCGCATCACACCGGGTTGCACCGGCATCTGGAACGACGCGCAGGGCACTGCCTGGAAGCGTATCGTCGACGCAGTCCACGCGCAGAGTTCCGCGAGGATCGCCCTGCAGATCGGGCATTCCGGCCGCAAGGGTTCGACACGGCTCGCGTGGGAGGGCATCGATCAGCCGCTCGCTGCCGGCAACTGGCCGCTGGTCTCGGCGTCGCCGCTGCCCTACATCGCGGGCGTGTCCCAGACGCCTCGCGAAGCCACCATCGAGGATCTCGAGCGAATCAAGGCGGATTTCGTCGCCGCCGCGCGGCGCGGCGCCGCGGCCGGTTTCGACTGGCTGGAACTGCACGCTGCACACGGTTACCTGCTGTCGTCGTTCATCTCACCGCTCACGAACCGGCGCGAGGACAAGTTCGGCGGCAGCCTCGAGAACCGATGCCGCTTTCCGCTCGAGGTGCTGGCCGCCGTCCGCGCCGTGTGGCCTGCCGACCGGCCGATGTCGGTGCGCCTCTCGGCGCACGACTGGGTGGCCGGCGGCATTCTCCCTGCGGACGCGGCCGAGGTCGCGAAGATGTTCAAGGCGGCAGGCGTCGACGTGATCTCGGTGTCTTCGGGACAGGTCAGCCACGACGAGGAGCCAGTCTACGGTCGCATGTTCCAGGTGCCGTTTTCGGACCGGATCCGCAACGAGGTCGGCATACCGACGATCGTGGCCGGGAACATCTGGGAGCACGACCACGTCAACACGATCATCGGCGCCGGCCGCGCCGATCTCTGCGCGCTCGCACGACCGCACCTCGCCGATCCGGCATGGACGCTGCATGCGGCTGCCGCGCAGGCATATGGGGATGTCGAGTGGGCCAGGCCGTATCTCGGTGGCAAGCTGCAGCTCGAACGCAATCTGGAGCGCACGGCGCAGATCGCGCTCAATGCCTGAACATCTGCCTGGAATGCCGCGACTCCGGTGGCCGGCCGTCGTCCTGAGTTGCGGTGCCTTCGTTCCGGGCCGTCGCGGGGATCGCCGGTTGCGTCGTAGCAATTGAGGTTTGGACTCGAACCATCATGCCATCAACACGTCACTCCATGTCGGCTGCAATCGTGCTGGTGCCCCGGGGAGCCACGCCATGACCGCCGGTACGCTCGCCGGCCGGCACGCACTGGTGACAGGCGCCGGCAAGGGCACCGGTGCAGCCATCGTGGCCGCGCTTTCCTCCGCGGGCGCAGCCGTGACGCTGCTCGGCCGGGACCGGTCCGGTCTCGAACGCACCGCGGCCAGGTGCCCGGGGCGCAGTCACGTCGTGTGCGCTGATGTGACGGACCCGGCCGCGCTCAGGGCCGCGATCGCGGACGCATCGTCGGCGATCGGGGCGGTCGACGTGCTCGTCAACAACGCGGGCGCGGCCGCGAGCGAACCGTTCCACCGGAGCACCGACGAAGCGTGGCAATGGATGCTGGCTCTCAACATGACCGGTCCCCGTGTCGCCATGCGCGAGGTCCTGCCGGGCATGCTGGCGCGCGACTATGGCCGCATCGTGAACATCGCGAGCACCGCCGGACTCACGGGCTATGCGTACACGGCAGCATACTGCGCGGCCAAGCACGGTCTCGTCGGATTGACTCGTTCCGTCGCACGCGAGGTGGCCCGGCGCAACATCACGGTCAACGCCGTGTGTCCCGGGTACACCGATACGGAGATGGTCGAGAACGCGGTGTCGAACATCGTGGCGAAGACCGGGCGCTCCAGAGCCGAAGCGCTGGGGGCGCTCACGGCGAACAATCCCCAGGGCCGGCTGGTCCGCGTCGAAGAGGTCGCCAGCACCGTGCTGTGGCTGTGCTCGCCGGGGTCCGAAAGCGTTACCGGCCAGAGCATCCTTCTGGCCGGCGGGGAGTTGATGTGAGTCATTCCGGTTTCATCGCGGCCGAGTATCGCGCACGGCACTTCGAGTGGACCTTCGCCGATGGCGTGGGCTTCGTGACCCTGGATCGGCCCGAGCGCAAGAACCCGCTCACATTCGACAGCTACGCCGAGATGCGCGACCTGTTCCGCGAGCTGGCGTATGCACGCGACGTGCGGGCCGTGGTACTCGGTGGGGCGGGCGGAAACTTCTGCTCCGGCGGCGACGTGCACGACATCATCGGCCCGCTGACGAAGATGAGCATGCCGGAGCTGCTCGACTTCACGCGCATGACGGGCGATCTCGTCAAGGCGATGCGCGCCTGCCCCCAACCCGTCGTGGCCGCAGTCGACGGCGTCTGCGCTGGTGCCGGCGCCATCCTCGCCATGGCTTCGGACCTGCGTCTCGGCACGCCGCGTGCGAAGGTGGCCTTCCTGTTCACGCGCGTCGGCCTCGCGGGTTGCGACATGGGCGCCTGCGCGATCCTGCCGCGGATCATCGGGCAGGGGCGGGCGGCCGAACTGCTGTTCACGGGTCGCGCGATGTCCGGCGACGAGGCGGCGTCGTGGGGGTTCTTCAACCGCCTCGTGGCGGCCGAGGACCTGCAGGACGCCGCGCGGGGCCTCGCACTCGAACTCGCCCGCGGCCCCGGCTTCGCGCACGGCATGACCAAGACCATGCTCAACCAGGAGTGGAGCATGGGGCTCGGTGAGGCCATCGAGTCCGAGGCGCAGGCGCAGGCAATCTGCATGCAGACCCGCGACTTCGGTCGTGCCTACGAATCTTTCGTGGCCAGGCGCAAGCCGGAATTCCAGGGTGACTGATGCACTGGTCCGCGGAACACGTCGAATGGCCGTTCTTCGATGGGCCGCAGCGCGAGCTCGCCGCATCCCTGACCGAGTGGACGGCGCGCGAGCTGGCCGGCTCCGGTCCGCATCCGCACACCCGGGATGCCGTGGACGCACGCTGTCGCGAACTCGTCCGCGCACTGGGTGCGGGCGGCTTCACTCGATATTGCGTGCGCGCTGAAGACGGCGGGGCACTGCCGGAGTTCGATGCGCGCGCGATCTGCCTGATCCGCGAGGCGCTTGCCTGTGCCGACGGGCTCGCGGATTTCGCGTTCGCGATGCAGGGCCTCGGCAGCGGGGCGATCTCGCTCGCAGGCTCCGCGGACCTCCGGCGGCACTACCTCCCGCGCGTCGCACGGGGCGAGGCCATCGCCGCCTTCGCGCTGTCGGAACCGCAGGCCGGTTCCGACGTCGCGGCGCTGGAGCTGCGTGCGCGACCGGAGGGCGGGTTCTATGTGCTCGACGGCGAAAAAACCTGGATTTCGAATGGTGGCATTGCTGATTTCTACTGCGTGTTCGCGCGCACTCAGGACGCGGAGTGCCGCCCCGATGGCAGTATCGCCGCGAAGGGCATCACCGCGTTCGTCGTCGACGCTGGCACGCCCGGCCTCGAGGTCGCGGAGCGCATCGACGTCATGGCCCCGCATCCGCTCGCCCGGCTGCGCTTCGCCGGATGCCGGGTCCCGGCGTCGCAGCGCATCGGCGCGGACGGCGAGGGCTTCAAGATCGCCATGCGGACGCTGGATGTCTTCCGGACTTCGGTCGCCGCGGCCGCGCTGGGTTTCGCGCGCCGTGCCCTGGGCGAGGCGCTGCGGCAGGCGCGCGGGCGCCGGATGTTCGGCCAGGTGCTGGCCGACTTCCAGATGACGCAGGCGGCACTCGCGGAGATGGCGACTGACATCGATGCCGCGGCGCTGCTCGTCTACCGCGCCGCCTGGCAGCGCGACCGTGGCGGCCCGGTCACCGCGGCTGCGGCAATGGCGAAGATGACGGCGACCGAATCGGCGCAGCGTGTCATCGACCGGGCCGTGCAGATGTTCGGTGGACGCGGTGTGGTCAGCGGTGAGACGGTCGAGAGGCTCTATCGCGAGATCCGTGCGCTGCGTATCTACGAGGGCGCGACGGAGGTGCAGAAGATCATTGTCGCCAGGGAGCTGCTGGCGAAGGACGGCAACTGATGCACAGGGTGTTGCAGCCGGAGGGATGGCCGCGTCCACGGGGATTCTCCAACGGCATGTCGGCGAGCGGACGCATGGTATTCGTGGCTGGCCAGATCGGCTGGGATGCGCAGGGAAGGTTTCCAAGTTCGTCGCTCGCCGGGCAGACGCGACAGGCGCTCGTGAACATCCGCGCAGTGCTCGCGGAGGACGGCGCGCGGCCGGAACACATCGTGCGCATGACCTGGTACGTCACGAGCCGGCAGGAGTACCACGAGCAGCAGCAGGAACTCGGCCGTGTCTATCGCGAGGTCATGGGCTGCCATTACCCGACGATGTCGGTCGTGCAGGTCGTGGCACTGATCGAGAGCGCGGCGAAGGTGGAGATCGAGGTGACGGCGGTCGTGCCGGCGGACTGACGCATGGCGACCTGGCGGCCTCCCGAGCGCATTCGCCACCGGCCGTTGCAGGATCCCTGGCCGGATACCCGCGAGGCACACGCTTCGCGGCTCTTTTCTCCGATCGCAGTGGGGCCGTTGAGGCTCGCACAGCGTACCTGGGTGCCTGCGATGGTGCCCTGGCGGGCGAGCGACGCGGGATTCGTCACACCGGCGGTGCTCGAGTGGTACGAGCGTTTCGCGCGCGGTCGGCCCGGCGCGCTGGTCGTCGAGGCCACCGGCATCCGTGACGTGCCGAGCGGGCCGTTGCTCCGCATCGGCGATGATCGCTTCCTGCCCGGTCTTCGGGACCTCGTCGAGCGGGTGCGGCATGCGAGCGGCGGCGAAACGCGGCTACTGATCCAGATCATCGATTTCCTGAACATCCGCCGTCGACCCGAGCCTGCGAAGTTCTTCGCGCGCTTCCTGGCGGTGACCGACGAGCACCGGCGCCGACTCGACATGCCCGATGCGGCGGAGGTCGAGGTGCGTGCACGCCTCGCGGCTGCGTCGGACGAGCAACTCCAGAAATTGCTGTCGGCGCGCGAGATCGAAGCACTGCGCATGGGTGAACGCGAAAGCGTGAGCGACATGGACCGGCAGCACATCCGGGAATTGCCCCAGGTCCTGCCGCCCCTGTTCGCGGCGGCGGCGCACCGGGCGGAGCTCGCGGGCTTCGACGGCGTCGAACTGCACTTCGCCCATGCCTACACCATGGCCTCGTTCCTGTCGGCAACGAACCACCGAACGGACGGCTACGGCGGCTCGCGCGCGGGCCGCGTGCGCCTGCCGCTCGAGGTGTTCCGCGCGGTGCGCGAGGCGGTCAGCCGTGATTTCGCGGTGGGCGCCCGCATGCTCGCCGAGGAATGCATCGCGGGCGGCAGCGACATCGTCGATGCTGATTCCTTCGCCTGCGAATTCGCCCGCGCCGGGATGGATTTCATCTCCCTGTCGCGTGGCGGGAAGTTCGACGATGCGATGCAGCCGAAGGTCGGGGAGGCTGCCTACCCATACACGGGTCCCAGCGGCTACGAGTGCATGCCCTCGTACTTTTCGGACGCGCGCGGCCCGTTCGGCCGCAATCGCGCCGCCACAAGGTGCGTACGCGGCGCCTTGCGCGAGGCCGGATTCGAGACGCCCGTCGTGCTCGCCGGTGGCATCCACCATTTCCGTCAGGCCGAACAGGCCATCGCGGCTGGCGAGGCGGACATCGTCGCTCTGGCGCGCCAGGCTCTCGCCGACCCCGACTGGTTCATCAAGGTTCGTGAAGGTCGCGGCGCGGAAGTGCGCCTGTGCCGATACACGAACTACTGCGAGGCACTGGACCAGCGCCATCGCGAAGTCACCTGCGAGCTGTGGGACCGCGAGGCCCTGGATGTTCCCGGCGTCTCTCGCTCACGCGACGGGAAGCGCCGGCTCGTGCCGCCGTGAGCGGTGCCACGGACATGCCGTCGACACCCGGGAGTGCGCGTCGGTGGCGCCGGTCAGCGGCATCCGCAGAGTCCTATCGGTGTCGCAGCGTCGCGGTCTGCGCCAGATCGATCTCCAGCGTACGCGGATCGATCACGACGCCGTAGTCGCGGCGGGCGTGCTCGACGGACACAAGACCGTCGCGCACGTCCCGCTGCACGCGTGCAGCGGGACGTCTGAACGGGTCTCCGTAGCCGCCGCCGCCGCTCTCGTAGATCTCGAACACGTCACCCTCGTCGAGCGCGTAGAAACTCTCGGCGTCGACCTTGATGACATCCTCGCCCTTGTAGAGGTTCAGGCGGTGATGCGGCGCGCCCTTGCCGCCCTCGAGGCCGAAGGGGGCCGTCACGTCGTGTATGCCGCCGCCGAAATTGGCAGCCGGGATGCCGTTCGTGTCCACGCGCCAGCGGTAGATCGTGCCCATGCCACCGCGCCATTCGCCCGCACCGGCGCTGTCCGGCCAGAACTCGTACTGCAGCACCGTGAACGGGTCGACGAGCTCGTGCAGCTCCGGGTCGGGCGCCCGCAGGCCGCCGGCGCAGACGACCGTGCCGAGATGATCCCACCCGTCGCGGCCCTTCGAGGCGCCGCCGCCGCCCTTGCACATGAAATGGATGTCACCGAACGGCCGGCCCGTGCGCGGGTTGAAGCCCATCGTGGCGGGCGCGCACCACCGCGCCCAGCAAGCGTCGACGCGGTCCGGCACGGCCTGCGCGAGTGCGAGCCAGACGGCCTCGATGATCGCCTGCGCCGTTGCGATGGTGCAGCCGGTGACCGCGGCGGGTTCCTGCGGGTTCACGATGGTGCCGGCGGGTGCGATCACCCTGAGTGCGCGCAGGGCGCCCTCGTTGAAGCGGATGTCCGAGCCCACCGACATGAACAGCGCCAGATATGCCGACGAGGCCGTGTTGGGCAGCGTGCTGTTGATGTAGCCGGCGGCCTGCGGGGCGCTGCCGGTGAAGTCGAAAGTGATTGTGCCCCGACTCACCTTCAGCGACACCCGGATCGCGAGCATGCGGTCCTTGATCACACCGTCGTGGTCCATGAGGCGCTCGGCGGTGTAGACGCCGTCCGGCACCTTGCGGATCGCACCGCGCATCTGCTGTTCGGAGGCGTCGAAGATCGCGTCGATCGCCGCGTTCAGCGTGGGCAGCCCGTACTTACCGATCAGCGCCTTGAGACTGCGTTCGCCGATCGTGACGGCGCCGACCTGGCATTGCAGATCGCCCTCCACGAGGAAGGGCAGGTGCACGTTGAGCAGGATCGTGTCCCACAGGGCGCGGTTCGGCTTGCCGCGGATGTACAGCTTCGCGGGGGGGATGCGGATGCCTTCCTCCCAGACGACCTTCGCTGCCGGGTTGTAGCCGGCGACGCCGCCGCCGCCCACGTCGGCATGATGTCCCTTGGAGACCGACCAGAACGCGAGCCGGCCCTGGTCGAACACCGGCTTTGCGATGGTGATGTCCGGCGGATGATTGTTGCCGCGATACGGGTCGTTCAGGATGAAGACGTCGCCGTCCTCGATGTCGCCCGCGAACGTGGCCGCGATGCTGCGGATCGCGTACGGCAGTGCGCCCATCAGCACGGGGATGTAGGCGGTCTGCGCGACCAGCCGGCAGTCCGCATCGAAGATCGCCGTCACGAAGTCGCGCGCCTCCGAGAAGATCGGCGAGCGCGACGTGCGCAGCATGGTCTGCCCGATTTCCTTGCTGATCGCATCGAGCCGGTTGCCGATGACCGACACCTTGATCTGGTCGGGTTTCACGGTCTTGCTCTTCGCCATGTTCAGCTCCTGCCGGAGAGCCGCTTCACGAGGGCGGCGGGGTTCTGGCCTTTCGGGTACATCAAGTAGTTGTCGAATTCGTCGCACTTCAGGTCGTAGTCCGGCGGCACGATGATGGTGGTCGTGGGCTGTTGCACGATGGCCGGCCCCTTGACCTGATGGCCGTTGTGCAGCTTCAGGCCGTCGTACACCGGCGTCTTCACGAAGCGGCCACCGAAACAGGCGGGTCGTCGGCCGACCAGCGCCTGCTCTGCAGTGCCCCGCGCCTTCGGCGAACGCGCGAATTCGGGTTTCGGCGTGACGCCGCGCGCGGTGACGCGCAGGTTGATGAGTTCGACGGGCATGCCCTTCATGGAATAGCCGTACAGGCCGTCGTGCCGCTCGTGGAAGTTCGCCACGATGCCGTCGAGCAGCTTCGCCGTCAGTCCCTTGCCGGGAGTGACCGGGACCTCGACCTCGTTGAACTGGCCGACGTAGCGCAGATCCATCGAATAGTTGATCTTCACGTTGCGCGCGGCGACGCCCTCGTCCGCGAGTGTCTGCTTCGCGGAGGAAGTCATCTCGCCGAACAGACGGCTCGCCTCGGCGAGATCGACCTTGTCGATGTCGCGCGCGAAGGTACGCACGTAATCGTGCTGCAGGTCCGAGATCAGCATGCCTGCGGCGCAGAACACCGACGACTCGCGCGGGATCATGACCAGCGGGATCTCCAGCTCACGCGCGATCGGTCCGGCGTGTATCGGCCCCGCGCCGCCGGCGACGATCAGCACGAACTCGCGGGGGTCGTAGCCGCGCTGCACGGAGACCACGCCGATCGCCGAGGCCATGTTTGCGTTGACGACCTGGTAGATGCCTTCCGCGGCCTTCAGAGTGTCGACCCCGAGCGGCTTCGCCACGTGCTCCTCGACCGCGCGGGTCGCGGCGTCGACATCCAGCGTGAGCTGGCCGCCGTGGAATGCCTCGGCATCCAGATAGCCCAGCACCAGGTCGGCGTCGGTCACGGTGGGGCGTGTGCCGCCGCGGCGGTAGCAGGCCGGGCCCGGCTGGGCGCCGGCACTCGCCGGGCCCACGGCGAGGAGCCCGCCCGTCTCGATGCGCGCGATGGAGCCGCCGCCCGCACCGATGGTGTGGATGTCGAGGATCGGCGAGGCGATGCGGTGATCGCCGATGGTGCCGTCCGTCGTGACGGCCGGGCGTCCGTCCTTGATCAGCGCCGCCTCGAACGAGGTGCCGCCCATGTCCACGGTGATCACGTTGGCGAAGCCGTGGGTGGAACCGTAGAACACGCCGGCGCCAGGACCGCCGGCGGGGCCGGACAACAGCGTGTTGGATGCAAAGCGCTGCGCGACCTGTGGTGACATCACGCCGCCGTTCGACTGCATGATGAGCAGCCGTCCGTGGTAACCGCGGCTCTCGAGTTCGCGCTGCAGGCGCGACAGGTAGCGCGTCAGGATGGGGCCGGAGTAGGCGTTCAGCGCCGTCGTGCTGTGCCGTTCGTAGACGCGGATCTGCGGCAGGATCTCGGTCGACAGTGAGACGTACACGCCGGGCAGTTCCTCCTCGAGGATTTCGCGCGTACGCAGCTCGTGTGCGGGGTTGCGGAAGGACCACAAATAGGAAACGGCCACGGCCTCGACCTTCTCTTCACGGAAGAGCTTCGCTGCGCTGCGCACGTCCGCCTCGTTGAGCGGCGTCAGCTCCCGACCCTCGAGGTTGCAGCGCTCCTCCGCCACCTGTACCAGGTGGCGCGGCACCAGCGGGGCGGGCTGGCTGTATTTTTCGAACTGCCGCTCCTTGAGGCCGCGCCGCATGTTCAGCACGTCGCGGAATCCCTTGGTCGTGAGGAAGCCGGTCCGGGCGCCGGTACTCGTCAGCACGGCATTGGTCGTGATCGTCGTGCCGTGCACGATCGTGTCGACCTGCTGCAGGAACTCCGTGAGCGCCAGCCCCTCGTCCCGCGCGGCCTGTTCGAGGCCGTCGAAGAAGCCGATGGTGGGATCATCGGGCGTGGTCGAGGACTTGTAGACGCGCGCGGTCTTGCCTGCGCCGGATACCAGGAAGTCCGTGAAGGTTCCGCCCACGTCGACGCCAACGCGAAAACTCATTGCATCTGCTCCTCGCGATACCGCATCAGGCCCTGGGAGCCTTCTTGGAAATGAAGGTCATGCAGGGCGTGCCCGTGACGCGCCCCTGGCTGTCGAAATCGCCGTAGCGGCCGCTCATGATCGGCAGGCCCCATTCTCCGGGCATGGTGTTGAACCAGAGTTCGGTATGGCCGCAATAATACGGCACACCCGTGCGATTGAAGGTCCAGGAGTAGGCCTTGCGGCTGACCCCGTGATTCATCGGATGGCGGTTGTCGCCGGCCAGCTTGCCTTCGACCATGAGACGCTGGCCGCTGGGGCAGTAATCGAGGTAAAAGGTGAACCGTTCGTCGTCTTCCTCGACCCGGAAGTCATAACCGTGCGACCGCAGGAACATCGCATAGAGCCCCGCGAGCTGTTCGGCGCCGGCGCGCGCGGCTTCCAGGAACACCGGCTTCCACAGTTTCTCGCCGAGGAAGCGCCAGGCGCGCTCGACCGCGGCCTCGCCCAGTTCCTGGGCGATGAAGTCGCAGAACGTCGCGCACATGTCGCCGTAGAAATCGTGGATGGGACGCCCTTCCGCCCAGATGGCATCGACGCCGGCGAGGGCGTCCTGCATGCGGCCCTCGCGGATCGCGGCGATCGTCTTCTGTCGCGCAGTCGTGACCCAGTCCTGTCGGTTCGTGGTCATCTCGCCCTCCGGCGGGCTCGCCGCGTGGTTGACGGTTTTTATTTTAAGCCTATAATATTTCGTCGAGGAAACTCTTTTTTCTCCTGCGGCGCAAGACAACAATTCCCCTTGGTTTCCGGCAACCGGGAGACGGTGTGAGCAAGACGGCGGCAGACGCGCAGGCACCGGCGCGCGATGCGGAAGAACAGCTGTTCGAAACCAACGCGGGTCTCGAGATCGGCGAGGTCTATGGTCCGGCCGACATCGAGGGCTTCGATGCGGTGCGCGATCTCGGCCGGCCCGGCGAGTTCCCGTTCGTGCGCGGACCCTACGCGGGAATGTACCGGACACGCATCTGGACACGACGTTTCCAGGTCGGCTTCGGCTCGCCGCAGGAAACCAATCAGCGCATCCGCTACCTGCACGCGAACGGCGCCAACGGTTTCGTCATCACGATCGACCTGCCGACCTCCTACGGCTTCGACTCCGACGCGGCGATCGCCGACGGTGAGGTCGGCGTCACCGGCGTCGCCATCAGCACGCTCGAGGACATGGAGGCGCTGTACGAAGGCTTCGGTCCGGACCAGGTCTCCTACGCGCTGTCGATCCGCCCGCCCGTTTCGAGTGTCACGCTCGCCATGCTGGCCTGCGTCGCGGAGCAGCGCGGCGTGCCCCTGGCGCAGGTCATCGGTACCCAGCAGAACGACCCGTTCTTCCAGATGAGCGGCGGCCCGCTGCAGACCATTACGGAATTCTTCCCGCTGGACGGCACGCTGCGGCTCTGCATCGACAACATCGAGTTCATCTCGACGCGGATGCCGCGTCTGAACTGGATGGTCACGAACGGCTACAACCTCCGCGAGACCGGCGTCAACGCCATCCAGGACGGTGTGTTCACGCTGGGCCATGCCTTCGACATCTTCCGCATGGCGCAGGCCCGAGGCCTCGACCCCGACGTGTTTCCGCGCCGCGCCTCGTTCTTCCTCTCGGCGTCGATCGACTTCTTCGAGGAGATCGCGAAGTTCCGCGCCATGCGCCGCATCTACGCGCGCACCATGCGCGAGACATTCGGTGCGACCAATCCGGAGTGCTGGCGCCTGCGCTTCTCGGTGCAGACGGCCGGCAACACGCTGACGACGCAGCAGCCCGAGGTGAACATCGTGCGCGCGGGCTACGAGGCCATGGCCGCCGTGTTCGGCGGTGCGCAATCCATCCACCTGTGCTCCTACGACGAGGGCCACGGTCTGCCGACCGAGGAGTCCTCGCGCATCGCGCTGCGCACGCAGCAGGTGCTGGCCTACGAGACCGGCGTGACGAAGACCATCGATCCGCTCGCCGGGTCGTACTACGTCGAAGCCCTGACCAACCGCATGGAACAGGAGATCCGTCGCGGACTCGCGGCGCTCGGGGCGCAGGGCGGCATGGCGGCGGCGGTGAAGTCCGGCTGGCTCGAGGCCGAGATCAACAAGGCCCGCTATCGCAACCAGCAGGCGCTCGACGGCGGTCGACGCACGCAGGTCGGCGTCAACCGCTTCACGATCCCGAAGTCCGAGGAGCGCCCCGTCACCGTCCACAAGATCCGGGCCGACGAGTGGGGTGCGCGACGCGCCGAGTATCTGCGCCGGTACCGGGCGAGCCGCGATGCCGGCGTCTGGGCGCAGGGCATCGCGCGGCTCGAACAGGCCTATCGGGCCGGCGAAAACATGGTGCCGGTGATCCAGCATGCCCTGCGCTGCAAGGCGACGATGGGCGAGATTCACGAGGCCATGCGGCGTGCGCATGGCTGGAAGGGGAAAGTGACATGACGCCCCGGCGTCTGCTGCTGGCGAAGACCGGCCTAGACTGCCACGACACCGGCATCGTGACCGTCGCGCAGAAGCTGCGCGAGGCAGGCTACGAGGTGATCTACCTCGGCCTGCACAACAGTCCGCAGGAGGTCGTGAAGGCCGCCATCGAGGAAGACGTGCATGCCATCGGTGTCAGCTATCTCTCGGGACAGCACATGACGCAGATGCGGCGGCTGCTCGACGCCATGCAGGCGGGCGGCCTCCAGGTTCCGGTGTTCTGCGGTGGCGTGATTCCCGAGGAGGATGCCGCGGCGCTCCGGGCCATGGGCGTCGCTGCGGTCATTCCACCCGGTACACTCACCGCTGAACTGCTCCGGATCGTGGGCGGCGTCCTCGGACAGACGGCACCCGCGACGAGCGCGTGACCCTCGACGACATCCTGCGCCGCAACGCCCTGCGCTTTCCGCGCCAGGCCGCGGTGCTGGCGGACGGCTGCAGCCGCAGCTGGGCGGAACTCGACGCACGCGTCGATCGTCTCGCGCATGGCCTGCTCGCGTCCGGGCTCGGCACCGGCGATCGCATCGCGATCCTCGCCGGCAACTGTCCCGAATACCTCGAGATCTATTTCGCCTGCGCGCGGGCGGGGCTCATCGTGGTACCGCTCAACTACCGCCTGACCACCGCCGAGGCCCGCCAGATCCTGGCGCACGCGGATCCGCAGGCGCTGCTGGTCGCTGCCGCCTACGAAGCCCGGGGCCGAGAACTCCGCGCGCTGTTGCCCGGCATCGGCCACATGTGGGTGCTGGGCGGTCGGGACGATGCCGCCGCCGCGGACTACGAAGCACTCATCGCACGCGCCTCGCCCGCGACACGAACCTCGCCGGCTGCGGAGCGCGACTGCTTCGCGATCTTCTATACGAGTGGCACGACCGGCCTGCCGAAGGGGGCGATGGTCTCGCACCTCAATCTGGAGGCCAACGGCTACAACCAGCTGCTCGCCGATCGCAGCGTGCCGGCGGACATCAACCTCATCGCGACCCCGCTGTACCACATGGGCGCGGTCTTCATGTCGGTGACCTACATGATGCTGGGTTGTACGCAGGTCGTGCTGCCGCAGTTCACGGCACCCGGCTGGCTCGCGGCGCTGGCGCGGCATCGTGCCACGGTGTCGCTGTTGATCCCAACCATGATCAACACCTTGTTGAACGACCCGCATCTGGACGGCGCCGATCTCGGCAGCCTGCGGCTCATCTTCTACGGGGGTGGCCCCATGCCGCCTGCCGTGCTCGACCGTGCGCTGCGCCGGCTGCGTTGCGGATTCACGCAGGGCTACGGACTCACGGAGACGCTGGAAGCGACGTTCCTGGTCGCCGCCGACCACGTGCTGGACGGGGACGAGACACAGCGTCGACGGCTCACCTCGGCAGGGCGCGAAGCTGTCGGTGCGGAGGTTCGGATCGCCGACGATGCGGGGCGCGACCTGGCGACGGGCGAGGTTGGCGAGATCCTGGTGCGTTCGCGGTCGGTCATCAGCGGTTACTGGCGCCAGCCCGAGCTCACTCAGGAAGTCATGCGCGGCGACTGGTTCTGTACCGGCGACCTTGGCTACCTGGACGAGGACCGGTATCTGTTCGTCGTCGACCGCAAGAAGGACATGGTCGTGACCGGCGGCGTGAACGTGTATACCAAGGAGGTCGAGGCGGTGCTGTACCAGCATCCCGCGGTACGCGAGGCCGCCGTGTTCGGTATCCCCGACGAACAATGGGGCGAGCGGGTCACGGCGGCCGTATCCTGGCGCGATGGAGCCGCCGCGACGGCGGCCGATCTCGCGGTGTTCTGCCGCGAACAGCTGGCCGGGTTCAAGTGCCCGAAGCATTATCTCATGCTGCCCGAGCTGCCCAAGAACCCCAGCGGCAAGATCCTCAAGCGCGAACTCCGCGATCTCGCGAGGGCCTGAGCGCCGTGGACCGCAGGGCCATTGCGCGGGCGCTGACCGCGATCGAATCCGGGACGGCCACCGCGAGTGAGCTGCTGCGCGGCCATCCGCTCCCGGCGCGTCCGGCGCATCGCATCGGCATCACCGGGGCACCCGGCGCCGGCAAGTCCACGCTGACCGCCGTGCTGGTCCGCAGGCTGCGCGAACGCGGGGCGCTTGTCGCCGTGATCGCCGTGGACCCATCGAGTCCGTTCAGCCGGGGCGCGCTGCTCGGCGACCGGCTGCGCATGCACGAAGTCGCGGGCGACGAGGGCGTGTTCATTCGCAGCATGGCGACGCGTGGCGCCCTGGGGGGGCTCAGCCACGCCGTGGCCGGTGGCGCCGACGTGCTGGAGGCGGCAGGCTTCGATACCATTCTGATCGAGACTGTTGGCGTCGGTCAGAGCGAGTACGAGATCATGCGCGCGGCCGACACGACGCTGCTGGTGCTGACGCCGGAATCCGGCGACGAAGTGCAGATGGCGAAGGCGGGCCTGATGGAGATCGCCGATGTCTTCGTGCTGAACAAGGCCGATCGCCCGGACAGCGATGCGCTGTGGGCCGCGCTGCGCAGCATGCTCGATGGTCGGGCGCACGACGCAGGGCCCGACAACTGGCGGCCCGCCGTCGTGCGTACGGTCGCTTCGGCCGGGTCTGGCGCCGAGGACGTGGTGCAGGCGCTGCTCGCGCACGCTGGCTACGAGCGTGCGCACGGCGGACTGTCGCGGCGTCGTCTGGCGCGGTTGTCCGGGACAGCAGGAATCCAATGAGCACTGTCTACCACACGCCGCTCGCCGACATAGAGTCTCTGCTCGTCGACGTGCTGCGCGTGGGCGAACTGAAGTCGCTCCCGCAGTTCGCGCACCTGGATGACGAGACCGTGCGCACCGTGCTCGCGCAGGGCGCCCGCTTTGCCGAGCAGGTGCTGTCACCGATCAACGGGCCCGGCGACCTCGAAACAGCGCGGCTCGTCGACGGCGAGGTCCGCTACCCGCGGGGCTTCGCGGAAGCCTATGCGCGCTACGCGGCCGATGGCTGGCTCGGTCTCGACATGCCGGAGCGCGTCGGCGGTCAGGGGTTGCCGCGCGTGCTGCAGGTCGCCTTCGCGGAGATGAGCAACGGCGCCAATCTGGCGTTCTCGATGCTGCCCGTGACCATCCGTGCGGCCGCGAGGCTGCTGCTCGAACACGGTAGCCCGGAGATCGTCCAGCGATTCGTGCCGGGGCTCGTCGACGGCAGCTGCGCGGCGACGATCGTGATCTCCGAACCCCAGGCCGGATCCGACGTCGGGCGGACGCAGTCGATTGCGGTGCCACAGTCCGACGGCAGTTATCGCCTCTCGGGTACCAAGGTCTTCATCAGCAACGGCGATCACGAGCTCGCACCCCAGATCGTGCACATGGTCCTGGCGCGTACGCCGGGTGCCGCAGCCGGCACGCGCGGCTTGTCGCTGTTCCTCGTTCCGAAGTTCTGCGGCGAGGGCGCTGCGCGGCGGCGCAATGCCGCGCGGGTCGTGCGCATCGAACACAAGATGGGGCTCAAGGCGTCGCCGACCTGCGTGCTCGAGTTCACCGACGCGGAGGCGATCCACATCGGGCGGGAGGGGCGTGGGCTGCAGGCCATGTTCGCGATGGTCAACACCATGCGCCTCGAGGTGGCCGTGCAGGGCGTGGGTATTGCCGGGGCCGCGACAGGCCGGGCCCTGCGCTACGCGGCCGAGCGCCTGCAGGGCGGCGCGCCGGAGCAGAAGCCCTCCGCCATCATGGTGCACCCGGACGTGCGGCGCATGCTGCTCACCATGCGCGCACGCACGGGCGCACTGCGTGGGCTCGTCTACGAAGCCGCGCTCGCGCTCGACCGCGGTGAGGCTGGGGATGCCGAGGCGCTCGCGTTCTCGCAGTGGCTGCTGCCGATCTGCAAGGCCTATGGCACCGACACCGCTCTCGACGTGGCCAATCTGGCGGTGCAGGTGTTCGGTGGCTATGGCTATGTCACGGATTCCGGTGTCGAGCAGTACGTGCGCGACGTGCGGGTGGCGGCGATCTACGAGGGCACGAACGGAATCCAGGCGATCGACCTCGTCGTACGCAAGCTCGCGGGTGATGGAGGTGCGCGGCTCCGGCAGTACGTCGCGCGTATGCGGGACGATATCAGGTGCGCCTCCGGCGAGCCGGCACTGGCCGGGATCCGGGAGGCCACTGCTGACGGCGCACGGCTGCTGGAGGAGGTCTCGGAGCGTCTGCTCGCGCGCGACGGCGGCATGAGCGCAGCGGACCTCGAGGCCGGGGCCGTTGCGTACCTGCGGCTGGCGGGCGTGGTCGGCGGAGCATGGGCGTGGCTGCGTATTGCCGCCACCTCGTCCGGACAGGGCGCACAGCACAGGCTCAATCGCTCGACCGCGGAGTTCTACGCGCGGTTGCTGAGTCCGGAGGCGCAGCTCCACGCCGCACAGTGCCTGGCCGGTGCCGCCGTTACGGAA
>JAXMGR010000002.1:0-271673 GCA_046352935.1 Steroidobacteraceae bacterium
CCTTGGATCCAGCACGACGAACTCCAGTGTTGCGGTTCATGGGCCGTCGGCGCGCGTCCCGCGGGGCCGCGCTCCGCCGACCGGTGGATTCAGCCCGCGACGCGCGCGAGCGCCATGCCCGCGACGCTCGCCGCGAGACACACGACGACGCTCGCGGCGACGTAGGCCACCGCGCGGCCGGGCGCGCCCTGCTGCACGAGCAGCAGCGTCTCCAGCGAGAAGCTCGAGAACGTCGTGAAGCCGCCCATCACGCCCACCATCGTGAACAGTCGCAGCGTCTCGGGCTGGCCGCCGCGCTCGACGATGAACACGTGCAGCATGCCGATGAGCAGGCAGCCCGCGACGTTCACGGCGAGCGTGCCCCAGGGGAAGGCGCGCTGCACGAGCGCATTCACGCCGAGCGTGGCGAGATAGCGCAGGCATCCGCCGAGCGCACTGCCGAGTGCGACGGCGAGCAGGTGCATCCCCATGGCTGGTTCTCAGGCCTTCTTGTCGGGCGCGTTCGCCGGAGTTCCGCCGGCCCGGGCCACCGCCCCGCCGCCGCTGCGGATGCGGGCCAGTGCCTCGCCGATGCGGATCTCGAGTCCCCGCGGCGCGGGATGATAATAGATCCGCGGCTCCATTTCGTCGGGGAAATGGCGCTGACCCATCGCGAGCGCATCCGGTTCGTCGTGGGCGTAGCGGTAGCCCTTGCCGTAGCCCAGCTCCTTCATGAGCTGCGTGGGCGCGTTGCGCAGGTGCAGGGGCACGTCCAGCGTGCCGAGGCCGGCGGCATCGGCCTTCGCGGCATTGAAGGCCGCGTAGACGGCGTTGCTCTTGGCCGCGCAGGACATGAACACGATGGCCTGCGCAAGTGCGAGGTCGCCCTCGGGACTGCCGAGGCGCTCGTGGGCCTGCCAGGCCTCGAGCGCGAGCGTGAGCGCGCGCGGGTCGGCATTGCCGATGTCCTCGACGGCCATGCGCGTGATGCGCCTGGCGAGATAGGCCGGGTCGCAGCCGCCGTCGAGCATGCGCGCGAACCAGTAGAGAGCCGCATCCGGATCGCTGTCGCGCACCGACTTGTGCAGCGCCGAGATCTGGTCGTAGAACTGTTCGCCGCGCTTGTCGAAGCGGCGGTGTCCGCCCGCGGCGAGTTCGGCCGCGGTCTCACGGCCGATGTGCGGCGTGCCGTTCTCGTCGCTCGCGAGGTCGGCCGCGACCTCGAGGAAATTCAGCATGCGGCGCGCATCGCCGTCGGCCGCCTGCGCGAAGAGTTCCAGCACCTCGTCGTCGCACTGCAGGCCGAGCGCGCCCAGGCCGCGCTCGCGGTCCGCGAGCACCGTGCGGCCGAGCCCGACGAGGTCCGCCGCCGTGAGCGGCTTCAGCACATAGACCCGCGCGCGCGAGAGCAGCGCCGAATTCACCTCGAAGGACGGGTTCTCGGTCGTGGCGCCCACGAACACCAGCGTGCCGTCCTCGACGAACGGCAGGAAGGTGTCCTGCTGCGACTTGTTGAAGCGGTGCACCTCGTCGAGGAAGAGCAGCGTCGGCCGGCCCGTGAGCTCGCGGTTGCGCCGCGCGCGCTCGACGGCCTCGCGGATGTCCTTCACGCCCGCGAGCACGGCCGAGAGCGCGATGAAATCCGCCTCGCAGCGTGCCGCGACGAGGCGCGCGAGCGTGGTCTTGCCCGTGCCGGGCGGACCCCAGAGCACCATGGAGTGCGGCGTGCCCGCCTCGAGCAGCCGCCGCAGCGGCCGGCCCGGACCGAGCAGGTGCTGCTGGCCGACGAATTCCTCGATCCGGCGCGGCCGCATGCGATCAGCGAGCGGGCGCCAGGTCTCCATCAGCGGATTCCCAGTCGCGATTCGACCCACAGCGCCCAGCCGCCGAGGCCGAGCCAGGCGCAACCGAGCGCCGCGACGATGCCCGTCGAGTTCGCCACGAGGTCGTGCCAGTCCATCACGCGCGTGGTGGTCAGCGTGCCCTGGGCGATCTCGATGAGTCCGCCGAAGAGCAGCGCGCCCACGCCCGCGAGCGGATAGGCGCGTCGCTCGACGATGCCGACCAGCATCACGGTGAGGACGAAATAGGCGCCCGCGTGCTGGAACTTGTCCCAGACGCCGATGGACGCGGCCGTCGTCGCGGGCACGAGGCTGCCCGTGGCGATGCCCGCGACGAGGACGGCGACGGCGGCCAGCCAGGCCGTGCGATGACGCAGCGGCAAGATCATCGCCCCGCCGAGGGCCGGCCCACGACGTCCACGCCCTTCGGCGGCGTGAAGCGGAACAGCGGGTCGGCCAGCTTCGCGCGCCGGTCCAGCGCGGCGAATTCGATGACGGTGGTCTGTTGCAGGCGATCGGTGAATTTCATGGTCCGCAGGTCGTCCTCGACGAAGCCCAGTTCGATGCCGCGGAACTCCGGATCCGCGGCGCGTGGCGTCAGCCGGAACCATTCCATCCCGTCGTGCGTGCCCGCATCCGTGACCGTGAACACATCGCCGACGCCGCCCGAGCGCGCGAGGATCATCGCGGGCGTCGCGTCCGTCGCCTCGGCCAGCGAGCGGATCGTGACCTGCTGCAGGTCGTTCTCGTACATCCAGATGTCGCGGCCGTCGCAGACGATGAGCTGCTGCTCGGGCGCGAGATATTCCCAGCGGAACCGCCCCGGGCGGCGCAGGTAGAAGATGCCGCTCGCGCGCCGTACTTCGCGGCCCGCGGCCGAGTACTGGGTCTGCACGAACTCGGCCTTGAGCGCGCCGCTGCCCGCGAGGTAGCGCTCGATGCGGGTGGTGGCCGCGTCCGCCGCCTGCGCCGGCGTCGTGACGACCCCGGCCCACGCCGCGAAGAGGCCGGCCGCCGCCAGCAGCAGGCGCCTGCGCACCGTGTTCATTCCTGCGCGCCGGGCACGAGGATCTCGCGCGAACCGTTCGGCTGCAGCGAACCCACGAGCCCCGCGGCCTCCATCGCCTCGACGAGGCGCGCCGCGCGGTTGTAGCCGATCTTCAGGCGCCGCTGCACGCCGGAGACCGAGGCCTTGCGTGTCTCCATGACGATGCGCACGGCCTCGTCGTAGAGCGCGTCCTTCTCGCCGTCGCCGTCCTCGTCGCCGCCACCGCCCTCGTCGGGCAGGCCCGGGATCGGCCCCTGCGGGCCGGACAGGATCTCCTCGACGTAGACGGGCGGCGTGCCGCTGCGCAGCGACTGCACCACGCGGTGCACTTCCTGGTCGGAGACGAACGCGCCGTGGATGCGCGTCGGGATGCCGACGCCCGGCGGGAGATAGAGCATGTCGCCGTGGCCGAGCAGCGACTCGGCGCCGCCCTGGTCGAGGATGGTGCGCGAATCGACCTTGGCCGAGACCTGGAAGGCGATGCGCGCGGGCACGTTGGCCTTGATGAGCCCGGTGATGACATCCACCGATGGACGCTGCGTGGCGAGCACGAGGTGGATGCCCGAGGCGCGTGCCTTCTGCGCGAGCCGGGCGATGAGCTCCTCGACCTTCTTGCCGACGATCATCATGAGGTCGGCGAGCTCGTCGATGATGACCACGATGTAGGGCATCGGCTCCAGCTTCGGGATGACGCCTTCGTAGTCCTTGGTCTTGAACTTCGCCTCCAGCAGCGGATCGTTGATCGGCCGGCCTGCCTGCTGGGCGTCCTGCACCTTGCGGTTGAAGCCCGCGAGGTTGCGCACGCCGAGCGCGGCCATGACCTGGTAGCGCCGCTCCATCTCCGCCACGCACCAGCGCAGCGCGTTGGCGGCCTGCTTCATGTCGGTGACCACGGGCGCGAGCAGGTGCGGGATGCCCTCGTAGACGGAGAGCTCCAGCATCTTCGGGTCGATCATGATGAGCCGCACCTGGTCGGCCGTGCTCTTGTAGAGCAGCGACAGCACCATGGCGTTGATCGCGACGGACTTGCCCGAGCCCGTGGTGCCCGCGATGAGCAGGTGCGGCATGCGTGCGAGGTCGGTCGTCATCGGCACGCCCGCGATGTCCTTGCCGAGCGCGAGCGCGAGCGGCGAAGCCATGTCGTCGTAGGCCTTCGACTTGATGATCTCGCCCAGCGTGACGAGCTCGCGGCGCTCGTTCGGGATCTCGAGCCCCACGACCGACTTGCCCGGGATCACCTCGACGACGCGCACGGCGATCGCCGAGAGGGCGCGCGCGAGATCCTTCGCGAGCCCGCTGATCTGGCTGACCTTCACGCCCGGCGCGGGCCTGAGTTCGAAGCGCGTGACCACCGGGCCGGGCTGCACGGCGACGACCTCGACGTCGATGCCGAAATCCTTGAGCTTGAGCTCGACGAGACGCGACATGGCCTCCAGCGCGTCGGGCGAGTAGCTCGGCTCGCGCGGTCCCGGATCGTCGAGCAGCTTGAGCGCCGGCAGGTCCTGGGAGGCCGGCTTCGCGAACAGTGCCGCCTGCTTCTCCTTCTCGACGCGGTCGCTCTTCTCGATGACGGGCGGCGCCGGCGCCTCGATGCGCGGCGGCGTGCGCGCGGCGGCCTTCTTCTGCTCCTGCTTGAGCACGGCCTCGCGCTGCTCGCGCACCTCGCGGCCCGCGGCCTGGTCGCGCGCGCTCGACATCCGGCCACGCAGCCACGCGATGCCGGCCAGCGTCCAGTGGCCGAGGAAGTCCATGACCGTGAGCCAGGACACGCCCGTCGAGAGCTGCACGGCCGCGAACCACAGCGCCAGCAGGAACAGCGTCGCGCCGAGCGGCGACAGTGCGCCCGCGAGCGAATCGCCGACCAGGCTGCCGAGCACGCCGCCCGCGCCCGAAGGCAGCACGCCCGGCGGGAAGTGCAGCGTGGCGAGGCCGCAGCTCGAGAGCAGCGCGAGCACGAAACCGGCCGTGCGCCAGACGACCGTCGCGCGCGCGGGCGCGTCCTCGTCGTCCTTCGCGCGGAATGCGAGCCAGCCGCTGAAGGCGACGAGCACCGGGAACAGCAGCGCGGGCCCGCCGAACATCATGTACAGCAGGTCCGACACCCAGGCGCCGACGGGGCCGATGAGGTTGCCGACACGGCCCGGCTCTCCCGTGTACGAGAAGCCGCTGTCGGCCGGGTCGTAGCTCACGAGCGCGAGCAGCAACACGAGCGCGAGCATCGCGAGCAGCCAGAACGCGCCCTCGCGCAGCCCGCGCACGACCACGGCTTCGAGTTTGCCCGCGGGCTCGGCGCTCGTTGCTTCAGCCACGTTTCTCAGATCTCACGGAAGATCAGACCTCACGGAAGAAAGGATGAATAACCGTTTGATTATACGAAGTTACGATGAAGGGCAACAGCGTCGGCCGCGGCACGGAGCGACACCGCGGCCACCTCGCCCTCGCCGCGCCGTCATTCCGCCGTGCGAGGGCGGATGCCGGCGGCGCCGCGCTCGCCGGCGATCAACATCCGGCAGGCACGACACCAGCAGCCTGGCGGCTCAGGTGATCGCAGAAATGGCCCGCACTCCCACTGTCGCAGCCGATCAATCCTGAGTCCGACAGACTGCTAGGATTGCGCCCTTCCCGTTTCGGTTCCACTTCCCCTCCACGAGCACGAGCGAACCCCGAGCCCAAGCATGAGCACCCCGCGCCACTCCCGTCTGATCGTCCTCGGTTCCGGCCCCGCGGGTTACACCGCGGCGATCTATGCCGCGCGCGCCAACCGGCAGCCCCTGCTCATCACGGGCATGGAACAGGGCGGCCAGCTCATGACGACGACGGAGGTCGACAACTGGCCCGGCGATGTCGAGGGCCTGATGGGACCCGGGCTCATGGAGCGCATGCGCCACCACGCCCTGCGCTTCGCGGTCGAGATGGTGAACGATCACATCAACGCCGTCGACTTCTCGCGCCGCCCGCTCGAACTCACGGGCGAGAACGGCCGCTACACCTGCGATGCGCTGATCATCGCGACGGGCGCCTCGGCGCAGTACCTCGGCCTCGAGTCCGAGACGCGGCTGCGCGGCAAGGGCGTGTCGGCCTGCGCCACCTGCGACGGCTTCTTCTACCGCAACCAGACGGTGGCGGTCGTGGGCGGCGGCAACACCGCCGTCGAGGAGGCGCTGTACCTGTCGAACCTCGCGAGCCACGTGACGCTGATCCACCGCCGCGACCGGCTGCGCGCCGAGAAGATCCTGCAGGACCGCCTGTTCGCGCAGGAGAAGGCCGGCAAGGTGAGCATCCTCTGGAACCACGTCGTCGACGAGGTACTGGGCGACGACATGGGCGTGAACGGCGTGCGCGTGCGCGCGACCGCGGGCGGCGCGACGCGCGACATCGGGCTGCAGGGCCTGTTCGTCGCCGTGGGCCACGTGCCGAATACGCAGATCTTCGCGGGCCAGCTCGACATGAAGGGCGGCTACATCACCGTGCGCTCGGGCGCGGCGGGCGACGCCACCGCAACCTCGGTGCCCGGCGTGTTCGCCGCCGGCGACGTGGCCGACCACGTCTACCGCCAGGCGGTCACCTCGGCGGGCACGGGCTGCATGGCGGCGCTCGACGCCGACCGCTACCTCGACCACCTCGACGGCCAGGGCTGAGCCTCGCGCCCGCGCCGGCCGCGCATGCGCACCCGCATCGTCACGGACCTCGCCGATGTCGATGCCGACGCCTGGAACGCGCTCGTGCCCGCGGATGCGCTCTTCGCGCGGCACGAGTTCCTCGCCGCGATCGAACGCTCGGGGTCGGTCGGCGCGGACACGAGCTGGGAGCCGCAGCACGTGCTGGTCGAATCCGCCACGGGCGGGCTCGTGGGAGCGCTGCCGCTGTACCTGAAGTGGGACTCCTTCGGCGAGTTCGTCTTCGACTTCAGCTGGGCGGCCGCCTACGAGCGGCAGGGGCTCGCCTGGTACCCGAAGCTGGTCGCGTGCACGCCGTTCACGCCGGCGACCGGGCCGCACCTGCTCGTGCACCCCGCCGCGCCGGCCGGGGCCGTGCGCGCCGCACTGCTCGCGGGAGCGCGCACGCTCGCCGCGGAGACGAATGCCTCGTCGCTGCACCTGAACTTCGTGACCGAGTCCGAGCGGGCCCTGCTGGCGGGCCCGGAGTTCCTGCCGCGGGTGGACTGTCAGTTCCACTGGCGCGACGAGGGCTACGGCGACTTCGAGGGCTTCCTCGCGAGCTTCACGGCGGAGAAGCGCAAGAAGATGCGGCGCGAGCGGCGCCGCGTGGCCGAACAGGGCATCCGCTTCGAAACGCTCGACGGCGCGGCGCTCGCGGACGGCCGCCTCGACGTGGTGCTCGGCTTCTACACCGACACCTTCCGCCGCCACGGCCACGAGCCCTACCTCAACCGGCGATTCTTCCTCGAATTCGCGCGCAGCTCACCCGCGCGGATCATGGTGAAGCTCGCGCTGCTGCGCGAAGAACCCGTGGGTGCCGCGATCTTCTTCCAGAGCGATACGACGCTCTATGGCCGCTACTGGGGCGCATCCGAGGCGTACCACAGCCTGCACTTCGAGACCTGCTACCACCAGGGCATCGAACACTGCCTCGCCCGGGGCCTGGTCCGCTTCGAGCCCGGCACGCAAGGCGAGCACAAGCTGCTGCGCGGCTTCCGCCCGACCCGCACCTGGTCGCTGCACGCGATCCGCGATCCGCGCTTCGCGCAGGCCATCGCGAGGTATCTCGCGGGCGAGCGCGATCGGGTCGAGCAGTACATCGCGCTCGCGTCCGGACACGTGCCCTACCGGCACGCCGACGCGGCGCCCGTCGCGCATGAAACGCCCCGTCTGGCTCCCTGAGGACGCGCCGCCCGAGGCGCTGCCGCCGGCCGGGCATGCGCTCCGGGATCCCGACGGGCTCCTCGCCGTGGGCGGCGCGCTCACGCCGCCCTGGCTGCTGCACGCCTATCGCCACGGCGTGTTCCCGTGGTTCTCGGCGGGCCAGCCGATCCTCTGGTGGTCGCCCGATCCGCGCGCCGTGCTGTTCCCCCTGGAATTCCGCCGCTCGCGCAGCCTCGGCCAGTCGATCCGCAACCGCGGCTACGAGACACGTCTCGACACCGCCTTCGAGGCCGTCATCGACGCCTGCGCCGCCCCTCGCGCGGCGGGCCAGGGCACCTGGATCACCCCCGAAATGCGCGCGGCCTACCTCGCGCTGCACCGGGAGGGGTTCGCGCTGTCGGTCGAGACCTGGTGCGACGGGGAGCTCACGGGCGGGCTGTACGGGGTGGCGATCGGGCGGGTGTTCTTCGGGGAATCGATGTTCGCCCGGGCCCGCGACGCCTCCAAAGTTGCGCTGGCGCGACTCGTGGACGAGTGCCGGCGGCGCGACGTGCGCCTGATCGACTGCCAGATGGAGACGGAGCACCTGTTCTCGCTGGGGGCGCGGTCGATCACCCGCGGGGAGTTTCTGCGGCGGGTCGCCGGCTGGGCCGATCCTGCGCTGCGGCTGTGGCGCAGTGGCGACGGCTAGTTGTGCTGTGGGGCGCCTTTCGGCACAATCCGCGCGCGCTGCCGGGGCGCGATCAGGCGAATTCAATGTCCAAAGAGGACGCAATCCAGATGGAAGGCTCGGTCGTCGAGACCCTGCCCAACACGACTTTCCGCGTGAAGCTCAAGAACGGCCACGTCGTCACGGCGCACATCTCCGGCAAGATGCGCAAGAACTATATCCGGATCCTCACCGGCGACGCCGTGACCGTCGAGATGACCCCGTACGACCTCACCAAGGGCCGCATCGTCTACCGCGGCAAGTAACGCCCGCTCCGCCCGGCGCGGCGCCATTCACGAGACTTCTTCAGACAGGCCGGCAGCACGTCGCGCGGGCTGCAACGGCGGGCTCGCCTCGTCTCGCGCCAGATCTTTACGCTCGCCTCGGCGACCCGCCTGCGCGCCCGCGCGTCCGGCCGCCTTCCATTCAGAGAATCGTGAGTGCTCCGTCGCCGGTGCTTCGGCGCCGCCACGTCGGGAAATCGTGAACGCCCCGCGCTGGCGCAGCGTCGAACGCGGCGCCGCGCATCGCGCGCGCGGCATCAGATCTCGAACTGCTCGCCCACCTCGATGACGCGGCCGGGCGGCAGCGCGAAGTGCTGCGAGGCGAGCTCGGCGTTGCGCGACAGCAGCGCATAGATGCGCTTGCGCCAGAGCGGCAGGCCCGAACGGCGCGTCACCACGACGTTCTCGCGACCGAGGAAGTAGGTCGTCTCCTCGGGACGGTAGGCGAGTCCCTGCTGGCCGGCCTCGCGCAGCAGATTGGGCACGTGCGGCGTCTCCATGAAACCCGTGCGCGCGATCACGCGATACACGCCCGGCGCCAGCTCGGAGATCCTCGTGCGGTGTCCCTTGACCGTGCGCGGCACGTCCTCGGTCACCACCGTCACCAGGATCACGCGCTGGTGCACGACGTTGTTGACCTGCAGGTTCTTGAGCAGCGCGCGCGGGATGCCGTCGGGGTTGTTCTCGAGGTAGACGGCCGTGCCCGGCGCGCGACTGAGATCCGGCCGCTCCAGCGACTTCAGGAACCTGCGCAGCGGCATCTGCTGCCGCACCAGCGAGTTCATCAGCAGGTTGCGGCCCTGCTGCCAGGTGGCCATCAGCAGGTACATCGCCGCACCCGCGACCAGCGGCAGCCAGCCGCCGTGCGGGATCTTGACGCTGTTCGCCGTCACGAAGCCGAGATCGACGACGAGCACCAGCACCAGCAGCGCCTGACCCAGGCGCGCGCGCCGGCGGCCGCTGTAGGACAGCCAGATGAACACCAGCAGGCTGTCGATCGACATCGCGAGGCTGATCGCGATGCCGTAGGCCGCGGCGAGGTCGGCGGAGGTCTCGAACGCGAGCACGAGACCCAGAGTCGCGAAGAGCAGCAGCCAGTTCGCCGACGGGATGTAGACCTGGCCGATCGTCTCCTCGGATGCATGGATGATGCGCATGCGCGGCAGGAAGCCGAGCTGCAGCGACTGGCGCACCACCGAGAACACGCCCGAGATCACCGCCTGCGATGCGATGACCGTCGCGGCACCGGCCAGCACGATCAGCGGCACGAGCGCCCACTCCGGCGCGAGCAGGAAGAACGGGCTGCGCACCGCCTCGGGATGCGAGAGCACGAGCGCACCCTGGCCGAGGTAGTTCAGCACCAGCGCCGGGAACACGAGCAGGTACCAGCCGAACTCGATCGGACGCCGGCCGAAATGCCCCATGTCCGCGTAGAGCGCCTCGCCACCCGTCACGGCGAGGAAGATCGCCGACAGCACCAGCAGCGCGACGCTGTAGTGCCCGCCGAAGAAGTGCAGCGCGTACAGCGGGCTCAGGGCCGCCAGCACGGACGGTTCCCGGACGATCCACGACACGCCGAGGACCGCGAGTGTCACGAACCACACCACCATCACCGGCCCGAACAGACTGCCGACGGCCCCGGTGCCGCGCTTCTGCAGCGAGAACAGCACCAGCAGGATGACCACCGCGAGCGGCAGCACGTAGCGCTCGAATTCCCGCGACACGACTTCCAGACCCTCGACCGCGGAGAGCACGGAGATCGCCGGCGTGATCGCGCCGTCACCGAAGAACAGCACGGCGCCGAACAGCCCGAGCGCCATGATGAGCGCACGCGGGATCGGCGGACGACCGGACAGCACCAGTGTCGTCAGCGCGAGCACACCGCCCTCGCCGCGGTTGTCGGCGCGCAGCACGACGGTCACGTACTTGAGCGAGATGACGGCGATGAGCGCCCAGAAGATCAGCGACAGCAGGCCGAGCACGTTTTCGGGCGTCGGCTGCAGATCGGGCACGGCGGAGAAACAGGTCTTGAACGCGTACAGCGGACTCGTGCCGATGTCGCCGAACACGACCCCGAGCGCGCCCAGGGTCAGCGCCGCCAGCGAGGTCCTATCCGAATCGGTTGACATAACACAGCCTGTGCAGGCCTTGTCGGCGGCAGCAGTCTATGCCTCCGCTGCGCCGCATCAAAGGCGGGAAATCACAGCCCGCCGGCGTGCGAGCCGGAGCACCCGGGTGATGTCCGGGATCAGGTCGTCGCGGTGATGGACCGCCATGACCAGCCGGGAACCCTGCCGGACCAGGTCACCGAGCGCCCGCTTGAGCTGGTCGCGGCGCCGCGCGTCGAGCCCCGTGAACGGCTCGTCCAGCAGCAGCAGGCGCGGCCGGCGCACGAACGCGCGCGCGAACAGCACGAGGCGCATTTCGCCGTAGGACAGCTCGCGCGGCGTGCGGTCGGCCTGCGCCACGAGACCGAGGAGCCCGAGCCAGCCGAGCGCCGCCGCACGCTCGCGCGCCGTCGGCGGTTCGTCGAGTCCGATGCTGTTGCGCATACCGCTCACCACGATCTCGAGCGCCGTGCTGTGCGGATCGTAGCGGGTCTGCAGCTCCGGCGAGACGAGCGCGATGTCGTTGCGGATGTCCTCGAGCGGCGTGCCGGGCGGATGATCGCGGCGCAGGATGCGTCCACCGAGCGCGGCCGGATGGATGCCGTAGAGGAGCCCGAGGAACGTGCTCTTGCCGCTGCCGTTGCGGCCGGCGACGGCCCAGTGCTCGCCGTCCACGAGCCGCCAGTCGAGATCGCGCAGCACCGCGCGTCCGTCGCGGTACACGTTCACGCCCTCGAGTGCGAGATACGGCGCAGTCCCGCCCGCCCTCGCGACGGCGCGACGCCGCGGCCGCACGCGGCCCGTCGCGAGCGCCCGCCGCGCACGGGCGGCATTCCAGGGCCCCGCATGGCGCAGGCGACCCGCGCGCAGCTCCGCGAGATGCGTGAGTCCCGCGGGCAGGTCCTCGACGCGATGCGCGGTGACCACGAGTGTCACGCGATCACCGGCGAGCCGCGTGAGCGCGCTGTCGAGCAGCACGCGATGCGCGCCATCGAGGCCGTTGTAGGGTTCGTCCAGCAGCAGGAGCCGCGGGCGGGCCGCGAGCGCACGCGCGATGAGGACCAGTCGGCGCTGGCCATAGGACACTTCCAGCATGCGCCGCTCCGCGACGGCTCTCAGGCCGAAGCGCGCGAGCAGGCGGTTCACGGTGCGCCGCCCGGCAGGCCCGGGGACATCGAGCGGGATGTCGGTGCGGAACAGGCCCGTCGCGACGACCTCGGCCAGCGTGAAGTTCCAGCCGTGGCGCGCGTAGCGGTCCTGCGACTCCGCGCCGACGTAGGCGATGTGATCGCGCGCCTCGATGAGTTCCAGTTCCCGGCCGCGCGCATCGCGCCAGACGCGGTGCTCGCGGCCCGTCGGCGTGGGCCAGCGGATGCCCGCCAGCAGCTTCACGAGCTGGCTCTTGCCCGCACCGTTCGGGCCCAGCACGGCCCAGCGATCGCCGGGCGCCACCTCGAACCGCCCGAGCCCGAGGACGGTGCGACCGCCCAACACCATGCGGCAGTGCCGCAGCGCGACGCCCAGGCCACTCATGCGGGCAGCCAGTGCCCCGCTTCCTCGCGCACCCGTCCCTCGCGCGCGAGCTTGATCAGATGCGCCCAGAGCGACCAGCGCGCGATGCGGTGCATCGGCACGGGCACGTCGTCGTAGACGACCGGCAGCAGCTCCGCGAGCGTCGCGGCGCCCTGCCCGCGCACGGCGGCCAGCACCTTCGCCTCGCGCGCCAGACGATGCGCGACGAGCGCGTCGATCACGACCGCGGGCTCGTCCAGCACGGGGCCGTGGCCGGGGGCGATGGCCGCGGCGTCGAGCGCGCGCAGCTTCGCGAGCGAGGCGAGGAAATCGCCCATGTCTCCCGACGGCGGGATGATGACCGTGGTCACGCCGCCCAGGATGTGGTCGCCCGTGAACAGCAGGCGCTCCTCCTCGTGGAGCCAGCAGACGTGATTGCCGACGTGGCCGGGCGTGTAGACCGCGCGCAGGCTCGCGCCCGGTACGCGCACGCATTCGCCGTCCGCGGGGACGCGCGTCGGGACGAACGTCCGGTCCATGTCTTCATCGGGCTCGGTCGGACGGCCGACGATGGCGGCACCGGTGCGCGCGGCGAGCAGTGCGGCCCCCGGCGAGTGATCGCTGTGGGTGTGCGTGACCACGATCTGCGCGATGCCCCCCGGCGCCGCGGCGAGGATCGCGTCGATGTGCACGGGATCGGCCGGGCCCGGATCCAGCACGATCACCGGACCAGTGCCGACCAGATAGGTGTTGGTACCGGCGCCGGTCAGGGGACCGGGATTGCGCGCAACCACGCGGCGGACCACGGGCGACAGCACGGCGGTGGCGCCGGCGGCGGGCGGAGTGTGCAGCGGGCCGTTCATGCGTCGAGCTGCCCTGCCTCCGGACGGTCGCGCACGACGATACGCGCGAGATCCTCGGGCGTGTCGAGGTCCACGGCGGCGCTCGGCATGGGCACGTGGGCGAGCCGCGCGGCGTGGCGCGCGATGATCGCGCGCGCGCCCTGGTCGCCGCGCAGTTGCGCGAGTTCGCTCCAGCAGAAGCGCGGGAAGATCGCGGGCACACCGAGCGTGCCGCCGTAGACGCTGGCCGCGATGACCGTGTCGTGGCCGCCCCAGGCCGCGATGAGCCGCTGGAGATCCTCGGCGCTGACCGCGACCTGGTCACCGAGCAGGACCAGCACGGCATCCGCGGACGCCGGCGCGGCCGCGAGACCGCAGCGCAGCGACGAGGCGATGCCCTCCTCCCAGTGACGGTTCACGACCACGGAGGCCGGCGAGTTCTGCAGCAGACGCGTGAGATCCCGCGCATGGGCGCCGAGCACCACGGTGACGCTCGCGCCCGCGACCGCGACGGCCTCGCCGACCACGCGGTGCAGGACCGGCCGCCCGCCGAGGCGCACGAGCTGCTTCGGCTGTCCGAGGCGCGTCGAGGCCCCGGCCGCGAGCACGACGACATGCAGGTTTCCCGCAGGACCGGCCACGACCACCTCCTGGTTCGCGCCAGTATCGCGCAAGGGCGGGCCCGTCGCGACTGCACAGCCGCCTGCCGGGCCTGCCAATTCCCGCCCGCCGCGTTGCGGCAGAATGCGGAGCACCAGCGCAAGGGACGACCGACACGTGAGCAGCCTGCAGCTCCTCGACTTCTTCGCCGGCCACCGCGATGCGGGCCGCCCGCTCGTGCTCGTGACCGTGATCGAGACGGCGGGGTCGACCTATTCGAAGCCCGGCCACCGGATCCTGATCGACGCCGAGGGCCGGTATCACGGGCTCGTGAGCGGCGGCTGCCTCGAGGGCGACCTCGTCGAACACTCGCGCCAGGTCTTCACCGACGGGCGGGCGCGGATCGTGCGCTATGCCCTCTCCGGCGATCACGACGACGTCTGGGGCTTCGGCGTCGGCTGCGACGGTTCGATCAGCCTGCTGCTGCAGAGGCTCGACCCGGCGCACGACTGGCATCCGTTCTCGTCGATCGCGAACGCGCTCCTCGGTCCCGATGCGGCCGAGCTGCTGCTCGTGACCGAATCCGGCCATGCATTGCTGCCGCCGGGGACGACCCGGGTCGCCCTCCGCGGGGGCGCCCCGCAGGTCTCACCGGGCCTCGACGAGCGTGCGATCACCGAACTCGAGGCACTGGCCGCCACGGTCAGTCCGGGCCGTGCCGGCGCCCTCGTCACGGGCCGGCTCGAAGGCCGGAGCCTGTCCTGCTGGCGCGAAACCATCCGGCCGCTGCCGCACATCCTGGTCCTGGGCGCGGGACCCGATGCCGTGCCGGTGGTGGGCGGCTTCCAGACGCTCGGCTGGCCCGTGGCCGTGGGCGACCACCGGCCCGCCTACCTCGCGCGGCCGGAGTTCGAGCGCACCGCGCGGCACCTGCTGGTCGACGAGGCCGCGGTGAACGCACTGGTGGGTGCCGGACGCTGGACGGCGGCCGTGGTCATGAGCCACCACCTCGTCGCCGATGAACGCTATGTGCGGGCCCTCGCGGGCGCGGACCTGGAGTACGTGGGCCTGCTGGGTCCCCGCCGCCGCCGCCAGCGCCTGCTGGACCGCCTGATGCCGGCGCTCGCCGCCCGGCTGGAGCCGCGCCTGCACGCACCCGTCGGGCTCGACATCGGGGCGGACTCGCCCGCCTCGATCGCACTCTCCATCGTCGCGGAAGTCCACTCGGCGCTGCGGCGCATGCCCCCGGACGGGGCACTGAGCTAAACTCGGGCCGGTCGCCTGGAGCCGGTACGGGACGTGGCTTCACCCAGCAGGCGGCGCAACCCTACCCACTGCACTGGAGACCGACCCGATGAAGACCCCGAAGCTCGCCGTACTGGCCGCCTGCGCCTGCCTCGCCGCGCCGCTCGCCGGAGCCGATTGCGCCTACCCCCAGAAGCCCGCGCAGCTCCCCGACGGAAACACCGCCTCGCTGGAGGAGATGGTCGCCGGCCAGAAGGCCGTGCGGCAGTTCGACGCCGACGTCACCAGCTTCACGAAGTGCCTCGACGAGGCGGCCGCGAAGGAACTGACCGATCCGAACCTGACCGAGGAACAGCGCAAGCAGATCAAGGCGCGGCAGGCGCAGCAGAACAACGCGGCCGTGGACGAAGTGTCCGAGCTGGCCGCTCGGTTCAACGATCAGCTGCGCGCCTACAAGGCCCGCCAGCCGAAGTGATGCGGTGCTGACCCCCACCGAGGCCGCGGCGCAGGTCGCGGCCTCCGTCCGGCCCCTCCCGGTCGAGACCCTGCCGCTCCCGGCCGCCTTCGGGCGCTGCCTGCGCGAAGCCGTGCGCGCGGAGCGCGACCAGCCGCCCTTCGACCGGGTGGCGATGGACGGCATCGCGATCGCGAGCGCCGCCGTGGCCGCGGGCCGCCGGCATTTCCACATCGCGGGGGTGGCTCCGGCGGGCGCGCCGCGCGCACGGCTGTCCTCGACGGAGGCGGCCATCGAGGCCATGACCGGGGCCGTCCTGCCCGAGGACAGCGACGCGGTCGTGCCGGTGGAACGCATCCGCGTGACCGGCGGGCAGGTCGAGATCGATCCGGATGTCGGCGTCGAACCCTGGATGAACGTCCACCGCCAGGCCTCCGACGCGCGCGCCCACGACATCGTGCTGCCGGCGGGCGTGCGCCTGGGTGCCGTCGAGATCGCGCTCGCGGCCTCTGCGGGGCGCGCCGAGCTGGAGGTGGCTCGTCTGCCGCGTATCGCGATCGTGAGCACGGGCGACGAGCTCATCGACCCGGGGCATCCGATCGCCGCGCACCAGGTGCGCCGCTCGAACCCCTACGCGCTCGCCGCGGCGCTCGCGCGGCGCGGCTACACCGATGTCGTGCTGCGCCACGCCCGCGACGACCGCCGGACCATCGAGACCCTGCTCGCCGCCGAACTCGCCTCGCGCGACGTGATCCTGCTGTCCGGCGGCGTGTCCGCGGGTCAGTTCGACTTCGTTCCGCAGTCGCTGGAGGCGCTCGGGGTCCGCAAGGTGTTCCACAAGGTCGCGCAGCGACCCGGCAAGCCGCTGTGGTTCGGCGTCGGGCCCGCGGGCCAGCTGGTCTTCGGCCTGCCGGGCAATCCGGTCTCGGTCATGGTCTGCGTGGCCCGGTATGTGGCCGACGCCCTGGAGCGCATGACGGGATTCGAGCCCGCGCCGACGCCGCGCGCCGCGCTTGCCGAAGACGTACGCTTCCATGCGCGTCTCGCGTATTTCCTGCCGGTACGGCTGGAGTACGATGGTTCCGGCCGCATGCTCGCCCGACCGAACCCGACCGGGGGTTCCGGGGACTTCGTCCGGCTCGCGGGCACGCAGGGTTTCCTGGAGCTGCCACCGGGCCCCGTGGAACTGGAACCCGGCACGGTCGCGCCGCTCTATTACTGGTAGGCCATGAACGAAGGATCCACCATCGTCGCGCTCCCGGACCGCGTGTCCCTCAACGACACACGCGGGCGGCCGCTCACGGACCTGCGCATCTCGGTGATGGACCGCTGCAACTTCCGCTGCCCGTACTGCATGCCGAAGGACACCTACGGCGAGGGCTACCGGTTCCTGAACTCGCGCGAGCGCCTGGGCTTCGAGGAGATCGTGCGGCTCGCGCGCCTGTTCGTGAAGCTCGGCACGCGCAAGCTCCGGCTCACCGGTGGCGAACCCCTGCTGCGCCCGAACCTCGCCGACCTCGTCGGCGACCTGGCCTGCATCGAGGGCGTCGAGGACCTCGCGCTCACGACCAATGCGATGCTGCTCGCGCAGCACGCCGCGCCGCTCGCGGCCAACGGCCTCAAGCGCGTGACGGTCAGCCTCGATTCACTGGACCGCGAGGTCTTCCGGCGGCTCTCCGGCGGCTTCGACGGCCTCGACGAAGTGCTCGCAGGCATCAAGGCCGCCCAGCACGCGGGGCTCGGGCCCATCAAGATCAACACGGTCGTGCAGCGCGGCATCAACGACCACACCGTGCTCGACATGATCGAGCACTTCCGCGGCAGCGGCGTCATCGTGCGCTTCATCGAGTACATGGACGTCGGCAACCGCAACGACTGGCAGCCGGAGAAGGTCGTGCCGTCGCGCGAGCTCGCGGAGCGCGTGCACGCGCGCTGGCCCATCTCGCCGGTGCGCGCGGACTACCGCGGCGAGGTCGCCGAGCGCTATCGCTTCGACGACGGCGGCGGGGAGGTCGGCTTCATCTCCTCGGTGTCGCAGCCGTTCTGCGGCGACTGCACCCGTGCGCGCCTGTCGTCGGAAGGGACGCTGTACACCTGCCTCTTCGCCACGAAGGGCACGGACCTGCGCGCCCCGCTGCGCGCGGGCGAGGACGACGAGGCACTCGTGGCGCGCATCCGTGGCGTGTGGGGCGCGCGTGCCGACCGCTACAGCGAGCTGCGCCAGCAGCTGCGCGGCGAACAGCCGCTGCGCAAGATCGAAATGCACTACATCGGCGGCTGAGTCCATGAACGGCGGACTCACCCACGTCGATGCCCGCGGCCAGCCGACCATGGTCGATGTCGGCCACAAGGCCGTGACCGAACGCACCGCCGTCGCCGAGGCACGCGTCGTGCTGCCGGGCCACGTCGCCGCGACGCTCGAATCGCAGGGCTTCAGCACGCGCAAGGGCCCCGTGTTCCAGACCGCGATCATCGCCGGCACCATGGCGGCGAAGCGCACGCACGAACTGATCCCGTTCTGCCACCCGCTGCCGCTCGACGGCTGCCGGATCGCGATCCACATGGAGCCCGACGGCGTCGTCGTGATCCGCGCGAGCGTCGCCGTGCAGCACCGCACCGGTGTCGAGATGGAGGCGCTGACCGCGGCCTCGGTCGCGGCGCTCACGGTCTACGACATGTGCAAGGCGCTGTCGCACGACATGGTCATCACGGGCACCCGGCTCGTCGAGAAGACCGGCGGCAAGAGCGACTACCACGCGGAGGCCGCGCCATGACCGCAACCGTGTACGGCCTCGTGCTCGCCGGCGGCCGGTCGAAGCGCATGCAGCGCGACAAGGCCGCGCTCGACTACGGCGGCCGGCCGCAGCTCCTCGCGACCTGGGAGCTCGTCACCGCGATGACGGAGCGCGCATTCGTCTCCGTGCGCACCGACCAGCGCGACGAGCCACTGCGCGCCTCACTGCCGCAGATCGTCGACGCCGTCGACGCCGAAGGTCCCATCGCCGGCATCCTGAGCGCGCTCGACGCCCATCCCGACCGCGCGTGGCTCGTCGTCGCCTGCGATCTGCCGCGGCTCGACCGCGCGACGCTCGGGCGGCTGTTCGCGGAGCGCGACCCGTCGCAGCTCGCGACCGCGTACCGCAGCGCGTACGACGGCCTCCCGGAGCCGCTGTGTGCGATCTACGAGCCCGCGAGCCGCGGGCCGTTGCACGCCTTCCTCGCCACGGGCCGCAACTGCCCGCGCAAGTTCCTGGGTGGTCCGCAGGTGCGGCTCATCGGCCTCGCGGACGACCACGCGCTCGACAACGTCAACACGCCGGAGGAATACCGGGCCGCGCAGGTGGCGGCCGAGCCCGGCCCGGCCTGAGGGAGATCATCCGCACATGCCGAGATTCGAGATCAAGTACTACGCCGCCCTGCGCGAGAAGGCCGGCCGCAACGCCGAGACCCTGGAAACCGCTGCCACGACGCCGGCCGCGGTCTACGACGAGCTGCGCGCCCGCCACGGCTTCGGGCTGAACCGCGAGGCCGTGCGCGTCGCCGTCAACGACGAGTTCGCCGACTGGAACCAGACGCTCAGGGAAGGCGACGAGCTCGTGTTCATCCCGCCCGTGGCGGGCGGCTGAAGCCGCGCCCCGATGGAGACCACCGTGGCCGCACGCTTCGAGTTCTGCGAGTCGCCGCCCGACCTGGCGGCGCTCGCACGCTCGCTCGCGGACGGCGGCTGCGGCGGCTACGTCAGCTTCGAAGGCTGGGTGCGCGACGAGAACGAGGGCCAGCGCGTCACGCGGCTCGAGTACGAGGCCTACGTGACGCTCGCCGTGCGCGAGGGCGAGCGCATCATCGACGAGGCAGTGCGCCGCTTCGGCGTGAGTCATGCGCGCTGCGTGCACCGCGTGGGCTCGCTCGCGATCGGCGACCTCGCCGTGTGGGTGGGCGTGTCGAGCCCGCACCGCGGCGTAGCCGTCGCCGCCTGCCGCTACATCATCGATGAGGTCAAGCACCGCGTCCCGATCTGGAAGAAGGAACACTACGTCAACGGCGACTCGGGCTGGGTGAACTGCGAGCGCTGCGCGGCGGTCGCGCACGATCACCAGCAGCAGCACGATCACGATCACGGCCATGATCGCGCCGGCGTCGCAGCCGGGACCGTCATCGTCTCGGAGGCCTCGAACGCCGCGACGAGCGGCGCGGCAGCGTCCACTCCATCGCGGGAGCGCGGGTGCCACCCCCACTTCGACTATTCGCGCCAGACGATCCTGCCCGAGGTCGGCGAGGCCGGCCAGGCGAAGCTCGCGGCCGCGCGCGTGCTCGTCGTCGGCGCGGGCGGCCTCGGCTGCCCCGTGCTGCAGTACCTCGCCGGTGCGGGCGTCGGTCACCTCACGATCCTCGACAGCGACCGCATCGAGGCCACCAACCTGCACCGCCAGCCGCTCTACGCGCTCGCCGACGTCGGCCGCTGGAAGGCCGAGGTCGCGGCCGAGCGCCTGCGCGCGCAGAACCCCGCGATCGACGTCGAGTCCGAGGTGCAGACGCTCGATGCCGGCAACGCGGACCGCTGGTTCCAGCACCATGACCTCGTCATCGACTGCACCGACAACTTCCGCGCCAAGTTCCTGCTGAACGACGCGGCCGTGCGCGCCGGCAAGCCCGCGATCTTCGCCAGCATCCACCAGTACGAGGGCCAGCTGCAGGTCGTGCGCCCCGATCGGAACGGCTCCTGCCTGCGCTGCGTCTGGCCCGATGCGCTGAAGGACGGCGTCGTCGGCAACTGCCGCGAAGCCGGCGTGCTGGGCGCCGTGCCCGCGGTGCTCGGCAGCCTGCAGGCCGTCGAGGCGCTGAAGCTGCTGCTCGATCTGCCGGGGCAGCTCACGGACGCCATCCTGCTCGTGAACCTGCTCGACCTCACGCAGCGGCGCATCCGGGCGCCGCGCGCCGCGGAGTGCGCGGGCGGCACCTGCTCCCGCTGCGCGCGCCACGAAGTGCCCGCAGTGGGGCTCGAACTCGACACGCCGCTCGCCGCCGCGCGCGGCGAGGGGCTCGTCATCGTCGACATCCGCGACGACGACGAGGTGGCGGCGCAGCCGATCGCGGGCGGCGCCCTGCACATCCCCATGAACCGCCTGCTCGCCGACCCCGCGCTCCTCGGCGCCCAGGACCGCTACCTGCTCGTCTGCAGCCGCGGCCTGCGCAGCCTCGCGGCCGTCGAGCAGCTGCGCGGCACGGGCCGCAGCACGGTGTGGTCACTGCGCGGTGGGCTGGCGGCGCAGCGCTGATCGACGCGGGTCACGGCAACGCCGGTCCCGGCGTGGCTGACGACATCGGGAGATTCGACCCGGCTTCACGAACGCAGGTGCACCATGAAACCACGACTGTACGTCGGCAACTGCAACTACTCGAGCTGGTCGCTGCGGCCCTGGCTCGCGCTCAAATGGGCCGGCATCGACTTCGACGAGACCTCCATCGACCTCGACCAGCCCGGCTACGGCGAGGGCAACATCACCGCCATCCGCGCGGTCTCGCCGACCGGCAAGGTGCCGGTGCTCCGCATCGGCAGCGAGGCGATCTGGGAGAGCATCGCGATCGCCGAGTGGGCGGCCGAGAACTCGCGCACCGGCCCGCTGCTGCCGGCGGATCCCATCGCACGGGCGCAGGCGCGCGCCGTGATCGCGGAAATGCACGCGGGCTTCGGTGCGCTGCGCCGCGACCTGCCCATGAACATCCGGCGCCGCTGTCGCGCCACCGGCCTGCCTCCCGAGACGCAGGCCGACATCGCACGCGTGGATGCGATGTGGTCCGGACTGCGCGGCCGGCACGGCACGCAGGGGCCGTACCTGTTCGGTCCGCGCTCGCTCGCCGATGCGTTCTACCTGCCCGTCGCGACGCGCTTCCGGACCTACGCCATCGCGCTCTCCCCCGCCGCACAGGCGTACTGCGACACGCTGTTCGCCGATGCCGCGTTCCGCGAGTGGGAGGCGCGTGCGCTCGCGGAACCCGCGAAGCCCTTCTCGCGTGCGCGCACGGACTCACTCTACGCGGACTAGTTTTCTCCGCGCCCCGCGACTGATTCCGCGCGCCGCCGACGTCCAACCCGGACCGGGCAGCCCATGGAGGGCGGCCGGCCCACGGGAGGAACGATGGCGCTGCGCGAAGACCTCTTCAGCGAAGGCGAGCGCACGGCGCAGCAGCGCTGGGGCGATCCGGGGCTGTGGACGGAGGCCCGCATCGCAGCACTCGTCTGGGATCACGTCCCGGAACGGTTCCACGCGCGGATCGAGGCCGCGCCCTTCTTCTTCCTCGCGACCAGCGACCGCGAGGGCCGCTGCGACTGCGCCTTCAAGGGCGGCGGCCCCGGGCTCGTGAGGATGCTCGCGCCCGACCGGCTGACGTTCCCGCACTTCGCGGCGCGTGTGAAAGGCAACGGCGCCTACTCGAGCCTCGGCAACCTCCTCGTCAACGACCAGGTGAGCCTGCTGTTCGTCGACTTCAACGACGGCGGCCGGCTGCGCGTGAACGGACGCGCGACCGTGGACGACGACGCCCGGCGGCTCGCGGCACACCCGGACGCGGAATGTCTCGTCGCCGTGCAGATCGACCGCGTCATGCCGAGCTGCCCGAGCTACGTTCCCCGCCTCGTCCCCGCCGCCGGCGCCGGGGACGCGCGGACATGAGCCGCTACCGCATCGCCGTCAACGTCGAGTGGACCAGCAAGTGCAACGCGCTGTGCGCGATGTGCCCGCGCGACCTCATCGCGCATCCGCGGCTCATGACCCTCGGGACGTGGACGCGGCTGCTCGAACGGATCGCGCCCGGGGACGTGTTCCGCGGCGTCATCGCGGGCTACGGCGAGCCCACGACGCACAACCGCTTCTTCGACTTCGTGGACCGGCTGCGCGGTCATCCGGTGCCCTTCGACATGGTCAGCAACGGCCAGCAGCTCGACGAGCGCCGCATCCGCCACCTCGACGGGGCGATCGGCACCCTGCTCGTCTCCTTCTCCAGCATCGATCCGCAGGTCTACGGCCGCGTGCACGTCAACCTCGACCACGACCGCGTCAAGAAGAACCTGCGGCTGGCGCAACGGCTGCTGAAGCGCACGCGCCTCGCGGTCAGCCTGACCCCGATGCCGGAATGCCTGCCGTCCCTGCCCGCGACCATCGCCTGGCTGCGCGCGCAGGGCATCGGGCGGCTGACGATGTCGCCGACGCTGTACAACCGCGGCGGCAACCTGCAGGGACACGAACTCGCGAGCGCGCAACTGCGCGCGGCGATCCGCCACCACCGCCTGCGCTCGCAGGAATTCGATTTCGTCGCGGGCGTGCGGGACTCGATCGGGCAGCTGCGCGCGAACCGCTTCCGGTGCGCGCCGCGCAATGTCGACCTGCTGATCTCCGCGACCGGCGACTACCTCTACTGCTACAACGACGTGCGGCACGAGCACGTCCTCGGCCACGTCGCGGACACGGGTGTCCGCGAGGCGCTGACCCTCCGCGAAGGCATGGATGCCATCCCGTCGCTGTGCGACGGCTGCAACATGCGCGACCGGTACGGCGCGAAGGAACTCGTGGCGACCGGACTGTCGTGGGTGCGCGCGAGGCTCGCGCAATCGCTCGCGGGTACCTGACGCAGCCACCGGCGATTGCGCGGGTGACCGCGGCGGGCGGGCGCGACCGATCCCGTATCCGGCGGCTACCCGCGGCCGGCGCCTTCGCCCTATACTCGAACGATTACGACGAATCGCACGATTCGGGATCACAGGGGGGAACGCACGTGGCAGTAATGAACCGGGGTGGCCTTGCAGCCGCCATGGCGGGGCTCGTCATCATCGGCGCCGGCGTGGTCGGCGGCTGTGGTGGCAAGAAGGAGGGCGAGGCGGCATCCGCGCCCGCGGCGAAGGTCGAAGGCGCGGACTGGGAGCAGTACGGGAACACCTGGCGCCAGGACCACTTCAGCCCGCTGAAGGAAGTCAACGACCAGACCGTCGGCCGGCTGGGCCTCGCCTGGTTCTACGACCTGCCCGTGGGCCAGAGCAGCGGCATCAGCGGTGCGGTCGCCGTGGACGGCGTGCTGTACTTCGCCGTCGATCACAGCGTCATCCACGCGATGGACGCCGCGACCGGCCGCCTGCTGTGGCAGTACGACCCGAAGGTCTTCGACGTCGCCGGCCACAAGATGCGCGCCGGCTGGGGGGTGCGCGGCATCGCCTGGGCCGACGGCAAGGTCATCACCGGCACGCTGGACGGGCGTCTCGTCGCACTCGATGCCGCGACGGGCAAGCCGGTCTGGACCGCGATGACCGTCGATCCGAAGGACCGGCGCTACATCACGGGCGCACCGTACATCCTGAAGGACAAGGTCATCATCGGCCACGGCGGCAGCGACTACGGCCCGCTGCGCGGCTATGTCACGGCCTACGACATCAAGACGGGCAAGCAGGCCTGGCGCTTCTACACCGTGCCCGGCAACCCGGCCGACGGCTTCGAGAACAAGGCCATGGAGATGGCCGCGAAGACCTGGAGCGGCGAGTGGTGGAAATTCGGCGGCGGCGGACCCGTTTGGCACGCGATGGCCTACGACCCGCAGCTGAACCTGGCTTACATCGGCGTCGGCAACGCGATGCCGTACAACCCGAAGATCCGCAATCCGGGTGACGGCGACAACCTGTTCACCTGCGCGATCGTCGCGCTGAACGCCGATACCGGCGAATACGTGTGGCACTACCAGGCCAATCCGAACGAGGCCTGGGACTTCGACGCCAACCTCGACATCGAGCTCGCGGACATCGACGTCGACGGCAAGAAGACGCCCGTGCTGCTCAACGCCTCGAAGAACGGCTTCTTCTACGTACTCGACCGTCGCACCGGCAAGTTCATCTCGGCGGACAAGTACGCGACGGTGAACTGGGCCCTGCGCATCGATCCGGCGACCGGCCGCCCCGTGGAGATTCCTGCCTCGCGCTATCCGCAGGGCACCGGCTTCACGATGCTGCCGTCCGCCTGGGGCGCCCACGGCGTGGACGCGATGTCCTACAGCCCCGCCTCGGGGCTCGCGTACCTGCACGTGCGTGACATGGCCGCCAGTTACGCCGATCCGCCGGATCTGAAGAAATTCCAGGTGCGCGACGAGATGACCACGGCGAACCTGGGCCTGGGCGCACCGCCCCCTGGAACGCCCGCTCCGCCGCCGGACAAGGCCTGGTTCGCAGCCTGGAATCCCGTGACGCAGAAGGAAGCCTGGCGCGTCGAGGGTCTCGCCTATACGTTCAACGGCGGCACCATGGCGACGGCCGGCAACCTGGTCTTCGCGGGCCGTGGTGACGGCCACCTGTTCGCCTATGCGGCGGATTCGGGCAAGCAGCTGTGGTCGTTCGATGCCCAGAACGGCATCATGTCGCACCCGATCACCTATCTCGCGAACGGCAAGCAGTACGTGACGCTGCTGGTCGGCTACCGCGGCAGCACGCACAGCGGTGCGGGCCAGCCCTGGGACTACTACACCGAGAAGCGCCGCGTGCTCACCTTCACGCTCGACGGCAAGGCGCAGCTGCCCGCGTTCACGCGCCCGCCGGAGCGGCCGATGGTCGACGTCCCCGGCTTCAAGGTGGATCAGGCCAGGTACGGCATGGGCGCGGGCCTGTGGTACGACACCTGCTTCGTCTGCCACGGCATCGAGCTCATGGCCGGCGGCGCGGCACCGGATCTGCGCCGGTCAGCCGTGGCAGCGGACCTCGAGCAGCTGACGGCGGTCGTGAGGAACGGCTCACTGCGTTCGAAGGGCATGCCGGACTACCCGGAATACACGCCCGAGCAGATCGAGGCTCTGCAGCACTACATCCGGCAGACCACGAACACGGCGCTGTCGGCCGCGAAGAAGGCCGGCGCGACGGCTGCGCACGCGCAGTAACGCCCGGCGCTGGAATGGAGAGGGGGACGACGATCGTCCCCCTCTTTTTTCGGGCTCTTTGGATCGAAGTCCCGCAGCCAGGACGCTGCTGCAGGGTCCTGGAAACGGATACCTGATCCCCATCGCGGGTGTGTTCGAAGGACGAAGGACGACCCCGGGGAGCCGCCCTGCGCTCACGGCGGCGCGCCACGGGACACGGCAGGAAACAGGGGTCCGGGAACAGCGCGGAGTCCGGCCAAAACCGCTCGCGAACCGGACCGTGCATGCCCGGTCCGCGAGCTCCCGCCTGTGGGGGCCGAGGTGCGACAGGCCAACCGTTGCCGCGGCGGTCCGGCATCGGATGGAGGACGTCCTGTCCAGGTGCGCGACGAGCGCGCGATCACGTCCGCTTGTGATCCTGTCCTGGGCGTCCTGCCACCTTGCACCGTCGGGGCCATGCTACTGCGGCCATGCCGCGCCACAATCACCCGAATGGGGGATGGGCGTACGCCGACGGCGAATCACTCCGGAGCGCCCCCCGCACGCGGCGGAACCGCACCATCGACGGGACGAACGAGCAGCGCACTCAGTCGCCGCACCGCGGCATCGTCCAGCGTGCCCGTGAGCTCGGCGAGCAGCGCCCACTGGCGCAGGTACTCGTGGCGCACATCGGCGTAGTCACGCTCGGCCGCGAACGCGTCACGCCGCGCATCGAGTACGTCGACGAGTGTGGCAACGCCGAGTCGATAGCCCTTCTCGTTGGCCTCCACGGCCTTCGCGCCGGATTCGACGGCGCGGTGCGCCGCCGCGACCTGCGACTCGAGACTGCGGAGCTGCAGCCACGCGGAACGCGTGGCCACGCGTGCCTGCCGCAGTCCGGATTCCAGTTCGAGATCGGCAATGCGCCGGCGCGCCCGCGTCTCGCCCACCATCGCCGAGAGCGCGCCGCCCGTGAACAGCGGCAGCGTGACGTTCACGCCGACGACCCCGGTCTCGGTCCGCGGCAGCAGCGAGTTCTCGTAGCCGATGTTCGAACGCTGCGCGGCGAGCTGCAGGCCCAGCACGGGCAGGCGGCGCGCGCGCGCGGCACCGAGATCGTGTCCCGCGCGCACCGCGGCGTCGCGCAGCGCCTGCACGTTCTCGTTGACCGCGGCGGCACGTTCCTCGACCGCGGCCAGCGTGTCGTCGACGGGCGGGAGCACTGCGGACTCCTCGAGGCCCGCGAGCACCGTGACAGGCTGGCCCGCGAGTTCCGCGAGGGCATCGAGCGCGACCTGGTAGGCGGCCTCCGCGCGCAGGCGCCCGGCCCTGAGCCCATCGGCGCGGGCTTGCACGGTCATGAGGTCGGTGACCTTCGTCATCTGTCGCTTGAACAGGCTCTCGACCTGCGCCTGCTGCGTGGCCGCGGTCTCCTCCTCCTGACGCGCCAGCCGGAGCCGCTCGGCCGCGGAGAGTGCCGCGAGGTAGCGGTCGATCGTGTCGTAGCGCACCTCGGAACGCGTGCCGGACTCCTCGTGCGCGCTCTGGCTCACGCGCACGCGGCTCGCCTGGTAGAGCTTGAAACGACGCGCATCGAAGATCGGCTGCTGCAGGTTGATGGAATAGCGCTCGCCGTCGTAGTAGACGGGATCGGAATCGACGAGCCCGGAGCGCTCCTGGCGCGTGCGCGTCAGGCTCGCCTGCGCGGAGGCCTGCGGCAGCAGCTCCGCGAGTGCCTGCCGGCGCTGCGCCTCGGCGACGTCCTGGCTGGCCGAGGCGATCGCGAGCCGCGGGTCCGCCGCGACCACGGCACGATAGAAGTCATCCAGCGCCCCGGCCCGCGCGAGGGCGGGTGCCATGACGAGCAGCAGGGCCGGCAGCAGTCGGCTCAAGGCTCAGTCCTCCCGGAACGAGCGCGCGATGGAGTCGCCGAGCGGCTCCCACAGGTAGCCGAGCAGCGTGCGCGATCCCGTGTTGATCATGACCTCCGCGGGCATGCCGGGCTTCAGTTCGACCTCGCGGAGCTTCACGCGCTCCGCTCCCGCGATCTCGATGCGCGCGAGGAAGTACGCCTGGCCGGTCTTGTCATCGACGATGCGGTCGGCGGAGACGCTGCTCACGCCACCGTGCACGACCGGCACGGCCGTGCGCTTGAAGCTGCTGAAGCGGATCGTCGCAGCGAGCCCCGTACGCACGCGGTCGATGTCCACCGGCAGCACGCGCGCCTCGACCACGAGCGCCTCGCGCTCGGGCACCACGTCCATGAGCGGCTGCCCCGGCGTGATGACGCCGCCCACCGTGTGCACCCGGAGCTGCAGCACGCGGCCGCTGACCGGCGCGCGGACCTGCGCACGGGCCACGCGGTCCCGCGCCGCGCGCAGGCGCTCGGTCACCTCCGAGAGCTTCGCCTGCGTCTCGCCGAGTTCGGCGGCCACGCCGGTCTGGAACTCGCGCTCGACCTGCAGCATGCGCAGCTCGGCCTCGTTGATCTTCGCGCGGGCCTGCGCGGCGGAGGCGTCGAGCTCGGCGACCTCGCCCTCGAGCGCGGCGACGTTGCGCTCGAATTCGCGGAGCTTCTGCCGGTCCGCGAAGCCCTCGGCGAGCAGTTCGCGCAGGTCCTGGATCTCGCCCTTGTAGGACGCGATCAGCGCACGCTTGCTGGCCTGCACCGATTCGAGGCCGGCGATCTGCGCGCGCAGCTGGTTGCTGCTCTGGCGCAGTACGGAGACCTCGCCCTCGTAGGCGCGGCGGCGCGCGGCGAAGAGCGTCTGCTGCCCCTGGCGCGCCTCGATCACGCGCGGGTCGGTCGCCAGCAGGACGTCGGCCCCCGGATACGTCACCACGGCGCGGCGATCACGCTCGGCCAGCAGCCGCGCCTCCTGCGCACGCAGCGTCGCCTGCTGCACGCCCAGCGAATCGAGCTCGGCACGGAACTGCGTGCCCTCGAGATCGATGAGCACTTCGCCGGCCTTCACGAACTGCCCCTCGCGCACGTGCAGCGCCTGCACGATGCCGCCCTCGAGGTGCTGCACGGTGCGGCGGTAGTTCTGCACCGTGATGACGCCGGGCGCGACCGCGGCGCTGTCGAGCGGTGCCAGCGCCGCCCAGCCGCCGAAGCCGCCGAACACCACGAGCAGGATGCCGTAGCCGAGCCGGCGCAGATCGCGGTCATCGCCCGGCAGGGCCGCGGACCGACCCGTGAGTGCGTCCGCGCTCACGGGCGCTCCCTGCCGCCCGGCGGACGCAGCGCCGCGAGCGGCACCGGAATCGTGCCCGAAGCCTGCACCGTCACGGGATTCACGGCGGGGTTCGCGACGGGGGATGTCGCGGGTGCCGCCGCCGCGCGCTGTGGATCCTGGAGCTGCCGGCGCACGGCATCGCGCGGCCCGAACGCCGCCACCTGGCCGTCCGCGAGGACCAGCAGCCGGTCGACGACCGGCAGGATGCCGGTACGGTGCGAGATCACGAGGATCGTCGTGCCGCGCGCCTTCAGCGTGCGCAGCGCCTCGAGCAGCGCCTGGTCGCCGGCCTCGTCGAGGCTGGAGTTCGGCTCGTCGAGCACGACCAGCTTCGGCGCGCCGTACACCGCGCGCGCGAGCGCGATGCGCTGGCGCTGGCCGCCCGTGAGGATGCCGCCCACCGACCCGATGACGGTGTCGTAGCCCTGAGGCAGCCTGAGCACCATCTCGTGCACGCCCGCGAGCCGCGCCGCGGCGACCACCCGGTCACCGTCGGTCTCGCCGCAGCGCGCGATGTTCTCGGCGACGGTCCCGTCGAAGAGTTCGACGTCCTGCGGCAGGTAGCCGACGTGCGGACCCAGGTCCTCGCGCGCCCAGCCGTAGACGTCGGCGCCGTCGAGACGCACCTTGCCCTGCGTCGCGGGCCACACGCCGAGGATCGTACGCGCCAGCGTCGACTTGCCCGCGGCGCTGGGACCGATGATGCCGATGACCTCACCCGGGGCCGCGCTGAAACTCACGCCGCGCAGCACGGGAGCCGTCGCGCCGGGCGGCACCACCGACACACCCTCGACCGAGAGGGTGCCCGCGGGCACCGGCAGCGACATGCGCTCGGGCGCCGCCGGCACGCGCTTCAGCCAGTCGTTCAGTCGCCGGTACTGCTCGCGCGCGCCGATGAACTGCTTCCAGACACCCGTGAGCTGGTCGATCGGCGCGAGTGCGCGACCGAGCAGGATCGAACCCGCGACCATGAGACCCGGCGTCATCTGCTCGTCCAGCACCAGCCAGGCGCCGACGCCGAGCACGGTGGACTGCAGCGCCAGGCGCAGGAAACGCGAGGCCGACACCAGACGGCCGCCCCGACGGCTCGCCTCGGTCTGCGCGGCGATCACGCGGCGGCCGCGCGCCTGCCAGCGGCCGCGCAGCGCGCCCAGCATGCCGAGCGCCTCGATGACTTCGGCATTGCGCAGCGTGCGCGCGACACCGGCCTGCGCGGCGGCCGCGTCGCGGTTCGCCTCGACGAGCAGCGGCGCAGTACTGCGCTCGTTCGCCACCGCGATGGCGACGAGCATCAGGGCCGACAGCACCGCCAGCCAGCCGTACCAGGGATGGAACGCGAACATCACGAGGCAGTAGATCGGCAGCCAGGGCGCATCGAAGAACGCCAGCAGACCCGGACCCGTCAGGAACTGCCGCAGGCCCTGCATGTCGAGGAGCGGCTGCGCCCCCGACTGCTGCCCGCCGGTCGCGAGCGCCTGCCGGAAGGAGACGTCGAACAGCCGCGTGGCGAGCAGCGCGTCGAGCCGCTCGCTGACGCGGACCAGGATCTGCGAGCGCACCCACTCCAGCGCACCCAGCGTCGCGAGCAGGAACAGCGCCACGAGCGAGAGCATCGCGAGCGTCGCGCCACTGCCGCTCGTGAGCACGCGGTCGTAGACCTGCAGCATGTACAGCGACGGCACGAGCAGCAGCAGGTTGATCGCGAGGCTGAAGGCGCCGACCGCGACCACGCTGTCGCGGCAGGCCGCGAAGGCGCGGCGGATGTCCTCCGCGGGTGCATCGGGCCCGTCGCGAAAGGCGGCCGCCTTCACAAGGTGAAGTCAGCCGCCGTCAGGCTGGCCGCGGTCACGCCCACGAGCGTGATCGTGTTGCCGCCGCCCAGGTCGATCAGCGCATCCGCCCCGACCTGCGTCGTGTGCGCCTGCACGTCCGCGAAGCCGGTCCAGTCGGGATTCGTGACGGCGGAGAGGTTGATCGAGTCGTCGGTGCCACCGGCCGTGAAGCCCGTGATGCGGTCCCGCCCGGAGCCGTCGGCGAACACGAAGGTGTCGTTGCCGTTCCCGCCGTTCAGCAGGTCGTTGCCGCTGCCACCGTTCAGCGTGTCCACACCGTCCTGGCCGAACAGCGTGTCGTCGCCCGCGCCGCCGTACACCACGTCGTTGCCCGCGATGCCGTAGAGGACATCGTCCCCCGCGAGGATCGCATTCGCCTCACCCGTCGCCGGCAGCGGATTGTTGCTGGCGCCCGAGCCCGTGATGACGTCGAAGGTCTCGTCGTACGTCATGCCGTTGGAGTCGGTCACGCGGATCACGAGCGTCGAGGTCGCGCCCGTGGAAAAACCACCGCTCTTCGTGACGGTACCGTCCGATCCGATCGTGAAGCCCGAGCCGCTCACCAGCGAGTAGCTGAACGCATCGGAATCCGCGTCGACGGCCGCGAGCGTCGCGAGCACGGCACCGCTCGAGGGCAGGCCCGTGCCGCTCGATGGCGCCGTTGCGTTCCAGCGGATGTCCGTAGGCGCCTCGTCGACACGCAGCGAGAAGTCGAGCGACGCGCTCGCGCCGTGCGGATCGGTCGCGACGAGCCTGAGCGCGAGATCGGGGCTGCCAACCGGCGCGGTCCCGGCCAGCGCGTTGGTCGCGGACGTGAACGACAGCCAGCCCGGCAGCGCTCCGCCGTTCGCCTGCGTGACGGAGTAAGTGAGTGCGCCACCCTCGGGATCCGCGAACAGGCCCGCGGGCAGCGTGAACGAGAACGCGGCGCCGGCGTTCACTTCGGGAATGCGCAGGCCGCCGAAACCGGTGTCCCGCGAGCCGTCGGCCTCGTAGCGCGCGAGCAGGAAATCCTGCCCGCCACCCGCGGTCGTCGCGAAGCCGCCGGCCAGGATCCGGCCGTCCGCCTGCACCGCGATGCCGCCGATCTCGTCGATGCCGGCGCCCGGACCGATGGCCGTGGTGAGGATGCCATCACCGCCACCGAAGCTCGTGTCGATCGTGCCGTCGGCGTCGTAGCGCGCGAGCGCGAGATCCTCGCCGCCGCCGCTGGTCGTCGCGAAGCCGCCGAGCAGAATCCGGCCGTCGGCCTGCAGGACCTGCGCGAAGCCGCGGTCGTCCGCGGTGCCGGGGCCGATGGCCGTCGTGACGATGCCGTCGCCGCCACCGAACGCGGTATCGACGCTGCCGTTCGCGTTGTAGCGCACCAGCGCGAAGTCGTTGCCGCCCGCGGCCGTCTGTGCGAAGCCGCCCACCAGGATCCTGCCGTCCGCCAGCAGGGAAAGGCCATAGCCGCGATCGTCGGCGGTGCCGGGACCGATCGACGTCGTCTGCTTGCCATCGCCACTGAAGCTCGAATCCAGCGAGCCGTTCGCGTTGTAGCGCACCAGCGCGAAGTCGTTGCCGCGTCCGCTCGTCTGCGCGAAGCCGCTGACCACGATCTTCCCGTCCGGCTGCACGAGCACGTTGTGCGGGACATCGCTGTTGGTGCCCGGACCGATGGCCGTGGTGACGATGCCGTCGCCGCTGAAGCTCGTGTCGAGCGTGCCGTTCGCGTTGTAGCGCACCACGGCGAAATCGGCGCCGCCCGTGCCGGTCGTGGCGAAGCCCGCGAGCAGGATCCGGCCATCGGCCTGCACCGTGACATTGTGGCCGATGTCGGTGGCCGTACCGGAACCGATGGCCGTGGTGACGATGCCGTCGCCGCCGCCGAAATCCGTGTCGAGCGTGCCGTCGGCGTCGTAGCGCGCGAGCGCGAAATCGAAGCCTCCGGCCTTCGTCCTCGCGAAGCCGCCCACGAGGATGTGGCCGTCGGCCTGCACGACGACGCTATTGCCCAGGTCGCTGTTCGTCCCGGGACCGATGGCCGTCGTGACGACGCCGTCGCCGCCGCCGAAGCCCGTGTCGAGCGTGCCGTCGGCGAGGTAACGCGTGAGCGCGATGTCCTCGCCGCCCGAAGCCGTGGTCGCGACACCGGCGACGAGGATCCGCCCGTCCGCGAGGACCGTGACGCTGGTGCCGCTGTCGTTGTTCGCCGCGGGCCCGATGGACGCGATGACGAGGCCGGCGCGCGTGGGCGCCTCGTTGACGACGAGGCTCACCGACACGTCCACGGTCTGCTGTGCCGAACCACCCTGCCCGTCGCTCGCGGTGAGCGTGAAGGAATCGTTGCCCGCGAAACCCGGGTTGGGCGTGTAGGTCCAGGCGCCGCTCGTGGCGTTGATCGAGACGCTGCCGTGCGCGCCGTTGGTCTTCGTGTAGCCGAGCACCGCGCCTGCATCCACGTCGCTCGCGCTCGCCGTGCCACCGACGGGCACGTCCACGGTCGTCTGGACGCTCGCCGTCGGCGCGAGGACCGGCGCGTCGTTCGCACCCGTGACGGTGACGACGACGTCCTGGCTGGCGGAACCGTCGACACTCGTGACCGTGAACGTGTCGGTCACGACCTGGCCCGCCGCCAGCGACTGCACGGCCGGCGCAGCATTGTTCAGGCTGTAAGTCCAGCCGCCCGCGGCCAGGATGCCGAACGAGCCGTAGGTCCCGGCGACGTTCGACCGCGGCTGGAAGGCTGACTCACCGGGATCGGCATCCGTCGCGGTGAGCGTGCCGGCCGCGGACTGCGTGGCGTCCTCGGTGACCGCGCCCGTCGCGGTGCCGGTGATACTGGCAGGGCTGTCGCCCGAGCCCGTGATCGACACCGTGAGCAGCGCCTCGACGCTGCCGCCCGCGTTGGTGACCGTGTAGGTGAAGACGTCCGTGACGACCTGGCCGGCGGCGAGGTCCTGCACGGCCGCGGAAGCATTGTCCAGCGCGTAGCTGTAACTGCCGTTCGCATTCAGCGTCAGGGAACCGTAGACACCCGCGAGCGCGCTGCCGACGGCACCGCCGCTGGCACCGAAGCGGATCGCGGTGACGCCGAGGCCCGCGCCGGAATCATTGGTGAGCACATTGCCGTTCGCGGCCAGCACACCGTCCTCGGAAACGGCGGCCGCGTCGTCGGTCGGTGACGGTGGCGTGCCGCCGCCCGGCGGCACGACGCCCAGGAAGTCCGCCGTCGTGAAGGCGAACAGGCCGATGACCTGGATCCGGAAATCGGCGGTCGTGTCGCCGGTGAGGTCGACGTAGATGTTCGTGTTGGTCGAGACCTGCTGGTACCAGACGCCGTTCGCTGTCGCGGTCGTCCCGCCGAAGACGAGGTCGGTCGAGCCGAGCAGCGCAGAGAAGTCGATTCGATCCTGGCCCTGCGCGAAGTCCGCGATCGTGTCCTGCTCGGCGACCAGCGAATCGGAGCCGCTCTGGTAGAGGAAGATGTCGTTGCCTGTGCCCCCGAGCAGCCGGTCCTGCCCCGCTCCGCCGATCAGCGTGTCGTTGCCGGCGTCACCGCGCAGCGTGTCCTTGTCTCCCTCGCCGTAGAGCGTGTCGTCGCCATCGCCGCCATTCAGCGTATCGGCCGCATCGCCGCCGTGCACTTCGTCGGCACCACCCTGGGCGTTGACCGTGTCCGCGCCGGCCAGCGCATTGATCAGATCGGCATCGGCGGTACCCGTGAGAGTCTCGGCGTTGTTCGTCCCTGTGATCGTCGCCATGAATCGTCCACCACTCCTTCGAGCCGACGCCGGGTTGCGTCGACAGTCCCGCCCAGTCTGCGGCAGATCATACGTTCACCCGGTCACCGGCAGTCCGGACAAAAGCTCCGTCCGCCAGCACAGGTCGCTGGAGCCGGCGGCGCACTATACATAATGCCCGGGCGCGGCCCCATGGGTCGCGCCGCCCGGCACCCGCGCGCGTGCCGCCGGACGGCGGAACAGGCGGCGATCAGAGCAGGAAATCGGCGGCCGAGAGGTTCGTGACCGGAACACCCACCAGCGTGATCGTGTTGCCGCCTCCCAGATCGATCAGGGTGTCATCGCCGACCTGTGCGGCCGCGGCCTGCACGTCGGCGAACGTCGTCCAGTCCGGGTTCAACACGCCGGAGAGGTCGATGCGGTCCTCGCCGACCGTGAAGCCCGTGATGGTGTCTTGGCCGAAACCGTCCGCGAAAACGAAGACATCCGCTCCGGGCGCGCCCGGGAACGTCTCGTCGCCGGGACCCGCCAGGTACACCTCGTCGACCGCCGACACCGCGACGCTCACGGTGTAACCGTTCGTCTGGCCCAGCGCGTCGAAGACCCGGTAACCGAAGCTGTCGCTGCCGCTCCAGTTCGCGTCCGGCGCATAGCTGAACGCGCCATCGCCGTTCACGACCACCGTGCCGTGCAGGGCGGCCGTGGTGAGCGCGTAGGTGACGACGTCGCCGGTGTCGTCGCTGGCCGGCGGCAAGGTTCCCGCGAGCGTCGTGTCCTCGACGGTCGCGGCGCTCGTGTCCGAGGCCTTCGGTGCATCGTTCATGCCGGCGATCGAGAACGTCAGTGTCGCCTCGACGTCGCCCTTGGTGTTGGCTGCGGTGTAGGTGAAGACCTCCAGCACCGTCTGTCCGGCCGCGAGCGCCTGCACGACGGCGGCCGCATTGTCGAGGCTGTAGGTGTACGCGCCGTCGGCGCCGAGGGTCAGCGATCCATAGGTGCCGGCGAGCGCCGCCCCCACCGTCCCGCTGGCGGCGGCGGAACGCACGGCGGTGACGCCGAGGCCACCGCCGCCGTCGTTCGCGAGCACGTTGCCAGCAGCGGCCAGGACGTTGTCCTCGCCGAGTACCGCGATGTCGGGTAGCGGCGCCGGTGCGGACTCTCCGCCAGCGGGCGGCGACACCCCGATGAAGTCCGCCGGCGTCAGCGTCAACGAACCGTTCACCTGGATGCGGAATTCCGGCGCCGTGTCGCCCGTGAAATCGGCGTACACCTGCGTGGTGCTGCCGCCGCTGTACCAGATGCGGTTCGGTGCCGCGACCGTGCCGTTCCAGTCGAGTTCGGCGGCACCCAGCAGTGCGGCCAGATCGATGACGTCCTGGCCCTGCTCGAAGTCGAGGATGATGTCCTGGTCATCGTAGGTCGATTCCTCGACCGAGAGGAAGACGAAACGGTCACTGCCCGTGCCGCCGCGCAGGCTGTCGTGACCGATCCCCCCCGCCAGCACGTCGTCGCCGGCCTCGCCGTTCAGCGAATCACCGTACTTGCCGTCGCCTTCACCGAACAGCTGATCGTCGCCGTCACCGCCGTTCAGTGCATCGCCCCCATTACCGCCGTAGATCGTATCGTTGCCCGCGAGCCCGTAGACCGTGTCCCCGCCGGCACGTGAGTTGATCAGGTCCCTGCCGGGCGTGCCGGTCAGGGTCTCGCCGTTGTCGGTGCCCACGAAGTTTGCGAGGCCCGTGGCGACTTCGTCGGCCCCGTGGACCGTGACGGTCAGCGTCGCGGCGACGCTGCCGCTGCCATTGCCAGCCGTGTACGTGAACACGTCCTGTACGGTCTGCCCGGCGGCGAGCCCCTGCACGCCGGATGCCGCGTTGTCGAGCGCATAGGTGTAGCTGCCGTCCGCACCGAGCGTGAGCACGCCGTAAGCACCGTCGAGCGCCGTGCCCACCGTTCCTGCGCTCGCGCCGAAGCGCACGGCGGTCACGCTGAGCGACGGGCCGTTGTCGTTCGCGAGCACGTTGCCCGTTGCTGCGGGCACGCCGTCCTCCGCGACGGCTGCGACATCGCCCACCGGCGCCGGCATCGAGCCACCGCCCGGCTGCGTCACACCGAAGAACACCGCAGGCGTCAGCGCAGGCGCACCATCGAGTTCGATACGCACATCCGGCGCCGCGTCACCCGTGACGTCGGCGTACACGATCGTCCGGCCGCCCGCGGCCCCGAGCCAGACGCCGTTGGACGTCGGCGTGGTTCCGCCCCAGACGAGATTCGTCGCGCCGAGCAGGGCGCTGAGGTCGATGCGATCCTCGGCCGGTGTGAAATCCAGGATCACATCCGGCGCGACCGGCACCGAATCGCCGGCGGCGAGGTACTGGAAGACATCGGCGCCCGCTCCGCCCGCGAGTACATCCGCGCCAGTGCCCCCGTTCAGACGGTCGTCGCCCGCGTCGCCGTGCAATTCGTCGTCGTCCGATCCACCGCTCAGCGTGTCCGCACCCTCGCCGCCGTAGACGACGTCGTCGCCCCGCCCGGCATCGACGACATCGGGGCCGCCGAGGGCCTGGACGATGTCCGGCACCGCCGAGGTGGTCAACAGGTCGCCGTACTCCGTACCGGTGATGGCCGTCGGGTTTTCGTCCGCACCGAAGATGAAGATGCTCAACGTCGCTTCGGCATCCCCGTTCGCGTTGCTGGCCGTGTAGACGAATGTATCCTCGACCTCCACCGCGGCGGGCAGGGCCTGCACGATGGCCGAGTCGTTGTCGAGCACGTAGAGGAAGCTTCCGTCCGCCTGCAGCGTCAGCGACCCGTAGGTACCGACGAGCGCCGTGCCCACCGTTCCGCTGGTCGTGCCCGAGCGTACCGCGGTGACGACGAGATCCGGACCGCCGTCGTTGCCGAGCACGTCGCCGACGGCCGTGGTGCCGAGCACCGTGCGGCTGCGCATCGGGTAGCCTTCCTCGGAGACCAGCGCGGCGTCGGAAACGGGCTGCGGGGGCTCGTCGCCGCCGGTCGGACGGTTGCCGAGGACGAAGTCGTCCGGCGTGAACTGGAAGCTGCCGTTCACCTGCACGCGGAAGTCGGCGATGGCGTCACCGCTCACGTCGGCGTACACGACGGTGTTGCTGCCGACCGGCCCGTACCAGACGCCGAAGGCGACGGGGATGGCCTTGGTGCCGCCCCAGGCGAGGTCGGTACCGGAGAGCAGGCCGCTCACGTCGATGAGGTCCTGGCCCTGCGCGAAATCCAGGATCACGTCCTGCAGCGAGCCCGACGAGTCGCCGGCGGCCAGGTACTTGAAGACATCGCGGCCGGAGCCGCCCGTCAGCCGGTCCTGGCTCGCGCCGCCGATCAGCGTGTCGTTGCCCGCATCGCCGTAGAGCGAGTCCTTGTCGCCGTCCCCGAACAGGGTGTCGTCACCGTCGCCGCCGCGCAGCGTGTCGCGCGCGTCGCCGCCGTGCACGGTGTCGGCGCCACCCTGCGCGTTCACCGTGTCGGCACCGCCCAGCGCATTGATGGTGTCCGCGCCCGCGGTGCCGTTGATCGTCTCGCCGCCGTTGCTGCCGTTGATGACGTTGCCGCCCGTCTCGTCGCTGCCGTTCACCGTGATCGTGATGATCCGCTGCGCGGTGCCGTCCTGGCTCGTGACCGTGAACGTGTCGGAGACGCTCTGGCCCTGGTTCAGCGCCTGCACGTTCGCCGCACCGTTGGCGAGCTGGAACGTCCAGCTGCCGGCCGCCGTGACGCTGAAGCTGCCGTAGCTGCCCGCCACGTTGCTGCGCGCCTGCACGCTCGACTGGCCCGCGTCCGCGTCAGAGACCGTCAGCGTGCCGGTTGCCGTGGTCGCGCCGTCCTCGGTGACGCTGCCGCTCGCCGTGCCGCCGAGGGTGGCGGTGTCGTTGGCGCCGCTCACGGCGATGGACAGCGTCGTCGAGCTGCTGCCGTCGTCGTTCGTCGCGGTGTAGGTGAAGACTTCCTGCACGGTCTGGCCGGCGGCGAGCGCCTGCACAGCGGCGGCGGCATTGTCGAGCGTGTACGTGTAGCCGCCGTCGGCAGCGAGGCTCAGCGAACCGAAGGTCCCGGCGAGCGCGTCACCCACGGTGCCGATGCTCGCCCCGGAACGCACCGCGATGACCGTGAGACCGGCGGCCGGATCGTTCGCGAGCACGTTGCCCGCCGCGGACTGGACGCCGTCTTCGGAGGTGGCGGCCGTGTCGCTCGTGAGCGCGGGCCCCGGGCCGCCCGGCGTCGCGACGCCGACGAACTGCGCGGGCGTCAGCGCGTGCAGCCCGTTGACCTGGATGCGGAAATCGGCAGTCGTGTCGCCGCTCAGGTCGGCATACACGAGCGTGTTGCCGTTGATCGCGCCGGTCCAGACACCGTTCGGCGTCGCCGTCGTGCCGCCCCAGGCGAGATCGAGCGCGCCGAGGAGCCCCGCGAGATCGATGCGGTCCTCCGCAGGCGCGAAGTCCAGGATGACGTCCTGCTCGGACCCGGCCGAATCGCCGGCCGTGAGGTACACGAAGGTGTCGCTGCCGGTGCCGCCCGTGAGCCGGTCCTGGCTCGCGCCGCCGATCAGCGTGTCGTTGCCGGCATCGCCGCGCAGCGTGTCCTTGTCGCCCTCGCCGTAGAGGGTGTCATCGCCATCGCCGCCGTTCAGCGTGTCCCGCGCGTCGCCGCCGTAGACCGTATCAGCGCCGCCCTGCGCATTCACGGTGTCCGCACCACCCAGTGCGTGGACGAGATCCGCGTCGCCCGTGCCCGTCAGCGTCTCGCCACTGTTCGAGCCGTCGATGGTCGCCATGGTTGATCCCCCTCAGGCCATCGAAACCGTTGCGCCACGAATGCGATCATTCAGAGTGTTCTGTACCGACCCCCGCTCCTGCGCCGGTGCGCAACCGGCGACCCGCGCCAGCGCGTTTCCATCACAGCGTGAAATCGGATGCCGACAGATTCTGGGGAGCCACGCCCACGAGCGTGATGCTGTTGCCGCCCCCCAGATCGATGAGCGTGTCCGAAGCGACCTGCGTCATGTGCGCCTGCACGTCGGCGAAGGTCGTCCAGTCGGGATTCGTGACCGCAGAGAGGTCGATCACGTCGCCGGATCCCGCGGCCGTCGAGAAGTTGAGGACACGGTCGGCACCGGAGCCATTGGCGAACACGAACAGGTCGTCGCCCGCACCACCAGTCAGGGTCTCGCCGGCGGCGGTCGACGTGCGCACGTCGATGACCGACAGCGTGAAGTCGAGCGCGGCCCACGCGCCCTCCGGGTCGATCGCAGTCAGGCGCAGATTCACCGGATCCGCGCCGAGCGACGGGGTCCCGGTGAGCACGCGCGTCGCCGCGTCGAAAGACATCCAGGCCGGCAGCGCCGTGCCGTCCGCCTGCGTGATCGTGTAGGTCACACCGCGGTTCTCGGGATCGACGGCGAATCGCTCGGGGACCGTCAGGACGAACGGCGTTCCCGATTTCGCGGACAGATCGCCGATCGCGAGGAAGGAATCGTCCACGGTGCCGTCGGCCCGATAGCGCGCGAGTCCGAACGCATCCGGAGGCTCGAATGAACCCTGGTAGCTCAGGTAGCTCAGCGCGGGCACCGTGACGACGAACATGCCGTCCGCCTGCTGGACGAGGCTGACGTCCACTTCGACGCCCGCATCGAAATTCGACTCGGGACCGCCGCCGAAGGTCTGGACGAGCGTTCCGTCCGCGGCGTACCGCAGCAGGACGACGCTGCCACTGTCTCCTTCGTTGCTCGACTGGAGGCCCGCCGCCACCAGCCCGCCATCGGCCGTCTGCACGACGTCCCGGATCTGGTGCGAGCCCCAGGCCCAGCCGAGATCCGTCGTGGCGATGCCGTCACCATCGAAGCCCGTATCCAGAGTCCCGTCCGGGTTGTAGCGCAGCAGCGCGAAGTCGGTGATCCCGTATTCCGCGTCGTAGTACTGCTCCACCGCATCCGCGCTGTAGCCACCGATCACCAGCTTGCCGTCCGCCTGCTGCAATACCGTGAAGGCCGCGTCGTCGGCGCCCTGGTGGAACACGGACTCCCAGGCCGCGTTCAGGTCCACCGTGACGATGCCGTCGCCTCCCCCGAAGGTCGGATCGAGCGTGCCATCCGCGTCGTAGCGCAGTACCGCGATCTCGTTGTCGTGGATCGGAAAGCCGTCGACCGTGGCGACTCTGTGCGTGTAACCGGTCATCACCAGCTTGCCGTCCGTCTGCTGGACGACGCTGTAACCGACGTCGGCGTACGCGCCCAGATCGTTGAACACGATGCCGTCGCCGCCACCGAAGCTCGTGTCCAGCGTGCCGTCCGGCAGGTAGCGCACGAGCGCGAACGCGGAATTGGATCCGCTGGCGGAATACCCTGCCGCGACCAGCCTGCCGTCGGCCTGGCGTATCACGCCCTGCAGCGAATCATTCGCCCCGAGGTCCGTCATCACGATGCCGTCGCCGCCGCCGAAACTCACATCGAGCGAACCATCGCGGTTGTAACGCGCCAGCGCGAAGTCGAGGTCGGCGCCGTTCGAGGCCTCGCCCGCGACGATCAGTTTCCCGTCCGGCTGCTGGACGAGGCTGCGGCCGATGTCGTCGGCCGCACCCACCGCGGTCGTCACGAGGCCGTCGCCGCCGCCGAAGGTCAGGTCCAGCGTCCCGTTCGGGTTGTAGCGCGCGAGCGCGAAATCCGCATTGCTGAAGCTGTAGTCGTAGCCGGCATACCCGGCGAGCACGAGCTTGCCGTCGGGCTGCTGGATCAGGTCGGACGCCTGGTCGTACAGCGGAGCGATGTCCGTGGTCACGACGCCGCGCGTCACGACGGGTGCTTCGTTGGCAGGCGGTGGGCCGCCGACACCGACGAAGTCGCTTTTCGCGAACGTGATCGCACCGTTCACCTGGATGCGGAAGTCCGCGGTCGTGTCGCCGTTGAGATCCACATAGACATTGGTGTTGGCGTCGACGGGCCCGTACCACAGGGCGTACGGCGCCGGCGTCGAATCGCCCCAGTAGAGATCCGTGGCACCGCGCAACGCGGCCACGTCGATCCGGTCCTGGCCCTGCGCGAAATCGGCGATCACGTCCTGTTCGTCGGCGGTCGAGTCGCCCGACGCCACGTACATGAACGTGTCGTTGCCGGTGCCGCCGTTCAGCCGGTCCTGCCCGGGGCCGCCGATCAGCGTGTCGTTGCCCGCATCGCCGCGCAGCAGGTCCTTGTCGGCCTCGCCATAGAGCGTGTCGTTGCCGGCGTTGCCGTTCAGCGTGTCGCGACCGTCGCCGCCGTGCACCTCGTCGTCGCCGCCGCGCGCAAGCACCGTGTCGTCACCGCCGCGCGCATCGATGAGATCCGCCGCGGCGGTGCCCTCCAGCGTCTCGCCGCTCGCCGTGCCCGTCACGAGATGGAAGGCCGGCTCGTCGGCACCGGCGATCGTCACCGTCAGTGTCGCCTCGGCACCGCCGCCCGCATTGGCGACGGTGTAGGTGAACACGTCCTGCGCGACCTCGCCGCCCGCGAGCCCCTGCACGCCGGCGGACGCGTTGTCGAGCACGTACCCATAGCTGCCGTCGGCCCCGAGCGTCAGCGAGCCGTAGTCACCCGCGAGTGCCGTGCCGACGGTGCCGGTGATCGCACCGGAGCGCACGCCCGTGACGCTCAGGCCCTCTCCGGAGTCGTTCGCGAGCACATTGCCGGCCGCGGCGAGCACGCCGTCCTCGGACACCCCCGCCGTGTCGGCGACCGGTGCGGGCGGCGGCGGCCCCAGGCCGGCGAAGTCCGCCTCCGTGAACGCGATGGCGCCGTTCACCTGGATGCGGAAGTCGGCCGTCGTGTCGCCGTCGAGGTCGACGTACACGTTGGTGTTGGCGTTGACGGAGCCGTACCAGAGACCGTAGGGCGTCGGCGTCGTGTCGCCCCAGACCAGGCCCGCGCCGCCCTGCAGGGCCGCGACGTCGATGAGGTCCTGGCCCTGCGAAAAGTCCACGATGACGTCCTGCTCGTTCATCGTGGAGTCGCCGGCGGCGAGGTAGACGAAAGTATCGTGGCCCGCACCACCGTTCAGGCGGTCCTGCCCCGCGCCACCGGTCAGCGTGTCGTTGCCCGCATCACCGCGGAGCGTGTCCTTGTCCGCCTCGCCGAAGAGCCTGTCGTCACCGTCACCGCCGTTCAGCGTGTCGCGCCCGGCGCCGCCGTGCACTTCGTCGGCGCCGCCCTGTGCGCCCACGGTGTCGTCGCCGCCCAGTGCATTGATGAGGTCCGCGGCAGCGGTCCCCGTCAGTGTCTCGCCGCCGTTCGTCCCCGTGATGTCCGCCATGGTGGCTGCCTCGCCTGCGCACAGGACCGCGCGCCCAGGTGATTATGCCCGGTCGGCGCCGGGCCGCTGCCCGCAGTGCCGGCGGCCCGTTCGCTTCGACGTGTCCCCTGCGATGCTAGGTAACACGGCCCGACCACGCACGCCAGTCGGTATCGCGCGCAGCTCCCCGCATCTCAGATCTCCTGCTCCACCGATCGCAGCAGGGCGGCGGTGTGATCGTAGGCTTCCGCGCGCAGCGTCCAGCCCGCACCCGCGCTCTCACGCACCGCGCTCACGCGCACGAAGTGCGAGGTCGACTGCGTCAGCAGCGTCGGACGGCTCACCACGCGGCAGCCCCCGATCTCCAGCGTCTGCTCGCGATCCCAGTCGATGCTGCGCTTGCCGACGTTCGCGACGGCGAGCGGCGCATAGAGCCCCGAGGCGACGACCTGCGTCGCGCGCACCGGCGCGAATCCCGGCAGCTGCAGCTCCATCGATACGATGCAGGACAGGTGCAGGTCCCCGCCGAGGAACACGATGCCCCGGATGTCGCGCTCGACGATGTGCGCCAGGATGCGGCGCAGCTCCTGCGGATAGCCCGCGAGTCCGTCTTCGCGCAGCCATGCGCCCGGCGCCTGCGCCTCCGTCGACAGCGGCAGGATCACCGACCCGGCGAAGATGAACTTCGGGCGCGGGTCGCCGGACCACCGGTCGAGCCACGCGAGCAGCGCGTCGAGCTGCTCCGGCCGCATCAGGCGCGCGGCCACGCCCGGTTCGGCACGACGGCGCTCGCTGCGCGTGTCCAGCACGAAGGCGGGACAGCCGAGCTCGCCTTCGTCCAGCGCATACCAGAGACCCGTCGGGCCTACCGGCCCGTCGCCGACGGGCACCGCCTCGCGTGCCGAACTCATGTAGCTGCGCGCGGCGCCGAGCGCGAAGGCGAACTCCTCCGGGCCGAGGCGCCCGCCGCGGATCGCCTGCGTGCGCCAGTCCTCGTCACGCGGACGATGCGGGCCCGAGGGTCGCGTCGCCTCGATGCCGGCGTAGTTGTCGGCGAACTCGTGGTCGTCGACGGCGAAGTGCACGGGCAGAGACTGCAGCACCTGCTGCACCGCCTTCGCATCGAAGGCCTCGCGATAGCGCAGCAGGTAGCGGTCGCGCCAGGCCACGGGATCGAGCAGACCGGCCGTCGCGTCGGCGTAGATCTGGTCGCCGATCATGAACAGTGCGTCGCAGAGGAACGAGGGCCGGGCGAGGAGCCGGCCCATGCCCTCGAAGGCGCGGTGCGCGAATTCGCGATCGAACGGCGTGCCGGGATAGTGGCAGGAGCCGACCAGGAAGTGGCAGTCGCGCACGGGCTCGCCGGCGGCGCGGCGCACGAGCCGCGCGAGCCAGGGCGGCGGCGCCGCGGGCGCCTCGTCCTGGAACGCGAACCGTGCGGGAGGGCGCGCACGCGTCGTGAGGAAGCCACCCGGCGCAGTCGCGCTGCCCGCGGCGAACGGCGGCCCGCCCTCGTCGACGGGAAAGGTCAGCTTCGGCAGGCGGTAATCCTCGGGGCGGCAGTCCACGTCGATCCAGAAGTACGCGGGCTCGACACCGTCGGGGTGGATCTCTGCGACGATGCGACCGGGCTGCTCGAACTCGACATCGTCCGGCGGCGACGTGTTCATGCCGGGCGCCTCGGCCCAGTAGCGCAGCCTCAGGCGGCCCCGTTCGATGCGCGCGGCCCTGAGGACGGGTCCGGTCTCGGGCGATTCGGCGGGACGGTAATGCGGGTCGTCACGAGGGCCGTAGTCGTCGAGCCTGAGCGCCGCATCGGCGCTGGAGGTGTTGCCGCCGTCGAATTCGCCACGGAAGAAGGCCTCGACGTAGCGGAAGCTGTGCTCCGCCGCCGTGTCCGCGAGGATCACGTCCATGTGGCCGAAGCCGGGCACGCGGCGCAGCCGCACGGGTGTGCCCGGCGCGGCGGCCTCCGCTCCGGCTCCGTTGCCGTTCAGCGCCGAGTGCAGGCGCCAGGCCGAGCGCGAGGCCGAATGGGCGTTGAACACATCGCTCTCGTCACCGTGCATGAACAGCGTGCGGATACCGCGCCAGCGCCGCACGCCGTCGTCGGTGAGGTAGCGGTTGACGCCGCGGTGATCGAGCACGCGGCCGTGGATCAGCATGTAGTAGAGATGACGCTGCACGGCCGACGGCGCGCGGCCGACGAGATCGCGCCAGTGGCCGTGGACGGCGCGCACGTTCCCGTGCTGCCACATGCGGCCGTACAGGAAGGTCATGCGGTCACAGATGGCGCAGGAGCGCGCCGCGTCGTCACGCAGCGGATGTTCGCGGCCGTCCTCGCCGATGCGCGCGGCACTGAAGGCGACCCGGTCGAGCAGCGACTGCGCGAGACCCGCGCGGTCGCGCGACGGCACCATCGGATCGAAGAACTCGTCATCGAGCCAGTCGCGGAAGAACACGCCGAGCTTCGCGCGCACGCGGTTCGCGGGTGACGGAATGGTCCAGGGATGGATCGCGTTCAGCACCACGCTCGCGAGATGGCGGCGGTCCAGGTGCCCGTCGAGGATCGCCATCGCGACGGCCGTGGCACCGACGCAGTGCGCGAACACGTGCACGGGCCGGCCGTCCCCGCGCAGCCTGCGGATCTCGTGGACCGCGAGCGGGAGGTCATGGGCGCCGATCTCGTCGATGGTCCAGCCGTCGTAGGGAACCACCCGCTCGTCGAAGCGGTTGCTGAGCCGGCAGTCCAGCAGCCAGACGTCGAAGCCGGCGTCGATGAAGTGGCGGGCCATCGACGTGCCGAGCGCGGTGTGCGCGTAGATCAGGCTGCCCTGCGCGAGGCCGTGGACGAGCAGCACCGGCTCGCCCGCCGCGTTGCCCCCGTAACGCGTGAGGGTGAGGCGCAGCGTGTCGCTCCCCGCGCGGAGAGGGACCGCGAACCCGTGCGTCGTCGCCGCGACACCGGCGATCGCGGCCGGTGGCAGCGGCTGCGGCGCGGGCAGGGCCTCGGGGTAGTCGGGCGCTCCGAACTCCCAGAATCCGACCTGCAGGATGCTGCGGCCGAAGTGGCCACCGAGCGCGAAGCTCTCGATCACGCCCGGTGCCACGCCGGCATCGGGCGCCACGGTCAACAGGCCCGCGTCGAGCAGGTACTCCATGTCGACGTCGAGTTCGCCCCGCGTGGCGAAGCGCCGTGCAGGCACCGCGAACTCGATGGGCAGGCGCAGCATCGACGGCCACAGGCGGTCGTTGTCGTTCCGCCAGGCGAGTCGCTTCGTGCCGCGGATCGTGATGGCGTCGCCATCGGAGTCTTCGCGGGGTCTCAGCGTGAGGTCGTACGCGAACTCGCGGTAGGTCGCGTGCATGAGCGCCACCTGCCAGAAGGCCCGCAGTCCCGCGACCACACCCACGCGCTCCACGGAGACGCCCTCGGCACGCTGGCGGAAGAGCAGGCTCCAGAACGAATCGCGGCGCGCGAAATAGGCGAAGAGCGCGGCCACCCCGCGTGCGATGCGACGCAGCCAGCCCGGCTCGTCCGCCGCCATGATCGTGACGGTACCGCCGCCCGTCGCGACGAGGCGCGCGTTCGCGAGGTGCGCCTCCGGGAAACCGTAGGTCTGCATGCGGCGGGTGTCCGCGGCGGACACCGGGTTCTCGTAGAGCTTCGCGACGAGGCGCACGGGCCGCTCGCCGGAAACGAGTCCGTCGGTGTCGGCCGGTTCGGTCGCCACCCGCAGGATCAGGCCGTCCGTCTCGAACCAGCGGGCGCTCCCGGGGAACGCGGCCGCGAGCCGGGCCATGGCGGTCTCATCGGTACGCGCGAGCGCACCGAGCAGCTGTTCGCGGATGACGATCGCGCCCTTCTCGACGCCGCGCTCCTGCCAGGGAACGAAGAGCGGCTGCCGCGGCTCCGGCGATGCCGGCACGGCACCCGGCGCGAGTTCCTCCGCGACTGCCGAGCTCGCGCGCCAGGCGAGTGCCGCGATGGTCAGGAACGGGTTCACACCGAGCGCGTCCGGCACGATCGCGCCGTCCAGCACGTACAGGCCCTCGTGCACCGAGTCGCCGTCACCACGGAACACGCGCCCGCGGTGATCGACCACGCCGTCGCGGCCCGAATCCCCCATCGGGCAGCCACCCAGCGGGTGCACCGTCACGAGGCGCCCGCCCGGGAGCGTGCCGCTCATCGCGGCACCGGCCGTCGCGGAGAGCAGCCGCCAGCCCGGGCTCGGCACGAACTGCCCGCCACGCAGACCGCCGCGCCGGTCGAGACGACGGAACGCCGCGTCGATGCCCGCGATCACTCCGGCTTCCCCCGCCAGCCAGACGGGCACGATCCCGCCCGCGTCATCGGCGCTCCGTCCGGGCTCGAACCGCAGGCTGCCCTGCGCGCCGTCGCGGCCCATGACGAGGAACACCTGGCTGTGCTCGATCGCGCCCGGCTGCGTCGCGAGCGGATCGCGGCCGCGTCCGGGCCCGCGGAACCACGCCGGCAGGCGGTTGCTGCCGATGCGGCCGAGCTGGGCCGCCGTGGTCACGGCTTCGCCGATCAGGCGGACTGCCCCGGCCGGCAGCGCTCCTTCCTCGATGGTGTAGCGCGCGTCGCCGCCACCCGGCACGCTGCCCCGTGCGACGGCCGTGATGGTCGGCCCGCAGTCGGCGGGGCGGCTCCAGTCGCGTGCGCCGGTCGCGGACACACGCTCGCGCTCGCCGAAACTCATGGCGACGAAATCGCCGTTCGTCGAGAAGCGCCGGCCCAGCCGCGAGGACAGGCTCATCAGCGGATGCCGTGCGGAGCGCGCGAGGATGTCCGTCGAACCCAGCGTTCCCGCGGCGAGGATCACGTGGTCGGCATCGATGAAGAACGGTCCGGCGGCATGGGCCTGGGTCTCGCGGCTCACGGGCTCGAAACGGATGCGCCAGCGCGGCCCGGATGCGCCGGCCGGCGCGGGATGCGGCTCGACGGTGAGCACGCGCGCCCCCGTGCAGAACTTCACGCCCGCTGCGTGCGCCGCGGGGATCAGGTTCATCGCGAGCGTGTTCTTCGCACCGACGTTGCAGCCCGTGATGCAGTTGCCGCAGTTCGTGCAGGCGGGCTGGAAGATGCCGTGCACGTTGCGCCGCGGCCGGCCCGGCTCCCCCAGCGTGACCGCGACGGGCGCCGGCCGCGCCTCGAGCCCGAGCGCCTGCGCCGTGTGACAGAACGCGCGGTGCTTGTCGAGGTCGGCGAGCGGGGCGCACTCGGCCTCCGTGGCGACGCCGAGCAGGCGCGTGACGGTATCGTAGGCCCGGCCGAGCGCGCCTTCCCCGTCCTCGCGCATCTCGCGCCGGATGGCCTCGGGCCAGGCGGGCGACGCGAACACGGCGGGTTCCGGCCGGAGCGCGACGTTGGCGTTGATGAGGGAAGTCCCGCCGAGGCCCGCCCCCACGAGCACGTCCACGCCGTCACCGGCGTGCACGTCGAACAGTGCATCACCCCCGCCCGCACCACCTGCGCCCGGCGCCGAGACCTGCACGTGGCTCGCAAGGTCCTCGATACGCTCCGGGAATTCCCCGGGCGCATATTCGCGGCCGCGTTCGAGGACGACGATGCCGTAGGTGCGGTCCACCGGGGCCTTGTTGAGCTGTCGCGACAGGCGGTACGCTGCGACGGACCCGCCATAGCCCGAGCCGATGATCACCACGCGCGCGGTGGCGACGGATGCGCCAGCGGGGCTGCCGCTGCCCTGCGCGATGAGGGACTCGACCGGATCGGAGTAATGGAACGTCATGGCGGATCGTCCTGCGGAAGTGGCGGGTACCGACGGGCCCGGCGCCGCGGAAGCGAAGCCGGGTGGTGATGATTATGGATGCGTCGTCCACGGATTCCGGGGTGGTCCTCCCCCCCGACGAGGAGCGCGAGGCCGCGATCGCGCTCGCGATCCTGCGGGGATCGGTGGAATCGCGCTGCCGCCAGGCACCGGTCGCATTCCTCGCGATGCTGCTGAACGCGATCGCGAGCGTGCTGCTGATCGGGCGCGGCATTCATCTCGTGGCGGTCTCCGTCTGGCTCTCGACGACGACCATCCTGATGCTCCTGCGCTACCGCATCGCGGTACTCGCGCGCCGCGAGCTCGACGGGCCGCACGAAGCCGTCCTGCGCTTCGATGCGTACTTCCGCCTCGCCAGTATCACGAGCCAGACGGTCACGGGTGCCGGCATCTGGATCGTGTTCGGCAACGACCATGTCGTCGCCGCCTACATGATGACGGTGCTGATCTCGCTGTACGGCGTCGGCGCCATGACGAACCTCGCGCACGACTATCGCTCGCTCCGGCTGACGCTTCCTCTGCTCATGGGCCAGATCGTGCTGTTCTGGCTGCTGGCCGGTGGCGAGGGATACGCGCTCGCGGTGATCGTCACGGGCCTCACGGTCATGATGATGTCGGGGGGACGCCGCTCGCAGGGTATCTTCGACAGCAGCATCCGCATCCGCTACGAGAAGGACGAACTGCTCCTCGAGCTCGACGAGGAGCGGCGCACGGCGCTCGACGCCCTGCGCCAGGCCGAGGAGGCCAACCGGTCCAAGACCTTCTTCATGGCGGCGGCGAGTCATGACCTGCGCCAGCCGCTGTACGCGGCCAACCTGCTGAACAACGCCCTCGCGATGCATCCGCTGCCGCCGCCCGCGCAGCGCCTCGTCGAGCAGCAGGGCAAGGCGCTGGCCTCGGCGGGCGCGCTGTTCGACGACCTGCTCGACCTGTCCCGCTTCGAGTCGGGCAGCATCCTGCCGGCCATCGGCGTCGTGAACCTCGGCGAACTGATGCAGCAGATCGAGGCCGAATTCCGGCCGCAGTGCGCGGAGAAAGGGCTCATGCTCACGGTCGACGCCGCGCCCTGCGCCGTCGTCTCGGACTACGACCTGCTCGCGCGGCTGGTCCGCAACCTCATGAGCAATGCCGTGCGCTACACGGAGCAGGGCCACATCCTGCTCCACCTCGCCCGCGACGACGGCCACGCCTGCCTGGAGGTCGCGGACACCGGGCGCGGCATCGCGAGCGAGGACCACGACCGCATATTCGATGCCTTCCAGCAGGGTTCCCCCGCGCGCGAGCCGGGCGGCCGCGGCGTCGGCCTCGGGCTCGCCATCGTGCGCTACATCGCCAGACTGCTCCATCACGCGCTGGAGCTCGAGTCCGCCCCGGGCAAGGGCACACGCGTGCGGTTGCGGCTGCCGCTGGCACCCGCACGGGCCGGCGCGGCCCCAACGGACGCCGCTACAGCAACCCCATTTCCCGGGCGCGCAGGATGAGCTGGGCACGGCTGCTGACCTCGAACATCCTGTAGACCATGGCCAGGTGGGCCTTGACCGTGCCGGCCGCCATGTCGAGGCGCTGACCGATGTGCTTGTTGGTCAGGCCCTGCAGCACGTACATCAGCACCTCGCGCTGGCGCGGCGACAGGTCGGGCACGCGACCGCGGACCGCCACCGGTTGCCCGCCCCCGGCGGGCTGAGGCTCGAAGCCCAGCATGCGCACGGCCTGTGGCGGGATGTAGATGCCGCCGGCCAGAACCACCCGGATGGCGTTGATGACCACGCTCATCGGGGAGTTCTTCGAGATGAAACCCTGCACGCCGTGCTCGAAGGCCTCGGCCACCGTGGCGCTGGATTCGTCGCCGGAAAAGATCACGACCGGCATCTCCGGGCAATGCTCCCGGACCTGCTGCATCGCCTCGAGCCCGTGAGTATCCCCGAGGTGCAGGTCGAGCAGGATGAGGTCGTAGGGCCGGACTCCCTTCAGGCGGGGCAGTGCCGCGGCCAGCGAGTTCTCCTTGTCCACGCCGTCGAACACCCGCATGACCACGAGCGCCGTGCTGAGGGCATCCGTGATGATGGGGTGGTCGTCGACGATCAGGGCCCGCCGGCCGGCCGGAGGGTTGTCGGTCATGCTTGCCGCCCGGAGTGATTGTTCTTCGTCCCTGCCGTCAGTGTCCGGAGACCCACGGCGACCCGTCAAGCCCGACCGCCGCCGGCGGACGGCCGGCGCCTAAACTTTGGTTTAGGCCATTCGGCCGATATCCAATCCGCACCCCTGCGCGGAGACTCCGACCATCGCCCTGGGATTGTCGACGGCCATGCAGAGTCACCGGCTGAGCAGTGTTCGTCGTCCCACCGACCCGGACCGGGTCGTGCCCGTGCCCGCCGTCGGGATCGTTGCCCGGCCGCTGCCGGCCGGGCCCGCGCTCGACTTCGAGCCCCTCTGGGATCGCCTCAACGACCGGCTGCCCGGCGCAGTGGTCGTCATCGACCGCGACGGTGGCGTGGTGCTCGAAAACCGCGCGGCACGCCAGCTCGCAGGGCTCGCCTCCGTGCTGCAGCGCCGGGCGGGTCGACTCTGGCTGCCCGTTGCCCGCCGCTATCTGGATCACACGTTCCTGCTCGAGCAGTCGCTCCTCGCCGGCACGCCCCCGGCGGGGACCGTGTCGGTGCGCCTGCCGGACGACGGCGCCGCCGGACCCGTGTTCGTCGAGGCGCGCGGCCTGGGGCCCGAGACCGGTGCATCGCCGGTCCCGGAAGGCCATTTCTGGCTGTTGACCCTGTACAGCCCCGCCACCAGCCCCTGCCCGTCGCTCGACGCCCTGCAGCGGCTGCTCGCCCTGACCCGTGCGGAGGCGCTCCTGGTCCAGGCGCTGTTCGCGGGCTGCAGCCTGTCGGCGGCCGCCGTGACACTCCACGTCAGCCGCGAGACCGCGAAGACGCAGCTCAGCTGCATCTTCCGCAAGTGCCGCGTGAAGTCGCAGGCCCAGCTGACGCGCCTGGTTGCGGGCGGACCGTTCTTCAGCGATCCCGCGGGCGGGAATCAGCCCGGTCTCAGCTGACCGCTGCCGCGCACCACGTACTTGTAGCTCGTGAGCTGTTCCACGCCCACGGGACCGCGGGCATGGAACTTGTCCGTGGAAATGCCGATCTCGGCGCCCATGCCGAACTCGCCACCGTCCGCGAACTGCGTCGAGGCGTTGTGCAGCACGATGGCGCTGTCGACGCGGGCCAGGAAGCGGTCCGCGGCGGCCGGGTCCTCGGTGACGATGGACTCGGTGTGCGCGGAGCCGTATTTCTCGATGTGCGCCGCCGCGTCGTCGACGCCGTCGACGACCTTCGCCGCGATGATCGAATCCAGGTATTCCGTATACCAGTCGTCCTCGGTCGCGGGCTTCACGCGCGGATCGGCCTTCTGCACCGTCTCGTCGCCGCGCACCTCGCAGCCCGCGTCGAGGAGGTCCTTCACGACCGGCCCGAGGTGCGTCGCGACGCAGGCGCGGTCGACGAGCAGCGTCTCGGCCGCGCCGCAGATGCCGGTACGCCTGAGCTTCGCGTTCTTCACGATCGCGCGCGCCATGTTCACGTCGGCCTGCGCGTGCACGTAGACGTGGCAGTTGCCCTCGAGGTGGCCGATGACCGGCACGCGCGCATCCTGCTGCACGCGCTGGATCAGGCTCTTGCCGCCGCGCGGCACGATCACGTCGACGTAGTCCGCCATGCCCTTCAGCAGGTAGCCCACGGCCTCGCGGTCGGTCGTCGGCACCATCTGGATCGCGGTGAGCGGCAGACCGGCCGCCTCGAGGCCCTCCACCAGGCAGGCGTGGATCGCACGGCTGGAATGCCAGCTCTCCGAACCGCCGCGCAGGATCACGGCGTTGCCGGACTTCAGACACAGCGCGCCCGCGTCTGCGGTCACGTTCGGCCGGCTCTCGTAGATGATGCCGATGACGCCGAGCGGCACGCGCACGCGCTGGATCAGCATGCCGTTCGGCCGGCGCCACTCTGCCAGCACGCCGCCCACCGGATCCGGCAGCGCGACGATGTCGTCGATGCCCTTCGCCATGGCCTCGACGCGCTTCGGATCCAGCGCGAGCCGGTCCAGCATCGCCGCGGCCAGGTTCCTGGCGCGTGCCGCGGCCATGTCCTCGCCGTTCGCGGCGATGATCTCCGCGGCACGGCGCCGGATCGCCGCCGCCGCCGCCGTCAGCGCGCGATCCTTCTGCACCGTCGTCGCACGCGCGAGCAACCGCTCCGCCGCAACGGCCTCGCGGCCGATGCGGTCCATGATCCCGCCGATGTCCTCCGCCGTCGCCGCCGTACTCATGCGCTCGATTGCCCTCAGTTGTGCGCCCGGGTCATGACGAGGTCGTCGCGGTGGATCATCTCGTCGCGCCCGCGGTATCCGAGCAGCGCCTCGATCTCGCCGCTCCTGCGACCGAGGATACGCGCCGCGTCGACGCTCGAATAGGCCGACAGGCCGCGCGCGAGTTCGCGACCGTCCGCGTCGATCACGCGCACCGCGTCGCCACGGCCGAACTCCCCCTGCACGGCCGTGACGCCGGCCGGCAGCAGGCTCTTGCCACGTTCGAGTGCGCCGGCGGCGCCGGCATCGACCACGAACCCGCCGAGCGGCTTCAGCGCGCCGGCGATCCACTGCTTGCGCACCGCGAGCGGCGTCGTCGACGCGACGAACCAGGTGGCACGCTGGCCGTCCTCGATGGCCCGGAGCGGGTGGTCGCGATGCCCGCTCGCGATGCAGAGATGGCAGCCGGCACTGACGGCGATCTTCGCAGCAACGACCTTGGTCGCCATGCCGCCCGAACCGACCGCGGAGCCCGAGCCGCCCGCCATGTCCTCGATCGCACGCGTGATCGCCGTGACCTCGGGAATGAACCGGGCCCCCGGATCGCGTCCGGGATCGCCCGTGTGGAGACCGTCCACGTCCGAGAGCAGCACCACGCAGTCCGCCGAGATCATCTGCGCCACGCGCGCGGCGAGCCGGTCGTTGTCGCCGTAGCGCAGCTCCGCGGTCGCGACCGTGTCGTTCTCGTTGATGAGCGGGATCGCACCCAGCGCGAGCAGCGTGTCGAGCGTGCTGCGCGCATTCAGGTAGCGGTTGCGCTCCTCCGTATCGCCGAAGGTGAGCAGCAGCTGCGCGACCGAGAGCTCGTGCGCATCGAGCACCTCCTTCCAGGCGTGCGCGAGCCGGATCTGGCCCACCGCAGCGGCGGCCTGTTTCTCCTCGAGCCTGAGCCGGCCGGCCGCCAGCCCGAGGCCGCGGCGCCCGAGCGCGACGGCGCCCGAGGACACGAGGATGACCTCCTGGCCGCGACGGCGCAGCCGCGCGACGTCGCTCGCCAGCGTCTCGAGCCAGTGGCGGTTGACACGCCCCTGCTTCGCGTCGACGAGCAGCGCCGAGCCGATCTTGACGACGATGCGCTTCGCACCGGTGAGGCGCCGCGCGCGCTGTCTGAACTCCGCCTGCGACACCGGCCGGCCCTCAGAACCGGAAGCGGTCGGCCGGCAGCGCCAGGAGGGGCGCGGCCCCGCCCGCGAGCGCGTCGACGTGCGCCTCGGCACGCGGCAGGATGCGCGCGAAGTAGAACCGCGCGGTGGCGAGCTTCGCCTCGTAGAACCCGGCGTCCGCCGGCTGCTGCTTCAGACGCACGATCGCGACCGCGGCCATCTTCGCCCAGCACCACGCCAGGCACAGGTAGCCCGTGAACTGCAGATAGTCCACTGCGGCGGCCTCCATCTCGACGGGATCCTGCGCCGCGCGGCCGCCGAGCCGCTCGGTGACGTCGGTCCACTCCTTCAGGAGCCCCGCGAGCCGCGGCACGAACTCCGCGAGTTCCTCGTAGCCGGCGTGATGCGTGCAGAAACCGCCGACGAGGCCGCCGAGCAGCCGCGCGAGGCGGCCGCCGCTGCCCAGCATCCTGCGGCCCAGCAGATCGAAGGCCTGGACGGCGTTCGTGCCCTCGTAGATCGCGGTCACGCGCACGTCCCGGTAGCACTGCTCGACACCCGCGTCGCGCACGTAACCGTGCCCGCCGAACACCTGGATCGCGTGCGAGGTGGATTCGATGGCGCCCTCGGTGAGGAAGGCCTTCAGCAGCGGCGTCAGCACCGCGAGCAGGTCATCGGCGCGCTGGCGCTCCGCGGCGTCCGGATGACACCGCGCGGTGTCGAGTTCGATCGCGGCGAAGTACGCGAGCAGCCGGCCGCCCTCGATGAACGCCTTCTGGGTGAGCAGCATGCGGCGCACATCGGCGTGCTCGATCAGCAGGCTGGCCGGTTCGCCCGCCGCGTGGTCCGGCGCGCGACCCTGGCGCCGCTCGCGCGCGTAGGCGAGCGCCAGCTGCCAGGCACGCTCGGCCTGCCCGAGCCCCTGCATGCCGACCGCGAGCCGCGCGTGGTTCATCATCGTGAACATGCAGCGGAGTCCGCCGTGCGGCTCGCCGATCATGTAGCCGCGCGCACCGTCGAACTGCATCGCGCAGGTCGCCGACCCGTGCTGGCCCATCTTGTGCTCGAGGCGCGTGCACAGCACGGCATTGCGCTCGCCCGGACCGCCCGCGGCATCCGGCAGGAACTTCGGCACCAGGAACAGGCTGATGCCACGCGTGCCCGGGGGTGCGTCCGGCAGGCGCGCGAGCACGAGGTGCACGATGTTGCCGGCGAGGTCGTGGTCGCCGGCGGTGATGAAGATCTTGCCGCCCGTGATGCGGTAACTGCCGTCCGCGGCAGGCTCCGCGCGGGTGCGCAGCAGCGACAGGTCCGTTCCGGCCTGCGGCTCGGTGAGGCACATGGTCGCGAGCCACTCGGCGGAGACGAGCCGTGGCAGCCAGGCCTCGCGCAGCTCACGGCTCGCGTGCGCCTCGATGGCGAGGATGGCTCCCTCGGTCAGGATGCTGTAGGTCCTGAACGCCATGCAGGCGGTGGACAGCAGATCGCTCGCCGCGAACGCCAGGCTCCGCGGCAGGTCCTGGCCGCCGTACTCGCGGGACCAGCCGAGCGAGCCCCAGCCCGCCTCGCGGTACTGCCGCTGGGCCTCGACGAAGCCGCGCGGCGTCACGACCCCGCCCTGCTCCAGGCGCACGCCCTCGGCGTCCGCGGGAGCATTGAGGGGCGCGACGACTTCCTCCGCATAACGCGCGCACTCCCCGAGCACGCTGTCGACCACGTCCCCGGTGACGTCGGCGCGACCCATGCGGCGGCAATGCTGGGTATAGTGCAGCACCTCGTGCAGCACGAACCTGAGGTCCCGGAGCGGTGCCTGGTACGACATGACCCTCGACTGCTGGACTGACGAAGCCGGAGCGGGGGGCCAGTGTACGTGCAGCGCCGGGCCGCGGGGAACCGCCGCGGCGTCCACGCGTTGTGGCAACCGCGTATACAGCCGCTGCGGGGGGGGCGTTGTAGAATCTTTTAGGGTTCAAACGAAGGGGAGCGATGCCCGGACCCCCGTCGGCGGTCCGGCGCAGAGTGTTTCACGTCCATCTGGTGCTCCCGGATCCGCCGTCACGGGACGGGGTCGGCACTGGTTCTTTCAGATCGGGTAATCCGCATGAATACAACCGAAACCTACAACGACAAGGTCGTGCGCCAGTTCGCCGTCATCACGGTGGTCTGGGGCATCGTGGGCATGCTGGTCGGCGTGATCATCGCCGCACAGCTCATGTTCCCGGCCCTCAACTTCGACCTGCCGTTCCTGACCTACAGCCGGCTGCGGCCCCTGCACACCAACGCGGTGATCTTCGCGTTCGGCGGGTCGGCGCTGTTCGCGACCTCCTATTACTGCGTGCAGCGCACCTGCCAGACACGGCTGTTCGGCGGCCCGCTCGCGACGTTCACGTTCTGGGGCTGGACCGCGATCATCCTCGCGGCCGCGGTCACGCTGCCGCTCGGCATCACGACGTCGAAGGAGTACGCCGAGCTCGAGTGGCCGATCGACCTCATGATCGCCGTGGTCTGGGTCGCGTACGCCATCGTGTTCTTCGGCACGATCGTCAAGCGCCGGGTCAAGCACATCTACGTGGCGAACTGGTTCTTCGGCGCGTACATCATCACCATCGCGGTGCTGCACATCGTCAACAGCGCCGAGATCCCGGTGAGCCTGACGAAGTCCTACTCCGTCTACCCGGGCACGGTCGATGCGATGGTGCAGTGGTGGTACGGCCACAACGCGGTCGGCTTCTTCCTGACCGCGGGCTTCCTCGGGATGATGTACTACTACGTGCCGAAGCAGGCGGGCCGGCCGGTGTACTCGTACCGCCTGTCCATCGTGCACTTCTGGACGCTGATCGCCATCTACATGTGGGCGGGTCCGCACCACCTGCACTACACGACGCTGCCGGACTGGGCCCAGTCGCTCGGCATGGTGTTCTCGCTGATCCTGCTCGCGCCGTCCTGGGGCGGCATGATCAACGGCATCATGACCCTCTCGGGCGCGTGGCACAAACTGCGCACCGATCCCATCCTCAAGCTCATGATCGTGTCGCTGTCCTTCTACGGCATGTCGACCTTCGAAGGTCCGATGATGTCGATCAAGACGGTCAACGCACTGTCGCACTACACCGACTGGACCATCGGCCACGTGCATTCCGGCGCGCTCGGCTGGGTCATGATGGTGACGGTCGGGTCGATCTACGTGCTGCTGCCGCGCGTCTACGGCCGCAGGGAGATGTACAGCACGAAGCTCATCGACGTGCACTTCTGGGTCGCCACCATCGGCATCGTGCTGTACGTCGCGTCGATGTGGATCGCCGGCGTCATGCAGGGCCTGATGTGGCGTGACTTCCAGCCCGACGGCACGCTGACCTACACGTTCGTCGAAGTGCTGAAGGGCATGTACCCGTACTACGCCGTGCGCCTGCTGGGCGGCCTGCTGGTGCTGAGCGGCATGTTCGTGATGCTCTACAACGTCATCAAGACGATCACCACCGAGTCGAGCACGGCCCCGGTGCCGGTGCCCGTCGCGACGGCTCACGCCTGAGGCACGACCATGAAGCACGAAATCATCGAGAAGAACGTCGGCCTCATGGGCGTGCTGATCGCGCTCGCGATCAGCTTCGGCGGCCTCGCCGAGATCGTCCCGCTGTACTTCAGCGGCCAGGTCACAGAGCCCGCGCCCGGCGTCAGGCCCTACACGGCCCTGCAGCTCGAGGGCCGCGACGTCTACATCCGCGAGGGCTGCTACAACTGCCACTCGCAGATGATCCGCCCGCTGCGCGGCGACACGGCGCGCTACGGCCACTACTCGGTGGCGGGCGAGTCCGTGTACGACCATCCCTTCCAGTTCGGCTCCAAGCGCACGGGTCCCGATCTCGCGCGCGTGGGCGGCCGCTACTCGGACGAGTGGCACCGCGTGCACCTGATGAACCCGCGCGACGTGGTGCCGGAATCGAACATGCCGGGCTACCCCTGGCTCGCGTCGAACGTCATCGACGAGTCGCTGACGCCGAAGAAGATGCGCGCGCTGCGCACGGTCGGCGTGCCCTACGGCGACGCCGAGATCGACGGCGCCGCCGCGGAGGTCCGGGGCAGGACCGAGATGGAGGCCCTCATCGCGTACCTGCAGGGCCTGGGTCTCGCCTCCAAGACCTGGAAGTGAGCCCGCATGGACATGGGAACGGTACGGGGCCTCGCCACACTGCTCGCGATGATCGCGTTCATCGCGGTCGTGTGGTGGGCCTGGGACAGGAAGCGCAAGAGCGACTTCGATGCCGCGGCGCGACTGCCACTCCTCGACGACGAACGGAAGAAGGGACACTGACATGACTGCCGGCTGGACCTGGTTCATCATCATCATCACGACCCTCAACATCGCGGGCTCGGCGTGGCTGCTGTTCGCCACCGCGCGCATGCAGCCCGGCGAGGGCGAAACGACGGGCCACGTGTGGGACGGCGACCTGCGCGAGTACAACCATCCGCTGCCGCGCTGGTGGCTGTGGCTCTTCGTCCTCACCGTGATCTTCGCCGTCGGCTACCTGGTGGCCTACCCCGGCCTCGGTTCGTTCGCGGGCAGGCTCGGCTGGACACAGCACGGGCAGTGGGAGCAGGAGGTGGCCGCGGCCGAGGCTGCCGCCGCGCCGGTCTACGCCCGCTTCGAGGGCAAGGCGCCCGAGGCGCTGGCCGGGGATCCCGAGGCGCTGCAGATCGCCGCGCGCCTGTTCGGCAACAACTGCGCGACGTGTCACGGCGCCGACGCCCGCGGCGCTCCGGGCTTCCCGAACCTGACGGACGCCGACTGGATCCACGGCGGCACGCCCGATGCGATCCAGGCGAGCATCGCCAATGGCCGTGTCGGCGTCATGCCGCCCTGGGGCGAGATGCTGGGCAAGGACGGCGTCGAACAGGTCGTCGCGTATGTGCAGAGCCTCTCGGGGCAGTCGAGCGATGCTGCGCTCGCCACCGCCGGCAAGGAGCGGTTCATGCAGATCTGCGCGGCCTGCCACGGCGCGGACGGCCGCGGCCAGCAGGCCCTGGGCGCACCCAACCTGACCGACAGCATCTGGCTGTACGGTGGCAGCGCGGATGCGATCCGCACGACGATCGTCAAGGGCCGCCAGAACCAGATGCCCGCGCACCTCGGACTGCTCGGCGAGACCAAGGTCAGGCTGCTCGCGGGCTATATACTGTCCCTTTCCGGCTCGAAGGGGGCGGCGACTGATGGACAGGGCACCTGAGGAGTCCTTCGAGCACCTCGATCCCGGGCGGCCCCGCGCCTGGGGCCCCGTGGCGCAGGACGTGGCGGTCACGCTGTGGCCGTCCTTCCTGGCCGCCGCGGTGGCAGCGATGTTCTTCTTCGCGTTCTTCGACCCCGCCATGTTCGGCGAGGGCGCGTCCCCCCCCGCCTGGCTCGACAACCGCATGGGGGGATACGCCGTAGGGTTCTTCTTCTTCTGGGCGATCACGACGCTGTCCAGCGCGCTGACGCTCTACCTCGTCCGCACCGCGAACGGGCCACCGCCGAGAGATTGAGCGAATCGTGAGCAATGACAACGGTGTGGGGTCGCTGTACCAGGCACACCAGAAAGTCTATCCGCGCGAGACGGACGGGCGTTTCCAGCGCCTGCGCGTGCTCGCGGTGTTCGTGCTGCTGGGCCTCTATTACGTCCTGCCGTGGATCGACGTCGGCGGACGGCAGTCCGTGCTGTTCGACATGCCGGCGCGGCGCTTCTACATCTTCGGCCTGACGCTGTGGCCTCAGGACTTCATCTTCCTGACGTGGCTGCTCGTGATGGCCGGCCTGTCGCTGTTCTTCTTCACGGCGCTGGCCGGCAGGCTCTGGTGCGGCTACGCCTGTCCGCAGACGGTCTGGACCGAGGTGTTCCTGAAGATCGAGCAGTGGATCGAGGGGGACCGCAACAAGCGCATCAAGCTCGACCGCAGCGCCTGGACGCGCGAGAAGCTGCTGCGCAAGACGGCCAAGCACACGGCCTGGGTGCTCTTCGCGCTGTGGACCGGCTTCACGTTCGTCGGTTTCTTCACGCCCATCCGCGCGCTCACCCACGAGGTCCTGGCGCTCTCCACGGGCCCGTGGGAAACGTTCTGGATCCTGTTCTACGGTTTCGCGACCTGGGGCAACGCCGGATTCATGCGCGAGCAGGTGTGCATGTACATGTGCCCCTACGCGCGCTTCCAGAGCGCGATGTTCGACCGCGACACGCTGATCATCGCCTACGACCGCACCCGCGGCGAACCGCGCGGCGCACGGCCGCGCAGCGCCGATTCGAAGGCGCTGAACCTCGGCCACTGCATCGACTGCAAGGTCTGCGTGCAGGTCTGCCCGACCGGCATCGACATCCGCAACGGCCTGCAGCACGAGTGCATCGCCTGCGCCGCCTGCATCGACGCCTGCGACACGGTCATGGACAAGATGAACTACCCGCGCGGGCTGATCCGCTACTCGTCGCAGGGCGCGATGGAAGGGTCGGGCACCCACGTCCTGCGCGCGCGCACGATCGTGTACGGCTCGCTGCTGACTCTGCTGTTCGTGGCGTTCATCATCGCACTGACCCTGCGCACGCCGCTCGGGCTCGACGTGATCCGCGACCGCAACGCGCTCTACCGGATCCAGGCCGACGGCGCCGTCGAGAACGTCTACACCCTGCGCGTCCTGAACAAGGACGAGCGACCGCACGACTTCCGGATCCGGCTCACGGGGCTCGACGCGATGAGCATGGAGCTGACGAACCCGTCGCTCCGGACGGACGCCGGTTCGGTGCAGTCCACCGTGGCGCGTGTGCGCGTGCCCGCCGGGAGCTTCCGCGGCGGCCGCGACATCGAATTCGTCGTCGAAGCGCTGGATCAACCGGGCCTCACGGCCCGCTCGAAATCGAGGTTCATCGCCCCATGAACGAACCGAACGACTCCCGCTGGTACCGGGAACCCATGATGTGGCTCGTCGTCGCGATCCCCCTCGCGACGGTCGTCGCCGGATTCACGACACTGTGGCTCGCGAGCCGCAACCCGGACACCATCGTCGCCGACGCCGGGCCCCAGGGTCCCGTGGTCACCGGAACGGGCGGCGCGGCAGCGGCGCGCTGAGATCCCTGCCCGGGCAGCCCTGCCCGCGCGGGCGCCCCGGTTCACATGAACGATTCCACCGGCGCGTGTTTCCACTGCGGCGAGCCCGTCCCGCCGGGGACGCGCTTCCTCGCGTCCATCGACGGTGGGAAGCGCGCCTGCTGCTGCCCGGGCTGTGTCGCGGCGGTCGAGCTCGTCAGCGACGCGGGCCTCGCCGACTACTACCGGCTGCGCAGCGCCCCGGCCCCGACACCGGCGGCCCTCGTGCAGCGGGCATATGCGCACTTCGACGGCGATGCGGTGCGCGACCGCTGCACGACCGACGCCGGCGAGGGTCGCCGCGCCGTCAATCTGCTGATCGAGGGCCTTCGCTGCGCCGCCTGCGTCTGGCTCATCGAACGGCGCGTCGGGCGCCTGAAGGGTGTCGACGGACTCGACGTCAACCCCGCGACGGCCCGTGCCCGCGTGGTCTTCGATCCAGCCGTGGCGCCACTGTCGCTCGTGCTCGAATCCCTCGCCGAACTGGGCTACCGGCCGCTCGTGCTCGGCAGCGCGGATTCGCTGGCGGCCGCGGCGCGCGAACGTCGCGATGCGCTGAAGCGCCTCGCCGTGGCCGGTTTCGGCATGATGCAGGTGATGATGTTCGCGGTCGCGCTGTACTACGGCAGCGCCACGGGCATCGACGCCGTCATGTCCGATTTCCTCCGTGGCGTGAGCCTCGTGGTCACCGCGCCCGTGCTGTTCTACTCGGGCTGGCCGATCCTCACGGGCGCGCTGCGTGACCTGCGGGAGCGCAGCATCGGCATGGACGTGCCCATCGCGCTGGGCCTCGTGCTCGCCTGCGCCGCCAGCGCCTGGAACACCGCAACGCACCAGGGACAGGTCTACTTCGACTCGGTGACGATGTTCGTGTTCTTCCTGCTGGTCGGACGCTTCGTCGAGATGACGTCGCGGCACCAGGCCGCCAGCGTCGGGGAAGCCCTCGCGCGGGCGCGGCCCGCCGCCGCGCTGCGCTGCTCGTCCGCCGGTCCCGAGCGCGTGGACACGGCGGAAGTCGCGGTCGGGGACGAACTGCTGGTCCAGCACGGCGAGGTATTCCCCTCGGACGGCGTTCTCGCGGATGCCGCGACCTCCGTGGACGAGGCGTTGTTGACCGGTGAGGCGCGCACGGTGCCGAAGCGGACCGGCGATGCGCTCATCGGCGGTTCCATCAACCGCGGCCCCGGCGTGCGCATGCGCGTCACCGCCGTGGGCGAAGCCACGACGCTCTCCGCCACGGTCCGGCTGCTCGAGCGCGCGCTCGCCGAGCGCCCGCGCTTCGCGCGGCTGGCGGATGCCTGGGCGCGGCGCTTCACCGTCTGGATCCTCTGCGGCGCCGCCGCGGTCGCGGCGTTCTGGATCGCCGTCGACCCCGCCCGTGCCTTCGAGGCCACGCTGGCGGTCCTCGTGATCACCTGCCCCTGTGCGCTGTCACTCGCCACGCCGGCCGCATTCGCGGCCGCCACGAGCCGCCTGGCGCAGCAGGGTCTGCTGGTGACGCGCGCGGATGCGATCGAGACACTCGCCTCGGTCGACCGCGTGGTTTTCGACAAGACGGGGACCCTGACCCGGGGCGAGCCCTCGCTGGTGCGCGTCGCACCCCTGTCGGAGCTCGCCGGAGCGCGCTGCCTGGCGCTGGCGGCGGCGCTCGAGCGCGGCAGCAACCACCCGCTCGCGCGCGCTTTCGCGAACCCGGCGAACGCGCTGCCGCGGGTCGACGAGCCCGAGGTCGTCGCGGGGCACGGGGTCGCGGGAATCATCGAGGGCGTGCGCTATCGCATCGGGCAGCGCGCCTGGGTCGCGGGCCTGGTCGGCGACGCGACTGCCGTTCCCGACGAGGACGCGGTCTTCCTGGGTCGGGCGGGCACATGGCTGGCGCGCTTCGAGTTCGACGACGCGGTACGCCCGGACGCCCCTGCCGCGGTCGAGGCACTGCGCAGGCTCGGTATCGAGTCCGAGATCGCGAGCGGGGACACGGCGGAGCGCGTCGGCACCGTCGCCGCAGCCACGGGGGTCACCGTCTTCGGCGCGCGACTCACCCCGGAGGACAAGCTGGCGCGTGTCCGGGCCCGGCGCACGGAAGGTCATCGTGTCCTCATGATCGGCGACGGCGTCAACGACGCTCCGGTGCTCGGCGGCGCGTCCGTGTCCATCGCCATGGCCCAGGGCGCGGCGCTCGCCCAGGCCAGCGCCGATCTCGTGCTCGTCGCCCCCGCACTCACCACGATCGTCGACGGCATACGCCTCGCACGCCGGACTTTGACGATCGTGCGTCAGAATCTGCTGTGGGCCGCCCTCTACAACCTGCTCGCGATTCCGGTCGCGGCTGCCGGCCTGATCCCGCCCTGGCTCGCCGCCATCGGCATGTCGGCGAGTTCACTCGCCGTCGTGTTGAACAGCGCGCGGCTGCGACGCTCCGCGGCGGCACGCCGTGCCTCCGCGACGCCACAGCCGCGTCGGGGCCTGATCCCCGGATCCGCCGGATGAGCATCCTGTTCGTCCTGATTCCGCTCGGCCTCGTGCTGGTGGGGTTCGGCGCCTGGGCGTTCTTCTGGGCGGTGAACAACGGCCAGTTCGACGATCTGGACACCCCGGCCATCGCCATCCTCGCCGACGAGGAGGAACAGGCCGGCCGCACCCACCCCCCGGGTGACCGGGCGGACGGCGCGGTCCATCCGGCCCCCCCGCAGGATGACGGGCGGACGGCACGCGATTCCGCCTCCGCGCCGCGGCAGGGGAAATCATGAACCCACCCGTCTCCCCCCTCGACTGGACACTGGCTGGCGCGGCCTTGACCCTCGGGCTCGGCGGGAGCGCGCATTGCCTGGCCATGTGCAGCGGCATCGCCGCCGCAGCCGCCCCCCGCGGCCCGGGACTGGCGACCCGCCTGCGCGGGTCGCTCACGCTGAACGCCGGACGCCTGGCGACCTACGTCGTCCTCGGCGTCGCGGTGGGGGCCGCGGTACGCGTCACCGGGACTTTCGACCGGCCCGCAGGCGTGTGGTGGCCGGCCCGTATCGTCGTCGCAGCACTCATCCTGGCGGTCGCCCTGCGGATGCTGGCGGGCCGGGACGTGCTGGGCCTGGAGCGGTTGGGACAGGGCGTCTGGCGCCGGATCCGGCCGCTCACGCGCCGGGCGGCGGACCTTCCCGTGCCGCTGCGGACCGTCGCCATCGGGGCAATCTGGGGCCTGCTGCCCTGCGGCCTCGTGTACTCCGCCCTGGCCCTGGCGGCGGCAAGCGGCACTCCCCTGGGCGGAGCGCTGGTCATGGGGGTGTTCGGCCTCACGACACTGCCGGCCATGGAGGCGATGGCCCTCGGCGGATCGACGCTCATCGGCTGGCTGAAACGCCGCGCGACGCAGCGTCTGGCGGGCGCGGTCCTGATGGCGGCCGCGCTTGCGACGGCAGCCCCGGCCGTGCTCCCCGGGCAGTTGTGGGCCCGGTACCCGGTGTTGCAGGCACTCGACTGCATGGACCATGCGGAACCGTAAGACTCTCAAGGGGTTTGCCCGCCGGATGCGCGCATGGCAACATTATTGGGTTGGGGCATGCGGGCTGTGGGTCCGCAATGACCCGAGACGATGGATTGGCGGGTTCCCCGGGTCTTGCGCGGGGCCTCGGCGAGTCGCCGCGGCGGAGGGTCCGCCGATGCCATCGGACCGGTGCACAGGCGGGCCCGCGGGCCACTGCGTACAACAGAGCGATGCGGACGAGCGCGAGTAAAGCATTGATCAGAAAAGCGCCATGGATATCGCCCTGAGATCCAGCAGCCTGAAAAACGGTCCATCGCCACTTTCGGCAACTCCCCTTCCGAAGGGGGTATCGCATGGGGCCCCCGTGGCTCCGGCGGTCGTGCCGCGTGGCAGGACATCGGTATTGGTCTGCGAGTTGACTCAACGATGAAGCCGACTGGAACCAATCAATCGCTCCCGCTCCGGAACAGCGACTTCGGCAACGTGGTCGACGCGCTGGAGTACGCCGCCCGTGGCGTGACCGGCTGCAATTTCTACGATGGCCGCGGCGAGCTGTATGCGGTGCTGACCTACCGGGAGCTGCGTGACCAGGCCCGCACACTCGCCCGCCGCCTGAAGAGCCTGGGCTGCCCGCGCGGCGCCCGGCTCGCGATCGTCGCCGAGACCGATCCGCTGTTTCACCGCTTCTTCTTCGCGTGTCAGTACGCCGGTCTGGTGCCGGTCGCCCTGCCGTCCGGCGTGCAGATCGGCGGACGGCAGTCCTACGTCGAGCAGATCCGGAATATGTTGATTTCGTGCGGCGCCGAACTCGCGGTCGCGCCGGAATCGCATGCCGGCTTCCTGCGCGAAGCCACCGCCGGACTCGACCTGGTGAAGGTCGGCGTGGCCGCGGACTTCGATGCGCTGCCCGAGGACGGCGGCGAGCTCGTGCCGATGGCGGGCGATGAACTCGCTTACGTGCAGTACACGTCCGGCAGCACGCGCTTCCCGCGCGGCGTGCCGATCGAGCAGCGCGCGGCGCTCGCGAATCTCGCGGAGATCGCCGTCAGCGGGCTCCGGATGACGCAGAACGACCGCCTCGTCTGCTGGCTGCCGTTCTATCACGACATGGGACTCGTCGGTTTCGTGCTCTCGCCGCTCGCGAGCCAGCTCTCCGTCGACTACCTGAGCCCGCGCAATTTCGCGATGCGGCCGCGCCTGTGGCTCAAGCTGATGTCCGAGAACCGCGGCACGATGTCCTCGAGCCCGCCCTTCGGATACGCGCTGTGCGCCAAGCGGCTGCGCTGGTCGGACTGCGAGCGCTACGACCTGAGCTCCTGGCGCATCGCCTGCGTCGGCGCAGAGCGGATCCCGCCCGAGCCTCTCGAGGAATTCGCGCGGCTGCTCAAGCCGAACGGCTTCGACCCGAAGGCGTTCGTCGCCTGCTACGGCATGGCGGAATGCACGCTCGCCATCTCCTTCGCACCGCTGCGTGCCGGCGTCGAGATCGACGTCGTCGACCAGCAGACCATGGCGGCCTCGGGTGTCGCGCGTCCGCTGCCGCCCGAACGCCGCGGCACGAAGGGCAGCCTCACCTTCGTCGACTGCGGCGAGGCGATGCCGAGCTACGGCGTCGCCATCCGCGATGCGGCGGGCCGGGACGTGCCGGAGAGGCACTGCGGCCACATCTTCCTGAAGGGCCCGTGTGTCATGAAGGGCTACTTCGCCAATGAAGAGGCGACCCGCGAAGTCATGACGGCCGACGGCTGGATGAACACCGGCGACATCGGCTACCGCGTCGGCTCGCGGATCTTCGTCACGGCGCGCCACAAGGACGTCATCATCATCAACGGCCGCAACATCTGGCCGCAGGACCTCGAGTACCTCGCCGAGAAGATCGAGGGCGTGAAGTACGGCCACGTGTCCGCGTTCGCGGCACCGGGGCCGGACGGCGCCGACATCGCGGTGCTCGTGACCGAGACGCGCGAGACCAATCCGGCCGTGCTCGCACGTGTCGCAGCCGAGATCCGCGCATCGATCCAGTCCGGTTTCGGCATTCCGGCCCACGTCGATCTCGTGCCCAGCGGCACACTGCCGCGGACCTCGTCGGGCAAACTGTCGCGTTCGCAGACGCGCCGTGCATTCATGGCCCGGCAGTCCTGGAGCCTTGCGGAGAACACGTCGGACGTCGCACGCGAAGCGAATGGGTGAGCTGACGATGGCCCGGTCCTCCGGGACCGGGCCCATCGTGCTGACCGGTGCGACGGGATTCGTGGGCAGGCGCCTGCAGCAGGCCCTGCTGGCCGCCGGCCATTCCGTCCGCGCGCTGGTACGCACCGGTTCCCGCAACGCTGCGCACATCCAGGCCGGGTGCGAAGCGGTTGCCGTCGACCTCGAGGATCGTGCGGCGCTCACGGCGGTGCTCTCGGACGCGGCCGCGGTCATCTACTGTGCCGGCAGCGTGCGTGGCCGCCTGCCCGGCGATTTCCGCCCGGCGAACGTGCACGGCGTGCGCGCGGTGGCCGCCGCGCTCGCGAGCCGCACCCGGGCGGCACCGCTGCTGCTCGTCTCGTCGCTCGCCGCCAGCCGTCCGTCGGTGTCGGACTACGCGATGACCAAGCACGAGGGCGAGCGGGTCCTGCAGGAGTGGCCGGATCTTCCCTGGACCGTCCTGCGCCCGCCGGCGCTCTACGGCCCCGGTGACGTCGAGATGCGCCCGGTCCTGGACCTGCTACGGCGCGGTTTCGCGCCGATGACCGGCCCGAGGCACCAGCGGATCTCGCTGCTGCACGTGGACGATTTCGCCACAGCGGTGCTGGCCTGGCTCGGGAACCCGGAAGCCTGCCGGCAGCGCTGCTTCGAACTGCACGACGGCACCGCGGGCGGCTACGACTGGCCGAGCCTCGGCCGGGCGGTTGCGGCGCGCGAGGTGCTGCTGCTGCCCGTGCCTTCCTTTGCGCTGCGGACTGCCGCGACGGTCAACTGGCTGCTATCGTTCGCACTCCGCTACGCACCGATGCTGACGCCCGGCAAGGCGCGCGAACTGGCGCAGGAGACCTGGGTCGCGGACAACGACGCCTTCCGGGCCGCCACGGGCTGGTCGCCGGCGATCCGGCTCGCGGAAGGCGCGGCACGGCTGTTCGAGGCATCCACGCGGGACTGACGGGGAACGAAGGCAGGCTGATCATCCATGACCGATCACGAGAACCAGCGGCAGGAAACGGAGCGCACGCTCCTCGACCTGCTGCGCGCCCAGGCCAGGGGGCCGATCACGATCGAAGCCACGACGGACTTCGTCGCCGATCTCGGCCTCGAGTCGATCCAGGTGATGTCGTTCGTCATGGAGGTCGAAGAACATTTCGACGTGGCCATCGACCTCGACACGCTGTCGGGCGTGCGCACGCTGCGCGACCTGGCAGGCGCCGTCGAGGCGGCGCGTGAGCGGCAGCGCGGATGAGCACGAAGCTGCTGGACAAGTTCGGGGCGATCGCCGCGCTGCGCGAAGGCGTGCTGGGCGGCGGACGCAACCCCACTTCCGTCGTCATCGACGAGATCCTCTCGCCGACCGAGGGCATCATCGAGGGCCGGCGCACCATCCTCGCGGGCACGAACAACTATCTCGGACTGACACTGGATCCCGACTGCGTCGCCGCGGGCCAGGCGGCACTCGCGAAGTTCGGCACCGGCACGACCGGCTCGCGCATGGCGAACGGCAGCTTCGCCTCCCATGTCGCGCTGGAGCACGATCTGGCGGATTTCTACGGGCAGGCGCACGCCATGGTCTTCACCACGGGCTACAGCGCCAACCTCGGCATGCTGACGGCGCTGCTCGGTGCGGACGACGCGGTGCTCCTCGACGGTGACGCGCACGCGAGCCTCTACGACGGCTGCAGGATGAGCGGCGCCCGCATCTTCCGTTTCCGTCACAACGACCCGTCCAACCTGGAGTCGCGGCTGCGGCGCCTCGGCGAGCAGGCGGCGCGCACGCTCGTCGTCGTCGAAGGCCTCTACAGCGTGCTCGGCGACGTCGCGCCGTTGAGGGAGATCTGCGAGGTCAAGCGCGCCTTCGGCGCCACGCTGCTCGTCGACGAGGCCCATTCGCTCGGCGTCTACGGCAACTCCGGGCGCGGCGTGGCCGAGGCCCAGGGCGTCGAGCAGGACGTCGACTTCACGGTGGGCACGTTCAGCAAGAGCCTCGGCGCCACGGGCGGCTACTGCGTGAGCAACAACCCCGTGCTGCCACTCGTGCGCTATGCGAGCAGGCCTTACATCTTCACCGCCTCGGCGAGCCCGTCGGTGATCGCGACCACACGTGCCGCGCTGCGCGCGCTGCGCGCGCGCCCGGGGCTGCGCGCGCAGCTCTGGACCAACGCGCGGCGCCTGCACGAGGCACTCGCGGGCATGGGCCTGGAACTCGGCGCGCCGCCGAGCCCGGTCATCGCCGTGCGTTTCCGCGAGCGGGAGGAAGCGCTGCGCTGCTGGAACGGCCTCATCGAGGCCGGCATCTACACGAACCTGATGATGCCGCCCGCCTCGCCCGACGACACGAGCCTGCTGCGGGTCAGCGTCAGCGCCGCGCACACTCCGTTGCAGATCGACACGATCATCGACACGTTCCGGCGCATCGTCGCCGCGCCGCGGGCGGCCCCGGCCGGCTGACGCTCAGGCCGCGGCGGCCGGCGGCTGGTGCCGGCGCCGATCGAGCACCATCCACACCATGCCGCAGAACGGCAGCGCGGAAGCGATGCAGGTCGCCACGCCCGCACCCGTGAGCCCGAGGCTCTGCGTGAGCCAGAAGAACAGCAGTACATAGACCGCCGCGGCAACGCCGTGGAGCGTGAGAACCGCTCCGGCGCGGCCGATGGCGTAGGTCGCCGCGCGCAGCGGTGAAGCGGCGAGATCGAAGGTCCCGGCGACGAGCATCAGGGTGAGCACCGGCGCCGCGCCCGCATAGGCCGGCCCCGCGAAGCGGCCCAGCAGTTCGCCGCCGCCGAAGAACGCGATCGCCACCAGCACGACACCACCCAGTCCGCACAGCCCGGCGGTCTTGAGCGCGATCGGCCCGAAGTCGCCGTGCTGGCGGTTCCAGCTGCGGGTCAGGTCGAGGAACACCACCTGCCGGATCAGGGCCGCCGGCCTGGCGAGCAGCCCGGAGATCTCCCGCGCGAGACGGAACAGGCCAGCCCCGGTGAGACCGAGCAGCCAGCCGGCCAGCAGTGTCGATGCGTGCTTCTGCAGCAGGTCGATGCTGGACTGCCAGTAGGTCACCCAGAGGAACTGGCGCAGGCCCGCGAACTCGTGGAAGTCGGGACGCTCACCGCGCGGCAGTGCGCCGATGTGCCGCCGGTACTCGCGAAAGCCACGCCAGTTCAGGTAGAGGTTCTCCGTCAGGTAGGCCGCGCCCCAGACCGCGACGTAGCCCGCGAGCGTGCCGTGCACGACCCACAGCAGCAGCACGCCCGCGATGCGCACGACCGGCCCCAGCATCATCTGCGTGCCGAGCGCGTCGAAGCGGTCGTAGAGACGCAGGATGCCGCGCGAGGTGCCGTTGCCCGTCGCGAGCAGCGTGAGGCTGTAGACCATCAGCATGCCGATCTGCATGCGGTCCAGCCCGAGTGTCGGTCCGAATGCCGGGGCGGCGGCCACGGCGAGTGCCGTGCCGATGCGGCTCGAGCGGGAATCGACCCACAGGCAGAGCTGCGTGAGCCGCGACAGCGCCGCGTGGTTGCCGGAGTCGTGCAGCGGCACGCCGTAGCGCACCATGGCCTCGAACGGCTGGAAGTTCAGGAATCCCCTGACGACCAGCACGTAGGCATGCACCAGCACGACGATGCCGAACTGCTCGGGGCCCAGTGCCCGCGCCGTGAGGCCCGTGGCCGCGAACGCCAGCAGTGCCACGATGCCGCGCGCGCGCACGAGCACGCCGAAGTTGCGCAGGATGCGCTCCATCGCCTGGCCCTGCCCGGCCGCCTTGTCGTCACCTGCGGTCAAGTCGGAACCTTCCCGTGCGATCCCGCCCGTGACGCGTCACGCGGGTCAACGGAACGCGCCCTGCCGGTACAGGCGCCAGAACAGCGGCAACGCGAAGATGAACGGATGCCGCCGCTGGCGCGGCGTGACCTCGACGCGGACACCGGAGTGCCGTTCGATCTTCCAGAGGATGTAGTCGAGCGGCGCCTCGAACATGGTCGCGGCCTTCGCGAGGCGCGCCATCGACAGCAGCTTGCCCTGCACGCGACGCAGCCACCACGACAGGCGCGCACGCAGCGGCACGGCACCGGCAACCGCCGCCCGCTCCCGCGCTCCCCCGGCCGCGGCCGGGTTCTCCGGCGCGATCAGCCTCGCGAGTGTGTCGTAGTAGGCAGGGTCGGCGTCGACCAGGCCCTGCGCATAGCCGGGCTTCTCGGCCCGCAGTTCGCAACGATAGGTGGCCGAGAGGCCGCGCACCCAGAGTTCCGCGACGGGCACGCCGGGAGGCAGCAACGGCCGCGCACGCCTCGCAAAGGTCCGCACCGCCGCGGCGAGCGCCGCGACGACGCGCGCGCGGGTGGCCTCGTCGCGGCAGTACAGCAGCGTGCTGGGCTGGACGAAACGCGCCCAGAAATAGGAATGGAAGTCGCGGCTCATCGCCGCCTCGAAGCGATCGAGGCCGAGTACCGCGCATTTCGCGCGCGCGGCCGTGGCGCCGGTACCCCCCGCGAGCTGGTAGACGTTGGGCGGCAGCAGCCGGCACAGCGCTCCCTGCCACCCTGGCATCGCCCGATAGTCGTCGACGAGCGCATAGAGATCGATGAGCGTGTCGCGCTTCCCGCGGGTCCAGGAACCGTAGACCAGCACGGCCGCCAGCGACGCACCGTAGCGCGCACGGACCGTCTCCAGCAGGGCCGCCAGCCCGGGATCCACCGCCGACGCATCGCGCTCGACGCGCGCGGCCAGGAACTCCTGCAGCGCATCCCCCGGGGCTTCACCCGGCACGGTAGGCCCCACGCGTCCCCGCGAACATCCGGTAGGCCCGCGGGTGAAGGCGCTCGGCACCGGCGCCGTCCGCGAGCCACGAGACCAGCGGTCCGTGACGCCAGCGCGACACCAGCCCCTGAACGAGCCGCACGGCCAGCGCGAGGGTGCAGAGCGTGCTCCAGAGCGCCACCGCCACGAAGCCGAGGTCCGGCCGACCGGAGACCGCGGCAATCGTGAGGATGATCAGCATCGGATTGCGGCGCGCGGTGACGAGCCGGGACACGGCATCGAAGGGCCGCCAGGCGAAGACGGCGCAGCCCAGGAGCTGTTCGAAGATTCCCTCCACGATGCGCCCGCCGACGTAGGCCGCCACGATCACGACCGACCAGTCCACGCGCCCGAGGCCGAGCACGGGATGGAAACCCGCGATGGACGCGCCCCAGAGCACGTACCAGAACGGCGGGTGCACGATGTCCATGCCGTGGTCGAGGATGTGCCCGATCCTGCTCGATCGCACGGTGACGCGGGCCAGCTTGCCGTCGACGGTATCGAGGTAGGTCATGAACCAGCCGGCCGCGAGCCCCGCCGCATACTGCCCGCGGGAGAACAGCAACGCGGCCGCGACCATCAACAGCACCCCGAGACTGGTGACCGCGTTGGGCGGGATGCCGAGCGCGCTGCACACGCGCACGCCCACGCGCGCGGGCCGCGGCCAGACCCACTTGGTCACGAGGTCCGTGACGCCCTTGTAGGAATTGCCGTACAGCAGCGATTCGAGCTCGTTCCGGCGCGACGCCGCGAGCGGCTCGAGCAGCGGGGGTTCGACCCGGCGCAGCGCGGAATCGAAACTGCGGAGGTCGGCGGTCGTGATCTCCGTGACACCCGCGGGCGGACGCTCGCCGCCGTCCGTGAGGAAGGCCCGCACGACCGCGGGAGACGCGTTCTTCACCATCGCGGCGGCGGGCCGGCCGTCCACAGCGCTCCGCAGCACGGTATCGGGCTTCGCAAGGAGCGCCTTCAGGGTACGCACCTCGAAGAGGTGGTCCGCGCGCAGCATCAGCACGCCGCCTCCCGCCTCGCCGGCCGGCTGCTCGCGCAGCTTCAGCCCCGGGACCTGGACCACCTGCCTGCGCAGGCGCTCACGGGAAGTGAGCCCCCACAGCGTGACCGGGGAGTCGGCGATCAGTTCGACGCAAATCATGTGCCTGGAATCGTTGGCTTCGAGGGCAGGGCTCTGGCAGGCTGCAGCCCGCGTTGTCGGGTGCGCCAGTTTAGGTGCCCCGCGGGAGTGTCGTAAACCGCCGGGGCCGGATCTCCTCCATGCGCTTCATCCACCTCACCGATCCGCACCTGACCTCGCTGCAGGAATGGACGCCCGCCGCCGGCGCCGGCAAGCGCTGGCTCGGCTACCTGTCGTGGCGGCGGAAGCGGCGCTGGCAGCTGCGCCGCGACAGACTCGACCGGCTGACGGCAGCCGCACAGGCCGAGAACCCCGCGGTGCTGGCCATCACCGGCGACCTCGCCCACATCGGACTCGCCCGCGAAATCCGCGAAGCCCGGGAGTGGCTCGAGCGTCTGGGCCCGCCCGACCGGATCGTGCTCGTCCCGGGCAATCACGACGTCTATGCCCGCGATTCCTGGCCCGTGATCGCACCGCTGTGGTCCGACTACCTGCATCTCGGCGGGACGGACCCGTCCGGCGACGGCCGCGCGGCCTACCCCGTGGTCCGCGAAGTCGAGGGCGTCGCGCTGGTCTGCGCTTCCTCCTCGCTGCCGACGGCGCCACTGCTCGCCACGGGACGGCTCGGAGCCGCCCAGCTCGCGCGGCTCGAGGCGACGTTGCGCGAAGTGCGGGCACGCGCGGCCTTCCCGTGCCTGCTCATCCACCATCCGCCGGTCCCCGGCCTGACGCACTGGCGCAAACGGCTCGGGGACGAGGCCGAGCTCGGGCGGCTGCTGTGCCGCGAGCAGGTGCCCCTCGCGCTGCACGGGCACCTCCACCGCGACCTGCACGCCGTGCGGGGCGCGACCCGCATCTACGGGACCGCGGCAGCATCGAGCGTGATCGAGGAAGCCCCGGCTTCCTACCGCGTGTTCGACGTCGAACCGCAGGACGGCGGATGGCGGGTCACGATGACACTGAAGCGCTTCAGCGCGGAGACCGCCGCGTTCGCGCCCGTGGACCACGAGAGCTGGACCGTCGCCCGCCCCGGAGCCGCATAGAACCGGCCCGGCCGGATGGCGCAGCTCACCAGACCCGCGAGATCCGCCAGGTGGCGACGATCATCAGCGCCAGCTCCGGCATCGTCCCGGCCAGCAGCGGGTTCAGGTCGTAGAGCGAGCCGAGCTGCAGCGTGATCTGGTCGGCGAGATAGAAGAGGATGCCGATCGCGCCACCCACCGCGATGCGCTGTGCGACCGGCGTGTGCCGTGGCGAACCGAGCATGAACGGCACGGCGAGCAGGGCCATCGCCACGATCCCGAAAGGAATGCTGACCAGCTGCCAGAACGCGAGCCGGAGCTCGTGCGTGTTCAGACGGTTCTTCTCGAGACTGCGGATGTACCGGTAGAGCTCGATGGGTGCGAGCGTGCTGGTCGGCTGCGCCAGGCTCTCGAGCTGCGCCGGCGAGAGCTGGGTGTCCCACACGCGCGTCGGCAGCACGGTCGTCCTCGACTGCCGGTCCTGCACGTCCAGCTCGGTGACGTCGTGCAGGACCCACTGCTGCACGCTGACGATGTCGGCCCGCTTCGCGCGGATCAGCTTCACGAGCCTGTGCCGGGCGTCGAGCTCGTAGATCTCGATGCCCGCGGGCACGCGGCCCATCTCGACCGTGTCGACACGCAGCAGCCAGCGGCCCGCGCGGGTCCAGAAGGCGTGATCCGACTTCCCGACCTGGGTCTGCTGGATCTGGTCGCGCAGCAGCAGCGCCTTGCGCTCCCAGACGGGGATGCCGAAGGTCTGCATGAGAAACGCCGCGAGCACGATCATCAGGGCGACCATGATCGCGGGCCGCGTGATGTCCGCCGGGGAGCGCCCGACGGCGCGTGCGGCGATGATCTCGCGGCTGTTCGCGAGCGCACCGAGGCCCGTCAGCGCGCCCAGCAGCGCGACGACCGGCAGGATGCCGACGATCTGCCGGGGCATCATCAGCAGCACGACGCGGATCGCGGCGCCGGTCGTGAAATCCCCCTTGCCGACGTCCTCGAGCTGCTCGGCGAGCCCGAGGAAGCTGAACAGGCCGCCCAGCAGCAGCACGACCGGCAGGATGCCGACCCAGTAGGCGCGCGCGATGTAGCGGTCAAGCAGTCCCACGAGCAGCTCCCCGGCGGCGCATCAGCCACCAGCGCCACGGCAGGTAGGAGACGAGGGCCACGAGGCCCAGGCCGGCCGGCACCCACGCGATGGTGCCGATCGCCCCCTGCTCGACCCAGGTGCGCGCCACGTTGAGCAGATTGAAGTACAGCGCATAGGCCGCCATCGCGAGCAGCATGCGCGCGAACCGCCCCTTGCGCGGCCGCGTGTGGCTGAGCGGCACCGCGAGCAGCGTGAGCAGCAGCGTCGACACCGGTGAGGACAGACGCCACTGGAACTCGGCGAACTCGCGCGGGTTGCTGCGATCGAGCTCGAGGAGCGGCGCCATCTTCGGCTTGTTGCGCAGCTCCTCCGGCTGCCGCGCGGGCAGGCGGATCGTGAAGGTGCCGAACTGCCCGAACAGGTTCCGGCCGCCGGCGGTGCGCTTGAAGACATGGGCGCCGTCCACCGACAGCTCGTGGTGCGTGGCCGTCACGTGCTGGACGAACCGGCCGCTGTCGCCGGAGATGACCTCGAGGCCCCCGTCGTCCGAGCTGCGGATGAAGACTCCCCTCAGGTTCTGGGTGGAGTCCCTCATCGATTCGACGAAGACGGTCCGGCCGTTGCGCTCGTAGGAGTAGAAGCGGCCACCCTTGATGCGGTCGATCTCGGAACTGACGGCCGCCTCGGCGCGCATGCGGTAGGACGCGGCATAGACCATCGGCCGGATCACGATCGACAGCAGCCCCACGAGCAGCGCGAGCGGGACCGCCACGCGCAGCAGCGGCGCGAGGATCTGCAGCTGCCCGAAGCCGCCGGCGCGCATGGCGTCCATCTCCGAGTCCTGGTACAGCCGTCCGATGCCGAGCACGACACCGACGTACAGCGCGATGGGCAGCAGCACCTCCAGCGCGATCAGGGTCTTGTAGGTCGTGAGCAGCACCACCTGCTTCGGGCCGAGCAGGCCCTGGCCCGCGTCGGACAGGAAGACGCTGAGGCTGTAGGTCATGAAGATCACGACGAGGAGCAGCGTCACGCCGACGAAGGGGCTGACGACTTCCCGGACGAGATAACGCGTGAGGATCAAGGCTTTCGACCTGCTATCATTCCCGCGGCAGGACGGCGGGAGGCCACGCGCCGGATGGACCGATGATACGCAAAGCGGCGATACGATTCGGGTTGATCGGGCTCCTCGCGGCGCCGCTCGTCGCCGCCGCGGCCGAGAAGGACATCAAGATCTCCCTGCCGAAGGACCGGCCCATCGTGGTGCGGGCCGATTCCGTCTCCAGCGACCCCGAGCGCGACCTCACCATCTTCCGCGGCAACTTCGAGGTCGAAGGCACCGACTGGCCCATCCAGGCCGACGTCGCCCAGATCTTCGGCCCGATCGAGAACCCGACTCGGGTGGTCATCAGCGGCAAGCCCGCGCACATCTGGCTGCGCTACAAGGGCGTCGATCGCGACATCGCCGCCGAGGCCGCCGAGATCGAGCTGCAGCGCAAGCCCGACATCGTGAAGCTGCGCGGCGGCGCGAAGCTGGTGCGCAGCGGCCGGATGACTCTGGAAGGCGATCATTTCGAGTACGACATCTCGGCAGGCAAGATCATCAAGAGCGGCCCGGTACGCATCACGGTGCTCCCGTCTTCGAAGTCGGGCACGACGGCTACTCCCGCGCCCACAGCACCCACAGCACCCACAGCGGCACCGCCTCCGCCTGCAACGTCGACCTCCGCGCCCGGGCCGTAGGACCCGTCCGCACCGCGCGTCAGGCCGCGCCCGCGGGCCAGCACGACTTCACCTCGTCGACGAGGTCCGTGATCACCGCCGCGGCCCCCGCATTCACGACGTCGAGCCGCGGCGGCCCCGGCCAGCCCGCATCCTCGAACGTGACACCCGCGAACGTGCGCGCACTGCCATAGCGCGGCAGCACGTGGAAGTGCACGTCCGGGTCGACCATCATCAGCATGAGATAGTTGATGCGCTCGAAGCCGAACGCACGCGACAGCGCGGACTCCGCGCCCGCGACGGCCTCGCGCAGCTCCGCGAACGCCGCCGCCGACAGCTGGCCGAAGCGTGTCGCGGGCTCCCGGCACACGAGCACGAGTGCGCCCAGCGTCACCTGCGCCGGGCGCAGCTGCACGCTCCAGCGGTCGTATTCGTGGATCAGCGTGTCCGGATAGCCGAACTTCGCCATCGTGGCATTCAAGTGGCGACTTTCCCGCCCGCGGATGCGGGCCAGCTGCGCACGACGGACTCGGCGTTGACCAGATCGGCGGGCTCGTCCACCTCGCACCACCGGAGCCCGTGGATCGGACAGATGCCGACGTGGCCCTCCTGCGCGAGTTCGTCGATCGCGGACAGGTACCAGCGGCCCAGTCCCTCGGTGCGCCGCACGATCTGCTCGAGCCGCTCACGGAAGAGCCGCACGCCCGCGTCGCGGAACACCATCATGCCGATGGACTCGCCGTTGACCGTCGCGAGGTCCAGCTTCTTGCCGACGCGACGCAGGTGCGTGCCGTCCGCCACGATCTTCATGTCGTCCGCGTCGTACGAGGCCTTCACGTCGGTCGCGAGCGTGATCGGCACCGACGGATCACTGGCCAGCAGCCGGCGCATGATCGCGGCCTCGAAGAGCGTGTCGCCGTTGACGATCACGAACGGCTGGTCCATCTCGTGGCGCGCGATCCAGCAGGTGACGAGGTTGTCGCTCACCGCGTAGACGGGGTTGTAGAGGGTGCGCGCGCGCAGCGCGGTGTGGTCCGCGACGATCGCGTCGACGACATCGGCGTGGAATCCCGTGACGACGACGGCCTCGTCGATGCCCGCGAGCGCCGCCTGGTGCAGCTGCCAGTCGAGGATGGCGCGGCCCGCGACGGCGAGCGCGCACTTCGGGCGCGACTCGGTGTGGGGCAGCAGCCGCCGGCCCTGGCCGGCGCTCAGGATGATCGCTTTCATGCGTCAGCCGCGCCCGTGCTGCCGGTTCCACGCCGCGAGGTTCTGCAGCGGCCGCTTCACATAGGTGCTCGCGCCGATCAGGCGGAGGATCGCGCGGTTCACCAGTGTGCCGATCCGGTCCATGGGCCGCTCGATGTCGATGAACAGCACGGCGCGACGTTCGTTGGTGTCGTTGCGCACCTCGTGCTCGTAGAAGTCGTCGAACAGCACGACCTTGCCTTCCGCCCAGTGGATGATCCGGTCGCCCACGCGGATCCAGACCTTGTCGGCCTCCCGCGGGACGATGAGACCCAGGTGCGCGCGGATGACGCCACGGGTCGGACCGCGATGCGCCGGGATGTGATAGCCCGGGGCGAGGATCGAGAACATCGCGCTGCGCATGCCCGGCAGCCGCTCCAGCGCCGCCGTCGTCTTCGGACACTTGCGGCAGTTCTCGTCGACACGGTGCCCGTACATGAAGAAGCCGAAGGTCTTCCAGTCGTTGCCCTTCGAGATCCGGCTCTGGTCGGGCGAGATCTGGTGGAAGCAAGGGATGTCGTCGGGGGCGGTCAACAGCGCCTCGAGTTCGGCGCGGATGTCGCGCCAGGACGCTTCCAGCTCCGACACCCAGCCGAAGCCCGCGGTGGGAATGACCGGATCAGTGCTCACCCGCGAATGACGCGCCTGGAAATCGCCCATCCAGCGCAGGAAATGCTTGCCCACCTTGACCGCGAGGCGGCGGACGGCGGAAGACTTCGCGGGTACGGTGGACACGGCGGCTTCGGCGTTCATGGCGGTTCCCATCAGCGTGCCTCGCGGCACGACGATGCGTCATTGTCGCCGCCGCGTCGATTCAATGCCACCCCGGCGCGCCCCCGGGCCTCCCCGCGGGATTCACGCCCGCAGGCCGGAATCGCCTGCCGCCTGCAGGATCGAGGTCGCGAGATCACGATCGGCGACGGTGTCCACGTCGACGGCGATGCGGGCATCCTCGATGCGCACGAAGCCGACCCTGCAGCCCGCGCGGCGCGACAGCAGCCCGAGCGCGGCTTCGAGGGTCAGCCGGCCGGTGGAGTAGCGGAGCAGCGTCCACAGGCCGAGTTCGCGGGCGATCTTCGTCGGCTGCTTGCGCAGCTGCTCCACGCGACGCCAGAACAGGATGCCTGCGCGGGCCGCGGGGGTGCGGACCAGGAACAGGTTGCTGCCGCAGAAGCCGCCGTCGCGGAACTTCAGCACGGTGCGCCGCGACTGCGGGAACGCGGCCTGCACGCGATCGTGGGGGACGAGACCGACGACGAGGTCGGCCTGGACAGCGAGTGCCTGCTCGCAGAACCGCTCGACGGCCGCGACGGTCAGCAGGGCGTGATCCCCCGTCGTCAGCAGCACCGGGCAGGCGCCCACGGCATCGAGCGCCGCAACCGCGCTCGCCGCAGGTCCGCTGGCCGGCGCGATCCAGCGGACGTCGCCCGGCGCGAGGAGCCGCTGCATCTCGCCGCTCGCAGCGACGACATCGGCGACGGGCCCGCAGAGCACGCCACCCTTCAGCCCGGGACTCGAACGCAGCACGCCGAGCACGCGGGACAGTGCCGTCTCCCCCGCCACGTCGGCGAGCACTCCGGCCGGTATGCCGAGTGCGCGCGCCAGCGCATTGCCACCGGGCCGCTCGCCGGCCAGGACGACGTACGGCAGCGGCGGCCGCGCCTGCGGCATCAGCCCAGGTCCTTGTCGTAGACGCGATAGCGCTTGCTGACGAAGCCGCCGACGCTCTCGATGATGTTCCGCATGCCCACGTTGTCGTCGAGGATCCACGACATCTCGCAGTACGACACGCCCTTGGCGAGCGCGGGCGGCAGGCAGCCCTTGATCACCGCGTAGGCGAGCGTGGGTCCCAGACGCGTGAAGTGGAACGACGGCCGGACACCCATGAGCGCCACGCGCACCGACTTCGGGAACTTCACCTTCAGGCGCCACAGGAGCCGGGCCCAGCCGAACGGGAGCAACCGCCCGTCGAGGTCGGCGATGACCTCGTTGAGGTTCGGGATGAACGCCATGAATGCGCTCGGCACACCGTCGACCTCGGCGATCTGTATGAACCCCGGCGGCAGCAGGTGCAGCAGCGTCCGACCCATGTCGTCGAACTCGGCCTCCGTGAAGGGCACGAAGCTCCAGTTGCCGGACCATGCGTCGTTGAAGATGTCGCGCAGGATCGCGAGTTCGGCGTCGCGGCGCGCGGGATCGAACGGCCGCACGCGGAGGCGTTCCTTCTGGCGCTCCAGCATGCGCTCGAGCAGCTCCGACCTGCGGTAGGGAACGTCCACCTCGTACGCGAGCAGATCCTTGGCGCCGCGGTAGCCCTGCTCCAGAACGCGCGACTCGTAGTACGGGCGCGCGTGGCCCATCATGACGTACGGCCGCCGGTCGAAGCCCTCGACGAGCAGGCCCGCCTCCTGGTTGATGTTGAGGGAGAACGGACCGCGCACGCGGCGCATGCCGCGCTCCTTCAGCCAGGACTCCGCGGCGTCGAACAAGGCACCGAACACGCGGGCATCGTCGATGCCCTCGAGGAAACCGAAGAACCCCGTCTGGTCCGCGTAGCGTTCGAGGTGCAACCGGTCGATCTGCGCACTGATGCGGCCGACCGGGACGTCACCGCGATACGCGACCCACGTCTGCCATTCGGCGTGCAGGGCGAGGGGCTGACGCGGCGACAGTGCGAGCTTTCGCTCCGCGCGCAGCGGCGGCACCCAGCAGGGATCGTCGCGGTAGATCGACCAGGGAACTTCGATGAAGTCGCGGAGCGAGCGCCGGTCCGTGACCGGGCGGATCCGCAGCGATGAGTCGTCGGCAGGCATGGGCGCGAAGTCTGCCACGTCCGCGCGGCGCACGCCTCGTGCGCTCAATAGCGCAGCCGGATCGGGACCTCGGTCATCGCGCCGGAAGCGACGAAGGCCGCTTCACGATGGGCGGGGGGACCGAACAGTCCGGCCCGCGCGTTGTTCGAGAAGCCATAGCCCTCGGACGCGAGGCTGTATTTCCCGTCGGCGTTCTCGTCGTGATACAGCGCGAGGGCGTACACACCGGGGCCGTCGGGCAGCGGCATGCAGACTTCCATGCGGCCGTGGGTCGCCGGGACGTCGAACCGCAGGAGCTTGCCCCCCCTGGCGCGCACCCACTGCGCCGGATCCCGCCCGAACAGGCTCAGGCGCACGCGGCCCCTGGAACTGCGCACGTTGTCGAGCACCGCCTTCATGCGGGGGCCGGAATCCGCGGCCGCGCAGTCACCGAGCGCGTGCGTGCGGTCGATACGTTCGGCCACCCGCACGAGAGCCCGGCCGGACGCTCCGAGGCTGCGCAGCGGGTCCTGCGGCCTGACGTCGTCACCCGCATCCGCATCGTCGACAGGGACAGCATCGGCTGCGAGCGCACCCAGGGCCAGCAGCACCGCCGACAGGCGCACACGCGTCGAACAGGCGTTCATGTACCGATTCGACCGCCCCGGCACACGACAGTTCTCAGGTGGCGCCCGCGCAGCGGACGCAGCGATCAGCCCAGGGCAGTGCTTCGAGGCGTCGCGGGTCGATGGCTTCTCCGCATCCCGTGCACTCGCCGTAGCGCCCGTCCTCGAGCAGCGCGAGCGCACGGTTGACCTGCCGGAGTTCGGCTTCGGTGCTGGCCCCGATGCCGGCCAGCACTTCGTCGTTGGCCGTCTCGGTCACCTGCTCGGCGAAGTCCGCGTCGACCGGCCCGGCGTCCCGGTGGAGGTCCCCGCGGATCTTGCCGGCACGGTTCGCGAGTTCGTCCCGCAGGCGCAGCAGATGGTCACGCACAGTGTCCATGTCGATCGTCATTTCGGCTCCTCGCTCTGCGCACCCGGACCTTCCCGCTGGCCGGGCAGGCGTACCTTTGTACGGCACCACCCCCGCGCCGTGCAATCGATCCGTAGATGCCGCAACGGACGACCGGCCCCGGGGATCCCGTCCCGGAGCCCCGCGCCCGCAGCGCTTCAGCTCACCTCGACCTGCATGGACTTCGGCCTGTCGGGAGTCTTCTTCGGCAGCCGCACCTTCAGGATCCCGTCCTTCGCCTCGGCGCGGATCGCCTCGACGTCCACGTTGTCCGGCACCGAGAAGCTGCGCGAGAACTGGCCGTAGAAGCTCTCCACGCGGTGGGTCTTCTCGTCCTTGTGCTCCTTCTCGTACCTGCGCTCCCCGGCGATCGTGATCACGCCGTCCTCGATCGTGACCTTCACGTCCTCCTTCCTGACCTCGGGCAGCTCGGCCTTGATCAGGAACTCGCGGTCGGTCTCCGAGATGTTGGCGGCCGGACGCCACTGGGCCGCCTCGCCCTCGCCCGGCAGGCGTGCCACACGCCCGACGACGGGGCTGTAGCGGGAAAACAGGTCCTCCAGATCCTTGAACGGCTCGAAACGAATCAGGCTCATGTCCACTCTCCCGGCACCCCTCGGTGCGATGCAGCGGATCTGGGGGCACGCGCCGGGGAAATCAACCGGGGCACGAGGGTGCGCACGGGCCGTGACCCGCATCGTCGTTGCCTCGCGGCGACGAGGGCCCCTAGAATCCCGCCACCGCGCGCTCCGTTCGGTGGAGCGCCACATCACGAGGCATCGCCGTGGCCAGAGAGTACGATCCCGTTCGGGGCCAGTGGTACCAGAATCTCGAGGACAACGAGATCTTCCAGGTCCTGTCCGTCGACGAGGACGCCGAGCTCATCGAGATCCAGTATTCGGATGGCGACATCGAGGAGATCGACTACGACACCTGGACCGAGATGGATCTCGACAAGACCGAAGAGCCCGAGGGCTGGTCGGGCTCCGACGACGAGGACGAGGACGACGACTGGGACGAGGACGACGATGATGAAGACGACGACGAGGACGACTGGGACGAGGACGACGATGATGAAGACGGCGAGGACGACGACCGCAACCGTTACTGATCGCGCCTGACCCGTCCAGCGCCCCCGCAGACCCCGCGTATCCCTCGACCCGCCGATGTCACGCAATGCCCCCGCTCCGGATCGCCCGGCCGCCGCCGATGCGGCGCCGCGCCGGTCCCGTGCCGAGTCCGAGATGCGTGCCGTGCTGGACGCGGCCGTCGACGCCGTCATCATCATCGACGGCCGCGGACTCATCGAGACCTTCAATCGTGCGGCCGAGCGCATGTTCGGCTTCGAGGCCGACGAGATCCTCGGTCAGAACATCAGCCGGCTCATGCCCGAGCCCGACCGCAGCAACCACGACGGCTACCTCGAGACCTATCTGCGGACCGGCCGGGCGCGCATCATCGGTCGCGGCCGCGAGGTGACGGCCCAGCACCGCGATGGCTCGGTGTTCCCGGTATCGCTCGCCGTGGGCCGGATCGACGGTGACGAGCCGCGCTTCGTCGGTTTCCTGCACGATCTCAGCGAGCACAAGCGCGTCGAGGCGGCCGCCCACCAGGCGCAGGAGCGCGTCGCGCAGTTCGCACGCCTCTCGACGATGGGTGAGATGGCGGCGGGCCTCGCGCACGAGATCAACCAGCCGCTGACGGCGGTTGCGACTTATGCCCAGGCCGTGCAGCGCATGATCGACCGGCCCGAGGTGGACCCGGAGGAGATCAACCACGCGCTCGCGCAGATCACTGCCCAGGCGCTGCGCGCGGGCGACGTGATCCAGCGACTGCGGGCGTTCGTGCGCAACCGCGACACGCGCCAGGAACTGGTCGACATGGGCCGGCTGGTCCGCGATACGCTGACGTTCGCGGGGCCGGATGCCCGGGTCAACGAGGTGCGGCTGCAGGCCGAGCTCACCGAGGTGCCCTCCATCACCTGCGATCCGATCCAGATCCAGCAGGTCATGCTGAACCTCATCCGCAACGCGATCGACGCGACGAACGAGGTTCGCGACACGCTGCGCGAGGTCACGGTGCGCATCCTGCGGACCTCGGCGACGGAGATCGAGATCAGTGTCGAGGACCACGGCAAGGGTGTCTCGGAGGACGTCGCGCGACGGCTCGGCGACCCGTTCTTCACGACCAAGTCGGCCGGCACCGGACTCGGCGTGGCGATCAGTCGCTCGATAGTGCGGGCCCACGGTGGCAAACTGGGGCACCGGCCGACCCCCGGGGGCGGGGCGACATTCCATTTCACGCTGCCGGTGGGACCAGGGAGCAAGGCATGAAAGACAAGCCAGCGGCGGTCTTCGTCGTGGACGACGACGAAGGCGTGCGCACGTCGTTGCGGCTGCTGATCCGTTCGATCGGGCTGCCCGTCGAGACCTTCGACAGCGCCCAGGAGTTCCTGGCCCAGTTCGACCCCGAGCGCCCCGGCTGCCTCGTGCTCGACATCCGCATGCCGGGCATGAGCGGCCTCGAGCTGCAGCAGAAGCTCAACGAGCGGCACGCGATCACCCCGATCGTCTTCATCACGGGCCATGGCGACGTGCCCATGGCCGTCGAGGCCATGCAGGCCGGGGCCATCGACTTCGTGCAGAAGCCCTTCCGCGACCAGGACCTCATCGACCGCATCAATCGCGCGCTGGAGAAGGACCGCACCAATCGCGCGGCACTCCGGGAACGCGACGCGATCCGCCAGCGCATCGCGGAACTCACGCCCCGCGAACGCGAGGTGCTGGAGCTCGTCACGAAGGGACGCGCCAACAAGGTGATCGCCGGCGACCTGAGTGTCAGCCAGCGCACCGTCGAGATCCACCGGGCGCGCGTGATGGAGAAGATGGGCGCGAGCTCGCTCGCCCATCTCGTGCGCATGGTCATCGAGGCCGACCGCGCCGGTTGACGCCCCGGCCGTCCGGTCGGGCTCCGGCCGCATCGATGCGGTCCGCGGGAGTGCCTCCGCCAGCACTTCGACATCCTGCTACGGGAATGTCCGTATTCGAGGCCTGCGACACGGTCGGGATACTGGCGCCGTTCACCGCTGCGCGTGTGGCCCGGGGTCGGGACCCTCAGGGCCGGGTGGGTGTGTCCAGTCTTATGTCAGCAAACCCGTACGTGGTACCGGTCCTTCAGCTGCAGGTCTGCCTCATTGCCGCCGACGAGGCCACGCGCACGCGCGTCCGTCTGCTGCTCGAGCGTCTGGGCGTGGCGCTGCGGATCCATGCGTCGGCGGACGAATTCCTGCGCGCGCTGGCGACGGACGTGCCGGCCTGCCTCATCGCGGAAGCGACCATGAGCGACATGAACGGCATCGAGCTGCTGCAGGAGGTGAGGCGCCTCGGCTTCGACGTGCCGACCATCCTGCTCGGCGACCACGAGGACGTCCCCTTCGCGGTGGCCGCCATGCGTGCCGGAGCCGTCGACTTCGTCGAAAGGCCTTCCATCGACCGCGCCCTGTTGCATCATGTCAGTCATCTGCTGGCACTGGACAACTGCTGATCCATGACTGTCGCCGCTTCGCGTGAGGGCTGGTTCCAGGAGCGCCAGTCCGCGTGGCTCTATCGACGCCTCGCGGCGGTCGAGAGCGATCCCCCGAAACGCCGACTCTTCGAAGCCCTCGCGCAGGCCGCCGACAGCCAGGCCGGGACGTGGAGGCAGTCCTTCGGCATCACCGCCGCCGAAGACGCGGCCTTCCGGCCGACCCGGCGGGCGCGCATCGTCGCCGCGCTGCTCGACACGTTCGGACCCGAGCGCGTCCGGCCCATGCTGGTGGCCCTCAAGATGCGCGGGCTGTCCGTCTACGACGCGCCGGTCGCCACCGGCCACGTCATGCCGACCCGCGTCGAGGACGTCGGCGGGCGTCATCACGGCCTGCGGGGCGGCAACCTGCGCGCCGCCGTCTTCGGCGCCAACGACGGACTGGTGTCGAACGCGAGCCTGATCCTCGGTGTCGCCGGCGCGGGCGCGGCAACGGGCACGGTGCTCACGACCGGGATCGCGGGGCTGCTGGCGGGCGCGCTGTCGATGGCCGCGGGCGAGTACGTCTCGGTGCGCTCGCAGCGCGAGATGTTCGAGTACCAGATCGGCCTCGAACGCGATGAGCTCGCGGAATACCCCGACGAGGAGGCCGAGGAACTGGCGCTGATCTATGCCGCGCGCGGCATGGACCTCGAAGCCGCGCGCACGATTTGCCGCGCGCTCGTCAAGGATCCGGTCCAGGCCCTGAACGCGCTCGCGCGCGAGGAACTGGGCCTGAATCCCGACGACCTGGGCTCGCCCTGGGGAGCGGCCGGGTTCTCGTTCGCGGCCTTCTCCGCCGGCGCCATCGTGCCGCTGCTGCCCTTCGCGCTCGGCTCGACCGGTTCGCGCGCGGTGTGGCTCTCGGCCCTGCTCGCGGGCCTCGGACTCGTCGGCGTCGGCGTCGCGATGTCGCTGTTCACGGGGCGCCATGCGTGGCGCGGCGGCCTGCGCATGCTCGCGATCGGCGGCGGCGCGGGTCTCGTCGCATTCGTGATCGGGCGGCTGCTCGGCGTCGCCATCGGCTGAGGAAGAACCGCGATGACCCACCACCCACCGGCCCACATCCACGTCGTCTGTCCCGGCTGCGACGCCGTCGCGCGCGTGCCCGCGGAGCGGCTCGGAGAACATCCGCGCTGCGCGAAGTGCAAGGGCCCGCTGTTCACGGGCAGGCCGATCGAGCTCACCGGACCGACCTTCGACGTGCACGTCAACCGCACCGACGTGGCCGTCGTCGTCGACTTCTGGGCGCCCTGGTGCGGCCCCTGCCAGATGATGGCGCCGCATTTCGCGGCCGCCGCGGCGGAACTCGAGCCCGGCGTGCGCCTCGCGAAGGTCAATACCGAGGAAGAGCCGGGACTCGCCGCACGCTTCAGCATCCGCAGCATCCCGACCCTGATGGTCTTCCGCCACGGCAAGCCGGTGTCGCAGCAGGCGGGCGCGATGTCGAAGCCGCAGCTCCTGCAGTGGATCCGGAGCCAGCTCTGACCCGCCGCCCGCCCGGTACTCAGGTGTAGCGCCGGCGGATGAGCGCCGCGGCCTCGGCGCCCGTCTCGACGACCTCGAAGAGCGCGGCGTCGCGCGCCTCGATGAATCCCTCCTCGACCAGGAACCCGAAGTCGATCGCCCGCTCCCAGTACTCGCGACCCACGAGCACGATCGGGATCGGCTCGATCTTGCCGGTCTGCACGAGGGTCAGTGCCTCGAACAGTTCGTCGAAGGTGCCGTAACCGCCCGGGAACGCGACCAGAGCCCGCGCCCGCAGCATGAAATGCATCTTGCGCATCGCGAAGTAGTGGAAGCGGAACGCCAGCTCCGGCGAGATGAACGGATTGGGACGCTGCTCGCGCGGCAGATCGATGTTGAAACCCAGCGACAGCTCGCCCGCCTCCCACGCACCGCGGTTCGCAGCCTCCATGATCCCGGGCCCTCCGCCCGTGACGACGACGAAGTCGCGGCACTCGCCGGTGCGGCACACGCAGGCCAGCGCGCGGGCGAGATGACGCGCCTCGTCGTAGTAGTGCGAGTACCGGACGCGCAGCCGCGCCTCGCGCAGGGCGGCCGCGGGCGCCGGATCGCCGGGAGCGGCCGCGGCGGCGGCCTCGGCTTCGCGCAGTCCGGCCGCGGCCTGCGCCGGCGAGACCACCCGCGCGCTGCCGAACACCACGACCGTCGAGTTGATGCCGCGGCGCTGCAGGTAGTACTCGGGCCGCATCATCTCGAGCAGCAGGCGCGCGGGCCGCGCGGTCGGCCCCTCCAGGAATGCGGCATCCTCCTCGGACAGCAGGTAACTGGGACTCGCGGTCAGCTCATGCACCAGCCGCTCGCGCAGTTCGCCGTTCACGTCGTCGCCGTTACGCGTCATGCCATCGACTCCACGATCATCATCGTCTCTCAGAGGCTGCGCAGATCGATCGCCGAGAACGGTTCCGGCACCTCGACCCGCCAGCCCAGTTCCCGCTCCAGGTGTGCTGCGAAAATGCGCTGGACATCCTCCTCGCCGTGCACGAGACAGACGCGCGCGGGTTGCTTCCGGAAGCCCCGCAGCCAGCCCGTCAGGGCCGTCTGGTCCGCATGCGCCGAGAAGCCGCCGAGCGTCGCGACCTCGGCCCGCACCGGCACTTCCTCGCCGTGGATGCGCACGGTCGCGGCACCGTCCACGAGCCGTCGACCCAGTGTGCCTTGTGCCTGGAATCCCGTGACGAGCAGCGTCGTGCGCGGCGACGGCAGGTGGTGCTTCAGGTGATGGCGGATGCGCCCACCCTCGCACATGCCGCTCGCCGCGATGATGATCGCGCCGCCGTCGCGATCGTTGAGCCGCATCGAGTCGGCGGCCGTCTCGAGGAAATGCAGGCGCGGGCGACCCGCCACGGGCGGCGCGGCGACGAGGCGGCGGCTCTCCTCGTCGAGGAGTTCGGGATGGCGCGCGGTCAGGCGCGTCACCGCGGTCGCCATCGGCGAATCGAGGTAGATCTCGAGATCGCGGAAACGCCCCTGTCGCGACAGCTCGTGGAACCAGTAGAGCAGCTCCTGCGTCCGGCCGACCGCGAACGCCGGCACCAGCACATTGCCCTTCTTCTCGTGCAGCGTGCGGTTGACCGTGGTCACGAGCTCATCGAGGGTGTCGGCCATCGAACGGTGGTCGCGATTGCCGTAGGTCGACTCGCAGAGCAGCAGGTCCGCCTCGGCAATCGGCGAGGGATCGTGCATGAGCGGGCGCCCGGGCTGGCCGAGGTCGCCCGAGACGACGACCTTGCACTCGCGGCCGCCGACGTCGAGCCACAGCTCGACCGAGGACGACCCGAGGATGTGGCCCGCGTCGTTGAACCGCACGCGCACACCGCGCGCCGGCCGGTACAGCTCGCCGTAGGCGAGCGAGCGTCCGAGCTTCAGCAGGGCCGCGACGTCCGACAGGGAATACAGGGGCGCATGATCGTTGCGGCGGCCGTGACGCGCGCGGCGCTCGAATTCCGACTGCTGCAGCCAGGCGCTGTCCGGCAGCAGGATCGCGAGCAGGTCGAGCGTCGCCTCCGTGGCGTACACCGGCCCCCGGAAGCCTTCCTTCCACAGCCTCGGCAGCAGGCCGCTGTGGTCGATGTGCGCGTGCGTGAGCACCACGAAATCGAGGTCCCGGGGCTCGAACCGGAACGGCGCCTCGTTTCGATCGAGATCCTCGGCCCTTCCCTGGTGCATGCCGCAGTCGACCAGGAAGCGGCAGCCGGGCAACGTGACCAGGAAACAGGACCCCGTGACCTGGCGCGCCGCACCGCAGAATTCCAGCCGGCATTCATATTCTTCCGTTCGTCGGCTCACCACGTGCTCTCCTCTGCGTCGCCCCACGGTAGCACGGCTGCGCAGACTTGAAATCCGGACACCCGCCCCCATCGCGTCATGCCGGGGCTCGACTGGTAACATCGGCCCCGCGGGTGGAGAACCCGCAGCCGGACCGGCGGTCCAATCCACACGGAACGGCCACACGGAACGGCCACACGGAACGGCCACACGGAACGGCCGCACGGAACGGCCGCACGGAACGGCCGCACGGAACGGCCGATCGACTGCCGCAACCAGAGGTGAGCCCTGCCGCCATGAAACGCATCGTCCTGTACCTCGCCACCAACTTCGCCATCGTGCTGATGCTGTCGTTCGTGGCACGCCTGCTCGGCCTCGACCAGTGGATGACGCAGCGGGGCATGCAGATGGGCCCGCTGCTCGCGATGGCCGCGCTGATGGGCTTCGGCGGCTCGTTCATCTCGCTCGCGATGTCGAAGTGGATCGCGAAGCGCACCATGGGCCTCACGGTCATCGGGGACCCGCGGACCGAGGAGGAGCGCTGGCTCGTCGAGACCGTGCGCCGCCTCGCACAGAAGGCCGGCATCGGCATGCCGGAAGTCGCGTGGTACGACTCCCCGGACATGAACGCGTTCGCGACCGGCATGAACCGCAACGCCGCGCTGGTCGCGGTGAGCAGCGGGCTCGTGCGCCGCATGCGGCGCGACGAGGTCGAGGCCGTGCTCGGCCACGAGATCGGCCACGTCGCGAACGGCGACATGGTGACGCTGGCCCTGATCCAGGGCGTCGTGAACACCTTCGTGTTCGTGCTCGCACGCGTGATCGGCAACTTCGTCGACCGCGCGACCAACCGCGACAGCAACGGCCGCGGCATGGGCTATTTCGCGACCGTGATGATCGCCGAGATGGTCCTCGGCCTGCTGGCCAGCATCATCGTCATGTGGTTCTCCCGCTATCGCGAGTTCCGCGCCGACCACGCCGGTGCGACGCTCGCGAACCGCGACTCGATGATCGGCGCGCTCGAGGCGCTGAAGCGCGCGCACACGGCGCCGTTGCCCGGGCAGATGGCCGCGTTCGGCATCTCGGGTGGCCTCGGCGCGGGACTGAAGAAGCTGTTCATGACGCACCCGCCGCTCGATGAGCGCATCGCGGCGCTCAGGAACGCCCGGGGCTGACGCAGGCCCGCAGCCGGCACAGCGTCACGGCGCCACATCGGGGATGGCAGGGCGATGACCGCCATCGTCTGGCTGCGCCGGGACCTGCGGCTCACCGACCAGCCGGCGCTGGCCGCCGCGCTCGCGCGGCACGAGCGCATCGTCCCCGTCTACATCCATGCGCCGGCGGAAGAGGCACCCTGGAGCCCGGGCGCCGCGAGCCGCTGGTGGCTGCATCACAGCCTCGCGGCACTGGCCCGCGACATCGCGGCGCGTGGTGGCCGGCTCCTCGTGCGCGAGGGCGATTCGCTGGCGACCCTGCGCGCGCTCGTGCGGGAGACCGGCGCGACCGCGGTGTTCTGGAACCGGCTGTACGAGCCCGCGCTCGTCGAACGCGATGCCGCGATCAAGGCGGCGCTGCGCGAGGACGGAGTGGCCGCGGAGAGTCACGGGGCAGCGCTGCTCGTCGAGCCGTGGACCGTGCTCACGGCGGCCGGCGAACCCTACCGGGTGTTCACGCCCTTCTGGCGGACTGCGAGCCAGCGGCTCGATTCGCTGCCGCCGCCAGTGCCGGCGCCGCCGCGGCTGCCGGCCGTAGCCGCAGCGCTGCGCAGCGAACCGCTGGACTCCCTCGGGCTGCTGCCGCGCATCCGCTGGGACACCGACCTCGCGAGCCGCTGGATGCCCGGTGAGGCGGGCGCGCTCGCGCGCCTGGACGCCTTCGTCGGCGACACGCTCGCGCGCTACCGCAGCGAGCGCGATCGGCCCGACCGGGACGGCTCATCGAGACTCTCGCCTCACCTCCACTTCGGCGAGCTCTCGCCGCGGCAGGCGCTGGCCGCAGTCCGCGGAGCCTGCAGCGCGGACCCGGCTGCGGCGGGCGGCGCCGAGTCGTTCGTGCGCGAGCTCGGCTGGCGCGAGTTCGCGCACTACCTGCTGTTCCACTTCCCGCAGACGGCGGCCGAGCCGCTGGATGCGCGCTTCGCCGCACTGCCCTGGCAGCAGGACGAGGTGGCGATCGCGGCCTGGCGGCGCGGCCGCACGGGCTATCCGATCGTCGATGCGGGCCTGCGCGAGCTGTGGCACACGGGCTTCATGCACAATCGCGTGCGCATGATCGCGGCCTCGCTGCTCACCAGGAACCTGTTCGTGAACTGGCTCGAAGGTGCGCGCTGGTTCTGGGACACGCTCCTCGACGCCGACCTCGCCAACAACACGCTCGGGTGGCAGTGGACCGCGGGCTGCGGCGCCGATGCCGCGCCGTACTTCCGCATCTTCAGTCCCGTGCTGCAGGCGGAGCGCTTCGATCCCGGGCGCGCCTACCTGCGCCGCTGGTGCCCCGAGCTCGCGCGTCTGCCGGATCGCTGGATCCACCAGCCCTGGGCCGCGCCGCGCGACGTGCTCGCGGCCGCGGGTGTGCTCCTTGGCCGCGACTACCCCGAGCCCGTCGTCGATCCACGCGCGAGCCGCGCGCTCGCCCTGGAACGTTTCGCGGGACTCAAGACCATCGAACCCGGCCGCACTGCCCGCCGACCCGGGGATCGCGGGCTATGATCCCGTGGCTCACCAGCGAGGGCATTCCGCGATGACCACCGAACACCCCGTCTGGACCCCGGATCCCGCGCGGGTCCAGGCCACGCCGATGCACCGCTTCGCGGCCGTCGCGGGTGCGCGTTGCGGCCGGCGCTTCGACGACTACGACGCGCTCTGGCGCTGGTCCATCGAGGACCGGGCGGCGTTCTGGTCGCTGGTCTGGGAGTTCTGCGGTGTGCGCGGCACGCGCGGCGAGTCCGTGCTCGTCGACGGCGACCGGATGCCGGGTGCGCGCTGGTTCCCGGAGGCTCGGCTCAACTTCGCCGCCAATCTGCTGGACCGCGGCGCGGACGACGCCCCCGCCGTTGTCTTCCAGGGTGAGGACCGCGTCAGCCGGACGCTCACGCACGGCGAGCTGCGCCGCGAGGTCGCGGCGCTCGCCGCCGCGCTGCGGGCGCAGGGCATCGTCGCCGGCGACTGCGTCGGCGCGTACATGCCGAACATGCCGGAGACGCTGATCGCGATGCTCGCGGCCGCGGGCATCGGCGCGGTGTTCACGTCCACCTCGCCCGATTTCGGCGCCCAGGGCGTGCTGGACCGCTTCGGGCAGACGCGCCCGCGCATCCTGTTCGCCGTCGACGGCTACTGGTACGGCGGCAAGGCCGTCGACTGCCGCCCACGGCTGCGGGAGATCCTGCCGCAGCTGCCCGGCGTCGAGCGCGTCGTGATCACGCCGTATCTCGGCACGGACGCGGGCGACCTGCCGCGCGCAGTGTCCTGGCACGAGTTCGTCGCTCCCTTCGCGGCCGCGACCTCGATCGAATTCACGACCCTGCCTTTCGACCACCCGCTGTACGTCCTGTACTCGTCCGGTACCACGGGCATCCCGAAGGCAATCGTCCACGGCGCGGGCGGCACGCTGCTGCAGCACCTGAAGGAGCACCAGCTCCACTGCGACCTGCGCCCCGGCGACCGCTGGTTCTACTTCACGACCTGCGGCTGGATGATGTGGAACCACCTCGCGACCGCACTCGCCTCCGGCGCCACGCTGCTGCTGTACGACGGCTCACCCTTCGCGCGCGAGGGACGCATCCTGTTCGACCTCGCCGAGCGCCACGGCATGACCCACTTCGGCACCTCCGCGAAATTCATCGCGGCCGCGGAACAGGCCGGCCTCAGGCCCCGCGACACGCACGACCTGTCGTCGGTGCGCATGGTCCTGTCGACCGGCAGTCCGCTCGCGCCGGAGAGCTACGATTACGTCCACGACGCGATCAGGCCCGACGTGCAGCTCGCCTCCATTTCCGGCGGCACCGACATCGTCTCGTGCTTCGTGCTCGGCAGCCCGACGCTGCCGGTCTGGCGCGGCGAGATCCAGTGCCGCGGCCTCGGCATGGCCGTCGATGTGTTCGATACGGACGGCAGGCCCATGACGCGCGGCAAGGGGGAACTGGTCTGCACGAAGCCCTTCCCCTCGATGCCGCTCGGCTTCTGGAACGATGCCGACGGTTCACGCTATCGCTCCGCCTACTTCAGCCGCTTCCCGGACGTCTGGTGCCACGGCGACTTCTGCGAGATCACGGCGCACGGCGGCGTCGTGATCCACGGGCGCTCGGATGCGACGCTCAACCCGGGCGGCGTGCGCATCGGCACGGCCGAGATCTACCGGCAGGTCGAGAAGCTGCCCGAGATCGTCGAGAGCATTGCGATCGGCCAGCAGTGGCAGGGCGACGTGCGCGTCGTGCTGTTCGTGCGCCTGGAACCCGGCGTCGCGCTCGACGCCGGCCTCGAAGAGCGGATCCGGCGCGTCGTCCGCGACAACACGACGCCCCGCCACGTTCCCGCGCGCATCGTCGCGGTGGACGACATCCCGCGCACCCGGAGCGGCAAGATCGTGGAGCTCGCCGTGCGCGATGTCGTGCACGGCGATGCCGTCCGCAACATCGAGGCGCTCGCGAATCCCGAGGCGCTGGAGCTCTTCCGCGACCGGCCCGAACTCCGGCAGTGAGCCCGTGCCACGACGCGCGAGGTTCGAGGTTCGAGGCAAGGTTGTCCGCAGGACAAGACATTAGCGCAGGCGCCGACCCCGCTCGTCGACGATCGGCGTGCCGTCGTCCTTCGTGAACGCGCCCCGCTGCGGCAGCGGCAGGATGTCGAGCACGAGCTCGGACGGCCGGCAGAGCTTCACGCCCCAGGGCGTCACGACGACGGGCCTGTTCATCAGGATCGGGTGCGCGACCATGCGATCGACGAGTTCCGCATCGGTCCAGCGGTCCTCGCCGAGGCCCAGCTCCGCATAGGGCGTACCCTTTTCGCGCAGCAGATCCCGCGGCCGGATGCCCATGCGCGCGATCAGCGACTCCAGCGTCGCGCGATCGGGCGGCGTCTTCAGGTACTCGATGACGGTGGGTTCGACACCCGCGTTGCGGATCAGCGCCAGCGCATTGCGCGACGTGCCGCAGGCGGGGTTGTGGTAGATCGTGACCTCGATGTCCTGCGGATTCATGGCCGTGCTCCCCGTTCGTACCAGTCCCGGCTGCCGTTCACGATGCGCACCACGAGCAGCATCACCGGCACCTCGATCAGCACGCCGACCACGGTCGCGAGCGCGGCGCCGGAGCCGATGCCGAACAGGCTGATGGCCGCGGCAACGGCGAGCTCGAAGAAGTTCGAGGCGCCGATCAGCGCCGACGGGCAGGCCACGGCGTGCGATTCGCCGAGGGCGCGGTTCAGCGTGTACGCGAGTCCCGAGTTGAACAGCACCTGGATGAGGATCGGCACCGCGAGCAGCGCGATGACGAGCGGTTGCGCGAGGATCGCCTCGCCCTGGAACGCGAACAGCAGCACCAGTGTCGTGAGCAGCGCGCCGATCGACGCGGGCCCGAGCCGCGCGAGTGCGGCCTCGAGGGCTGCCGGACCGCGTCGCAGCAGCGCGCGCCGCCACGCCTGCGCCAGGATCACCGGAATCACGATGTACAGCACGACGGAGGTCAGCAGTGTGTCCCAGGGCACCGTGATCGCCGAGATGCCGAGCAGCAGCCCGACCACGGGCGCGAACGCGAAGATCATGACGAGGTCGTTCAGCGCCACCTGGGTCAGCGTGAAGAGCGGGTGGCCGCCGGTCAGCCGGCTCCACACGAACACCATGGCCGTGCAGGGTGCGGCCGCGAGCAGGATCAGCCCGGCGATGTAGCTGTCGACCTGCCACGCGGGCAGCCAGGACGCGAACAGCTGGCGGATGAAGATCCAGCCGAGCAGCGCCATCGAGAACGGCTTCACGAGCCAGTTGACGAACAGCGTCACGCCGATGCCGCGCACATGGCGACGTACCTCGCCGAGCACGCCGAAGTCGACGCGCAGCAGCATCGGGATGATCATGACCCAGATCAGCAGGCCCACGGGGACGTTGACGCGTGCGATCTCCGTCGCGCCGACAGCGTGCGCGGCGACCGGGAACGCCTTGCCGAGCGCGATGCCGGCCACGATGCACAGGCCGACCCACAGCGTCAGGTAGCGATCGAAGCGGGACATCGCGACGCGCGCCTCGACCGGCCGGGTGACGACATCCGGCGCGGCACGCATCCATCGTGACTCCGTGCTCACGCGGACTTCTTCCGCGCGGGCGCTGTCGTGCGCTTGCGCGGGCCGGCGCCCGGCTTGCAGACAGGGGCCACGCACGCACCCTCGCGCTCCCGGCCGCAGCAGTTCCGCGTCAGATAGCCGACCAGCGCATTCATGGCCGCGAAGTCTGCGGCATAGAGGATCTGCCGGCTCACACGCCTCGGCACCACGAGGCCCGCGTTGCGCAGCTGCTGCACATGGAAGGTCAGCGAGGACGGCAGGATGCCGAGCCGCCCGGCGATCACGCCGGCGGGCAGGCCATCCGGCCCGGCCTCGACCAGCAGGCGATAGGCCGCGAGGCGATGCTCGTGCGCCAGGGCGGCGAGCGCCTTGACGGTCTCGATGGCGTTCATGTGCGACTCCGGTTCGGCCCCGGCGATGCTACTCAGCGCCCCGGTCCATATCAATCATCTTTCATGAATTAATGAATTATCGGTATTATGCGCACGGGAAGCCGCGCACGAGGACGAGCTGCATCGCCATGACGGATCCGGCCCAGGCCTGCCCCGAGACATCCTGCCGGGCTCCTGTCGCGCAATCCGCCGCGGCATGGAACTTGGGCTGCTCCTGCCGCACGCTGGACAGTGAGCACCTGCGCCGCGAACTCGAGCGCCGTGGCGGCCTCGCGGGCGCAGCCGCGCAACTGCAGTCCCCGCACCCGCACCTGCTCGCCGCGACCGCCGTGTTCGTGTCGCGGGCAGTGGCGGATTCGATCCAGGCGGCGGTCGCGGCGATCGAGCGCGTCATCGCGCTGCCAGCGTACCGCGAGCTGGCGCTCGCGCGCGCACCGGACATCGCGCGCCACGACCTCGGACCCGTCGGTGTGTTCATGTCCTTCGACTTCCACCTCGCCGACCACGGGCCGCAGCTCATCGAGATCAATACCAACGCCGGCGGCGCGCTGCTGAACGCCGTGCTCGCGGACGCGCAGCGCGCCTGTTGCGCCGCCATGGTCGAGGCCATCCACGCGAGCCCTGCAGCGCCGGCCGTCGAGGACGACTTCGTCGCGATGTTCCGCAGCGAATGGCGGCTGCAGCGGGGCGATACGCCACTCGGGCGCGTGCTCATCGTCGACGACGATCCCGCCGCTCAGTTCCTGGCGCCGGAGTTCGAGCTGTTCCGGCAGCTCTTCGTCGCTCACGGCATCGACGCGCACGTCGCCGATGCCGCGGCTCTCGACGAGTCGAACGGCCGTCTCGTGTACGACGGCGCTCCCGTCGAGCTGGTCTACAACCGGCTGACGGACTTCCATCTCACCGATCCGCACCACACGGCGCTGCGCCGGGCCTACGAGGCCGGCACCGTCGTGCTGACGCCGCACCCGCGAGCGCACGCACTCTTCGCCGACAAGCGCAACCTCATCGCGCTGTCCGATGCCGCGCTGCTCGAGTCCTGGGGCGTCGCGGCACGAGACCGGGAGCTGCTCGCGGCGACGGTGCCCCACACGCAGCCGGTATCAGCCGGGAACGCCGCTGCGCTGTGGGCGGAGCGGAAGCGGCTGTTCTTCAAGCCCTTCGCCGGCTACGGCGCGAAGGCCGCATACCGAGGCGACAAGCTGACGCGGCGCGTCTGGGACGGGATTGTCGCCGGTGGCTACGTCGCGCAGGCGCTGGTACCGCCGACCGAGCGCGTGGCCGAGGTGGATGGCGCGACCGCGCGCCTGAAGTTCGACCTGCGCGCCTATGTCTACTCGGGCTGCGTGCAATTGCTGGCGGCGCGTCTCTACAGCGGCCAGACCACGAACATGCGCACACCCGGCGGCGGCTTCGCGCCGGTGATCACTCTCGGGCAATAGTCACGCCCCCTCGCCCGCCGATATCGGGAACAATTGCGTTGACGCCTGCGCCGACGAAGGAACGCGCCCTTCATCCCGGCGGCAGACTGCGCCACATGGCACAACAGCCGACCCCGGGCGCCCCGGGATTCCACCAGCGATTGATTTGCGTCACCATGACGTCCAACACCGAGAGGAGGCCCGGGTCCCGTCGATTTCCGCGGGCGGCACTCCGCGAAGGCCCCGGATGAACCAGACGACCGCCGCCCACCGTCGCCGGCCCGCCCTTGCGCGCGCCACCTGCTCCGCTCTCGCCGCACTCGCCCTCGGCGGCTGCGCGACGACCCGGGACGCACACTGGGGCGCCGACTCCACGCCGAGTCCGGGCTGGAACCGGCTGCGCAATGCCGCCGTGGATGCGGCCACGAGTCCGCGCGTCTGGATCCCGCTCGCCGGTGCCGCGGCGCTGCAGATCGGGCATGCCGACCGGCACATTTCGAACTGGGCACAGGACCATCACCCGATCTTCGGCTCGGCGAAGCACGCCGCGGACTGGAGCGACAACCTGCGCATCGCCTCGGCGGTCGCCTACGCGGGCACGGTACTCGCCACGCCGGGCAGCGACGATGCCGGCGAGTGGATCGCCGACAAGAGCCGCGGTGTGCTGGGCGGCATCGGCGCCGTGGCACTGACCTCGGGCACCGTCTTCGGGCTCAAGAAGACGACCGGCCGCGAGCGCCCGAACGGGGCCGACGACGAGAGCCTGCCCTCGGGCCACACGGCAACGACGGCGGTACTGAACCAGCTGTCCGAGCGCAACCTGCAGTCGGTGCGCATGGACGACGGCGCGCGGCTCGCAATGGACATCGGCCTCGACGGACTGACGCTGGCGACCAGCTGGGCCCGCGTCGAGGCGGGTGCGCATTACCCGTCCGACACGCTGCTCGGCATGGCCATCGGCCACTTCTTCGGCATGACCATCAACGACGCTTTCGTCGCCCCGCGCTTCGGTGAGCGACTCGGCCTGTCGGTCGCGCCGATGCACGGCCAGGGCGCGCTGGTGAGCTGGAACTACGCCTTCTGACGCGGACGGCCCGGTCGGCCGGCCTTGCGCGTCGCGCGGGGGCCGCCGCGGACCGGCTATGATGCCCGCCGCATGCCGACGCCGATTCCTCCGTCCGCCCTCGACGAACTGCGCGCCCTGCTCGGCCCCGCGGGATACGTCGATGCGCCCGGCGACGTCGAGCCCTTCCTCGTCGATCACCGGAAGCTGTATCGCGGCGCCACGCCGCTCGTGGCGCTGCCGGATTCCACGGCGCAGGTCGCGGCTGTCGTAACGCTGTGCGCGCGGCACGGTATCGGCATCGTGCCGCACGCGGGCAACACGTCCTACTGCGGCGGCGCCACGCCGCGTGAACCGGGCCGCGAGATCGTGCTGGGGCTGCGGCGGCTGAAGCGCATCCGCAGCGTCGATCCCATCAACGACTCGATGACCGTCGAGGCCGGCTGCGTGCTCGCCGAGGTGCAGCGTGCGGCGGAAGACGCGGACCGCCTGTTCCCGCTCTCGCTCGGCTCCGAGGGTTCCTGCCAGATCGGCGGCAACCTCTCGACCAACGCGGGCGGCACCGCGGTACTGCGCTACGGCATGATGCGCGACCTCGTGCTGGGGCTCGAAGTCGTGCTGCCCGACGGGCGCGTGCTCGACCAGCTGCGCGCCCTGCGCAAGGACAACACGGGCTACGATCTCAGGCACCTGTTCATCGGCGCCGAGGGCACGCTCGGCGTCATCACGGCCGCCTGTCTCAAGCTGTTCCCGCTGCCGAAGGCGCATGCGACCGGTATCGTCGCCGTGGCCTCGGTCGACGCGGCCGTGGCGCTCCTCGGACGCCTGCGCGATGCACTCGGCAGCGGCGTCACGACCTTCGAACTCATGCCGCGGCTCGCCATCGAGCTCGCGACCCGCCACATCGCGGGCGTGCAGGATCCGTTCCGCGATGCGCATCCCTGGTACCTGCTCGTCGAAGTGCCTCTGCCACGGCCGGACTCGGAACTTGCGCTGCGCCTGCAGGACGCGCTCGCCGGCGCGATCGAGGCGGGCATCGCCACCGACGCCGTGCTCGCGCAATCGGAAGCGCAACGCGAGGCGATGTGGCGGCTGCGCGAGCGGATCCCCGAGGCGCAGACCCGCGAGGGCGCGAGCCTGAAGCACGACATCGCCGTCGAGACCTCGCGCGTGCCCGCGTTCGTGCGCGAGGGCGCGGCCGTCGTCGAGCGCGTGATCCCGGGCGCGCGCCTCGTGTCCTACGGCCACCTGGGCGACGGCAACCTGCACTTCAATGTGAGCCCCGCCGTCGGCGCCGACGCCGCGCGGTTCCTGGCGCAGGGGCCGCAACTGCAGCGCGCGATCCACGACCTCGTGGCCCGGTTCCGCGGCAGCTTCAGCGCCGAGCACGGCATCGGCCGCCTCAAGATCGACGAACTCGAGCGCTACGAGGATCCCGTCGCGCTCGAGCTCATGCGGGGCATCAAGGGGCTGCTCGATCCCCGCGGCATCATGAATCCGGGCAAGGTGCTGCGCGCGCGGGACTGACGAGGCAGACCCGCACCGGGCCGGCCGTCACGTCTCCTCCTCGTGGATCACGACCCGACCCGCGCCGCCGTCGACCGTGATCAGCGCCCCGTCGGGGATGAGATCGCAGGCGCGCGAGAGATTGGCCACGCAGGGAATGCCGTACTCGCGCGAGATCATCACCGCGTGGGAGACCACGCCGCCCGTTTCGACCACGGTGCCGCCGACGATGGAATACACCGCCGTCCAGGCCGGGTCGGTCGCGTGGGTGACGAGGATGTCGCCCTTCGCGATCTTGGTGATCTCGCTGAGTTCACGGCACACGCGTGCACGGCCCGTGACCACGCCATTGCTGGCGGCGACACCGCGCAGCGCACCCTCGGCGTCCTTGACCTGCTCGTCGTCGAAACCCTGCCAGCCGCGCACGTACTTGGGCGGCGCGCGGTGGCGGTACTTGTCGTACAGCTTGCGCCGGGCGCGCACCCGGAGCGCCACATCCTTCGCGGTCAGGCGACCCTCATCGATGGCGTGCAGCTCCTGCTTGCCGATGAAGAACATGTCTTCCGGATCCGCCATCAGGCCGCGCGCGACGAACTTGCGGCCGATCGCGAGCAGCATCGGGCGGTGGTGCATGAGGTTGCGGTTGTTGTTGAAGCGCTCCCAGTCGCGGTAGTAGAAGTAGTCCTGCACGAGTTCGACGTACCACTTGAAGAAGGCGGCCTTGAGCGCGCCCGCCTTCTGGCGACGGATCTTCCGCAGGCATTCCTCTTTGGTCTTCAGCATGCGCTCGCGCAGGCGCGTCTCCAGCGACTCCGGGTTGCCTTCCTCGCCCATCGCGCCGAGTGTCCGGATCGACGGCAGCAGCTTCTCGGGCTGCTGCGCCCAGCGCAGGTAGATCGGATCGCGCTCCTCGGAACCGCCCTGGCCGTATTCCGCGAGGAAGGTGTCGACCTCGGCGCGGAACTTCCGCCCCTCTTCGGACTGATCGAGCGATGCGAACACCGTGGCGGGGTCCCCCTCCAGCACGATCTTCGTGAGCAGCGACGAGGACCTCGCGATCCGCGACAGCCGCCAGATCGCCGAGTTCTGGTCGCTGAAGCGCGTGTGCAGCCCCGAGGTCAGCGTCGCGAAGATCGAGGCGTCGTGATCCTCGCACCACAGCGCGCAGAGCTTCTGCAGGCCGTGCGGCAGCCAGTAGAGGTAGTGGTTGAACGGCATGGCCACGTTGGCCTCGAGCAGCACGACGTGGTCGCCCGCGCGCAGGATCTCGCCGGAGCGCGTCGCGGCCGCGACGATCTCCTTGACCGTGGCCTTCTCCATGTCGAACTTCGCCCAGACCTCGTTGCCCTTGCGGATGTCCTCCTCGAAGTGCTCGTACAGGTGGTGCGTGCTGCCGAGCAGCGACCGTTCGGGGTGCTTGAATTCGAGCCGGATCAGCTGTGCGATCCACTCGAACCAGTTGAACGGCATGTTGCGGATCTCTTCGCGCTCATCCTCCGGGAACGGGATGAGGCAGGTCGCGTCGCGCGCGAACGGCGGGATGAAGCGCCGGATCCATTCCTTCTCGAAATACGTGTTGTAGTAGGCGCGCGAGCAGTACCAGCGGAAATAGGGGATGTCCCACAGATCCTCGGTCCTGTAGCCCGCGAACTCCTTGACGCCCATGTACTGCAGCGCGAGCAGGCGCGTGCGGATGCGGTGCGGCTGCGCACCCGTGTACATGAAGGGGCTGGACGGTCCGGTCTGCAACTCGTCGGAGTAGGAACGCGACCAGACCCAGCGTTCGTCGGTGAGCCCCGCGAGCGCCTTCGGTGTCTGCCACGCCTCCAGCCCCTCCGCGAAGTCGAGGTCGGCGGCCGTCACCTCGCGGCTCTGCAGGATCGCGAAGCGCCCGCCCGCGTAGCCCCACTCGATGTCCTGCGGGAAGCCGTAATGCTGCTCGATCCTGACGGCGATTCCGGCGAGTTCCCGGATCTTCGCATCGGGCAGCGTCGCCGAGGAGCGCTTCTCCGCGGGCACCTCGGCCTGGCGCGTGCCCTGCCCGTCCTCGCGCCGCACGGTCATGTGCAGCTTCTCGTTGAGTTCGCAGTCCTTGATGGCGAGCGAGGCCTTGTCGACGATGTAGCGGTCCGGATTCACGTGCCCGGAGACGATGGCCTCGCCGAGGCCCCAGCTCGTGTTCAGGAAGATCTCGGCCGGGTTCGAGGTGACCGGGTTCGCGGTGAACATCACGCCCGCGACCTCGGACGGGAACATCTCCTGGATCACGACGGCGAGCAGAACGTCCTCGTGGCGGAAGCCCTGCCGGTGCCGGTAGGCGATCGCGCGGGCATTCCAGAGCGAGGCCCAGCAGCGCGGCACGTGTTCCAGCACGGCGTCCACGCCGCGGATGTCGAGGTAGGTGTCCTGCTGCCCCGCGAAGGACATGCCCGGCAGGTCCTCGGCCGTGGCCGAGGAACGCACGGAGACGTACAGGCCCTCGCCCAGCCGGGACTGCAGCCCGGCGTAGGCGCGCCGGATCTCCGCTTCGACGTCCGCGGGCAGCGCCGCCCGCGTGAACAGCCCGCGGATCGACGCCGCCCGACGCTCGATCTCCGGAACGTTGTCGTAATCGAGCCCGTCGAGTGCCTTCGCGATGGCGGCATCGAGACCGTTCGCCTCGATCACGCGGCGATAGGCCCGGGTGTTGATGCAGAAGCCCTGCGGCACCGGGAACTGCGCGCGCGTGAGCTCGCCCAGGTTCGCGGCCTTGCCGCCGACCAGCCCGATGCTCGAAGAATCGATGTCCTGGAAGAAGCTGATGTACTCGCTCACGGTGCCCGCACTCCCCTCGAGTTGTCGCATGCGTCGCTGGTGACCCGGTCCACGGGTGTGTCCGGGCGTCGTTCGTACCGGCATCATGGCCCGCGGCACGGGGAGGCAGCAACCGCATCGCGACTGTGCGCGGCCGGCGCCGCACTTGCGGCCCTCGCCCGGGAGCAGGGATCATCCCTGCACGATGACCTCGAAGCCCGCGGCACACCGCCGACCCCGCCTCCCCGTCGCCACCGAGCGGCTGTGGCTCCGCGAATTCGTCGCGGCCGACCTGCCCGCCTATCGCGCGCTCGTGCTCGATCCACGCGTGGCGAAGCACCTGCCACACGCGCCCGCCGACGAGGCCGCCGCCGACCGCCAGTTCGCGCGCAACTTCTCGATGCAGCAGCGCCAGCGACGGCAGAGCTGGGAACTCGCCGCCCTGCACGAAGGCGAGCTGGTCGGCGCCGGCGATCTCACGCTCACCGAGCCCGGCATGATGAACCTGGGTTACGCCATCGCGCGGCGCCACTGGGGCCACGGTTACGCCACCGAGTTCGCGCGTGCACTCGCGCGCATCGCCTTCGTCGACCTCGCCGCGCCACGCCTCTACGCGACCATCAGCGTCGACAACACGCGCTCCACGGCCGTCGTGGAAAAGCTCGGCCTGCGCTGGGAGGCCACGATGCGCGGCCGCGTGAGATCGCGCGGCCGTTCCTGGGACATGCACCTGTACGTGATCGAGCGCGACGACTGGCTCGTTCAGCAGACCTGAATGCCCGGCCGGACGCCGCGCGTGAAGATCGACGCGCGCGAGAAGCCGCGCGCGCCGCAGGCGCTCGGGCTCTCGATGTCGCACAGCAGCCAGTCGTTCACGCGCATCGGCCGGTGGAACCACAGCGCGTGGTCGATGCTCGCCATGGTCAGGTCGATGTGCGTGCGGCCGTGCGGCATGGTCGAGACGTCGAGCAGGTTGTAGTCCGAAACGTAGGTCAGGAGCGCGCGGTGCAGAGCGTCGTCCTCGGGCAGTTCGCCGTCGAGCCGGAACCAGATGCGACGCCGCGGCGGCTGCGCTTCGAAGACGTGTGGATGCCGCAGCTCCACCGGCCGGAACCGCCAGGGACACACGCGTTCGAGGAACAGCGCGAGCTGCGGGGACATCTCGGGCCCGACGCGCCGAGGGCATCGGGCTGCTCCGTTCGAAACGCGATCACGACCCGGGTGCGCGTCGCGGCACCAGACCCTGCTGGCGATACTCTTCGAGGCGTTGCCGCTCCGCCTGCCTATGACTGCGTGCCCGTTCCTGGAGTCGCTGAAACCGCGTTTCGGCACGCAGCGATTCGAAGGCCGGATCGAGCAGCAGCAGCCAGTGCTTGTCGTACAGATACCGGCCACGTTCCGCCGCCTCCAGCACCGCCAGGGCGCCCGAGCGGTCGCCCAGCATGGCGAGTGCCGTAGCGCGGGCCACGTCGGTCCAGATGGGCGCGCGGCGCAGCTCGACGACCTCGCGCTCCATGTCGACGATCGCCAGCTTCAGTAGCGTTCGCGCGTCTGCGCTACGCCCCTGCAGCAGCAGCAGGTCCGCCATGCCGACGACGGCGGCCTTGGTGTCGTTGCGGCCGGCGAGCACGGGCTGGCCCTGCGCGTTCCAGCTCACGCCGGCGAGCGGAGCCAGAGCGGCCAGCGCGCGGTCGACCTCGCCGGTGGTGCGTGCATGCTGGCGCAATGCGAGTGCCACGTAATTTTCGTCGAAGGCAAGGGTCGTTTCGTCCCGCAGGGCGGCATACGCCGTCTCGCCCGCGCCTCGCCAGTCGCGCTCAAGGAGCTGCAGGGGCAGCTCACGCACCGGTATCGGGGGTTCACGCCGTGCGAGCGAGGCCGCCGCCGCCGGTTCGTCGACATCGAGATAGGCCGCGATCAGGGCGCGCAGCACCCACTCCGAGGACGGATCCAGCTCCAGCCCGAGCTCGAGGTAGCGGATGCCCTCAGCCGCTTCGCCGCGGCAGCACCAATTCAGTTCACCGAGGCGCACGAGGGCCGGTGCGTAGCGCGGATGGCGCTCGACGATGCCGCGCAGGATGCTCTCGGCCTCGTTCACGGCGCCGCGACCGTACAGCAGCAGAACCGCCCGGGTGACGTCGTAGCGTGGCTCGAGCGGGTCGAGCCGGCGCGCGCGATCCAGCTCGGCCAGTGCCTCGTCGTGACGCCGCGGATCCTGGTAGAGCACGGCAGCCAGTCCCTCGTGGCCCGTCGCATTGTTCGGCGACAGCGCGAGCCCTTTGCGATAGTCGGCTTCGGCGCCGGCGAGATCCGTGAACGCGCGCAGATACGCACGCTGCAGCCAGGCGCTGCCGCTGTCCGGATCCAGCGCGATGGCGCGGTCGATGAGCCGGCGCGCCTCGGCCGAGGCGACCTCGAATCGCTCGCGTCGATCCGGCCGCATCTCGAATTCGGCAGTCCTGATCTCGACGCCGGCGAGGTCGACATAGGCGCTGGCGAAACCGGGATCGAGGGCAATTGCGCTGGCGAGGTGTCTCTTCGCGGGCGCCAGGTCCGCGATCCGGCCCTCCCGCAACAGGCTGCGCGCCTGCAGGTATTCGAAGTAGGCGTCGAAGTTCGTCGTGCCCTGTCCCGCGAGCCGCTCCGCCGCCCGGGTCTCCAGGCTGAGTTCCAGCGCCTGCGCGACGCGCAGAGCGATCTCGTCCTGCACCGCGAAGATATCGCCCGCGTCGCGATCGAACTGCAAGGACCAGACCTGCGCGCCGCTCACGGCATCGATCAGTTGCGCGCTGACCCGGATGCGCATACCCGCGCGCTGCACGCTGCCCTCGAGTAGATAGTGCGCGCGCAGGCGCGAGCCGATGGCGCGCGCATCGAGGCGCTCCTCGCCGAGTGCGAAGGACGAGGAGCGCGCAATGACGATGAGATCGCGCAGGCCGGCCAGCTGGTGCAGCAGGGCCTCGGCGACACCGAGGGCGAGGATCCGGTCACCGGCTGTGTCGGTGAGCGTCGTGAAGGGCAACACGGCGATCGAGCGCTCGGTCGCCGCCGTGACGGGCGGTATCTCGGGCTGCGGATCGCGCCCGCGCAGCCACAGGTTCAGCCCCAGCCCCAGGACCACCAGCGCCGCGAGCCCGGCGATGGCCCACCGGAGCACCGGCCGGTTCTTCGCGGCTGGCGCGGGCGCCGGCGCCCTGGCCGGCTCCGCAGGCCGGTCGTCAGCGGTAGCCTCGATCCGCTCGACGGCCGGGACCAGGCTGTAACCGCGCCCGCGCTCCACCGCGATGTAGCGTGGCCGGCGCGGGTCGTCGCCGAGCGCGCTGCGCAGCAGTTTGATGCGCTGACTGACGGTTTCCGGGTTGACGACGAGCCCCGTCCAGACGCGATCGAGCAGCAGATCCGTGGTGGCGACTGCCGGCGCGATCTCGATCATCGCCACCAGCAGGTCGAAGGACAGCTTCGGCAGGGGAATGACCGTACCGTCGCGGGTCACACGCGCGCGCGCCGTGTCGACCTCGAGATCGCCGAGGCGGAACCGGGTCATGGGTGGATTCGTGCGCGGCGCAGTCGTTGTTTGCATTGCAGGAGAGAAGCCCTCGCAATTCAGTATCGCACCGCGTGCGGCGTTCTGTGCGGCGCCGATCCGGTACGACGCCGTGGAGGATGGACGGCTCCCTGTCGGGGCCGCCGTGATGCATGTAAAATGATTCCAGTCGCGGCCAGGAGGGCTGCTCATGCACGCGTTGCGCCGAATATACGGGCTGCTTGCGGGTCTTTCGGTCGCTTCGGCCGGTCTTGCCTGCGGCGACAAGCTCTCTGCGGTCGGTGGCGGCATCCCCTTCGAGCGCATCCATCCGACGCACCCTGCGGGACGCATCGTGATCTACGCGCCCCGCGACTCCGTGCTGCGGCGCGTCAATGACGAGCTGCGACTGGCCGATGCGCTCGCGCGCGCGGGCCATGCGGTCCTGCTGGTCGACGGCCCCGAGCCGTTGCAGCAGGCGCTCGCCGGAATCACCGCCGATGTCGTGCTCGTCGACGCTGCCGAATCCGGCCGGCTCGAGGTCGCAGGGACCCATGAAGCCGCGCCCGCGATCCTGCCCGTGGTTTACACGGCGGGCGATCGTGCGGCCCCGCGCGTCGAGTCGCGGACGCAATGTGCCGCGCAGCTGACAAAACGTTCGACCCAGAAGCTCGTTCGCGCGGTCAATGAGATCCTGGAGCGACGCAGTCGTGGCGCACCGCCGATGTGCGAGCAACCCCGATCGCTGCGCGGCATCTGATGTCCGGCCTGCGGTGCTTCGGCCGCGTCGGGCTGCTGGTGCTGCTCTGCGCGACGGTGGCCGATGCGCGGGCACAGGCCTGGCTGCCCGAGCAGGGTGAATGGAGCTACACGCTCAGCTACAACGACATCTTCAACAAGAAGCACTACTTGCCGGACGGCAGCGAGGTCGACGTCGGCCATACGCGGTCGAAGACTGTGGGGCTGTCGGTGACCTGGGCGCCGACGGACCGCCTGATGCTGGCGGCGGGAATCCCGTTCGTCAGGACCGAGTATCACGGCCCGCGTCCCCACGTCGGCACGGATGTCGACGATGGTCACGGGCAGTCGACCGTGACCGACCTGCGCCTCGAACTGCACTGGCAGGCACTGCGTGCGCCTCTGGCGCTCGCGCCCTATGTGGCCGCCGTGATCCCGACGCACGACTACGAGGTGCTGGGCCATGCGGCGCCGGGGCGCGGCCTGCACGAGTACTGGGTCGGATTCTTCGCGGGCAAGTCGCTCGACGCCTGGCTGCCGCGCACCTACGTCCAGGTGCGCTGCAACTACGCCTTCGTGCAGGAGGTCGTCGGCATCGCCCACGATCGCAGCAATCTCGATGTCGAGCTCGGGTACTTCTTCAACCCCCGCCTCGCGGTGCAGGCCATCGGCTCCTGGCAGTGGACGCACGGTGGCATCGACGTCCCCGTGCCTCCGAGCCATCCGCTGTACCGGTATCACGACCAGCTCGCGGACGATGAATTTCTGAACGTCGGTGGCGGCGTGGTCTGGTTCGCGACCGCTGCCGCGAGCTTCTATGTGAACTACACGACCTCCGTCCGCGGTCGCAATGGTCACAAGCTGGACCAGGGACTGAACTGGGGCATCACTTACCGTCCGGGCGCGCGCTGATCCCCTCGTCCGGCTGAACAGGCGGGCTGCCGAAGCCGCGAGCCGGTTGGGCTGGAGGAGCCCGGCGGAGGCGCCCAGCCGCTGCGTCCGGGCCGTCGCCTGCCGCATTTCTTGCCGGAGTCTTCGCGGGTCCTTCAGGTCCTTCACGACGCGTTCTCACAGAGTGTTCCCCGGGGCTCCGCTCTGCCACGTCATCGCCGGCCGCTCCACGATGGTCCGGACGCCTTCCCGAACACTTCACGATAGCTTCACGCCGGCTTCACGCATGCGCGCGCCCGGCGCGCGACAACCCCTCCCGCAACCTCTGTTACTCACCTCGGGAGGACTGTGCCATGTTCAGAAGCTTCCGAAAATTCATCGTGATCGAGGCCTTGAGCCTCATCGCCGGCGCTGGTGCGGCCTGCGCCGCGCCGGGCGACATCGATTCGTCCTTCGGCAGTGGCGGCGTGGTGAAATTCACCGGCGATCTCGTGCCCATGCCGGATGGCCGGATCGCGGCGGTGGGGGCCGACGAGACCGGCCTCGAGATCCGCATGCTGACGGTTGACGGCGAGATACTCCCGTCATGGGGCACGGACGGCGTCGCCCGGGTTGCGCTCGCCGACACCCATGAGTGGTTCAACACGACGCCGGTGGCCGTGGGCGCCGATGGCTCCCTGGTCCTGTACGGCGGCATCCGCAATTTCGGCAGCGAGTCGAAGACGGTACCGGCTGTGCTGAAGCTGGATGCCTCCGGGCAGCCGGACGCCGCATTCGGTCCGGATGGCAGGGGCATTGTCGTGATCGAAAACCCGCCGGATTCGGTCACGACCATATCCGGAGTCGCCCTGCAGCCGGACGGGTCGGTGCTGGTCGGCGGCACCGACGTCGGCGAGTACTGGTGCGGCAATGCAGGCGCCGTGCTGCGCCTGTCACCCAATGGAAGCCCGGACGCCGGTTTCGGCAAGAACGGCTGGGTCGAAATCGCGGACACCGGGGAAACCTGCTTCGTGGGGCTCGCGGGCATCCGCGGCGATGGATCGATGGTGGTGACGAACGGCAGCAACCGGTTCTGGTCGTTGCGGAGTGACGGCACGCCGGATACCGGCTTCGGCACGGACGGCCGTCTGTCGGATCCCCTGCCGGACATCACCGGCTACGTGCTGCTGCCAGATGGCGGACTGCTGCTGGTCGGCGGGGTCGACGACCAGAGTCATACCCGCCTTGCACGCTTCGATGCCGCGGGCCAGCCGGTCGCCGGCTTCGGCAACGGCGGCGTTCTCGCCATCGACTTCGGCGACCTGGCATTCGGCAACAGCGACATCGGCGAGGCGCCTTCCCCGCTGATCCTCGGACCCGACGGTCAGTCGGCACTGCTGAAGGTCATCATGTATCCGAGGCACGGCGGGTCCGCCGATTTCTGCACGGCGGTGACCCTGCTGCGCCTCGACGGCACGCTGGATCCTTCCTTCGGCCAGGGTGGCCTGAGCTGCCTGAGGGGAATCTGGCCGATCGGACTGAGCCTCGCCGTGCAGAGCGACGGCCGGCCGCTGCTCACGGCGTCCGGCAGCGGGACCATTCGATTGCTGCGTGACGACCGGCCGAGCCCGGGGCTGATCGGCGTGAGCCCGGACACGGTGTACGTGCGTGAGGACGCCGGCAAGGTCACGGTCACCGTCTCGCGCTCGGCCGGCAAGGACGGCGCGGTCAGCATCGACTACCGGACGTTCGCCAGCACGGATTACCGCACGACCGCCAACACGGCGACCGAGGGCAGCGACTTCACCGCGGCCTCCGGGCGACTCGAGTGGGCGGACGGTGAGGACGGCGATCGCAGCATCACCTTGACGATCATCGACGACGCTGAACACGAGCCGCCGAAGCCGGTCAACGGGGGTGACGAGGCGTTCGACGTCGAGCTGTCGGTCGCGGGCGGCGATGCCCTGCTGCTCGCCACGATGCCCGCCCGGGTCGCCCGGGTCGTGATCCAGGACAACGATCCGGCCCCGCCGGCGCCCGCGGCACAGCGCGCAGCGTCGGGTGGCGGGGGCTCGACCTCCTGGCTCGTGCTGATTGCGCTGCTCGCACTGCTCTTGCCGCGAGCGGCATCGAGCGCGCGGCCGTTCCTGGGACATGCACCTGTACGTGATCGAGCGCGAGGACTGGCTCGTTCAGCAGACCTGAATGCCCGGCCGGATGCCGCGGGCTGAGTCTGCCCAGGTCGCGCGGGCGCGCAGGCGGGTCGGCGAGTCGAGCGTCAATCTTCCCGCGAGACGAGCCGAGCCCGCCGTTGCAACCCGCGCGACCTGAGCCACGCCCGCCGTCACCTCAGGCCTCCGGCCGCTTCGGCCAGTCGTCTTCCTCGTCCTCGAAACCGGAACCGGGCTTGCGCGTGATCTTCGGAATCTTCGGGTTGCGCAGATTACGCCAGATCAGCAGGTGTCCGACGAGATACAGCGCCGCGAGCCCGATGATGATGAAGAACGCCTTCACGTGCGCCGCGGCCGCATGAGCCCTTCCTGCGCGGCGCTCGCGACGAGACAGCCGTCGCGCGTGAAGATCGAGGCACGGCAGAAGCCGCGCGCGCCGCAGGCGCTCGGGCTCTCGATGTCGTACAGCAGCCAGTCGTTCACGCGCATCGGCCGGTGGAACCACAGCGCATGGTCGATGCTCGCCATGGTCAGGTCGATGTGCGTGCGGCCGTGCGGCATGGTCGCGACGTCGAGCAGGTTGTAGTCGGAGACGTAGGTCAGGAGCGCACGGTGCAGCGCGTCGTCGTCCGGCAGTTCACCGTCGAGCCGGAACCAGATGCGGCGCCGCGCCAGCTTCGCCTCGAAGACGTGCGGGTCGCGCAGCTCGACGGGTCGGAAGCGCCAGGGCCGCACACGCTCGAGGAAGAACGCGAGCTGCGGCGAGAGTTCGGGAACCACGCGCCGCACGTAGGCTTCCTGGTCCTCGAGCGTCTCGGGCGCGGGGACGTCGGGCATCGCGAGCTGGTGCTCGTAGCCCGGCTGCGGTTCCTGGAAGGACGCCGACATCGTCAGGATCTGCTCGCCGTGCTGGATCGCGGAGACGCGGCGGCTCGAGAAGCTGCCACCGTCACGGCTGCGCTCGACCTGGTAGACGATGGGCGCATTGAAGTCGCCGCGCCTCAGGAAATACGCGTGCAGCGAATGCGCCACGCGGCCCTCGACGGTGCGCATCGCGGCGACCAGCGCCTGCGCGAGCACCTGGCCGCCGAACACCTGCGGCGAGCCGATGCTGCGGCTCTCGCCGCGGAACAGGTTGACCTCGAGCGGCTCGAGTTCGTGCAGTTTCAGCAGTTCGCGCAGTTCGTTGCTCATGGCCGTGCCGCGAACCGCGCGGACCTCAGTCGTCCGTCCCGGTGACGCCGAGACGCTGCTGCATCACGGGGCTCGTCGTCGTGTACTGCAGGAACTGCTTCTTCTGCGGATAGACGTGGGCCTGCACGCCGAACGCAGCGAGCGCGGCCTCGTGGAAACCCGACAGGATCAGCTTCTTCTTGCCGGGGTAGTGGTTGATGTCGCCGATCGCGAACACGCCGGGCACGCTCGTCTGGAACTTCTCGGTGTCGACCTTGAGCGCCTTCTTGTCGAACTCGAGGCCCCACTCGGCGACCGGCCCGAGCTTCGGGTGCAGGCCGAAGAACGCCATGATCTGGTTGCAGTCGACCCCGGCGACCGGCTTGCCGTCCTTCGTCTGGATCGTCGCGCCCGCGATGCGGCCGTCGACGACCCTGAGCGCGCCGACCACGCCTTCGTGGAACCGGACGCGGCCCGCGGCCACGAGCTCCTTCATGCGCTCGACACTCGCGGGAGCCGCACGGAACTCGGCGCGGCGGTGGACGAGCGTCACGGAACGCGCCTTGCCGGCGAACTCGATCACCCAGTCGAGCGCGCTGTCGCCACCGCCCAGGATCAGCAGGTCCTGGCCGTGGTACTGCTCGGCCTTCTGCACCTTGTAGTGGAGCTGGCGGCCCTCGAAGGCCTCGGCGCCCGGCACGATGAGCCGCCGCGGCTGGAACGAGCCGAGACCGGCCGCGACGATGACCGCGCCCGCGTCGAACTCCTTGCCCGCCGAGGTCCTGAGGAGGAAGCGCCCGCTCGCCTGCTTGCGCAGTTCCAGCACTTCCTCGCCGTAGTGGCAGCCCGCGTTGAAGGGCTTGATCTGCTGCAGCAGCCGATCGACCAGTTCCTGCGCACTGCAGACGGGCAATGCAGGAATGTCGTAGATGGGTTTGTCGGGATACAGCTCGGTGCACTGCCCGCCGGGGTGCTGCAAAGTGTCCACGATGTGGCAGCGCATGCCGAGGAGCCCCAGCTCGAATACGGCGAAGAGCCCCGCGGGGCCCGCACCGACGACCACGCATTCCGTCTGGATCGGGCCGCCGGCCCCGGTCACGTCGTTCACTCGCATCTCCATCTGCGCGGACGCCGCTGCGCCGCGAAAGCGCCCATTCTAAGGCCTGCGGGAGCACCTTTCCTACGTGCCGCGGCCCGTATACTCGGCCCATCGTGGAAGGCCACGGCCCGCCGCGGTCGCACCGCGGTTCCCCCGGATTGACAACGCGCACATGACCCACCCCGCCCCTGCCGCGGACCGACTCCCCGCGCGCCGCCTCGATGCGATGGGCCACCCGCAGGTCGACCGCGGCGCCGTGCTGCGGCTCGCGCTGCCGCTCATGCTGAACAGCGTCATCCAGGCCCTGCTCAGCCTCACCGACACCTGGTTCGTCGGACACATCTCGACCGAGGCGCTGGCCGCGATCGCCTCGGTGTACTTCCTGCTGATGCTGATCATCTTCTTCCTGTCCGGCGTGACGCTGTGCGTGCAGACACTCGTGGCCCAGGCCTTCGGCGCCGGGCGCTACCGGCGCGCGGGCGAGGCCCTCTGGAGCGGCCTGTGGTCCGCGCTCCTGGTGGCGCCCGCGTTCCTGCTGCTCGCCTCGCTGGGCCGGCCCGTCCTCGGCCTGTTCGCGCTCGACCCGGCGATCGAGGACTACGCGGTGGCCTTCTGGCAGCCGCGGCTCTGGGGCGGCCCGTTCGCGGCGGCGCTGATGGGGCTCATGGGCTTCTTCAACGGCATCGGCCGCACGCGCACGACGCTCGCGATCACGGCGGCCGTCGTGGTCGTCAACGCGGCCCTGAACGGACTGTTCATCTTCCACCTCGGCCTCGGCATAGCGGGCTCGGCGTGGGCGACGACCTGCGCGCAGGTCGTGGGTGTCGTCGTGGCGCTGCGCCTGTTCCTGCGTCACGAGCCCCGGCGCTACCGGCCGCTCGCCACCTGGCGACCGCGCGCGACGCGGCTCCTGCGCCAGTTCACGCTCGGGCTGCCGATGGCGGCGGGCGGCGCGGCGGACATGGCTTCCGCGGCGCTCTTCCAGATCATGCAGGTGCGCATGAGCGCCGCGGACGGCGCGGCGACACAGATCGTCATGATGCTGACCTCGCTGGTCTACATGCCGGGCATCGGCTTCGCGCTCGCGGGCACGACGCTGGTCGGCCAGGCCATCGGCGCGGGAGACCGGAACTGGGCCGCGCGCCTCGGCGACACGGTCATCCTGATGGTGGCGACGATGATGGGCGCCATCGGCGTCGCAATCGCGCTCGCGGGCCCGTGGCTGGTGCCGCTGTTCGTCGGCAGCACAGACCCGCAGGCCGGCGCCGTCCTGCCGCTCGCGATCACGCTGCTGTGGATCGCGGCCGTCTATCAGTTCTTCGATGGACTCAATTTCGGGAGCGCGCTGTGCCTGCGCGGCGCGGGTGACGCCACGGTGCCGGCCGTCCTCGTGCTGGGCCTGGGCGCCTGCCTGTTCGTGCCGCTCACCCACCTGCTCACCTTTCCGGCGGGCGGTGGTTACGTGCCGAGCCTGCCGGGCGCCGGGCTCGGTGCGATCGGCGGCTGGTCGGCGCTCGTCGTCTACGTGCTGCTGCTGGGGACGCTGCTGTTCCGGCGCTGGCGACACGGTGCGTGGCGGCGGATCCGGCTGGACTAGCGTCGCCGTCCACAGATATCTTGGGAATGACCCCCGATCTCTCGCCGGGCGCCCCAATGAAGCGAATCGCATGTTTCGGTGAAATGCTGCTGCGCGTCGGTCCGCGGGACGCCGAGCCTCTGCTGCGCACACCCGCGCTCGAGGGCTATTCAGGGGGTGCCGAGGCAAACGTGGCGGTGTCTCTGGCCTGCCTTGGGCAGCGTTCATCGATGATCACGGTCGTACCCGACAACGCGCTCGGCGACGCCTGTATCGGCGAGTTGCGCCGCCATGGGGTGGAAACAGGTGCCGTACGGCGATCCGCCGACCGTCTCGGTCTCTACCTGCTGGTCCCCGGCGGCCCGCTGCGCCCGGCGCAGGTCATCTACGATCGTGCGCACTCGGGCTTCGCGCTCATACCGGCGTCGTCCTACGACTGGCGCTCACTGCTCGGCGGTGCGGACTGGCTGCACGTGAGCGGCATCACGGCCGCCCTCGGCGAGGCGCCACTGGTAGCACTGCGCGAAGCCATCGCAACGGCCGCACGGCTGGGCGTGAGGATCTCCTTCGACTGCAACTTCCGTGCGAGTCTGTGGCATGGCCGCGAGGCGGATGCGGCTCTCGTGCTGGCCGATCTCGCCCGGCACGCGGATCTCCTGTTCGCCGGCGTGCGCGACGTGGCCGTCCTCTTTGGAAAAGACTACGGTGCCCATCCGGCATCCGAGGGCTTTGCACTCGCCGCCGGGACCGTCCTCGCCGCGTGCCCCCGGCTGCAGTGGCTGGCTACCACGCATCGCGAGGTCCGCGGCTTCGATGAGCACGTGCTGACGGGCATGCTCGCGGATCGTGCCGGCATTTCGTGCAGCACGACCTACGTGATTCGTCCGGTCATCGATCGCATCGGCAGCGGCGACGCCTACGCGGCCGGACTGCTGCACAGTCTGTGCGAGGGTGCGGACCGTGCAGCCGCGGTGCAGTTCGCGGCGGCCGCGGCGGCGCTGAAGCACGGCGTCCGTGGCGACTTCAATCCGAGCACAGCCGCGGACGTGCGTCGTCTGATCGAGAACGGCGGCCTCGACCTGCGGCGCTGACGACCAGCGTGCCGCGCGGCGGGTGGGACGCCGCTCAGCTCAGCAGCCGATAGATCGCTACGCCGATGAAGTTCGCGATCACATAGCCCAGGATGCCGACGGAGATCGCCGGCGTGATCAGCGAGCGCCAGCCTTTCGCGCTCGCGATGCCGGCGCCGGCCGCCGGACCGACGATCGCCGCCGCTGATCCGATGACGACTTCGGCCAAGTCCCAGCGGAACACGCGGGCCGCGACCAACAGGACGACGAAGTGCACGGCAATCATGAAGCCGCAGAACACGAACAGGATCGGCGCCGACCGCAGGAAACTGATCGCATCCGTGCTGGCACCGATCATCGCGAAGAACGCGTACATGCACAGCATGCCGGTCTGGAAGTCGCCCTGCAGGGCGCCGAAGAAGCGCGGCAGCGCGTTCGCCAGGGCGACCACGAGGATCGTCACCACGAACAGACGGTAGGTGCCGAGCCCGAACCGTGCGCAGACGAACTCCGCGACTGCGCAGACGGCAAGCCCGATGCCGATCGTGGCCGCCACGTGATCGAGCCGGAACACCGGCCCCCGCGTGGCGGCGTCCACGCCGGGAACCGCTGCTTCGTCGATGATGTGCGAGCCGATATGGCGCCGGATGAACGGGATCGACGGCAGCGACACCAGCGCCAGCAGACCGAGCACGCTGACCGGCGCGCTGGCGCCCAGGGACACACTGAATTCGGTCGGCGTCATGCGCACCGCTTCAGCGATGGCGACGAAGTTGACCACGCCGCCGATGAACGCACCGGCGTAGGTCCCGGCAACCTTGGCGCCGGCGGGCCCCAGGTCGAACAGGTAGAAGCCGGCGATCGCACCCAGGCACAGGCCGGCGCTGGCCACGAGGAAGGCCGCCAGTACCCAGCCGCTCAACGAGAAGATCGCGCGCAGATTGGCCTTGAACAGCAGGCATGCCACACCGAGGGGCAACAGGTGCTGGCCGACGAAGCCGTAGACCGGCGCCTCGCTGGGGATCACGCCCGTATTCGACAGCAGGAGCGCGCTGGCGATGACCCAAGGGACGCCGGGCACGCGGCTCGCGATCGGCTGGCGATCGATCCAGAAGCCGAGCCACGCCAGGCCGAACACCACTGCGGCGAGCGCCGCGGACTGACTCGCGGGAATGAGCGCCAAGCCGTGCCCCCCTTCGGGCTGCTCGAGGCCGGATCGTAGTGCAACCCGGTGCGGCTGGCAGGCCCTCTTCGCATGAATAGAATTCATCGCCCGATAAGGAACTCTCGATTGTCGCCACGGACCGGTCGCGGTCATTCTGGGCGCCCCCCCCGGGAAGTCGGGCGGCAGGAGGGACACGCCACGGTGACAGGCTCGACGTCGACGTTCGATGTGGTGATCGCCGGCGGCGGGGTCAACGGGCTCGCGTGCGCGGCGACGCTGGCGCGAGAGAACCTTTCCGTCTGCGTCGTCGAACGCAATCCCTGGGTCGGCGGCGGTGCCGTCACGCGCGAAGTCACGCTGCCGGGCTTCAAGCACGATCTGTTCGGTTCATCGCACGTCTGGATCCAGTGCAACCCCGACTTCAAGGTCATGCAGCCGGACCTCGAGCGCTACGGCCTGAAGTACCTTGCTCCGGACGACCACATCACCGGGCACCCGGACCGCTCCGGCGGCCCGGGCATCGTGATCCATCGATCCATCGACAGGACCTGCGATTCGATCGCACGCTACTCCCGTGCCGATGCCGCGCGCTATCGACGCGTCCACGATGACTTCGCGCTCGTCAGGGACGGCTTCATCAAGGCGTTCTTCTCGCCTCCCTCACCGCCGTCCACGCTGGCGCGCGCACTCGAGACCAGTCATGAGGGACTGCGGCGGCTGCAGGAATTCTCGCTGTCGGCCCGCGCCTGGATCGAGATGAATTTCGAGAACGACTTCGTCAAGGCGGTGATGCTGAACTGGGCGCTGGCGCCCCAGATCCTGCCGGAACAGGAAGGTGCGGGACAGTCCTTCTACATCATGATCCCTGCGATCCACGTCTACGGCCAGGCGATCCCGCAGGGCGGCAGCCAGGAACTGCCGAACGCCATGGCGCGCTATGTCGAGGCCCGCGGCGGCAAGGTTCTCGTGAACAGCCCGGTCGCACGCTTTCTCGTCGACGACGGTCGCGCTCGTGGTGTGCAGCTCGAGAGCGGCGAGTGCATCGAGGCGAGGCGGGCTGTCGTATCGGCGCTCGAACCGAAACAGACATTCCTGAAGTTCGTCGGCGAGGACCGGCTCGCGCCCGACTTCGTGCAGATGGTGCGGCGCTTCTCGTTCGGCCGCATCAGCATCTGCCGGATCCATCTGGCGCTGCGCGAGGCTCCCCGCTTCCTGAACGGCGAGGACATGACCCGCTGCCTGTTCCACCGCATCGTCGACTCGACCGAGCAGATGATCCGCTTCTACGCGGAGATCGCGATGGGCGTACCGCCCACCGACCCGTTCCTGTGGTGCGCGTGCTGGACGAAGCTCGATCCCTCGCGCGCGCCACCCGGCCAGCACACGCTGATCCTCGACACGTTCGTGTCCAACTGGCTGGCGGACGGTCGCCGCTGGGCCGACATCGGACGGGAGTATGCCTACAGCGTGCTGCTGCCCAAGCTCCGCCAGTACGCACCCAACGTCGACGACGCGAACATCCTGGGCTCGTACGTCGAGACCCGCGAATCACTCGAAGCGGCCAACCCGTGTTTCGTCGACGGCACGACGAACGGCGGCGAGCGGATCGCGGCACAACTCGGGTATTTCCGCCCGTTCCCGGGCTACGCCCACTACCGCTCGCCGGTCCGGCAGCTGTACATGACCGGGCCGCATTGCCACCCGGGCGGCGGCATCTCGGCGATGGGCACGATCACGGCCAGGGTCATGCTGGATGACATGGGCCTGCGGCCCGCAGATTTCTGACGAAGCCCCGCAACCCGGAGATCGAGATGAAGCGAATCGAAAAGTACACGGCACTGGTGATGCAGCCGCACGTGCGCGTCGCCGAGGATCGCGCCGGCATCCAGGTGAACCTCGAACGCGCACTGCGCATGATCGATTTCGGTGCCGGTTACCATTGGGAGCTGCCGGCGCGTCTGGTCGTGTTCCCGGAGTACTTCCTGCAGGGCGTGACCACGCCGGGCAAGGGTGAGCACGGCATCGACAGCTTCATGAAGAAGGCGATCACCTTCGACGGCCCCGAGTTCCGCGCGCTGTCCGACAAGGCCCGCGAGTACGGTCTCTACATCGCGGGCGGTGGCGTCGTCGAACAGGTTCCGCAGTTCCCCGACCGCTGGTTCAATTCCGCTTTCATCATCGGTCCCGATGGTGAACTCGCGCTGCGCTATCACAAGTGGCACATCCCCGCCTCCATCGGCCTCGGAACGTCTCCGCACGACCTGCTCGACGAGTACCACGCGGTGTTCGGCACCGATATCGCGACGCTGTTCCCCGTGATCGACACCGAGATCGGCAAGCTCGGCACCATGACCTGCCACGACGGCTGCACACCGGAGGTGTCGCGCGCGCTCGGCTACAACGGTTGCGAGGTGATCTGTCACCCGGTCGCGCTGCAGGAGATGGAGGGCGTGTCGCAGCCCTGGGACTTCTGGATGTTCACGCGGCGCACGCGGGCGCACGACAACATGTGTTACCTGCTCGGGTCGAACTGGGGCACCGTCGACTACGCCTACTACCCGAAGGCATTCTGTCCCGGCGGATCGTTTGCGATCGACTACACGGGCATGGTCATGCGGCACGCGCCCTACCCGGAGGAGCAGGTGATCGCGGCGACCATCGACATCGAGGCGCTGCGCGAGCACCGATCGCGCTGCAATCACAACACCTGGGTCGATCTGCGCACCGAAGGCTTCCGCCAGATCTACGAGAAACCGATGTATCCGCCGAACCAGTTTCCGAGTGGCCGCCCGCCGCGGACTCTCGCCGACAAGATGGGGCCGATCCGCGAGGTGTTCCGCGACGTCTATGGCCGCGGCCAGTTCATGCCACCCGCCGGTCTCACCGTCGAGGACATGCCCGAGCTGCACGCAGAACGCATCCGCCGCGCACAGGAACGCGGTACTCTGCGCAAGAGTTGACAACCATGAGCCACGGGAACGTCGCATGAAGGTACGCTCGCCCCTCGCGACATTCGATGTGCGCCTGGGCACGGTCGGGCGCCGGGGCAACAGCCTGATCCTGCGTTCCCGCCCTGACAGCGCGCTGGACGCGGAAATCGCGGTCTCGGCCGGCGAGGTCCTGCAGGTGATCGGGTGCGTGCTGGCGAGCGCAGCCGGTCTGCTGTTCGTCATCGGGCTGCCGTTCTTCTGGCTGCGTGAGCGGCTCGGTCGCGGCACGGCGGGTGCACCGGTCGTACCCGCCTCGCACGACGACATCAACAAGCCCTGGTAACACCCCGGTGACGACAGCCCTGGATCGCACAGACTTCCGCGCGGTACTCGGACGCGAGCGGCTGCTGCCCGTGGTTGTCGTCGACGCGGCGCGCGATGCGCCGCCGCTTGCCGAGGCGCTGCGCGACGGCGGCCTCGGTCTCGTGGAGGTGACGCTGCGGACGCCGGCTGCGCTGGACGCCATCGACCGGATCCGGGAGGCACCGGGGATGCGGGTCGGCGCCGGCACGGTGCTCGATGCGAGCCAGGTCGCCGCGGCGTACGCGGCCGGTGCAGGATTCATCGTGTCGCCGGGGCTGGAGCGCGACGTCGTCGAAGCCGCCCGCGCCCTCGGGCTGCCGGTGGTACCCGGCATCGCCACCGCCACGGAGCTGATGGCCGCGCGTCGACTGGGCCTCGACCTCGTCAAATTCTTCCCTGCGGCGGCGCTGGGTGGGGTCGACGCGCTGCGCGGGCTCGCCAGCCTCGCGCCCACGATCGGCTTCGTGCCTACCGGCGGCGTCACGGAGCTGAATCTCGCCGACTACCTCGGCGTGCCCGGTGTCGTGGCCTGCGGCGGGACGTGGATCGCGCCGCGGGACCTCATCGCGGCAGGCCGATTCGGCGAGATCGCGCGTCGCGCCAGAGTGGCGCGGGACATCGCACACACGACAGCGTGATCCCTTCGTCCCGGATCAGATCCGCATCATCACGGACTTCGGCTCGACGTAGACCATCAATCCCTCGGGACCGTGCTCGCGCCCCCAGCCGGACTGCTTCACACCGCCGATCGGCATCGCGAGTTCCGGAATGCCGTGGCTGTTGACCCAGACGATGCCGCTCGCGACCGCGGCGGCAACACGGTGCGCGCGCGACAGATCGCGCGTCCAGACACTGGCCGCGAGTCCGTAGACGGACTCGTTGGCCTGGCGGATCGCGTCCGCTTCGTCGTCGAACGCCAGCACCGTGACGACGGGCCCGAAGATCTCCTCACGCACGAGCGGGACGTCAGCCACAGTGCAGGCCACCACCGTCGGTGGATAGAAGAAGCCGCTTCCCTCGAGCGGCGCACCGCCAGTCAGCACGCGCGAACCCGCATTGGCCGGGTCGGTGACCAGCGCGTGCACGCTGCGACGATGTTCCGCCGAGATCAGCGGTCCCATCTGCGACTCCGGATCGAGCCCCGGCCCGACGTGCAGACTGCGCGCAGCGGCTGCCAGACCGTCGCAGACCGCACCGACGATCGACCGTTCCGCATAGACGCGCGAACCCGCCACGCACATCTGCCCGGCACCGGAGAAGATCGCCGCGGCAGCACCCGGAACTGCGGCGGCGAGATCTGCATCGGCGAATATCAGCGTCGGTGACTTGCCGCCGAGCTCGAGCGTGAGGCGCTTGAGGTTGCCTTGCGCCTCGGTGAGCAACTGGCGCCCGACCTGCGTCGAGCCGGTGAACGCGATCTTGTCGACATCACGGTGCTGCGCCAGATGCCGGCCGAGCACGCGGCCTCTGCCCGGTACGATATTGACGACGCCCGGTGGCACGCCGGCCGCGAGCAGGATCTCGCCGAGCCGGAGCACGGCCAGCGACGACAGTTCCGCCGGCTTGAGCACCACCGTGCAGCCCGCGGCCAGTGCCGGCGCGACCTTCCAGGACGCGGCCACCAGCGCGCCGTTCCACGGAATGATCTGGCCGACGACGCCGACTGGTTCGTGGCGGACGTAGCCGTGGAAGTCAGCCCCCGGCACCGAGGCGTCGAACAGGCGGCCGTGGGACTTCGTGCACCAGCCGGCGTAGTAACGGAAGGTCTCCGCGGCGTGCGGCACCTCGTGGCGCAGAGCCGGCTCGTACAGCCGGCCGCCCTCGAGACACTCGAGCTCGGCGAGGACCTGCGCATCGGCGGCAATGCCCTCGCCCACGTGCCACAGGATCCGCTGCCGTTCCGCGGGCGTCAGCCGCCGCCAGCGACCATCGTCGAAGGCCCGGCGCGCCTCCGCGACGGCGCGATCCAGATCGGCGACCTCGGCGGTGCAGAATCGGCCGATCGCCTCGCCGCTCGCCGGGTCGAGTGCTGTGTGCGCCAGCTCCGCGGAAGTCTCGACCCAGCGCTCCCCGACGAGAAACGGGCGGCAGCGGGACAGGAATGCCCGGGTTGCCGGCGAGACAGTGTGCATCGGGCGAGCCATGGATCACCGCTTCGTCGTGGATCTCAGCCGCGGACGTACTCCTCGAGGACATCGAGCACGGCATCGTTCTCCGCGGTGAGTCCGACCGTGATGCGAAGACAGCGCTCGGGTCCGCCGGCGGCCACCGGCCGTGGGATGATGCCACGGTGTTCCAGCGCCAGAGCGGCCCCCGCCGCCGTGCGGCTCGTTCCGTCGAAGCGCAGCAGATAGAAGTTCGTGCTGGTCGGTACGAACTCGACCCCCGGGCAGCGCGCAGCAACACCCGCGGCGATACGCTCGACCTCCCGCCTGTTGTACTCACGCACGTACGCGGTATGGCGAGTGTCCCGCACCGCCGCAGCCGCGGCTGCCATCGCAGGGCCCGAGGCGTTGAACGGCGTGCGGATGCGCTGCAGTGCATCGACCACCTCGTGGGGCGCGTAGCACCAGCCGATGCGGACACCGGCGAGGCCGTAGAGTTTCGAGAAGGTCCGCGTCATCACGACGCTGGACCCCGCGTCGACGAGCGCGGCGCCGCATTCGTAGTCGGCGGCATCGACGTAATCCGCGTAAGCGCTGTCCACGACCAGGAGGACGTGCCGGGGCAGTGCCCGGTACAGGCGCCACAGCTCGCCGGCCGGCAGGTACTGCCCCACCGGGTTGTTGGGCGATGCCAGCAGCACGAGGCGCGTGGCGTCGGTCACGGCCGCGAGAATCCGGTCGGTGTCCGGACGCAGCGCAGGTTCGTCGACGACGACGAGACGCGCGCCCTGCGCCGTCGCATGCACCATCGCCATCGCAAAGCTGTAGCGGCTGAAAACGACCTCGTCGCCCGGCCGCACGTACGCGCGGATCAGGAGCTGCAGCAGCTCGTCGGAACCGTTGCCGCAGACGACGCGGTCGGCGGCCAGACCGAAGATGTCGGCGATCGCCGTGCGCAGCAGGGTCTGCGCGCCGTCGGGGTAGCAGGCGAGAGTGGCTGCGGCGTCGTGGTAGGCCGCCAGCGCCGCGGGTGACGGCCCGAGATGGGACTCGTTGGCCGAGAGCTTGATCGGCGCGTCGACGCCGTCGAGCGAACTCTTCCCCTGTCGGAACGGCTCCAGTGTCAGGACCGCGCAATTGGGCACAGGAGCCTGCAGCCCGCCGGCCTGCGACGAAGACCGGTCGTTCACGGCCGCGCCGCCGACTTGCCACCGTCGATCGGCGGCAGAATGATGTGAGGCCACGGCGTCGCCATGTCTCCGCAGGGCACCTCGATGAGCGCCGGGGCGTTCCTCTCGAGGCCCGCGCGGATCGCGGTCACGAGAGCCTCGGGTGTCGCCACGCGCTGTGCGTGGATGCCGAAGCTCTCCGCGTAGCGGATGAAGTCCGGGTTCTTCAGGTCAGACCCGATCCGCCGCCCGCCGAACCAGTCGTTCTGCTGCCGCTGCACGTTGAGGAAACGGTTGTTGTTGAACAGCACGGTGACCAGCGGGATGTTGTACTGCGCCGCGGTCGCCATCTCGTTCGAGGTGAACAGAAAGCCTCCGTCGCCCGCGATGTTGACCACGGCGCAGTCCGGGTTGGCGATCTTGACGCCCAGGGCAGTCGCGTAGCCGAAGCCCAGCGTGCCCTGATAGCCGGTGTTGACGTGGTGCCGCGGCGCATAGACCGGGAAGCCGTACCAGGACGCATAGCCGACCTGGGTTATCTCGTCGACGAAGAAGCCGTCGTCCGGCAGCGCCTCGCGGATCGCCCGCAGATATGCCATCTGCGGCTGCACCGAGGCGATGCGCGCCGCGATCCGCCCCTTGAGCTGCCGCAGCTCCTGCTCGCGGGATGCGCGGTGGCCCGGATGTCGTCGGAGTGCGCCCAGCAGCGCCTCGATCGCCTCGCGCGCGTCGCCGTGGATCGCGACCGTGGGCGGCTGGATCCGGTTGAACTCGTCCGCATCGATGTCGATCCGGATGACCTTCATGCCGGGCGTCGTGCGCCAGTGCAGCAGTTGCTGCTCCATGCGCGTGCCGATTCCGATCGCGACGTCCGCGGTCTTCCAGAGCTCGTGCCCCGCCGGCAGCACCTGCGCGAGGTAGTGACGGTCGCTGACGACTCCACGGCCGCTGCGGAACGACACGACCGGTGCCTGGATCGCGAGGGCGAGCTCGAGCAGCGGTTCGGCGGCGTCGGCGGCGCCGCCACCGATCACGATCATCGGTCGCTCCGCGGCCGCGATCATGCGTGCCGCATCGTCGATCCGATCCGTGTCGAGCACCGGTGTCGCGGGGCGCGCCGCCGCCGGCAGCACGCGGACGGCCCCCTGCATGGCCATGACGTCCATCGGCATCTCGAGCGACACGGGGCCACGTCGCCCGCCGTTCATCACCGCGAATGCCTCGTTCACGAGCGCGGGCGCCTCGTCCGGTCTCATCGCGCGCCCCGCCCAGCGCGTCAGGGACCGCAGGGTGACGAGCTGGTCCGGGAGCTCGTGCAGGTAGCCGATGCCGCGCCCGATCGCCTGCGCGGGGATCTGGCCCGTCAGGCACATCACGGGCGCGTTCGTCGCATAGGCAGTACACAGCGCGGCAGTGGTGTTGAGCACACCGGGCCCCGGGACTACCGTGTACACGGCAGGGCGACCGGTCGAGCGCGCGTAGCCGAAGGCCATGTACGCCGCGCCCTGTTCGTGGCGCGAGCCCACGAAGCGCACGTCGTCGGCACGACGGTACATGGCGTCGAAGAAGTGATCGAGCTGCCCGCCCGGCAGCCCGAATATGGTCTTCACGCCGTTCTGCAGCAGCTGCTGCAGCAGCGCGCCGGCGCCGCTCGTCTCCGCCATCGTCAAGCCTCGATATCTGACTCTGCAGGCGATCGAATTTATTCGCGCCGGGCATCGATCGCGCAAAGCATTAGTTCTTATCGGCTCATTAGCAAGCCTAATCGAGCACATCGCAAGCGGTGCTCATGGTGCGGATTAGAAACTCTCAGTTGCGACCTTCCCGGGTGGCACGTACCGTTCCCACGGCAGTCGTTGCCGTCAGTCAGCGGCGTTGTTGTCGATCGTGTCCATCTGCTGCTGCGCGAGGCGACCCTCCTCGACCAGCCAGCGACGAAACGAATCGACCACGGGATCACCCAGCGAGCCATGGGAACAGACGATGTAGTAACCGAATTTGCAGGGCAGCTCGAGCGCGAACGGCTTGATCAGCTGCCCCTTCAGGATCGCGTCGGCGACCAGGGCTCCACGCCCGAGCGCGATGCCATCGCCGTTCATCGCGGCCGCTGTGACCAGATGCGAATGATTGAAGCCGGGGCCGCGATCCACGTCGATGCCGGAAACACCGGCCGCCTGCAGCCACTCGGCCCAGTCCGTGACGCCGGCGTCGTGCAGCAGCGTGTGATGCCGCAGATCCACAGGCTCGCGCAGGGGGCGTTCCGCGGAAATGATGTCGGGACTGCACACGGGGAAGATGGTCTCGGTGAGGAACCGCTGGACGTCGACACCACGCCAGTCACCATTGCCGTAGCGGATGTCGACGCTCACCTCGCCCTTTTCCAGCGCGTCCGCATCGAGATCCGCCGCGACGATGCGCACGTCCACGCCCGGCTGCAGGCGCAGAAAGCGCCGCAGACGCGGCAGCAGCCACAGCAGGCCGAAGGAGTCGAGCGTCGCAACGTTGAGCACGCGCTGCCGGCGCTTGTCCACCACGGCGCTGGTCGCGGCGCGGATGCCGTCCAACGCGGCGCTGATGCGTGGCAGGTAGGCGCATCCGGAGGCGGTGAGCGCAAGCCCCTGGCCTCGCCCCAAGCGGTGGAACAGCGGCACCCCGAGCCACTCCTCGAGCGCCTTGATCTGGTGACTGACGGCCGCCTGGGTCACGTGCAGCGAATCCGCAGCGCGCGTGAAGCTCAGATGGCGGGCGGCAGCCTCGAACACGACCAGGGCGTTGAGAGGTGGCAGACGACGCGGCATCGGCAATATCCTGCTGCAGACGCTTTCAGTCTAGCCTGATCCGGAGCGTATCCAAATGAGAATCGTCGACGCCCGCGTCATCACGACCTGCCCGAGCCGAAACTTCGTGACGCTCAAGATCCTCACGGACGACGGTGTCTACGGCATCGGTGATGCGACACTGAACGGCCGCGAACTCGCCGTGGCCGCCTACCTGAGCGAGCACGTCGTGCCCTGCCTCATCGGGCGCGATCCGCACCGCATCGAGGATACCTGGCAGTACCTCTATCGAGGCGCCTACTGGCGGCGCGGCCCCGTGACCATGACCGCGATCAGTGCCGTCGACACCGCGCTGTGGGACATCAAGGCGAAGGTCGCGGGCCTGCCGCTGTACCAGCTGCTCGGCGGCCGCAGCCGCAGCGGCGTCATGGTCTACGGCCACGCCAACGGCCGCGACATCCAGGAGACCGCCGACGAAGTCGAGCGCTACATCGGGCTCGGCTACAAGGCGATCCGCGCGCAGTGCGGCGTACCCGACCTGCCGTCGACCTACGGTGTGTCCGGCGACAAGATGTACTACGAGCCCGCCGACGCCGACCTGCCGACCGAGAACGTCTGGTCGACCGAGAAATACCTGGTACACGTGCCGAAGCTGTTCGAGGCGCTGCGCGTGCGGTTCGGCGACGGGCCGCACCTGCTGCACGACGTGCATCACCGCCTCACGCCGATCGAGGCGGGACGGCTCGGGCGGGCGCTCGAGCCTTACCGCCTGTTCTGGATGGAGGACGCGACGCCGGCCGAGAACGAGGCGAATTTCAGGCTGATCCGCCATCACACGGTGACGCCGCTCGCGGTCGGCGAAGTCTTCAACACGATCTGGGACTGCCGCCAGCTGGTCGAGGAACAGCTCATCGACTACATCCGCACGACGGTCGTGCACGCGGGGGGCATCACGCACCTGAAGCGCATCGCCGATTTCGCCGCGCTCCACAACGTACGCTTGGGCTGCCATGGTGCCACCGACCTGTCGCCGGTGTGCATGGGCGCGTCGCTGCACCTCAACACGGCCATCCCGAACTTCGGCGTGCAGGAGTACATGCGGCATACGCCGGAGACGGACGCCGTCTTCCCGCACGACTACCGTTACGCGGACGGCCAGCTGTACTGCGGCGAGACGCCCGGCCACGGCGTCGATATCGACGAGGCGCTCGCGGCGAAGTATCCGTATCGCCGCGCCTACCTGCCGGTCAACCGGCTGGAGGACGGCACGCTGTGGCACTGGTGAAGGCCGCCGCGCTCGCACTGGCCATCACCGCGATCGTCGCCACAGCGCCGGCCGCCGCGCCGACGGCGACGCGCTCACCCAACATCGTGCTCATCGTCGCCGACGATCTCGGCCCTGGCGACCTGGGCGCCTATGGCGGCAGGCGCATCCGTACCCCGAACATCGATGAGCTCGCGGCCGACGGGATCCGCTTCACGCAGGCGTACGCCAGCGCGAACGTCTGCTCGCCGTCGCGGGCCGGGCTGATGACCGGCCGTTATGCGATCCGCTCGGGGCTCGCGTGGAAGGTCATCGGCGCGGACGACGAACGCGGTCTGCCGCAAGACGAAGAGACGCTGGCCGGGATCGTCCGCCGGGCGGGCTATGCCACCCTGTACGTCGGCAAGTGGCACCTCGGCAATCGCGACCGGCATTCGCCGCTGCGCCACGGCTTCGAGCACTTCTTCGGCGTGCTGCACAGCAACGACATGCCGGATTTTGCGCTCTATCGCGACGCGACGCGCATCGAGCAGCCGGTGGACCAGCGGCGCCTCACCGAGCACTACACGCAGGCGGCCACCGAATTCATCGCACACACCTCGTCACGGCCGTTCCTGCTGGTCGTGGCCCATACGGCCCCGCACATCCCGCTGCATCCGTCGCAACGTTTCCGGGGCCGCTCCGCGGCCGGGCTGTACGGCGACGTTGTCGAGGAACTGGACTGGAGCACCGGCGAGATCCTGGCGGCGCTGCGCCGCGCCGGTGTCGCGCGCGATACACTGGTCGTCTTCACCAGTGACAACGGCCCGTTCTTCGAAGGCAGTGCCGGCGGTCTGCGGGGCGGCAAGGGCAACGTCTGGGAGGGCGGCTACCGCGTGCCGCTGATCGCGCGCTGGCCGGCGGTGATCCGCCCGCGCCGCACCGCCACGAGCATGACGATGAACATCGACCTGTTGCCGACGGTGGCCGAAGCGGTCGGCGTGCGGCCCACCGCCGCGGTGCTCGACGGCCGCAGCCTGTTGCCGGTGTTTCGCGGCGCCGATCGCACCGCGCACGAGTACCTGTATTTCTTCAACAACGAGACCGTCGTCGGACTGCGAACCGCCGAGTGGAAGCTGGTGACGCACGCGTATTACACGACCAGCCTCGGTTCATTCGAGAACTTCGCGCGCCTGCCGGGCTTCGACGGACCGTATGAGCTGCTGTTCGACCGGCGCGGCATGGATGATGAAGCCTATGGTGTCGGCGATCGCGAGCCACGGATCCTGAACCGACTGCGCGAGGAACTGCGGCGTGCGCGCGCGGAGTTCGATCCACTCCGCACGCACGCACCCGAGCCCGTGTTCCCGCAGTGATCCACTGCGGCCACGGCGCCCCCGCCTGCGACCGCAGACGGGGCCGCCATGGCGGCAGCCGAGAGATCAGAACCTGAACGACAGGTTCGCGCCGAAGGTGCGCGGGTGCGGCCGCAGGCGGATGCCGCTCAGACCGAAGTTCTCCTGTGTGCCGGTGTAGTAGTCCTCGCCGAACACGTTCTGCACGTACACGGTCACCGCCGCGCGCGACCACTCGAAGCCGCCGCGGAGGTTGACGACGTCGAACGAGGGTACCTTGTACGGGAACTCGTTCGGCCCGACGACGCGCACGAGACCCTGGTTGGGCGAGGGCCCGCGGGTCTGCAGGTTGGTCAGCGCCTCGATGTCCGAGTACTGGCTGTCGCGGTGCGTGTACTCCCCCCGGATCCAGGCCGTGTTGTCCCCCACCGGCCAGCGATACTCCCCGAAGGCATTGGCGGTGATCTTCGGCGACTTCGGCATGTCGAGGCCGATCGCCGTCGGCGTGAAGCCGCCCGTGATCTGGATGCAGGTCGGCTGTCCCGGGATCGAGATGTCGCACTGCGGTTCATCGGTGATCTTGGTGTCGAGATAGCCGATGGAGCCGCCGACCGTCAGGCGCTCGGTCGCGCGCGCGACGATCTCGACTTCCGCGCCCTTGGCCTCCGAGTCGACGTTGACCGTCTGCTCCAGGTTGGACGACAGGTCACCGGGCGTCAGGAAGCGGAACGCCTCGACCTGCAGGTCCTTCCAGTCCAGGTAGAACACCGAGACGTTGAGGCGGACACGGCGGTCGGCGAACTCTGTCTTGATACCCGCCTCGTAGTTCCACAACTGCTCCTTGTCGAAGCGGATGCTGATCGGCGCCGAGTTGTTGTTCGTGTCGTTCCCCGTGGTGGCGCCACCCGCCTTGTAGCCCTTCGAGACGGTCACGTACACGCTGGCGGCGTCCGACCAGGCGAAGCGCAGGCCGGCGCGCGGCGCGAAGTCCTTGAACTTGTTCTTGGCGCGTATGTCCGGCCGAGCGAAGTTGATGAAGCTCGGGAAGAACGCCGGATTCGAGGGCCCGCAACCGCAGGACGGCGCGATGCCGAACGCCGTGCGCTCGTTGAGCACGTCGTCCTGCGTGTAGCGGCCGCCGACGATCAGGTCCAGGCGGTCAGTGGCGTGGAAGGTCGCGTCCCCGAACACCGCGATGCTGTCCACCTCGAAGTTCTTGGTGTTGCGGGAGAGGCCGAGACCCGTCGGGAACGGTGGCAGGAAGCCGACGCCCTGGAAGCTCGCCGTCGGATTCGACGAGACCGCGATGTTGTTGAACTGCTCCTGCTCGTCGTGTGCGTACAGCGCCCCCAGCACCCAGTCGATCTTCGAACCGGTCGACTCGACCCGGCCCTCGAAGCTCCAGGACTTGCCGTCGTACCTGTTGTTGCGGGCGAGCACGTCGAGGTTGCCGATCAGGTCCTGGTCGAACAGTCGCCGCTGCTTGGCGTCGATGAGACCAGCCACCGCCTTGAAGCGCAGGCCGTCGGAAATCTCCTGCGTGAAGTTGCCGATCAGCACCGTCGTCTTCAGCTTGTTGTACTCGTCGAGATCGTGGCTCAGCTTGTTCTGGTTGTCCGGGAAGAAGCCCGTGCCGGGATCGAATGCGATGCCCGGCTGGAAACCAAAGGTGTCGATCGTGTCCAGGTCGAGCACGCCGGAAGGTACGTTCTCGTCCGTGCCCTGGTCCTCGTCGGCGTAGATCGCGGTGATCCCCACCGTGGTGCTTTCGCTCGGCTCCCACACGGCGCGCAGGCGCAGGTTCAGCCACTCATGGCCGCTGTCCTTGGTGCCCGGACCGATGTTCTTGACCAGTCCGGAGCTGTCCTCATAGAACGCGACTGCACGGACCTTGAACGTCTCCGTGAGCGGGACGTTGAAGATGCCCGTGACGTTGTAGGCCTCGCCGGCACCGTCGTAGAACTCGCTGCCCAGCGTCAGCTGGCCTTCGTATTCGTCGGTCGGCGCTCGTGTGCTCAGGTTGAGAGCACCGCCCAGCGAATTGCGGCCGAAGTACGTGCCTTGGGGGCCGCGCAGCACTTCCACGCGGTCCATGTCGATCAGCATCGGGTTGGCGACGCCGTTCGGTACGGACGCGATGCTGAACTCGTCGAGATAGTTGCCCACCGAGTTGACGAAGGCGTTCTCACCGGAGACCAGGTTGTTGACACCCCGGATCGAGATGCCGAGACCACGGCTGCCGGACTGCGCGTCCTCCGTGAAACTCACGTTCGGCGTCATGGTGAGGTAGTCGACCGCACCACGGACATTGGACTTCGCCATGGCCTCGCCGGAGAACGCCGTGACGCTGACGGGGACCTCCTGCAGATTCTGCTCGCGCCTCTGCGCCGTGACGACGATCGTCTCCAGAGCAACCGTGTCCTCGGCGCGTCCCGCACCGGGCGCCAGCGCGGCGAGACACGCCGCGGTGAGACAACATTTCTTCATTGCAGGCCCTCGTGTTCTTGATGGACTCTCCGCCCGATTCTCCGGGCGGCGCTGCCGTTGCCGAGCCACAACACTCGAATCCCCGCCGTTGCGTCGTTCGCCAGGATCACGAACCGCCGGGCGACCACGCCTTTCCCCCAACGAATGGCCGGGTTCGTCGGGCGGAGAATAGTTCAAGGATGCCACTCCGGTAGTTAGCGTTTGTTATTCGCCACATGACAAGAACTAATCGGCGGCGCGGACCGGGTCACTAGAATCGCCGCATGGACGTCGTGCGCTGGGGAATCGTTGGAACGGGTCGCATGGCCGCGACGATGGCCGCGGAGATCGACGGGCTGCGCTCGCAGGGCCACCAGCTCACGGCCGTGGCGTCGCGCAACCCCGCGACCGGGCGAGCGTTCGCGGCCCGCCACCGTGTCGCGAACGTCCACAGCGGCGCCGCGGATCTCGCCGCCGACGCGGACGTCGATGCCGTGTACATCGCCACGCCCCACAGCGTGCACGCCGACGACATGCTGGCCTGTGTGCGATCGGGCAAGGCCGTGCTCTGTGAGAAGCCCTTCACGCTGGACGCCGCCTCGGCAGAGCGCGTCATCGATGCCGCGCGCACACGCGGCGTGTTCGTCATGGAGGCCATGTGGACCCGCTTCCTGCCGGCGCTCGCCGCGTTGCGCGCCGCGATCGCCGCGAACGAGATCGGCGACGTCAGGGTGCTGGTCGGCGGCGGCGCCTTCGTTCCCGAGCTGCCGCCCGGGCACTACCTCCTGGACCGGTCGCTGGGCGGTGGCGTGCTGCTCGATGCGGGCGTCTACCTGGTATCCCTCGCGTCCATGATCCTCGGGGCGCCGACCGCGGTACACGCGGTCGGCCGCATCGGTACACACGGCGTCGACGAGCAGGACGCAATCGTCCTCGAACACGAGGGCGGTGCGGATGCAATCCTCTACGTGTCGCTGCGGGCGCGACGGTCTCCCGATCTCGAAGTCCTCGGAAGCCGCGGCCGCATCCGCATCGGCGCGCCTGTGTTCCGTCCGGAACAACTGACGGTCTGGACCCCGTCCGGTGGCGAGTCGGTGCGGCAGTATCCGGTCGCCGGCAGCGGCTACGGGTATCAGCTCGAAGCGGTGGCTGAGGCGCTGCGCGCCGGGACCACCGAATGCGCGCTGATGCCCCTCGATGAAACCCGGTCGATCCTGCGCACGCTCGATGCGGTCCGCGCGCAGATCGGGCTTGCGTATCCCGGCGAGACGAGGTGAGCGATGGCGGTGGTACTGATCACAGGGTGCAGCAGTGGCTTCGGCCTGCACGCGGCGGTGGCCTTCTCGCAGGCGGGCGACACGGTCTATGCGTCGATGCGCGACACCGGCAGGGCTGGCGCGCTGCGCGCGTCCCTGCCCGCGGGAGCCGATGTCCGCGTGGTGCCGCTCGACGTGACCGTGCCATCGATGCACGCGCCGCTCGTCGAACGGATCGCGCGCGAGTCGGGCCGGCTCGACGTGCTCGTCAACAATGCCGGACTGATCCGGCCGGGCGCGTTCGAGGATGTCGACGATGCGTCGTTCCGCGCAGTCATGGAGACGAACTTCTTCGGGCCATTCGCCCTGATCCGCGCGGCGCTGCCGCAGATGCGCCGCCAGAACGGCGGCACGATCATCACGATCAGCTCGCTGTCGGGGATTGCCGGTCTGCCGACGGATGTCGCCTACACCGCGAGCAAGTTCGCCGTCGAGGGTGCCACCGAAGCCCTGCGCCACGAAGTCGACCGCTGGAACATCCGTGTCGCGCTGGTCGAGGCTGGACTGTATGCGACCGGCATCTTCGCGCCCAGCGTCGAGTCGCGCTCGACGCTGCCGCGCGGTTACCCCGCGGACTCTCCGTACCGTGCGCTCGTCGAACACAAGTGGCGCGAGTTGCAGGCGCGTCTGCCGCAGGCAATGGACCCCGCACGGGTCGGCGAGCTGCTGGTCAGCATCGCGCGTTCGGACGGCAGCCAGCTCCGCTGGCCGGCCGACGACGTCGCACGCCGGGTGCTCGCCACGATGTTCGCGCAGGACGACGCAGCCCGCGACGCGTTCCTGCGCAAGGTGTCTGGCACGGACTGGTGGAGTGCGGGCGGCGCGCCACCCGGAGAATGACGCATGGGACGCCGCATCATCTTCCCGGCCATCGGGCAGGTCCGACTGGACGACTTCGAGCCGCGCGCACCGGATGCCGGCGAGGTCCGCGTCCGGTCACTCTACAGTCTGATGAGCATCGGCACGGAGACGATCATCCTGCACGCACGCTACGAGCCCGGCACGCACTTCGCGGCGCGTTTCTCCTTTCCGCAGCTCAAGACCGGTGTGCAGACGGTGGCGGTCGTCGAGGCGGTCGGCGACGGTGTACACGAGTTCGCAATCGGCGACCGCGTCTTCATGCGCATGGCGCACACCTCGCACTGGACGCTGCCCGCCGCGCAGTGCTCACCGGTCCCCGCCGACATCGACCCGAAGCCGGCCTGCTGGTGCGGACTCGCCAAGACGGCGTTCCGGGCCGCACATGCGGCACCGTTCGCGCTCGGCGGCAACGTCCTCGTCGTCGGCGCCGGCCCTGTCGGCCAGATGGCACTGCGCTGGGCGCGCACGGCCGGCATGCAGACCATCGCGGTCGCGGACCTGGCACCACTCCGGCTCCAACTCGCCGCCGCGGGCGGCGCCACACACTGCAGCGAGGGTCCGCTGGCGGCGACACGTGCCGCACTGCTCGCCGCGGCCGGCCAGGACGGCTATGACATGGTCGTCGACACGACCGGCAATCCGGCCGCTTTCGCCGAAGCGCTGGGCCTCGTGGCCCCGTTCGGGCGCCTGGTGCTGCTCGGCGACACCGGTTATCCCTCGCGCCAGACGCTGACTTCCGATGTGATGACGCGCGGGCTGACCATCGTCGCGACGCACGATCACCACGACCGTGGCGGCTGGACGCAGCGACGCATCGATGGGCTGTTCTTCCAGCACGCGCGGAGTGGCTCCTTCCCGCTGGCCGGTCTCATCACGCACGAATTCCGGCCGGAGGACTGCGAGCGCGCCTACGCCCTGGCAACGGAACACCGCGACCGCGCCGTCGGCATCCTGTTCGACTGGACCTGAGGCCGCGACGGAGGAGATGTGACCCGTCTCGCACACGTCTGCATCGAATCCGCGGACCTCGATGCCACCGAGCGCTTCTACGCCTGCCTGGGGCTCAGCCGACGCTTCGAGTTCCGCAATCCCCGCGGATTGCTGATCGGCTTCTATCTGCAGTTCGCCGACCGCAGCTTCATCGAGGTGATCCGTGTGGAAGAAGTGCGGTGCGAGGGTGCCGTCCGCCATTTCGCAATCGAATCGGACGACGTGACCACGCTGCGCGCGAAGCTGATCGCAGCGGGCTTCGATGCCAGCGAGAAGCGCCTCGGCGAGGATCGCACCTGGGTCGTCTCCTGCCGCGACCCGAACGGCGTGTTCATCGAACTGCACGAATACGGGCCGGACAGCATGCAGCTGGACGGCGGTGTCTGCCTGATCGACTACAACCCGAGGCCGCGCGCACCATGAGCGAGGAAGCCCCCGTCTGCATCGTCACCGGCGGCGGTGCCGGCATCGGACGCGCGTGCGTCGAGAGGTTCGCGCAGCACGGCTATCGCGTGATCGCGGCGGACATCGACGGTCCGGCCGCCGCTTCCGCGGCGCGCGCGATCAGCGCCGAGACCGGCCAGGACGTCGCCGGTATCCGCTGCGATGTCGCGAGCGCGGCCAGTTGTCGCGACCTTGCCGCGGAGGTCCTGCGCCGCTGGGGACGCATCGACGCGCTGATCGGCAACGCTGGCCTGCAGACGGCAGGGCGCCTCCTCGACGCCACCGACGAGGAATGGGACCGGCTGGTCGCGGTCAACCTCAGGGGCATCGTCAACGTCTGCCGCGCCGTCCTGCCGACGATGATCGAACGTCGGGACGGCCGGATCGTGCTCGTGTCCTCCATCAACGCGCTGCGGTCACCGGCCGGGATGGCCGTCTACGACATGACCAAGACGGGCGTGCTCGGCCTGATGCGCAGTCTGGCGGTGGACCATGGTGTGGACGGCGTGCGCGTCAACGCGGTGTGTCCCGGTGCCACCCTCACTGATCATCACATCCGTGCCGCACGCGAGCGCGGCCAGACCGAGGCGGATCTGCGGGACCGGACGCGCGGCTACGGGCTGCTCGGCCGCGTGGCGGAACCGGCCGAGATCGCCGCGGCGATCCACTTCCTCGCCAGCGACCAGGCCTCTTTCGTCACCGGTGCCACGCTGGTCGTGGACGGCGGATTCACGATCCGCGGATGAACCCGTCCTCAGCGACCCGCGTCAGCAGTGCCGGTTCCCGCCGGATCGCGCGCCACGCGGAAGCCGAGATCGCTCTGGCGCAGCGCACGCGGTGCGTGGTCGCGCGCTGCGGCGCGCACGTCGCGCGGCCGGCTGGCGAAGGAGCCACCGCGCACCACGCGGGTCTCGCAGCCACCCTGCCAGACCCAGGCGCGCACGTCGGCCGGGCGACCGAGGTTGCTGGCCGTGTAGCAGTCCTGGGTCCACTCGCGCGCGTTGCCGAGCGCGTCGTACACGCCGAACGCGTTGGGCTTGTACTGCGCGACGGGTGCCACGGACTCGCGCCCATCGGTGCAGCGCGCGTTCGGCTGCGGCAGGCGCAGCGTCGCGACGGCGCTCGCGTCGTAGACGTTCGCATGGTCGCAGGCCTGCGACTGGAGCGAGCGCTCGTCGGAGTCCGTCTCGGACCAGTAGCGCGGGAACGGCGTGCCGCCGCGCGCGACGTACTCCCATTCGGCTTCCGAGGGCAGACGATAGTGCTGGCCGCTCGTGCGGGTGAGCCAGGCCACGTAGGCCTGCGCGTCGTCCCAGTTCACGCACACGACCGGATCGTCGTCGCGCGGGGCAGCACCGAAGCCCGGATCGCGCCAGTCGCGCACGGGATCCACCTGCCACTGCCCGCCCGCGCGCACGCGGCAGCCGCCGGTCGCGTCGTGGCCCGTCGCCTCGACGAAGCGGCGGAACTCGGCGACGGTGACTTCCGTGCGCCCGACGGGAATCGGCTGGGCGACGTCGATCATCACGGGCGGCGACTCGCCGGTCGCCGGATCGACCTCGGGCGCATCGCTCGGCGTGCCGAGCGCGAGTGCGCCGGGCGGCGCCGTCACGAGCAGCGGGCACTCCGGACAGTCCTGCGTGACACCGGCCGGGAGCGCGGGCGCCGCCGGACCCGGCGCCGCGAGTGCGGCGAGCGCGAGACCCATCGCGAGACCTGTGCCGGCGAGCAGGCGCCGGACGGCCGTGGAATGACGCATCAGCGCACCTCCCCGCGCCCGGCGCGCTCGTCGGGATCGACCGCGACGCGGAAGCCGATGGTGTCCGCGCGCAGCGTCTCCGCGGCCGAATCGCGCGCGTAGCTGCGCGCCCGCGCCGGATCGGACGCCCAGCTGCCGCCGCGCAGCACGCGCTCGCCGCAGCCGCCGAGCCACACCCAGGCGCGCGCGTCCTTCGGGCGGCCGACGTAGCTGCCGCCCGCGCAATCCTCGACCCATTCGGCCACGTTGCCGAGCATGTCGGCGAGTCCGTAGCCGTTCGGCGCGCGCCCGCCGACCGTGGCGACATCGGCCATGCCGTCGCTGCAACCGGCGGCGTTCCAGCCGAGCGCATAACGGGCGGCGGCCGTGCTGTCGTAGAGGTTCGCATGGCCGCAGCCATCCGCCACGGCATCGCCCCAGAACGCCGCCGTCGTGGTGCCCGCGCGCGCGGCGTACTCCCACTCCGCCTCGGACGGCAGCCGGTAGGGCTTGCCCGTGCGGCGCGCGAGCCACTGCGCATAGGCGTGCGCGTCGCGCCAGCTCACGCAGCTCGCGGGATGCACGGGCTCGGGCAGCGCCGGCCGCGCGGGATCGACCCAGCTGCGGCGCAGGTCGAGCATGAAGCGCTGGCGCGTATCGTCCCAGGTCACGCAGCCCGACTGCGGCTCGTGACCCGAATCCTGGATGAAGCGCTGGTACTCGGCGCGCGTGACCTCGTGACGCGCGAGCGCGAACGGCCGCGCGATGCGGATCGGCACGGCACCGCTCTCCGCCGCCGCGACGCCCGGTCCCCCGCGCGAGCCGGGCTGGCCCATGACGAAGCTGCCGGCCGGCACCACGACCATCTCGGGGCAGTCCTCACAATCGCGGTAGGTACTGCCCGGCGTACGCGCGCTCTGGGCCGCGGCGGGGACCGCGGCAATCGCGAGCAGTGCCGCGAGGAACATGACGGGAGCGTTCACGATGAGTGATCCTCGGAGCCCGGTCCGTGGCGAGGCTGCAAGGATAATGCGTCGCGCGCCGGATTGGGACGGTCAGTCGCCGGTGGGCGCGATGCGGAACTCCAGCACCGCGTCGGTCGCCTCGAAGGTCCCCGCGAGCCGCGACACGCTGGTGCGATCCATGGTGCGCAGCACCATGCTGTGCCGGCGGACTCGGCCCTCACCGTCGAGGCGCCAGGCGAAATTCGCGATGCTGAACCCGTGTCCTTCGATGAGCGCGCGCAGCCCCGTCTCGTTCAGTCCGGCGCTGCGCGCGAGCTGCACGTCGCAGTGGTAGAACACCTCTGCGGGCATGCGCACTTCGATCCAGCGGAACAGCGACAGCACGCCGAGGGTCATGAGTACCGCCACGGCGAGCGGGAAGTAGAACCCGATGCCGGCCAGCACACCGATCGCGGCCGTGATCCAGATCGACGCGGCCGTGGTGAGGCCACGGATCGAGAGGCCCTCCTTGACGATCGCGCCGGCGCCGAGGAAGCCGATGCCGGTCATGATGCCCTGCGCCATGCGCGTGGGATCGAGCCGCACCGCGTCGGGGACCGTCCTGACCCAGTGCGCCTCGTAGACGGTGACGAGCATGAGGATCGCCGATGCCATGCTGACGAGCGCATGGGTGCGGAATCCCGCAGGCCGGCCGTGGTAGGAACGTTCGTAGCCGATCATCGCGCCGGCGGCGAGCGCGACCAGCAGCCGCAGCACCATCTCGAGATATTCGTTGGCCACGCGCGCCTCCGTGCCCGCCGTGCTACTTGCCGATCCGGATCGGCACGTAGATCTGCGCGTCGCCGCGCTGGATGCGCAACGCGACGGTCCTGCCCGACCGCTCGGCCGCGGCACGGAACTCCTCGACGGTCTTCACGTCGCGACCGTTGACGCCGAGGATGATGTCGTCGGCCTCGACGCCGGCCTCCGCGGCGGGTCCCGAGACATCGACCACGACGAGGTAGCCGTCCGTATCGGCCTGGCGCCGCTCGACGGGCGTCAGCTCACGCAGCGACAGCCCGAGCCTGCCGCCCGAATCGCCCGACGCGGGATGCGCACGCGCGCCGCGCTCCTCCTCCAGCTCCCCGACCTTGACGCCGATGGAGCGGCGCGCCTTGTCGCGCCAGATCTCGAGGGTCGCCGTGCTGCCGGGCTTGATGCCCGCGACGATGGCGGGCAGCTCGCTCGAGCGATCGACGGAGCGGCCGTCGACGCCGAGGATCACGTCGCCCGCCTTCACGCCCGCCTTGTCGGCCGGCCCGCTCTTCTCGACGGAACTCACGAGTGCGCCGTGCGGGCGATCGAGCCCGAAGGACTCGGCGAGGGTCTGGTTCAGTTCCTGGATCACGACGCCGAGCTTGCCGCGCCGCACGCGGCCGTTCGCGACCAGCTGGGCCTTGACGTCGATCGCGACGTCGATCGGAATCGCGAACGAGACACCCTGGTAGCCGCCCGTGCGGCTGTAGATCTGCGAGTTGATCCCGATGACCTCGCCGCGCAGGTTGAAGAGCGGGCCGCCGGAGTTGCCGGGGTTCACGGCGACGTCCGTCTGGATGAACGGCGTGTAGGCGTCGCCCGGCAGCGAGCGGGCCTTCGCGCTCACGATGCCGGCCGTCACCGAGTTGTCGAAGCCGAACGGGGAACCGATCGCGACGACCCATTCGCCCACGCGCACGGACGCGGGTGTGCCCACGCGCACGATCGGCAGGCCGGTCGCCGCGATCTTGAGCACGGCCACGTCGGTGCGCCGGTCGGAGCCGACGACCTTCGCGGCGAACTCGCGCCGGTCGGTGAGCCGCACGGTCACCTCGTCCGCATCGTCGACGACGTGCGCGTTCGTGAGGATGTAACCGTCGGAGCTGATGATGAACCCCGAACCCTCGCCGCGCGCGGGCGGCTGGTTCCCGTGCGGCATGCCGTTGCCGAAGCCGAAGCGCTTGAAGAAATCGTACATCGGATCGCCCGGATCGAGCCCCGGGATCTCGACACCGGCCGTCGAGCGGCGCTCCACGGTCGTGACGTTCACGACGGCCGGCCCGTAACGGTCGACCAGCACCGCGAAGTCGGGCAGGCCGTGGGAATCCACGAGCGGCGGCGGGGCATCACGGGCGACCGGCGCGGCCGCGGGCGCCGGACTCCCGGCGGGCGTGCCCGGCGTCGTCGACTCGCGCGCGCCGCAGCCCGCCGCCAGCAGCACGACCCCCGTCCACAGAAACGTCCTCATCGCGCACAGGTTTCTCACGTGATCTCCATCGTCATCGACACCGGGGACGCGACGCCGCGCATCCGACAGGCGCTATGACAGCGCGTCGCGGCCGGAGTTGCAATCGCAGCCGCGGTGCGGCGGGAGCATGGCCGCAGCCGGCCGCAACGAATATAGTTCGCGCCCATGAAAACGCCCATGAAAGCGCCCATGAAGATCCTGCGTTCCGCCCTGCTGCCCGCCCTGCTGCTCACGACGTCCGCGATCGCTCCCGCCGTCCACGCCCAGGCTCCGGAGGAACTGCCGCCGCGTATCCGCGCGGCGCTGCGCCAGCAGGGACTTCCGCCGGAGGCCGTGAGCATCGTCGTGCGCAACGTGACGAACGGCACGCTCGTGCTGGACCTCAACCCGACGACACCGCGCTCGCCCGCCTCGGTGATGAAGCTGCTGCCGACCTATGCGGCGCTCGACATCCTGAGTCCCGCGTACACCTGGGCAACCCGCGTCTGGGCCGAGGGAACCATCACGCGCGGCGTGCTCAAGGGCAACCTGTACCTGCAGGGCGGCGGCGATCCGCTCATGAACATCGAGCGCTGGTGGCGTCTGGTCACGGACCTGCGCCAGACGGGTCTCCGGCGCATCGAGGGCGATATCGTCATCGACAACAGCCGCTTCGCGCCGAACACGGAAGCGCCCGGCGACTTCGACAACCGCCCCTGGCGCACCTACAACGTCCTGCCCGACGCGCTGCTCGTGAACCTGCAGTCCGCCGAGTTCCTGATCCGCCCCTCGGTGACCGGCCGCGGCATCGACGTCGAGGTCGACCCGCATCCCGACAACCTGGTGGTCGAGAATCGCGCGCAGCTCGTCGCGGGACGCTGCCGCGGCCAGGCCCGCGGGGTGATCATCTCGACGCCGCGCACGGACCCGGACAAGGTCGTGGTCACGGGCAAGCTGTCGTCGAACTGCGGCCCGCAGGTGGCGAGGCGCGTGATCATGGCGGCACCCGAGTTCGCCTACGGCAGCTTCATGACGCTCTGGAAGCAGCAGGGCGGTGAGCTCACGGGCGGCATGCAGCGCGGTGTCACGCCGAAGACCGCGAAGCTGCTCGTGAAGCACGACTCGCTGACCATGTCGGAGATCGTGCGCGTCACCAACAAGTTCTCCAGCAACGTCATGGCGCGCACGCTCGTGCTGACACTGGCGGCGGATGCCTCGGAAGCGCCCGCGACCCCCGAAGCCGGTGCGAAGGTCATCGGCGACTGGCTGCATCGCAGGGGGCTCGACTTCCCCGAGCTCGTGATCGGCAACGGCTCCGGCCTGTCGCGCGAGGCGCGCATCAGCGCCGACAGCCTCGCGCGCCTGCTGGTCTCGGCCTGGAACAGCCGCTACGCCCCCGAGTATCTCGCCTCGCTGCCGCTCGGCGGGCTGGACGGCACACTGAAGAAGCGTTTCGCGGGCCTGCCCGAGGCGAGCCGTGTGCGCATGAAGACGGGCACGCTGAACGGCGCGAGTTCGCTCGCCGGCTACGTGACCGGCGCGGACGGCCACACTTATTCGACAGTGATCCTCGTGAATCACCCCGGTGCCCAGAACGGACCCGGCGAGGCGGTGCAGGCCGCCGTGGTGCGCTGGGTGCTCGGGCTGGACTCGCCCCCGGGCGGCGCGGTCGCACCCCCCGCCTGAGGCGGACTCAGCGCGGATCCGCGGCGGGCGGCTCCACACGGATCTGGTGCACGCGGTCGTTGCGCGTGAGCACGCGTCCGTGAAAGGTCAGCGTCACCGCCCGCGAGCGGTCCCCGGCGGGCGGCAGCATGTGGTACCACGCGTAGAACCTCAGATGCGGCTCCCCTGACCGGCCGCTGTTGCCCACGCGCGCGATCGCGTCGTTGGCCAGGACCGCGGCGCCGCGCTCGACGCGCAGGCTGCCCTGCTGCAGGTGCTCGAGCTTCACGTCACGGGATTCGCAGCGCAGGACCACGTAGTTCCCCGCAGGGAACCGCTCGTCCACCGCGCCGGGCGCCTGGTCGGGCAGCGAGTTCTCGAGATCGAGGACCCGGCCCGTGCAGGGCGCGTAGACGACGTCGCCCCAGCTCAGGTAGCGCTCGAGCCGCGCGGGCAGCAGGGCGCGGGCCCGCAGCCCCAGGTCGTCGATGCGCACGATGCTGATGCCGCGGCTGTCGTCACCGCGGTCGGGCGCGAACAGCGGCACATGCGAGTTCACGAGACCGTTGCGCCCGCCGTCGAAGACGAGATAGCGGCCGGCCGCGAGCGGAAAGGCGAACTCGGCGCGGCCACGGCCGGGCGGCTGGCGCCCGGACCAGGCATAGCCGGCGAGCACGAGCAGGACGAGGGTCGCCACACCCACGAGCGGACCGCCGATGCCGGGAGGCACCGGCGCGTCGCGCGGGATGCACCGGCTGCGCCACCCGCCGATGACCGCCGCGAGTGCGAACAGACCACACCAGGCGCCCGGCGTCCACCACGGCAGCCACAGCCACACGCCCCCGAGCGAGATCAGCAGCAGCCAGGCCGCGACCAGCAGGATGCGCGCGATCAGCAACATACGGTGCGGCGCGCCGAGTGCCAGCCATACGAACGCCGCGAGCGGCACGAAGCCCTGCAGCGTGAGCGTGGCCACGATGAGCCACCACAGTTCACTGCCCCACAGCAAATCGGTACTCCCCGGCACCGCGCCGCCAACCTAGGGCAACAGCAGCGCCGACAGCAGATTGTCGAGGAAATGCGGGTCCGCCGTCAGCTGATTGTGCTGGGTGCAGAGGAACATCGAATAGCGCGGCTCCAGGATCGCGGACCCGAGGGCCGATTCCCGCGTCACGGTCCCGTCGCCCGGTGCGAACACGGTGGCAGCCGTGCCCGCTCGATCCGAATTGCCGGACGCTTCGCGGACCTCGAGCCCGAGCGAGAGATGCCCACCGCCCTCGTCGAGCACGGCGCGCGCAGCCGTCGCCACGCATTCGCCGCCGAACACGATCGGCTCGATGCCGTCGTCGACCGCCGGATCGGCGAGCGAGCGCGCGATCCGGCCGGCCCGTTCGAGCTGGATCCCGACATAGCGCTGCAGGCGCGCGAGGTATGCGGCGCCCTGCGCGGCACCACCGTGCGCCGCGACGACGCGCCGGGCGATCCCGGGATCGAAGACGCCGATCCGCAGCTCGCGCCACAGGGCCGGATCGTGGGCGTCGCGGCGGACCGCGCGGCCCGCGTCGTCGACCAGCCAGTCGCTGCCGGGCGGCGGCAGCAGCGCATAGATGCTCGGGAAGGTCGCGAGGACCTCGGGCGGCACGCGCCGCAGCCCGATCTCCTCGCCGCGCGTCAGCGCCTGCAGCGATTCCAGCGTGCCCAGGTTCGGCGTACCGACGAGCACGACGCGCCGCAGGCGTCCGGCGCCCTCTTGCGAAGGACGCAATGGCCCGGCGTCCGGGTCCGCCGTGCCGTAGCGGGCGTACCAGCGCGCGACGAGGCCGCCGTTCGAATGCGCGACGAGATCCACGCGCAGGTCCGGCCGGCCGTGGTCGCGCCGGATCTGCGCGATGAGTGCATCCAGCGCGCGGACGGCACGCAGGTTGTCGTGCCGCCAGTCGTAGACGAGCGTGTAGTAGCGCGGCACACGGTCGACGACAGGCTCGCCCGGCCTGCCCTCGCGATACCCGGCGCGCCGGAAACTCCGAAGGATCGCGTAGTAGTAGTCACGCGCACCCGTGCGTTCGAAGAGCCCGTTCGCCACGAGTCGGTCGGGCGCGGGCGCGAGTGTCGCCGCGTCGACGTCGATCGCGAGTTCGGCGTAGCGCCCGAACAGCAGCTTCGCGAAGCCGCCGGGCCAGATCTCGCGGCCGCTGCCGGCTTCGACGAGGCGCGAACCGAACGCGCCGTGAATGAACACGACGGGAGGCTGATCCGCGGGCACGGGCAGCGGCGGCCCCGGCCGCGGCGCCCACAGATGGGCGGGCAGCGCGCAGCCCCCGAGGCCCAGCATCACGGCCACGATCGCGAGGCTGCGAAGGGACATCATCAGTCCCCGGCTCCGGCATAACGCCGGGCCGCGGCGGCGAGTTCGGCGACCACGCGCTCGCGCAGCTCCGGCGGCGCGAGCACCTCGACCTCCGCACCGTGGCGCAGGATGTCCATCACCAGCTCGGCCGGGTGGCTGTAGGGCAGTTCGAGCCGATAGCTGCCGTCGGCCTCGAAGCGCCCCTGCTGCCGTGAGTGCCAGGTCTCGTGCGCGACCCAGCGCGCCGCCGCGGGACTGAAACGCAGCACCGCCGTGTCCGTCGCCTCGCCGCTGAAGATGCCGTAGCCCGCTCGCAGCACGGCATCGAGCCGCGCATCCTCGATCTCGACGGCCCGCGCGTCGAGGAGCCGCGCCCCGCGGATCGCGTCGACCGCGAAGCTGCGGATGTCGTGCCGCAGGTGGCAGTATGCGTCGAGGTACCAGTTGTAACGGTAGTGCACGAGCCGCTGCGGCGAGACCTCGCGCTCCATCGTCTCGCCGCTCGCGCGGTTCAGGTGCGTGATGACCACGCGCCTGCGGCCCAGCACCGCGACCGAGAGCGTCTCGAACACGCCCGCGTCGACGGGACGGCCCGCCATGGGCAGCACGCGGATGCGGCGCCGCAGTTCGTCGTGCTCGTGGCCGGCGTCGATGAGCTGCTCGAGCCGCCGGCGCGCGGGCGCGAGCTGCGCCGCGAGCGGCGCCGAGCCCAGCGACTCGAGCAGGTGCTCGATGGTCAGCAGGCCCTGCACCTCCGCGGCGCTGAACCACACACCCGGCAGCTCCTCGAGCACGGTGCCGGGCGCGACGACATAGGCCTGTTTCGAGGTCGACCACTCGACGGGCATGTTGAGCCGGTCGCGCAGGTAGTCGAGATCGCGCTTGAAGCTCGCGCGCGAATACTCGAAGCGCGCCATGACTTCCTCGCGCGTGAAGGATCCCTTCTGCACGAGGCGCCGCTTGATCCAGTAGATGCGCTCGGTCTGTTCCATGTGCGGGCATTATTCCCGATGTCCCGGCATGACGACGCCCTGTCTTGTGTTTGCGGGCGCCGCCGACTAGGGTGCTGCAGTTGAGCCGCGAGGCGCGGGCGATGCGCTGTCGCCCGCCCGCAACGCCCCGGACCGAAGGAGTGCTCGTGAAGCTCGGACCGCTGCTGCTCTCCGGCCTGCTCGTCCTCGCCGCGACGACCGGGACTGCGGAGGAATTCAATCCCGTGCGGCGCGAACCCGCGGCCCGGGCGCAGACGGGTACCGCCCGCGTCATCATCCGGCTCCGCTCGGCCACGGCCGCGCGCAAGGTCGTCGCCTCGCGCACCGCGCCGGCGGGCATGGCCACGATCGCGAGCCGCCAGCGTGCGACCCTGCACCGGCAGCGTGCCATCGGCGCGGGCATGGAGGCCGCCCAGTTCATCATCGCCAACGACGACACGCCGCAGGCGCTGATCGCGCGCCTGCGGGACGATCCCGACGTCGAGTTCGCGGAAGAGGACCGGCGCCGCTATCCGCAGGCCCTGCCGAACGACCCGCTGTTCAACGGCCAGTGGTACCTGCAGGCCGCGCAACCCGCCGCGATCGACGCGGTCGGCGCCTGGGACACGACCACGGGCAGCAAGGGCGTGGTGATCGCCGACATCGACACCGGCGTGCGCTTCGACCATCCGGACCTGAAGCGCGCGGCCGACGGTGGCCGGCTGCTGCCGGGTTACGACTTCATCACCGCCGACAACGACGGCAGTTTCCGCTCGGCCAACGACAGCGATGGCCGCGATTCGGATCCCTCGGATCCGGGCGACTGGATCACGGCGACCGACAAGAACACGACGCTCTTCGCGGACTGCGACGTCACCGACAGCTCCTGGCACGGCACGCGCGTCGCGGGCATCCTGGGCGCGCTGTCGAACAACAGCACGGGCATCGCCGGCACGACCTGGAGCGCCTGGATCCTGCCCGTGCGCGTCATGGGCAAGTGCGGCGGCTACGACTCCGACATCATCGCCGGCATGCGCTGGGCTGCGGGCCTCGCGGTCGACGGCGTACCGACGAACGCCTATCCCGCACGCATCCTGAACCTGAGCCTCGGCAGCAGCGGCGTCTGTCCCGAGAGCTACCAGACCGTCATCGACGAGCTCGCCGCGCGCGGCGTCGTCGTGGTCGCCTCCGCGGGCAACGAGGGCGGCCAGGTGTCCGTGCCCGGCAACTGCGACGGGGCGATCGCCGTCACGGGACTGCGGCACGTGGGCACGAAGGTCGGCTTCGCGAACCTCGGGCCCGAGGTCACCGTCGGCGCGCCCGGCGGCAACTGCGTGAACGTCAACGCGGGCGAGCCCTGCCTGTTCTCCATCGACACGACGCTGAATGCCGGCACGACCGGCCCGGGTGCGAACGACTACAGCACGCAGCTCGATTACAACGTCGGCACCAGCTTCTCGTCGCCGATCGTCGCGGGCATTGCGGGCCTCATGGTGGCGGTGAACGGCAACCTCAGGACAACCCAGATCATCGCGCGGCTGCGCGAGGGTGCGCAGCCCTACCCGGCCGCGACCGACCCGAACATCCCGGTCTGCCATGTACCCGCGAACGCGGCCGACCTGCAGGACTTCGAGTGCCACTGCACCGCGACGACCTGCGGCGCCGGCATGGCCAACGCACGGCGCTCGGTCGCCGCCGCGCAGCGGCCGATCGCCGCGATCCAGCTGCCCTCCTCCGTCGCCGCGGGCCAGAACGTGACGCTGCGCGCGAGCGGCAGCGCCGCGGCCTGCAACCGCACGCTCAGCAGCTATGCATGGAGCGTGGTGGGCGGCGGCGCCTCACCGCCCGCGATCAGCGGCGCCGGCACCGACACCGCGACCGTGGCCGCGCCCGCGAGTGGCACGCTCACGCTCCAGCTCACCGTCACCGACAACACGGGTGCGACCGACAGCGCGCTGGTCGTGCTCACATCGAGCTCCGCCAGTTCGGCGGCACCTGCGAATGCGGGTTCTGCAGCCTGCCCGGCGGCGATCAGCGTGACGCCACCCACGACACCCATCACGAACTCGGGCGGCGGTGGCTCGACCGGCGCGGCCGGCGTGTTCGCACTCGCGCTGCTCGGCCTCTACCGCCGGCGGCAGCGCTCATGAGCCGCTGGTGCGCCGCAACGGGCTGCGCGCCGGGTGCGCGGCGCGGCGCGTCCTCACTGAAGCGCATCACCGCTCGCTGAGCACGAGGCGGTACCAGCCCCCTTCGAAGGGGCGCATCGCGGTCCGCATCGCGGTCCGCATCGCCGTCGTCATCGCCCGAACAGCCCTGGACTCAGTCCCCGGTCCCGAGGGCCGCGTCGGGGAACACCACGCTCGGCGAGGTCCACGGCCGGATCCTGCCGTCGGCGTCGGGCTGGATGCCCTCGGGCGTGCCCGCGGTGTTGCGCCAGGTCGCGAACAGCCGCCCGAAGCCGGAATTGAAAGCGCAGTTGAAACCGAGCTGCACGATCTGGGCGTCCGTGAAGAACTCGCGCATGCGCTCGTAGAACGCCGCGTCGATCGACAGGTGATCCGTGGCGAAGCGGTCGGCGAACTCGATGGCCGCCTTCTCGGCGGGACTCAGGTTCGTGGCTTCGGGCGCGTTCGCGAGTGAGCAGACCGCGGCTTCGTCGAGGCCGTCCTCGACGGCCGTCTGGTAGCGCACGCCCATGCAGATGCGGCACTGGTTGTGGTACGCGATCCGCAGGCGCATCAGCTCGAGGAGCCGGAGCGGCAGCGTGCCTTCGTGACGCATGGCGTCGACCAGGCCGTACAGGTGCGCCGTGGCCTTCGGCAGGTACTCGAAGAGATCGAAGTTGCTGTCGGCGAACTCGCCGTCCCGTTTCCTGACCGTGCCCATCGATGTTTCTCCCCGACCGCGGCTGCCCGCCCGGTCGCAGGTCGCGGCTGCGATTAATATGCCGGCTCGGCGGACCGCTGCAAAGCGGCGGAACCGCTTCGCGATCCCGGGAGGGACAGCATGCACGATCCGAAGGGCAAGGGCGCCGTCGTCACCGGCGCATCGGGAATCGGGCTCGGCATCGCGGAGGCACTCGAAGACGATCTCGCCGGCACGAACATCGGCGTGAGCGTGCTCTGCCCCGGCGCGGGCCGCTACTTCGCGAGCCCCGCCAGCCTCGACGCGAGAGCGCGCGCCCGCGTCGAATCGTAGGATCGCGCGATCTGCATCTTCTCCGCCTCCAGCGAGCCCTCGGCGTGGGTCGCGAGCACCGCCTGGTAACCGCCGAAATCGCGAGCGGTCAGGTCGGCGATCAGGTTCATGACCTTGAGCCGCGCCTCCGCCGGACCCGCGGCCGCGTAGTACTTCTCGAGCACCGCGCGGATCCCGGGATCCGCCCAGTCCTCGGCGCCGGGGCCCGTGACCAGCAGGCCGCCGGCCAGGTCGACCACGTGCGACACGGCGTCGTGATAGCCGTGCGCGAAGGCGTACTTCGCCATGTTCACCGCGAGCGCATCCGGCTGCTGGATGCCGGTCGGGCCCATCGTGGAGCGCATCCACGCGAGCTGCCCGAGTCCGCGGACCGTCTCGGCCCAGGCGATGAGGCTCGTGATCTTGTCCTTCACGTGCCCGGCCTTCGCGATGCCGTTCATCTCCGCGACGAGCTGCGCGACGCCGACCAGCGTGTCCATGAGCGGCAGCTTGTAGTTGACGGCCGTGAAGCGGTGGTAGTCCACGAACGCGATCGCGAGTTCACCGGCCTTCTCGACCTTGCGGTTCAGGTAGACACGTTCCCTCGGCACCCGCACGTTGTCGAACACGGTCAGGCTCTCGAGCAGCTTGTGCTTCGAGGACACGGGGTGCTCGAAGGAATTGCGGATCACGTCGCCCGCGCCGTAGGGAGACACGTAGAGCTTCAGGCCCGGATGTCCGATCGGCAGCGAGAAGGACACGGCGTAGTCGCGATCTTCCGGGCCCATCGCGCGCGTCGGCAGCACGACGAGCTCGTCGGCATTGGCCGAGTGCGAGGTGTGGCACTTCGCGCCGCGCACCGTGATCGAGGTGGCATCCTCGTCCACGATGCGCACGTAGAGATCCGGGTCCGCCTGCTCGCTCGGCCCCTTGCGGCGGTTGCCCTTCACGTCCGTCTGCGCCACCGCGACGGAGAGATCCTCGCGCCGCACGCGATCGACCCAGGCGCGCGCCTTCTCCTGCTCCTCACCTTCGGTGGTACGCAGCAGCGCGAACATCGCGTCGCTGCCGACTTCCTTCAGCACGATCAGGCCGCCGCCCAGGGTCGCGGCCTGTTCGATCAGCGCACCGCGCCGGCGCAGGTCCTCGGCGGAGCGCGGCACCTTGTAGAACGCGCTGAACTTCTCGCCGCCCTCCTCGTAGACCGCGAGGTCCGGGTGGCTCTGCGCAATCGAATAGTCCAGCGCCGAGTGCTCGACGGCCACGCGCAGCTCCGCATCCGCGGTGACGTCGGCGACGCGCCTGCCGCGGTAGTAGGCCTCGCGCGGACTCTTCAGGCCGGCAATGTATTCAGCGGGAGTGCGAATGGTCATGGTCCTGCCCGAGTGTTCCCATGGTCGATCGAAATCGTCGAACAATATGGGCGCAAGTTACCAGACCGGACGGCGGATTGGTAGAAGGCGGGGGCGGACGTTCCGTCGGAACCCGCCGCCGCGAGCCGGGGGCCCCCGCGGGCGCCCCCGGCAGGGTGCTTCAGAACACGAACCGGTAGGAGGGATCCTGGCGGTTGCGCGTGCCCTTGTAGCTCGTCGAGTCGTAGGCGCCCGCGTTCGTGTGCGTCGACTTCTGCGTGCGCGCGTAGTCCACCACGATGCGGCGCGCGGCGACCTTCCACTGACCGCCCTCGCACCGGTACTCGTCGAGGTAGCGGCCGCCGAACACGAGTTCCTGCTCGACGCCCTCCACGTCGTAGAAGGCCGTGCCGATCACGGAGACCTCGCCCTTCGCCTTGTTGCCGTCGACGAGGATGATGTGGTTCGACACATGGTGCTGCGTGCGGCGCATCGCGTCGCCGATCGCGGCGAACATGGCCCGGCCCACCTCGGGCATCGTGCCGTTGAACATGCCGGCGTCGAACAGCCCGCCGTTCGTGAAGCAGGAGCAGAACAGCTCCACGTCGCAACGGTCCACCGCGCGCGCGACCTTGTGGGTCAGCTCGACGATGTCCATCCTGGCCAGCAGCGTCTTCAGGCGCGCGTCATCAGACATGATGTCCCCCGGTTCGTTGAATGGATCGATTGCTGGAAACGGCACGCCGACCGAGGCAGTCGAGGCGGTCGAGGCGGGCCACGGGATGGATACTGGTACGGAATTGGCGATGCTGTCACCCGGTATTCTGGCGGGCGCCTGAGCCCACCCACCGGCCGGACTCCGATACGGCCCACTGCCGGAACATGACGACATCCACTCACCCGGGCCGTCGCTCGACCCGCAGGGCATCGGCACCTCGAGAAGCCGCATTTCCGGCCCCAACGGGGCCATTATTGCGCGCCATCTGCCAGGGCAATCTGTAGCACCATGGCTCGCGCCGGGCTGTCCGGGGTGCCAGGCCCCGGCTCCACCCCCGTCGACCCGACCGGGCCGCCAGATGTTCCAGCGATGGATGCGTGGTGCGACATGCCTTTGACTGCATATGCCTCCGTCGGCATACTCCGACAATGAAGTGGGTCGTCGAATTCGTGGACGAATTCGAGCCCGAGTTCGACCGGCTTCCCGTCGCCGTCCAGGACGAGTTGTTGGCCCAGGCAAGAGTGATCGAACAGTTCGGCCCGGCGGCGATACGCCCACGCGTCGACACCCTGAAGGGATCGCGGCACGCCAACATGAAGGAGCTGCGGTTCGATGCCGGCGGCGGGGTCTGGCGAATCGCCTTCGCACTCGACCCGCGGCGACGCGCCATCCTGCTGGCGGGTGGCGACAAGTCCGGGAGCGGTACGAAGCGGTTCTATGCGAGGCTGATCGAGGTTGCCGACCGCCGGTTCGACGCGCACCTCGAGCGCCTGGGCGGGAACGGCAGAAAAACGAGGTGAGGCGGACGTGGGACGAACGCTCGGCCGGAAGATTGCAGTGCTGCCGCCGAAACGACGGGCGAAGGTCACCGCGCGCGCGGCGGAGTTGATCGCGGAGGAGTTGTCCCTGCAGGAACTCCGCAAGGCGATGAACCGGACGCAGGTCGAGATCGCCCGGGCGCTCGACGTTGGACAGCACGCCGTGTCGCGATATGAAATGCGCACCGACATGCTGCTCTCGACGCTGCAGGAATACGTGCAGGCCATGGGGGGGGAGCTGGACCTCGTCGTACGGTTCCCGAACCGGCGCCCCGTGCGGCTGCGATCGCCGGGGCAAGTCCGGGCCCGGCCATAGCGCGCTCCGCCGATCCCGGCGCCGCATCCGTCAGCGGGCAGAGTCACCCCGACACCGAACCGATTTCGTCCTTCGGGTTCGGGGACCAGTCCTGCTGACGCAGCCATTCGCGCATCGGCGTGGGACGGACGGGCAGGCGCTTCATCATCTCTTCCATCGGCACGAGGAAAGGATTGGCCACGTTCTTGAACTGGTAGTGCTTTTCGAGGCTGCTGACATACTCCTCGCGGGTCGTACCGCAGACGTCCTTGAACACCTCGTACATGCGCTCGCCGAATTCGCGCGGCGTGATGACGCGATAGGTGATGCTGCGGCCGAACTCCTCGCTCAGCAGTTCGGCGACCTGCGTCGGACGCAGCGCCTGCGGTCCGCCGATGTCGATGAACCGGCCCTCGTATTCGGGACGCTTCATGGTTTCGATCATGTAGCGGCCCACGTCGTCGAGGCAGATCCACGACACTTCCAGATCCAGCTTGTGCGGATACGCGAATTCGTGGTCGCGCAGCAGGTAAGGCTTGATCCACTTCGTCAGAAGATTGTCCATGAACAGCGAGGGGCGCACGATGGTCGCGGGGACACCCGTCTCGAGCAGCGTCCTGCTGCGCATGTACCAGTCGTCCATGGTGGGCACGCCGATGAGTTTGTCGGGGTGCCAGGACGTGGTGTTGTAGACGAACCGCTTCACTCCCGCGTCCCTGGCCGCTGTGCCCAGGGCCTTCATGTGACCGTGCGCCTTCGGCACTTCGGTAAAGGTCGGACTGGTGAAGAACACGGCATCGACCCCGGTGCAGGCGCGCCGCAGCGATGCGGGATCATTGAGATCGGCTGACACGATCTCCGTGCCTTCCAGCGTCGAATTGTGGAGCTTGCTGCGCGTGATGGCGCGAACCTTGTAACCGGCGGCTTTCAGCTGCCGGACCTGGGCCAGTCCCGGCCGGGCGCTGGCGCTGAACACGGCGACTTTTTCGATGGTCATGACGTGGCTTCCCAGGCTTCAGCTCTTGAATTCGCTGTTGTCGAAGGAGATGGTCCGGTCGACCAGCTCGTCCTTGTCCGGATATTCCATGAAGGCGATGTAGCGCTTGATCAGGCCGTTCTCGTCCACGATGGCGTGGGAGCAGAATGGATGCAGCGGAATGCCGCCGCCGCCGCCGCGGCCTTCGACGAAGTATGAAGTGCCGTTCTTCGCCGCGAACAGCAGGCGGTGATGGTGCGGCATCTTGCCCCGCTCATCGAGCCACTGACGAATGTTGACACGCCCCACCCGCGCAAAAATCCGGTTGTCCTTCTCGGGATGGAAAGGCGGATGCATGTAGACGGCGTCCTCGGCGAAGCACGCGGCACAGGCATCGAAGTCGCCGGCATCGAGCGCGGCGAAATATTTCACGATCGGGTTGTTGGGCACTTCGTTCATGACTTCGCGGTCCTTCCGGTTGATGGTTGTCGATGATTCTGCAAAGGCGTGCAGCTGCCGATCCCTGTCGAGAACTCCGCCGATGTTGCGCCCCGACCCGCGGCTTCCAGTCGACCCGGCGTTCACGCCCTGGCTGGCCGCTTCCACCCGGTGCAGCAGTTACCCCCCGGCTGCCGGTTTCCATTCGGCCCAGCGCTTCGGCATGGCGGTGAATGAACGCTCCGCAGCCAGTGCCACGACATCCACGAACAGCAGATGGCCGGTCACCGGGTCGAGATAGGCGATGACCTCGGCGTCCTTGCCGGCGGGCACGAAGTTGCGGATGCGTGGGCAGCCATCGGTCCAGTGGTTCGGCGCCAGCGAGAGCGGCGCGCCGGAGCGGGCACTGACCGCGACGCCGCCTTCCTGGACGACGCCCGTGGCCAGCGGATGTCTTGCCGCGGGGTTGTGCCAGCCGCCGGGTATGTCCCGCGCCGTGAGTGGCTTGCGCGCCGGCGTGGAGCGCGCCAGTCGTTCCTTGAGGATCGCCGCCCGCCTCTGCTCCGTCTGGCGGGCATCACCGCGAATGACACCGTAAATATCCGCGGCATCCTCGACGGTCAGACGCTTGTTGCGGATGTCTTTTTCCACCTGCTCGCGCGGCCGGTCGAGCGGATCGCCCCAGCCACCGGCGGATGCATTGCGGCAGGTGAAGTGGTCACCCGGATCGAGATGCAGATCCTGCTGCTGCGACAGCACCCATTCGCGCGTACCGTCCTTGCGGGTGATGAAGGTCTCCATCGGCGCGCCGGGATAACCGCCCGCCAGGCCCACGTGCGGAACGCGCTGACGATTGCCGAAGGCGTTGCCGGCGAGCGGACGGCCCTCGGACGGCCCGTAGATGATTTCCAGCCGTCCACCGCAGCAGTGCCTGCCGGCGCCATTGCGACCCGTGAGCACTTTCTTCGACTGGATCTCCCACGGATACCAGCCTTCCCAGACTTCCACGTCGGGAAAATCGAGACCCGAGTCGTTGCCGACCTGGTACATGCCCAGATCCGTGCCGTCCCGTTGCGCGGAGCCGGCGCCACCCATCGAGATCGCCTCGCTCATGGTCCAGTAGACGAGACGGCCATGCGGTCCGACCCCGCCCCAGATCTGCGCGGTGAATCCGGAGCCCGGCGTCGGCGCGGTGAGATAGGGCCGCGCATGACTCTTCGCGGAGGCTTCGATGGCCATCATGAGCGCACGCAAGGCGCCTTCCTGCGCCGCCCAGCCGACATCCGTATGCGCGCTGCCGATCGGCGCCGGCGACTTGCAGTGCACCAGCGTGCCTTCCGGGCAGAGCACGTCGAAGCAGTTGAAGACCCCGTAGTTGTAAGGAAGATCATGGGCGAAGTGCGAGCCGATGACCTGGCCCACGGCCGAGCGGATGATGAATCGCTTGGAATTGATGAAGTGGGTCGTCTGCGGGTCGGTGCCTTCGAAGTCGAACAGCAGCTTTCCGTCGCCCACCGTCAATGTGCACGGGATGCGGTAGGTGTCGTGCTGCCACTCGATCCAGTTCTCGGTGTGATAGGTCCCGGGCTCGAGCAGGTCGATGCGACGGCGCATTTCCTTTTCGACGCGCCACGCCAGTTCTTCCACCGCAGCGAGATAGGCATCGACCCCAAGGTCCGCGACGACCCGGCTCAACTCGACGGCGCCCGCGTGACAGCCCGCGATGAGGCTGCGCATGTCCATCTGCACGACGTCGGGGATGCGGATGTTGTTGAGCAGGATGTCCCAGATGTCGTCCTGCTCGACGCCGCCCTTGACCAGGCGCACCGGCGGGAAACGAATGGCCTCCTGAAAGCACTCGACGGCGTTCGGTGCATAGGAACCGTGCGACATGCCGCCCATGTCGAGCATGTGCGCGCAGGAGGCGAACCAGGCGATCAACTTCCCTTCCATGAACACGGGCAGCATCACGAACACGTCCTGCGGATGCATCGCCCCGTCGTGATGAGGATCGTTGGCCAGGAACACGTCGCGCGGCGCGATGTTCTTGCCGAACTTCCTGATGACCGCATCCACCGAGCTGCAGGCGCCGTAGTAATGCAGCCGCACCTTGCCGCCGCCGGCGACCAGCCGGCCCGCGGCGTCGAGCAGCGTGCAGGAGTAGTCCTTGGAGGAGGTGACGATCGGGCTGATCGCCGTGCGTTCGATCGCGAGCCCGCCTTCGGTGACCATCGCTTCCAGCCGGTAGCGCAGCAGCTCCGCGGTGAGGAAGTCGGCCGCCGGGCGCTTGGTATCCTGCGTGGCATTCATGACGGCAGTCATCGGCTACTCCTTCACGACGCTGAGCGTGCGATAGGCGTCGACATCGACGCGCGAGCCGGGCGGGACCCACAGCGTGCTGTCCACCGCGTCGATCAGCGCGGGACCGGAAAAGCCGTGGCCCGGTTTCAGGGACAACGCATCGTAGACGGCGACCTCGTCGAAAGGACCGGAGCGCTGGATGCGCACCTGCCGGGTGCCCAGCGGTGCGGGAATCTTCGTGTCGGCCCTGTCGGTCGTGCTGAACAGCTGCACGCGCACCGTGTGGCCGATGCCGACGGCCCGCAGCGTCACCAGTTCGATCTCCGCGCCGGAGGCGACTGCATTCTCGCCGTACAACGCGCAATAAGCCTGCGTGAAGTCCTTCGCCAGCTTCTCCTGACTGAACGGCCTCGACAGCGGCACTGTCAGCTCCGACATCTGACGCATGAACTGCATGTCCGCTTCGAACAATACGCTGGTCGCTTCCGGCCCGATGCCATTGGCGCCCAGCTGCGCGATCACATCGGCCTCGAGCACCGCCATGGTTGCGGCGACTTCCTGCTCGTCCAGCGGCAACAGCCGGCTGATGGAGCGCGCCTTCTCCAGGCGCACGTCGGCGGAGCCCGCTCCGAACGCGGAGAGCACCGAGGCCAGCTCCGGCGCCAGCAGGCGCGGCACGCCGATCTCCTGCGTGAGCGGCACCATGAACAGCGAGCCGCTGCCACCATAGGTCACGCCGGTCAGTTGCGCCGGATCAAGGCCGCTGGCCGAGATCCGGGCGCGCATCGCATTGGTCATGTCGGCGAGCGCGGTCTGCCGGATCGCCCAGGCGCATTCATACGCATCGAGCCCGAGCTTGTCGCCCAGCCGGGCGCAGGCCGCACGCGCCGCATCGACGTCGAGCACCATGGCGCCACCGAGAAACTTCCCGGGATCGAGATAGCCCAGGACCACCATGGCATCGGTGATCGCCGCTTCCGTGCCGCCGTGGTTGTAGCAGGCCGGTCCCGGGAACGACCGTGCGCTCTGCGGCCCCACCCGCAGCATGCCGCGCACATCGATCCAGCCCAGCGAGCCACCGCCCGAGCCGACCGACTCCACTTCGACATGCGATTGCGCGACCGAGACGCCGTGGATCTTGCCGCGCGCGACACGGACCGGCTTGCCGCCGTGCACGATGGCCACGTCGAAGCTGGTGCCGCCCATGTCGCCGCACACCGCTTCGGTGATGTTCTGCGTGGCGGCGAGCTCAGCGGCCGCCACCACGCCCGCCGCCGGTCCCGAGGCCGCCAGGCGCAACGGGGCACGACGGGCCTCTTCGACCGTCGCGGTGCCGCCGCTGGCCTGCAGCAGCAGCAGCGGCGCCTTGAGGCCGCCTTCCTGCAGGCGGCGCTCGAGGTCTTCGATGCCGTTCAGCGCGTCAGCGCAGAAGGCGTTCATCACCGCGACCATGGTGCGTTCGTATTCCCGGCGCACCGGCTGCAGCTCGGCGCCGCAGAACACCGGCAGATCAGGAAACGTCGCGGCCACGACGGCCTTGGCCGCCTGTTCATGCGCCGGGTTCAGGAACGACCAGAGGAATGAAATCGCGAGCGCCTGGATGCCCTCTTCCTCCACGAGCTTGCGGACCGCGACGCGCACATCCTCATCCGACATGGCCAGCCGGACCTTGCCGTCCCGATCCATGCGCTCGGGGATGCCCGCGATACAGGGCGGCTCCAAAGGCACCCAGGGCAACACCGCCCAGCCGTCGACGGTGTGACGATCGCCACGCGCCGTGAGCGCCAGGGATTCAAAACCCGCGGTCGTCAGCAGGCCGACCTTCAGCCCCCGCTTGACCGTCAGGGTGTTGGTCACCGCCGTCGTGCCCAGGCCGAAGCGAACCGTCCGGGCCAGCAGCTCGCGGAGCGAAAGTCCGAGCTGCCGGGCGACCAGGTCGCAGGCATTGATGACGCCGTTGCCGATATTCGCGGGTTCCGTCGCCGCCTTGGCGCGAACCGTGCGGTCAGCAACGCTGACCACCGCGTCGGTAAAGCTTCCGCCGACGTCCACGCCTATCGAAAGCGGAGAATTGACAGCCATGATCCCCCCGGAAAAGCGCGCTCTCTCCTCCAGAACTTAACCCGGATCGAAAGAACGCAGGATGCCTATTTGTTGCCCGGTAACATCGTGTTCTTGCCTGAGACGACACTTCGGACAACCCGAAGCCTGGGCCGGTAGGATATCGGTGCATGAACATGCATTTCCGGGGGGACATGCTTGGCAAATCCTGCGTTGGCTGACACCGAGCTGCATACGCTGCCGAACGGTATCCGCGGTTATGAGGAAGTGGCCACCAGCGGCTACTTTCCCTTGACGGTTTCCCGATTGGGCGGGAACAGCAATTTCTGTTGCCGGGGGAGCAGCGCTCACCTCGGACCCGTCCTGATGACGCGACTTCACGTCGACGGGTCGAACTACGCGCGACCACGGCCGGAGTTCGAACCACAGAGCCCGATCGTGCTGGTCCACTACCAGGAGGGTGATTACTACTTCCAGGGCAAGCACAACGTCTGCGCGAAAGCGGGCACCCTGATGCTGGTCAACGCCCAGCGCCCCATCGAGGGCTATCACCGCTCGCAGATTTCCACGCTGGCCTTCCGCATTCCCAGAAACCTCCTGGCGCCTGAACTCGGCATTCTGGACGATTTCTGCTTCAGGCCCATCGATGCGTCGCAAGGCATACCGGCGATCCTGCGCGAGACCATGAGCGCGTACTGGCAACAACGAAGGACGATCGCGCCGGAACTGGCCGGTGATCTGGTCGGTTCGCTGATTCAGCTGATCGGCGCGGCCTTTCGCAGCCGGCACGACCTGCGCGCCATCGGCTCCCTTTCGGCGCAATCCCATTTCCTGCGCATCCGCGATGCGATTGCTGCCAACCTGTCGAATCCCGATCTGTCGGCGGAATTCATCGCCGGCAAGCTCGGCATTTCGAAGAGTTACCTGTTCACGATCATGCGCAGCGCGCATGTCACGCTGGGCCATTTCATCCTGGAACAGCGGCTGGAACAGGCGCGAAGGTTGCTCGAATTCCCCATGAACCGCATGCGTTCCATCGCGGAGATCGCCTATTCCGTCGGCTTTCGCCGCGCATCGCACTTCACTCACCGCTTTTCTGAGCGATATGGCGAGTCGCCCAAGGCCTTCCGCCAGAGGGCATGCAACGCGGGTAATAGTCACTAGCTGCGCGATCGTCAGCAGTTGCCGCAACACTGGTGATTCGTTCCTCCGGGCCAGGAACACCTGGATGCGCCGAAGGGATGGCCACTCGCCGCCGGGCGGGTCAGGTCATGAATTCTGGTACGGGAAAGATGCGGCTGTCACACGGCACTTCCGCCAGCGCGCAGGGCTGCGCAACGACTGCGCCCTTGGGCCAGATCCTGCGTACCGATCCTGCCCGCTTGCCGGCCCCGACATTGCCACGCCGAACGCGAATGCTTAGGCTTGAAACAACCGGCATGTAAGACCGGTGACCGTACCGGCGTCTGCCGAAGGGGTGAAGGGAGAGCCCGATGCATCGCTTTCGAGGCGTCATCGTCCTGCTTGCAGCCGCGGCCTGGCTGGGCGGGTGCGGGGGCGCCTCTGACGGGACTGGCCCGGGCGTCGCCGCCGCGGTCGATGCATCCGATGCTGCCGGCCAAAAGCACCTCCACGCCACGACAGCCCTCACCGACCTGGCACCACGGATCCTCAATCCCGTCGAGGAACTCGTGGAGTTCGCGCCGGACGGCATTCTGCGCTGGAGCGCGACCGCCGGCGCCGACGCCTACGAGGTGTGGGCATACGACGACGCGGGACTCACGGTCATGGTCGAATTCTCCAAGGCGTTGACGTCGCGGCAATATCAGTTCACGCAGCTCGCCTCCGGCCACACCTACCATGTGAAGCTGTACTTCCGAGCCGGCGGCGACTGGAAGGCGGCTCCGACATTCACGATCAAGACAGCCACGAGCGTTACAAAGGCCCGGCTGACGAATTCACAGGAAGAACTCGATGCCTTCGGTGTCGGCGGCACGCTGCGCTGGACGCGGGTACAGGGCGCAGACGTGTATGAGCTCTGGGTGTACCGCGACGCGACGCTCGTTGCGTTCGCCGAGGCGTCCGGTCCGGTGCGCATCACGCAGTATCAGCTCGGATCGCTCGAGCCGGGCAGGACTTACTACGTCCAGGTCCATGCACGAGTCAACGGCGCCTACACCGCGGGCGGGGCGCTGCCGATCACGATCACCGACCAGCTCGTTCGTGCACGCATCGTCAATCCACAGGATGAACTGGACGACTTCGCGACCGACGGATTGTTGCGGTGGACGCCCGTCTCGGGTGCAGCCGCGTACGAGGCGTGGATATTCACCAACCCGAACAGTTCCGAGGCTTTCGAGAGTTCCGGCAGCCTGACGGCACGTGCCTATGCGACCCGCACGCTGCGACCGGGCAGCACGTACTACGCGCAGATCTACGCGCTGGTGAATGGTCAGTGGCAGGTCGGTGCGCCGGTCCGGATCTCGACCGGCACTCGCCCTACCAAGGCCAGGCTGAAGACCCCGCAGGAAGAACTCGAGGCATTTTCGACCACCGGCACACTGACCTGGACCGAGGTACCGGGCGCGGACTCGTACGAGCTGTGGATCTTCTCGAACGCCGGGCTCGGACAGGTCGTCGAGAGCGGCACCGGTTCCAATCGGAGCTACTCGATCAAACACCTGTGCAGCGGCGCAACCTACTACGTGCAGGTGTATGCGCATGTCGGTGGAGAATGGACGACAGGCTGGGCAACGCGCCTCGACGTCACCCGGGGCACCAGCCCCACGGACTGCACTCCGCCCGCCCCGGTGGTCACGCTGACCGCTGATACAGGCGAGGTGATGTCCCAGGGTCGCGTGACGCTCGCCTGGACGACGAAGTTCGCGACGTCCTGTTCTGCCTCCGATGCGTGGTCGGGTTCCAAGGGCACATCCGGTCAGGAGACCGTCGGATCGATCACCGCGCAAAGCCTGTTCACCCTGACGTGTACGGGTGCGAGCGGCACCTATCGTGCCCAGGTGCTGGTCACGACGAACACGGGCGGCGGCGGCACGACGACCATACCGGGACTCGTCACCCGGTCCGCGACCATTCCCATCGACATCGCGATCGTCAGCAACGCGGCAGACCCGTTCGGGGGTAATGCCGCCGGTACCGCCGTTCTCGACTTCGACGGCGACGGCCTGCGCGACCTGATGATCACGCCGAGCTATCTGAACGCACGCCCCGAGCTGCCGGTCATTCTGCTGCGAAACTCGTTGTCGGGCTTCGTCGACGGCCGCAGTGCCTTCGCGGGTGGAGCACCGAACACAGGCGTCGCACGGACACCGCTCATTGCGGACTTCAATGGCGACGGCAGACAGGACTACTTCGCCGCAGACCACGGGCTCGAAGTCGTCGAGAACGGGACTTTCATCAAGTCCGCGAACCGCCTCTTCCAGAGCACGACCAGCGGACTGTCGGCGACGACGCTGCCGACCGTTGCCTTCAATCACGGAGCATGTCTGGGGGACATCGACCAGGACGGACGCCCGGATGCCATCGTGACGCCGCTGAGCACGCCCAAGGTCTACGCGCTGCTGAATCGATCGACCGGCTGGGTGCTCGACCAGAGCCGACTCCCGATGGAGCTGACGCAGTTCGGCACTCCAGACTTCAGCCCCTCGTCATGTTTGCTGGTAGACGTGAGCGGCGACGGAATCCCGGATCTCGTCGCGTCCGGGTATCGCGACGGTGTCGCCGCCGGGAGCCCGGGTGCCCCCTACGCCACCGGTACGCGGATCTTTCGCAACGACGGCACCGGCCACTTCCAGGCGTCGACATCGACGCTGCCACGACCGGGCGGCGAGGACTGGGGCTCGACGTCCATACGAAGCGCCGATTTCGATGGTGACGGCCGCAGCGACCTGCTCATCGCGTACGAATTGCCCGGGAACCGGTTTGCACTGCAGCTGCTGGCGCAGACCTCGCCGGGAACCTTCGCGGACCACACCGCAGCGGCTCTCGGCGGATACGAAACCGATATCGGCTTCTGGCGGGAAACGGACGTGGGTGACTTCAACGGCGATGGACGTCCCGACATCTTCCTGCGAAGACTCGGCAACTTCGCGGCGCTGGGAACCGGCGAAACGCTGCGTCGATCCCTGCTGCTCAACAACGGCGACGGCACCCTCTCCCAGCCGACACGGAACATCGAACTGACCGGCACCACCGAGCCGGTGTTCCTGGTGCCCCTCTCGATCGACGGCACGTCAACGACCTTCGTGGGCTATGAGGTCACGGGCGACGGGAGCGCCTACCGCTCCCTGGTTCCGGTGACGATCAAGCTGACCTTCGGCCAACGTAGTTGACGCCGGGCAGGCAGGCGACGTTCGTGCCCAGCGCGCTGAGGCTCAGGATCCCGAGGATCGCAGCGTGTTGAACGGAATGCGGCTCGTGATCGAGGCACGGTACTCGTCGCGTCGAGAAGGATCCAGCAGCACGTTGTAGTCCGAAGAACTGAGCACCGAAGGGACCCGCATGCCGACGGGCTTCGGACGCCGCGACGGCAACGCCGCTACGACGTCCAGGAACGCGCGGCCGATCGTTCGACTGTCCTCCCGCACCGGTCGCGCGTTCCAGTTCGGCGGCAGCACGATCCCGAGGTCGTCCAGATCCGCGATCGAGTCGTCCGGCACCTCGATTGTCGCGATCAGGACCTGCTGGATCGTCTCCCAACCCGGCCGCACGGCCACCTCGAGTGTCGCGAGCGCCTCGACTTCGGCCGCGTACAGGATCTCGGTCTCGAGATCGTTGAAGCGCCAACCCGCCGGCCCCGCGACCGAATCACGAGAATCCAGTGGATCGAACGTCGGCGCCCCAGCGCCGCGGATCGCCCGCGCGCGATAGACCCTCACACCGGACCGCCGGCCGCGTGAGCCTGCAGCTCCGCGAGCACCAGTTGTTCGCCCTGGGCCGTGCGAAGCAGATCGAGCGGCGTCGCTCCGCCGAGCGCAAAGTTCGGTGTGCGCAGATACCTGCGGCCGGCTTCCGCGGACCCGAAGAGCTCCGCAGCCTGGGTGGCCACGCGCGCGAGACGCAGCGCCTGTTCGCTCTGCGCCCGATTCAGCGTCGCGTCGAGCTTCTCCCAGGCGGTCTTCGCAGACACGTCGAAAAACGGCAATGCTTCCTGCAGGGACTCGAACGCAAGCGCAGAGGATACGAACAACGCCAGGCCCGGCAGCCCCTCGACCAGCCGACTGTGGATCGCCACCGGATCGGAGGACCTGGACCGCTTCGCCCCGGCCGGTTCGCCTGCGAGTTCCTCGACCGCGAGCGAGGCGACCGAGCGCAGGTTCAGTCTTGTCGATCGGCGCAGAGCCCGCTGCAGGTTCTTGCTCTGGAAGAGCCCGAGCAAGCGCTCGTCGCGTGCCGCCTGGCTGGGGACATATGGCACCGAGGTCTCACGAACGGCATGGGTGGCACGGTTGCGGCGCATGAGGAATATTCCCGGTTCGATTCGGGAATAGTACCCGAAAGAGGCCAGACCGGCCACCCGAGCCGCCCAGTGTTGTCTTGACAGAGATGGTTGACAGGCGGTCCGTCAAAGGGCCGGCATCGAAGACTTCCCCTCGCATGATCTCTGGCATGCCTTGCCGGGCTGGAAGTGCAGAAGGGAACGCCTATGAACGCTCTACAGGAGCTCGCGGGCTGGGCGAGTTCCGAGATGGTGCGGCGCGATGCGCACTTCGCGGCGGAGCATCAGGCTCCGTATGCGGATCGATCGAGCGCGCTTCGATTGGTGGTTCCGGGCGACGGCACAAATTCGTCACACCCTGGAAACACGAAAGGGTCAGCGTGAGCCAACCCTTTTCTGCTAGATGGCGCGCCCGGAGAGATTCGAACTCCCGACCTCGTGGTTCGTAGCCACGCACTCTATCCAACTGAGCTACGGGCGCGCTGTTCCGGCCTCCGGTGGTGAGGGATTGGAAGCCCCTGGAGCCACCGTAAACGGGCCGCGATTCTAGCCATTCCCGGGGCGGCGTTCCACTGTCGCGGCGCCGGGTGCTGGAATCCGGCCGGACGCAGCCCGGGCGGGCCGGCCCGGGCGGCCGGGCGCCGCCGCTGTGGCATGATCGCCTGGACCCGCACCGCCGCCGGTGGCCGCGGGGACCGAGCGAGGGGGATTCCAGTTGTCCGCAATGATTTCGCGCGGCTTTTCGGCCGCTGTCCCGGTCTGCGCGTTGGCGTTCGCGCTCCTGGTGGGCCACCCGGCTCCCGCCCTGGCCGTCGGCGTCGGCGTTCCGCCGGCTCCGCAGGCGGTAGCCGCCGCCACGCCAGCGGCCAGGGCCCCGGAACAGCTTTCGCCGGAGGTCTTCACGCGCGAGGGCGCGCCCTTCGATGCGGACCACCATCCGGGCAAGGAGGTCTTCGCGTCGATCTGCGCGGCCTGCCATCTGGGCCAGGCTCCGCGGGCGCCGCACCGCGATTTCCTGGAGATGATGCAGCCGGACGCGATCTTGAAGGCGCTGAACGAGGGCGTGATGCAGCAGCAGGCCGCGGCACTCACGCCTGACCAGCGCATCCAGGTGGCGGAGTATCTCGTACGCGCGGACCGCAAGGACTGGAAGACACCGCCGGCCCCGGTCATGTGCACGGGCGAAGCGGCGAGATTCGATCTGTCGCGCCCGCCCGCACCGGTGGGCTGGGGCTACGACAACAAGCGCTTCACACCCGCCGCCGTCGCGGGGCTCGAAGCCGCCGACGTGCCGCGCCTGAAGCTGAAATGGGCCTTCGCGTTCCCCTCGGCGCTGCGCGCGCGCTCGCAGCCCGTGGCGGCGATGGGCGCGGTGTTCGTCGGCAGCCACGACGGCAGCGTCTATGCCTTCGACCTCGAGACCGGCTGCGTGCGCTGGACTTCGAAGGTGAGCGCCGAGGTGCGCACGGCGGTCGTCGTCGAGCCCTGGGCGCCGGGCACGAAGCCCGCCAGGAATCCGCGACTCTTCTTCGGCGATCTGCTGGGCCGCGTGTATGCGATGGATGCCCTGACGGGTCAGGTGCTCTGGCGCGCGCGGCCCGATGATCACGCCAACGCGACCATCACCGGCACGCCGACACCCTACGGCGACACGCTGTACGTGCCGGTGTCCTCGCTGGAAGTCGTGTCCGCGATCGACGAGAAATACGCCTGCTGCACCTTCCGCGGCTCGGTGACCGCGCTGGACCTGAACACGGGGGCGATCCGCTGGAAGCACTACACCGTGGAGCAGCCGCCCGGCGAGCAGGGCCTGACCCGCGTCGCCACGAAGATCCTCGGGCCCTCGGGTGCGCCGGTGTGGTCGACCCCGACGATCGATGCGAAGCGCGGTGTGCTCTACCACGGCAGCGGCGAGAACTATTCCTCGCCCGCGGACCGCAACTCGGACTCGATGTTCGCGGTGGACCTGCGCACGGGCGCGCGGCGCTGGCAGTATCAGTTCACGCACGGCGACGCCTGGAACTCGACCTGCGCGACGAGCCTGGACCATCCGAACTGCCCGCGGGAGCGAGGCCCCGATCTCGATCTCTCCGCCTCGCCGCTGCTCATCGATCTGGGCAAAGGGAAGGAAATCGTGGTCGCGACCTCGAAGGGCGGCATGACCGTGGCCGTCGATCCCGACGCCGGCGGCAAGCTGCTGTGGCAGACGCGTGTCGGGCGCGGCAGCATCCAGGGCGGCGTGCACTTCGGCATGGCGGCCGAGGGCACGCGCGTCTACGTGCCCATCTCGGACCTGAACATGAATTCCATGGGCCTGCCGATCGGCGAGCCGGGCAGGCCCGGGATGCATGCCATCGATGCGCGCACGGGCAGGATCCTCTGGAGCACCATCCACGAGGACCGCTGCGGTGGGAAAAAGTACTGCGATCCGGGCGTCTCGGCCGCGGCGACCGCGATCCCGGGCGTGGTGTTCGGCGGCGCGATGGACGGCACACTGCGCGCCTACGATGGCAAGACCGGCCGCGTGCTCTGGAGCGTGGACACGACCGGCCCGGCGCAGACCGCCAACGGCGAGATCGCGCACGGCGGCTCGATGAGCGGCTCCGGTCCGCTGGTCATCGACGGCCACGTCATCGTGAACTCGGGGTACGGCTTCTCGTATCACATGCCCGGCAACGCGCTGCTGGTGTACAGCGTGGACGGGCGATGAAGGAGCTCCCGCGGCCGCCGGAGGCTGTCCCCGGCGGCGCGCGGCCCTCACCAGTTGGAACGACGCTCAGTAGTTGAGCTTTTCCGGGCTTGCCTTGAAGCGTTCGACCGCAGCCAGGATCTCCCGGCGCGCCGCGTCGGCGCCTTCCCAGCCGGTGATCTTCACCCACTTGCCCTGCTCGAGATCCTTGTAGTGCTCGAAGAAGTGGCCGATGCGCTGCAGCCAGTGCGGTGAGACCTGCTGCAGGTCCTGGATGTGCGAATAGCCGTTGAACACCTTGTCGGCCGGCACCGCCAGGATCTTCGTGTCCTCGCCGCTCTCGTCGCTCATCTTCAGCATGCCCACGGGGCGACAGCGGATCGCCGAGCCCGGGATCAGCGACAGCGGAAGGATCACGAGCACGTCGGCCGGGTCGCCGTCACCACACAGCGTGTGGGGGATGTAGCCGTAGTTGCAGGGATAACGCATCGGTGTCGACAGGATGCGGTCGACGAAGATCGCACCGGTGGCCTTGTCGACCTCGTACTTGACCGGCTCGGCGTCCTTCGGGATTTCGATGATGACGTTGATTTCGTTCGGCACGTCGCGGCCGGTGTCGACGAGGTCGAGACCCATGGCAGTTCCTTGCGAAGGCGGCCGGCCAGTTCCGGGCCAGACAATACGATGTGCGCGAAGGGTACGCGAAAGCACGGCGCCTGTATCATCACTCCGCCGAACGGCTGCAGTGCATCGGAACTCACGGACGAATCGAGGTTGTCAACGGATGAGACGACTGATCGCAACTGCCGCGCTGTCGATGTGCGCCCTGGCGGCCGTCGAAGCCGACGAGGACGCGGTCGATGGTACACGCCAGCCGGTGGTCGCCCCGGCGCCGGTTCACCGCTTCGTACCCGCCTACTTCGATCCGGGTCCGCGGTCGCTGCAGCGGTTGCTGGCATGTCCCGAGGGCAAGGCGCCGCGCAGACCCGTCAGCGTGCGCTGCAAGGTCGCGGTTTCGGCGGACGGGAACGTGGACCAGGGCAGGTCTTCCGGCACGTTGTGCGCCGCGCCCAGCGGTGGACGCGAAGCGTTCCGGAGCGTAACGATGCGCGCGCTGTCGGCGGCGCGCTTCACGCCCGCGTCGATCGACGGCCGCGCGGTGCCCGTCTATGCATCGGTCCTATCGCTGTTCGTGCAGAAGGGCGCCGCTTGCCACGCTGTGGCGCTGCTGAACGGTGGCATCCAGGATCCTGCGGTGGGGATCGACTACGTGGAGCCGCAGGTCGTGCGGGATTCACCCGACTGGTCCTGGCAGCGACGCGTCGCCGTGCCCACCCGATACATACTTCCGCAGCTCGCTCACGTGGCGCGCTCGCCGGGAACGCTGTTCCTGCGGATGTCGGTGGCCGTCGCGGCTGATGGAACGGTATCCGACGGACGCGTCGACGAGGTGTACCGCCTGGGACACGTCGATTCACTGAACGCCGTGCGTGCCCTGGAGGGATCCCGCTTCATACCTGGCTTCCATCGGGGCCGGCCGGCGGCCATGCGGTACTACGAAATGCTCTGGGTCAACACCTGCGCGACCGAAATCGCGCCGTGGTGCTGACGCGATCTGCTGCGCAAGGATTCAGTACACGCCACACGCAGGGACGCGTGTCTGTGCCGGCAGCATCATTCGTTTCCTCGAGGCGCTGCGCTCCGCCCGGCGCCCTGGCCGGTGACGGGCGGTCAGTGCCAGTCCGTTGACGACGAGGAGCGAGCCGGACCCACCGTCGTCGCCCGGCCGCGCAGGCCGGGCGACGACGGGCATCCAGCGGTCACGCGGATGCGATGGCCGCGAGGTGGCGCAGCATGCGCGGCGTGACGAAGTCGCGCAGGCGGGCAAGGCCGCGGTACACATACGACGCGATGCAGATCCCCGTGGTGACTGTGACCGTCGCCGCGGCGACCAGCGTCCAGCCCAGCACCTGGCCTGTCACCACATCACCGACGGCGAAGCTGCAGGCACTGCCGAGCAGCATCACCGAGGCCACCACGCACGCGAAGCGGCGCGGCGCACGGTAGACGGGCAGGCGCGGCACCGCACGGCGATGGCGCAGGTAGTGGTTGTAGATGAAGTCGAACGGGTGGGCGCGGTCGACGGCGCCGGTCAGCGCGATCGGCGCCAGCAGTCCCAGCAGGAATGGCGAGGCCAGCATCGTGCCGGTGGCGGTCCAGACCAGACAGACGGCCGGCGCCACACGCAGCCAAGGCTCGATGGTGCACAGCGTCTGGTCGTCGAGGTTCGTGAACCCCTGAACTTCGAGGCGCGCGCGCAGCACGCGCAAAGTCGCGAGGCGCGGAACCAGCATCGGCACACGCTGGCGATAGCGGGTGTACTCCGGATGGGCGTCGGCGAGGTCGCGTTCCTCGAAGCGGATGGCGATCAGGATGTAGACCGTCGTCGCGATCGCGAACACGAGGTGCGCCACGGTCATGGTCGGCGCGAACCAGAACGCGAACAGCCAGCCCACGTAGAGCGGGTGCCGCACGAGCCGGTACGGCGCGGGCGTCACGAACCGCAGCGGTGTCTGGGGCAGGCCGCGGAACTCGCGCCACACCTGCCGCAGGCCGAACAGGTCGAAGTGGTTGATCACGAACGTCGTGCCCAGCACGGCCAGCCAGCCGAACACGGCACCGCAGACGAGGAACGCCCGGCCCGCAACGTTGCCGACGTCCCAGACGGTGACGCCGATCGGCTGCCACTGCCAGAACAGCAGGATCAAGGCCAGGCTACTCGCCAGCACGTAGACGCTGCGCTCGGCGGCCAACGGCACGAAGCGGGTGAGCCAGCGCTTGAAGGCGGGCCGGGCCATGATGCTGTGCTGCAGCGCGAAGACCATCAGCAGGACCAGATCGACCGCGAGAGCGATCGGCCACGGTCCGGGCGGTCCCGAGTCGAGCGATTTCGGTACGATGATGTCGGCGACGAAACCGATGGCGTAGAGGAACGTCGCGAAGAACAGGGCGTAGCTCAGGACCCCGAAGGCCAGTATCGGAATTCTGCGAGTGGACATGACAGGCACCCCTCTGGTCGATGCGCGCGCAGGCTGCGCGGCGCTGGGGGTGATGATGCGAAGCACGGCCGCCGCGGCCCATGCCCGCGCGTCTGTGCTTCTTGCCCGATCGTCCGGCGTCGATCGTACGCTTTGCCGGACGTTCGCGGCGTTTGCCCGGGAGGCCGGCCAATGGATGCGTTCTCCGAAGTCCTGAGCGGCGTCCGCCTGAAGGGCGCGGTGTTCTTCCATGCGGAGTTCTCGGCGCCCTGGGTGCTGTCGACGCCGCAGTCGTGCGCCCTCGCGCCGACGCTGGCGCCCGGCTCGCCGCATCTGCTGATCTATCACTACGTGGTCGACGGCGAGGCGCAGGCATCGCTCGCTGACGGCCGCGGCGTCACCCTCGGACCCGGCGATGTCGTCGTGCTGCCGCACGGCGACGCGCACGATCTCGGCAACGGCGCGCACGCGCGCGCGCTCGACGGTGCGCTGCTGCTCGCGAAGATCGCCGCGCGCGATCTCGCGCCCATGCGCGCCGGCGGCGGCGGCGCCCGCACGCGCTTCGTCTGCGGCTTCATGGCCTGCGATCCGCAGCTGTGCGCGCCCATCCTCGACGGGCTGCCCGCGATCCTCAGGGTGAACGTGCGCGCCGACCGTGCCGGGCAGTGGCTCGAGCAGTCGCTGCTGCACCTCGTCGAGGAAGCAGGTGCGGCGCGCGCCGGTGCCGACGCGATGCTCGCCAAGCTCTCGGAAGCGCTGTTCGTCGACACGCTGCGCCGCTACGTGGCCGCGCTGCCCGAGTCGCAGACGGGCTGGCTCGCCGGTGCGCGCGACCCTTTGGTCGGCCGCAGCCTCGCCCTGCTGCACGCGCGCTCGGCGCACCACTGGACGATCGCGGAACTGGCCGACGCGGTCGGCGCGTCGCGCACGGTGCTCGTCGAGCACTTCAGCCGCTACCTCGGCGAAGCGCCGATCGCCTACCTGACCCGCTGGCGGCTGCAACTCGCGGCGCGCACGCTGGCGTCGACGTCACGCGGCGTCGCCGCCATCGCGGCTGACGTCGGCTACGAATCCGAGGCCGCGTTCAACCGCGCGTTCAAGCGCGCATTCGGCCTGCCGCCGGCGCGCTACCGCCGCGAGCATCGCGCGGCGATGCACGGCGCCTATCGCCGCGATCGAGAAGACTCATTGGAGGCCCTGAAGCCGGCGAGCTAGCTTTCGCGACACAGCCACACGAGAGGGGGTCCGACCATGACCAGCGAAACGAAGTGCCCGTAAGCCGCAGCGCACGGCGCCGGTGATCCGAAGCTCGTCGGCCCGGAGCCGGAAGGCGCGGCCATCGAGGAGATGGGGCTCGGCTGGAAGAACGCGTTCGGCTCCGGCAAGGGCGTGCACACGACCACGAGCGGCATCGAGGGCGCGTGGAAGCCGCACCCGACGCGGTGGGACAACGGCTACTTCGACATGCTGTTCGGCTACGAGTGGGAACTCACGAAGAGCCCGGCGGGCGCACAGCAGTGGGTTGCGAAGAACGTGAAGCCCGAGGACATGATCCCCGACGCGCACGATCCCTCGAAGAAATACCCGCCGATGACGACGACGACGGACCTGTCGCTGCGCTTCGATCCGGCGTACGAGAAGATCTCGCGACGCTTCCACCAGGACCCGCAGGCCTTCGCAGAGGCCTTCGCACGCGCGTGGTTCAAGCTCACCCACCGCGACATGGGCCCGCGCTCGCGTTACCTCGGTCCCGAGGTGCCGCGTGAAGCGCTGGTCTGGCAGGACCCGGTTCCACCGGTCGACCACGAGCTCGTCAGCGCGCAGGACATCGCGGCGCTGAAGGCGACGATCCTCTCCTGCGGCCTGTCCATCCCGCAGCTGGTGACGACGGCCTGGGCATCGGCGGCGACGTTCCGCGGTTCCGACAAGCGCGGCGGTGCCAATGGCGCACGCATCCGGCTCGCGACGGGCACGGGCCGGGCGGTCGATTCCGTGCGCGCTATTTCAGGCTGCGCACGGCACCCTGATCGGCCGACGTCACCATCTGCGCATACGCGCGCAGCGCGACCGAGATGGGACGCTCGCGGCCGCCAGGCTGCCAGGCACGGTCGCCCTTTGCGATTTCGTTCTGGCGTCGCTGCGCCAGCTCCGCATCGGTGATCGCGAGATGGATACGCCGCGCCGGGATGTCGATCTCGATCGTATCGCCCGTTTCGATGAGCGCGATCACCCCGCCCTGGGCCGCTTCGGGTGACACGTGTCCGATCGACAGGCCCGCCGTACCACCCGAGAACCGTCCGTCCGTCAGCAGCGCACACGACTTGCCGAGCCCGCGCGACTTGAGGTACGAGGTCGGATACAGCATCTCCTGCATGCCGGGTCCACCCTTCGGACCTTCGTAACGCACGACGACGACATCGCCCGCCCGGACCTCGCCACCGAGGATCCCGGTCACCGCCGCGTCCTGGCTCTCGTACACGCGAGCCCGGCCCGTGAACACGAGTATCGACTCATCGACACCCGCAGTCTTCACGATGCACCCGCGCTCGGCGACGTTGCCGAACAGCACGGCGAGTCCGCCGTCGTGCGAATGCGCATGCTCGAGATCGCGAACGCAACCCGAGCTGCGATCGAGATCGAGCGCGGCATAACGGCGCGACTGCGAGAACGCGGCAGTCGTCGACACACCGCCCGGCGCCGCGCGGAAGAATTCCTGGACCGCCGGATCCCGGGTCCGGCGCACGTCGAATGCGTCGATGGCAGTGCCGAGCGTCGGCGAATGCACCGTCGGGACGTCGCGATGGATCAGCCCGGCGCGATCGAGCTCGCCGAGGATCGCCATGATCCCGCCGGCGCGGTGCACGTCCTCGAGGTGGTACGAGGAGGACGGGGCGACCTTGGACAGGCACGGCACCTTGCGCGACAGGCGATCGATGTCGGCGAGCGTGAAACCGACCGCGGCTTCGTGTGCCGCCGCGAGGATGTGCAGCACCGTGTTGGTCGAGCCGCCCATGGCGATGTCGAGCGTCATCGCATTCTCGAAGGCCCCGAAGGACGCGATCGATCTCGGCAGGACACTCGCGTCGTCGCGCTCGTACCAGCGCTTCGCCAGAGCGACGATCTGCCGCCCGGCCTGCAGGAACAGGTTCCGCCGATCGGCGTGCGTCGCGAGCACGGTGCCGTTCCCGGGCAGCGACAGACCGAGCGCCTCGGTGAGGCAATTCATCGAGTTCGCGGTGAACATGCCGGAGCAGGAGCCGCAGGTCGGGCACGCCGAACGCTCGAAACTCGCGACCTCGGCATCAGAGACCTGCTGATCGCCGGCCTTGATCATCGCGTCGATCAGGTCGACGGCAATCTCCTGGCCATCCCAGCGGACCTTTCCGGCCTCCATCGGGCCACCGGAGACGAACACAGTCGGGACATTGAGACGCAGGCAGGCCATCAGCATGCCCGGGGTGATCTTGTCGCAGTTCGAGATGCACACCATGGCGTCCGCCATGTGCGCATTCACCATGTACTCGACGGAGTCCGCGATCAGGTCGCGGCTCGGCAGGCTGTAGAGCATCCCGGCATGACCCATCGCGATGCCGTCGTCGATGGCGATGGTGTTGAACTCCTTGGCCACACCACCAGCGGCCTCGATCTCCGCCGCGACCAGTTGCCCGAGATCCTTGAGGTGCACGTGACCCGGGACGAACTGCGTGAACGAATTGACGACGGCAATGATCGGCTTGCCGAAATCACCATCCTTCATCCCGGTCGCACGCCACAGCGCCCGGGCGCCCGCCATGTTCCGGCCGTGGGTGGAGGTTCGCGAGCGATACGCGGGCATGGGACATCCTGTGAGTGGTGGATCCGGGGCCGCCGGGGCGGCGCGACATCTTACGTACCGCCCGGCCGGTTCGCGAGATCGGGCAGCCTGGAAGCCGCTTGCCCGCCGGATGCAGGCACAGGGATGCGGCCGGGATGTGCGTGCCCGGTCCCGCGGGAGAGGGATCCACATCGCCCGCCAACCAACTGATTTCAAAAGCGGGAATTTCCCAGTTGAATTATTGGTGACACCACCAGGTGCCACCTGTCGGTGGGACTTCCGGAGACTGATGTGAGACTTCCTGAGATCAATTCATGGCCTGCCAACGAGTCTCCGGTCGCCCCGGCCGCGATGCAATGGCGCAGTCAGGCCTTCCTCCAGGGCGGTACCGTGCTCCACACGTATTCGACTTCAGCCGGCAGCGTTCCGTCGATCGTCGGCATGACGATTCCGCGATTTCATCCACCACGTGGGGAAGCGATTCCTCCAGTTCGGCCTCGTTGATCCTGCGAACGAAGGCTCGCCACTGCCGGGCATGCATGGGGTCCGAATGGAAGGCTGCGGTGAGGCCGGGCGGGCCGGCCGTGGGCACGACGGCTCCACGGCGCTCGAATGTCGACTGAATAGCCCGGCGCAGTTGGCCGCTGGTGAAGCGGCAGTTCTTGGCCAGCATCCAGATGTCGTAGTAGTCCTTCATGCGGCTGTTGCGCAGGTCCCGGGCGACGATCACGTGGAATTTCTCGGCGATCGCGGCTTCGACGGGATAGGCGGCCAACCGGATGGGATCACCGCCCAGCATTTGCGGAAACTCGACTCTTACCGGTCCTGGAACGACGACATCCCCGACGCCGAAGTCGATCTGCACGCGCTGGCGAACATTGCCCATCCGGGCAGTCAGCCGGATGCGGGTACCGACGTAGTCCGCCTCTTCGGCAATGGCTTCCGCCACGAGTGAGGACGCATCGAACTCGACGGCATCGTTCGCTTTGCGGATAGCGGCGCACCGACTCACAAGATCCTTCAACGCCTGCTGGTCCGCCGCTCCCCTGCGCAACAGGTCGATATCCATCGTGGGGCGCGCCCGCGGCAGCCCCCAGACTTGAAGCATCAGTGCACCCTTGAGAAGTACCGAGTCGGCATCCGGCAGGGTGGCCATCCTCGCCAGGAACCGCTCGATGACATAGCGCTGGAGCACATCATTGAAGCTCAATTCGCCGGCATCAGCGAGGTTGCGCAGACGGGCGAGTATCGATGCCACTTGCGCGCTCTGCGGGCTCATGGAACCGCCTCGAGGTACGGGCCCATGACCCGCTCCTGACGTAGCAGGCGAGCGTAGCGAAGGATCTCCTTGTTCGTGACGCGCTTGCGCGTGCGTGCGAGCCGGAGCGCCTCCACCGCCACGTCAAGCCCGATCTTGTTGCGGTACTTGAAGCAATCGACAAGGGTACGCGCCACCCCATACACCCGGACCCTCGAGCCATCGAGTGCGTGAGTCTCGATGCCCTTGTCGAACGTCGCGCGGTTGAATCGGTACACCAGAACGGGCGGAGACTTCAGTCGCAGCGCGGCGTACTTGCCACGGGGAACCGCGAGCTGCACGGCACGCGGTACCTGCGTCGTCAGGTCATGGTAGGCCAGCGCAGAAACCAGGCAGACCACCGCAGTGGGCGCCCTGGCGGCGACCACCGCCAGATCCGGGTTGCTGGACTCCTCAGCCGATGCGAGGCGATACAGGCCGCGGGCGAGCCTGACGAGCTGGCCGGATGCGGAGAGCCGGTAAAGGGTCGCTGGATGGATGCCCGCGGCAAGTGCTTCTCCGGTACGCAGCGTTCCGCCCCGCTCCCGGAACAGGGCGAGGGACTGGTCGATGTTTCTCGAGCGGGCCATGTGGATATTAATAGCGCCAAATATTCTCTTTTGGCAATATTCTTATCGTCCCTCCGCCGGCTGGGCAGAACCTGCCTCAGCCGGCCAAGGCCAACGGCCTGGCGGCCTGCCGCACCTCGTGTCGAGTGCGGAATGAAGTGGTCGCCCTGGCTCCCACGGAACGCACGGCCGAATCACGACGGGCTCACGAGCGGCCCATCGCCGGACTTGCGACCGGCGGACCGTACAGCCAGCCCCTAGGGACCCTGCCGGAGCAGCAGAGCTAAGGGCTGGGCCAAGGGCCTCAACTCAGCGAATCCTAGGAAATGTTGAATTGAATAAACATATAGGAGTTTAATGTTTACTTAAATCAACATTATCTGTTGACGACGGACTGAACTCCCTCTATGTTTATTTGAATCACCATATAGCCCTTAAAAGAGGCTTTAAATAAACATGCCACGCGTTAGCAAGATCGCACAATCCCCACCCCACGCCGTGGCGCAGGCGCTGGCGCGACTAATGCGATGCGCCAGCTCAATCCGGCCAGCGTCACCGCCGCCCGCGCACCCGACTTGAATCCCAGCATCGGTGCGCAGCGCTGCTTCACGGCCCGATGATCCTGCTCGACCACGTTGTTGAGATAGCGATTGCCGCGCACGACGACCGACTGCCATCGGACATCCTCTTCACCCAGCAACTGCAGGGCCTTGTGGCTGGCGTGGTACCGGTCGAGATTGATCTTCTCGGGCCAGCAGGAACCGCTTGCACACACCGCGCCCCTGAAGAATTCCTGCGCGGCCTGCATCGTCCGCGCGTCAGACAGCATCGACGCCACCGTTTTGCCGGCCTTGTCGACCGCCCGATACAGGTAGTGCTTCTGGCCGCGCACGGCAATCGAAGTCTCATCCACGCGCCAGGATCGCCCCACGGGCTTCGACCACCGGTTCCAACGTTCGATGTAAACCGGCACGTAGCGAGTCACCCACCGCATGATCGTCGTGTGGGTCAGGCGCACGCCCCGATCGGCCATCATCGCCACGAGGTCGCGATAGCTCAGCCGGTAGGTGATGTACCAGCGCACACACAATTCGATGTCTTCGGAGTTGAAGCGGCGCCGGCGATAAATGGCGTCGCGGTCGATGGCACGAGGCACGGCGGTCTCCAACGAAAACTACCACCATGCCAGCCCCGGTCGTTAATGCACCAGAACCCGGAAGTACCACCATCAGCGCGAGACTGTAAGAGCGCCCCTGAGACGCCCTGAGACTCTGAAGTCCCTGTTTTCAAGGGACTTCAGGTCAATTTCAAGACTGTCTGAGATCGCCTGAGACAGGGAATTGGCGGAGAGAGAGGGATTCGAACCCTCGATAGGCTTTTGGCCTATACACCCTTAGCAGGGGTGCGCCTTCGACCACTCGGCCATCTCTCCACGCGTGCGTACCTCCCCGACGGGAGGGGCGCCGATGATACTGGCGGTATCCGGGGTGGTAAAGCCGGACGGCCGCGGCGGCTAGCTGCCGCGGCGTGTCGTCATGCCCGCAACAACGTTGCCACCCGCGTCCTGTTCGTGACGGATGCGCTCGAAAATCTCTTCGCGGTGTACGGCGACGTCGCGAGGCGCATCGACACCGATGCGCACCTGGTTGCCCTTGACGCCCAGCACGGTGATCGTCACGGACTCTCCAATCTTCACGGCTTCGCCGACGCGTCTGGTCAGAATCAGCATGTCCTTGCCCTCTGTGTCCCGTGGTCGACTCAGTCCGGCCCCCGCCTTCCCTCGTCGCTCGCGTCGGCGTCATTGTGGCACAAATTGCCGCAGAATCTGCAAAAAATGAAATCCCCCGGCCGGGCCGGGACCCGCGCCTCAAGATCGCCCGGCGCGCGCCGATCCGGCGGTATGCGGCGCCGAGAACCGCCACTCCCACCGACGAAGGCCCGAGCAACTTGATCCCCGATTACACCGAGGCACAGCCCGAGCAGGACCTCGTCGTCCTCGTCGTCGATGACCAGCGTTTCCAGCGGCGCCTGCTCGGCGCCCAGCTCGAGAGCCTGGGGGCCACGACCGTGCTCGAAGCCGGCGACGGCGCCGAGGCGCTCGGCGTCATCGACGCCCATCCCGGCCGGATCTCGCTGATCATCACCGACATCGAGATGCCGAACATGGACGGTCTGGCGCTGCTGCGACGCATCGGCGAGCGCCTCCCGACCGTACCGACCGTGGTGCTGAGCAGCCTCGACGAACAGCTGCTGCGGTCCGTCGAGGCCATGAGCCGGGCCTTCAAGGTGAGCCTGCTCGCCATCCTGAGCAAGCCGGCGACCGAGGAAGCGCTCGCCGCCGCGATCGAGCACGCACGCCTCTCCAGCTCCGGGAGCCACGCGGGCCCCGCGCTGCAGATGGACAACGCCGCGCTGAAGCTCGCGCTCGCCGGCAACGAACTGGAGCCCTGGTTCCAGCCGAAGGTCAGGCTCATCGACGGCGTGCCCTGCGGCGCCGAGGTGCTCATCCGCTGGCGCCACCCCGACCACGGCGTGCTGACGCCCGCCGCGTTCATCGACGCGCTGGAGAACTCGCCGCTGCTGCGCCCGGTGACCCTGATGCTCGCCGCGCGCGTCGCGAAGCTCGTCGGCATCGTGCGCGGCCGCTTCGAGCCGTTCACGCTGTCCGTGAACATCACGCCGCGGCTCCTCGACGACCCGGACTTCGCGCTCGCACTGGCCAACACCATCACCGAACGCGGAGTTGCGCCGAAGAACATGACGATCGAGGTGACCGAGAGCGCGATGGCTTCCTGCGAAGGTGCGGCGATCGAGAACCTGACGCGCCTCAGGATGCGCGGCTTCGGCCTGTCGATCGACGATTTCGGAACGGGTTATTCGTCGCTCGCGCAGCTGACGCAGGCGCCCTTCACGGAACTCAAGATCGACCAGCGCTTCGTACGCGCGCTGGGCTACGACCCACGCAGCGAAGATCTGGTGCGGTCGACACTCGACCTCGCGCGCCGGCTCGGACTCCACACCGTGGCCGAGGGCGTCGAGACCGAGGCGCAGCGCCAGTTGCTGATCGAATACGGCTGCGAGGCCGCACAGGGCTTCATGTTCGCGAAGCCCATGCCGGTGTTCCAGTGGCTGTCGTGGATGGACTCGGTCAGCCCAGTTTCGAACTGACGAGACCCGCGACCGAGGCGAGCGCCTCGTCGAGCGCCTCGGGCCGGCTGCCACCCGCCTGCGCGAAGTCGGGCCGCCCGCCGCCCTTGCCGCCGACCTTCGCCGCGACGGCGCCGATGATCTCGCCGGCCTTCACCCTCGCGACCAGGTCCGGCGTGACGCCCACGACCAGCGTGACCTTGCCGTCCTCCGTCGGTGCGCCGAGCACGATGACGGCCGAGCCGAGCTTCGCCTTCAGCTGGTCCACGGCCTCGCGCAGCGACTTCCCGTCGGCGCCCTCGACGCGGGCCGCCACGAGCTTCGCGGCGCCGATGCTGACGGCGCCCGAGGCGAGGTCGACGCCCTGGCCGGAGGCCAGCTTCGACTTGAGCTGCGCGATCTCGCGCTCGAGCTTCTTCTGCCGTTCGACGAGCTGGCGCACCTTGTCCTCGGCGTCGACGGCCGTGCCGCGCACGAGGCCCGCGACGCGCTTCAGCGTCAGGTCGGTCGCGTTCACGGCATCGAGCGCATCGTCGCCGGTCACGGCCTCGATACGACGGATGCCGGCGGCCACGCCGCCCTCGCTCACGATCCTGAACAGCCCGATGTCGCCGGCGCGGGCGACGTGCGTGCCGCCGCAGAGCTCCATCGAGAACTCGCCGATGCGCAGGACGCGCACCTCGTCGTCGTACTTCTCGCCGAAGAGCGCCATCGCGCCCGCAGCGACAGCCTCGTCCTGCTTCATGATCCGCGTCTCCGCGGCTGCGTTGCGGCGGATCTCGGCGTTCACGAGTCGCTCGACGGCGCTGATTTCCTCGGGCGTCATCGCCTGGAAATGCGAGAAGTCGAAGCGCAGCCGGTCCGGCGCCACGAGCGAGCCCTTCTGCGTGACGTGCGCACCGAGCACCCGGCGCAGCGCCGCGTGCAGCAGGTGCGTCGCCGAGTGGTTGAGCCGCGTCGCGGCGCGCGTGTCGGCATCGACGCGTGCGACGACGCGGTCGCCGACCCTCAGCTCGCCGTGCTGGAGCTGGCCCACGTGCGCATGTGCCTGCCCGAGCTTGCGCGTATCCGCCACACGGAACAGCGCGTGCTCCGTCGCGAGCTCGCCGACGTCGCCGACCTGGCCGCCGCTCTCGGCGTAGAAGGGCGTCACGTCGAGCACGACCTGCCCCTCGTCGCCCGGGTGCAGCGAGGGCACCTGCGCACCGCCCTTGACGAGCGCGACCACGCGCGCCTCGCCGTCCAGGCGATCGTAGCCGCAGAACCGCGTGTGCACGTCGAGCCTGACCGCATCGCGCAGGTCGACGTCGAAGCGGCTCGCGGCACGCGCACGTTCGCGCTGCGCTTCCATCGCCTGCTCGAAACCGGCGTGATCCACCGCGAGCCCGCGCTCGCGCGCGATGTCGGCGGTGAGGTCGACGGGGAAGCCGTAGGTGTCGTAGAGCCGGAACACGGTCTCGCCGGGGATCGTCGTGCCTGCGAGGCCACCGATCGCACCCTCGAGCAGTGCCATGCCGTGGGTCAGGGTCTCAGCGAAGCGCTCCTCCTCCTGCCGCAGCACGCGCGTGGCGTGTCCGGCACCCTCGACGAGCTCCGGATACGCGCCGCCCATGTGGTCGGCGAGCACCTTCACGAGGCTGTGGAAGAAGGGTCGGTTCTGCCCGAGCTTGTACCCGTGGCGGATGGCACGGCGGATGATGCGCCGGAGCACGTAGCCGCGGCCCTCGTTCGATGGCAGCACACCGTCGACGACGAGAAAGGTGCAGGCGCGGATGTGATCGGCGATCACGCGCAGGGACGGGCTGTCGATGTCGCGGCAGTCCGTGACGTCGGCGGCGGCCGAGACCAGGTTCCGGAACAGGTCGATGTCGTAGTTGGAATGCACGCCCTGCATGACGGCCGAGATGCGCTCGAGGCCCATGCCGGTGTCGACCGACGGCTTGGGCAGCGGGGTGAGCGTGCCGTCCGCCGCACGCTCGTACTGCATGAACACGAGGTTCCAGATCTCGACGTAGCGGTCGCCGTCCTCGTCGGGCGAGCCCGGCGGACCGCCCGGGATCTCCGGGCCGTGGTCGTAGAAGATCTCGCTGCAGGGGCCGCAGGGACCGGTGTCACCCATGGCCCAGAAGTTCGACTTGTCGCCGAGCCGCATGACGCGCGCGGCGGGCACGCCGATCTCGTTCGTCCAGATCGCAGCCGCTTCGTCGTCCGAGTCGTGCACCGTGACCCAGAGCCGCCCGGGCGGGATCCCGAGCGTGCCGGTGATGAAATCCCAGGCGTAGCGGATTGCGTCCTTCTTGAAATAGTCGCCGAAGCTGAAGTTGCCCAGCATCTCGAAGAAGGTGTGGTGCCGGGCCGTGTAACCCACGTTCTCGAGGTCGTTGTGCTTGCCGCCGGCGCGCACGCAGCGCTGCGAAGTCGCCGCGCGGCTGTAGCTGCGGCGGTCCTTGCCGAGGAACACGTCCTTGAACTGCACCATGCCGGCGTTCGTGAACAGCAGCGTCGGGTCGTTGCCCGGCACCAGCGAACTGGACGGCAGCACCGCGTGGCCGTGCTCGCGGAAGAACTCGAGGAACGCGCTGCGCAGCTCGTTCGCCGTCATCGTCACCGTGCCTGTGCTGCTCATTCGAACGACTCGACCTCTCCACCCAGTGCCGCACGGATCTGGTCCGCGCTGAAACCGCGATATGCGAGGAAGCGCGCCTGCCGGCCGCGCTCCGCGAAACCCGCCGGGGCCTTCGCCCCGAACCGGCGCCGCCGCACGTCGCGGCAGCGCTCCACCCACTCCGTAGCGCGCGCGTCGACCGCCGCATCGACGGTCTCGGGCGCCACGCCCAGCTCCTTCAGCGCCTGCGCGATGCGCACCGGCCCCTGCCCGCGCGCCGCGAGCGCCGCCACACGCAGCCCGGCGTGGCGCACGTCGTCGACCAGGCGCTCGCGCACGAGCGCGGCCACGACCGCATCGGCCGTGGCGCGCCCGAATCCTCGCTCGACGAGCTTCGCGCCGAGCTCGCGCTCGGTGTGGTCGCGGCGGTTCAGGAGCCTGAGCGCCGCGAGCCGCGCAGCCACCGGATCGGCGGCGGCCGCCGCGTCCGGCTCAGGCCTGCGCCGCCTCACCGCCGCCACCACCCGTGCGACGTTCCGGCAGCAGCTTGGCGCGGACCGCCGTCTCGATCTCCTGCGCGATCTCCGGGTGCTGCTGCAGGTAGTTGCGGGCGTTGTCCTTGCCCTGGCCGATGCGCTCGCCCTTGTAGGCGTACCAGGAACCCGACTTCTCGACGAGCCCCTGCAGCACGCCGATGTCGATGAGCTCGCCTTCCCTCGAGATGCCGGTGCCGTAGAGGATCTCGAACTCCGCCTCGCGGAACGGCGGCGCGACCTTGTTCTTGACCACTTTCACGCGCGTCTGGTTGCCGACGACTTCCTCGCCGTTCTTCAGCGCGCCGATGCGGCGGATGTCGAGGCGCACCGAGGAGTAGAACTTCAGCGCGTTGCCGCCGGTCGTGGTCTCGGGATTCCCGAACATCACGCCGATCTTCATGCGGATCTGGTTGATGAAGATCACGATCGAGTTCGAGCGCTTGATGTTGCCGGTGAGCTTGCGCAGCGCCTGCGACATCAGCCGGGCATGCAGGCCGACCTGCAGCTCGCCCATCTCGCCCTCGATCTCGGCCTTCGGCGTCAGCGCCGCGACCGAGTCGACGACGATCACGTCCACCGCACCCGAGCGCACCAGCATGTCGGTGATCTCGAGCGCCTGCTCGCCGGTGTCGGGCTGCGAGACCAGCAGTTCCTTGACGTTCACGCCGAGCTTCTCGGCGTAGGTGGGATCCAGCGCGTGCTCCGCGTCGACGAACGCGGCCGTGCCGCCCGCGCGCTGCGCGGCGGCGATCACCGAGAGCGTCAGCGTCGTCTTGCCCGAGGACTCGGGACCGTAGATCTCGACCACGCGGCCGCGCGGCAGTCCGCCCACGCCGAGTGCGATGTCGAGCCCCAGCGAGCCCGTCGAGATGACGTCGAACTCGAGGCCGGTCGTGTCGCCGAGGCGCATGACCGAGCCCTTGCCGAACTGCTTTTCGATCTGGCCCAGCGCCGCGGCCAGCGCCTTCTTGCGGTTGTCGTCCATCGTCGGGTTCCTTTTCGGGGTGCGCGATTATTCCACAGTTCCGGCGGCCCTCGCGGGCCACGGTTTTGGGCCGCAAAGATCCCGAAACTGCAGGGTACGAGTCTGAGGGACGGGGTGGCTCAGGTCGTGAGCCCGGCGCCACGGCAGGAGCGCGGCTGCGCGCGGGAGACGCCGTCAGGCGCTCAGGTCATGCGCGGCAATGGGCTCGTAGACCGAGCCGTCCGGCGAACTGCGCGACTCGACGAGGAAGATGTCGCGTACCGGCCAGACGACGGGCGGAATGGCCTGCCGGATCGGCGGGCCCGCGATCTTGCGGGCCAGGGTCACGTGCGGCCGGTGGGGTCGGCGCTCGGGCACGAAGCCCAGTGGCTCCAGCACCGCCCACAGCCGTTCCACGAGCCGGACGGCCGCGGGCGGGGCATCGCGCTGCGTCAGTGCCAGGACGCGGGCGCCCGGCCAGCTCGCGAGCGTGTCGAAGCAGTAGTCGAAGGGTTCTGAACGGATGCTGCGCATCACGGCGGCGACCTCCTCGACCCGGTTCGCGCCGACCGAGCCCAGGAACCCGAGCGTCACGTGCAGTCCCGCCGGGTCGACGCGCCGGCCACCGGCCGCCGCCAGCACCTCCCGCGCCGCAAGCATGGCGGCCGAGCGCGTCACCTCGCTGGGCCAGCTCGCGATGAACAGCCGGCGGGTGGCCGCGGGCGCACTCATACCCCGAGTTGCTTCAGGAGGCCCCGCAGCGCGTACTGCGCCGACCGGCGCCGGACGGTGTCGCGGTCGCCCCGGAACCGCCGGCATTCTGCGTCGACGACGACGCCGCGCCCGCTGCGCCGGGCCCAGGCGAACCAGACCGCGCCGACGGGCTTTTCCGGCGAGCCGCCGTCCGGACCGGCGATGCCGGTGACCGCCACGGCGACCGTGGCCCGGCTGCGACCGAGGATCCCCTGGACCATCTCCCGCGCGACGGCCTCGCTGACCGCCCCATGGCGGCGCAAGGTCGCCTCCCGGACGCCGAGGAGATCCCGCTTGGCCTCGTTGCTGTAGGTCACGAGGCCGCGGTCGAACCAGCGCGAACTACCCGCGAGGTCGGTGCAGAGCTTGGCGACGAGGCCGCCGGTGCAGGACTCGGCGGTGGCCATGAAGCCGCCCAGCGCCAGCAGTCGCGAGGCCAGACGGGTGACGAGCGGGTCGAGGGCGGCGTGGCCGCGGGTCGAAGCGGAGCGCCGCCCGCCGGTGGGCGGCGCCCCGCTGGATCCCGTCCGGCGCGGGCCGGTGCGGGATGCGGACTTAATTCGCGCCGCCAAACTTCGCCTTGGCGCCGACGTAGATGTACCGGCCCACCGGGCTGACCGGGTAGATGGTGTCGAGGTCCGGCTTCTGGTTGGTCAGGTTGTTGACGCCCGCGTAGACGCGAACAGTCTCATCGCGGAAGTCATAGGCGATCTGCACGTCGTGAGTCAGGCGACGGTTGTAGTAAACATCGCCGGGAGAGGCCTGGTCCGGGTCGCCGGCCAGCACCGGGCGCGAGTAGCGCAGCGTCTTGCTGAAGTAGTTCAGGCCATAGTTAAGGATGAAATCGCCCTTCAGCCAAGTCAGATCGAACGACATCTGGGTCTTCGGCGCGTACTGCGTGTTCTTGTCGTTGACGAGGTCGGCCCCCGGGGTCGGGATGAAGGTCAGTTTGGTCAACTTGTTACCGACCAGGCTGAACTGCAGCTGGCCGAAGTCGGTCTTCGAACCCAGCGTCGCGGCATCGAGCACGTATCTCAGGTTGAAGTCGACGCCGCGAGTCCTGAAAGCGGCCACGTTTTCCGGACGAACAACGAAGCTGTCGATGCCGCCCGTCGTCGGATCACGCGTCAAGGCGTCACAGAAAATGTTGTTGAGTGTCGGCTGATCGACGCAGTTTTCGGCGACCTCCTGCGCCTCCGCCGTGCTGATCGCCTCTCGGATCTTGATGCTGAAGGCGTCGACCGCCAGCGTGAAGTTCTCGATGAATCGCGGTCGCAGCACCACGCCCAGCGTCCAGCTGCGTGCCGTCTCTTCGTCCAGGCCGGAGTTGCCTGTCTGGTTACCACTGACGAACGAGCTGTTCGGGTCGATGTACGTCGCCGGATCCTGTCCAAGGGCCGTCAGCAACGCGGCGCAGTTCGCGGCGCGGTACTGCGAGCCATTGTTCTGCAATGCGATGTCGCAAGGGTCGAAGATCTGCGCGAATGTCTGACTCTGCGGGCTAAACAATTCGCTGATGTTCGGTGCGCGCACCGATTGCGACAGCGTGCCACGCAGCGATACGTCCTCGATAGGTGCCCAGGTGGCGGTGCCGTTCCAGGTCGTCGTCGAACCCATCGTCGAGTAGTCCGACAGGCGCAGCGCGCCCTTGAACTGCAGCAGCCTAGCCAAGGGCTTGTCCTTCAGCACCGTGAAGCGCAGTTCGGCAAAGCCTTCCTTGACGTCGAAGTGGCCTTTCGTCGGCAGGATCACGTTGCCGAAGGTCTGGCCGAGCCGATCCTCGAGTGGCGTGTCGGTGCTGGCCGATTCTCGACGCCATTCGCCGCCGAGCGCGAACTCGACCGGGCCGCCCGGCAGCATGAGCATCGGGATGTCCCCGGAGATGTAGCCGTTGACGACATGCTGCGACAGCTTCGACCGCGTGAGGCTGTTGGTCATCACCCAGTCGATCGCGGCCTGGCTGGCCACACCCTCGCCGAACAGGTTCAGCGGCACGCAGCCGCTGCCGGCGCCCGGCGTGAACGACAGCGGACCATCGTAAGCGTAGTTGTCGTAGGCGAGCGCCGACGGATCGAGGTTCGAACGACAGGTCGGCTGGCCGGTTGCAGGATTGATGACCGCGTCCAGCGCTGCGAAGAAGCGGTCGTTGAAGCGATTGTTGACCGCGGTATTCTTGACCTTGGTCTCGCCGTAGACGTACGACAACTCGTAACGCAGGTGCTCGTTGACATCACCTTCGACGCCCACGACAGAGCGGATCGTGTCGCGTTTGACGCTGTCGGCGCGCACGCCGAGGTCGAAGTTGTCGCGGTTCATCAGCACGCCGCCCGGTGCCACGTCACGGACCACATCGGGCATGAACGGGTTGTCCGGCGTCAGGTAAATGAAGTAGTCGAAGGTCGGCTGGCTGTAGGAAATCGCCTTGGTGTGCGCGAACTTGAGTTCGGCGAACACCGTGGCCGCGTCGCTGACATCATAGTGCGCGAACAGGTTGGCGACCGTGCGGTCGGACTTGGCGACCAGGTCGCCGATGTAGTCGGAGAGCAGCGTGCCGGTGCCGCCCTGCGTATAGAACGGCGCGATGAACCGCGTGATCTCGTAGGGCTGGCCGTTCGGGCGCAGGTCCGGCTCGAGATCGAAGTCCGTGTCGAGCGCGCCTTCCCGCGAACTGTCATAGAAGCGGATGTTGGTCAGAGGGATGCGATCCGGCACGTTCGGATCGTCGGACGCGTCGTCCGGATTGCGTACCAACGATCGATAGCCCGTACCGCGCAGGTAGCTGCGATCGGAGGCGCTGAGCCGGCCTTCGTGCGTGTACTCGATCGCGCCGGAAATGTTGCCGCGGCCCTCGGCGAAGTTCATGCCGGCGGTCAGCGCGGCGAGCATGTCCTGGGGCTCGCCACCGGCACCCACGCCGTACTGGGCCCGCGCAGTCATGCCCTCGAAGTCCTTCTTCATGATGAAGTTGACGACGCCGGACACCGCATCGGCGCCGTAGATGGCCGAGATGCCGCCGGTGGCGACGTCGATGCGCTCGACGAGGTCGATCGGAATGCTGTTGACGTCCACGGCCGCCGTCTCCGGCAGCGCGCCGACGTGGCGTCGACCATCGACGAGAACGAGGGTGCGCTCCTCGCCGAGATTGTGCAGGTTGAGGAGGTTGAGGCCGGTGCTGCCAATGTAGCCCTCCGATCCAGACATCCGCGTCGTGTCGAACGACCCCACCAGCGCCGGCACGTCGGTCAGGAACGACGTCATGTTGACGGCGCCCGACAGCTCGATGGACTGGCTGCTGATCGAGAACGTCGGGTTCGGCGTCTCGAACTCCGTCGATTTGAGCCGGGTGCCGGTGACCACGATCTCCTGGAGCACCGTGTCCCCGACGTCCGTCGACGCGCCGCCGGCCTGTGCCCAGGCCGCAGCCGAAAGGCCCGTGGCAAGAATCAACCCGATACTGACGCGGAGCTTCGTGTTCATCGTCCATACTCCCGAGCTGTCGTCGCAGGCATCGTTCGCCGGCGACTTCGTGTCTTCCTCACGACATCGACATCGCAATGCAGCGGCCGACGGGGCCCTGAGGCCATTTTACTTAACGCCGATCCGGCAGCGTTTAACATTACCCGCAGCATGACCCACACGACCGGTAGCCAAGTCCCAGAAATCCCAAGCAATCGGCGTCTTCGTGGTGCCGGTCGGGCCGCGACGGAGGGCGGCGGGCGCCGCCCCGCTGCCTCGCGGACGACCCCGCAAACCATTCCGCGGCACCCCTCGCCATGACCCGCCACACCCCCACGCTGCCCGGCCTGGAACTGCACACGCCCATGATGCAGCAGTACCTGCGGCTGAAAGCCGAGCAGCCCGACGTGCTGCTGTTCTATCGCATGGGGGATTTCTACGAACTCTTCCACGAGGACGCGCGCCGGGCGGCGCCGCTCCTCGACATCGCGCTCACGAGCCGCGGCGAATCGGCCGGCGCGCCGATCCCGATGGCCGGCGTGCCGGTCGAGAAGCTGGACACCTATGTCGCGAAGCTGATCCGTCGTGGCGAGTCCGTCGCCATCTGCGAGCAGGTCGGCGAGGTGGGCAAGTCGAAAGGCCCGGTCGAGCGGCGCATCGTGCGCGTGGTGACCCCCGGCACGGTGACCGACGAGGCGCTGCTGGAGGCGCGCCGCGCCACGCTGCTCGCGGCCTGGTGCCCGGGTGGTGCGCGACACGGCCTCGCGTGGCTGGACCTGGCCGCCGGCCGCTTCACGGTCGCCGAACTCGACGGCCCGGCGACACTGGCCGCGGAGCTCGAGCGACTGCGCCCTGCGGAGCTGCTGGTGCCGGAAGGTGCGGATGCAACGCAGGCCGGCAGCGCCCGGGGGTGCGTGCGCCCCCGCCCGCCCTGGCATTTCGAGCGCGAATCCGCCGAACGCCATCTCATCGCCCAGTTCGGCGTGCGCGACCTCGGGGGCTTCGGCTGCGCGGGACTGCCGCTCGCCATCGCCGCCGCGGGCGCGCTGCTCGCCTATGTGCGCGACACGCAGCGCTCGGCCCTGCCGCACCTCACCGGCCTCGGCACCGAATCCACTTCCGACGCGCTGCAGCTCGATCCGGCCACGCGACGCAATCTCGAACTCGACGAGAGCCTCTCGGGCCGGCCGGAGTTCACACTGATCGGCGTGCTCGACCGCACCGCGACACCGATGGGTGCGCGCGAACTGCGCCGCTGGCTGCAGCGGCCGCTCCGCGACCGGACCGCGCTCGAACGCCGCTACCACGCAGTACAGGCACTCCTCGAATCCCACGCCGACGAGCCGCTGCACGAGGTGCTCGCCGGGGTCGGCGACATCGAGCGCATCCTGTCGCGCGTGGCGCTGCGCTCGGCGAAGCCGCGCGACCTCGCGCAACTGCGTGCCACGCTCGCGCTCGTGCCGGCCATCGCGGCGCGACTCGCCACGATCGACAGTCCGCTCGTCGCCGGGGCCGGCGCCGCCTGCGGCGATCACGAGGAACTGCACGCGCTGCTCGCCCGCGCGATCGTCGAGTCGCCGCCGCCCGTGCTGCGCGACGGCGGCGTCATCGCCGGCGGCCACGACGCGGAGCTGGACGAGCTGCGCGACATCGCCGCGCACACCGACCGCTTCCTGCTCGACCTCGAGGCACGCGAGCGCGAACGCACCGGCATCGCCTCGCTCAAGCTCGCGTACAACCGGGTCTCCGGCTTCTACATCGAGATCCCGCGCAGCCAATCCGGCCAGGTCCCGCCCGACTACCACCGCCGGCAGACCGTGAAGAACGCCGAGCGCTTCATCACGCCGGAACTGAAGGCCTTCGAGGACCGCGTGCTGGGTGCTCGCGATCGCAGCCTCGCGCGCGAGAAGGAACTCTATGAGCAGCTGCTTGACCGCATCACGGCCGACCTGCCCGCACTGACCCGGCTGGCGCAGGCCCTCGCGCTCGCGGACGTCCTCGCGGATCTGGCCGAGCGCGCGCGCAGCCTCGGCTACGCGCGCCCCACCCTGGTCGACGAACCGCGTCTCGCGATCGAGGCCGGCCGCCACCCGGTGGTCGAGTGCGGCATCGACGGGCCGTTCGTTCCCAACGACCTCGCGCTCGACGAGGCCACGCGCATGCTGGTCATCACCGGGCCGAACATGGGCGGGAAGTCGACCTACATGCGGCAGACGGCGCTCATCGTGATCATGGCGGCGATGGGTGGCTTCGTGCCGGCCGACCGTGCCGTGATCGGTCCCATCGACCGGGTGTTCACGCGGATCGGCGCCTCCGACGATCTCGCGGGCGGGCGCTCGACTTTCATGGTCGAGATGACCGAGACCGCCGACATCCTCAACAACGCGACGGATCGCAGCCTGGTGCTGATGGACGAGATCGGCCGCGGCACCAGCACCTACGACGGCCTGTCACTCGCCTGGGCGACCGCGAATCACATCGCGCGGCGGGTGCGTGCGTTCACGCTGTTCGCGACGCACTACTTCGAGCTGACGGCGCTGGCGGGAGAGGCCGAGGGCGTACGCAACGTCCACCTCGACGCCACCGAGCACGGCGACCGGCTCGTGTTCCTGCATGCCGTGAAGCCGGGCCCCGCGAGCCGCAGCTACGGCCTGCAGGTGGCGCAGCTCGCCGGCGTGCCCCGCGAGGTCATCGCCAGTGCGCGCGGATACCTGGCGGAGCTGGAGCAGCACGCAGTGTCGGCGCAGCTCGCGCGGGAGCCCGGCCAGCTGCCGCTCGGCCCGCCCGCCCATGACGCGAGCGAGGCGCTGGAGTTGCTGGACGCGCTCGATCCCGACGTGCTCTCGCCGCGCGAGGCCCTGGAGCGGCTCTACGAGCTGAAGCGGCGGCGGTAGCCGCGCTCAGCCGTTCACGACGCGGCGCAGGAAGCGCTGCGTCTTGCCGGGCGCACCGACGAAGGCCGAGAGGTCGGCCGCGGACATCGGCCGCCCGAACAGATAGCCCTGGCCGAGGTGACAGTGCCGCGACGCCAGGAAGTCGCGCTGCTCGTAGGTTTCGACACCCTCGGCGACGATGCTCTTGCCGAGCGCGATGCCGATGCCGATGATTGCCTCGCAGAGCGCCATGGCACCGAAGTCCGAATCGCTCTTCGGCAGGAAGGACCGGTCGATCTTCAGCACCTGGATCGGGAGCTTCTGCAGGTAGCTCAGCGATGAATAACCCGTTCCGAAATCGTCGATCGCGAGACAGCAGCCCAGCTCGGCGACCTGCCAGATGATCTCGGCGAGCCGGTCGATGTCCTTCGCGAGCACGCTCTCGGTGACTTCCAGCTCGACCTCCTCGGGCCGTACACGGTAGTCGCCGAGGAGGCCCCGCACACGGTCGACGAACCCCGGAGACAGCATCTGCTGCACGGAGACATTGATCGCCACGCGGGGCACTGCGACCCCGTCGGTGCGCCACTCGGCGATCTGCCGGCACACCTCCCGCACGACCCAGTACCCGATCGCCACGATCTGGCCGGTCTCCTCCGCGACCGGGATGAAGTCCATGGGCGAGATGAAGCCCCGCTGCGGATGACGCCAGCGGATGAGTGCCTCGGCGCCGGACACCTTGCCGGACCGCAGGTTGATCTGCGGCTGGTAGTGGAGCTCGAATTCGCCGCGCGCCAGCGCGAGCCGCAGTTCGGCTTCGAGGTCGATCCTGGCGGCGGCCTTCTCACCCATCGATTCTTCGAACACCGCGCAGGTCGCGCCGCCATCGTTCTTCGCGACGTACATCGCCGAGTCGGCGTGCTGCAGCAGGTGATCGAAGGTCGTGCCATGGTCGGGGTAGATCGCGACGCCGACCGATGTACTGGCCACATAGCCCTGCCGTACGGCATCGAGCGGCTCGCGCAGCGCGGCGAGCACGCGCGCGGCCAGCGTCTCGATCTCGAGTCGTGAATGCAGGTCGCCGGCGACGATCACGAACTCGTCGCCGCCCAGCCGGCTGATCGTCTGCACGTCCGGCAGCTCTTTCGTCAGGCGGCGCGCCACGGCCGCGAGCAGCAGGTCGCCGGTCGCGTGCCCCATGGAGTCATTGACGTACTTGAAGCGATCGAGGTCCAGGAACAGCATCGCGAGCAGCGACCCGGAGCGTTCGGCATGGACGATGGCCTGCTCGACGCGGTCGCGCAGCAGCGCCCGGTTCGGCAGGCCCGTCAGGGGATCGTAGTGAGCCCGGAAGAACAACTCCTGCTCGCGCGAACTGTGCGTGATGGCCACCGCGAGCCGGTCCGCGAGGCTCGCCGCGAGATGCGGCGGATCCGAGGCGGCCGGCTGCGGCGTCCGGTAGCCGATCAGCAGCGCGCCGTGCAGCACCGCACCCGAGCGGATCGGCACGATGCTGCAGCAACCCATGCCGGCGACCCCGAGGTCGCACAGGCAACACCCTTCGTCGTTCGCGCCGAGCGTCCGCACGATGGATCCCTCGGCCTCCAGCAGTGTCCGCCGGAGCTGCTCGTCGACCTCCCGGCGCTCGAGCTTCGGCGGCTCGGAAGCGTCCTCGGAGCGTGTGTAGAGTCGGGCCGCGCCGGGACAGTCCGTGTCCAGGAGCAGCACGGCGAGCGAGTCGCCCTGCAGCAGGTCCTGGGCGCGGTTGAGGACGGACTGCAGCACCGAATCCACCCCGATCGAGCGCAGGATCTGCTGGTCGGCGCTCGACAGCAGCGCCATGGCGTCGAAGTGTCGCGCCAGCCGCCGCATCATGTCATTGAAGGCCGTGCCGATCGTGCGCACGTCCGGGTTGTCGTCGACCGACACGGCCTGCGAGAAGTCGCCCGCACCGATGCGACGCGTTGCATCGAGCAGCTGCACCAGTGGTCGATGTGCACGCCGGATCAGGATCGAGGACAGCAAGGCGAGCACGCCGGCGCCCGTCGCGATGGCGAGCAGGAGCCAGAACCGGAACTCGGTGATGTCGGCGAGCGCGCTCTCGCGGCTGCGGCTGACCACGATCTCCCAGCCCGAAACGCCGAACCTGTTGCGCAGATACAATTCCCATGCGGCGCCGATCCTGTCCGTGGCCACCGTGGGTCGTGTCACCGGCTCTGCCCGGGCCCGGGACACCCGGACCGGCGCCTCGAATTCATCGGCGTCACCATCAAAGGCCACGAGCGTACGGCCCGCGGGATCCAGCACCCGCAACTGCATGTCCTGAGCGAGCGCATCCAGTCTCCACAGGAACGCGGGTCTGACGATGCCGATCACACAGGCACCCTGCCGGCCGAGCACGGTCTGCGTGCGCACGAGCGCGATCGCCCAGTTCCCGTTGAGGTCGATCGCCGGTCGCAGCGTGCCAGCGAGAGCATTGTTGCGGTCAGCCGCCGCCTCGCACTGTAGATACGGGTGGCGCTCCAGGTCTCCCTCGACCTGTACATAGCCGTCCGGGAACTTGACCGAAACCACGTCGAAGATGCCGTTATCGTCCGCCGCCAGATCGTGCATGGCTGCCCGGAGGCCGGGGTCCATGCGGTTCGTCAGGCTCGTGAGCGCGCGATCCGCGAGCTCCATGCGCTGGAACAGCATCAGGCCGTACTGCTTCGCCTCCAGGCGCAGGCCCTCCTCGACCCGCACCGCCATGTTCCGGCCGATGCGATCGACGAGCACGTAGCCGACCACCAGAATCGGCAGGACCGCGAGGAAGATGAACAGCGCATACGTGCGCCTCGCCAGAGCGCTGCCCATTTCCCAGCGTGGACGGAGCCTCACGATGAACTCCCTGTTCCGTCGCCGGCACCGCGCGCGACGGCGACCGCGGTATCAGTACTCGGACGCACGACCGATGTACGCGCCGTCATTGGCGACGATGATGTCGTCCTTGCTGATCGCCGCCGTGAGCGCAGACGCGCTGCGACCGTCGGGACCCTTGCTGTAGAGGTCGTACTCGGTGTTGATCGGAACGAGATCGTGGTCCTTGCGCTTCTGCCCGTTGCCGTGGACGGTCTCGAAGTTCAGGTAGGCGTAGGAATGTCCCCAGGGATCGCGCATGCCGTCCATGCCGATCGCCGCGAGCGTCGTCGGCAGTTCATCGTTGACGCTGCGGAACCGTTCGATCGCGAACTTGATGCGCGTGAGGTCGTTGACGACCGCTGCGTTGCGGTTGCGCTCCAGCACGGTGCCGTACGACGAATAGCCGACCCCGACGAGGATCGAGAAGATCGCCAGCGTCAGCAGCAGCTCGACGATGGTGAATCCAGGCGTCCGGCGGAACCGGCGGGCGGTCGGGCGATGGCGATGTGACTGATTCGACACGAGCGGTTGCACGATCCGCCTCTGGTCAGGTGTGCCCTGTTATCGGTCCCGCACGAAAGAAAATGACGCAGTCGACACCGCGCGGACGTCGATCGCGTCACGTTCTTGACTTAACGCGAGGTTCCGGAGTGCGCGAGCAGCGGTCAGCCGTGGTCGCCGGGATGACCGAAGCGTCCCTGCAGGAGAAACCGTGCGGCCTCGCGGGCCACTGCCGGGGACAGCAGCATCCCGGTGTGCGACACCGGTAGTTCGATGCGGTCCGCCGCGCCTTCGACGACCGTCTCCGCGACAGCGACCGCACCGTCGTTCGGCCGGGGCAGGTCGGTCACCAGCCGGCCGAGACCAACGCTGCGCGTGCCAGCGATGACGCCGAGCTGTGCCGCCGCCGGCGACACGGCGGGCCGCTCGCGCGCCAGTTCTGCGATCGCCAGCGGCCCCAGGATCCGGGCACCCAGCCGGGATTGCGCCAGGCGCCGGGCTGCGGCACTGCCGCGCGCGGGGGCACCGAGCAGCACGCAGCGCGGCAACGGCAGTGCGGGATACCGCTCCAGGAGCCTGAGCAGCAGCACACCCCCGAGGCTGTGCCCGACGGCGTGGAACGGTTCGCCGAGGTCCGCGATCCCGCGCGCGAGAACCGCGAGCAGGGAATCCAGCGAGGCGTGGCGCGATGAGTACCTGAAGACGATCGGCTCGAAGCCCTGCGCGCGCAACCGCCGGCGCAGCAGCACCGTCTCGGCACCGGTCATGAACAGACCGTGCACGACGAGGACGCGCCGGGCGTCCGAGATCACCGTGTTCAGCCGGCGGGCGCCACCGGCAGACGCACGCGGATGTTCAGTTCGCGCAGCTGCGGCTCGCCTGCCGCCGAGGGCGCATCGGTCAACGGACACCAGGCCGACTGCGTCTTCGGGAACGCGATGACGTCGCGGATGCTGTCTGCGCCCGACATCAGCATCGCGAGGCGATCGAGCCCGAAGGCGATGCCGCCGTGCGGCGGTGCACCGTAGGACAGCGCATCGAGCAGGAAGCCGAACTTCTCGCGCGCCTCGTCGGCGTCGATGCCGAGCAGCGAGAACACCGCGCTCTGCATGTCCTGCCGGTGGATACGCACCGAGCCGCCGCCGATCTCGGAGCCGTTCAGCACCATGTCGTAGGCCCGCGCGAGCGCGTTGCCCGGATTGCCCGTGAGCGCGGCCGGATCGCCGTCGACCGGCGAAGTGAACGGGTGATGCATCGCGGCCCAGCGCTTCGCGTCCGGGTCCCATTCGAACATCGGGAAGTCGACGACCCACAGTGGCCGCCAGCCCTTCTCGACGAGGCCAAGATCCTCACCGACCTTCAGCCGGAGCGCGCCCAGCGCGTCGTTGACGACTCTCGCCTTGTCCGCGCCGAAGAAGATCAGGTCGCCGTCAGCCGCGTGCGTGCGCGCGAGGATGCCTGCGACCGCGGCATCCGACAGGAACTTCAGGATCGGCGACTGCAGGCCTTCGCGGCCCTTCGCGACATCGTTGACCTTGACGTAGGCGAGCCCCTTCGCACCATAGCGCGCGACGAATGCGGTGTAGTCGTCGATCTGCTTGCGCGTGAGCTCGCCGCCCTTCGGCACGCACATCGCGGCGACGCGGCCTTCCGGATCGGAGGCCGGCCCCGCGAACACCTTGAACTCGCAGTCACGCACCAGGTCGGCGACATCGGCGAGCTCGAGCGGGATGCGCAGATCGGGCTTGTCGGAGGCGTAGCGGCGCATGGCCTCGGCATAGGTCATGCGCGGGAACGGGTCCGGCAGCGGCACGCCGAGCACCTGCTCGAACAGCGTGCGCACGAGCCCTTCCATGAGCTCCATGATCTGCTGCTGCGTGAGGAACGAGGTCTCGATGTCCAGCTGCGTGAACTCGGGCTGGCGGTCGGCGCGCAGGTCCTCGTCGCGGAAGCAGCGCACGATCTGGTAGTAGCGGTCGAAGCCGCTCATCATCAGCAGCTGCTTGAAGATCTGCGGCGACTGCGGCAGGGCGAAGAACTTGCCCGCGTGCGTGCGCGAGGGCACGAGGTAGTCGCGCGCGCCTTCCGGCGTCGCCTTGGTCAGCATCGGCGTCTCGAGATCGATGAAGCCGTGATGGTCGAGGTAGGAACGCATCGCCCGCGTGATCGAGTGACGCAGGCGCAGCCGCTGCTGCATCACGTCCCGGCGCAGGTCGATGTAGCGGTACTTGAGGCGCAGTTCCTCGTTGACCTCCTCGTCGAGCGCGAAGGGTGGCGTCACCGAGGGATTGAGGATCTCGAGTTCCTTCGCCAGCAGTTCCACGTGGCCCGAGGCGAGACCCGTGTTGATCGTGCCCGGCGGCCGGTTGCGCACCACGCCCGCGATGCGCACGCAGAATTCGCGTCCGAGGTGCTCGGCCGCCTTGAAGGCCTCCGCGGTGTCCGGATCGACGACGATCTGCAGCAGGCCCTCGCGATCGCGCAGGTCGATGAAGATCACGCCGCCGTGGTCGCGGCGCCGATGGACCCAGCCCGCGACGGCGACCCTCTGGCCGACCAGCGATTCGTTGACCTGACCACAGTAGTGCGTGCGCATCGGTGCAAGTTCTTGATTTGGATTAAAAAAATCCGCATGGAGCGGGCGCTGGAGGCGGCGATGTTACGGCCTCGGGGCCGTGGTCCGCAACGCGTGCGCGGTCAGCCGCCGGGCGTCGACACGCCCGGCCCGGGGTCGATCCCGAGCGACAGCTGGGTCGGCGGCTGCCAGACGGGCACGACGACCCCCAGCGTGACGATCATCTTCATCGCCTGATCGACGGTCATGTCCAGGGCGACGCAGTCGCGCTTCGGGACCATCATGATGAAGCCGCTCGTCGGGTTGGGCGTCGTCGGAACGAAGACACAGACCAGCTCTTCACCGGTGCGGTGGTCGATCTCGGCGACCTGCTCGGCGGACTGGAAGCCGATGCTCCAGATGCCCTTGCGCGGATACTCGATGAGCAGCACCCGCTTGAACGCCTGACCCTTGCCGGAGAACACCGTCTCCGCGAACGTCTTGGCGCCGGAGTAGATCGAGCGCACCACGGGGATGCGCTGCATCAGGCCTTCCCACCAGCGCACGAGTTCGCGCCCGACGAGGTTCGACAGGGTCAGGCCGGTCACTCCCAGCACGGAGAGCGCGAGGAGCAGGCCGAGGCCGGGGATGTGGAAACCCAGCACGCGGTCCGGGTGCCAGGCGTCGGGAAGCAGCAGCAGCGTCGTGTCCATCAGGTCCACGAGGAACCTGAGCACGAACACGGTCACGAAGACCGGGATCCAGACCAGCAGTCCGGCGACGAGGTAGCGCCGTGTGCGGGCGAAGGGACCGGGCCGCTGGGCGGGATCGTCCACCGTCAGCGCCGTGCGCCGCGCGATTTCGCGGCCCCCTTGCGGGCGGCCGGCTTGCGCGGGGCCGGGCGCGGGCGCGCCGCGGGCTTGCGGACGGCAACGCTGGTGCGCCCCGAGGGCTTCTCGGGGGCATCGGCCTTCGGTGGCGCCGCCGCGGGCTTGTCAGCGCCCTTGTCAGCGCCCTTGTCGGCGGGCGCGGACGTCGCCTCGGCCTTCGGTGCCTCGTCCTTCTCACCGGCGAGGTTGCGCCGGCTGTCCTTGTCACCCTTGAAGTCGGTCTCGTACCAGCCGCCTCCCTTGAGGCGGAACACGGGCGCGGACATCAGCCGCTTGAGCGCATTCCGGCTGCACTCCGGGCACTTCTTCAGCGGCCCGTCGCTGATCTTCTGCATGGCCTCCAGCGTGTGACCACAGGCCGAGCACTCGTACTCGTAAAAAGGCATTCGGCAACTCCCGATTCCGACGGGGGCGTATGGTCTAGGGGCGCGCGGGGAGATTTCAAGCCCGATCTTCGCGCCGCGGCGACGATCCGTCAGGCCGCAGCCGCCTTGGCACCCTTCGTGAACACGAGTTCGCCGCCGCGAGCCGTGATGCTCACGGCCTCGCCCGGGCCGAACTCGCCGCGCAGGATCCGCTGCGCCAGCGGGTTCTCGACCTGCTGCTGGATCGCGCGCTTGAGCGGGCGCGCGCCGTAGACGGGGTCGAATCCCGCCTCGCCCAGCCGGTCGCGGGCCGCGTCGTCGAGCACGAGGCCGATGTCGCGATCCCCGAGCCGGCGGCGCAGATAGCCGAGCTGGATGTCCACGATGCGGCGGATCTGTTCGCGACCCAGCGGATGGAACACGACGATGTCGTCGATACGGTTGACGAACTCGGGCCGGAAATGCTGGCCGACGATCTCCATCACCGCGGACTTCATGCGCTCGTAGTTCGCCTCCCCGGCGAGCTCCTGGATGACCTGCGAACCGAGGTTCGAGGTCATGATGACCACGCTGTTGCGGAAGTCGACCGTGCGGCCCTGGCCGTCGGTCAGGCGGCCGTCGTCCAGCACCTGGAGCAGCACGTTGAACACGTCCGGGTGCGCCTTCTCGACCTCGTCGAGCAGGATCACGGAATACGGCCGGCGGCGCACGGCCTCCGTGAGGTAGCCGCCCTCCTCGTAGCCCACGTAACCCGGGGGCGCACCGATGAGCCGCGCGACCGAGTGCTTCTCCATGAACTCCGACATGTCGATGCGGACGATGGCCTCCTCGGTGTCGAAGAGGAACTCCGCCAGTGCCTTGCAGAGCTCGGTCTTGCCCACGCCCGTGGGACCGAGGAACAGGAAGGAACCGTTCGGGCGGTTCGGATCCGCGAGCCCGGCCCTCGAGCGGCGGATCGCGTCCGCGACCACGCGCAGCGCCTCGTCCTGGCCGACGACGCGGCGGCCGATGGCCTCCTCCATCCTGAGCAGCTTGTCCTTCTCGCTCTCGAGCATCCTGGAGACCGGGATGCCGGTCCACTTGGAGACGACCTCGCCGATCTCCTCGTCGGTGACCTTGTTGCGGACGAGCTGGGTTTCCTTCGCCTCGGCGGCCTGCGCGGTGGCGAGCCTGCGCTCGAGCTCGGGGATCCGGCCGTACTGCAGCTCGGACATGCGCGCGAGGTCCTGCGCGCGGCGCGCGGCCTCGAGTTCGATGCGCACGCGTTCGAGCTCCTCCTTGATGTGCGTGGCGCCCTGCATCGCGGCCTTCTCGGCCTTCCAGATCTCGTCGAGATCGGCGTATTCCTTCTCGAGCCCGGCGAGCGTTTCCTCGAGCTGTTCGAGGCGCTTCTTCGATGCCTCGTCGCTCTCCTTCTTCAGCGCCTCGCGCTCGATCTTGAGCTGGATGATGCGGCGGTCGAGCCGGTCCAGCGCCTCCGGCTTGGAGTCGATCTCCATGCGGATGCGCGAGGCGGCCTCGTCGACGAGGTCGATGGCCTTGTCGGGCAGCTGGCGGTCCGCGATGTAGCGGTGCGACAGCGTCGCCGCGGCGACGATCGCGGGATCCGTGATCTCGACGCCGTGATGGACCTCGTAACGCTCCTTGAGGCCGCGCAGGATCGCGATGGTGTCCTCGACCGAGGGCTCGTTCACCAGCACCTTCTGGAAGCGACGCTCGAGCGCAGCGTCCTTCTCGACGTACTTGCGGTACTCATCCAGCGTGGTCGCACCCACGCAGTGCAGCTCACCGCGCGCGAGCGCGGGCTTGAGCATGTTGCCGGCATCCATGGAACCCTCGGCCTTGCCCGCACCGACCATGGTGTGCAGCTCATCGATGAACAGGATGACCTGGCCTTCCTGCTTGGCGAGGTCGTTCAGGACGCCCTTCAGGCGTTCCTCGAATTCGCCGCGGAACTTGGCGCCGGCGATCAGCGCGCCCATGTCCAGCGACAGGACGCGCTTGTCCTTCAGGCCTTCGGGCACCTCGCCGTTGACGATGCGCTGCGCGAGGCCCTCGACGATCGCGGTCTTGCCGACGCCGGGCTCGCCGATCAGGACGGGGTTGTTCTTGGTGCGCCGCTGCAGCACCTGGATGGTGCGGCGGATCTCGTCGTCGCGGCCGATCACGGGGTCGAGCTTGCCCTGCCCCGCGCGCGCGGTCATGTCGATGGTGTACTTCTCGAGCGCGCCGCGGCTCTCCTCGGCGTTCGCGTCCTGCACCTTCTCGCCGCCGCGCAGGTCGCCGATGGCCTTGTCGACGGCGCCTTTCACGCCGCCCGCGTCCTTGAGGATGCGTCCGGTGACTCCCTTGTCCTCGAACACCGCGAGGACGAAGAGCTCCGAGGAGATGTACTGGTCGCCGCGCTGCTGGGCGAGCTTGTCCGTCACGTTCAGCAGCCGCGACAGGTCGTTCGAGAGGTGCACCTCGCCCGGCGTGCCCTCGACCGACGGCAGCCGGTCCAGCGCCTCCATCAGCCGCGAACGCAGCAGGCTGACGTTGACTCCCGCCTTGTCGAGCAGCGGCCGCACCGTGCCGCCCTGCTGGTCGACGAGCGCGAGCAGCGCGTGCTGCGGTTCGATGAACTGGTGATCCCGCCCGACCGCGAGCGACTGGGCATCCGCGAGGGCCATCTGGAACTTCGACGTCAGCTTGTCCATCCGCATGAATGCGCTCCGAGGATCCGGCTTTCCGCCTCAGTGGGGGTCCGGCCGCCGAAAATCAACCGCGATCGCGTCGCGGGCGCCGGGTCCCTCAGTGCGCCAGCCGATGGGACAGGAACACGACGGCGATGCCGGCCAGGATCAGGGCGACCTGTTCGAAGCTCGTCCGGGGGTCCGTGCGCCGGTGCAGACCCGGGATCAGGTCCGCGACCGCCACGTACAGGAACGAGGCAGCGGCGACAGCGAGCGCATAGGGCAGCACCTGCTGGACGGTCGAGAACGCGAACCACGCGCCCGCGGCACCGATCATGGAGGTCAGGCTCGTCGCGAGATTGAGGCCGAGTGCCTGGCGGCGGTGCATGCCACCGTGCAGCAGGATCGCGACGTCGCCGACCTCCTGCGGGATCTCGTGTGCGAGCACGGCGATCGCCGTGACGACGCCGAGGTGCGGATCGGTCATGAACGCCGCCGCGATCAGCACGCCGTCGAGCACATTGTGGAAACCGTCGCCCCAGAGGATCAGCCAGGCGCCGGCGCGATCGCGCGGCGAGACGTGCGGTACGTGCCCCTCGCAGGGGTCCTCGTGGCAATGCCGCCAGAGCACGAGTTTCTCGAGCACGAAGAACGCCAGGATGCCGGCCACGAGCGCCACACCGATGCGATGGGTGTGTTCTGCACCGACGCCCTCGAGCGCGTGCGGCAGGAGCGCGAGCAGGGCGGCGCCGAGCAGGGCACCCGTCGCGAAGCTCACGAGCCGCGGCAGGAGCGCCTGACGCCGCGCCTCCGGCAGCAGCAGGAAGCCACCCGCGACGCCGGCGCTCGCCACGCCGCTCAGGCCCGTCGCCAGCAGGATCATCGCGAGCGTCGACACCACGCTTCCTCCAGGGACGCCGTTCGCGTACCGGCCAGCGCGCGATTGTAGGTGCCCGGCCCGATGATCGCCACGCGATCACGGGATGCCGCGCGCAGCAGGGAACCCGTCTGGCTCAGTCCATCCAGATCAGGCTCGCGATGCGGCCGGTCCGACCATCGCGCCGGTGCGAGAAGAAACGCGTCGCGTCCGCGTGGGTGCAGAGTCCGCCACCGGACACGGCGGCAACGCCGAGGGCCGCGAGCCTGCGCCCCGCGAGCCCGAACAAATCGGCCTGCCAGCGCCCCCGCGCATTCGGCTGGAACGCGGCCTCTGCACCGGGGTCGGCGTCGAGCAGCGCCTGGCGTACCTCACCACCCACCTCGAAGGCGGCGGGCCCGATGGCGGGACCCAGCCACGCGAGGAGATCGGAAGGATCGCGGCGCATCCGCAGGACGACCGCCTCGATCACCCCGGCCGCGAGCCCGCGCCAGCCCGCGTGCGCCGCACCGACCACGGTTCCGGCCCGGTCGGTGAACAGCAGCGGCAGGCAGTCCGCCGTCAGGATCGCCAGCACGCGGTTCCGCTCGAAACACACGGAGGCATCGGCTTCGGCGGGCTCGTCTTCGCCCACGACCGTGACCGCCGTGCCATGGACCTGGCGCAGCCAGACGGGCTCGCCCGGCAGGTCCAGCGCCCGCCGCAGCCGCGCCCGGTTCTCCGCGACGGACTCCGCCGTGTCGCCGACGTGGTCGGCCAGATTCAGGCTCGAGAACTCACCGACGCTGACGCCGCCTGCGCGGCCCGTGAACGCGGCGCGCACGTGACCGGGCGCCGGCCACGCCACACGGGTGGCCAGCGGCTCAGGCATGCCGTTCGTCCTCCCGCCGATGCGCACGCAGATCCTCGTCCAGCGCCGCGAGCAGCAGATGCAGATCCTCGGGTAGCGGCGCCTCGACCACGACGTGCCGGCCGCTCGAGGGGTGGTCGAATTCCAGGCGAGCCGCGTGCAGCGCCTGGCGTCCGAGGCCGCGCAGCGCCGCCGCGAGCCCGGGCGAGGCGCCGGCCGGCACGGCGAGACGCCGGCCGTAGACCGGATCGCCGACGATCGGGTAGCCGATGTGCGCGAGATGCACGCGGATCTGGTGCGTGCGCCCGGTCTCGAGCTGCACCCGGACGTGCGTGTGCGCGCGATAGCGCCGGATCACGCGGTAATGGGTGACCGCCTCGCGGCCGTCGCCGCGCACGGCCATGCGCAGGCGATCGGTGCGGTGACGGCCGATCGCGGCATCGACAGTACCGCCCGCGGTCATGACGCCGGCGCAGACCGCCTGGTACCCGCGGTGGATGTCGCGGGCCTGCAGCATGCGCACCAGCGCGGTGTGCACGGCCACGGTCCGCGCGACGAGCAGGACTCCGCTGGTGTCCTTGTCGAGCCGGTGAACGATGCCGGCGCGCGGCAGCGCCGCCAGTGCCGGGTCGCGGGCGAGCAGCGCGTTCACGAGTGTCCGGTCGGGATTCCCCGCACCGGGGTGCACGACGAGGCCCGCCGGCTTGTTCACGACGAACAGGCCCTCGTCCTCGTGCACGACGTCGAGCGCGATCGCCTGCGGCAGCAGCTCGACGCGGTCCGGCAGCGTTGCCGTGACGACGATCCGTTCGTCCCCGCGGATGCGGTCACGCGGCCGCGCCGCGCGACCGTCGACCTGCACGGCGCCCTGCTCGATCCATTCCTTGAGGCGCGAGCGCGAGTATTCGGGGAGAAGGTCCGCGAGCGCCTGGTCGAGGCGCCGGCCCGCCAGCGATGCGGGCGCGACGAGTTCATGACGCAGCGGTGGGCGCGGGTCCGGTGAACGGGAACTCATGGGAGCGGGTCCGGGTCTTTCGGCTATACTGCTCGGGTCTTGCCGCCGGGGTCCAGTCCCTTGTTTCACCTCAGAATCTCCAGGCCTGCGCTGCTGGCGCTGGCCCTCGTCGTCCTCGTGTCGGGCTGCCGCTCGAACCGCGAGCGCGACTCCCAGTACAACGCGCCGGACCTGCTCTACAACCGCGCGCACGAGCTGCTCGAGAACCGCGACTACAACAACGCGGTGAAGCTCTACGAGGCACTCGGGGCGCGCTTTCCGTTCAGCCCGCAGGCGCGCCAGGGCAAGCTCGACCTCATGTACCTGTACTACAAGGATCGGGAGCCCGAGTCGGCCGTGGACGCCGCCGACCAGTTCATCCGCGAGTACCCGACGCACCCGCGCGTCGACTATGCGCTGTACATCAAGGGCCTCGTGTACTTCGAGCGCATGGCGAACTTCATGGAGCGCTGGTTCGACGTCGACCTGTCGGAGCGCCCGCCGCGGGACGCACGCAAGTCGTTCCAGTCGTTCTCGCAGCTCATCGAGCAGCACCCGGACAGCCTGTACGGCCCCGATGCGCGCCAGCGGCTCGTCTATCTGCGCAACCGCCTCGCCGACTACGAGGTGCACGTCGCGAACTACTACCTGCGGCGCGAGGCCTGGGTCGCAGCACTCGACCGCGCGAAGTACTGCATCGAGAACTACGACGGCGCGCCGTCGATCCGCGAGGCGCTCGCGATCCAGATCTCGGCCTACGATGCGCTGGGGCTGAAGGACCTCGCCGCTCAGTCGCGCAGCGTCTACGAACTCAACTTCAGCAAACAGCGGCCCGACATGGGCGCCGGCCGCAGGAAGCGCTGGTGGAAGTTCTGGTGAGGACGGCTGCGCTCGACGCCCGAGCGCAGCCTACGCCCCCGGTTCCGAGGCTCGATAGCCCGACGTGATCGGATAGCGCCAGTCCCGGCCGAAGGCGCGGCCGCTGATGCGCACGCCCGGGGGCGCCTGCCGCCGCTTGTATTCGTTGCGCCGGACCATGTCGAGCACGCGCACCACGGTGTCGCGGTCGAAGCCACGCGCAACGATCTCGTCGACGGACAGGTCTTCCTCGATGAACGCCGTGAGGATCGGGTCCAGGATCTCGTAGGGCGGCAGCGAATCGGAATCCCTCTGGTCCGCGCGCAGTTCGGCCGAGGGCGGCCGCTCGATGATCCGCTCCGGGATCACGGTGCCCAGCGAATTGCGCCAGCGCGACAGCCGGTACACCAGCAGTTTCGACAGATCCTTGATGGGCGCGAACCCGCCGGCCATGTCGCCGTAGAGCGTTGCGTAGCCGACGGCCATCTCGCTCTTGTTGCCCGTCGTGAGCAGCATGCGGCCGGTCTTGTTCGAGATGCCCATCAGCAGCATGCCGCGGCAGCGCGCCTGGATGTTCTCCTCGGTCGCATCGGGCGCGCACCCCGCGAACTCACCGGCGAGCGCGGCGAGCGTGGCCTCGAACATCCCCTCGATCGGGATCACCGAGTACTTCACGCCGAGGCCGCGCGCCATCTCCGCCGCGTCGTCGAGGGACATCTGCGACGTGAAGCGCGAGGGCATCATCACGGCCTCGACCCGGTCCGCGCCGAGCGCATCGACCGCGAGCGCGAGAACGAGCGCGGAATCGATTCCGCCCGAGAGCCCGAGCACCACGCCCGGGAAGCGGTGCTTGCCGACGTAGTCGCGGATGCCGAGCTGGATCGCGCGATAGACGCGCTCCTCCTCGCCGAGCGGGGCCGCGAGCGGCCCCGGGGCGGGCATCAGGCGAGGGCCGGACGCATCGACCTCGACGAGCATCCCCGACTCGACGAACGCCGGCGCGCGCGATCGCACCGCGCCGCCGGCATCGACGACGAACGACTGCCCGTCGAAGACGAGTTCGTCCTGGCCGCCGACCAGGTTCACGTACACGATCGGCAGGCCGGTCTCCCGGGCGCGTGCCGCGACGATGCGCTCGCGCTGTTCCTGCTTGTCGATCTCGAAAGGCGATGCGTTCAGCACGACGAGGAGTTCCGCGCCCGCCTCGCGCGAGCGCGCGGCAGGCCCGCTCTCCCAGACGTCCTCACAGACGAGGATCGCGACACGCCGGCCCGACAGCTCGACGAGCGTTGGCGAATGCCCGGCGCGGAAGTAGCGCTTCTCGTCGAAGACGCTGTAGTTCGGCAGCAGCAGCTTGCGGTGGACGGCGAGCACGCGGCCGTCGCGGATCCAGGCCGCGGCGTTGCAGATGTGGCCGTCCTCGTAGGCCGGGTACCCGAACAGCACGTCGATGCCGCGCACCTGCGAGCGGATGCGCTCGAGTCCCGCGTCGATGCGCCGCCGGAAGCCGCGATGGAACAGCAGGTCCTCGGGCGGATAGCCCGACAGGGCGAGTTCCGGGAAGACGACGAGACCGGCGCCCGCAGCTCGTGCACGATCCGCTGCGTCCACGATACGCCCGGCGTTGCCGAGCGCGTCACCGACGCAGAGGTCGATCTGGGCGAGCGCGATGCGGATCCGTTCGGTCATCGTGCCTCGACGCTCCGCGTGCCGGTCGCCGCCGCCCCGGACCTGCGCCGGGGCGACGGATCAGTGCCGTTCAGCCGCGGGCGCGACCCGCACGCACGCGGCTCGCACGCCGCTGGCTCGACCGCGCGCCGGCACCACGGCTCACCGCCGCGCCGCGCGTGGACTTCGCCTTCGCCGGCTTCGCCGCCGCCTTGCGGCGCGCATCCGGTGCCTTGCGCGACACGGGCTTCGGCTGCGGCCGTGTCTTCGCCGCCGGCTTCTTCGCAGCAGCGGGCTTCTTCGTGGCCGCGGGCTTCGCGGCCGGCCTGGCGGGTGCGGCCTTCGCAGCGGCCGCGGCCTTGCGGCGCGCGCGCTTCTCGAGTTCCTGCTTCATCGCCGAGCCGAGTTCGGCCGGCGAACGCACCGTCCTCACCCCGGCGGCTTCCAGCGCCGCGAACTTGTCCGCCGCCGTGCCCTTGCCTCCGGCGATGACTGCGCCCGCATGGCCCATGCGCTTGCCCGCCGGCGCCGTGACGCCCGCGATGTAGGCAACGACCGGCTTGGTCACGTACTTGCGGATGTAGGCCGCGGCGGCTTCTTCATCGCTGCCGCCGATCTCGCCCACCATGATGATGCCGTCGGTCTGCGGATCGCGCTCGAACAGCTCGATCACGTCGACGAAGTTCATGCCGCGCACGGGGTCACCGCCGATGCCGACGCAGGTGCTCTGGCCGAGCCCCAGGCCCGTGGTCTGGAACACCGCTTCGTAGGTCAGCGTGCCGGAACGCGACACGATGCCGACGCGGCCGGGCCGGTGGATGAATCCCGGCATGATGCCGACCTTGCTCTCGCCCGGCGTGATCACGCCGGGGCAGTTCGGGCCCACGAGACGGCAGTCATAGGACCGGAGTGCGGCCTTGACCTTCACCATGTCGTTCACCGGGATGCCCTCGGTGATGCAGACGATCAGCCTGATGCCGGCATCGGCGGCCTCGAGGATCGCATCGGCGGCGCCGGCGGCCGGTACGTAGATCATGCTCACGTCGGCGCCGGCCTTCTCGACGGCCTCGTGCGCCGTGTTGAACACGGGCAGGCCGAGATGGGTCTCGCCGCCGCGGCCCGGCGTCACACCGCCGACCATCTTCGTGCCGTAGGCGATGCACTGCTCCGAATGGAACGTGCCCTGCTTGCCGGTGAAGCCCTGGCAGATCACGCGGCTCTTCTTGTTCAGCAGAATGCTCATGGGATGTCCTTACGATCAGGCCCGGCCACCGCGGGCCAGCTTCACGGCCTTCACGGCCGCATCGGTGAGGTCCTGGGCCGCGATGATCGCGAGCCCGCCGTCGGCCAGCTTCTTGCGCGCGATGTCCGCGTTCGTCCCCTCCAGGCGGACGATGACCGGCAGCTTCACGCCGACGGTCTTCACCGCGGCCATGATGCCGTCGGCGATCACGTCGCAGCGCACTATGCCGCCGAAGATGTTGACCAGGATGGCCCGGACCTTGGCGTTCGACAGGATCAGCTTGAACGCCTCGGTGACGCGCTCCGCGGTCGCCGTGCCGCCCACGTCGAGGAAGTTCGCCGGCGCACCGCCGTGCAGCTTGATGAGGTCCATCGTCGCCATCGCGAGGCCCGCGCCGTTGACCATGCAGGCGATGTCACCGTCGAGGGAGACATAGTTCAGGTCGTGGCGGGACGCCTCGACTTCCATGGCGTCCTCCTGCGTCTCGTCCCGCATCGCGGCAACCGCCTGCTGGCGGTAGAGCGCATTGGCCTCGATGTTGATCTTCGCGTCGAGCGCGACGAGATCGCCTTCCGCCGTCACGATGAGCGGGTTGATCTCGACGAGCGCCGCGTCGGTCTCCAGGTACAGCCGGTAGAGGGCCCGCGCGATCGCCTCGAACTGCTTGACCTGGGCGCCCGAGAACCCGAGCCCGAACGCCAGGCGGCGGCACTGGTAGCCCTGCAGGCCCGCGGCCGGATCGATGTCCGCCCGCAGGATCTTCTCGGGTTCGTGCGCAGCAACTTCCTCGATGTCCATGCCGCCGGCCGCCGACGCGATGAATGCGATGCGGCTGCGGTCGCGGTTCAGCAGCAGGCTGAGGTAGATCTCGCGCGCGATGCGGCTCCCGGACTCGACGTACACCTGACCGATGGGCAGTCCCTCGGCCCCGGTCTGCTTCGTGACCAGACGCTGGCCGAGCATGCCGGCCGCGGCCTTGCGGACGTCCTCGACGGACTTGCAGAGCTTGACGCCGCCCGCCTTGCCGCGGCCTCCCGCGTGCACCTGGGCCTTGACGACCCAGACCGCCCCGCCCAGCGCGCGGGCCGCCTGCTCCGCCTCGTCGGCGGATGCCGCGATGCGACCGTTGGGGACCGGAATGCCGTATTTCGCGAAGATCTGCTTCGACTGGTATTCGTGAAGATTCATTGTTGGCTCACTGGTCGGCCGTGCCGGTCCCCGATGGACCGGCCGCGGCAAAGGGGCGCTATTGTGGATCAGGGCCGTGCGGGAGGCAAAAGACCCGGCATCGGCCCGGCAAGCGTCGCGGGGCGGGACGCACTCGGCAATGCCGGAAAATACCGCGTGCTAGAGTCCGGCCGACCTGAGGAGCGCGGAACGATGACGGAAGGCGACGCGGAACGCGTGGAGAGCGACCCCGAGCTGGCCTGGCGCGTTCTCGGCATCCTGAACATCCACCGCCTGCTGATCCCCTCCCTGCTCGCCGCCGCGGTCGGCCTGGGTCTGCGACCCGCCCCGTTCGGCGGACTCGAACCCGAGGGTTTCCGTCTGGCGCTCGCCGCCTGGTTCCTGGCCGGCGTCGTCTTCATAGGCCTGCTGAAATGGCGCCGGCCGCTGCTCGCCTACCAGGCATACCTGCAGGTCGCCGCGGACATCCTCGCACTCTGCGCGCTGACCTGGGCGAGCGGCGGCGTGTCGAGCGGCCTGGGGCTGCTGCTGCTGGTGCCCGTCGGTGCCGTCAGCCTGCTCGTGACGGGCCGCACGGCCGTGCTCATCTCCGCAATCGCCGCACTGATGCTCCTCGGGCAGCAGGCGCTGCTGATCCTGCATGCACAGGCGGACCCGGGCGGGCTCACACAGGCGGGGATCCTGGGCGCGCTGGTGTTCGTCGTCGCGCTCGCAGCAGCACCGCTCGCGACCCGGCTGCGCGAGAGCGAGGCCCTGGTCCGCCAGCGCGAGATCGACCTCGCCAATCTCGCGGAACTCTCCCAGTACGTGGTCGAGCGGCTGCGCGAGAGTCTCGTGGTGGTGGATGCGGCGGACAGCGTCCGACTCATCAACGAGTCGGCGCGCAAGATCCTCGGCACGCGCGATGCGCGTCCCGGCGCGCTGCTCGGCGAACTGTCGCCCCGGCTGCTCTATCTGCTGGAAACCTGGCGCCAGAACCCGGCCGGTGGAGCCCCGGACGGCACGCTGCTCGCGGCCGACAGCACCCGCGAGGTCCGGCCGCACTTCGCGGCGCTCGGCAGCGAACAGCCCGGCCCCGTGATCGTCTTCCTCGAGGACGTCAGCGCGATCGCCGAGCGGGTGCAGCAGTCGAAGCTCGCCGCGCTCGGCCGCCTGTCGGCCAGCATCGCCCACGAGATCCGCAATCCCGTGGGCGCGATGAGCCACGCGGCCCAGCTGCTCGCCGAGACACCCGGGCTCAGCGACGCCGACCGCCGGCTGACCGAGATCATCCGCGGCAATTCCGACCGCGTGTCGACGATCATCAGCAACGTGCTGCAGCTGTCGCGGCGCGAGGCGACCCGTCCGGAGCGCCTGCCGCTCGCGGCGTGGGCCGAGGACTTCGTCGAGGAGTTCCGGGAGACGTACGAGATCCCGGCCGACCGCTTCCTGGTCAGCACCGCCGAGGACCTGGAGGTCCGCTTCGACCCGTCGCACCTGCACCAGGTGCTGTGGAACCTCTGCGAGAACGCGCGCAGGTACGCCCTCGACGTCAGCGGCGGGACCCTCGACCTCACGACCGGGCGTCTGGCCGGGAACGGGCGCCCCTACCTCGAGGTCGCGGACCGCGGCCCCGGCATCGATCCCGCCGCGGCCGACCGCATCTTCGAGCCCTTCTTCACCCTGCACCGCACGGGCACGGGTCTCGGACTGTTCCTCGCGCGCGAACTCGCGGAGTGCAACGGCGCACTGCTGCTGTACGAGCCGCGCGCGGCCGGTGGTAGCATTTTCCGGCTGGTATTCGCCGACCCCCAACGCTGGCAGGAAGCCTGATCCGCGCAATGACCGAACCCACCGCCCTGATCGTCGACGACGAGCCGGACCTCTGCGAGCTCCTGGCGATCACGCTCCAGCGCATGAACGTCGCCTCGCGCGCCGTGCACGATCTCGGCACCGCGAAACGCGAGCTCGCGCGACGTCCCTACGATCTCTGCCTCACGGACATGCGTCTGCCGGACGGCGACGGGCTCGACCTGGTCGAGTGGATGCAGTCGCACGTGCCGCAGACCCCGGTCGCCGTGATCACCGCGCACGGCAACGTCGAGGCGGCGGTCCGCGCCCTCAAGGTCGGCGCCTTCGATTTCGTCTCCAAGCCGCTCGACATCAGCGACCTGCGCCGGCTCGTCACCCAGGCGCTGAAGCTCGCGAGCCGCCGCGATCGCCCCGAAGCGCTGCGCCCGCAGCTGCTCGGCCAGTCGGCGGCGATGCAGCGGCTGCGCGAGATGATCGCGCGCGTCGCGCGCAGCCAGGCGCCCGTGCACATCGCCGGGGAATCCGGCACCGGCAAGGAACTCGTGGCCCGACTGATCCACGAGAGTGGCGCCCGCCGTGACGGCCCGTTCGTACCGGTCAACTGCGGCGCGATCCCGACCGAGCTCATGGAGAGCGAGCTGTTCGGCCACAGGAAGGGCAGCTTCACGGGAGCAACGGCCGACAAGAAGGGCCTCGTGCAGGCGGCGGAGGGCGGCACGCTGTTCCTCGACGAAGTGGCCGACCTGCCGCTGCACATGCAGGTGAAGCTGCTCCGGCTCATCCAGGAGAAGACCGTGCGGCCGGTGGGCGACTCCAGCGAGAGCCCGGTCGACGTACGCATCCTGTCCGCCACGCACCGCGATCTGGCCGCGCTGGTCGCGGCCGGGAAATTCCGCGAGGACCTGTACTACCGGATCAACGTGATCCAGCTCGTCGTACCGCCGCTGCGTGAGCGGCTCACGGACGTGCCGGAACTCGTGCAGGCCGCGCTCGCTCGCCTCGCGGCCCGCATGGACGTTCCGGTTCCGGCCGTCGAACCCGCGGCGATGCAGGCGCTGTCCACGTACCAGTACCCGGGCAACGTCCGCGAACTCGAGAACATCCTCGAACGTGCGATGACCCTCTGCCAGGACAACACCATCACCTGCCACGACATCCAGCTGCGGCCCGGGCCCGGCCCCGGTGTCGGCGACATCGATGACGCGGACGACTCGGCGCCCGGCGGGCTCGGCGACCAGCTCGAGGACGTGGAGCGCGAGGCCATCGTGAAGGCGCTCGAACAGACGCGCTACAACAAGACGGCGGCGGCCCGCGTCCTCGGCATCACGTTCCGGGCGCTGCGCTACCGGATCAAGAAGCTCGGCATCGAATAGCAGGCCGGAGGCGGTGCCTTACGGTTCACTCCACGCCGGACCACCCGCGGGCGTCGTACGGGTCCCTGCCCTTCAGTGTCAGCTGGCTCCTGATCACGAACGCGTCGGGCTCCTGCAGGCTGAACTGCCACGGCACGAGGGACACCTGGAAGGGATCGTCGCGGCCGCGCGCTTCGATCGGGCGGTTGTTCAGGTAGGGATTGACGCAGCCACCGATGTCCTCGCAGACGATGCGCGGCATCTCCGCATTCGGCATGAAGTCCTCCGAGACACGCAGCGCGCCGGCGGCTCCCGGCGCCTTCACCAGCAACACCGGGCGCGTGCGGACATACGCATTGCTCCAGGTTCCACCGGCGACGGCGCGGGTCGAAGTGTCCTCGACGGGCCCCACGATCCCGTGGTCGGACACGACGACGATCCGGGTGTTGTCGTAGACGCCGGCCCGCTTCAGGAAATCCATGTAGTCGGCCACGGCCAGCAGCGCGCAGCGGGCCGTGATCGAGTGCTGCAGCGAGAAGAGACTCGCATGACCGCGGCGACGGACCTCCTCGCTCGCCATCTGCAGCCGCGACCGCTGCGGGATGCAGTCCTCGCCCATGTAGTAGGGCTCGTGCGGCAGGATGTTCGAGATGAAATTGAAGTTCGGCTCGGCCGCGCCGGTCATCGACAGGTCGTCGAGCGCGGTGAGTTCGGCCCACTCCCGGAAGGTCGTGCCCGCCGAGTGGTCGAGGAACGGCCGCCAGGGCCCCTTCGTGAACAGAACCTCCTTCGTGGCGTAGGGCAGCCCGCGCATCGAGGCGAGCAGCACGAGCAGATCCGCGTAATTCGCCTTCGAGAGGTCGCTCAGCGGGAACTGCATCCGCCGCGCGCGCTCCTGGACGACCGACAGCGGGATGTGAGTGCAGAAGACGCCGTCCATCTGCAGGAAACGGCAGTCACCCTGCATCGTGAAGCCCAGTCCGCGGGGATTGACGACGTTGACGCGGTAGCCCTTCCTCGAGAAGTTGTACGGCAGGATCGAGAACGCCTCGACCGACAGATCGCGCAGCGGCCCGTGGCGGGCGTTCATCTCGACCGGCAGGTAGTCGTAACCGCCGAGCATGGGGTGCACGCCGGCGATGGAGTTCTCGCCGGCCGACACCGTGCGTGGATACCAGACGAATCCTGACAGGCGCTGCGCGAGGCCCGGATCGGTCTCGACGATCTTCTCGACATAGGACCCCATGAAACGGTCCAGGAAGATCACGAGCACGTTGTGCCGGGTCGTCGAGAATCGCAGCGGCTGGATTGCGGCGCGCCCGGCCCCGTCGCCGCCACCCTCGCCGCCGTCCCCGTCGCGAAGAACGCTCACACCGGCGACGACACCCAGCGAGATGTCCACCAGCAGGATCGCGATGGCGATCCCGCGACCACCGAGACGCCGAACGGCCGCCAGCACGGCGAACACGGCCCCGACGACCGCCACGGCGTCCACGGCGGTGCGCAGCACGAGCGACGCAGTGGAGATCGGTATCTGCTCGAAGGCCAGGCCCGACATCGATGGATAGCCGAAGGGCAGCGCGTAGGAGTACACGAGGGCGACGGCGAGCGCAGCGAGCGCCAGCAGTGCGAGCGCCGTCCGCATCCTGGGCGTGACGACCAGCGCGTAGGTCGCCGCCGCGACGTACACGACGACCATCGCATCCCGGGCGTTCACGGACGCGAGGTAGCCGAGGTGCAGGCTGATCTCGCCGGGCGAGGTCAGGAATGTCGTGACCGGCAGGCACAGGAACACCAGCCCCGCCAGCGTCGCGACCGAGAGCAGGTAGATCGCGAATCGCCACTTCCCCAGCGCATCGCCGGCCTGCCGGAGCCCGTCGCCCTGCAGGGCAGTGGATGCGAGCACTGCCGCGAGGCCCACGGCGGGCAGCGCCCAGGCACCGCAGGCGGCCCAGAGCGTCACCGCAGCCATGAAGGACACGATCGCGACGCCGCAGGCGACGCGCAGGGACGGCGACTGCCCCGCGTCGGGCGAGCTCAGACTGCGGAACACCAGCCGGAACACGAACAGGTCGACGAGGAACAGTGCCAGCACCAGCATTGCGTGTCGCCTAGCGCTGTGCCGCGAGCCGCGACAGCGGCGCCGTGATCCCCGGCGGCAGCCGTGACAGCACGCGGCGCCCCACGAGATTGCGGATCAGCGAGAAGAGGTTGTTCGTGGTCCAGTACAGCACCAGTCCCGCCGGACTGCGGTAGAGCAGCACGAGGAAGATCGCGGCCAGCGCGAGTGCCTGCAGGCGCCGACCCCGGTCGTCCACGTAGGAGAACACGGCCCCCACGTTGATCGCGGTCATCAGCAGCGGCAGCACATTGACGCCGCCCAGCAGCCCGTCGGGGCGACCGAGATCGGCGATGGGACCGAACGACGCGCCCGCCAGGGCCTCCAGACCGGAGAGATAGCGATAAACCGTCGCGAACACGAGGATCTGCACGAACAGGTCGGCCGAGCCGAGCAGGTCCGAGATCGGGTGGTAGCGATGCTGGCGGTAGACCGCGCGGATGTAGAAGTAGCGCTCGCGACCGCGGAAGTGCTTCTTCATCCTGGCGACATCGCTCGCGACCTGCTGCTTGAGGACACGACCCTGCCGCGACCGCCGCTCCATCTGCGCGTAAACGGGCGCCAGGACGAGATTCAACACGATGCTGAAGCCGATGAGCCGGAATCCCGTGCCCATCGCCTCGGGCAGCCATGAGATGACGGCCGCGTAGATGATCATCAGCGGCTGCAGGAACAGGCTGTCGAGCAACGTCAGTGCGCCGCCCACGATCGCCTCCATCCGGAAGCCTTCGAGCCGGAGCCTGCCTGCGCGAGCGCCTGCTCCCGTGCAAAGATCTCCGCCAGCTGACGGGCGGCGACTTCGCTCGCACAACCGAAGTTGTAGACGAGCTGTGCGCGCACTTCGGCGATCCGGCCGGGCGAATACCCGGCGAGCGTCCTGCCGATGTGATCGACGATGCGCGGCATCTCCGCGGGCGCCACGGGGACGATGAACTCGCTGCAGCGCTCCTTGAGTTCGCTGTCGCCGCCGAGCACCTCGCCCTCGAGGCCGCCCATCGCCAGCTTGCGGTCGATGATGAGGACGGGCCGTTCGTGGATGAACGCGAACTCGTGCGTGATGCCGGAGATGTCGCTGAGCAGCACGTGTGCGCGCGACATCGCGGCCGCGGGCGTCCTGCCGGTGTCGACCTCCACGCCCTCCAGCGCCAGGATCCTCGCGTAGAGTTCGGGCTGCGACACGCGCATCTGCGGATGGGGGCGCACGATGACGTGGTAGTGGCGGGCGATGTCGGCGACGAAGTCGGTGCCGAAGGCATCGAACATGCTGAGCGGACCCCAGCTCGGCGCCACCAGCACGACCGGCTCACCGGATGGCGGAGGGGCCTCGCGACGGCGCCGGATCAGTTCCTCCCAGTGCGGGATGCCGGTTTCCAGGAGCTGCTTCGGCGACTGCCCGCGGATCGACTCCATCCTGCGGATGTTGTGCTTCAGGATCTCGCCACAGCACAGCACCGTGTCGAAATAGTCGTAGGCGTAGGGCCGCACGTAGCGCGACTCGCCGAGCGAGTGCTGGATGATCGCGTAGTGGCGCACTCGCCGCGAGCGACGGAACGTCATGACGTCGAGCTGTGGTGTCGTCGTGACCAGCAGCGTGGCCTCCACGTTGTTGAGGTAGGCATAGCCGACCATTCCCGGCGCGATCGCACGGTGCGTCACGCCGTCCGGCAACGCCTCGAACGACGCATCGCGCTCGTACATCGTGAAGAACGTGGGCCCGATGCCCTGCCGGACCAGCTCCCTCACCACCGGCAGGAAGGTGATTTCGTAGCGCGGGTCCTCGCAGTGGATCGCGACGTCGCAGCGCTGGTCCCTGTGCCGCATCCGGAAGACGAGGTCGACCGCACGGTAGTACAGACTGCGTGCCGCGAAATAGATCGAAACGATGATGCCGCTGATGACGTAGAAGAGCGCACTGCCGGTACCCGGATCGATGTAGGCGGCGGCAGGCGAGGCCTGCAGGCACAGCCAGAGCCCGACCGGCACGAGGCCGGATGCCGATGCAGCCCGCATGTGCATCACGCCCGGCGGCGCCCCTTGGAATGACACTGTACGGTGCCGAACGCGGTCTCGGGATCGTCCGGGTACACATGGTCCACGGCCGTCACCTCGAAGTGGCGCACGAGCAGCGCATGCGTCTCAGGAACCGTGCGGTGCTTCGATGCACAGCCGCCACGGCCCGCGGATCGATGCCGCGTATCAGCCCCTCGGCGACGATGTTCAGGTGTCCGCGGTGCAGGATGTCGGACACGCCGGTTGTATGGATTCGCATGTGCGCACAGCTCTCGCTTCGGGCGCCCGTTCGCGACGGACGACGTGCCGGCATTAAGTCATAACGCAATTGACCATAACGTGAAGGTTCTCACAGGACAATCGATCCACCGATCTCCGTGCGGGAGGATCTCCGGTCGAACGACCGGCTCATTGGTGGTTCGCCTGTCAGTCGCTGGCGGCCGGATGCCTTCACGCTGCCGTCGCCGGCGCAGTGCCGATGACCTGCGGAGGCGCGTAGCCGATCGCCGACAAGGAGCGACGCGGAACGTCCGGAAGTGACGCGGCGCGTCACACGCGGCCCGGACAGCCGTTGCCGCGGCTGTAGCGCCGCGAGCGCAAGCCCCTGTTATTCATGGGGAAGAATCCGGAGCACGCCTTGGCACGCTAGTTGCTTATAGGTCCCGGACGGCGTCTGGCGCCGCCATCCTCAACCCCTCAGGAGTCTCTGGACATGATGAAGCACGTACAGAAGGGCTTCACGCTCATCGAACTGATGATCGTGGTGGCCATCATCGGCATCCTGGCCGCGATCGCGATCCCGGCCTATCAGGACTACACCATCCGCTCGCAGGTCACGGAAGGCCTGAACCTCGCGGGTGACATCAAGGCGGGCGTGGCCGAGTGGTATTCGAACACGGGCAACTGGCCGACCAGCCTCACGGAACTCGGCGTCGGCGTTGGCTCGGCCGGCGGCTCGGGTGACCCGACTGCCAAGACCGGCAAGTACGTCTCGCAGATCAATGTCAGCGACGGCGTGATCACGATCACCTTCGGCAAGGACGCCAACGATGCGATCGGCAATCCGCCCAAGACGCTGACGCTCAAGCCGGGCGTGAACACCAACGGCGACGTGGTGTGGGTCTGCGGCAACGCGGACAATCCGGCCGGCTCCATCACCATGTCGAGCGGCAGCGGCGCGACGACCGTGCTGGACAAGTACCTGCCCGCTTCGTGCCGCTCGGGCTTCGGCGGCAACAGCTAAGCGCTGCTGCGACCGAAACTTCGGCAAAATGGAGGCCCCTCTTCGGAGGGGCCTCTTTCCTCGTAGAGGCGGGACACCCACGATGCTCTGGACGAAGCGAGACCACAACAAGACCGGACAGCCGTCCCGCTGGCAGGGACTGCCGCTCGGCATCCTTCTGGGCCTCGCGTTCCTGCTACTGACCGCCGGCCGTTCCTCCATCGACCTCTTCTCGACCGTGCGCTCGGATCGCGTGCTGGTCGCCCTGATCCACTCTGGAACCGCGAGCACAGTCGTCGTCGGCCAGATCGTCTTCCACGTTGCCGTGCTGCTGACGTTGCACGCGCTGCTCGGCCTGCTGGCCTTCGCAATGGCGCGACTGACCGAACGCGGCTGCGGGCCGATCGCGGGGCGTCGCGCCCTCGTGTCGGGATGGTTCTGCCTGATCGGCGCGTGGATCCTGCTCACCAACATCCAGCTGTACCCTTCCACGACGCACAGCTCGCCCGGGACCTGGTTGCGTGCCGACTGGCACGGCGTCAACACTGCGAACAGCCTGGGAGCCGCGATTCTCGCGCTCATCGGCAGCGTGCTGTGGCGACTTCGCGGCACCGTACGCAATCTTCAGTCCCTGCGTCGGGCCGCCGTCCCCGTCGGGGCCACGGCGCTCGCTGCGGTGCTGGCCACCTATGGATTCCACACGCCGGAAAGCCGGGCAGCGGCGAATCCGGCCCACCCCAATGTGATCCTGCTCGGAATCGATTCGCTGCGCGCGGATGTCGCGATCAACTCCGGCGGCTTCGTCGAGACGCCCAACATCAGCGCATTCCTGCAGGACGCGAAGATCCTGACCAACACGACGACTCCGCTCGCCCGGACGTTCCCCTCGTGGATGTCCATTCTCACGGGCCAGCACCCGGTCTCGACCAATGCGCGGTTCAACCTGATGCCGCGCCGCGAAGTACACGACGGCAACACCATCGGCGACCTGCTGCGCGCGCGCGGCTACCGCACCATCTACGCGACCGACGAAGTGCGGTTCGCGAACATCGACGCCAGCTACGGCTTCGACCAGACCGTCACACCACGCGTCGGCATCACGGATTTCCTGCTCGGCAACGCCAACGACCTGCCGCTGCCGAACCTGTTGTCGTCGCTGCCGATCTCCAGGTGGCTGTTCCCGAGCACCTACGCGAACCGCGCGGCCTGGGTGACCTACAAGCCCGCGAGCTTCCTGCACAGGCTCGATACCGAGATCCAGCCCGCCGGCCCGACGTTTCTCGCGATCCACCTGACCCTCGCCCACTGGCCCTATTACTACGGCGGCGTCGAAAAGCCGGTGTTCAGCCCGAGCTGGCGCGAGATGTACGGCCTCGCCGTGCCTGCGGTCGACCGGCAGTTCGCAGACGTGATGGCGATGCTCCGCCGCAAGGGACTGCTGGACAACGCCATCGTCGTGGTGCTGTCCGATCATGGCGAGGCGCTCGGCAAGCGCAGCGACTCGATCATGGGCCGCTTCGGAACCCCGGACGAGATCGGCCACTCCATGTGGGGCCACGGCACGAGCGTGCTGAGCCCCAACCAGTTCCAGGTCCTGTTCGCGTTCCGGGGCTTCGGTGCGGCAGGCCTGCAGGGTCCGGCGCGAATTGATGCGCCGGCATCGCTCGAGGATCTCAAGCCCACCGTGATGGACCTCTTGGGCGCCAGGCCCGCGGAGATCGGGCCCGTCGACGGCAGATCGCTGCGCGGGATCCTCGAAGGCGGAGCGCCCGGTCCCGAAGTCGTCGACCGGATCCGCTACACCGAGACCGACGTGAACACGCCGAAGCTGCTCGCCGGCCAGATCGACGAGAAGGGTCTGATCCGGGAGGCGGCGTCGTTCTACGAGATCGAGCCGTCCCGTGGCTGGGCGCAGCTGCGCCGCGACAAGCTGCGGATCATCCTCGACCGCAAGGAGCGGGCTGCGATGCAGGGCGATTTCTTGCTCGCGGCCATACCCAGCGAGACGAAGACCGGTCAATTCGAATACGTGTTCCTGGACCGCAGACTCCCCGTTCCGATGCGGTTCCGCACGCGGCCGGACGAAGCACGCCTGCCTGAAGCCGCGCATCTCTGGGATGCCCTGCACGCTCGCTTCCACGGCGAACTCGGCGGCTGACCCTGCCACCTGCATGGGCCGTGCACCGGCCTGTGATGACTGTCATCCGCCGCCCCCGCGGCGTATGTGATCATTGGCGCCCCATTTGACAATTGCCGTGCAGGGAGCCCCCGGTACACAATCCGGGCCCTGCGTCCCGCTCCAGCCCCGGGGTATCTGAACGAATGAACCAGGAAGCCAGCATCGCCCTCGGAGCCGCCGCCAAGGCCGCTTTGGGTGGGCTGCCGCAGCGCCTGGTCCAGGACGGGTTGCTGGACGAGGCCGCGATGCTGGACGCGCTCGCGGCCTGCCGTGAGAAGCGGGTCCAGATCGTCAGCTATCTCGTCAGCCAGGGCATCGCCGACGCCCGCGAGATCGCCATCGCCGCCTCACAGGAATTCGGCGTACCGATCCTCGACCTCGATTGCGTCGCGATCGACCTCGACACGGTCAAGCTGATCAGCGACAAGCTGCTCAACAAGCACCGGGTCCTGCCGCTCGTCAAGCGGGGAAAACGTCTCTACGTCGCTGTCGCCGACCCCACGAACCTCGGCGGCATCGACGAGATCAAGTTCCAGACCGGTCTCGCGATCGAAGCCGTCGTCGTCGAGGAAGACAAGCTGCAGAAGGCCGTGCAGAAGGCCATCGAGCAGGTCGACGTGGCGATGCCGTCGCTGGCCGAGGAAGACCTCGACCTGGAGAACCTCGAGGTCTCCGCCGACGAGGACATGAACGCGGAGGCGGCGACACGGGACGACGTCGAGGACGCGCCGATCGTCCGTTTCGTCAACAAGATCATGCTGGATGCGATCCGCCGTGGCGCGTCCGACATCCACTTCGAGCCCTACGAGAAGTTCTACCGCGTGCGCCTGCGCCTCGACGGCGTGCTGCGCGAGGTGGCCCAGCCGCCGATCGCAGTCGCGAACAAGCTCTCCGCGCGTCTGAAGGTCATGTCGCGCATGGACATCGCCGAGCGGCGCGTGCCACAGGACGGGCGCATCAAGATGCGCCTGTCGAAGAACCGTTCGATCGACTTCCGCGTCAGCTCCTGCCCGACGCTGTTCGGCGAGAAGATCGTGCTGCGCATCCTCGATGCCAGCACGGCGACCATGGGCATCGATGCGCTGGGCTACGAGGGTTTCCAGAAGGAGCTGTACCTCAAGGCGCTCGCCCGGCCCCAGGGCATGATCCTGGTGACCGGTCCGACGGGCAGCGGCAAGACCGTGTCCCTCTACACGGGTCTCGCGATCCTGAACGTCGAGGACACCAACATCTCGACGGCCGAGGACCCGGCGGAAATCGTCCTGCCCGGTGTCAACCAGGTGAATGTCAACCCGAAGGTCGGCCTGACCTTCGCGTCCGCGCTGCGCGCCTTCCTGCGCCAGGATCCCGACGTCGTGATGGTCGGCGAGATCCGCGACCTCGAGACTGCCGAGATCGCGATCAAGGCCGCCCAGACCGGACACCTCGTGCTCTCGACCCTGCACACGAATGATGCCCCGCAGACGCTGACGCGCCTCGTCGACATGGGCGTGAAGCCGTATGCGATCGCGACCTCGGTCAGCCTCATCATCGCCCAGCGTCTGGCTCGCCGGCTGTGCAGCAACTGCAAGCAGCCCGCCGACATTCCGCGGGAGGCCCTGCTCAAGGAAGGCTTCAAGGAAGCGGACCTCACGGGGGAGGTCAAAATCTTCCGTCCGGTCGGCTGCAGCCAGTGCACCGACGGCTACAAGGGCCGCGTGGGCATCTACGAAGTCCTGCCGGTGACCGAAGCCATCGCGCGTATCATCCTCTCCGGAGGCAGCGCACCGGACATCGCGGCCCAGGCCCGCAGCGAGGGCGTCTGGGACCTGAGGACGTCGGGGCTCCGGAAGGTTCGCGACGGCCTCACCAGCCTCGAAGAAGTGAACCAAGTAACAGTCGAATGATCGGGCACGGCGCTAATGTCGCCGGCAGCCCATTGCGTTAGGAAGGGCGATCCATGGCCCAGGCAGCCGCGGCACTCAAGAAAGACATCCCATGGACATGGGAAGGCACCGACCGCAAGGGCAATCGGGTCCGCGGCCGCTCGCTCGCGAGCAGCGAGAACGACGTGCGCACGGAGATGCGGCGCCAGGGCCTCGTGCCGGTCAAGATCCGCAAGCAGCGCCAGGCGCTGCGCTCGAACAAGAAGCCGAGTGCCGAGGACATCGCGGTGTTCAGCCGCCAGCTGGCCACGATGCTGGCCGCCGGCATACCGCTGGTCCAGTCGTTCGAGATCGTCGGCGTCGGGCACGAGAAGCCCTCGATGCAGAAGCTCATCCTCGACATCAAGTCCCAGGTCGAGAGCGGCAGTTCCCTGCACGAGGCGCTCGCGAAGCACCCCCTCTATTTCGACGACCTGTTCGTCAACCTCGTCGAGGCCGGCGAACAGGCCGGTGCGCTGGAGACGCTGCTCGACAAGATCGCGACCTACAAGGAAAAGACCGAGGCCCTGAAGAAGAAGATCAAGAAGGCGCTGTTCTATCCCGCAGCGGTGCTCGTGGTCGCGGTGGTCGTCACGCTGATCCTGCTGCTGTTCGTCATTCCGCAGTTCGAGGCGCTGTTCAAGGGTTTCGGCGCCGACCTGCCGGCGTTCACGCGTTTCGTGATCGAGCTGTCGCGCTTCGTGCAGGGCGCATGGTGGTGGATGGGGCTGATCGCGGGTGGCGCGATCTTCACCTTCATCTACTTCAAGAAGCGCTCGCGACCGATGCGTCAGGCTCTCGACCGCATGTCGCTGAAGATCCCGGTCATCGGACCGATCCTGGTCAAGGCCGCGATCGCACGCTTCGCGAGGACGCTCTCGACGATGTTCTCGGCCGGCGTCCCGCTGGTCGAGGCCATGGAGTCGGTGGCGGGTGCGACCGGCAACATCGTCTACGAGGACGCCACGATGCGGATGCGCGACGAAGTCGCCACGGGCACACGTCTGCAGCGCGCCATGGAGAACACCGGGCTGTTCCCGAACATGGTCATCCAGATGATCGCGGTGGGCGAGGAATCGGGCTCGCTCGATTCGATGTCGGGCAAGGTCGCGGATTTCTACGAGCTGGAGGTCGATTCGGCCGTGGACGGCCTCGCGAGCCTGCTCGAGCCGCTCATCATGGCCATCCTGGGCGTGCTCGTCGGCGGCCTCGTCATCGCGATGTACCTCCCCATCTTCAAGCTGGGCGCCGTCGTCTGACGGCCGCCTGCGTTGCGAACCGGACGCCGCGCACCGTCGCGGCGTTTTTTTGAGGTCGGCACGTGGATTACGTTGAATTACTCAGGGATTCACCTGCGCTCTGGTCGGTTGTCGCGGGACTGGCGGGCCTGCTGGTCGGCAGCTTCCTGAACGTCGTCATCCTGCGTCTTCCCGTGATGCTGGAGCGCCAGTGGCGGGCCGAGTTCACGGAGGTGTCCGGCACGCAGTCCACCGTCATCGCCGAGACGTTCAATCTCGTCACCCCGCGCTCGCGCTGTCCGGCCTGCGGATCCCGGATCCAGGCCCATCACAACGTCCCTGTGCTGAGCTGGTTGCTGCTGCGCGGCCGGTGCGCGAACTGCCGCGCACGAATCTCCATCCGCTATCCCGTCATCGAACTCATGAGCGGGCTGCTGTCTGCCGTCGTCGCCTGGCATTTCGGCTTCGGATTCGTGTCCGTCGCCGGGCTCGTCCTGACCTGGTTCCTGCTGGCGATGACGTTCATCGACGTCGACCACCAGTTGCTGCCGGACTCCCTGACGCTGCCGCTCCTCTGGCTCGGCCTGCTACTCTCCCTCGCGCACGGACCTGATGCCGGGCCGCTGCCGGTGTCACCGCAGGACGCGATCATCGGTGCTGCGGCGGGTTACCTCTTCCTCTGGCTCGTGTTCCACGCGTTCCGGCTGCTGACCGGCAAGGAAGGCATGGGCTACGGCGACTTCAAGCTGTTCGGCGCGCTCGGCGCCTGGCTCGGCTGGCAGATGCTCCCCCTGATCCTGCTGCTGTCGGCGGGGGTCGGAGCGATCATCGGCGTCGCCCTCATCCTGATCCGGCGGCAGGGACGGGACGTTCCGATCCCGTTCGGCCCCTACCTGGCGGGCGCGGGCTGGATCGCGCTGCTGTGGGGCAACGATCTGGTCGAGGGCTATCTGAGTGTCAGCGGACTGCGCTGAAACGCCACGCCGCAGGGCCTTCACGGTCGGACTCACGGGCGGTATCGCCAGCGGGAAGACGACTGTCGCCAACCTGTTCGCTGCGCGCGGCGCCGTCGTCATCGACACGGACCAGATCGCGCGGGACGTCGTCGAGCCCGGCCAGCCGGCCCTGGACCGGATCGCGACCGCATTCGGTCCGGGCGTCCTGGACGTTTCCGGCCGGCTCGACCGGCGCGGCCTGCGGCAGATCGTTTTCGCCGACCCGGCAAAGAGGCGTCTGCTCGAGGAGATCCTGCACCCCGCCATACGCGCCGAACTCGCCGCCCGGGCCCTGGCTGCGGACGGTCCATACCAGATCCACGTCGTTCCCCTGCTGGTGGAGAGCAGCCGCCGGGAGGGCTTCGACCGGATCCTCGTCGTCGACTGCCCGCCCGACCGGCAACTCGCGAGGCTGCTGCAGCGGGACGCCGAAACAGTCGAGCAGGCCGAGTCCATCATCGCCGCGCAGGTCGACCGTGAGCGACGACTCCAGGCGGCCGACGACGTGATCCGGAACGACGGCACTCCCGAGGACCTGTCGCGTCGGGTCGACGAGATCCATCAGCTCTATCTGTCGCTGGCAAGCCGGAATCGCTGATTTGCGACTCGATCGCCGTTTACGGCACGCGACCCCTGCCGCAGAATAAATAGGATGTCGCACCCCGCCACCCTGCCGGACGCCGCCCCCTCATCGGTCGTCTACGAACAGCCGCTGACCGAGCGGCTGCGGGCGTTTCTCCGGCTGGAATTCCTGTGGCAGCAGGCCGAGTACCACAGGTCCACACCCACGGCCCTGTCGAGCCGGGCGGCTGTCGCGAGCCTGCTCGAAATCCTGGCGATCACGGCACGCGGTGATGCACGCGGTGACGTGCTCAAGGAACTCGAACGGCAGATGGCGCTGCTGCGGGACTACCAGAACCGTCAGGGGGTCGATGCCGGTCGCCTTCGTTCCATCCTCACGGATCTCGTGCGCCGCAGGGACGAGTTGAACGGCGCGGGCAGCAACTTCATGCAGCCGCTGCGCGATTCGGAGTTTCTCGCGGCCATCAAGCATCGAAGTGCGATCCCCGGGGGCACCTGCGAGTTCGATCTGCCGGACTATTTCCACTGGCTCAACCGGCCCGCCGAGCGGCGCGTCGACGACCTGAAGGGCTGGCTCGGTACGATCCGCCCGCTGTGCGAGGCGGTCTCCGAACTGCTGTGGATCACGCGGGAGAACGCGCGACCCCGCCGTGAAACCGCAACCGGGGGCGTCTACCAGCTCAGCTTCGACCGCGATGCGCCCGTGCAGCTGCTGCGGATCACCCTTCCCGGCGATTCAACGCTTTATCCGGTGGTCAGCGGCAGCCAGCATCGCTGCACGATCCGGTTCCTGAGCTGGACCGGTGTCGCCACGCGCCCGGTGCAGGGACCCGACGACGTCCCGTTCGTACTGACCTGCTGCGGCTAGGCGTTTTTCGGTGCCCGCCATTGTCCGCTGCCCGACCTGCGGCAGACCTCACGAGTGGTCGACGGACAACCCGTGGCGGCCGTTCTGCAGCGATCGTTGCCGACTGATCGACCTCGGCGCCTGGCTCGAGGAAAAGCGAGGGATCCCGTCGGAGCCAGCCGCGGAATCCGAAGCCGAACCTCAGCCGTTCGTCCCCCACCCGCAACACTGAGAACCGGCGGGCAAAGCCGGGATTGCGCTGCGCCAGCGGTCGCGTCAGGGATCAGCGATGCGCGGTCCGCTCGGTTCACCCAGGCAGGGTCTCGAGCGCGTAGCTCACTTCGGTCAGCGACTGCACACCGGCTTCGATGAATCGCGGGTTGTCGGCCGGGATCACCGTACGCTCCAGCACGCGCACCGAGGCCGTGCTGCCAAAGCCCGCAAGGATCTCCGACTCGCGCACGCAGAACGGAGGACCGGAAAGCAGCGACTGGTCGTACTCGAACGAGATCAGGAGCCCCCGGCATCCGGCCCCACCGAGCCGGCGGAGATGTCCGTAGTACCGAGCCCGCATATCGGGCGGAAGTGCAACCAGTGCAGCACGATCGTAGACCGCAGCGACCGGCCCCAGGTCCCGTTCTGTCAGCGCGAAGAGATCCCCGACCCAGTACTCGTAGCCACCTCCCGACCAGCGTTCCAGCGCGCCGATCGAGGCGACATGCGGCGCGACACCGCGCTCCTCGAAGAACGCGCGCGCCGCGAGAGTCGAGAGATCGATACCGACCACCGCATGTCCCCGCTCGCGCAGCCAGACCATGTCGAGGGACTTGCCGCAGAGGGGCACGAACACGCGGGCCCCGGGCGCGATCCCGAGATCCGGCCAGAAGGCGGGCAGTGCGCGATGCACTGCCGACTGGTGCCATCCGATCTGTCCCTCTTCCCAGCGACCCAGCCAGAATTCACGCTGCACGTACGCTCCTCCATTGTCCGTCCGATGCGAAGATGCCCGACCGATGGACACACTGAAACCCGTTCACGTGATGGTCGGCGTGCTGCGCGACGCCGACGGCCGCGTGCTGATCGCCGAGCGGCCACCGGGAAAGCACATGGCGGGCCATTGGGAATTTCCCGGCGGGAAGCTGGGGCCGGGCGAGGCGCCCTGGGCCGGACTCGTACGTGAGCTCGCCGAGGAACTCGGCATCGAGGCCCTGGACGGGCGCCCGTTCCTGCAGGTGAGTCATCGCTATCCCGACCGCATCGTCCTGCTCGATACCTGGCTGGTCAGTCGATTCCACGGCACGCCGCGCGGCCTCGATGGCCAGCGGCTCGCCTGGACCGCCCCCGGGGAGCTGATGCTGCGGGGGCTGCTGGAAGCGGACCGGCCGATCGTCGAAGCACTGCTTCAGCGCGGCTGAACAGGCACCGGCGCAGGAACGATTCGCCGCGCGACACAGCGCCTCAGGCCAGCGTTCCGTGGCAGTGCTTGTACTTCCTGCCGGAACCGCAGGGACAGGGCTCGTTGCGACCGACCTTGCGCTCGCCTCGCACCAGAGGGGCCTGCATGGATCGTGCTTCATCCTCGGCCACCGCATCGGGCGGCGGTGCCGCCGCAGCGTCCTGTGCACCCAGCGCCGGGGCCGCGGCGTGCTGCAGGCGCATCTCGCGCTCGAGCCGTTCCGCGCGCTCGCGTTCCTCGCGTTCGATCTCCTCCTCCGTCCGTACCTGCAGACGCTGCAGGACGACGACCGCATCGTGCTTGATCCGGTCGAGCAACGCGGTGAAAAGCTCGAACGCCTCGCGCTTGTACTCCTGTTTGGGGTTCTTCTGCGCGTAGGCCCGCAGGTAGATGCCCTGGCGCAGGTAGTCCATGGCAGCCAGGTGCTCCCGCCAGTGCCCGTCCACCTGCTGCAGCATCACGGCGCGCTCGAGATGCCGCATGACCTGCTCGCCGACCTGCTGCACCTTGCGCTCGTATTCGTCCTCGATGGCCGCCAGAAGACGTGCGCCGATCCCGGCAGCGCCGCGGTTCGAATCCTCGCCCACCCAACCGCGCAGTTCGACGGCGACGCCGAAGTCGCGCGCGACGACCTGCTCCAGGCCCGCGAGATCCCACTGCTCCTCGACGCTCTCGGGCGGCACGTGGCGCGCGACCAGCGTGTCGACGACGTCGGCCCGCACGTCGCGGATGACGGCAGCGATGTCCTCGGCGGACATGATCTCCGTGCGCTGCTGGTAGATGACCTTGCGCTGGTCGTTCGCGACGTCGTCGTACTCGAGCAGGTTCTTGCGGGCATCGAAGTTGTGCGCCTCGACCTTGCGCTGCGCGCGCTCGATCTGCCGGGTCAGCATGCGGCTCTCGATCGCCTCGCCCTCCTTCATGCCGACCGTGCGCAGCATGGACTTCGTGCGCTCCGGGTCCCCGAAGATGCGCATCAGGTTGTCTTCGAGGGACAGGTAGAAGCGGCTGGAGCCCGGATCGCCCTGGCGGCCGGAACGGCCGCGCAGCTGGTTGTCGATCCGGCGCGACTCGTGCCGCTCGGTACCGATGATGTGCAGCCCTCCGGCCGCGAGCACTTTCTCGTGCATGCCCCGCCATTCGGTCCGCAGCGTCTCGATGCGCCGTTCGCGGTCCTGGGGCGGGACCGACTCGTCGTGGCGGACGCGCTCGACTTCCTTCTCGACGTTGCCGCCGAGCACGATGTCGGTGCCGCGGCCGGCCATGTTCGTCGCAATGGTCACGGCACCCGGGCGGCCGGCCTGCTCGACGATGTGGGCCTCCCGTTCGTGCTGCTTCGCGTTCAGGACCTCGTGCCCGATGCCCTCGGCGTTCAGCATGCGTGACAGCAGCTCGGAGGTCTCGATCGACGTCGTGCCGACGAGCACGGGCTGGCCGCGCGCGATGCAGTCGCGGATGTCCTCGAGGATCGCCTTGAACTTGTCCGCCTGGGCCAGGTACACGAGATCGGGGGCGTCACGGCGCACCATGGGACGGTGCGTGGGGATGACCACGACCTCGAGTCCGTAGATCTGCTGGAACTCGAATGCCTCCGTGTCGGCAGTGCCGGTCATGCCGGCGAGCTTGCTGTAGAGACGGAAGAAGTTCTGGAACGTGATCGACGCGATGGTCTGGTTCTCCTCGCGGACCTGCACGCCCTCCTTGGCCTCGATCGCCTGGTGCAGGCCGTCGGACCAGCGCCGGCCGGGCATGGTGCGGCCCGTGAACTCGTCGACGATGATGACCTCGCCGCCGCGCACGATGTACTCGACGTCCCGCCGGTACAGTGCATGGGCCCGCAGCGCCGCGTTCAGGTGGTGCATGAGGCGGATGCTCGCCGCGTCGTAGAGGCTCTCGCCCTCGCGCAGCAGTCCGGCCTCGAGCATCAGCTCCTCGGCCTTCGCGAAGCCCGTCTCGGAGAGGTGCACCTGCTTCGACTTCTCGTCGGCCCAGTAGTCCCCCTCGGACTCCTCGGATTCCTGGCGCACGAAACGCGGCACGAGCGCATTGATGCGCAGGTAGAGCTCCGTGCTCTCGTCGGCCGGCCCCGAGATGATCAGCGGCGTCCTCGCCTCGTCGATGAGGATGGAGTCGACCTCGTCGACGATCGCGAAGGCGAGTTCGCGCTGTACCCGGTCCTCGAGCCTGAACGCGAGGTTGTCGCGGAGATAGTCGAAGCCGAATTCGTTGTTGGTGCCGTAGGTGATGTCGCAGGCATAGGCTGCGCGCTTCTCCGCATGATTCTGGCCGCTGCGGATCACACCCACCGTCATGCCGAGCAGGCGGTAGACCGGCGCCATCCAGTCGGCGTCGCGCTGCGCGAGGTACTCGTTCACGGTCACGACGTGCACGCCGCGGCCGGTCAGGGCGTTCAGGTAGACGGGCAGCGTCGCGACGAGGGTCTTGCCCTCGCCGGTGCGCATCTCGGAGATCTTGCCCGCGTGCAGCACCATGCCGCCGATGAGCTGCACGTCGAAATGCCGCATGCCGAGTGCGCGCCTGGCCGCCTCGCGCACGAGCGCGAAGGCCTCGGGCAGGAGATCATCGACGGTGGCGCCCCCAACAAGTCGGTCCTTCAGGCGTCCGGTCTCCGCAGCCAGCTCCGCGTCCGACAGGCCCCCGAGTCGTGGCTCGTGCCCGTTCGCGACGGCGACGAGGCGGCCATAGTCGCGCAACAACCGCTGGTTACGGCTGCCGAAGATCTTGGTCAGGATGTTGAACACGGATCCCTCTCGCTCAGGGTGCTGCCCACGACCCCGCTCGATGAGGAGGCCGGGTCAAAAGGGGGGCATTTTACGGGCAGACGCCCGAACGCGGGAGAAGTTCGGGCCCGGTGCCGCGTTCCGCGGCTAGGAGCCGATCCGGCGCATGAACCGCAGCGGATCGACCGGCACCCCGTTCTGGAGCACCTCGAAATGGACATGAGGCCCCGTCGAGCGCCCGGTGGAACCCAGCATCGCGATGGTCTCGCCCTGGCGGACGGTCGCACCCTGCGTCACGAGGATCCTGCGATTGTGGGCGTAGCGCGTGACGAGACCCTGGCCGTGCGTGATCTCGACGAGCTGGCCGTAGCCACCGTCGGAACCCGCGTACGACACCACGCCCGACGCCACGGCCAGCACGGGATCCCCGGGCGCACCGACGAAATCCACGCCGGCATGGAAGGCGCCATGGCCCGTGAAGGGATCGACCCGTTCACCGAAGCGCGACGACAGATAGCCGGACGCGACGGGACGTCCGCTCGGCAGGATCTGCTGGGTCAGTTCGCGCGCGAGGATCACCGACTCCAGTGCCGCGAGCTGCCGCTCGCGATCGTCGATCGTCCGGGACACGTCGTCCAGCAGCGTGTTGAACGACGGCGCGGGACCGGGTGACGCCGAGGATTCCGGCCCGCCGAGCGCGGGCTCGCGGTCGAAATCGAACTCCCCGGCCTTCAGCCGGGCCATCTCGGTCAGGCGCTTGCCCAGGGCGTCCAGCCGCAGCAGCTGGGCGTGCATGCGCCCGAGGCGCACGGTGAGCGCGTCCACCTGATCGGAAACGGCGGTTCGCGCACGCTCGAGCTGCGCGCGCTGCGTGTCGAGTTCCGCACGCCAGTCCGTGAGCGCATCGAGCGGCGCCTGGCGCGCACGTCGCTCACCGAAACTCTGGCCGGCGAGGAACACCGCGGCGATGACGATCACGCAGCCGGCGATGACCGTGAACGGCGCGAGCAGACGCCGCACCGATCGGCGCTGCGGCGGAAGCGTCGGGCAGGCAGTGTGGACCATGTATCGCAGCCGTTGATTTATGCTCGCCCGCGACCGCCGGCATCGCGAACACCGCCCCGCTCTGTGGCGGGGCAGGCACCATGCCAAAAAACCCCTTATGTATCAAGCACTTTACTCGACAGCTCAGCCATGACCGCCGGGAACGGAAGCAAAAAACCAACCGCCATCAGCGACTTACTGGCGAAAGGTCAAGGAGTTTTTGAGCGTCTGCGGGAAGGTGCCCGGGCCGCGGACCGGACGCTGGCGGCCGCCCGGAGCGCATTGCCGGACGAGCTCGCCGAACACGTCTGGGCCGCACAGATCGACGGCACGACGCTGGACGTGGCGGTCGATTCGGCCGCCTTCGCAAGTCGCATCCGCTACCTCGAGGCCGGGATGCGCGCGGCCGTCACGACGGCCTGCACGACCGCGGTGGAACGCTGCCGCATCCGCGTGCGTCCCCGCGGCTGAGGACGCACGCGCCCCTTCGCTCAGTCCGGAATCGCCTGGCCGCGTGTTTCGACGACCCAGCCCAGCAGCAGCAACCCGGCGACGGGGACTGCGGCGACGTACAGCAGCGCATCGAGCACCACTGCGGGGTCCCCTGCGCCGGCCGAGGCCACGGCGCCGACGATGAAGGGCCCCGCTGCGGCGACCACGCGGCCGATGTTGTAGCAGAAGCCCGCGCCGGTCGCCCGCAGCCGCGTGGGAAACAGCTCCGGCAGGTAGAAGGTGAAGCTGCCGAAGATGCCGAACACCGAGAGTCCGATGAAGAAATACATGTACAGGCGCGTGGCCGGGGCCAGGTCGAGGCCGAACGTCACGAACAGGGCGACCGCCGCCACCGCGTAGTACATCGCGAACATCGCCCGCCGGCCGAGCTGCTTCGCGACCGGGATCGTGAGCAGGGTGCCCAGCAGGCCGCCGAGGTTGAACCAGGTGGTGGACACGGTCTTCCATTCCTCGACGAGCGCGCGCGTGGCGCCGGGATCGAGATGACCGAGCGCCGCCTGTGTCTGCGCGAGCGTGGCCGCGACCACGGGAATGAACGCGTTGCAGCTCCACCAGGTCAGCAATGCCACGAGCGTCATCGCGAGCGCGGAACGCGTGCGGGGCCAGAGGTCTGCGGCGAAGATCTCGCGGATCCGTGCGGGCGACGCCCCGGCCGCGGCCGCAGTCCAGCGTTCCGGCTCGTGGACGAACAGGCGCACGACGAACGCCACGGCGGCGGGCAGCAGCCCGAACAGCAGCACGTAGCGCCAGGAATCGGCGGGATGGTCCGCGAACCACCCGCCCGCGATCCACGCATTCACGCCGGTCGCGAGAAACAGCCCGAAAGGTGCCGAGGTGTACAGCAGCGCACCGGCCTCGACGCGCGAGTCCTCGGGCACGACCTCGGCGACCATCGCGGATCCCGCTGCCCATTCACCACCGATGCCGAGGCTCGCGACCAGGCGACAGAGCATCAGCTGCCAGACGTTGTCGACGAAGGCGCAGGCGGCCGTGCCGATCGCGTACAGCAGCATCGTGATCATGAGCACGCGTTTGCGGCCGTAACGGTCGGAGACCGGACCGAACAGCACACCGCCCGCCGCCCACCCGAGCAGGAACAGCGAGGTCAGGAGCCCGGTCCAGTAGAGGGTCGCCGTGCGCGCCGCCGCCCCTCCGATCTCCAGTCCGAGCAGCGTCGGTATGGCGTTCGGCGCGACGTAGTTGAACAGCAGGCCGTCGAAGACGTCGAAACCCCAGCCCAGCCATGCGGCCGCGAACACGGTCCACTGATAACGGTTGAGGCGCAGCATGACTTCCCCGCCCGCGAGGCACAAACGCCGCGCAGCTTACAGGAAATCGGCAGTGCGCCTTTCGCCGATGCAGACCTCGACACCCGCGTCCGCGCCGCGCGCTCCGGGCAAGCGCCGTCGGGCAGCGATACCGGCGCGGAGCGTCAGCCCGCCGCAGCGGCCGTGGTGGTGGCGTAGAACAGCGGAGCGACGCGCGGGTCCTCGAAGGTCACGGACTCCCAGGCGCCCTCGTCCGCGAGCAGCGCGCGCAGCAGCCGGCTGTTGAGGCCGTGGCCGGACTTGAAGCCCGTGAACTCCCCGATCGGACACTGGCCCAGCAGGTAGAGGTCACCGATCGCGTCGAGGATCTTGTGCTTGACGAACTCGTCCTCGCAGCGGAGCCCGTCCTCGTTCAGGACGCGGTAGTCGTCGAGCACGATCGCGTTGTCCAGCGTACCGCCCAGCGCGAGATTCTGCGCGCGGAGCCGCTCGAGGTCGCGCATGAAGCCGAAAGTGCGTGCACGGCTGATCTCGCGCAGGTACGCGGTCGTGGAGAAGTCCATGACCGCGCGGCGGCCGTGGCGCCGGAACAGCGGATGATCGAACTCGATCTCGAAGCAGATGCGGAAACCGTCCCAGGGAGCGAAGCGCGCCCATTTGTCGCCGTCGCGGACCTCGACCGTCCTGCGGATGCGCAGGAAACGCTTCGGCGCCGGCTGGTCCTCGATGCCGGCCGACTGCAGCAGGAACACGAACGGGCCGGCGCTGCCGTCCATGATCGGGACTTCCGGCGCCGAGAGTTCCACGAATGCGTTGTCGATGCCGAGCCCGGCGAGCGCCGACAGCAGGTGCTCGATCGTCGCGACCTTCGTGCCGTTCAGCGAGATCGTCGTGCCGAGCGTCGTCTCGGTCACATTGACGGCACGCGCAGGGATGTCCACGGACCCTTCGACGTCGGTGCGGCGGAACACGATTCCCGTGTTCGGCGGCGCGGGACGCAGAGTCATGAGCACCTTGCGCCCGGTGTGCAGCCCGACCCCCGTGGCACGGATCGGATTCCTGATGGTGCGCTGGCAAAGCATGGATTCACGCCCGGAGACTCACGACGAACGCGACCGTACCACTGCGGCGCCGCGGCCCCCGCGACCGCGGCGTCGGCGGTCGCCGACTCCCCTGCCGCCCGCCCGCGGAGAAGGCGGACGGCAGGAAGAGAGACAGCGTGGGCGTGCCGCGGGTTCCCGGCGCGCGGGGGTGGCCGCGCGCAGTGGAACCGGCCGCACATCGTGCGGCCCGCGGCGCAGCGCCGTTCAGTCGGCCTGGCGGCGCAGGAACGCCGGGATGTCGAGCACGTCCTCCTCGAGGTCGTGCCGCAGGCCGTCGCCGACCGCACGCGAGGTCTGGCGCTGGATCGTCGGCCGGTCGAGGGCCGCATAGTCCGGCACGTTGACCGCGGGCTTCGGCCGCACCGTATCGACGGCGACGGCAACCGGCCCGCGACGCGTCGCGTCGTTCGCCTTCGGCGGCGCCTGCAGGCGCGCCTCGGGACGTCCGAGGCCCGTGGCGACCACCGTCACGCGCAGCTCCCCGGCCACGTCGGGATCGATGACCGTACCCACGACGACGGTCGCGTCCTCGGCAGCGAACTGCTTGACCGTATTGCCGACCTCCTCGAACTCGCCGATCGAGAGGTCGAGGCCGGCCGTCACGTTCACGAGGATACCCTGCGCGCCGGCGAGGTTGATGTCCTCGAGCAGCGGGCTCGACACGGCCATCTCGGCCGCGATGCGCGCGCGGTTCTCGCCGGTGCCGAAGCCCGTGCCCATCATCGCGAGGCCGGTTTCCGCCATCACCGTACGCACGTCGGCGAAGTCGACGTTGATGAGACCCGGGCGCGTGATGAGTTCCGCGATGCCCTGCACGGCGCCCTGCAGCACCTCGTTCGCGCGCTTGAAAGCGTCCAGCAGCGTGGTGTTGCTGCCGAGCACGGTCAGCAGCTTCTGGTTCGGGATCGTGATCAGCGAGTCGACGTGCTTGCCGAGTTCGGCGATGCCGTTGTCGGCGATCTGCGTGCGCTTGTTGCCCTCCATGAGGAAAGGCTTGGTGACCACGGCCACCGTGAGGATGCCCAGCTCCTTCGCGACCTGCGCCACCACGGGTGCCGCGCCGGTGCCGGTGCCGCCGCCCATGCCGGCGGTGATGAACAGCATGTCGCAGCCCTCGATGAGCTCGATGATGCGGTCACGATCCTCCATCGCCGCCTGGCGCCCGGTCTCGGGATTCGCGCCGGCACCGAGGCCCTTGGTGATGTTGGAGCCGATCTGCAGCGCCGTCTTCACGCGCGAGTGCGCGAGCGCCTGCGCATCGGTGTTGACGCAGATGAACTCCACGCCATCGATGCCGCAGTTCGCCATGTGCGACACCGCGTTGCCGCCGCCGCCGCCGACGCCCAGCACCTTGATGACTGCGCTGCTGCTGACTGAATCCATGAGTTCGAACATTTCGTGGTCTCCTCCGCTGTCGCTGTCTGTGACGATCCGCTCCACCCGCGGATCAGAAATAACCCTGGAACCAGGACTTCATCCTCTCGAAAACGCTCTTGACGCCCTCGCCGATCGGCTTGTGCGGCACGTGGCCGGTATTCGCGCGCCCGTACAGCAGCAGGCCGACGCCGGTGGCGTGGATCGGGTTGCGAACGACTTCGCCGAGCGCCGTGACGCCGGTCGGAACGCCGAGCCGCACGGGCACGTGGAAGATCTCCTCGGCGAGCTCGACCGCGCCCTCCATCTTCGAGCTGCCGCCGGTGAGCACGACGCCCGCGGCGATCGCCTCCTCGAAGCCCGAGCGGCGCAGTTCGTCGCGGATCAGGCTGAACAGTTCCTCGTAGCGCGGCTCGACGACCTCGGCCAGCGTCTGCCGCGCGAGCCGGCGCGGCGGCCGGTCGCCCACGCTCGGGACCTCGATGGTCTCGTCGGGGTTCGCGAGCTGCGACAGCGCGCAGGCGTACCGGATCTTGATCTCCTCGGCGTAGGGGGTCGGCGTGCGCATCGACACCGCGATGTCGTTCGTGACCTGGTCACCCGCGATGGGGATCACCGCGGTGTGGCGGATCGCGCCGTTCGCGAACACGGCGATGTCGGTGGTGCCGCCGCCGATGTCGACGAGACAGACACCGAGTTCCTTCTCGTCGTCGGTCAGCACCGCGAACGAGGAGGCGAGCTGTTCGAGCACGATGTCCTCGACGACGAGCCCGCAGCGCTGCACGCACTTGACGATGTTCTGGGCCGCGCTCTCGGCGCCGGTGACGATGTGCACCTTCGCCTCGAGACGCACGCCGGACATGCCGATCGGCTCGCGGATGCCCTCCTGGCCGTCGATGATGAATTCCTGCGGCAGCACGTGCAGGATCTTCTGGTCGGCCGGGATCGCCACGGCCTGTGCGGCGTCCATGACGCGCGCCACGTCGCCGGCTGTGACCTCCTTGTCCTTGATCGCGACGATGCCGTGCGAATTGAGGCTGCGCACATGGCTGCCGGCGATGCCGGCGTAGACCGAGCGGATTTCGACGCCGGCCATGAGCTCGGCCTCCTCGACCGCGCGCTGTATGGACTGCACCGTGGACTCGATGTTCACGACGACGCCCTTCTTGAGGCCGCGCGACGGGTGCGAACCGAGACCGATGATCTCCAGCGTGCCGTCCGCGTGCAGCTCGCCGACGAGCGCGACGACCTTGGAGGTGCCGACATCGAGGCCGACGATGAGATGGCGGTCGGAGCGCTTAGGCATTGGCATCGGGATCCTGTAGCTGCGGGGCCTGCTCGACCGCGGGGCGCGTTCCTCCGGGCGGAACGCCGTCACGCCAGCCGATCGAGAAGCCGTTCGAATAACGCATGTCCACGTAGGTGATGTCGGCGGCACGCCCCGCGATCACGGGCGCCGCGACACGCAGGAAGCGCTCCATGCGATCGTCGACCTGCCGGCGCCCGAGCCGCACGGTGACGCCGTTGGCGAGATCCATCTCCCAGGCGCCGCGCGCGTCGAGGCGCAGCGCGACGATGCGCAGCCCCTGCTCCACGAGCCGGCCCTGGATCGCGAGATAGCGCTGCGCGACGTCGGCCTCCGTGCCCGCCGGACCATCGAGCCGCGGCAGTTCCTGCGGCACGTGCCGTGAGCCCGTCATGAAGAGTTCGCCGCGGGTGTTGAGCAGGCCGTCGTCGCCCCAGCGCGCCGCCGCGATCTGCTCCACGACCTCGATGCGAAGTCCGTCCGGCCAGACGCGGTGGATGCGGGCGCGGTCCACCCAGGCGAGCGACTCGACCGCGCGCCGCATGCGTTCGAGATCCGCCGTCATGAACCCGCCGCGCAGGTTCGCGCGCACGACCTGTTCGACCTCGACGGGCGACACGCGCTGGAACGCCGCATCCACCATGATGCGGCGCACGCTCTGGTCGAGTGCCACGCGCACGAGCAGCACGAAGACCGCGACCACCGCGAGCGCGGCGCCCGTGCGCGCGGCGCGACGCCAGTCGACCGCCGGCAGCTCGAAGCGCCGGCCTTCCGGCTTCTTGCGACGATTGCGCTTGCGGAACGGGCCCATGGTCACGGACCTCCCCGTGGACTGCGCGCCAGGCTCGTTTCGAGGATGCGCCAGACCAGGTCGTCGAACTCGATGCCCATGGCGCGCGCGGCCTTCGGCACGAGCGAGTGGCTGGTCATGCCCGGTGTCGTGTTGACCTCGAGCAGCCAGCTGCGCCCCGCCGTATCGCGCATCAGGTCCACGCGGCCCCAGCCGCCGGCGCCGACAGCATCGAACGCGGCGAGCGCCAGCGCGCGCATCTCCTCCTCGACGGCGCCTTCGAGACCCGGACAGACATAGCGCGTGTCCTCGGCCACGTACTTCGCGTGGTAGTCGTAGTAGTCGCCGGCCGGCACGATGCGGATCGACGGCAGCGCCTCGCCGCACAGAACCGCCACGGTGTACTCGGCGCCCTCGATGAGCTCCTCGATCAGCAGCTCGCCGGGATACCGGGCCGCGAGCGCCACGGCGTCGTCGAGGCCCGTCGCGTCGAACACGCGGCTCACGCCCACGCTCGATCCCTCGCAGGACGGCTTCACGATCAGCGGGAAGCCCACCGCGGCGGCGATGCGGCGCACGTCCGCACCGCGCGGCAGCCGCGCGAACCGGGGCGTGGGCAGGCCCGTCGCCTGCCACACCTGCTTGGTGCGTATCTTGTCGAGCGTCAGTGCCGCGCCCAGCACGCCGGAACCCGTGCAGGGCACGCCCAGCGCATCGAGCAGGCCCTGCACGACGCCGTTCTCGCCCTCGCCGCCGTGCAGGATGTTGAAGACGCGGTCGAAGCGCCGTGCCGCCAGCGCCGCGACCAGCGCGGCCACACCGTCCACGGGCGCGGCATCGACGCCGCGGCGGCGGAGTGCCTCGAGCACGTTGCGTCCCGAATCGAGCGACACCTCGCGCTCCGAGGACGTGCCGCCCATGAGCACGGCGACGCGCCCGAACCCGGCCGCATGCTGCGCGCGTGGCTCGCGATCCGCGGTGCCGCCCCGATCGCTCATGCCGGCTCTCCCACGATCCTGACCTCCGTGTGCAGACGCACGCCCTGCAGACGCTCCACCGTCGTGCGCACGTGCTCGATGACCGCCTCGATCTCGGCGGCGCGCGCCGCGCCGTGGTTGATGATGAAGTTCGCGTGCCGGGTCGACACCGATGCGTCGCCGATGCCGAAGCCCTTCAGTCCCGAGGCCTCGATGAGCCGCGCGGCATGGTCCCCCGGCGGGTTGACGAACACCGAGCCGCAGCTCCACTCGCCGATCGGCTGCGTGTCGCGGCGCTTCTCGAGCAGCACGCGGATGTCGTCGAGCTCCGCACCCGGCTTGGGTTCGAACTCGAGCGTCGCCGCGAGGAACCACTCGCCGGCGACGGGCGGCGTCACGCTGCGATAGCCCACGCGGTACTCGCGTGCGCTGCGATGGGCGCGCACGCCACGGCGGTCGATCACCTCCAGCTCGCGCACGTGGCGCCAGGTCTCTCCGCCCCAGGCACCGGCGTTCATCGCCAGCGCGCCGCCGAAGGTGCCGGGGATCCCCGCGAAGAACTCGGCGGGACCCAGCTCCCATTTCACGCACTGGCGCGCGATGCGCGCGCAGGGCACGCCGGCCTCGGCACGCACGTGCAGGGCATCGACGCGCTCCAGCGCGTTCAGGGTGCCGTGCAGCGACACGACCACACCGCGGATGCCACCGTCGCGCACCAGCAGGTTGCTGCCGAGTCCCACGAAGGTCACCGGCACCCGCTCGGGCAGTTCGCCGAGGAAGGCCGCGAGCTCCGCGGCCGACTGCGGTTCGAACCACAGCTCCGCCGGCCCGCCCGCGTGCCAGGAGGTGTGGCGAGCCATCGGCTCGCCGCGGCGCACGTGCGGTTCGAACCGGCCGGCGACGGCGAGTCCGTTCATGCAGCGCCTCCGGCGAGTCTCGCCGGCAGCTCGTGCGCCACGGCGCCGATGCTGCCGGCGCCCATCGTGACGACGACATCGCCGGCCCGGAGCACGCCCGCGAGCGCCTCCGCGAGCTGCTCGATCTTCTCGACGAACACGGGCTCCACGCGGCCGCGCGAACGCACGGCGCGGCACACGGCGCGGCCGTCGGCCCCCGCGATCGGCGCCTCGCCGGCGGCGTACACCTCGCCCACCAGCAGCACGTCGGCGCCCGAGAGCACCTCGGCGAAGTCGTCGATGAGATCGCGGGTGCGCGTGTAGCGGTGCGGCTGGAACGCGAGCACGAGCCGGCGTCCCGGCCAGCCCTGCCGCACGGCATCGAGCGTGGCGGCGATCTCGGTCGGGTGGTGGCCGTAGTCGTCGACGATGGCGACCTGGCCACCGGCGAAGGGCACCTCGCCGACGCGCTCGAGGCGGCGGCCGATGCCCTGGAAGCCCGCGAGCGCGCGCTGGATCGCCGCGTCGGGCACCTCGAGCTCCGTGGCGACCGCGATCGCGGCGAGCGCGTTCCGCACGTTGTGCAGCCCCGGGATCGACAGTGTCACGGCGAGCGGACGGTCGATGCCCGCGCGCAGCACGTCGAAGCTGGAACGCATGCCTTCGCGGCGCACGTCGACGGCGCGCACGTCGACTCCCGCGCCGAGGCCATAGGTCACGACGGGTCGCGACACCGCGGTCAGGATGCCGGCGACGTGGGGATCGTCGGCGCAGAGCACCGCGAGGCCGTAGAACGGCAGGTTGTGCAGGAACTCGACGAAGCTGTGCTTGAGCCGCTCGAAGTCCCCCTCGTGCGTCGACAGGTGGTCGTTGTCGATGTTGGTGACGATCGCGATCATCGGCTGCAGGTGCAGGAACGACGCGTCGCTCTCGTCGGCCTCCGCCACGAGGTAGCGCCCCGCTCCGAGGCGCGCGTTGCTGCCTGCGCTCTTGAGCCGCCCACCGATGACGAAGGTCGGATCGAGCCCGCCCTCGGCGAGCAGGCTGGCCACGAGGCTCGTGGTCGTGGTCTTGCCGTGCGTGCCGGCGACGGCGATGGAATAGCGGAACCGCATGAGTTCCGCGAGCATCTCGGCGCGCTGCACGACGGGACGACGGGCCGCCTGCGCGGCCGTCACCTCGGGGTTGTCGGGGGCGACCGCGCTGGACACGACAACCACGTCGGCACCGGCGACGTTCGCGGCACGGTGACCGATGAAGACCCGCACGCCCTGCGCGGCGAGGCGATCGGTGACGGCGGAGGTGCGCTGGTCGGAGCCCTGCACGTCGTAGCCGAGGTTGACCAGCACCTCGGCGATACCGCTCATGCCGCTGCCGCCGATGCCGACGAGGTGGATGCGATGGATGCGACGCATGCGGTCCGTCATGCCGGCCTCCTCTCGACCTCGAGGCACAGCGCCGCGACCCGGTCCGCAGCGTCGGTGACAGCGACCCGGCGCGCAGCGGCCGCCATGGCGGCGAGCCCCTCGCGGCCGCGCGACGTGAGATCCACGAGCAGGGCCGTGAGTGTCTCGGAGGTCAGTCCGGCCTCGGGAGCCAGCCGCGCGGCGCCGGCCTCGACGAGGAAGCGCGCGTTGTGGGTCTGGTGGTCGTCGACAGCCGCGGGGAAGGGAATCAGCACGGCGCCGAGGCCCGCCGCCGCGAGCTCCGCGACCGTGAGCGCGCCGGACCGGCAGACCGCGAGATCGGCCCATTCGTAGGCGCCCGGCATGTCCTCGATGAATTCGCGCACGTGCGCCTTCACGCCGTGCCGTTCGTACGCGGCCAGCGTGTCCTGCTCGTGGCCACGGCCGCACTGGTGCACGACGATGGGCCGGACTTCCCGCGGGATCGAGGCGAGAGCCGCCGGCATCAGCCCGTTGATGGCGCGGGCGCCCTGGCTGCCGCCGAACACCAGCAGACGCACCGGCCCCTGCCGCGACGCGAAGCGCGCCGCCGGGGCGGGAAGCGCGACGATCTCGGCACGCACGGGGTTGCCGACCACCGCGATCTCCCGGCGGATGCCAGCGGGAAAGCTGCCCGGGAACGCGGTCGCGACACGATCGGCGAGGCGGCAGAGGAGACGGTTGGTGAGACCCGCGACGGCATTCTGCTCGTGGATCACGAGCGGCGTGCGCGTGAGCCGGGCGGCGACGCCGCCCGGCCCGGAGACGAAGCCGCCGCAGCCGAGCACCACGGCGGGACGCAGGCGGCGGATGATCCGGAGTGCCTGCCACGTCGCCTGCAGCAGCTGGAACGGCGCGAACAGCAGCGAGCCCGGGCCCTTGCCGCGCAGGCCGCCGATGTCGACCCATTCGACGGGTATGCCGGCGGCGGGTACCAGGCGTGCCTCGATGCCACGCTTCGTGCCGAGCCAGACGACCTCGCGCTGACGGGCGGCCAGCGCCCTGGCGACCGCCAGCGCGGGGAAGACATGCCCCCCCGTGCCGCCCGCCATGATGAGCACGCGCCCGCTCATGTGTCCGCACCACCCCTCGCCGCAACGACGACGCGTCCGGACGCGGCCACCTCGTGGTGCACGCGCAGCAGCACGCCGATCCACGCCAGCGTCACCACGAGGCTCGAGCGTCCGTAGGACAACAGCGGCAGCGTCAGCCCCTTGGTCGGCAGCAGACCCATGTTGACGCCCACGTTGATGAACGCCTGCAGGCCGATCCAGATGCCGAAGGCGGCCGCCATGCAGGCGTGGAATCCCATGCCGGCCTCGCCCGCGAGCCGCGCGATGCGCAGCGCGCGCAGCACGAGCACCATGAACAGGCCGACCGTGACCAGCACACCGATGAAGCCGAATTCCTCGGCAAGCACCGCGAACACGAAGTCGGTGTGCGCCTCGGGCAGGTAGAACAGCTTCTGCACGCTGGAACCGAGCCCGACGCCGAGCCACTCGCCGCGGCCGATCGCGATCAGCGACTGCGTGAGCTGGAAGCCGCTGTTGAAGGGGTCGGCCCAGGGATCCAGGAACGCGGTCAGTCGCCGCACGCGGTATTCGGAGGACACGGCGACGAGCGCCATGAGCGCACCGCCGGCACCGGCGAGCAGCAGGGTGTCGCGCAGCCGAGCGCCCGCGATGAACAGCACGCCCACGCCCGCGACCAGCAGCACCATCGCCGAGCCGAAGTCGGGCTCCGCCAGCAGCAGCACGGCTGCAGCGCCCAGCACGGCGAGCGGCCGCAGGAACCCGCGGAAGCTGCTCCGCAGCGCCTCCTGGTGACGCACGACGTAGCCGCAGATGTAGGTCAGGAGCAGCATGCGGGCCGCTTCGGAGGGCTGGAAGTTCAACGGACCGGCGCGGACCCAGCGGCGGCTGCCGTTCACGGCGTGCCCGATCCCCGGCACCAGCACCACCAGGAGCAGGCCGAAGGCCACGAGCAGCAGCGCGGTGCCGTTCTTCTCCCAGAACTCGACCGGCAGCTTCGTCATCACGAAGGCCGCCGCGACGCCGATCAGGGCCGAGAACATCTGGCGCTCGAGGTAGGCGAAGGGATCGCCGGACTGCCGGTCGGCCACCGTGACCGACGCCGACGTGACCATGACCAGCCCGACGAGCAGCAGCGCGGCGGTCGTCATCACGACCACGGGATCGAACGCGAACCGCTGCTTGCGGCCCGCCGAGCGCGAGAACTGCAGGGATGCGCTGTTCATGCGGGCAGACTCCGGACCGCCGCGGCGAACACGGCGCCGCGCTCGGCGTAATCACGGAACATGTCGAGACTCGCGCAGGCCGGCGAGAGCAGCACGGTGTCCCCGGACCGTGCGAGCCCGGCCGCGCGCTGCACGGCCTCGGGCAGCGTCACCGCACGATGGACCTCGCAGACGCCGTCCAGCGCCGCGGCGATCGCGGCGGCGTCGCGCCCGATCAGCACGACGGCGCGCACCTTGCCGCGGAACGCAGCGGCCAGCGGCGAGAAATCCTGGCCCTTGCCGTCGCCACCCGCGATCAGCACGAGCGGCCCCGTGAAGCCCGCGACTGCGGCCAGCGTCGCGCCGACGTTCGTGCCCTTGGAATCGTCGATCCAGCGCACGCCGCGACGGTCCGCGACCCACTGCGCGCGATGCGGCAGGCCGGTGAAGGAGCGCAGCGTCCCGAGCATGGCGGGCCGCGGCAGCCCGCAGGCGTCGCCGAGTGCCAGCGCCGCGAGCGCGTTGGCCGCGTTGTGCGCGCCCGCGATGCCCAGTTCCGCGACGGGCATCAGGGCATCACCCCGCGCCACGAGCCACTCACGCCCGTCGCGCACCGCGACCGCGTAGTCGGCCTGCGGATCGAGGACACTGAAACGCGCGGTGGCCTGCCCCGGACGCGGCAGGCGCGTCGTGTACTCGTCGTCGGCATTCACCACGGCGGTGCCGCAGCGCTCGAAGATGCGGGCCTTGGCCGCGCCGTACTCGACGAGGTCGCTATAGCGGTCCATGTGGTCCGGCGTGAGGTTCAGCACGGCCCCCGCCTCCAGCACCAGCGAATGCGTCGTCTCGAGCTGGTAGCTCGACAGCTCCAGCACGTACAGGTCGGCCGCGTCGCCCGTCAGCAGGTCGAGCGCCGGTTCGCCGAGGTTGCCACCCACGCGCACGCGCAGACCGGCGGCGCGCGCCATCTCGCCCACCAGCGTCGTGACCGTGCTCTTGCCGTTCGTGCCGGTGATGCCGACGACACGCCCCGACACCTCGCGCGCGAACAGCTCGATGTCGCCCAGCACGTCGAGGCCGCGGGAAGTCGCCTCGACGAGCAGCGGCTCGCGCAGCGACACGCCGGGAGACACCACGACCTGGCCCGCGCCGTCGAGCAGCCGCAGGTCGAAGCGCCCGAAGCTAGTCACGGCGTCGATGCCGAGGCGCGCGAGCTCGCCGGCGCCGGGCGGCGTCGCGCGGCTGTCGGTGATGCGCAGCCGGTGGCCGCGCGCAGCGAGGTGCCGCGCGCAGGACAGGCCCGTCTTGCCGAGCCCGACGATCAGGCTGACGGGGCTCGCCAGGCCGGAACGCTGCTTGTCGACGTTCGATGCCATCGTCACCGGATCTTCAGGGTTGCGAGGCCGATGAGGACGAGCACGAACGAGATGATCCAGAAGCGCACGATCACCTTCGGTTCGGCCCAGCCCTTCAGCTCGAAGTGGTGGTGGATCGGCGCCATGCGGAAGATGCGCTTGCCGCGCAGCTTGAAGGAGCCGACCTGCAGCATGACCGAGACCGTCTCGAGCACGAAGATCCCGCCCATCACCGCGAGCACGATCTCCTGGCGCACCATGACGGCCGCGACACCGAGCGCGGCGCCGAGCGCCAGCGCGCCGACGTCGCCCATGAACACCTGCGCCGGGTAGGTGTTGAACCAGAGGAAGCCGAGTCCCGCGCCGGCCATCGCGGACAGGAAGATCAGCATCTCGCCGACACCCGGCACGTACGGGATCTGCAGGTAGGTCGCGAACTTCACGTTGCCGGTGACGTAGGCGAACACGCCGAGCGCGGCGGCGACCATCACGCAGGGCATGATCGCCAGGCCGTCGAGCCCGTCGGTGAGGTTCACCGCGTTGCTGGAACCGACGATCACGAAGTACGTGAACAGCACGAAGCCCGCGACCGACAGCGGCTGCGCGTAGTGCTTGACGAAGGGCACGTACAGCGAGGTCTCGGCCGGCGTGATGGCGGTGTACCAGAGCGCGAGCGCCGCACCGAGGCCCGCGACGGACTGCCAGAGATATTTCCAGCGCGCCGCCAGCCCGCGTGGATCCCGGACCACGAGCTTGAGGTAGTCGTCGTAGAAGCCGATGAGGCCGAACGCGGCGGTCACCCCGAGCGCGATCCAGACGTGCCGGCTGCCGGGGTCGCACCAGGCGAGCGTCGCGAGCAGCATGGCGACGAGGATCAGCGCGCCGCCCATGGTCGGCGTGCCCTTCTTGCCGAGGTGCGTCTGCGGACCGTCGCTGCGCACGACCTGGCCGATCTGGCCCGCGGCGAGACGGCGGATCATCCACGGGCCGACGAGCAGCGAGATCGCGAGCGCCGTGAGCGCCGCGAGGATCGCCCGCAGCGTCAGGTAGTTGAACACGCGGAAGGCGCCGTAGTACTGCGCCAGCCAGTCGAGCACGCGAAGCAGCATCAGTGCGTCCCCCCCGCTTCCGCGATTGCGTTGCCCGCGGCGAGCGCTTCGACCACGCGCTCCAGCCGGTTGACCCGCGAGCCCTTCACCAGCACGTATGTCCCGGCGGACAGTTCGGGCCGCAGCGCGACCGTCAGCTCCCCGGCCGAGCCGTACCAGGCGGCGCCGGCGCCGAAGGCGCGCACCGCGTCGCGCGCGCCCTCACCCAGGGCGAACAGCCGCTCGACGCCGCGTGCGCGTGCGTAGGTCGCGGCGTCCTCGTGGCTCGCACGCGCGTGGTCACCGAGCTCGGCCATCTCGCCCAGCACCAGCAGGCGCCGCCCCGGCAGGGCGGCCAGCGTGTCGATGCCGGCGCGCACTGAACTCGGGTTGGCGTTGTAGGAATCGTCGATCAGCCACGCCCCCTGCGGCGTCGACTTCAGCTGCAGGCGTCCCTTCACCGCACGCATGCTGCCGAGGCCGGCGACGATCACTTCGAGCGGTGCACCGGCGGCCGCGGCCGCGGCCGCCGCACCCAGCGCGTTCACGACGTTGTGGGCACCCGCGAGCGCGAGGCGGACCGGCCGCGACCCCGCCGGCGTGACGAGCCGGAAGTCCGTGACGAAGGCGCCCGCCTCGATGCCACTGCGCACGTCCTCGGCACGGAAATCCGCGGCGGCGGCGCCGAAGCTCACGATCCGCCCGGCACGGGACATCCCGCGCCACAGCCCGGCGTAGTCGTCGCCGGCGTTGATCACCGCGGTGGCGGCCGGCCCGAGGCCCGCGACCATCTCGCCCTCCGCCGCGGCCACGCCATCGAGGCTGCCGAAGCCCTCGAGGTGCTCGGCGCCCGCGTTGGTGATGATGCCGACGGTCGGCCGCGCGATGTCGACGAGCGCCGCGATCTCGCCGGGATGGTTCGCGCCCATCTCGATCACGGCGCAGCGATGTGTGCCGTCGAGCCGGAACAGCGTGAGCGGCACGCCGATGTGGTTGTTGAGATTGCCGCGCGTGGCCAGCACGGGACCGATCCCGCCGAGGATCGCGGCGATCATCTCCTTGGTGGTCGTCTTGCCGTTGCTGCCGCCGACGGCGACGAGCCGCAGGTCGAAGCGTGCGCGCCAGGCGCGCGCCAGGTCGCCGAGCGCCTGCGTGGTGTCCGCGACGATCACCTGCGGCACGCGCACCTCGACCGGCCGCGCGACGACCACGGCGGCGGCGCCGCGCTCGACGGCTGCCGCGACGTAATCATGACCGTCGAGGCGCTCACCACGGATCGCGACGAAGACCTCGCCCGCGGCCAGCGTACGCGTGTCGATGCCGATGCCGGCGATGTCGAGGTCCGGCCCGCGCAGCGAACCGCCCGTCACCCCCGCGATGAAGGACAGCGACGCCTTCATGCCGCGCCCCCCGTGAGCCCCGCGAGCACGGCCCGGTCGCTGAAATCCCGCCGCCCCGCGGCGGTGAGCTGGTAGTCCTCGTGGCCCTTGCCGGCGACCAGCACGACGTCGCCGGCCGCCGCACCCGCAAAGGCGGACTGGATCGCCGCGAGCCGGTCGTGCTCGATGCGCACGCGCCCGGGGCGCGCCATGCCGGCCAGGATCATCGCGACGATGTCCCCCGGCGGTTCGCCGCGCGGGTTGTCGTCCGTGAGGACGACAGCGTCGGCGAGACGCTCGGCGACAGCGCCCATCTCGGCGCGCTTGCCGCGGTCGCGCTCGCCACCGCAGCCGAACACGACCGTGAGCCGGCCGCGGCAGTGATGGCGGGCAGCAGCGAGCGCCTTGCCGAGTGCATCGGGCGTATGCGCATAGTCGACGATGCACAGCGGCCCACCCGCCGGCGCCACGAACGTCTCCATGCGTCCCGGCGGCGCACCGGCCGCGGCGAGCGCACGTGACGCATCCGCGAGCGGAACTCCGAGTGCGAGCAGCACGCCCAGCACGACGAGCAGGTTCTCGACGTTGAAGTCGCCGACGAGCGGCGAGCGCAGCTGTACCGCGCCCTCGTGCGTCTCGACGTCCACGTCGAGGCCCGTGAGCGTGCTCGCCGCACGCGTGGCGCGGACGTAGCGTCCGTCATCACGCCCCGACCCGGCGTGTGCGCCGACCGCGGTCAGCGCCACGCCCGCGGGCAGCGCGGCGGCAAACGCGCGGCCGGCCGCGTCGGTCACGTTGATCACCGCGTGCTCGACGCCGGGCAGCGCGAACAGGCGGGCCTTGGCGGCCGCATAGCGTTCCATCGTGCCGTGATAGTCGAGATGGTCCCGGGTCAGGTTCGTGAACGCGGCGACACGCAGGCGCACACCGTCGATGCGTCCCTGGTCCAGCGCATGCGACGAGACCTCCATCGCGACGTGCGTGGCACCCTGCGCGGCGAGTTCTGCGAGCTGGCGATGCAGGCTCAGCACGTCGGGCGTCGTGTGGCTGCCCGCCGTCACGGCGGGAGGAACGCCGGCGCCGAGCGTACCGCTGTAGGCGGCCGCGACGCCGAGACGGCCCAGCGCGCCGGCGCAGAGCCAGGCGCAGGTGGTCTTGCCGTTGGTACCGGTCACCCCGGCGATCGCGAGCCGTGCCGAAGGCGCGCCGAAGAAGCGGTCGGCCATTCCGCCGAGCCGCGCACGCAGCCCCGGCACGGGCACGCCGACCGCATTCGACAGCGCGGGGCCCGCGGGCGGAGCTTCGGCCGGATCCCAGAGCACGGCCGCGGCGCCGCGCTCCAGTGCCTGCGATGCGAAGTCGAGGCCGTGACGGGTGAAGCCGCGCAGCGCCACGAACGCGCCACCCGGGCGCACGCTGCGCGCGTCGAGCGCCAGATCGCGCACGACGATGTCGGGAACACCCGCGACACCATCGAGCAGCTCACGCAGCGACACCGCGCTCATGGCCCCGCCTGCACGAGCGTGGCCGACGAGACATTGCGCAGGTCGTCGGGCGGCACGGACATGAGGCGCAGTGCGCCGGCGATCACCGCGGAGAACACCGGTGCCGCGACCTCACCACCGTAGTAGTGGCCGCCGCTCGGGTCGTCGATGACGACGAGCGCCGCGAGCTTGGGCCGCGTGGCCGGCACGACGCCACCGAACACCGCCGTGTAGTGATTCGTCGAGTATCCACCGGCCGTGGCCTTCCACGCCGTGCCCGTCTTGCCGGCGACGCGGTAACCCGGCACGGAGGCGCGCTTGCCGGTGCCGTCGGGTGTGACCACCCGCTCCAGCAGTCCGATCAGGTCGCGCGCGGTCCGCTCGGGCAGCACGCGTTCACCCGCCACGGGTCCGTCGACGCGGCGGAAGGTGACCGGGCGCCGGACGCCGACCGCGCCCACCGTCGCATAGGCCTGCGCGAGCTGCAGCGGCGTCACGGACAGGCCGTAGCCGTAGGCCATGGTCGCGATGCCGATCGGGCGCCAGTCCGCGGCCGGCCCGAGCAGGCCCGCGGATTCCGCGGGGAAGCCGCTCGCGGTGACCTCACCGAAGCCGAGTCCGTGCAGCGTCTTCCAGATCTGCTGGCGGTCGAGCGACAGCGCGATCTTCGCCATCGCGACGTTGCTCGACTTCGCGATGACCGTCGACAGGTCGGCGATGCCGATCGGGTGCTCGTCGGTGATGGTCTTGATGCCGACCCGCAGCGAGCCCGGGGTCGTGTCCACGATGGAGTCCGCGCGGTAACGGCCCGAGGCCAGTGCCGCCGCGACGATGAAGGGCTTGATGCTGGAACCCGGCTCGAAGATGTCGGTCGCGGCGCGGTTGCGATAGCGGCCCACTTCGTACTGCTCGCGGTCGTTGGGGTTGAACGACGGCTGGTTCACCATCGCCAGCACCTCGCCCGTCTCGACATCGAGCACGACGACCGAGCCCGCGCGGGCCTGGAAATCGCGGATCGCGGACTTCAGTTCGCGATAGGCGAGGTACTGGATGCGCAGGTCGATGCTGGTCTGCAGGTCGGTGCCGGGACGCGGCGCGCGGATGCTCTCGACGTTCTCGACGGTCCGCCCCAGGTTGTCCTTGATGACGCGCTTCGCGCCGGCCTGTCCGGCGAGCGTGCGGTCGTAGAGCAGCTCGAGCCCTTCCTGCCCCGCCTCGTCGACGCTCGTGAAGCCGAGCAGGTGGCCCGTGACCTCGCCGTTCGGATAGAAGCGCCGGTACTCGCGCAGCAGGTAGGTGCCCGGGATGCCGAGCTTCTTGACGCGCGCGGCGGTCGCCGGCTCCATGTGCCGCGCGACATAGAGGAATTCGCGATCGAGGTTGCTGCTGATGCGCTGCGCGAGCCACTGGCGGTCGCGCTGCAGGGCCCGCGCGAGCCGGTCGATGCGCTCGGGGTCCGTGCCGATCTCCTTCGGGTTGACCCAGACGCTGTCCACGGGCGAGCTGACGGCCAGCGGCTCGCCGAAGCGGTCGAGGATGGCGCCGCGGCTCGCGGGCATCCGAGCCTCGCGCATGAACCGCCGGTCGCCCTGGCGCTCGAGGAAATTCTGGTTCAGGACCTGCAGGTCGACGGCCCGCAGCAGCAGCGCCACCGCGAACGCGGCGAGCAGCCCGAGCACGAAGCGCATGCGCAGCCGGAAGCGGCGCGGATCGATCTCGGCGGTGTCGCTGCCGTTCCTCATGGCGTGACGATGCGGACCTCGGCGGGCCTCGGCAGCGTCATGCCGAGACGCCGGTTGGCAACCTGCTCGACGAACCCGTGGTTCGACCAGGCGCTCTGCTCCAGCTGCAGCTGGTTCCATTCGATGTTCAGCCGGTCCCGCTCGGCCGACAGCCGCTCCAGCTCCACGAACAGCGTGCGCGCCTGGTGGCGCACGTAGACGACGCCGGCCGCCGAGGCGACCACGGCGAGCCAGAGGAGCGGCACGACGACCAGCATCCAGCGCGACTTCATGCGGCGAGCCTCCGGGCGGCGCGCAGCACGGCGCTGCGGGCGCGCGGATTGCGCCCGATCTCCTCGTCCGAGGGGAACACGGCCTTGCCCACACGCTCGAGCCTGGCGCGCGCCTGTGGCGGCACCTGCGGCAGTCCGGCCCAGGCCGGATCGTCCTGCGACTCGTCACGCATGAAGCGCTTCACGAGGCGGTCCTCGAGCGAATGGAAGCTGATGACCACGAGCCGCCCGCCGGGTCCGAGCACCGCGACGGCCTGCGGCAGCACGGCCGCGAGCTCCTCGAGTTCGCGGTTGATGTGCATGCGGATGGCCTGGAAGGTGCGCGTCGCCGGGTGCTTCCCGGGCTCGCGCGTCGGCACGGCGGAGGCGACGATCGCCGCGAGCGCCGTCGTCGTGGCGATGGGTGCCTCGGCACGCGCCGCGACGATCGCGCGGGCGATGCGCCGCGCGAAGCGGTCCTCGCCGAGACGCGCGATCACCGACGCGAGCTCGCGCTCGTCGACACCGGCGAGCCACGCCGCGGCCGACGGGCCGGAGGTCGGGTCCATGCGCATGTCGAGCGGACCTTCGCGCAGGAAGCTGAAGCCGCGCGCCCCCGTGTCGAGCTGCGGCGAAGACACGCCGAGGTCGACGAGCACGCCGCTCGCGGCGCGTCCACCCGCGCGCGCGAGCGCGGCCAGGGCGGAAAAGGACGCATGCACGACGGTCACCCGTGAATCTCCAGCGAACATCTCGCGGCCGTGGGATACCGCCTCCGGATCGCGATCGATCGCGAGCAGCATCCCCTGCGGCCCCAGTCGCGCCACGATCTCGCGGGCATGCCCCCCGCGACCGAGGGTCGCGTCGATGTAGAAGCCGTCGGGCTCGACATCGAGCATCGCGAGCGCCTCGGCGCACAGCACCGGCGCGTGTCCGCCAGCCGTGTCCCGTTCGCGCGCTTCCTCTCCGCCCTCCACGGCGGGATCAGATGGACAGCGACTCGAGTTCCGCGGGCAGGTCGGCCGGCGCATCCGGGGCGCGCAGCCAGTCGTCGCGGCGCTCGTTCCAGCGCTGTTCATCCCAGAGTTCGAAGCGGGTGCCCTGGCCGATGAGGATGACGTTGCGATCAAGGTGCGCGAACTCCCGCAGTTTCGGCGGCACGAGCAGCCGTCCCTGGCCATCCAGTTCGACATCGGTCGCGTGGCCGACCATGAGCCGCTGCAGGCGTCGCGCCTGGGGGTTCAGCGTCGGTAGCCGCATGAGCTTGCGCTCGATCTCTTCCCAGTCCGGCAGGGGGTACAGGAGCAGGCATTCGTCGCGATCGACCGTCACGACGACGTTGCCCTGGCAACGCTCGACCAGCCGCTCCCGATACCGGGTGGGCAGAACCATCCGGCCTTTGGCATCGAGGGTGACTTTGTTGGCGCCGCGAAACACAGGGATCCCCGAATGGGCCGGGTGGCCCATTTCCTCCCACTTTTTCCCACTTGTCGCCACTATAGGCAGCAGGGTGCCGCGGGTCAACGCCCGTCCGAGAAATTTTTTCCGGTACCTCAAGAACTTAGGCGCGCCAGGACGGCGGGCCGGGCGGGCCCGGGGCCCATCCAGAATCAGCGACTTAGACGCCGGTCTTAGAGCGGATTATGAGAAAAGGCGCCCGCGGTGGGATTTTCGTGGCGCCGGGTGGGAAAAAGGGGAAGTGGAAGATGGGAGTCGGCCGGTAAGCCGGGTTCTGTCGAGGACAGTCATTCATCTGGGATATCCGTCGCCGGATACCTCGAGCAGCCTACCCGGAAGCGCGCGCGGGCCGCGCGTCGCGGCCCCTGCGGACCGCATGCTTCCCTATTTGGCCTTGCTCCTGGCGGGGTTTGCCGTGCCGTGACCGTTACCGGCCCCGCGGTGCGCTCTTACCGCACCATTTCACCCTTGCCGTCGCGTGGATCGCTCCGCGCGCTTGGGCGGTATCTTTCTGTTGCACTTTCCGTCGGCTCGCGCCGCCCAGGCGTTACCTGGCGCCATGCCCTTCGGAGCCCGGACTTTCCTCCATTTTCCAGCGGAAAACAGCGACTGTCTGGCCGACTCCCGCAGCCAAGATAGGGCGCGGCGACGTACAACTCAAGTCCGCGGTGGCGGAGATCGCAATGGACACCGGTCGACGGAACGACGCGAGGCGTCGGCTATGCATCGCGTTCGCGCGCGAGCTCGAGCGCGCGCGCGTAGGCGCGGTTGCGCTTCGCGCCCGAGATCTCCGCAGCGAGGTCCGCGGCGCGCGAGACCGGCAGCGCGCGCAGCAGCGGCCCGAGCACGCGATCGAGCGCGGCCGTGTCGTCGGCTTCGGCAGCGGGTGCGGCGGCGCGGCCCGCCACGACGAGCACGAGTTCACCACGTGCAAGGTCCTCGTCGCCGGCGAGACGCGACACCAGCTCGCCCAGCGTGCCGGAATAGTGCGTCTCGTGCGCCTTCGTCAGCTCGCGCGCGATCGCCGCCTCGCGATCGGCGCCGAAACAGTCCGCGAGGTCGGCGAGCAGCGCGTGGACGCGGTGCGGCGCCTCGTAGAACACCAGCGTGCGGGCCTCGGTGGCGAGCGCGGCGAGGCGTTCGCGCCGCTCGCTGCGACGCGCCGGCAGGAAGCCCTCGAAGACGAAGCGGTCGGTCGCGATGCCGGCGACCGACAGCGCGGCGATCGCCGCGCAGGGCCCGGGGACCGGCACGACGGCGATGCCGTGCGCCCGCGCGGCGCGCACGAGCAGGAAGCCCGGATCGCTGACGAGCGGCGTGCCCGCGTCGGTGACCAGCGCGATCCGCGCGCCGTCGCGGAGACGCTGGACGATGCCCGCCACGCGCTCGTGCTCGTTGTGTTCGTGCAGCGACTGCAGCGGCCGGTCGATGCCGATCCGCCGCAGCAGCTGGCCCGTGTGGCGCGTGTCCTCGGCCGCGATCAGGTCCACGCCCGCCAGCGTCTCCCTCGCGCGGGGCGACAGGTCGCCCACGTTGCCGATCGGCGTCGCCACCACGTAAAGAACACCCTGCGCGCGCACTATAATTCCGCCCTCGACCGGCACCCCGCCGCGATCCTCGCCAAGGCAGGCCGCTGATGCAAGCCACGACTCCGCCCTCCATCCGCCTCCTCGCCTGCGCGCTGCTGCTGCCGCTGCTGCTCACCGCCTGCGAGGCCGCGGGTCCGGTGCGCGCGGGTCAGACGCCGCCGGAGGAGCGCGCGCGGCAGGCCGCCGAGCGCGGCGACCATGCCGCCGCCGCGCGCGCCTGGGAACAGGCGGCCACGCGCGGCGAGCCACCCGAGCGCATCGCCGCGCGGCTCGCGGCCGCGCGCGAATGGATCGCCGCCGGTGACGCCACCGGCGCCGAGCGCGTGCTCGCGGCGCTGAAGCCGCCGCTCACGCCCGGCGAGGACCTCGAGCGATCACGGCTGCTCGCCGAGCTCGCACTGCTGCGCCGCGACCCGACCCGCGCGCTCGCGCTGCTGAACGACGCGCCGCCCGCAACCGTGACACCCGCGGTACTGGAAACACGCGCCCGCGCGCTGTTCGCCGCCAATCGCGTCGTCGAGGCGACGCGCACGATGATCGCGCGCGAGCGCCAGACGACGGACGCCGCCGCCCTCGCCGCGGGCCGCCGCGTGCTCACGGGCGAGCTGCGCAAGGCCGCGCGCGCCGGCGCCGATTTCACGCCGCCCGCCGGGGCCGATGCAACGCTGGCCGGATGGCTGGACCTGGGCCGTACGCTGCAGACCGTCGAGCGCAACCCGCAGCGTGCGCGCGGCGAGCTCGTGTCGTTCCGCGCGCGGCACCCGGGGCATCCGGCCGGTGGCGAGCCCGCTCGCGAGCTGCTCCAGGAACTCGCCGCGCAGGGCGAGTATCCGGGCCAGGTCGCGCTGCTGCTGCCCGTATCGGGCCGGATGCACACCCTCGGGCTCGCGGTGCGCGATGGATTCATGGCGGGCTATTACCAGCAGGACGCGGGAGCGCGGCCCCGCGTGCGCGTCTACGACACCGCCGCAACGGACGTGGCCAGCGCCTATCTGGCGGCGCTGACCGATGGTGCGGATTTCGTGGTCGGCCCGCTGACACGAGAGGAAGTCGCGGCGCTGGCGCAGGTCGCGGACGGGCGCGTCAACACGCTCGCCCTGAACCACGCGCCCGATGGAGCGACCACGCCGCGGCGCTTCTACCAGTTCGCGCTGCCACCCGAGGACGAGGCGCGCGCCGTCGCGCGGCGCGCGCTCGCCGAGGGCCGGTCCCGCGCCGTCGCGCTCGCGCCGAACACCGAGTGGGGGCGGCGGGTGGTCGGCGCCTTCCGCGAGGAGCTCGAGCGCGGTGGCGGGCAGCTCGTGGAGCAGCAGCTCTACCTGCCGGCCACGACCGACTTCCAGTCGACCATCGAGTCGCTGCTGCGCGTCACCCGCGTGCCCCTGACTCCGTCCGTTCCGCCGGGCGGCACCCCGCCCTCGAAGCCGCAGTTCGCCTATAACCTGCGCAGCGACGTCGACTTCATCTTCATGCCGGCCCAGCCCACGCAGGGACGCCTCGTGCGGCCGCAGCTCAAGTTCCACCACGCGGGCGCCCTGCCCGCCTATGCGACCTCGGACATCTACGAGCCCAGCGAGTCGGCGAACACCGATCTCGACGGCGTAGCGTTCCCGGACATGCCCTGGATGATCGACGAGGCAGCCGAATCGGGGGCACGCGGCACGATCCAGCGGCTGTGGCCGGAGCGCGCGCGGCGGCGCGGCCGGCTGTTCGCGCTCGGATTCGACGCCTACCGTCTGGTCGGCGAGATCGCGGGCGCCCGCTCGCCCTTCGCGAAGCCGGTCGCGGGCGCGACGGGCCTGCTGACGCTCGATGCCGACCGGCGCGTGCGCCGCGAGCTCGACTGGGCGCAGATCCGCGGCGGACAGCCGCGCCTGCTCGCGATCAGCGAGCCCCTGTCGCCGTGACCGGCCCGGCGCCGCATCTCGCCGCGGGTCGCGCGGCCGAGGAAGCGGCGACGGCCTTTCTCGCACAGCAGGGTTACGTGCCGCTCGCGCGCAATCTGCGCTGCGGCCGCACGGAGATCGACATCGTGGCGCGCGATCGCGGGACGCTCGCGATCGTGGAGGTGCGTTATCGCGGGCGGCGCGATTTCGGCGGCGCGGCCGCGAGCATCACGCGCTCGAAGCAGCGCCACGTGGTCCACGCGGCGCGGCTGCTGCTCGCGCGCGAGCCGGCGTTCGCGCGACTGCCCGTGCGCTTCGACGTGGTCGAGGTCGAGCCCGGCGACGGCGCGCTGGCCTGCCGGCTGATCCGCGGCGCGTTCGACGCGGGCGCGTGAACGCATCATCGCACGGCGCCTTTCCGGGACACGGGGGGGGGGGGAAATGGGGACATTCACGATTTCCGCGATGGATGATCCTGTCGCGCGGGCTGTTTGACGGAGGGCCCGCTGGGCCCGCCCCAAATCCTCAGGCGGGCTACGCGGGCCCTCCTACGCGCCCGCGCGACTCTGGCGCTGCGGCAGAAAATCGTGAATGTCCCCATTCCCCCCATTCCCCCGCTCGGCGCCCCGCAGGAAATCGTGAATGTCCCGTCCCTCACCGCAGCCGCAGCGGCTCGCCGTAGCCCGTGAGTTCGAGGTAGCCGCGGCCGACGCGGCGGCCGTCACGCAGGGCCGTGACCGCGCCTTCCCAGTACACCGCGCCCGTCGAGCGGCGCGTGTCGCTCTCCTGGTCATCCATGAAGGGTCGCAGCGCGATCGCGAAGTCGCCCGCGGTCACGCGCCACTCGACCGGGTACTCGATGCCCGTGCGCGGTGAACGCCAGCGGCGGCCCGGCGTGAACACCACCTCAGGCGGCGAGAACACGCGCACGCGGCCCTGCGCGTTGCGCAGCGTGCCGCCGGCCCAGCGCGTGCGCTGCTGCGCGTCGCGGATGCGGAAAGCCATCAGCGCGCCGCCATCGTCGAGATCGAGGCCGATCCAGTCCCAGCCGCTCGCGCCGGCCTCCAGATATTCGCTCGACCACTCGTGATCGAGCCAGGCCGTGCCCGTGACGCGAGCGACATGCCCGTCGCGCGTGACGCGGCCCGTCACGCCGAGCTGCGGCAGACTGTAGTACCAGCTCGCCGCCAGCGGCGATGCGCCCTTGCGGCTGAGGCCGCCTTCGCCGTGCAGCAGCGGCGCCTGCGTCGGCGCGAACTCCAGCGCCAGCGCGAAACCGGCCGCGTCGATGCGGGTCACGAAGCTCGCCCCCTGCCCGACACACGATCGGTCGCGGTCGTGGCCATGCGCAATGCCCGGACAGGCTCGCAGCGACCAGCGGTCCAGCCACACGCGCAGGTCGCCCGGCGTCGCGCCCGCGAGGCCGAGGGCGGCCCGCGCACTGCGCTGGTCGTGCCACAGCCGTCCGCGATGCGCATCGGCGAGAGCGGCGTGCGTGATGATCACCTCGTGCGGCGTGAAGGCGCTGGGGTTGCCGGTGGCCACGGTACCGGGACGCGAGCGGAAGAACGTGACCTGGAAGCCGAGGTCCTCGCCGGCCTCCGTGCGCAGCCAGCCCGTGACGTACCACCACTCCGTGCGGAACGCGGGGTGGCTGCCGTGATCGCGAGGCAGCGAAAGCGTCGTGCCGGGTCTCACCGCCGCGAACGCGACATCTTCCGCAACCGCCGGCCCCGCCAGGCACGCGGTGAGCAGCGCGACGCCGCGACCCGAACCGACGCACCGCAGGACTGCCACGAGGAATGCCGCGGGGCGCATCACCAGTCCTCGCGCACGGCGCGCAGCACGGCCACGTCCAGCGCGCTCTGCGCACCGGCGACGCTCGCGAGGCAGGCGGCCCCGATCAGCGCGGCGCAGAGCGCGCCCAGGCGCCAGCCGGGCAGGTACAGATCGATGCTCCAGTGGAACGACTGGCGGTTCACCACGTACACCAGCACGAGGCTCAGGCCCGTGCCGAGCACGAGGCCGAAGGCGGCACCGAGCGCACCGACGAGCAGCCCCTCGGCGCCCAGCATCGCGACGACCTGCCGGCGCAACAGGCCGAGGTGCCGCAGCATGCTGAACTCCGCGCGGCGTGCGAGCGCCGTGGCGGCGGCCGCGAGCGCGACGCCGACGAGCCCGATGAGCACCGCCGCGGCTTCCAGCACGTGCGTCACGGCGAACGCGCGATCGAAGTTCCGCATCGAGATCGCGCGCACCTCGCCGGTCGCGCGGATCTCGAGCGCATCGCCGTTCGCGAGTCTCCGGCGCAGCGCCGTGATGACGGCATCAGCGGCACGCCCACGCTCCAGCCACACCGATGCATCGCTCGCGGCCCCGTCACCGGTCCACGCGACGAAGCGGCTGCGCGGGATCACCACGACACCCGTGGACCGGCCGTAATCGCGGAACGTTCCCGCGACGAACACCCGCCGTTCGACGCCCGCGATCGGCAACCGCACGGTCGCGCCCGTCGCCCAGCCATAGAGGTCCTGCATCGCCTCGGAGATCCAGGCCACCTCGGCACCCGCCGGAAGCGCCGTCCGGTCGATGAGCGGCAGCACCGCGTCGTGATCGGCTGGCGTGCGATCCCGCGCGATCAGCGTGACGGGCGCACGGTCCGGCGCGAGCAGCAGCGAGGTCTCGCGACGGAACTCGACGGCGGCCACGCCCTGCTCGCTGCGCAGGCGTTGCTGGTCCTCGATCGTGAGCAGCCGCGTGTCGCTGCCGCGCGGTGTGCGCAGCTCGAAGTCCGCCGGCAGCTGCCGGTCGAGCCAGCGGTCGAAGGACTCGCGGAACGAATGGACCATGATGGCCATCGCGACCATCAGGCTGAAGCTCGTGACGACGGCCGCGAGGCCGATCGAGATCTGGCCGATGCTGCCGCGGAGCTGCGCGAGCGCCGTGTCGAAGGGTGCATGACCGCGGGCGGGAAGCCGCCGCAGCAGCCAGGCGCTCGCGGCCGGCAGGAGCAGCAGAGCGCCGAAGAGCAGCAGCGCGATGGCGCAATAGCCCGCCACGGGTACGCCGCCGAGCGGCGGCAGCGGTGCGAGCAGCGCGCCGGCGATCATCAGCACGAGACCGGTACGCAAGGACGGCAGCGCCGCGGTCTCGGCGTCGCCGGGCTTGAGGGCCTGCGCGGGCGGGCGGCGCGCGGCCTCGCGTGCGGGCCACCAGGCGCCGAGGCCCGCGAGCAGCGTCCCGAGTGCCACGAACGCGACCCAGGCAACGGGCTGCGGCTGCAGCGCCGCGAGCGAGGCGGACTGCATGAGTCCCAGGCTGCCGCCCGCGTGCGCGAGCAGCCACGCTGCGAGCGCCTGGCCGAGCGCGACGCCGGACAGCGAACCCAGCAGGCCCGCGAGCACCCCTTCGATGAGCAGCGCGCGGCGCAGCCCGCCCCGGGTCACACCGAGCGCGCGCAGCAGCGCGAGCGAGCGCCGGCGACGCAGGATCGCGAGCGCCTGCGTGGCGAACAGCAGCGTCGCGCCCGCGAGCAGCGACACCAGCGCCAGCATGTTGAGGTTCACGCGATACGCGCGCGTCGCGGACGCCGCCCGGCCCCGCTCGATCCGCGCGGGAACCGCCTGCACGCCGGGCGGCAGCGCCCCCGCGAGTGCATCGCGGAACCGCGCGACCCCTGCCCCCTCGGCGGCGCGAAGGTCGACGCGGTCGATGACACCGAGACGATCGAGCGTCCACTGCGCCGAGGCGATGTCCATGATGCCGAGCGGCTGCGTCCACTCCTGATCGGACAGGAGACCCAGCACGACGAGCGAGCGGCGTCGCGTGCCCACGACGACCTCGAAGCGCCCGCCGCGCCCGACGCCGAGGCTGCGCGCCGCGGCCGCGCTCAGCAGGACGGCGTCGGGCCGGAACAGTTCCGGCAGCCGCCCGGCGAGTTCGGTGCCGAGCGCCGGCTGCAGCTCCGCCGCACGGAAGACATCGACACCGAGGATCCGGAGCGTTCCGCGCCCCGCGGGCAGCGTCACGTCCGTCTCGACGAGCGGACTCGCGCGATCCACGTCCGCGCGTCGCGCGAGTTCCGCATACAGGCGCTCCGGAAAGCCACCGCGCGGGCCGCGCACGACGACGTCGGCCGTGCCCGCGAGCCGCCGGGCGGCGCCGTCGAACTCCTCGAGCGCCGCGTCGTTGACGAACCAGACGGCGGAGAACAGCGCGACACCGCAGGTCAGCGTCAGCATCGTCACCAGCAGGCGCGCGGGCTGCTCCCGCCACTGGCCGAGCGCGAGCCGCCAGGCGACCGCGAGGTCGCGATCGCGCCCCGCGCTCACACCACCGCCCCGGGATCCACGCGCTGCAGGCTGCGGCCGTCGAGCAGGAAGGCCCGGTCGGCCGTCGCGGCAACCGCGCGCGAATGCGTGATCACGATGCCCGCGCCGCCCGCCGCCCGTATGCGTTCACGCAGCAGCGCCAGCACCGCGCCGGCCGTGCGCGGATCGAGGTTGCCGGTCGGCTCGTCGGCCAGCACCAGCCTGGGCTCGTGGATCACGGCGCGTGCGATCGCGACGCGCTGTGTCTCCCCGCCCGACAGGTCGCGGGGATGGCGATCATCGAAGCCCGCGAGGCCGACCGCGGCCAGCAGGTCCCGCGCGCGCATCCGCCGCTCCCTTGCGGCGACCCCGAGCAGCTGCAACGGCAGTTCGACGTTCTGTGCAACGGTCAGGTACGGCAGCACGTGGAAGGCCTGGAACACGAAGCCGATATGGCGCCTGCGGAACAGCGTGGCCGCGTCGTCGTCGAGGGCGCCGAAATCGACCCCGTCGTAGTGGATGCTCCCCGCATCGGGGCGGTCGAGCCCCGCGAGCAGGTTCAGCAGCGTCGACTTGCCGACGCCGGATTCGCCCATGATGGCGACGTAGTCGCCGGGCCGCAGCGTCAGGCCGACGCCGTCGAGCACGGGCGGCCGGTCAGCGCGGTAGCGCTTGACCAGCCCTTCGAACTGCAGCAACGGGACGGCATCGTTCACGCCCGTCAAGGTAGGCGAGCGATCCGTGCTTCGGCAAGCACCGCGCCACCGCGGGGAAGGTCGCGCTGCAGCGGCGGGCCGTCACCCGATGCCGCGCGCCGCCAGATGACCTTCGCGGATCGCGGTCTGCAGGTAACGCGGGCTCTGCACGTCGCCCGCAAGGAGCACGCGCCCCGGCGAGCCGGCGAGCGCATCGAGGAGCTCGCGGTTGCTGGCGTTGTGCGAGACGAACACCACGGTGTCCGCGGGGACCTGCACCTCGGGTCCGCCGAAGCGCTGCACGAGGCGCGCGTGCCGCTCCTCGACCGCGACCAGCCGTGCGTAGGTCATGAGCCGGAAATCGCCCTTGGCGAGCCGCTCCAGCGCCGGATCCGCCGACAGGCCCGGTTCCAGACCCGGCGCGAAGCGGCTGTGGCCCGTCGCGAAGGTCACGGCGAGCCCGCGCGCCATGAGCGCCTCGGCCGCCGCCACGGCCTCGTAGTGACCCGCATCGTCGTAGACGAGCGCCGTGCGGCCGAAATCGCGGTCCGCCGGCGCGAGCAGCAGGTCGTGGCTCGAGACCACCTGGCGCCGCTCCATGCCCGAGGCGGGCTCGCCCGGGCTCAGGTGCTGCCGGCCGTCGAGCCGCGGCGAGGACCCGGTCGCGACGATGACGACATCCGGCGCGAGGCGCGCGACGTCGTCGGCCTCGATGTAGCTGCCGAGGCGCACGTCGACACCCAGTCGGTACACCTCCTGCACGAGCCAGTCGGCGATGTCGCCGATGCCGGCGCGCCGCGGTGCGCGCCGCGCGATCCGCAGTGCTCCGCCCAGGTCGTCGGAGGCCTCCGCGAGGATCACGCGATGTCCCGCGAGCGCGGCCACGCGCGCGGCCTCGAGCCCCGCCGGACCGCCGCCGACCACGAGCACGGTCTTCGGCTGCGCGGACTTCACGATCAGGTCCTCGGACAGCGTCGCCTCGAAGCCCACCGCGGGATTCACCGTGCAGCTGATGCGGCCGAACGCGATCAGGTTGCCGATGCAGCCGTGATTGCAGCCGATGCAGGGACGCACCTGTTCGACGCGCCCCTCGACGGTCTTGCGCACGAGGTCCGGGTCCGCGATGTGCGCACGCGTGAGCGCGACGAGATCGGCATCCCCCGCGCCGATGACCTGGTCGGCCTCCTCCAGCGTGCGGAACCGGCCCGTGACCAGCACGGGGACGCTGACCGCGCGCTTGACCGGCACGTCGTACGGCAGCTCGTAGCCGGCCGGCTCGTGCATCGCGCCGATGACCTTGTGCGGGTTGTAGTCGGTGCCGATGGTGAGGTTCACGTAGTCGACGAGCCCGCGCGACTCGAACAGCCGCGCCACGCGCGCGACGTCCTCGGGACCCATGCCGCCCGGCAGCAGCTCGGAAGAGAGACGCACGCCCACGGCGAGGCGCGGCGCGACCGCGGCGTGCACGGCCTCGAGCACCATGAGCGGCAGGCGGACGCGGTTCTCGAAATCGCCGCCGTACTCGTCGTCGCGGAAGTTCCAGAGCGGCGAGAGGAACTGCTGCAGCAGGTAGCCGTGCGCCATGTGCACTTCGACGCCGTCGAGACCGCCGGTCTCGCAATCCTTCGCGGCCGCGACATAGCAGTCGACGAGCTCCGCGATCTGCGCCTTCGTCATGGGCTGCGACTGGATACCGAGCAATGCCCCAACGGTGTCCGAGGACGACCAGGGCGGCGTGCCGTCGGCCTGCGGGATCTCGTTGCCGAGATGGCCGAGCTGCTGGAACACCTTCATGCCGTGCGGGCGCACGCGCTCCATGAGCCTGCGGTAGCCCTCGACGAGCCCCGGCGCGCCGGCGTTGAAGAAGGGATAGAACGTGCGGTGCACCTGCGCGGCCTCGATGACCGTGAGGCCGACGCCGCCCTTCGCGCGCGCGGCGTGGTATTCGACGAGCGCATCGTTCATCGTGCCGCCGCCGATGCCCGTGCCGTGCGCGGTGCGCACGACGCGGTTCGGCAGCGTGACCGGGCCCAGCTTCACGGGCGTCAGGATGTGTTTCAGCGCCATGGCTTCCTCGTCCTCCGCTCCTCCGCCCCACCCGTCGCCGCACCCGCCGGTGCCGCCTCGCGGATTCCGCGTGTCCGGGCCGCCCGCAGTGTAATGCGGCACCCGCGGCCCGTGTGCGGGCGCGCGGACGGCTCGACAGCGGCGCGGCAGTCGTGGTGTGATCCCGGGATATGAACACGCTCGTCAACCGGCGCTGGCAGGTGGCCTGCCCCGCGAACACCGACGGTATCGCGCTGAAGCGCGAGGTCTTCACCCCGGGCACCGCGCCGGTTCCCGAACCCGCCGACGGCGAGGTCCTGATCCGCACGGTCTGGTTCTCGCCCGATCCCATGAACCACGCCTGGGTGCGCGGCATCATGGGCCGCTTCGCGCCGATCCCGGTCGGCGAAGCCATGCGCGGCGGCATCGCGGGGCGCGTCATCAAGTCCCGGCACCCCGACTGGAAGGTGGGCGACGGCGTCACGGGCTTCCTCGAATGGCAGGACTACGTCACGAGCGACGGCACGGACCGCCTGGGTGCGCCGCTGCAGCGCGTGCCGGCGGGCGTCCCGCTCGAGAGCGGCCTCGCCACGCTCGGCATGACCGGCCTCTGCGCCTGGCTCGGGCTCACGGAGATCGGCCGGCCGAAGCCCGGCGACACGGTGCTGGTCTCCGGCGCCTCGGGTGCCATCGGTTCGATCGCGGGACAGATCGCCCGGCTCGCGGGTGCGCGCGTCATCGGCATCGCGCGCGGCCCGAAGAAGTGCGAACTCGTGAGCGGGCTCCGCTTCGACGCCGTCATCGATTTCAACGACGGTGATCTCAACACCCGCATCGCGGCTCTCGCGCCGAACGGCATCGACGTCTTCTTCGACAACGTCGGCGGCCCGATGCTGGACGCCGCGCTCGCCAATCTCGCGCACGGCGCGCGTGTGGTGATCTGCGGCGCCACCGCGCATTACGCCGGCACCGCCACGATCTCCAACCACCTGATGCTCGCGATACGCGGCGCCACCATGGCCGGGTTCTTCTACTTCGACCACGTGAACCGCTGGGCCGAGGGGCGCGAGCGTCTCGCGCGCTGGCTCGCCGACGGCTCCATCCGCGAAGCGCTCGACGTGGCCGAAGGCTTCGACGCCGTGCCGGACGCCGCACTCGCGCAGTTCAGCGGCGGCGTGATGGGTCGCAAGCTCGTGCGCATCGCGGACGATCCCTGCGGCTAAGCGATTCCCGCCGCGGCGCGGCGATCGCGGGCGGCATCCGGCGGCACAGCCGGCGTGCAATCATGGAGTTCCGCTCCATGATTGCAGGACACGGCCCGAGGCATGGGGAAGGCGCCACGCACGCGGGAACAGGTGATTGCGCTCCGAGTCGCTGGCCGCGCTGTGCTGGCCCGAGCGCGAGGCGGCAACCGCTGGAGCCACGCGCTCCCCTATTCCTCGGCCACCCGGAGCAGCCACTCGCACGCGGATTCCACCTGGACGCCCGGCACGTCCACGCCTGTGCTCGAATCCCGGTCGAACACGAGCAGGCGCCGGCGCGCGCGCCGGTGCTTACGGCCCGCCGCGTCGAGGGCGCGCAGCTCGCGCTCCAGCGTCGCGCGGGCGGTCACGTCGGCGCACACCTGGATCAGCTCCTCGCCCGCCGCAGGGAAGCGCGCGAGAAAGTCCACCTCGAATCCCTCGTCGGTCTTCACGTAGCCCACCTCCGCGCCGCGCCGCTCGAGCTCGTGCAGCACGACGGTCTCGAGCGCGTGCCCGAGATGAGCGCGCCCGCTCGCGTCGAACGCGCCGATGAGCCCCGGATCGGCGGGATAGAGCTTGCGGGGGTTCGAGTTGCGCTGCCGCTCGGAATCGGTCGCGAGCCACACGCTGCTCAACAGGAACGCGTCGACGAGATGGGCGAGCATCGCGTGCACGAGATCGCGCGCCACACCGAGCCCCTGGGACTTCAGGTCCTGGTGCAGCCGGTGAACGCTGAAGCTCCCGGCCGGGTTGCGCAGACAGTGCCGCACGACCCAGCGCATCGCCGCCACCTGCGAGATGCCGTGCCGCTCGACGACGTCGCGGAACAGCACGGTGTCCACGTAGCCCTGGAGCAGTTCGATCCGCAGCGCCGGCGCGAGATGCTGTACTTCCGGGAAGCCACCCTCGACCAGGAATTCGCGGAAGCGCCGCTCGACGAGCGAGCGCTCGGCCGGCGTCCAGCGGCGCGGTGGCTTACCCGGCTCCTCGTTGCGGTGTCGCAGGTACTCGCGGAAGCTGAAGGGGCGGATGGTCGTGGCCATCCCGCGCCCGCGCAGCGACGTGTGCACCTCGCGCGAGAGCAGCCGCGCCGATGAGCCCGACACGACGAGCTCGATGCGCTCGCTGTCGAGCACCCGGCGGGCAAAGCGCTCCCACCCGGGCACGAGCTGAATTTCGTCGAGAAACCAGTACGCAGTGGCGCGCCCTCGCAGGTTCGGGTGCCTGCGGTAGTACTCCTCGAGCAATGAGCCGAGCTGATCCACGCCGAGGCCCGCCAGACGGTCGTCGTCGAAGCTCAGGTACAGGGCCCGCTCCGGGGGAGCCTCGGCCCGGCGCGCCTCGAGGAGCTGGCGCAGGAAGGTGGTCTTCCCCGCGCGCCGCATCCCGATGACGGAGTGCACCTTGCCCGGAACGGCGGGGAGATGTGCGTCGCGCCGCGTGAAACGCGCAGGCTCGGCCGGCTCGAGGGCCACCGAGAGCATTTCGGCGAGGACCGGCAGCAGTGGCATGCAGCCAGCGTGCTGACCATGTGGCCTTCTGTCAAGCCCAGATTCTGAAGACACTAGCCTTTATTCAGGGCCACTAGTTGAGCACCGTCAGCCGGCAAACCTCAGTTCGTGGCGGTGTGCGGGGCGATTGAGCGTCGAGCCGGGCGGGGTTGCCACGGTCGCGAAGCGGTAAACGCAAGGGGTTCCAAGGCGTTGCGCAACTGCGTCACAGTTGCACGGCTGCTCCACTCGATCCGTTCGAGCAGTGCGCTGAAGCGCTCGCGATAGCGACCGCGTAGCCCGAGGCGCAGCACGACTTCGCGTCCATTGCGGCCGATGTTCGCGCCGGCGACGAAGTGCTCGGTGCCTGGCGCGCCTGCACCTTCACGTGCTGCCAGCGCGCCTCGGGCGGCACCCAGAAGATGCTTTGCGCGCGGTACTCGTCGGGGTCTTCGAGGTCTTCGGGGTCGGCGCCGCTGGATTTCTCGGCGATGAGTTGCGCGTGCTTTTCCTCGAAGGCGTCGGCGATGCAATTCAGGAACAGGAGCCCCAGGCAGACGTGCTTGTACTCGACGGCGTCCATGCTGCCGCGCAGGGCATCGGCCATCTGCCAGAGTTGGGCTTCGTAGCCGACCGTGGCGACGGTGTCGGATGAAGGTTTCGTGGCTTTCTTCCTGGCCGTGTCGTCGCTCATGCCCTGGATCGGCTCTCGTTGTGCCAGGCGAGGAAGTCCCGGCCGGGGCGGCCGCAGCCTTCCCCGCCGGCTGCCGTCGGCAGCCGGTGCGTCGTGGCGCGTGCCCGGAGATCGGAGTCGGCCATTTCCGGTCTGTTGTGCGAGTCCCTTCCCTGCGACGGGAGTTTGCCACAGCGAGCAGTGCCTTACGCGCGGCCCGCCGCGACCGCCTCGACCGAACGCTGGAACACCTCGATGCTGTGATTGTCGCCGCGGGCCCCGACAGGACGTGTCGCCTCGCGACGATCCCGCCGGGCCTGTCGGGCCCGGTACGCGCGCGCCGCCCCGCGCGACGCGGCGGAAACTTGTGAAGCGCTTCCCATCGGCTCGACAACTCGGGCAATATGATTATGTCAATAGGGAAAGAGTCCCCGCTGACACTCAGGGATTTGCTCAGCAACGATGACCTCGAACTGGATGGGTCGGCTGCGCCGGGCCGCGGCGCAGCGCCTGGGTATCGAAGAACCCGCAACGGCAAGACAATGGCTCTGGCGCCTGTTCGTGCGCCCGGCGCCTGCGCGCGCGGCGCACCCGCTGCCCGCGTGGCTCGCGGGCCTGCAGCGCCTCGGGCAGTTCGTCGATGCGCGCCTCAAGAGCATCGATCTGGACCGCCATTTCCGCGATCTCACGGGCACGGGCGAGCCCGGGCCCGACTGGCCGCGCCGCGCGGTGGCACTCGGCCTCGCGGCCGCCATCGGCTGGCTCATCGTCACGACCCCGCTGCCGCTGTGGGGACAGGTGCTGTTCTTCACGGGCACGCTCAGCATCGTGCTGCTGCTGCACCGGATCCCGGGTCACGCGGCGCTGCTCGCGATGATCGCGATCTCCTGCGTGGTCTCGGCTCGCTACATCTGGTGGCGCGTGACCGAGACCATGGACCTGCAGTACACGACCGACTATCTCGTCGGCGGGCCGCTGCTGCTGGCCGAGCTCTACACCTGGACCGTGCTGTTCCTGGGCTACCTGCAGACGGCCTGGCCGCTCGGACGCGGGGCCGTGCCGCTGCCGGACGACCGCAGCCGCTGGCCCACGGTGGACGTCTTCATCCCGACCTACAGTGAACCGCTCGAGGTCGTGCGCCCGAGCGTGCTCGCCGCGCTCGCGCTCGACTGGCCGGCCGGGAAGCTGCGGGTCTGGCTGCTCGACGACGGCCGGCGCGCCGAGTTCCGCGAGTTCGCCAGCGAGGTCGGCGCGCGCTATCTGACGCGCCCCGACAACCGCCACGCGAAGGCCGGCAACCTCAACCATGCGCTGGCCCGTTCCGACGGCGAGTTCGTCGCCGTGTTCGACTGTGACCACATCCCGACGCGCAGCTTCCTCACCGCGACGCTGGGCTGGCTCGTACGCGACGGCCGCTGCGCGATCGTGCAGACGCCCCACAACTTCTTCAGCCCCGATCCGTTCGAGCGCAACCTGGGCGCGTTCCGGCGCGTGCCCAACGAGGGCGAACTCTTCTACGGCGTCGTGCAGGACGGCAACGACCTGTGGAACGCGACTTTCTTCTGCGGCTCCTGCGCGGTGATCCGGCGCGCGCCGCTACTCGAGGTCGGCGGCTTCGCGACCGACACCGTGACCGAGGACGTGCACACGGCGCTGCGCCTGCACGACCGCGGCTACCGCTCGGCCTACGTGAACCGCATCCTGGCGAACGGGCTGGCCACGGAGAACCTGCCGCGGCACATCGCCCAGCGCACGCGCTGGGCGCGCGGCATGGTGCAGCTGTTCCGGCTCGACAACCCGCTCAGCCGGCGCGGCCTGAGCTGGGCGCAGCGGCTGTGCTACAGCAACGCGATCCTGAACTTCTTCAACGGCCTGCCGCGGCTCGTCTTCCTCGTCGCGCCGCTCATGTACCTCTATTTCGAGCGCTACATCATCCACGCGCAGGCCGTGGCGATCCTGCTCTACGCGCTGCCGCACATGGTGCACGCTCACTTCGCGAACACGCGCGTGCGCGGCCGTTTCCGGCATTCGTTCTGGGCCTCCGTCTACGAGTCGGTGCTCGCCTGGTACCTCGTGATGCCGACGCTGCGCGTGCTCGTCAACCCGCAGAGCGGCCGCTTCAACGTCACCGCGAAGGGCGGCCTCATCGACCGGAGCTATTTCGACTGGACGGTGGCCACGCCGAACGCGGTGCTGGTGCTGCTGAACCTCGGCGGCCTCGCTTTCGGCGTCAGTCGACTGCTCGAGGGCAACCCGCAGGACCTGGGCGCGCTGGTCATGAACATGTCCTGGACCACGTTCAACCTGATCACGCTGGGTGCGACACTCGCGGTCGCCGCCGAGGCGCCGGCAGGTGCGTCGCGCACACCGCATCGTCGCGACGCTCGACGCGCGGCTGCGGCTCGCCGACGGCACGGTGCTGCCGGCCCGCACCTCGGACGTCTCGCTGACGGGCGTCGGCATCCGGCTCGACGCGTCCGCGCCGCTGCCCGCGGGCGAGCGCGTGGAACTGCATCTCGACGGCGGCGATGCGAGCGTGACGATTCCCGCGCGCATCGCCAAGCAGGACGGCGCCGGTGTCGGCCTCGAGTACGAGCCGCTCACGCTCGCGCAGGAGGCCGCGCTGGTGCAGTGCACCTTCGCCAACCCCCGCATCTGGGAGGGATGGCGCGACGCGCATGCGCGTGATGCGCTGCTGGAGTCCGTCACCGGCATGCTCGGCATGGCCGCGCGCGGCTACGCCGGAGCCCTGAAGGACATTTTCGAACGCCTGAGGACGCACAGACATGCAACCGCGAACGCCTGAAGCTTCCCGCCTCCGCTCCGCGCTGGTTCCGCTCGCGCTCGGCGCCGCCCTGCTGCTCGCGGGCGCGGGCATCGCCGCTGCGGCCGCCACGGCAGCGGCCCCGAAGGTCGCGGCGCCTGCGGCCACGGGCCCGGCCACCGCTGCTCCGGCGCTCACGCCGAGCCCGCGTGCCTTCGACAGCCTGGGCTTCGCGCGCTCCATCCGCCTGAGCGGCGATCACAACAGCGTGACGGTGCCGTTCAGCCTGCGGCTCGACGAGGTCGCGCGCCACGCACGCCTGCAGCTGCGCTTCACGGCCTCGCCCGCGCTGCTGCCCGAGCTGTCGCACCTGAAGGTGTCGCTGAACGGCCAGATGGTCGCCACACTCGCGCTGCCGAAGGAGGCGGGCGGCACGACCCAGGCCCGCGAGGTCGAGATCGATCCGCGGCTCGTCTCCGACTACAACGAGCTGAAGCTGCAGCTGATCGGCCACTACGTGCTCGAATGCGAGGACCCGTTCCACGACTCGATCTGGCTCGAGATCGCACCGGACAGCACCATCGCGCTCGACGTCGAACGCGTGGTGCTCGCGGATGACCTGGCGCTGCTGCCGGCGCCGTTCTTCGACCGCCGCGACAACCGTCCCGTCGAAGTGCCGTTCGTGTTCGCCGCGATGCCCGAGCCCAGGGTGCTGCGCGCCGCCGGCGTGATGGCGTCCTGGTTCGGCGCGCTGGCCGACTACCGTTCCACGCGCTTCCCGCTCGCCGTCGGCGCCCTGCCCGGACGCCACGCGGTCGCGCTCGTGGTCAACGGCCAGTCGCTGCCGGGCCTCGAACTCGGGTCCGTGTCCGTACCCACGATCTCGGTGCGGCGCGTCGGCGTGGACGGCCTGCAGAAGCTGCTCGTGATCCAGGGCCGTGACGCGGCCCAGGTCGAAACCGCCGTCCATGCACTGGTGTCCGGCCGCGCGGTGTTCACGGGCCCGCGCGCGACGGTGACGCAGCTGGATCCGGGGGAGCCGCGCGCGGCCTACACGGGCCCGCGCTGGATCCCGACGGACCGCCCCGTGAAGTTCTCCGAACTCGTGCGGCGGCCCGCCGAACTGCAGTCACGCGGCTACACGCCCGATCCCGTGCGCCTGCCGCTGCGCGTGCCGGCCGATCTCTATGCCGGGTTCAGCAACGGTGTGCCGATCTCGCTGCGCTACCGCTACTCGCCGCCGGTGACGAGCAACGCCTCGGCGCTCGACGTCGCCGTCAACGATCATTACCTGCAGACCTTCCGCCTGCAGCCGAGCGGCGCGCTCGGCAACACGGGCCGCTTCTCGCTGCCGCTCATCGACAGCCAGGACTGGCTCGGCCCCGCGGAAGTCGAGATCCCGGCCTTCGAACTCGGCAGTGACAACGAGCTGCAGTTCCAGTTCCGCTTCGAGCCGGACAAGCAGGGCCGCTGCCGCTCGACGCCGCTCGACAACATGCTGGGCTCGATCGATCCGGATTCGACGATCGACCTGAGCAGCCTGCCGCACTACAAGAAGATGCCCGACCTTGCGGCCTTCGCGGCCTCGGGCTACCCGTTCACGCGCTACGCCGACCTCGGCGCGACCACGGTCGTGTTCCCCGACGGCGCGATCGACCGCACCGAGGCCGAGACCTATCTCGCGCTGCTCGGACGGCTCGGCCGCTGGACCGGTGTGCCGGCGCTCTTCCACGAGGTCTCGAACGTCGCGGCACTGAAGAAGGATGTCGATCGCGACCTGCTGCTGATCGGCCGCGCGCTGGCGGGAGCGCAGAAGCTCGGCTGGGAAGAGGACCTGCCCGCGATCGTCGCGGCCAGCCGGCGCGTGATGCGACCGGCCGATCCCGTGCTCGGCCAGGCCTACGACCTGCGCCCCGTGCACGAAGAACGCGCCCGTCCCGAGGGTCGCGTCGAAGTCGAGGCGCAGGGCGACCTCGGCGCCGTCGTCAGCTTCGAGTCACCGCTCGAGGACGGCCGCACGGTGGTCGCCGTGACCGGCACGACCCCCGCGGCGCTGCGCATGACGCTCGCGGCGCTGTCCGATCCCGGACTGTCGCAGGGCATCCGCGGCGACGCGGCTTTCGTCCACGGCCGTGACATCAGCAGTTACGAGGTCGGCGAGACCTGGCACATCGGCGACCTCCGCTGGTGGCAGGTGATCTGGGTCCACCTCGCCCAGCACCCGCTGCTGCTCGTGGTGCTGGTGCTCGCGGGCGCACTGCTCGTCGCGCTGCTGCTGTACCGCGTGCTCCGGCGCCGTGCGGCACGACGACTCGCTGCGCAGGCCTGGAGACATGGGGTTCGAGCGGATGCACGGCGTCGGGCGGCGGGCGGCACTGCCGCTCGCGCTCGCGCTGCTGGCATCGGGTGCGGCCGCGGAGGTGCGCGCCGGCGCCTGTGCGGGCTGGCCCGCCTGGACCGGTTTCCGCGACACCTTCGTGAGCGCGGACGGCCGCGTGATCGACCGCAGCACGCCGCGACAGCACACCGTGTCGGAGGCGCAGGCCTATGCGCTCGTCTTCGCCCTCGCGGCGGACGAGCGCGGCGACTTCGAGCGCATCCTCGCGTGGACGACGGACAATCTCGCCGGGGGCGACCTGACGCAGCACCTGCCGGCCTGGCAGTGGGGCCGGCGTGACGACGGGAGCTGGGGTCCGCTGGACGCGAACTCCGCGACCGATGCGGACCTCTGGCTGGCCTGGGCGCTCGCCCAGGCCGGCCGGCACTGGAACGCGCCCGGGTATCTCGATCTGTCGCACGCGATCGCGGCACGCGTCCTGCGCGACAGCGTTGCCGATGTTCCGCGGCTGGGACCCGTGCTGCTGCCCGCGCCGGAGGGCTTCCGCGATGCGGACGGCGGCGTGCGCCTCGATCCGGCCTACCTGCCGCTGCAGGTGCTGCGCGGCCTCGCGGCCGCACACGCCGAGCAACGCGAGCGCTGGCAGGCGCTCACCGACAGCACGATCGAAGTGCTGCACCGCTCGGCGCCACGCGGCCTCGCGCCCGACTGGGTGCGCGTGGACCGCGATGGACGGTTCGGATTCACGACACCCGCCGACGCCGTCGGCAGCTACGACGCGATCCGCGTCTATCTGTGGCTCGGCCTGCTGAACCCTGCCGAGCCTGCGCGCGCAGCACTCCTGCGCCGGTTCCGCCCCATGGCGCGTCTCGTGCGGCGCCTCGGCGGTCCGCCGGAGCGCGTCGACGCGCGCACCGGCCATGCATGGCGCGGCGACGCACCGGGCGCGTTCTCGGCAGCCGTCGCGCCCTGGCTCTCCGGGACGGAACCCGGACTCGCACGACGTCAGTGGCAGCGCGCCACGGAGCGTGCGCCCGCGCGGGATGAATACTACGGTCGCGCGCTCGTGCTGTTCGCGGAGGGCTGGCGGGAGGGCCGTCTGCGCTTCGGACCGGCGGGCGAGCTGCTGCGCACGGAGGCACGATGCGTCGCGAACGACGGCTGACGCCGCGCCTCGGCAGCGCCCTGCTCGTCGCGACACTCTGTCTCGTGGCGCCAGTGTCGCAGGCGGCCATGCCATCGCCGGCGCCCACGGTGATTGCGCCGGGACCGGATCCCGGCGCGAGTCTTTCGGCCCTGCTCGACAGCGCGCGGCTCCTGGCGCCAGCGCGGCCGCGACGACCTCAGCCGCGCCGCACTCGTGAAGCTCCTCAGTGTCGATCCGGGGCACCGTGAGGGCCTGCGGCTCCTCGCGGCCATCGAGATCGAGGCCGGTCGTGCCACCGAAGCGGAACATCTCATCGCGCGCCTCGAGGCCGCGCATCGAGCTCCCCGGAGGCCGATGAACTGCGGGCGTTGTCCGCGGCAGCAGGATCGCAGGGCGTGTCCGTCGTCCGGGATCGCCTGCGCGCCATCGGTGGAGCGGGCGCGGCCACACCATCTCCGGCGGCTGTGTCGCAACTGCACCGCGGTCTGGCCGGCGCGGAATCGCCGACACGCGCCACCCCGCAGCCGCGCCCGCGACGACGCGTCACGATCAGCGTGCCGCCGGTCCGCGTCGCGGTCGCCACCCGCGCCGGTAACGACGCCGTCGCCGGGCGAGGCCGCTGTGACACCGGACCCGGCTGAACTCGCACGCGCGCACCGCAGCGAGGCCGATGCGCTCCTCGCGCGCGGCGACGAAGCCACCGCCCTCCTCGCCCTGCAGAAAGCGATCGAGCTCGATCCAGCGTCGGCATGGGCGCGCTTCGATCTCGCGCGTCTCCAGCAGCGTGGCGGGTGACGCGGTCGCGGCACGAGCAACGATCGACGCAGGCGTCGAGGCCGCGCCCGACGACCCGGAGATGGCCTACGCCGCTGCGCTGTACTTCGCCGGCATCGACGCCGGGGCGCAAGCACGCGCGACGCTCGCCCGCATCGATCCGGCGCGCTGGAGCGACGGCATGGCCCGGCTCGACACGCGCCTGCGTGTCGCGGAACTGCTCGCCACGGCGCGCGCACGCGCCGATGCGGGCGACGCGCCGGGCACCCGCGCTGCGCTCGGCGAGGCGACCGCGCTCGCGCCCGCCGATGCCTCGGTACTCGTGCGTGCGGGATGGACGGCGCAGTCCGTCGGCGCCTACGCGCAGTCGCGCCGCTACTTCGACGACGCCGTGAGCGCGGCCCGCGTGACGGGCGCCAGTGACGAGGCCGCCGCGGCCGGACGCGGCATCGATCATCTGGAGTCGAAGCGCCAGCGCTTCGTGACCAGCGGCTTCGAATTCAGCGACAAGCCCGGCGACCGCGGCATCTCGCGCTTCGAACGGCGCATCGTGCCGGTCGAACTGCGCTGGGCCATCGACTACGACCGCTACCTGTTCGCGCACGCCGACTACCTCGACCTCTCGGCGGGGCGTCTCGACCTCGCGGACTACGCGGCCGTCACACGCTACGGCCAGCTGCTCGCGGCCGGGCCGCCGGGCCCGGGCGGCGAGCGACATCCGGGTGCGAGCGGCGTCATGGTCGGCGCGGGCTACGAGGACGATCACTGGCGCTTCGACGCGGGGCACCTGCCGGGCGGATTCCCCGTGAGTTACGCCGTCGGTGGCGCGCGGTACTCGACCCGCACGGCGGGCATCGACTGGAGCGCGGAGGCCGCACGACGGCCCGTCACCAGCACGCTGATCTCCTTCGCGGGCGTGCGCGATCCCGCGAGCGGCGCGATCTGGGGCGGTGCACGGCGCACCGGGCTCACACTCAACGCCTCGCGCGAGCTCCGCGGCCACGAAGCCTACGGCCGGCTCGCGGTCAATGCGATCGACGGCCGCAACATCGCCGACAACACCGAGATCGAGCTGCGCGCGGGCTATGACTGGTACGCGCGCGTGCGCGAGGACTCGCGGCTCACGGTCGGCACGAGCGCGACCTTCTGGCACTTCGAGCGCAACCAGCGCTTCCAGACCTTCGGCCACGGCGGCTACTACAGCCCGCAGGCCAATCTGTCGGTGGCACTGCCCGTGCAGTGGTCGGGCACGCGCGGCCGCTGGTCCTGGCGTACGCGCGCGGCCGTCGCGTGGTCGACGACGCGCGAAGACGACGCGCTCTACCACCCGACCGACGCCGCGCTGCAGACACGGGCCGCTGCGCAAGCCGAGGCCAACGGCTTCGCGACTCCGATCCACGAGGGCGGACACGGCGGTGGAGTCAGCGGCTCCGCGTCGGGCAGCATCGAATACCGCATCACGGACGCCTGGAGCATCGGCGCGCGCTTCGAGATCGACCGCTCCGAGGACTACGCGCCCGACACCATCGGCGTGTGGTTCCGCTACCGCTTCAACCGGCGCGGCGCCTTCTACGGTGCGCCGCGGCCACCGCGTGTGTACGCCTACTACTGAGCCGCCGCACCGTCATGGGATTCTGGAACGTCTACTTCATCTGCAAGATCGCGCTGCACCTGGCGGGCAGCATCGCGCTGCATCCCTGGTTCAACCTCGCGCTCGCTGCGGTGCTGCTGCTGCCGCTGCCGCGTCCCGCGCTGCGGCTGCCGCGGCAGATCGCGGCGGTCGTCGCGGCCGTGGCGCTGCTGTACTACGAATCCTTCCTGCCGCCGTTCCGTTCGCTGATCAGCCAGGCGGGAGCGGTCACGGGCTTCAGCCTCGACTATCTCGGCGAGCTCGTCACACGCGTCGTCGAGCCGCATCTCGTCGTCTGGCTCGTGCTGCTGGTGGCCGTGTACACCGTGCTGACGCGCTGGCTGCGCGTCACGAGCTTCGTGCTCCTGGCGCTCCTCGTCGTGCCGTTCCTGCCGCTGCCACGCGCGGGCAGCGGAGCGACAGCCCCCGTCGGCGCCGTGGCCGCAGCACCCTCGCCCTACGCCCGCGTCGACGATGGCTCGCGGCTCACGGCCTCGACGACCCCCGCGGAACTCGAACGCGCCGTCGATCGCTTCTTCGCCCGCGAGGAGCGGCGCACGCTGGCCTTCCCGCCTGTCACGCAGGACGTCGACATCATCATGATCCAGGTCTGCTCGCTGGCCTGGGCGGACCTGAACGCGATCGGGCAGCAGAACCACCCTCTGCTCTCCCGCTTCGACGTGCTGTTCACGAACTTCAACAGCGCGGCGAGCTACAGCGGGCCCGCGGCGATCCGCCTGCTGCGCGGCACCTGCGGGCAGGAGCCGCACGACGCGCTCTACGATCCCGTCGCGCCGGAGTGCCAGCTCATGACGCGGCTGCAGCAGGCCGGATTCCGGCCGCAGCTGCTCATGAACCACGACGGCCACTTCGGCAACTTCCGCAGCGACGTCGCCGGTCGGGGCGGTCTCGACGTGGCGCCGCAGCCGACCGGCACGGCACGCGTCACGATGCAGAGCTTCGACGGCACACCCATCACCGGGGACTACGACACGCTGCACGACTGGTGGCAGCGGCGTCGCGCGGGCCGGGATCCGCGCGTCGCGCTGTACTACAACACGATCTCGCTGCACGACGGCAACCGGCTGCCGGAAGCGGGCGGCTGGCTGAAGAGCTATCCGCGGCGCGCGCGCCGGCTGCTCGACGATCTCGACCGCTTCATCGGCGAACTGGAAGGGTCCGGCGCGCGGGCCATCGTCGTCGTGATCCCGGAACACGGCGCCGCGTACCACGCGACGCCCGGCGGCATCGCGGGGCTGCGCCAGGTGCCGGGCCCCGACGTCACGCTCGTGCCGGTCGGCGTACGGCTCGTCGGCCTGCCGCTGCAGGCGACGTCAAGGCCGCTGCGTGTGGAGGCCAGCACCAGCTATCTCGGCCTCAACCAGTTCCTCGCCAACGTCATGACGGCCGTCGAGAGGAACTCCGGCCCCATCGCACTGCGGCCGCTCGTTGCGCAGTTGCACGCCACGCCGTTCGTCGCCGAGCACGACGGACTCATGGTGGTGCGCGCCGGCGAGGGCTATTACCTGCGCAGCCCCGACCGGCGCTGGAAAGCGGAGACATTCCCCGTGCCGGGAGGGAGATGAGAGGCGGGCACAGGAGCGATCCCCGTCAGGTCGCCCGCCATCCGCTCCTGAGCCACGGCGTCGCCGCCGCCATCTTGTCGCCGTCGAAGCCGATCCTCACGGTCGGGGTGAACTCGATGATGACGCGCGCGGGCGAATCAAGGAAATCGACGAACTTCTGCACGAACTCGGGACCCATCGGGCCATACAGCCGCTCGGCCAGGGCGCGATAGAACCAGTCGGCGAGCGGGCGGTTGCCCTTGTGGACGACGGTCGTGCCCTTGTAGGTGATCGTCTTGCCGCCCCCGAGTTTCGTGCCCGTCGACGTGACGCAGACGGATGCGGCGGGGTTGCGCCGGATCGCAGGCACCCGCTTCCGCTGCTCGGCGGACGTGAGCCAGATCTTCCCGGACGCGGCGACGAACGACATGATGACGCCCACCGGTTCGCAGTTCTTCGTCACCCACATGAAGACGCATTCCGTCTGCTTCTCCAGCAGTTCGTGCTCGCGCTCCGGGTCCAGCCCGAAGGCGGTGATGTCCTCGTAATTCTCGAGCGTGTTCGTGTCGGTCATGAGGTCCTGCTCCAGTCGGGTTCGTTCACAGGCCGCGTCCGCCAGTGCCGCGATCGGCGCCCGTGGCACGCGACAGGATGTCGAAGACGTCCGTGAAAGACGATGTTCAGAATCGCGGCGCCTTCGGATGCGCCATGCTGGTGTTCTCGGCCGAATTCAGCGGACCCGCATCGCTCTCCGTGGTGCTCGCGCTCCCGACGTGATTCAACATGTAATAGAGGGAGGAGAGGCGCCATTCACCCTTGCGCTTCTGCAGTCCGAGCAGATAGCGGCCATAGACGAGGTTGTCCATGCGGCCGGGCGGGGTCAGGGCGCGGACATGCGTGACCGAGGCCACCTCGACCTGCGCGTCGTCGCCGTCCTGCTGGATGCGCGGCTCGCCGAACATGTGCATGCGGCGCACGTAGCTCTCCTCGAGCGCCTTCACGAAAGGCATGAACGCCGCGCGGTCGCCGCGGAACGCGTCGCCGAAATCGATCCGCGCGTCCTCCCAGAACAGCGATTCCTGGACCGGCCAGTTCATCCAG
>JAXMGR010000003.1:0-247093 GCA_046352935.1 Steroidobacteraceae bacterium
ACGACTGCGAAGCCGCCCGTGCGGCCGAGGTCCTGTCCGACGATGTTGCCCTGGTTGATCGCGAAGCGCTTCTGCGCCGCGACCAGGCGTGTGAGCAGTCCTGCGGACCAGTTGCCCTGGCGCCAGTCGAGCCCGCCGCGCAGCTCGAGCGGCGGCATCTGCGCGAGCGGCCCGCCGTCGGTGTCGTTCGTGCCGCGCGTGTAGGCGAGGGTGCCCGTGACCTTCCACGCGGCGGACAGCGCGTAGACTGCATCGGCCTCGGCGCCCAGCGTCTTCGCGTCGACGTTGCGCGTGATGATCGCCGTACGCATGCCCTTGCGGTAGTTCGACTGGATCAGGATGTAGTCGTCGATGTCGCTCGCGAATCCGGAGAGCGACAGTTCGAGCCGTTCGGAGCGGTAGACCAGCCCCAGGTCGAGCTGCGTGGTCTTCTCGGGCCGCGTCGTCGAGAACGCACTCAGCGAGCCCGCGCTCTCCTTGCCGCCGCCGAGGAGTTCCCAGTAGTCGGGGAAGCGCTGCACGTGGCCGAGGCCCGCGTACAGCGTGGCGGGCGCCGCCGCGAGATCGCGCTCGAAGCGCGCGAACCCGCTCGTGAGGGTCTTCCTGCGTTCGACGTTCGCCGTGGGGTTCGGCATCGAGCCCATCATGCCGAGCGCGATGGTCGCGCGGGAGTCGCGCGCCTTCCAGCGGTCGGCGCGCAGGCCGGCGACGACGCGCTGGCTCGGTCCCATCGGGACCGTGCCTTCGGCGAAGATCCCCGTGTTGCGGAACCGGCCGTCCTGCACGCGCGCCATGTTCTCGTAGGGCATCATCGTCGCGTTCATGCTGGAACGGACGCGGTGGCGGTTGTCCTGCAGATCGAGGCCGAGGGTGGCCTTGAGGTCGCCCGCGCCCTTGAGGTCGACGGCGAGCCGGCCGCCGGCCGTGCGCCGGTCGGGATTGCTCACCGCACGGCCCGGCATCATCGTCGAGGGCACGAAGCTGCGCAGGCTGTAGTTGTCCATCACGTGGTCGACGTAGTTGTAGTAGCCCTGCAGCTCGACGCGTGAGATGACCGGGCTCAGGTCCTTCTTCTCGAACTTGAAGCCGACGTTCTCGCGCTCGAACTTCACGCCGTCCATCGAGCGGTCGGCATAGGCCGCCTCGCCGTCGCTGAGCGCGCCCGTGAGTTCCAGGCGCGTGGTGTCGTTCGGCGTCCAGCCGAGCGTCGCATTGGTGCTCCAGCGCATGTAATTGGAGTGGACGTTCGTGCCCGCGCCGTCCTCGTAGTCGTCGGCCTCGGCGCGCGTGCCGTTCACGCGCGCATAGACGTGGCGGTTGCCGAGGGACACGTCACCGACGAGATCGTTGCGCTCGGCGCTGCCCGCGAGCGCGCTCGCGTGCGCGCGCCAGCCGGCTTCGGTGAAGTCGGGTGGCGTGGACTCGAACAGCACGGTCGCGGCGGAGTTGCCGGCGCCGTGCAGCACGGTCTGCGGCCCCTTGATGACGACCACGCGGTCGTAGGCTTCCGGGAACACGTACGCGGTCGGCGGGTCCATGCGGTTGCCGCAGCCGCCCAGGATCTGCTCGCCGTCGAGCAGCATGTTGATGCGCGAGGCGGCCATGCCGCGGAACACGGGGTCGCCGTCCGTGCCGCCCTTGCGGATGACGGAGAAGCCGGGAACGGTCTTGAGATAGTCCGCGCCGTCGTGCGCGGGCAGCGGCTGGCGCGGCGCACGGGGATTCGTGTCGACCATGAGCGGGGCCTGCATGCGGCTCGCGGTGACGACGACTTCCTCGAGGCGATCGACAGTCTTCTCGGCGGCCTGTGCGGCGGCGGTGCCGGCGAGCATCAGGGTGGTGGCGATGGCGGTGCGCAGCACGGTGGCGCGCGTGACGACGGAACTCATGACTCATCTCTCCCAGCTGCCGCCTCGCGGGCGGCTGGCGCTGCACGGCAACCCGTGCGCGTGCGCGCCGATCCATTGATCAGGCCGCAGGGACGCGAAGGTCCCGGACGACCATCGGGGCAGGATCAGGCGGGAGACGGGGGCCCGCGGGGGCGATGCGCGCGGAAGACGGCGCGCGCGGGAGGAATCAGCGAGGGCTCGTCCGGCGCCGCGGCGGCGGCCGGAACGAAGAGATCGGCGAAGACGAGCGGCGGCAGCGGCGCCGCGGCGGGGGAGAGCGCGAAGGGGCAGGCCTCGTGCGCGGTGCCGGGATGCGTCGCGCCGCCGGCCTGCGCAGACAGGTCGTCGCCGCCCGAGAGCAGCATCGCGGCCGGGCCGCAGATCTGCAGGCTGGGCCAGCCGGCGTCGGCCGCGGGCATGAAGCCCACGGGCACCAGCGCGCGCAGCACCATCGCGACCAGCAGCAGCCGGACGAGTGGTGTACGAAGGCGGTGGTGACGCAGTCCCTGCAACATCGCGGGCGAGGTTACCTCGATATCGATTTCACTGCACGCGGCCTGCGGTTAACACCTACCGGTGGGCTGGGCGCCCGGGGGGTGTCGCAGCGCGGGAGACCGAGCGGTGCGAGCGCGACGCCGGGGTGAGGTGTGGCGCTGCCCGATGCAAGTCGAAAGAAGGCCCCGCATCTGCGGGGCCTTCGATCTCTCGCGAGTGCGCGGCCTCGGGACCGCACGGGTGGGCGACGGCGTTCAGTCGTCGGACCACACACCGAGGATGTGCAGCAGGCTCGTGAACAGGTTGAAGATCGAGACGTAGAGGTTCAGCGTCGCCATGATGTAGTTGGTCTCGCCACCCTGCAGGATGTCCGAGGTCTGCCAGAGGATCATGCCGCTCATGAGCAGCACGAAGAGGCCCGAGACCGCGAGCGAGAGCGTCGGCTGGTGGAAGAAGATCGCGACCAGGCCCAGCAGGAACGCGGCGATCACGCCCACGAAGAGGAAGCCGCGCATGAACGAGAAGTCGCGGCCGCTCTTCACCGCGTAGGCCGACAGGCCGACGAAGGTGACCGCGGTGATCGCGAAGGCGTTCACGATGACGCTGTGGCCGTTCGGCAGGGCCTTCACATACATGTTGAGGATCGGGCCCAGCGTGTAGCCCATGAACCCGGTGAGCAGGAACACGAACAGCAGACCCATTGCACTGTTGCGGGTCTTCGTCACCGCGAACAGCAGGCCGAAGTAACCCACGAGCGTGATCAGCATCCCCGGGTGCGGCAGGTTCAGCGCGAACGCGATGCCGGCCGTGAGCGCGCTGAACGCGAGCGTCGCGGAAAGCAGGAGATACGTGTTGCGCAGCACACGGCTGCCGGCCACGGTGCCGGCGGCATAGGCAGTGCCCGGGCGGGCAGCCTGGACGGGGACGGGTTGCATGTTCATGAACTCTCCTTGGGCACCTTGCCCGCGCCTAAGTTACGGATCCTTCGGGCTTCTCACAAGGCCTCATTCGAGAGACCGTGAGGCGGGGTTGCGGGTTCCCGGTCGCGGGGGCCTGCCTCTGTGTCTTGGGTAATCGATGCTGCAGCCCGGAGTTTTTGCCGGGACGCATCGAAAAAACGGCAACGTTGATTAGAGCTTTCCGTGATGGCATGGGTCTGCTCGCCCCTGACAAGGTGTCGCCAAGCGTCCCGGGCGAAGGGGACTTCAGATCGAGGTTGATTGAATTACCCTAATAGGGTTAAATGGTCATGGAAAAGCGGGTTGCCCACCATCGTCTGACAGACATCCAGGCACAGATGGTATCGGTGGAATCCATGTTGCTCACGCTCAGCGCGAAACAGGGCATTCGCAAGGCTGGCATGGCCATGGAGGAAGCGCTCGCAGTGATTCAGGGCCTGACCGGAAATGACTTCTGGAAGTCCATGACGACGCACGCTGACCACCGTGTCTGGCAGGACGTCTATCACGCCCTCTGGAACGGAATTCCGCTGTATGTGAAGTTCCAGCGGCATGACGATGCGCGACGACTCTACTACCTCGTCTCGTTCAAGGAGCGCGACCCGTGGTAAAGCCAATCGAGCGGTGGGATGGAACACCATGCCCGGTCTGCGGGCGCGGAACCCTGCACGACGACATCAGGGCGATGACGATCGACTTCCGTGGCGAGACGTTCCACGCCCAGGAGCGCGGGGCGTATTGCGATCTCTGCGGGGACGGCATGTCGTATCACGATGCGGCAGGCGAGGCGCAGTGGAAGCAATTCAGGTCGGACGTCCTGCAGGCCCAGCGGCGCGAACTCGTCGAACTGCGGCGGCAGCTGGGGCTCACGCAGCAGCAGGCTTCCCGGTTGACTGGCGGTGGGCACAATGCGTTCTCGCGCTATGAGCGCGGCGAGGCGGTGCCCGTGATAGCGGTGATGCAGCTCCTGCGCCTGCTCGTACGACATCCGGATCTGCTCGCGGAAGTCGATCCGGCTCTCGCCGCAGCACGCGACGCTGACCGGATCGTCGCGACAGCGCGGGCGTCGCGCTCGGCGCTGGATGCAGCACCCCAGGATCGAGGGGAGTCCGACCCGGTACGCCAGGTCGGCAAGCGCGGGCAGCGGGAGGGGAAGAAGGCAGTCATCAGGCGCGGGTCTCGCCGGGCATGAACGTGATCAACGGGACGTGGCAGTGGATCCGGACCTGCCAACGGTACAAACGTCAGGCACAATGCGCCGCAAGTCTCTGACCCGCCAGACAACGGAGAGGTGGCAGAGCGGTTGAATGCACCGGTCTTGAAAACCGGCGTCCCCTCACGGGGACCGTGGGTTCGAATCCCACCCTCTCCGCCATCCGATGAGCGCGGCGACCCACCAAGGCTCGTGGCCCGCGCGATCCGCTATCATCCGCGCCCCCTGCGACTTCCCCCTGATACCCCGTGAAGCTCCGATTCGGCGAGTTCGTCGCCCTCGTCGCCGTGCTGATGTCCTGCCAGGCCCTCGCCGTCGACGCGATGCTGCCGGCGCTCGGCGCGATCGTGAGCGATCTCGGCATCGTCGATGCGAACCGCGCGCAATGGGTGATCTCCGTCTATGTCGCTGGCGTGGGCGCCGGGCAGCTGTTCTGGGGGATCCTGTCGGATCGCTATGGTCGCCGACCCGTGCTGATGGCGGGCCTCGTCGCCTACGGCATCGCGGCGGCGCTCTGCGCGAGCGCGACAACGCTGTCCGAACTGCTCGCCTGGCGCGCCCTGCACGGGGTCGCGGCCGCGAGCATCGTGGTCGCGCGTTCGGTGATCCGCGATCTGTACGAAGGCCGCCAGATGGCGCGCGTGATGTCGCTGACCTTCATCGTGTTCCTGCTGGTGCCGATGCTCGCGCCCGCGGTCGGGCAGCTGATCCTGCAGGTCGGCGACTGGCGCGTGCTGTTCTTCTTCTTCACGCTGTTCGCGGCCGCGACGGGGGCCTGGATGGTCCTGCGCCTGCCGGAGACGCTGCATCCGGAGTACCGCATGACGCTGACGCCCGCGCACGTGCTCGCGGCGGTGCGCCGCGTGCTGCTCGATCGTGCGTCGCTGTGGTACACGATCGCAATGGCGATGACCTTCGGGTCCATCCTCGCCTACGTCGGCATGGTCCAGCAGATCTTCCAGGACGTGTACCAGCGTGCCGGGATCATGCCCATGGCCTTCGGTATCTCCGCGGGCGTCATGGCGCTCGGGTCGTTCACGAACTCGCGCATCGTCGAGCGCTACGGCATGCGCCGCGTGTCGCAGGGCGGGCTCGCGGTGTTCATCGCGCTGACGGCCGTGCATACGGCCACGGCGGCGCAGGGCGACGAGCCACTGTGGCTGTTCGTGGCGCTGCAGTCGCTGACCATGGCCAGCATGGGGCTCATGGGCGCCAACTTCGGCGCGATGGCGCTGGAGGAAATGGCCGAGATCGCCGGTGTCGCCGCGTCCCTGCAGGGCTGCATCAGTTCGATCGGCGGCGCGCTGATCGGCGCGCTGATCGGGCTCTTCTTCGTCGACTCGGTGCTGCCGCTGCCCCTGGGCGCGCTGCTCTGCGGGCTCGGCGTGCTCGGTTGCGTGCTCGTCGCCGAGGGCGGGCGGCTGTGGCATCCGCACACGCCGGATGCGTCGGCATCCGCGTGACCCCGGCGGTCGTCGTCGCGGTCAGTAACGCAGCAGTACGACGATCACCAGCAGCGCGACGCCGAGCAGGACCGCGGGGGCGAGGCCGGCCAGGCGGAAGATGCGGGTTTCGACGGAAGTTGCCACGCCCGGGTGCCGTGGTGCGGGTCAGCGCCTGACGGAGGTGTCGAGCAGCGGCGGCAGCAGGTCGGGATTGTCGACGGAACTCATGTCGCCGATGCGCCCGCCCATCGACTTGTAGAGCACGATCGGGTTCAGGTACTCCGCGAAGCGGGCGATGCGGCCTCCGCGCACCGCGAAGCGCGCGACGTACTCGTTGCGGTAGGGCGCGCCGGAGCGCAGTTTCATGTCGCTCTTGTACTCGGCGTAGAGCTCGTTCGGGTTCGAGCCCAGCGTGTCGACGAAGATGTCGTAGAGGTTCTCCGAGCCGTCGATCATGACGGTGCTCGCCTGGCGCAGCAGTTCGAGGTAGCGGTCCCGGCCGCGCGTATAGCGCTCGAAACCCTCCATGCGGAACGGCACCTCGAAGACGACGTCCTCGGTGGTCATGTCGCGCATCGCATCCAGGTCCCAGTTGTTCAAGGCGTCCAGGTAGCGACGCACGAGGCGGATGTTGGATTCGCGGAGTTCGCTGCTCATGTCGTTCGACTCTCCCCTGTGAATGCGGTGCCGGGTCGTGGGAGATCCTCCCGCGCCGGTCCTGCCCCGCGCGCCGCAGCCGGTGTGCGTGTCGCTGCGGATCCCTCTCCGGACTATAAGCCGATGGGTCAGCCACAGGCTCGTTGTTGGGTTTCCAGATCGATAGAATTCTATGGGGCGCCCATCAATTCGTGTTTTGTGGACGTGTTGTTCGGCATTCGGAACCGGCGCTAACCGCTTGCCTCAAATAGGATCACTCATGCGTGCCCCTCTTGCGTCCGCTGCTCGATTATGCGACGGTTGACATAACGTCGAATTACATAACGTCCGCTCCGGGCTGTAAGCCGCGCCACCGCTGTCACGGATCCGGTGCGAGGCCGGGGCAGGACTCAACACGACGTAGCGGGGGGATAGATCGTATGAATGCGAGGATCCTGCCTTTTCCCGATGCCACGGCCGGTGCCGGGGACAACCCGGCTCTGATACTGCCAAAGCCTGACTGGCGCAGCTTCGTGACGGCGACCGGACTGCCGGGCCCGACGACCGAGACCGGCATCGAGGTGTCGGAGTATTCCGAGCAGGAGCTGTGCCGCATCACGGCCCAGCGGGTCTACATGGTGCGCTGCGAGTGCGGCCGCCGCTGGTTCGAACTCGACCTGCCCGCGATCGCCGAGTGCCCGGCCTGCCGTCGCCTGGGCAGTCTCGCCGGCTGAAGGCGATGCTCAGTCGTCGTCGTCGATCGTGACGACGACGCGCGTGACGTCACCCGGCACCGCCGTCGCCGTCGTCGGGCGCACGCTCACCGTGAACGACTCCGGGCCTTCGCGTTCGCCGTCGTCGACGAGCGGCACGTAGAGTGTCCGCACGGTCTGCCCCGAGGCGAACCGCGCCTTGCCCTGGAGCGGGCCCGCGAAGTCGCGGCCATGCTCGGCGGTTCCGCTTTCGATCTGCCAGCGCACGGGCACGCTGCCACGACGATCTCCGAGTCGCCGCAGCATGATCACCGCGGCGAAGGCTCCTTCGCCGACCCTCATCGACGCCGCATCGACGGTGACCTGTCTTGCGGGCTGACCCTCGCGCTTCTTCATGTCCGGAGCCGCGGTGGATCCGGACGTCGCGCGCGCGGTGACATCCGCAACGCGAGAGCCGGATGCGGGTGCCCGTGTTTCCGACGGGCGGCTCGCCGCGGTCGGTTCCGGGGTCGCCGCAGTTGCCGCTGCAGGGCTGCCAGCCAGCGTCTGCGCGGGGAGCGGTGCTCCTGATGGATCGCGGGCCCGCGGGGGCGCGGACGGGACGCTGTTCGCCGTCGATGTGGGACCCGGTTGCGCGTCCGGCGGCCCGGATCTGGACTTCAGCAGCACCGCTGCCCCGAGAACGCAGAGTGCACCGATGATGATGTAGACGGACGCTGATCTGCGCGCAGGCGTGTCGGTGGGCACCGATGGTTGCGGGGCCGTGGCTGGCGGTGTCGTGGATGATGCTGCGGCTGCACTTCCGGCCGTGATCGCAACCGTAGTCTCTGCCGTCGGGCCGGGCAGCGTCGCGGATGACATCGCGGACGCGGTCGTCGCGGTGGCTCCCGCCGCAGCAACGCTTCGCGCCTCGTCCGCAGCCTGCTGCAGATCGTCCAGCCACTGCAGCGCTCCGGCGGGCCGATCCTCGCGCCGCCACGCGAGTCCGCGCACGAGTGCAGCGAGCTGCGCCGCGCCGAGTCCCGGGATCGGCGCCGCCGCGGCGCCGGCCGCGCACGCGGCATCGGCCGACTGGCGATGGAAGGGATGCGTGCCCGCGAGCATCTCGTAGGCCATGCAGGCCAGCGAGAACACGTCATCGCGCGCATCGGGCGCTTCGCCCGCGAGCGCCTCAGGGCTCGCATAGCAGCGTGTCGCCAGCGTGCGCTGGTCCTCGCCTTCGGCCGCTTCGCCGCTCGGTGACGCATCTGGCGCCGCGCCGAAATCCAGCAGGTGCGCCTCGCCGTCGGGCGTGATCATCACGTTCGAGGGCTTGATGTCGCCGTGCACGATGCCGCGGCCATGCGCGAAGGCCAGCGCCTGCGCGCAGGTGCGCAGGATCGGCCAGACCTCGCTCGCGGGCAGCGGTGCGGGTGCGACGCGGCCGAGGCGCGCGGCCAGCGACTCGCCGTCGAGCCACTCCAGGGTGATGAACCACAGGCCGCGGTCGCAGTCGAGATCGAACATCGCGACGATGTTCGGGTGCGGCAGTGCGCGCGTCTGGCGGAACTCGCGCCGCAGCCGCGCGACGGCGCGTTCCGGATCCGCGAGATCGGCGCGCGGCGTCTTGATGGCGACGTGCTGCAGCTCGCCATCGGTCACATCGCGGCGGCGGTCGCGCGCGCGGTGCACGAGCGCCGTGCCGCCGCTGCCCGCGAGCGACTCGAGCTCGTAGCGGCCGAGCAGCACGACGCCGGGCTCTGCGACGAGCGCGGGCGCCGGGTGGCTCGTCGTCGCGGCGGCGGCGGGCGCTGCCGGGCCGGCGGCCCCGGGGGGCGGCTCCGGTGCAGCCGGCGTGCCGCGCGCGGCCGCAGACATCTCGTCGCGCTGCAGTTCGCCCGTGTCCTCGCCGGTCTCTGGCGGCTGCATCTCCTCCGTCCAGTCGCCGTGGTCGGTGAGTGCCGCCATCTGGTCGGTCGTGCCGTTGCGCGCGTCGCGGCGCCAGCGCTTGAGCGCCTCGCGCACGATCGCGTGCACCGAATCGGGCAGGCGCCGCTCCGCGTGCGCGGCGTCGAAGGCCTGCATCAGGGTGTCGAGCTGCTCCGGGTCCCAGGCACGCAGCTCGCGGCATTCGTCGAGCACGGCCTTCGGGGAGCCGCGTGTGGCCGCGAGCGCCTCGATGAGGCGCCGAGCGATCGAATCCGGATGGTCGTCGGGCTGCGGCATGCAGGGGCGGTACGGGGTACGGGCCTGCATATTGTCAGACGGGTCGAGACGGGCTGTGACGCGGCGCACAGGACCGGCCCGGTGCGCGATTACACATGTCATACATTTTGATGACTGTTGTCGCTGGAAATATTTCCGGGGACGTCTGGTGAGAGCAGACCTTCAAAGCTATCTTTCACTTGCATCAATTGGTTGGCGTGGTTGCGTGCCGCATCGGCTCCCGCGCTCGTTGATGTGGTTCTTGTGGGCCGCAGGGGATTGCAGGGGAGAAAGGCTATGGAAGGTCGCTGCACAAATGCATTTCGGGGTGTGCTGACCGGTCTCGTGTTCCTGGCGTCTTCAAACGCGCTGGCATCGACGGTCACCCTCGACGTCAAGGCTTACGATAACAGCACGAGTGGTGGCACCGGCGTCAACACGCTCTCGTTGACGTCCGGCCAGTTGGTCACCGTGACCGCGTCGCCCTTGGACACATGGGGGGCAGGTCCTCCGTATCGCATTTCCAATGCTGACGGACTGACCGGCGACATTTACGCCGTTTCCGGCGATGATTCCGGTGCGAGTCCCGGTACCAAGATCGGGGAGAGCTTTGGCAACTGGAGTCAGAACGGGCTGAGTGCGCCTTACGGCTCGCTGGTCGGACAGATCGGCTCCGGTTCCTTCTTCCTGATCGGAGTCAGCGAGACGTTTGCAGCCGGCACAAGCGGCCTGCTGAAGCTGTTCTACTTCGACAGCAACAATTACGACAATTTCGGCCAGATATCGGTCACGGTCTCCGCCGTGCCGCTGCCCGCCGCGGGCTGGCTGATGCTCTCGGGCCTCGCGGCCTTCGGCGCATTCGGGCGCCGGCGCCGGGTGGTCGATGCCGGAGAGCCGGTGGCGGCGGCTTGAGGACCGCGCAACCCGCGATCTCCCGCGTCATGCGCTCCCTGCCAGAGAGTCTGAATCGTCTGTTGTCGACGACCGTCACGGCGCTGGTCACCGCGGTTGCGCTCGTCGCTCCCGCGCACGCGGCATTCGTTTCGATCAGCGGGGGAGCTGCCTCCGGCATCCCGGCGAACAACGACGTGCTCGGACCCGCGGGCATCGGTTCCGGCGGCGGCAGCCTGATCCTGAACGGCACACTGAACATCACCAGCACCGGTGTCTCGCTGACGCTCTACGACGTCGGCAGCGAGTCCCTGTGGCAGGACCAGATCCGGCTCGGCAATACGTCGGGCCCGACGCTCAAGGACAAGGACAACTTCGGCGCCGGCACGGGTGGCGTGCACAGTCCTTTCCAGGACTTCGATCCGGTGACCCAGGCCTTGGGCGTCGCGAACATCAGTTTCTATCGCACCAGTCCCGGTCCCTCGACTTTCCTCGTGTCGAACGGCGCGTCGCCACACACGCTCCCGGGTCTGGGAGCTGCGAGCATCGCGTTCGCGTACCTGAGTGACGCGAACAGGATCGTCTCCGGCGCGACGAACCGCATTCTCGTCCTGCTCGACGACAGCGGCGGGCTGATGGACCGTGACTACGACGACTATGTCGGCATCCTCGCCGCGAAGGGTCCGACGCCCGTGCCGCGCCCGCGGCCGTGTGGCTGCTGGGCTCGGGCCTGCTCGGGCTCGTCGGCGTCACGCGGCGCCGGAGCGTTGCCCCGCGCGCGGAAAGCCCGGCGACCGCCTGATTCCGGAACCCTCCGGCCGGAGGGTCCGCGACTCCGAGGTCCTTCAGTGCGAACGGTTCCGCAGGGCGGCCGCGTGGCGTGCAGCGCCTGCAGCCGTCTCGGGCAGCACGACGATCTGCGGCAGCACAGCAACAGGCACCGCGGGCGCCGTGCGCTGCAGCGTCATCGAGGGCTTTTCGCCGAACCGGCGCCGGTACTCGAGCGCGAAGCGGCCGAACTCGCAGAAGCCCCATTGGGTCGCGATGTCCGCGACGGTGGCCGTTCCCTGGCGGGCCGCGAGCAATGCGTCGTGCACGCCCTGGAAGCGGAGATCGCGCAGCATGCGGGTCGGCGAGCTGCCGCGATGGCGGCGGAATCCACGGAGGAGCGTGCGACGGCTGACGCCGGCGGCTCCCGCGATGTCGTCGATCGAGGGCAGCAGGGCGCAGTGCCGGCGCAGGTGATCGACCGCGACTCTCACCCAGGCCGGCTCGGGATCGGCTCCGCGATCGGTATCCGTCGTGACATCCGCTACCGTCGCCGCCGGTGATGCCCGCGCACTGCCGGGGCATTCCGGCCGAGGGTCATCGTGAGCGTGCAACCGCGGCCGGCGCAGCTGCGCGATGCGTTCGAACGCACAGGCCATTTCCTCGCAGAGGAAGCGCGCGTGTCCGAGTGAGGCGTCGTCGAAATAACCGCGGTCGCGCCGTGCGATGTTGACGGTCCCGACGAGGTGGTCGGCCATCACGAGCGGCGCCTGGATGGAGTATTGCAGGCCCCAGCGCGACATGAGCTGGTGCAGCGGGTGGACGTTCCAGTCCCGCGCGGGCAGCAGGTCGCGCGTGTGCGTGAAGCTCTGGTGCCGCAGCAGGTGCAGGAAACAGGGATCGGCCATGCGCAGCCGCTCGTACTCGGTCAGGAAGCAGCGGTCGGCGCGCACCGCGTAGATCGATTTCGCGTGCAGCTGGCCGTCGAGCAGGTACAGGCCGAAGGCGTCGGCATCCACGAGCGCGGGCGCAGCGGCGAGGAACGCCTCCGTGAGCGCCTCGACGGAAGTGCTGCGATGAATGCGCGAGACGGCGAGTGCCATCTCGCCGCCCTGGCTGGATCTCATGGGCGCGGTCTCCGCCGGTCGATCCGTACGGCGCCGAGTGTAATCCCGGCGGCCGTGCGGTGGCTACGCGCGATCGGACCGCGCCCCCCGATTCCTCATTTCCCGGGACGACGCGTCCGCCCGGTCCCGTGGGCCGGGCGTTTCCAGATCCCGCGTTCCTGCAGGCGCGCAGTGGAGGCGCGATAGAGGTCGTCGGTGCCGGCATGCTTGAGCGGCGGCCGCGAGAGGCAGAGGTTCTTCTCGTAGATGGGCTGGTCGTAGATCAGCCGGTACTGCTCGGTGCGCAGGTCGCGCATCCAGTTGCCCCAGAGCGAGCGCTCCCGGTACTGGCGCAGCGCCTCGATATCGATGATGGCCCCGGCATAGGAGGCGCCGCCGCCGGCCTTGTGGTTGGAGATCACGCGGCCCTGGTAGTCGACGATCATCGAGTTGCCGCCGAAGGTGTCGAGGGGGAAGGCGCTGTTCGGCATCGGCATGTAGGAGCCCGGGTTCGGTGCGATGCAATACATCGTGTTGTCGAGCGCGCGCGCCCGGTTCTGCACCTCCCAGAGGCCGTTGGCCACGTAGGGCTCCGGGTAGCTCGGGCGATAGATGATCTCCGCGCCGTTCATCGCGAGCCCGCGCGCGGTCTCCGGGTAGCTGCCCTCCATGCAGATGACGCAGCCGATCCGGCCGATCTCGGTGTCCGTCACGGGGAAGAACGCGTCGAGACCTTTGCCATGGACCTCGACCCACCTGTCCCAGACGTCGTGGGGCACCGTCGAGTGTTCGCGCGCGAACACCTGCAGCTTGTAGTGCCTGTGGATCACGTTCCCCTGCGGGTCGATCACGAACGCGCAGTTGAAGAAGCGCTCCTCGAACGCCGGGTGTTTCACCTTCGCCTGCGCGATGATGAAGGTGTCGAGGTCACGGGCGAGGTCGCCGAGGTACTTCGTCTCGGGTCCCGGGATGTCCATCGCCATGCGCTTCACGTAATCGACGTGGTCCCAGTCGAAGATCTCGTCGGTGAAGCCCTGGAGGGCACCCTCCGGGATCGCGATCAGCCTGACCGGGAGGTCGATGGCCGTGAGCCAGACCGCGGCGCGCGAGAGCTCCGCGATGTGGTCCAGATTGACCTGGATGTCCGCGCGCTTGTGCGCACCGCGCATCACGGGCTGCAGCGCCAGTGCCATGTACTGTTCGATCGCCTTGCCTTCTTCTTCTTTCATGACCTTGTCCTCGTGAGTCATTCGCCGAACCGGTAGAGGAAGCTCACGCCCCACTCCGCGGGACGGCCGAGGTTGGCCGCGCCACGGCCCTGGGTGAGTCCGTTCGCAAATCCAGAGACGATGTAGCGCTCATTGGTGACGTTCTTGCCGAAGGCGCCGAGTTCCCAGGTCCGGTCGCTGCTGACGAAGGTCAGATACAGGTCGAGCAGGCTGTATCCCTTCTGCATGAGCTCCGGGAAGTTGAGCGCGTCCTTGGCGACGTCGTCGACGAAGGACCAGTTCGCGCGGCCGATGAGCGTGCTGCCCGACGGCAGGCCGTGCGAGTACTGCAGCGCGAGCTTGCCCGACCACTTCGGCGCATTGACGAGCTTCGAGTCCAGCGTGAGGTTGCGCAGGTCGGTCACGAAGTTCTGGCTGGCCTCGAGCTCGGTGTACTCGGCCTTGAGATAGCCGACGCCGGCCTCGAACAACCAGCCGCCCGCGGGAATCGCGGTGAGCTCCGCCTCGACGCCGTCGATGTCGGCCGCCGCTGCGTTGCGGGTCACGGGCGCGATGCCGTCGTTCACCTGGATCTGCAGGTTCTTGTAGTCGGTGTGGAAGGCCGAGGCGTTCAGGCGCACGCGCCGGTCGAGGAACGTCCACTTGAAGCCGACTTCGAACACGGCGGCCGTCTCGGGATCGAAGGCGGGCACTTCGGACTTCGGCGGGAAGACGCGCTGCACGAAGCCGCCCGACTTGAAGCCCTTCGAATACGAGGCGTAGGTCATCAGGTCCTCGGTCCACGAGTACGCGACGTTCACGTGCGGGCTGACTTCGTTGAACTTCGACTTCGTCGTGCCGCGCGGCAGGAGCTCGAAGCCGGGGGTCAGGCCCGGGACCAGCGCGACGATGTTGCCCGCGGCATCCGAGACCGGCAGGCAGCAGACGCGTCCGCCCGGGGCAGGGAACACCGGCGCGTTGACGAACTCGAGGAATCCCTGGTTGAGGAACTTCGGGTCGATGACGGTCTGCAGCTGCGCGCAGGTGACCTGCGTGCCGTCGAAGAGCGTCGCGGGTCCCTTGGGCAGCGGGTAGCAGTTGTCGGGGACGATGAACTTCTTGCTCTCGTGCGTGTAGCGGATGCCGCCCGTGATCGCGAGCTTGTCGGTCGCGTTGAAGGTGAGCTGGGCGAAGCCCGCGTCGCTGCCGTTGTTGATCTTCGCGCCCGACAGCACCCGCACCGGCGTGAATTCCACGTCATCGAGGTTCAGGCCCTTTTCCTTGAAGTGATAGAGACCGGCGAGCCACTTCACGCGGCCGTCCCACAGATCGCCCGTGAGCTGGAACTCCTGCGAGAACTGCTTGACGTCGAAGTCGTCGACGAGATCGCCGGTGACGACCGGGAGCGTGTCCAGGTCGTAGGCCGTGTGCGCCTCCGAGTCGCGGTAGCTGGTGATCGACCTGAGGCTGGCCCAGCCGAGGTCCCAGTCCATGTTCAGGCCGAGCGCCCAGAGATCCGTGCTCGATGACAGGTCGAGATTGCTGAGATTGGCGCGGTGGCCGTGCTTGACGTTGACCACGTTCGCCGCCGTCACCGTTCCCTGGCCGAACACGGGGCTCGGCACGACTCCCGGCATGCCCAGGACACCGCCCTGTTCGCCGAGCGGAGCCGTGGCGACGATGTTGTGCAGGTCGACGAAGCTCGGCGCCGGGAGCGGCGCGGGCGGTGGCAGGTAGGTCGGGCTCGTGGGGTTCGCCAGCGCGCCGATGGCCGCGAGGCTGGCGCCGTCGTAGGTCGCCACGAGAACATTGGGCACGCCGTTCTCGCGCTGCCGGTTGTAGTCGAAGGCAAGGTTAGCCTCGAAGGTGTCATTCGGCTTGAATCGCAGCGCCAGCCTCGCGGCGTCCTGGTTCACGTCGCCCAGGTGCTTGCCCTTCGGGGCGTTGGGTGCGTCGAGGAAGCCCTTGCGGTTGAACGACGCGGCGGAGACCTTGGCGTACAGGGTGTCGGACAGCGGCACGTTCAGGCTGCCGCGGACGTCGATGCGGTTGAACCGGCCGCCCGTGACCTCGACGTGGCCGTGCAGCTTCTCGTCCGGCAGCTTGCTGGTGACGCTGACCGCGCCGCCGATGGTGTTGCGGCCGAACAGCGTGCCCTGCGGACCGCGCAGCACCTCGACGCGCTCGATGTCGACGAGGTTCAGCACGCTGCCGATGGACTGCGCGATGTAGACGCCGTCGAGGTAGATGCCGACACCGGGTTCCGTCGTGAGCGCGAAGTCGATCTGGCCGATGCCGCGGATGTAGACCGCGGCCGCGGAGTTCGAGCCCGAGAACCCCGTGCTGTTGTCGAAGATCATGTTCGGCGTGGACGTCGCGATCGCATCGAGCTGGTCGATGTGCGCGCGCTGGATCGCCTCGCCCGTGAAGGCCGTGATCGACACCGGCGTGTCGTCGAGGCTTTCCTCGCGCTTGCGCGCGGTGACGAGGATTTCCTCGAGCGCGACGCTGGCGCCGGCGTTGTCCTCGGCGACCGAGTCGGTCGGTCCGCCCAGTCCGAGCGCGGCGACGAGCGGCACGAGGCCTGCTGCCGACATCCGTCCGGCGTGCACCCGCCGGCCTGTGATCAGTTTGCGCATGTCCGTCCCCCTTCCGGCACCTGCCATGACTCGATCCGTTCCCCACGATGGATCTGCCGGCGCGACGGCGATCACGGGCTGTCCCGTCGCCGATGCGCCGCGGTCGTCCCGTGGAGCGCGTCTTTTTTGTCCCACAGGCCCCGGGCGGTGGCTATGCGATGACGACGGCGCTGCGTGGCCTTTTCTGCATTGACTCGGCGGGTGGCAGCTGATAACGACTCGTGCCGATGGACCGCCCGGTGGCGACCCCGATCGTCATCACCGGTCCCGGGCGGCGGAAGACGGCCTCAGTGCTCTGGATGCGAGGGGGAATGTCATGGCATCGAAACCCGGCAATCGCGTGCTCGGTGGTCGAGAGAAGGTCAAGGTCGCCATCGCCCAGATTTCTCCGGCCTACATGAACCGGGCGGCCTGCGTGGCGCGCGCCTGTACGGCAATCGAGGAGGCCGGGCGGAACGGCGCCGAGCTCGTGGTCTTCCCGGAAGTCTGGCTGGCCGGCTACCCCTACTGGACGGAAGGCTGGGACTCGCCGCTGCCGCGCTGGGCGGCGGGTCGGGTGATGTTCGCGGACAACGCACTCGTCATACCGGGCGAGGACAGCGAGCGCCTCGCGCAGGCGGTGCGCCGGGCCGGCGTGTACGTCGTGCTCGGCTGCAACGAGATGGATCCGCGGCCGGGCGTGCAGACGGTCTACAACAGCCTGATCTTCTTCGCGCCGGACGGTACCGTGCTGGGCCGTCACCGCAAGCTCATGCCGACCTTCACCGAACGGCTGTTCTGGGGTCAGGGCGACGCCCGCGACCTCGTGGTCTTCGATACCGACATCGGGCGGCTCGGCGGCCTCGTCTGCGGCGAACACCTCATGACGCTGGTGCGCGCCGCCATGATCGCGCAGGGCGAGGACATCCACGTCGCGGTGTTCCCCGGTGCGTTCGAACTGCACACGGGGCCGCAGCTCGAGGAGCCCGAGAAGTCCGGCGGCTTCTGGGGGCACTTCGAGGTGCGCGCCCACGCGATGGAGGCGGGCGCTTTCGTGCTCTCGGGCTGCGGCGTCATCCGCGAAGACGACATCCCCGGGGACTTCCCCTACAAGGGCCGCATGAACACGGGCTACGCGAACGGCGGCAGCGAAGTCATCACGCCGCTCGGCGTGCCGCTTGCAGGCCCGGTCTACGGCGAGTCGATGATCTACGCCGAGCTGGAGGCGTGGATGATCAAGGCGACGAAGGCCATCGTCGACACGCTGGGGCACTACGCGCGACCCGACGTGCTGCAGCTGCTCGTGCAGGGCGCGCAGGGGTGGCAGCCGGCCGGCAGCGCGCGGGACCTCTCGCCGGTCCGTCTCGCCCTTGCGGACGACGCGCTCGCGCGCGCGGCCGATGCACGCGACGTCGATCCGGCGAAGGTGATCGAACTCGCCGAGGAAGTGCGCCGCGCCGCGGGCTGAGTCCGCGGGCGGGCCGGGCGCTCAGCGCGGATCGATCGGTGTCAGCGGCGTGACCTGCCGTTCGATGGCCCGCGCCGCATCGAGGCAGCGCATCTCGCTGCCCGGCGGTCCGATGATCTGCACGACCTGCGGAAATCCGTCGCCCAGGCCCACGGGCACGACCGCGGCCGGGAGTCCCAGCGCGTTCACGGCCACGGTCATCCGGAAGCTCTCCACGACACGGGCCATGCGCGCGGGCGATTCGATGTCGGCGTCCGTTTCGAGCGGCGGCTCCGTGCTGACGGGAGCGACGATGAGGTCGTGGCGCTGGAAGAACCCGAGCCAGTCCCGCAGCAGCGCGCGGCGCCGTGCGAACGCACCCATGTACATGTCGAGCGTGATCTCCGGCAGCAGCGCCCGGTAGTACTCGAGCGCGCGCGCGAGCGAGGGACCGCGGATGTCCCGCACGGCGGGCTCGAGGCCGGTGAGCAGTTCACCGAGGCAGATCACGCGCCAGACCTGCGCCGCGTCCTGGATGCCGGGAGGTTCGGTGTCCTCGACGCGGTACCCGGCCTGCTCCAGCAGTCTGCCCGCGCGCCGGATCCCGGCCGCCACCTGGTCGCTGATGCCGCCGCCTGCGGGATCGACCACGAGCGAGATGACGGAAGCGGGCCTTGCCGGCTCGTCGTCTGCGGCCGGCCGCCACCAGGGATCGTGCCAGTCGCCGCCGGCCATCGCGCGCAGGCCGAGGCGCACGTCCTCGACCCGCCGCGCCATCGGGCCTTCGGCGTGCATGAGCTGCACGCCGATGCCCGGTTCCGCCGGGTCGCCGGGATTCCAGGCGGGCACGCGGCCGAGGCCGGGGCGTATGGAGGCCACGCCGCAGGCCTGCGCCGGGTGGCGCAGCGATCCGCCGAGATCGTTGCCGTGCGCGAGCGGGGTGATGCCCGTCGCGAGCGCGGCCGCGGCACCGCCACTCGAGCCGCCCGGCGTGTGGCGGAGGTTCCAGGGATTGCGCGTGGCGCCGTAGACCTCGTTGCTGGTCTCCCAGCGGCAGCAGAATTCCGGCGTGTTGCTGCGTCCGATGACGACGGCGCCGGCATCGAGCCAGTTCCGCACACAGGGCGAGGAAGCGCGCGCGATGTGATCGCGCAGGGCCGCGCAGCCGTTCACCGTCGCCCAGCCCTCGAGATCGACGTTGCCCTTGATGGTCACCGGGATGCCGTGCAGCGGGCTCGTTGCCCCGCCGCGCGCCAGCGCGCGGTCGGCTGCGTCCGCGGCCGCCAGTGCCGCTTCGGGCCGGACCTCGGTGAGCGCATTGATGCGGGGGTTCACGGCCTGCCAGCGTTCCAGGCAGGCCGTGACCACCTCGCGCACGCTGAACTCCCGCTGCCGCAGGCCCGCGGCGATGTCCTGCGCGTCGAGTCGCCAGAGTCCGCCGTCCGTCGCATGTCGAGCCATGGAGCACCCCCGGGACCGGTCGCCTGCGGAGAGTATATTGGCGGCCATCGGATGCGACAGCGGGAGGACGACGGAAATGTTCAAGGTGGTGATGATGATGAAGCGGCGGCCGGGCATGACGCCCGAGGCGTTCAAGGACTACTACGAGACCACGCATGCGCGCATCGGCGAGCGCGTGCTGCCCACGGCCGAGCGCTACTTCCGGCGCTTCCTGACGCCGCTCGGGCCGCCGGCGCTGGGACCCGTGCTGGAACCGGTTGCGGACGTGATCACGGAGATCTGGTTCAGGGACCGCGCGACCTGCGAGGCCACGATGGCGAAGCTCGGGGATCCCGCGACCCTCGCCGAGATCGTCGCGGACGAGGAGAAGCTCTTCGATCGCACGAGCATCCGCATGTACGCCGTCGACGAGCGGGAATCCGATCTGAAACCGGTCTGAATCCCGCGGGGCACGGCGCCGGCGCCGCCGTGCGCATCGTCGAGGGACCCCGCGTCGCGGTCGTCGTCACGGGCGGCCTCCCGATCCCGGGTCGCGGCGTGGTTTCCCGCGGCTGGCGGAACTGTGTACATTTGAAACCTCTTCAGGCGAGGTGGGGGATTCCGGGCATGGACCGTATGTTCCTGCGTGCGGGCGCCGCGACGTTCGGCGCACTGATCGCATCGGCCGCTCTCGCTGCGCCTGCGCAGCCCGCATCGTTCACGCAGGCGCAGGCCGACGCGGGCAAGGCGCCCTACGCGCAGTACTGCGCCGAATGCCACCACCTGACGCTGCGCGGCACCGGCCACGGTTCCGAGCTCGCGGGTCCGAACTTCATCACCAAGTGGGGTCGTCGCTCGACCGGGGATCTCGTCGGCTACGTGAGCCGGCTCATGCCCGCGGGGGCGCCCGGTTCGCTGTCGATGCCCGAGTACCTCGCCATCACCGCCTACGTGCTCGCCGCGAACGGCGGCGCGCCGGGAGAGAAGGACCTGCGCGTGGATGCGGACGCCGAGGTGGGGCAGCTCGCGCTGGGGCCGCGCTGGCCCGCCCGGCGGGCCGAGATCGCGGCGCGGCCCGCGAGCGTGCAGTGGCAGAGCTGGTCGGCGGCGGGAACCATCGCGGGCGAGGCCGAGCGCGCGCACGGCTTCGCCAACCGCGAGGTGAAGAACTTCGTCCCCGTGACGGAGACGATGCTCAGCGATCCGCCGCGCGGCGACTGGCTGAGCTTCCGGCGCACCGAGGACGGACAGGGCTTCAGCCCGCTCGATCAGGTGAACCGCGGCAACGTCGGCGATCTGAAACTCGCCTGGGTGCTGACCATGCGCGAGGGCAGCAACCAGGGCACGCCGCTCGTGCACGACGGCGTCATGTACCTGACGAGCCCCGGCAACGTCGTGCAGGCGCTCGACGCGGCGACCGGCGAGCTCCTCTGGGAGTACGCGAACCGGTATCCGCCGGAATCGAAGACGCTCGGCGGCCCCACCAAGAACATCGCGATCTACGGCGACAAGCTGTTCCTCGCGACCTACGACGCGGCCGTCGTCGCGATCGACGCGCGCACCGGCCGGGAGGTCTGGAAGACCGTCAAGGCCGACTACGGCCAGGGCTACACGCACACCGCGGGCCCCGTCGTCGCGGGCGGTGTCGTCATCAGCGGCATCAACGGCTGCGAACGTTTCAAGAAGGGCGGCTGCTTCGTCACGGGACACGACCCCGATACCGGCCGCGAGCTGTGGCGCACCTCGACCATCGCCCTGCCCGGCGATCCGAACGACGCCAGCTGGGGCAAGGTCGATCCGACGTTCCGCGCCGGCGGCGACATCTGGATGGCGGGCAGCTACGACCCGGTGCGCAGGCTCTATTACGTCGGCACGTCGCAGGCCAAGCCCTGGGTGGCGGCGAGCCGCAACATGTCGGTGCTCGATGCCGCGCTCTACACGAACTCGACACTCGCCATCGATCCGAAGACCGGCCGCATCGTCTGGTACTACCAGCACATCCCGGGCGAGACGCTGGACATGGAGGTGGGTTTCGAGCGCGTGCTCGTCGATCTCGACGGCCGGCCGCTGCTCTTCACCGTCGGCAAGGACGGCATCCTCTGGAAGCTCGACCGCGGCAACGGCAAGTTCGTCGACTTCACCGAGACCATGTACCAGAACGTCTTCCGGCCGCTGGACCGGAAGACGGGCCGGCTGCGCTACCGGCAGGACATCATCGACGCGCGCATCGACGAGCCCGTGTCCGTCTGCCCGAGCATCTACGGCGGCCACAACTGGCAGGCCTCGTCCTACGTCCCGGACTCGGGCGCGCTGATCTTCCCGCTGCACCAGCTCTGCGTCGACATGGTCGGGCGCAAGGTCGAGATGCAGGAGGGGCTGGGCGGCTACGGCGGCGAGTCGCGCGTGTACGAGATGCCGGGCAGCAATGGCATGCTCGGCCGGCTCACGTCCTTCGATCTGCGGACCATGAAGGAGAACTGGAGCCATCGTCAGCGCGCGATGTTCATGACCTCGGTGCTCGGCACTGCTGGCGGGCTCGCGTTCGTGGGCGATGTGGACCGCTACTTCAAGGCCTTCGACCAGAAGACGGGTGCGGTGCTCTGGCAGACGCGCCTCGGCGCCGCAGCCCACGGCTTCCCGATCACCTACGAGGTGAACGGCCGGCAGTACATCGCCGTGACCACGGGCATGGGCGTGTTCAAGCTCCTGACGGCGAAGGTGAGCCCGGACATCTACCAGCCGAACGGCGGCAACGCGATCTACGTCTTTGCGCTGCCGGAGCGCAGGGCGCGCTGATCCCCGCGGAGGCCACCGGTGCGATGGGCAGGTCCGCGGCCGTGGATGCGGCGCGGTCGCTGCAGGTGATACGGTGCAGGATGCCGGCCGCGATGTGTTGGCCGAGCGATCACGGAGAGCGACGATGAGCAACCAGGGACAGGGTGGGGAGTACGACTACATCATCGTGGGTGCGGGCTCGGCGGGCTGCGTGCTGGCCGAGCGCCTGTCGGCGGACGGCCGGAGCCGCGTGCTGCTGCTGGAGGCGGGCGGTCCCGACGTGAGTCCATGGATCACGATGCCGAAGGGGGTCGCGAAGCTCGTCAGCGATCCGAAGCACATCTGGATGTACCACGTCACGCAGCCGCGCTTCGCGAACCAGCCGGCCGCCGAGGTCTGGATCCGCGGCCGTGTGCTGGGCGGCTCGTCGTCGATCAACGGCATGATCTGGAGCCGCGGCCAGGCCGAGGACTACGACGACTGGGAGCGCCTCGGCGCGAAGGGCTGGAATGCGGCCTCGATGCTCGCCGCCTACAAGGCCATCGAGGACCACGAGCTCGGCGCGAGCGCGACGCGTGGCAGCGGCGGGCCCGTGCACGTGATCCCCGGAAAGTTCAGGTATCCGCTCGCCGAGCGTCTCATGAAGGCCGGCGAGTCCATGGGATTGAAGGCGACGGACGACCTCAATTCCATCCCGGGAAATCGCATCGGCTACTACAGCCACAACATCCGCAACGGCCGCCGCGCCAGCGCGGCGCGGGCGTTCCTCGATCCGGCCCGCAGCCGTCCCAACCTCGCCGTCGTGACGGGCGCGCTCGCGGACCGCATCGTCTTCACGCAGGGCCGCGCGACGCACGTCGAGGCGCGCGTCGACGGTCGGCGGACGCGCTTCGCCTGCCGTGGCGAGATCATCGTCTCGGCCGGCGCGATGGAGAGTCCGCGGCTGCTGCAGCTCTCCGGCATCGGGCCGGCCGCGGAGCTGCGTGCGGCCGGCATCGATGTCGTCGCGGACAGCGCGCAGGTCGGCCGGAACCTGCACGAGCATCTCGCGTTCGCGATCCCCTACCGGCTGCGCCGGCGTTCCGGCATCAACCATCTGTTCTACGGCCTCGGGCTGTGGCGCAGCGTTCTGCAGTACTACCTGACCCGTGGCGGGATCATGGCCTCCGGTCCCTTCGAGATCGGCGGATTCGTGAACATCGCCAACCTCGACGGTCGTCCGGACGTCCAGCTCTTCCTGGGCGGCTACACCTTCGCGCTCAGCGACGACAACCATCCCGTGACCCTCGGCCACGTCGAACGCAAGCCCGGTGCCACGATCTACGGCCAGCTCCTGCGGCTCACGAGCCTGGGCACGATCCGCGTGACCTCGCCGGACCCGGACCAGCCGCCGCAGATCGAGCCGAACTGGCTGTCGACACCCGAGGACTGCGAATCCGCGGTCGCGACGGTGCGCTACATGCGCCGCTACATGAGTTCGCCCGTGCTCGCCGAGGACATCGACCACGAGCTGCTTCCGGGCGCGAGCTGCCAGAGCGACGAGGAGATCCTCACGGCGCTGCGCCGGCTCTCGACCTGCGGACTGCACGGCACCGGCACCTGCCGCATGGGCAGCGACGAGCGCGCCGTGCTCGACGAGCGGCTGCGCGTGCGCGGCGTGCGGGCGCTGCGCGTCGTGGACTGTTCCTCGATGCCGGGCCCGGTGACGGGCAACACGAATGCGCCCGCGATGGCGCTGGCCTGGCGCGCCGCGCAGCTCGTCCTCGAGGATCGCGCGGCGTGAGCACACAGCCGGCCGCTGCCGTGGCGCGTCGCTCGTGCCGGGCCGGGCGCAGGGGCATGTGCCGGCTGTCCGCACGGCCCGCGGGTTCATCGGATTCCGTTCCGTTCCGGACTGGGGAGTGAAAGACATGGCGAGCATCGAAGAGCGGTTGAAGTATCTCGAGGACAAGGCGGCGATCGAGGACGCACTGAAGGCCTACTGCACGGCGGTCGATTCACTGTCGGACATGGTCGGCATGCTGAAGTGCTTCACCGAGGACGCCGTGCTCGATCTCTCCGGCATCGGTCTGCCGAAGTTCACCGGGCACGATCAGATCCGCGGGTTCTTCACGCAGGTCTTCGGCGACATGTCGCACCACGCGCATTTCGCGACCAACGTCGTCGTGAACCGGCTCGCGGACGACGAGGCGAAGGTCAACGCCTATGTCATGGGCATGGGCAAGGCCTACAGCGGCCTGAGCGTGCTCGTCTACGTGAAATACTGGCTGGAGTTCGTGCGGACCGGGGACGGCTGGAAGATGAAGTATTTCGGCGAGGCCGCGATGATGCCCATGGGCGATGCGGTGTCCGCGATCCACGCCCGCGACTGACCTCGCACACATTTCAGGACGCGGGACACGGCTTGCCGGGTGATTCGGGAGGGGCACGACATGCAGGAACAGGTGGGATCGGAGACGGGAACGCGACCGTGGCTGCTGGCGCTCGTGTGCATGCTGGCGGGCGCCGGGCTGCTGGCGGGCGGCGTGCAGCTCGCACGACTCGGCGGTTCCTGGTACTACCTGATCGCGGGCGCGGGGCTCGCGGTGACGGGCATCCTCGTCTGGCGGCGCTGGCGACTCGCGGTCTGGCTGTTCTCGGCCGTCGCGCTCGGGACCTTCGCGTGGGCGGTCGTGGAGGCGGGATTCTACGGCTGGGCGCTGCTGCCGCGCGTCTGGCCCTTCGTGTTGCTCGCAATGTGGTTCCTGCTGCCGGACGCGCGTGGCGGGCTGGATCGCGGGCCGCTGCTGTTCGGCGCCGGGGGCGGGCGGGCGATGCCGGTCGCGAGCGCGCTCGTGCTCGGTGTCGCAGTCGTGCTGATGGTCGTCGCCTACGTCAGCACGCGCTTCGACCCGCCGGGCGGGCTCGGCGCGCGCGCGAAGACCGCCGTCGAGCGGCCGGGTGACTGGCCGGCGTTCGGTGGTACGACGCGGGGCGACCGGTTCTCCACGGCGAGCCAGATCACGCCGGAGAACGCCGCGCAGCTCGAGCTGGCCTGGACCTATCGCACCGGTGACCAGCGGCTGCCGAACGAACCGCCGTGGATCGGCGGGACCTTCGAGGCGACACCCATCACCGTCGGCGACAATCTCGTGCTCTGCACGGCACGCAACGTGGTCATGGCCGTCGACGGCGACACCGGCAAGGAGGTCTGGCGCTTCGATCCGAAGACCGACACCTCGGGCATCATGCACCTGGCCTGCCGCGGCCTGTCGCACTACGAGGGCAGCGGTTCCGGGGCGTTCTGCGACGGACGCCTGCTCATGGGGACGCACGATGCGCGCCTGATCGCGCTCGATCCGGCGACGGGCAGGCTCTGCCCCGATTTCGGCAATGGCGGCACCGTCGATCTGAAGGCGGGTCTGGGCGAGACCCGGCCCGGCTATTACTACCCGACCTCGCCGCCCGCGATCATCGGCGATGTCGCCGTCATCGGCGCGTGGGTCATGGACAACCAGTCCAACGACGAACCGCCGGGTGTGGTGCGCGCCTACGACGTGAAGACAGGCGCACTGCGCTGGGCCTGGGACGTCATGAGTCCGAAGGCGCATCCGCCGCTCGCCGAGGGCGGCACGTTCCCGCGCAACACGCCGAACTTCTGGAGTGTCGCGAGCGCCGATCCGGAACTCGGTCTCGTGTACCTGCCGACCGGCAACACGCCGCCCGACTACATCGCCTACACGCGCTCCGAGGACCAGCATCGCTACAACAGCTCGATCGTGGCGCTCGACGCGCGCACGGGCGACGTGCGCTGGAGCTTCCAGACCACGCATCGCGACGTCTGGGACTACGACATCGGGGCGCAGCCCGTGCTCGTTGACCTGCCGACGCCGCAGGGCGTGCAGAAGGCGCTGATCGCGCCGACGAAGGTCGGCGAGATCTTCCTGCTCGATCGCGCGACCGGGAAGCCGCTCGCGGAGGTCGTCGAGAAGCCGGTGCCGCAGGACCCGATTCCCGGCGAGCGTCTGTCGCCGACGCAACCGTTCTCGGTCGGCATGCCCTCGTTCACACCGCGGAATCTCACCGAGGCCAGCATGTGGGGCACGAGCCCCTTCGACCAGCTCTGGTGCCGCATCCAGTTCCGTCGCTATCGCTACGACGGGCTGTACACGCCGGTCACGACGAAGCGGACCATCGTGTTCCCGAGCCCGATGGGCACGATCGACTGGGGCAGCGTCGCCGTGGATCCGGAACGCCGCGTCATGATCGTGAACTCCACGGGCGTGCCTTTCGTCGACCGCCTGATCCCGCGCGACGAGGCCGAATCCATGGGCATCCGGCCGTACAGCGGCTACGACCCGAAGGTGCCGGAATCCGCTTCGTCCTCACACCTGAAATCGCAGTGGGCCCAGGAGGGCACGCCTTACGCTGTCGAGTTCCTGCCGTTCCTGTCGCCGCTCGGGATTCCCTGCCACCAGCCGCCCTGGGGCGAACTCGCGGCCGTGGACCTCGATACGCGCCAGACGCTCTGGCGCCGGCCGTTCGGCAACACGCGTGACCACGCGCTCCTCGGCATTCCGTTCCGCACGGGCATGCTGAACCTGGGCGGCGCGGCCATCACGCGCGGCGGCGTGGCGTTCATCGCCGCGACCGCGGACCACTACATCCGCGCTTTCGCGGTCGAGACCGGACACCAGCTGTGGAAGGCCCGCCTGCCCGCGGGTGGCCAGGCGAATCCCATGACCTACGTGTCGCGCCGCACCGGGCGGCAGTACGTGGTCATCGCCGCGGGTGGCCACGGTACGCTGCAGACGAAGCCGGGCGACTACGTGCTCGCCTACGCACTGCCGGAATAGCGCATCGGTGCCGGTGTTGCGGTTGCGGAACCGTCACCGGCACCGGTCCCGCCGCGCAGATGCCGGAGCCCCGGCTCCGGTTCAGGACGCCTGTGTCGGCGTTCCGGTCTCAGCGACCGCGGCCGGCAGGCTCTCGCTGTTGAAGATCGAGCGGCGCATGCGCCACTTGCCTTCGAGCTTGCCCCAGATCTCGATGAAGCTGCCTTTCGCGACGATCGCACCGGCGTCGTTGCGGGCCTCGAAGCGGCCGGCCCGCCACGCGGCCGCGGGCGAGGTGATCTCGAGGTCCGTCTCGCCGATCACGTACTGCAGGTTGTTCACCGTCCACACCCGGTTCATGAAATCGCGGATCGCCCGCTGGCCGATCACGGCCGGCGAGTCCGGGGGGATGATCCAGGCGTCGTCGCTGAACACCGAGGCGATGGCGTCCGCCGATCGCGCGTTGTAGGCATTGATCCAGAGCGCTGCGGCCTGATGAATCGCCTCACGCTCGGCCGCGACGTCCATCACGTCGGCTTTCTTTCCGGGCTGACAGGCCATGAGCCCGAGCATTGCGAGGCCCGTGGCCAGAAGACGCAGGTGTGTGAACATGTCTCTTCTCCTCGCTCGATCAGCGATCGAATGCGCGTGAGTGTCGCGCCTCCGTGCTCGTTGCGATTTTCATCATACGCCTGCGCGCCGGTCGTGGAGTGGCTGCGGCCTGTTCCCGGCCGGACATCGCGGAGTGCGCGCGAGCCCCGGGGTCGTGCGTCGTGCGCATCCTGCGATGGACGCGCTGCAAAACGCGCTCAACCGCTGCGGTCGACGCGGAGGAGATCGGCGGCGCGCTCGGCGATCATCACGACGGTGGCATGAGTGTTGCCTGAGGGAATCGCGGGCATCACCGAGGCATCGACGATCGCGAGCCCCTGAACGCCGTGCACCCGCAGCGAGGGATCGACCACGGCCTGCGCATCATCACCCATGCGGCAGGTTCCCGCGGCGTGCTGCAGCGGTCGTGCGCGTTCGCGCAGGAGCCGCTCGATGCCGGCAGGATCGGCAGCGTCGACCGGCGCATCGACGCGTGCGTCGACGAGCGCGGCCAGCGCGGGCTGCGCCGCGACGTCGATCGCGATACGCACACCCGCGGCGAGACGGGCGACGTCACCGGGTGCGGCGAGACAGCCTGTCTCGATCCGTGGTGCGACGGTCACGTCCGGGCTCGCGAGCACGACCCGGCCGCGCGATGCGGGCCGCAGCAGCGCCGGAGCCAGCGTGAGCCCCGGGAACGGATCGGGACGACGCTCGTCACTGTCCGGGTCGCGGTCCGCGCGGCTGCTCGCCGGCAGGGCGTGGAACTGCAGATCGGGCCGTGGTTCCGCCGGCGAACTGCGCAGGAAGGCCCCGACGTCGGCCGCGGGCAGTGCGAGCGGGCCCGACCGGTGCACGAGACAGCGCGCGATCGACGCGAGCAGCGGAACGCCCCGCAGCTGCATGTTGAGGCCGGGGACGCCGCGTCGCAGCCGCCAGCACAGTGGCACCATGAGATGGTCCTGCAGGTTGCGGCCCACGGCTTCGCGGGCGACGCGCACCTCGATGCCGAGTGCGGCGAGCAGGGCGGGTGGTCCGATGCCGGAGAGCATCAGCAGCTGGGGCGTCGCATAGGCGCCCGCGGCCAGGATGACGGCGCGGCGCGCGCTCGCCCGCCGCGACTGGCCCGCGATGCGATACAGCACGCCGGTCGCGCGCATGCCCTCGAACAGCAGTCGCTGTGCCGCGGCATGCACCCGGATCTCCAGATCGGGGCGCGCCCTCGCCGGATCGAGATAGGCGCGGGCGACGGACCAGCGCCGGCCCCGCCGGATCGTTGCGTGATAGAAGGCCGTGCCCTCGGGCTCCGGACCGAGGAAGTTGTCGCAGCGCGGATGGCCCGCCTGCACGAACGCCTCGATGATCGCCCGCGACACGGGATGATCATTGCGGGTATCCGTGAGTTCGAGTCCGCCCGGGGCCGCTGCAGCCGTCGTGGCCCGGCCTTCGGCGCGCTCGAAGTACGGGCGCACACTCGCGTAGTCCCAGCCCCGCGCGCCCGCGCTCGCCCAGTCGTCGAAGTCGGCGCGGTGACCGCGAACGTGGATCATGCCGTTCACGGCGCTGGAGCCGCCGACGACGGCCCCGCACAGCAGGCGATGGCGCCGGCCGCCCGTGCCGGCATCGGGTTCTCCGTACATCGAGGTCGTGAGCCCCGGATGCGCGAGGGCGCGCGCATAACCCATGGGCAGGGTCGCGAGGAGATGGCGCGACTCGCCGCCGGCTTCGAGCAGGAGAACGCGTGTGCCGCGGTCGGCACTCAGGCGATTCGCGAGCACGCAGCCCGCGGTGCCGGCGCCGACGATGACGTAGTCGTAGGGCTCGTCGTCCTGCGCCGCGCGCGCATCCCGGTCAACGCCGGACTTCATGCCGATGTCCCGCGGCCCGGCGCTCGTGTCCTGCTGCCTTGCTGGTGTCGTGTTCCACAGATGTCTGTTCGTCGCAATCCGCTGCCGCGCACAGGCGCCGGTCGCGGCCCTGGGTCGTGACCGGCCCGGCCGCCGGGCGCCATTCTGCCCGCTACACCCGCGTCCGCGGGTGATGGCAGCGCATCCCGGATCCGCGTCCCGCATCCGCGCTTGCTCCGCCGCCGGGTCGAAACTACAATCGCGCCCCTCGTGTGGGGCGGTAGCTCAGCTGGGAGAGCGTCGCGTTCGCAATGCGAAGGTCGGGAGTTCGATCCTCCTCCGCTCCACCAGATTCCAGCAGGGCCCGGATGTTCTCCGGGCCCTTTCCCTGCCCTGATTCCCCGAAGTCACGCTGCCCCGGGTGGTATCGACACCGGCCGCTTCGTCGTCGTCGTGCAAATCGGATAATCTTCGCCGCCTGCCCCCGTAGCTCAGCTGGATAGAGCGTCCCCCTCCTAAGGGGAAGGTCAGCCGTTCGAATCGGCTCGGGGGCGCCATCCCGATGCCCGGTCGAGCACGTGGTCCGCGATCGCCGAGGCGCGGCGCGGGCGCGCAAAGCCGCGCCGGCCTTCGGTGAAGAACACGAGGAAACGCTGCGCTTCGACCGTGCGGAATCGCCCGGTGGACAGCGCGGCACGGGCCGCCTCGCGGACGCTGCCGGGGCTGCCGTAGACGACGCGATAGGCGTCCTTCAGTTCGGTGACGGCCTCGCGCGCGATGCCACGGCGCTTCATGCCGACGACATTGAGACCGATCACTTCGTTGCGTTCGGCCGCCATCACGCAGGGCGGCACGTCCTGCGCGAGGCGTGACAGGCCGCCGATCATCACCGTCTCGCCGATGCGGCAGAACTGGTGCACACCGGCGCCGCCGCCGATGAACGTGCCGCGACCCACGGCGACGTGGCCCGCGAGCATCACGTTGTTCGCGAGCACGACGCCGTCCTCGACGATGCAGTCGTGACCGACGTGCGCATTGGCCATGAGCAGGCACTGACCGCCGATGACGGTATCGCGTCCCGCGTGGATGGACCGGTTGATCGTGCAGTGCTCGCGGATCACGGTGCCCGGACCGATCACCACCCCCGTTTCGGTGGCCGGCGCGAAGCCGAGGTACTGGGGGTCGCCGCCGAGGACGGCGAAGGCGTGGACGGTGACGCCTTCGGCGAGGCGGCAGTGCCTCGTGACGACTGCGTGGGCATGGATCCTGCAGCCGTGCCCGAGCCGCGCACCCGGTTCGATGATCGCCGTCGGGTGAATGGCGGGAATGGCGTCGTCCATGGGTCTGTGCCGGTGCGTCCGCGGGAGAACGATTCCAGTATGGCACGCCGGACCGGGGCCGGCGGAACGTGCCTTCGTCCGCACTTAAGTCAAGATCGCCTCGACGGCGCCGCGGGCCTGTTGCAGCATCGGGATCGACGCGGTGACGGAGGTCGGATCTTGCAGCAGCTTCGCCGGTGCGGAATCGAGACGGGCGCGGGTTCCGGGTCACGCGAGGCCGAGCGTCGTGCGCAGGGCGAGCGGCGGCGCCCGACACTCGCGAGCTACTGGCTCGGATCGCTCAGGCCACGCCGTCGCGCCGGGCGGCGGGCCGAGGACCGGTTCTATCCGGTCATCGACTGGCACGAGCCCCGACTGCTGATCCCGGCCCTGATCATCTTCTTCCTGTCCGTCGCCGATGCCTTTCTCACGCTCACGCTGATCCATCATGGCGCCGTCGAGGCGAATCCCGTCATGGCGGCGCTGCTCGGGCTCGACGTGCGCGGCTTCGCGGGGTTCAAGCTCGTGGTGACGGCCTTCGGCACCCTCGTGCTCGTGGCCTGCGCCCGCATGCGCATGTTCCGCCGGCTGCCCGGCGAGGTCTTCCTGTACCTCATCGCAGCGGGCTACATGGTGCTCATCGCTCATGAGCTGCGGATGCTCGGCGACATAAGCCTCTGATAACCCGTCTGTTCCCACGCCTTCGTCTATACTGCTGATTATGTCCGCTCGGCGTCGGTGGCACGCGCTGTGCCCCGGCCCGGCGATGGTTCGCGTTGCTGCGCGACGCCCGCGGCGGCGCGCGGTCCACGGCGGGCCCCGTCGCTGCGTCTCGTTGCGGCGCGGGTCCCACAGGCGGGAAGCAGTCTGCAATGGGTTCTTCACTCCAGGATCAACGTGCCGGTTCGGCGCTCGGTGGCGCGAATGCCGCCTGGCTCGAGGCGCTGTACGAGGAGTTCCTCGCACGCCCCGAGGCTGTGCCCGAGGCCTGGCGGACGTACTTCGCGGCCATTCGCGGTGAGGGAGGGGACGTGGCCCACGGGCCCGTCGTCGCGGAGCTGCGCGAGGCCGCGCCGCGCCGTCGGGTCGCCGCAGCACCCGGGCCGGGGCGTGACGAGTCGCGCGAGCAGGGCGCGGTGTCCCGGCTCATCCAGGTGTATGCCAACCGCGGTCATCTGATCGCCGACATCGATCCGCTGGGGCTCATGCCGCGGCCTGTGCCGCGTGTGCTCGATCCGGGCTATTACGACCTGGGCGCGGCGGCGATGGAACGCGAATTCCACTTCACGGGGAGCCGGCCCGCGAACCTGCCCGCGCGCATGACGCTCGGCGCGATGGTCGCGCTGCTGCGCCGGGTCTGGTGCGGCAGCATCGGCGCCGAGTTCGCGCACGTCTCGGACAGCGACGAGCGCCTGTGGCTGCAGGAGTCCTTCCTGGCCGGACGTCTGTCGCACCGCTACTCGCCCGACGAGCAGGCCCGGATACTCCGGCAGCTCACGGCGGCCGAGGGACTCGAGCGCTACCTGCACACGCGCTACGTCGGCCAGAAGCGCTTCTCGCTCGAGGGCGGCGACGCGCTGATCCCGCTCATCGACGACCTGATCCAGCAGGGTGGTGCGGCCGGTGTCGAGGAGACGATCATCGGCATGGCGCACCGCGGCCGCCTGAACGTGCTCGTGAACGTGCTCGGCAAGTCCCCCGCGGAACTGTTCTCCGAGTTCGAGGGGCGCTACGACACGCTGAAGCTGAAGGGCTCTGGCGACGTCAAGTATCACAAGGGGTATTCGGCGGACCTGCGTACACCGGGCGGCGACGTGCACGTCGTGCTCGCGTTCAATCCCTCGCATCTCGAGATCGTCGATGCCGTGGTCGAGGGATCGGCGCGCGCGCGGCAGGAGCGCCGCGGCGATTCCGGGCCGGCGCGCGTGCTGCCGTTGCTCGTCCACGGCGATTCCGCGTTCGCGGGTCAGGGCGTGGTCATGGAGACACTGCAGCTCTCGCAGGCGCGCGGCTTCCACACGGGCGGCACCATCCATGTCGTCGTCGACAACCAGGTGGGCTTCACGACCAGCGATCCGCGCGACATGCGCTCGACGCTCTACTGCAGCGACGTGGCGAAGATCATCGAGGCGCCGATCTTCCACGTGAACGCCGACGATCCAGAAGCCGTGGTCTTCGTCGCACGCCAGGCGCTCGGCTACCGCCAGAAGTTCGGCAAGGACGTCGTGATCGATCTCGTCTGCTACCGCCGGCTCGGACACAACGAGGCGGACGAGCCCGCGGCGACGCAGCCCGTCATGTACGAGGTCATCCGCCGGCGCCCGACCGCGCGCCGGATCTACGCCGAGCGGCTCGTGGCCGCGGGCGTGCTGCCCGCCGCCGAGCCCGAGGCGATGATCGAGCGCTACCGCGCGGGACTCGACGCGGGTGAGCCGCGGCAGCAGGCGCTCGTCGGCACGGCCGGCAACCGCTACACCGTCGACTGGTCGCGCCACCTCGACGCGGACTGGACCGAGTGGGTCACGACGGCGGTGCCGCACGACACGCTGCGCACGCTGGGCGCACGCCTGACGGACGTGCCCGCGGATTTCACGCTGCACCCGCGCGTGGCGAAAATCGTCGAGGACCGGCGGCGCATGCTCGCCGGAGAGATGCCGCTGGACTGGGGCTGTGCGGAACTGCTCGCCTACGCGACACTGCTCGCGGACGGCTACGGCGTGCGCCTCACGGGCCAGGACAGTGGCCGTGGCACGTTCTTCCACCGCCACGCGGTGCTGCACGACCAGTCCACGGGCCTGCAGCACATCGCGCTGGCGGAGCTGTCGGCGGTGCCGCGGCGTTTCACGGTCACGGACTCGGTGCTGTCCGAGGAAGCCGTCATGGGCTTCGAGTACGGTTATTCGACCACCGACCCGGAGACGCTGGTGATCTGGGAAGGGCAGTTCGGCGATTTCGCGAACGGCGCGCAGGTCGTCATCGACCAGTTCATCGCCTCGGGCGAGTCCAAGTGGGGCCGCCTCTCGGGCCTGACGCTGTTCCTGCCGCACGGCTACGAGGGCCAGGGTCCCGAGCACAGTTCGGCCCGCCTCGAGCGCTTCCTGCAGCTCTGCGCCGAGAACAACATGCAGGTCTGCGTGCCCTCGACGCCCGCGCAGATGTTCCACGTGCTCAGGCGCCAGATGCTGCGCGACCTGCGTCGTCCGCTCGTGGTCATGACGCCGAAGAGCCTGCTGCGCCACAAGCTCTCGGTCTCGGCGCTCGATGCGCTCGCGCACGGTCATTTCCGCACCGTCATCGACGACGAGGACGCGCCGGATCCGCTGGCGGTGCAGCGCATCGTGTTCTGCTCGGGCAAGGTGTACTTCGACCTGCACGAGCAGCGCCGCACCGACGGCCTCGCCGACGTCGCGCTGGTGCGCATCGAACAGCTGTATCCGTTCCCCGCGGCGGAGTATTCCGCCGTCCTCGACCGCTATCCGGCGGCGCGGCAGGTCGTCTGGTGCCAGGAGGAGCCGCAGAACCAGGGAGCGTGGTACCAGATCCGCCACCGCCTGCAGGAGACGCTGGGTGCGGCCCAGCAGCTGCTCTACGCGGGGCGTGCGGGTGCGGCCGCGCCCGCGACGGGACTGCTCAAGCTCCATGTCGAACAGCAGAAGGCGCTCGTGAACACGGCGCTGCACGGCCAGCGCGCCGGATCCGCGGGACAGCCGCCGGCGACGCCGGCGGCCGGCGAGACAGCAGACAGGAAGACACCATGAGTACCGAAGTCCGAGTTCCGCAACTGCCCGAATCCGTCGCCGACGCGACACTCGTGAAATGGCACAGGCAGCCCGGCGATGCGGTGAGCCGCGACGAGAACCTCGCCGATCTCGAGACCGACAAGGTCGTCCTCGAGGTGCCCGCCCCGGTGTCCGGCACGCTTGCGGAGATCAGGGTGGAATCCGGCAGTGTCGTCACGGGCGGGCAACTGCTCGCCGTGATCGCGGCCGGTGAGGACGCGGGCGCGGCTCCGCCGTCAGCCGCATCGCCATCGGTCGCGACGCCCGCGGCACCCGCCGCCGCGGAGAAGCTGTCTCCCGCGGTGCGGCGCATCGTGTCGGAACACGATCTCGACGTCGCGCGCATCGCGGGGAGCGGTCGTGACGGCCGCGTCACGAAGTCCGACGCCGAGGACGCGGCCCGCGCCGCGGCCGGGGCCCGCGAGGCTGCGGCGGCTGTCGCGGCACCGGTCGCCGCCGCGCCCCACCCGGCGCGCGCCGCGCCTGCCGCTGCCGGGACGCGCGCAGCCCGGCCGCGCGCGGCGAGCAGCGCGTGCCCATGACGCGGCTGCGCGTGCGCATCGCCGAACGGCTGGTCGCGGCGCAGGCCACGCAGGCGTTGCTCACCACCTTCAACGAAGTCGACCTGCAGGCGCTCAACGAGCTGCGCACCCGTCACCGCGAGACCTTCGAGAAGAAGCACGGCGTGCGCCTGGGCTTCATGTCGTTCTTCGTCAAGGCCTGCGTCGCGGCGCTCCGGCGCTTCCCGGTCGTGAACGCGGCCGTGGACGGAAACGACATCGTCTATCACGACTGTTTCGACATCGGCGTCGCGGTCTCCACCGACCGCGGGCTCATCGTGCCGGTGCTGCGCGACGCGGATGCGCTCGGCTTCGCCGACATCGAGAAGGCAGTGACGGCGTACGCGAAGAAGGCGCGCGAGGGCACCATCACGATCGAGGAGCTCACGGGCGGAACGTTCTCGATCACCAACGGCGGCGTGTTCGGCTCGCTGCTGTCGACGCCGATCGTCAATGCACCGCAGAGCGCGATCCTCGGCATGCACAAGGTGCAGGAACGCCCGGTGGTCGTGGACGGACAGGTCGTCGTGCGCCCGATGATGTACCTCGCGCTCACCTACGACCATCGCATCATCGACGGGCGCGAGGCCGTCCAGTTCCTCGTCGCCGTGAAGGAGGCGATCGAGGACCCGGCGCGGCTGCTGCTCGAGGTCTGAAGCCGCTGCACCGGCACCGCAGAGCGACTGCGGCGCCGGGTGCGACCACGGCACCGCGGGCGCGCGCGTCCGCGGCGTCCTGCAAGGAGTACGGGAATCATCATGTCCGACCAGTTCGACGTCATCGTGATCGGCGGCGGGCCCGCCGGGTACCCGGCCGCAATCCGCGCGGCCCAGAACGGCCTCGCGGTCGCCTGCATCGACCGTTGGAAGAACCGCGACGGCCGTGCCGCCTTCGGTGGCACCTGCCTCAATGCGGGCTGCATCCCGTCCAAGGCGCTGCTCGAGTCCTCGGAGCTCTATCACCGCGCGCAGCACGAGTTCGCCGCGCACGGCATCCGCGTCGACGGGGTCGCGCTCGACCTCGCGACGATGCAGGCGCGCAAGGCGCAGATCGTGCGCCAGAGCACCGTCGGCATCCTGGCGCTCTTCAAGGCCGCGGGCGTCGTGCCGCTGCAGGGCCACGGGCGACTGCTCGCGAACAACCGGGTCGAGTACACCGGACACGACGGCGCACGGCGCGAACTCGTCGCCCGGCACGTGGTCCTGGCCTCGGGGTCACAGCCGACGGCGCTGCCGTCCGTGCCCTTCGACGGCCGGCACGTCGTCGACTCCTGGGGTGCGCTCGATTTCGATGCGGTGCCGAGGCGCCTGGGCGTGATCGGCGCGGGCGTGATCGGGCTCGAGCTCGGCAGCGTGTGGCGACGCCTCGGCTCCGAGGTCGTCGTGCTCGAGGCGCTGGAGCAGTTCCTCGCGATGGCGGACGCGCAGGTCGCGAAGGAGGCGGGCCGTCATTTCGCCAGGCAGGGGCTCGACATCCGCCTGGGTGCGAAGGTCACCGCGGCGCAGGTCGCGGACGACGAAGTGCGCGTCAGCTATCAGGACGCGAAGGGTGAGCACTCGCTGACGGTGGACCGGCTGGTCGTCGCCGTCGGGCGCCGGCCGTACACGCAGGATCTGCTCGGCGAGGCCACGGGAGTCGTGCTCGACCGCCGCGGCTGCATCGAAGTCGACGAACACTGCGCGACGGGCGTGCCGGGCGTGTGGGCCGTCGGAGACTGCGTGCGCGGGCCCATGCTCGCGCACAAGGCGAAGGAGGAGGGCGTGGCCGTCGCCGACCGCATCGCGGGGCGCTATGCTCACGTGAACCTCGACCTCGTGCCGTCGGTGATCTACACCGCGCCCGAGATCGCCTGGGTCGGGCGCACCGAGGAGCAGGTGAAGGCGGCGGGCATCGCTTACAAGGTGGGCAGCTTCCCGTTCGCGGCGAGCGGCCGGGCGCGTGCCATGGAGGCCGCGCAGGGTTTCTGCAGGATCATCGCAGCCGCGGAACACGACGAGATCCTGGGTGTCCACATCATCGGGCCGATGGCCGGCGAGCTCATCGCGGAAGCCGTCCTGGCCATGGAGTACCGGGCGAGCACCGAGGACCTGCAGCGCACGATCCACGCGCACCCGACGCTGTCGGAGGCGCTGCACGAGGCGGCGCTCGCGGCCGACAGGCGGGCGATCGACGCGCTGAACCGCTGACGCGGCTCCGGTATCCTGAGCGTGCCCCGTGTCCGGACCGGGGATGCACGATGTGCCGACGTCTCGTTCGGGAATCCACGTGAAGCGGAACCACCTGCTGCGTGCGGCGCCGGCGGTGGCCTCGACGGCCGTGTTCGCCGTCGCGCTCATCGCCCTGCACCGGCTGACGCGCGAGTTCCATCCGCGTGACGTGCTGGCGACGGTCCGCGCGATGCCGCCCGGTGCGATCCTGGCGGCCTGCGGCTTCACGGCCGCGAGCTACGGCGTGCTCACGCTCTACGACGTCCTGGCGCTGCGGCACATCGCCCGGCCGCTGCGCTACGGCGTGGTCGCGATGACCTCGTTCACGGCCTATGCCGTGGGTCACAGCGTCGGCGTCGCCACGGTCTCGGCCGGTGCGATCCGCTACCGCATGTATTCGCTGGCCGGCCTCGACGCGGCCGAGATCGCGCAGGTGATCGCCTTCTGCGCGGTCACGCTGCATCTCGGCGCGAGCCTGCTCACGGGCCTGTCGCTCATCGGCGAATCGGGCCTCGCGGCCTCGGTGCTCCATTCGGGTCCGGCGCCCGCGGTCGTGCTCGGTGGCTCCGTGCTGGCGCTGGTGGTGGCCTACCTGGCGCTGGCGGCGGTACGGCGCGGGCCGTTCGTCATCGGTGGCTGGCAGTTCGCCCTGCCCGGCCTGCCGATGACGATGACGCAGCTCGGGCTCGGTACCCTGGAGCTGATGCTGGCCGGTGCGGCCCTGTACGTGCTCCTGCCCGAGGGTGCCGGTGTGTCCTTCCTGGCCTTCCTCGGCCTGTACATGGTGGCGATGGTGGCGGGGGCGATCAGCACCGTGCCCGGCGGGCTCGGTGTCTTCGAGTCGGTCCTGCTGCTGCTGCTGCCGGGTGTGCGTGCGCAGTCGCTGCTGGCCGCGCTGCTCGCCTACCGCGCCGTCTACTACCTCGCGCCGTTCGCGCTCGCGGTCCTGCTGATGACCGTCAACGAGCTGCGGCAGCAGCGGGTGTGGATGCGCCGGGCGCTCACCTGGACGCGCCGGTCGCTCGACTTCGTCGTGCCGCAGGCGATGTCGATCCTGGCGTTCGGCGCCGGAGTGGTCCTGCTGGTGTCGAGCGCCACGCCCGCGGTCGCGAGTCGCGTGGGTGCGCTCGGGCGCTTCCTGCCGCTGCCGGTGCTGGAACTGTCGCATCTCGCCGCCAGCGCGATCGGCGTCGCGCTGCTGATCCTCGCGCGCGGACTCTATTTCCGCCTCGATGCCGCCTGGCACCTGATGCTCTGGCTCCTCGGCACGGGCATCGTGGCCTCGCTGCTCAAGGGGCTCGACTGGGAAGAGGCGCTGCTGCTGGTGATGGTGCTGCTGCCGCTCGTCGCGACGCGGCGCGAGTTCTACCGGCGCGCCTCGCTGCTCGCCGAACCGCTGGCACCCCGCTGGCTCGCGGCGGTCGCGATGGCGGTCGGCGCGTCGATCTGGATCGGACTGCTCGCGTATCGCGAGGTGCCGTATCGCAACGAACTGTGGTGGCAGTTCGCGTTCGACGCCAGTGCGCCGCGCATGCTCCGCGCGAGCCTGGTCGCGACGCTGGGCCTCGGCGCCGTCGCGGTGTTCCGCCTCCTGCAGCCGCCGCGGCCCCTGCCGTCGCCACCGTCGCCGCAGGACCTGGAGCGCGCCCGCATCGTCCTGCGGGGCGCAGCGGACGCCAGCGGGCATCTCGCGCTGCTGGGGGACAAGAGCCTGCTGTTCAGCGAATCCGGCGCCACGTTCCTGATGTACGGCGTGGCCGGCCGCAGCTGGGTGGCCATGGGCGATCCCGTGGGCCCCGTCACCGAACATGCCGAGATGGTCTGGCGTTTCCGCGAGCTCTGCGACCGCGAGGGCGGCTGGTGCACGTTCTACGAGGTGCGGCCCGGGAACCTCGCCATGTACGTCGATGCGGGCCTGTCGCTGACCAAGATCGGCGAGGAGGGACGCGTCGCGCTCGCGGACTTTTCGCTGGCGGGCGCCGCGCGCGCGCCCCTGCGGCAGGCGGTGAGCCGCGCGGAACGCGAGGGCGCGGTCTTCCGCGTCGTCGCGCCCGCGGAGCTGCCGCCGCTGCTGCCGCGGCTGCGTGCGATATCCGACGACTGGCTGGCCGCGAAATCCGCCTCCGAGAAGGGGTTCTCGCTCGGGTTCTTCGATGAGCGCTATCTGTGCGAGGGTCCCTGCGCGATCGCCGAGAAGGACGGCAGGCCGGTGGCGTTCGCCAATTTCTGGGCCGGTGCGAACCGGCACGAGTTCTCGATCGACCTGATGCGCTATTCGCAGGACGCGCCGAAGGGTGTCATGGACTACCTGTTCGCGCAGGTCATGCTCTGGGGCAGGGCGCAGGGCTACGCCTGGTTCAACCTCGGCATGGCACCGCTCGCGGGGCTCGAGGATCACCGCCTGGCGCCCGCGTGGCACAAGCTCGGCCGCCTCGTCTACCGCTACGGCGAGAACTTCTACAACTTCGAGGGGCTGCGCCGGTACAAGGACAAGTTCCTGCCGGAGTGGCGTCCGCGCTATCTCGCCGCGCCGTCGGGCATGGTGCTGGCGCGTGTGCTGCTCGATGTCACGTCGCTCGTCTCGCGCAGCCCCGGTCCGGCGGTGGGCCGTGATTCGGGGCGCGGACCGTGAACGCCGCGGCGCGGTGGCTGTTCACGGTCCTGGTGCTCATCGGGTGGCGGGTGGCGGCAGCCGCCGCGGTGCCGCCTGCAGGGCTCGATGACCTGCCGCTGCACGAGGTGCCGGCCAGCGGACCGCGTACGGACCTCATGGCCGTGATGCTCTCGGGCGACGGCGGGTGGGCGGCGCTCGATCGTGGCGTCGCACGGACGCTGGCGCAGAGCGGTGTTGCCGTCATCGGCTGGGATTCCCTGCGCTATTTCTGGACGGCACGTACGCCCGAGGAGGCCGGCCGCGACCTCGCGCGGGTCTTGCGCCGCTACCTGCGGACGTGGTCCCGATCCAGGGTCATCGTCATCGGCTACTCGACCGGCGCCGACGCGCTGCCGTTCATGGTGAACCGGCTGCCACAGGACCTGCGCGACCGGCTGGCGCTCGTCGCGCTGCTCGCGCCTGCGGGCAAGGCATTCTTCGAGTTCCACGTCACCCAGTGGATCGGCGCGTCGCGCGGCGGTCTCGCAGTCGCGCCGGAGCTGGCGAGGCTGGCCGGTGCCGGCGTACTGTGCATCCACGGTGCCGACGATCCGCAGGCGTCGTGCGCGGGGCCGGCGAAGAAGCATCACATGACCGCGCAGCTTCCGGGCGGGCACCATTTCGATCGCGATTACCCGGCACTCGCGCGACGCATACTGCAGGCGGTCCCGGCGAGGCAGCACTGATGTACGAGCATCGCGAACACCCCCCGATCCCGCGAGCCGCCTTCCTGCGGCGCATGCTCGCGCACGCGGCCGTGGCCACCGCCCTTGTCATCGGGTCGCTGCTCCTGGGGATGCTGGGCTACGTCGGGTTCGAGCACCGGGGCTGGATCGACGCGTTCCTGGATTCGGCGATGCTGCTCGGAGGCATGGGTCCGGTCTGGGCGCCCCGGACGCCGGGCGGCAAGATCTTTGCGGGGCTGTTCGCCCTGTATTCCGGTCTCGTGTTCCTGGTGTGCGCCGGGGTGATCGCCGCGCCGCTCCTGCACCGGCTGCTGCACCGGTTCCACTGGAAATGAACTCCGGTGACGGTCGGTGGAACACGACGATCAGGACGCGTCGGGTGGACAGGCCGTGCGCCGCGAGGCCGGCCGCGCATCGAAGCGCGCGGCGCGGGCGCGGATCCCGCGCGCTTCGTCCGCGGCGCCCGTGGCGTCGAGTGCCGTGGCCAGCTGTCGCAGTCCCTGGCTCTCGCCGGGTTCGAGCTGCACGTAGCGACGCAGCTCCGTGACCGCTGCCGCGGCACGGCCCGATTCGCTGAGCAGGACGCCCAGGTCGTAGTGCGCGGACGGCTCGTCGGGGTCCCTGGCGAGCGCGGCTCGATACTCGCGTTCGGCGTCGGCGGGGCGTGACAGGTCGTCGTAGACGTTGCCCAGGTGGACGTGCGCCGCGGCCGGCTTCGGGTCGAGGGCCAGCGATTCCTTCAGGGCGGCCTCGGCATCGGCCAGCCGGCCTTCGCCGGCGAGCCAGGCTCCGTACGCGGCGAGGGTCGCCGCGCGCTCGCCGCGGCGCTCCGGCGACTTCTCCAGCTCCAGCAGGTAGGCAAAGTCGCTTTCGTTCACTTCCCCGCTCACCGGCCCGCGCCAGTCGGGGTCGTCGTAGACGCGCAGTGTCCGTGCCCGCATCTGGTCCTCGAGCAGGTCGAGGCGCTGGTTGCCGGCGAGCTCGAGGGCGCGCGCGAAAGACTGTTCCGCCGCCACATAGCTGCCCTTCGCCAGCAGCGTGCGTCCGATCTCCGCGTAGCGGTTCACGGCCGCGCGCGATCGCCACTGGTCCCACTGCTCCTGGATCGAGGGCAGAAGGAACGCGAGCATGACCACGAGGGCGCTGGAGAAGCCCGCCATGAAAGGCCTCAGGCGGGCCCACGGCGATCTGGCGGCGGTTGCGGGTCCGATCTCGCGCGCCAGTGCGGTCACGAGCCGGGCCCGTGCCACGGGATCGGCGAGCAGGCGCAGGGCCAGCTGCTCCGGTGTCTCGTTCACGACGCGCGCCTCTGGCGTGTGGCGAAGCTCGCGAACCACGCGTTGCGCGCGAGCAGCTGGGCGGGCGAACCCTGGTCCACGACGCGGCCGTCCTCCAGCAGGACGACGTGGTCCGCGTGCTCGACCATCGAATAGCGGTGCGCGACGACGAGCGTCGTCGGACGGTTCCGGTTCTCGAGCAGCGCCCTGCGGATCTCCGCCTCGGTGCCGTAGTCGAGGTTCGCGGTCGCCTCGTCGAGGACGAGCAGGCGCGGCCGACCGACGAGCGCGCGGGCGATCTGCACGCGCTGGCGCTCGCCCACGGACAGGCCCATGCCATCCTCGCCCACCTCGGTGTCGAGGCCCTCGGGCAGGCGCTCGAGCGTCCGTTCGAGGCCCGCCGCCACTGCGGCCGCGTGGATCTCGGCGTCACCGGCTTCGGGCCGCTTGTAGCGGAGGTTGTCGGCCAGCGAGCCGCGGAACAGGGCGCCGTCCGCCGCCACGACCCCGATGCAGGCGCGCAGCGCCGCGGGGTCCAGGTCGGCGATGTCCTGCCCGTCGATGCGGATGCAGCCCCGCTCGGGCAGGTACAGCCGCAGCAGCAGATCGGCGAGTGTCGTCTTGCCCGCGCCGGAGGGGCCCACCAGCGCAGTGACGCGGCCCGGTTCCAGCGTGAAGCTCACGTCCCGCAGGACCGGGTGCGCGGGCGTGTAACGGAACGAGACATTCACGACTTCGATCCGGCCCGGTCCGGGCCCGGGTCTGCGGCCGTCCGCGGGTTCCGCGGGCGATCGCATCAGTGCCAGGGCGCGGCGCAGCGAGACGACGTTCTCCTGCAGGGTCACGGCGAGCCCCGAGAGGGATTCGACGGGCGAGTACAGCTTGTCGAGATAGGCGACGAACATGACGACGTCGCCGGGCGTCAGCTGATGCCGGAAGACGAGGAAGCCACCGTAGCCGAGCACCAGCGCCTGGCTCAGGTAATTGAGCACCGACTGCCAGAAGACGTAACGGTTCGCGAGCCGGTTGCGCTCCACGAGGGTCGCGTACGCCTCGTCGGAGGCGCGCCGCAGGCCCTCGGCCTCGCGGAGCTCGGCGCCGGAGAGCTTCACGGTCTTCACCGCGGCGAGCGCGTCGTGGATGCGCGTCGATACACCGTCCCACATGCCGTAGTAGTCGCCGAGGCCGGTCTCGAGGCGCTGCGACGAGCGGTGGGCCAGCCAGATGTACGGCGGCAGCGTCACCAGCGCCACGAGCGCGAGCCTCCAGCTCTGCACCAGCATGATCACCACGACGCCGCAGGCGGTGATGACCTCGGGCAGGACCTGGTGGGCGAGCGCCGTGACGATCGGCGAGATCTGGTCGGACTGATCGATCTGTTTCGCGAGCGACCCCGTCGAGCGCCGCGCGAAGAACGACAGCGGTTGACGCAGCACGTGGGCGAAGGTGCCGTGGATCACGTCCGCCTCGATGCGGCTCGCGAGCACCACCGTGCGCTGGTCGGCGCCGAGCGACAGGTAGTGCGACAGCACATTGAGCGCGAATAGCAGCCCGACCGCCCAGAGCAGCGTGGTGAGCGCCTGCTCGGCGGTACGCGGTGCGACGTGACCGCGGCTGTGGGCCGTCCGCGGTCGTGCCTGCGGGGCTGCGGACGCCGGGGCGCCGTCCACGGCCGCGTCCTGCGGCGGGAGGAGGCTCTTCAGCTGGTCGATGCCGGTGGAACCGGGGTTGCCGACGAACAGGCCCGCGATGTCGTTGACGGCCTCGCGGTAGATCACCGGCGCGAGCAGTTCCGCCACCGCCGCGAGCAGGGCGAGCAGCGCCACGAGCGCGAACGTCCCGCGATGAGGCGAGGCGAATCGGGCGAGGGCGGTCCAGGGGTTCTGCGGACCCGGTGTCGTTGCGGCGGTCATGTCGGCGTTCCAGCGATCGTGGACAGCCGTCGCCCTATAATGGTTCAAACACAGGCACACACATGATCCACACGCCGTCCGGCAGCGACCTGGAGCCGGGTCCCGAGTACCTCCGCGCGACGCGGTTCTTCGACTGCGATCACCCGGGGCTGCGCGCGGCGGCGCAGGCGGCGTGCGCGGGCGCCGGCGACGATGTCGGGCGCGCGGTGAGGTTGTTCTACTGGATCCGCGACGGCTGGCGGTACGACCCGTTCAGCATCACGCTGGATCCGGGGGACTACGTGGCGAGCCGCGTGCTCGCCCGCGACCGCGGCTACTGCATCACCAAGGCCGTCCTCCTGTGCGCAGCGGCGCGTGCGGTCGGGATCCCGAGCGCGATCGGCCTCTCGAACGTCGCCAACCACCTGACCAGCGAGAAGCTCCGGCGCTGGATGGGCGGCAACGAGGTCTTCGTCGACCACGGCTACTCGCTGCTGTACGTGGATGGTCGCTGGGTGAAGGCCGCGACGGCATTCAACCTCGACCTGTGCGAGCGTTTCGACGTGACGCCCACGGAGTTCGACGGGCGGCACGATGCGATCCTGCAGGAATTCGATCGCCGCCAGCGCCGCCACATGGAATACCTCGTCGATCACGGCTGCTGGTCGGATCTTCCGTTCGACCGGATAGACCGCGACATGCGCTCCGCGTATCCCGTCGGGGTGTGGCAGGGCAGCGGCGGTTCGCCGCCGTTCGAACCCGATCGTCGTCCGGGCTGATTCCCGCGAAGCGGCGCAGGATCGTCGCCGGGACACCGGGCCTCGGCCTTGCCGCGCGGACGCAATGGCGCGCGGCGGGCCAGCGACCCTTCAGCGGCGCGTGGCGCGGCGCGCCGTGATCACGTTCGGCAGTGCGCGGATGCGCGCCAGCAGGCGTTCGATCTCGCCGAGGTCGCGGATGCCGACACCGATCGTCAGGTCGGCGATGTTCTCGGGACGGCGCGTCAGCGTGTTCATGTGCTCGATGCTGATCTTCTCCTCGGCGAGCACGGCCGTGATGTCGCGCACGAGGCCGCGGCGGTCGTAGGCCTGGATGCGCAGCTCGGCCGGGAAGCGCCGGTCGTCGGCGCCGCCCCAGTCCACCGTCAGCACGCGGGCGGGCTGGCGCGCCTTCAGGCGCGCGAGGTTGGCGCAGTCGGCACGGTGCACCGTCACGCCGCGCCCGAGCGTGAGGTAGCCGGCGATCGGTTCCGGCGGCACGGGGCTGCAGCAGCGCGCGAAGCTGGACAGCAGGTCGCCGATGCCCTCGATGGAGAGGCCACCCGCCGGTGCGGGCGTGGCGGCCGGGCGGCGCGATTCGACAGCCGTCGGCATCGCGGTCTCGACGGCGCTCGCGCGCTGCAGGCGCTGGACGGCTCCGGCGACCTGGGCAACGGTGATGTCCCCTGCGCCGAGTGCCAGGTGCAGCTCCTCGACATTCGCGGTCCGCAGCTCGACGAGCAGCGCCGGCAGCGCGATCGTGTGCTGCACGCCGAGCCGCGCGAGCTCGTGTTCCAGCAGTTCGCGGCCTTCCTGCCGGTTGCGGCCCTCGTCCTGCTTCCTGAACCAGGCACGCACTTTCGCGCGGCTGCGTGCCGAGGCCAGATAGCCCAGCTGCTCGACGAGCCAGTCGCGCGAGGGCTGCAGCTGCTTCGCAGTCACGATCTCGACCACCTGGCCGTTCGCGAGCCTCGTGTCGAGGGGTACCATGCGGCCGTCGATCTTCGCGCCGCGGCAGCGGTGGCCGAGATCGGTGTGCAGGTGATAGGCGAAGTCGAGGGGTGTGGCACCGCGCGGCAGGTCCACGACCTCGCCCTTCGGCGTGAGCACGTACACCCGGTCCTCGAAGAGTTCCGCACGCACGTGGTCGAGGTAGTCGCGCTCGGCCTCGCCGTCCGCCGCGGGTGCCAGCAGCTCGCGCAGCCATTCGATCTTGCGGTCGTAGGCCGCGTCGCGCGCGCGGCCCTCCTTGTAGCGCCAGTGCGCGGCCACGCCGAGTTCAGCCTGGTCGTGCATGTCGCGCGTGCGGATCTGCACCTCCACGGGCACGCCGCCGGGGCCGATGACCGCCGTGTGCAGCGAGCGGTAGTCGTTGTCCTTCGGCGTGGCGATGTAGTCGTCGAACTCGCCCGGGATGAAGGGCCAGCAGCCGTGCACGACGCCGAGCGCGGCGTAGCAGCCCGAGATGGAGTTCGTCAGGATGCGCACGGCGCGCACGTCGAAGACGCGCTCGAACGGCAGCTGCTTGCGCTGCATCTTGCGCCAGATGCTGTAGATGTGTTTCGGGCGTCCCGCGATCTCGGCCTCGATGCCCGCGGCTGCGAGTTCGGCGCGGAGCCGGTCCATGAAGCGCCGGATGTAGTCCTCGCGGTCGAGGCGCCGCTCGTTCAGTGCCCGCGCGATGCGCTGGTAGTCCTCGGGCTGCAGGTGGCGGAACGCGAGGTCCTCGAGCTCCCACTTGAGCTGCCAGATGCCGAGCCGGTTCGCGAGCGGCGCGAACACCTCGCGTGTCTCGAGGGCGAGGCGGCGCACCTCGGCCTCGGGCAGGTCACGGGCGCGCCGCAGGTCGTGGAGCTGGCTCGCGAGGCGCACGAGCACGAGACGCGGGTCGGTCACGACGGCGAGCAGCATCTTGCGCAGCGCCTCGGCCTGCGCCGCGCTGAGGCGGCGATCGGGTGCCCACTGCGCGCCCGCATGGAACTCGCCGATGCGCTGCAGTCCCGCGGCGATCGTCGCGGCCTCGTCGCCGTATGCGGCAGCGGCCTCCCCGGGCGTGAGCGGGCCCGCGGCGAGCACCGGCCAGAGCATCGCGCCCACGACGATCGGCGGTTCCGCGTCCAGGCTCTCGACGATGGCGGCGATGCCGAGGCCGCGTTCCACGGCCGCGGTGGCGGCCGGAGCCGCGGCCGCGAGCGCGCGCAGCCGCTCGCGCGCCTGGTCGACGTACGGATCGCTCGGTCGGGTCCTGGTCTCGGTCGTCTTCATCGCTGCACAACGTGCCGTCCGACGGCCGCGGGACCGCGCGATCGCGGCGCGGCTCCGGGCCGATTGCCGGTATGATACGAGCCATCGATTCGCGATGGTCGCGTCGTCGACGGAGAGTGGATGCGGGGATTCCGGAGCAGCGCCTGGCGGCGGTTCGAACCGGTGCGCGCGCCGTCGCCGGTCGCGACGGCACCGCTGCGCGTGCTGGGCCTCGATCCCGGGTCGCGCATCACGGGCTACGGTGTGGTCGAAGTCTCCGCGGCGCGCCTGAGCCACGTCGCGAGCGGGTGCATCCGTCCCGCGGCAACCGACCTGCCGGCACGTCTTGCCGAGATCCATCGGCAGGTCGCGGCCCTGGTCGCCGAGTACGCGCCGGGTGAGGTCGCCATCGAGCGCGTGTTCGTCCACGTGAACCCCGACAGCGCATTGAAGCTCGGCCACGCCCGCGGCGTCGCGCTCGCCGCCGTCGCGGCGGCGGGAGTGGCCGTGCACGAATACACGCCACGCGCGGTCAAGAAGACGGTCACGAGCCACGGCGGCGCCGAGAAGGCGCAGGTCCAGCACATGGTCAAGGCGCTGCTCGGCGTGGAGGGGCGGCTCGGCGCGGACGCGGCCGATGCGCTCGCCATCGCGCTCTGTCACGCACAGCACCGCGGCCTCGCCGCGCTCGTCGCGGGCGGAGGGTGGCGATGATCGGCTTCCTGCGCGGCCGGCTCGCGCGCAAGCAGCCGCCCGCGCTCTTGATCGACGTGGGCGGCGTGGGCTACGAACTCGAGGCGCCGATGTCGACGTTCTACCGGCTGCCGCAAGTCGGCGACACCGTCGAGCTGCAGACCCACATGGTCGTGCGCGAGGATGCGCAGCTGCTGTACGGCTTCGCGACCACGACCGAGCGGCAGTTGTTCCGCGACCTGCTGCGCGTCTCGGGCGTGGGCCCGAAGATCGGGCTCGCGATCCTCTCGGGCATCAGCGTGGACGCCTTCCTGCTCTGTGTCGAAGCGCAGGACGCGGCCAGCCTGACGCGCATCCCCGGCATCGGCCGAAAGACGGCCGAGCGGCTGCTCGTCGAGATGCGCGACCGGATCCGCGCGCTGGAAGGCGGCGATGCCGTGGGCGCGACATCCGTCGCGGCCGGCAGCGAGGGCGGCGCGGCGCGGGCGGAGGCGCAGGCCGCGCTGGTGGCGCTCGGGTACAAGCCGGCCGAGGTGCTGCGGCTGATCCGGGCCGTGGACGCGGAGGGCGTCCCGACCGAGGAACTGATCCGGAGGGCCCTGCAGGCCGCAGTGAGGTCGTCATGAGGAACGAGGAACGCGTCATCAGCGCCGCGCCCGCGCGCGAGGACGATGTGGTCGACCGCGCGGTACGGCCGAAGCTGCTCGCGGACTACGTCGGCCAGGCCGCGGTCAAGAGCCAGCTCGGCGTCTTCATCGAGGCCGCGCGCCGCCGCAGGGATGCGCTGGACCACGTGCTGATCTTCGGTCCGCCGGGCCTCGGCAAGACGACGCTCGCGCACATCATCGCCAACGAGCTCGGCGTCGCGTTGCGCCAGACCTCGGGGCCCGTGCTCGAACGCCCCGGTGACCTGGCGGCGCTGCTCACGAACCTGCAGCCCAACGACGTGCTGTTCGTCGACGAGATCCACCGCCTGAGCCCCGTGGTCGAGGAGGTGCTCTATCCGGCGCTGGAGGACTACCAGCTCGACATCATGATCGGGGAGGGACCCGCCGCCCGCTCCATCAAGCTCGACCTGCCGCCGTTCACGCTGGTCGGCGCGACGACGCGCGCGGGGCTGCTGACCTCGCCGCTGCGCGACCGGTTCGGCATCGTGCAGCGGCTGGAGTTCTACACGGTCGAGGAGCTGGCCTCGATCGTCGCGCGTTCGGCGCGCCTGCTCGGCCTCGCGGCCGAGCCGGAAGGGGCACGCGCGATCGCCGAGCGCGCGCGCGGCACGCCGCGCATCGCCAACCGCCTGCTCCGGCGCGTGCGCGACTATGCCGAGGTGCGTGCCGACGGGCGCATCACGGCGGCGGTGGCGGCCGCCGCGCTCGACATGCTCGACGTCGACCGCGCCGGCTTCGACGCACTCGACCGCCGCCTGCTCGGCCTCGTCATCGAGCGCTTCGAGGGCGGACCGGTGGGCATCGAGAGCCTCGCCGCCGCGCTCGGCGAGGAACGCGGCACGCTGGAGGACGTCGTCGAGCCCTTCCTGATCCAGCAGGGTTTCCTGGCCCGCACGGCTCGCGGGCGCATCGCGACGCGCCAGGCCTGGCTGCATCTCGGGATCGCGATGCCGGCGCCGGCGGCGGCGAACCTGCAGCTGTTCCGCGAGGCCGAATGAAGGCGCCCGCGGCGGCGGCGGGGTTCTGCTGGCCCGTCCGGGTGTACTGGGAGGACACCGACGCGGGCGGTGTCGTGTTCTACGCCAACTACCTGAGCTACATGGAGCGGGCGCGCACCGAGTGGTGCCGCGCCGCGGGCATCGACCAGTCGCGGCTGCAGGCCGAGGAGGGGCTGGTGTTCACGGTCGTCTCCAATGAAGTGGAGTACCTCCGACCGGCCCGGCTCGACGACCTGCTCGCCGTCACGGTCGCCATCGAGAGCGCGAAGCGCGCATCGCTGACGCTGGCGCAGGAGGTCCGCCGTGGCGACCGCGACGGCGAACTGCTGGTCCGCGGGCGCGTGCGCGTGGCCTGTGTCGACACCGCCGCCTTCCGCCCGCGTGCCTTCCCCGAATCCTTCCGTCGACTGGTCGCCTCATGAACACCGATGCCTCGCTGCTCGAACTCGTGGCGCACGCCAGCCTGCCGGTGCAGTTCGTGCTGCTCGCGCTCGCCGGTGCATCGCTGCTGTCGTGGTCGATCATCTTCCGCAAGGCGCGGCTCGTGCGCGACGCACGCCTCGAGGCCGACCGCTTCGAGGGGACGTTCTGGTCGGGTGGCGACCTGGCCGCGCTCTATCGCAACCTCGAATCGCGCGCTTCCGTGGCGAACGGCATGGAGTCGCTGTTCGCAGCGGGCTTCCGCGAGTTCTCGCGGCTGCGCGGCCAGGCCGGCCAGACACCGGACGCGGTGCTCGACGGTGCGCGCCGCGCGATGCGCGTCGCGCAGCTGCGCGAGATCGACCGCCTCGAACACAGCCTCGCGACGCTCGCGACCATCGGGTCCACGAGTCCCTACGTCGGCCTGTTCGGCACGGTCTGGGGCATCATGTCGGCCTTCCACGGGCTCGGGAAGGTGCAGCAGGCCACGATCGCCATGGTGGCACCGGGCATTTCCGAGGCGCTGGTCGCGACGGCGATCGGCCTGTTCGCCGCGATCCCGGCCGTCATCGCCTACAACCGCTACGCCGACCAGGTCGCTAGGATCGAGCTGCGCTACGACACCTTCATCGAGGAGTTCTCCACCATCCTGCAGCGGCACGCCGCTGCGCGGAGTGCCTGAGATGCCCGCCCCGCGGCGCGGCCGGCGGCTCATGGGCGAGATCAACGTCGTGCCCTACATCGACGTGATGCTCGTGCTGCTCGTGATCTTCATGATCACGGCGCCGCTGCTGACCCAGGGCGTGCAGGTGGAGCTGCCCGATGCCGATGCGGCGGCGCTGGATGCGGACGATCTCAGGAAGCACGAGCCGCTGGTCCTCACGGTGGACCGGCGCGGGCGCTATTTCCTCAACATCGGCGAGCGCACGGACGAACCCGTCACGGCCGAGGAGGTGGGCCGCCGCGCGGGCGTGGTGCTGAAGCGCACTCCGGAAACGCCCGTGCTGGTGAAGGCCGACGAGCGCGTGCCCTATGGCAGCGTCGTGCGCGGCATGGCGCTGCTGCAGCGGGCGGGGGCGAAGAAGGTCGGCTTCGTCACGGACCCCGCCGCGATGCGCGCACTCGCGGAACTCGAGCGACGACGGTGAGCGCGACACTCCCGCTGCCCGGGCGACCCTGGCTGTCTTCGGTGCTGCTGCATGCGGCGCTCGTGGCGCTGGTGCTCGTGGGCGGTGGCCTGCTGCCCGACCGTCTGCCGCCGCCTGCGCCCCTCGATGCCGTCGTGGTCGACGACGCGCTGGTCGCGGCCGCCGCGCAGGTGCGGCGCGAGCGCCGCGCCGAGGCCCGTCGTGCCGCGCGGGTGCAGGAACAGGAGGCGCTGCGCCGCGAGCGGGAGGTCGAGGCCACTGCCGCCGCGCAGCGTGCCCGGGAGGCCGAGGCGCAGGCCGCGCTGGAGAGGCAGGCGCAGGAGCAGCGTGCCGCGGAAGAGGCCGCCGCCAGGAAGAAGATGCAGGCCGACGAGGCGCGGCGCGCGGCGGTGGAGAAGGCGAGGACCGATCGCGCGCAGGCCGAAGCGAAGGCGCAGGCCGAAGCGAGGGCGCGGGCCGAAGCGGACGAGCGTGCGGAGCGCCAGGCTCAGGAGCGGCGGGAGGCGGAGCTCCAGCAGCGTCTCGCCGCCGAGGACGAGGCGCGCGCAAAGGCTGGAGCCGCTGCCCTGGCCCGGCGCGCCGCCGCCTCGCAGCGCGAAGCCTATGCCCGGACCGTGAGGGAACGCGTCGAGCAGAGCTGGGTGCGGCCGCCCTCCGCGCGCGCGGGGCTCGACTGCACGCTGCGGGTGACACAGGTGCCCGGTGGCGAGGTCACCGCCGCGGTCGTGTCCTCCTGCAACGGGGACGAGGCGGTCCGCGAATCGATCGTGGCCGCGGTGCTGCGCGCCTCGCCGCTGCCGGCGCCGCCCGCTCCGGAACTGTTCGAGCGCAACCTGGTCATCCGTTTCGTGCCCGACGACTGATCCACGAAATGACCCGCGCGCGCCGGGCGGCTTCCATGATCGCTCGTGGAACGCCACACTGGCGGCCCTCAGCCACACACACCGGTCGAGCCCCGAGCATGATGTTCCCGCTGCAACGATGCTGTCTCCTGCTCTTCGCCCTGTTCGTCGCGGCGCGCGCCGAGGCGCAGCTCGCCGTCGAGGTCACGCGCGGTTCGACACAGGCCATTCCCGTGGCCGTCGTGCCCTTCGCCGACACGGCGCTCGCGGGCGGGACCGATCCCGCGGCGGTGGTCGCGGCAGACCTCGATCGCAGCGGACGCTTCCGGACGCTGCCCCGGGCCGAGCTGCTCGAGCAACCCTCGACCGCCGCCCAGGTCGATGCGGCGCACTGGCGGCTGCTGAAGGTCGACTACGTCGTCGTCGGCCGCCTGCGCGCCGCGGGCGCGGGGTTCGACATCGAGTTCGAACTCGTCAACGTGCTGACGGGGGAACGGCTCCTCGGTCTCGCGATCCCCGCCACGCCCGCGCAGGCGCGCATGGCGAGCCATCGCGTGGCGGACGCGGTCCACGAGCGGATCCTCGGCCTGCGCGGCGCGTTCGCGACGCGCATCGCCTACGTCGCCGTCGAGGGACGTGCGCCGCAGCGGACCTTCCGGCTCGTCGTCGCGGACGCCGACGGCGAGAACCCGCGGGTCGTCGCCCAGTCGCAGCAGCCCATCATGTCGCCGGCCTGGTCGCCGGACGCGCTGCGTCTCGCGTACGTGTCCTTCGAGAGCGGAGCGTCGTCGATCTACGTGCAGATCCTGCGCACGGGCGAGCGGGTGCGGGTGTCGGCGCGCTCGGGGATCAACGGCGCGCCCGCGTGGTCGCCCGACGGGAGCCGCCTCGCGCTCACGCTCTCGCGGCGCGACGGGAACGTGGACATCTGGATGCTGACGCTCGCGACCCAGGAGCTGCAGCGGCTCACCGACGACGACGCGATCGAGACCGAGCCGCAGTGGTCGGCCGACGGTCGCTCGATCTATTTCACCTCGGATCGCGCGGGAGGCCCGCAGATCTATCGCATGGCCGCCGAGCCCGGCGCGGCCGTGCAGCGCGTGACCTACGAGAACGCCTACAACGCCCGGGCGCGCCTGGCGCCCGACGGTCGCCTGCTCGCGATCACCACGCTCGATCGCGGCGCCTACCGCATCGGCACGGTCGATCCCGAGCGTGGCACGCTGCGCGTGCTGACCGACGGGCGGCTCGACGAGTCGCCGTCCTTCGCGCCGAACGGCGCGACGATCATCTACGCCACGCGCGAGGGCGCGCGCGGCGTGCTCGCCACGGTGTCGGTGGACGGCGGTGTGCAGCAGCGGCTGCGCGCGGTCGGGGCCGACATCCGCGAGCCGGTGTGGTCGCCCTACCTGCGCTGATCCGGCGGCGCGATGCCGATGCGCGGACGCGTGGCGGCATCGGGACCGCTGTGCTAGAACGGCGCCGCGTTCCGGACGCGCTGCGCCGCGCACCGGTGTGGTGACGGCGAGAGTGCCCGCGGCCGGACGTTCCCGGTTTCGACGAAGGAGTCTGCAGATGCGTTCATCCATGATACTGGTGGTGCTGGCGGCCGTGCTGCTCGCGGCGGGCTGCGGAAAGAAGTCCGCGACGAAGGACGACACGGCGGCGGCGGGCACGACCGTGCCGGCGGCGGCTGCGGGCGCGGGTGCCACGACCGCGGGCGCCGCGGGCGAGGACGTCGCGGCGGCCCGTCCGCTCGATGGCGGCGGCGGGACGACCGGTGACGCCGGCGCTGCCGGTGCCGCGACCGTGATCTATTTCGACTACGACCGCAGCGAGCTGCGCGCCGAGTACGGCGCCGTGATCGCCGCGCACGCTCGACGCCTGGCGGCGAACCCGTCCCTGAAGGCGCGGCTCGAGGGCAACACCGACGAGCGCGGCTCGCGCGAGTACAACATCGCGCTCGGCGAGCGCCGTGCGCAGTCGGTCCGTCGCGCGCTGCTGCTGCAGGGCGCGACCGAGGCGCAGCTCTCGACCGTGAGCTATGGCGAGGAGCGTCCGGCCGTCGAAGGCTCGGACGAGGGCGCCTACGCCAGGAACCGGCGCGTCGAGATCCTGTTCAGCGCGCCATGATCGCGGGGGCGGGCATGCGGGGTGGCTGCGCGGCGGTGCTCGTGTCCTGGGTGCTCGGCGGCTGCGCGCTCGCCGATCGCGAGCCGGCGGTCGATCCGATGGCCGGGCGCGTCGGCGATCTCGAGGCGCGCGTCGCAAGGCTCGAACGCGTGATGTCCGGGCAGGGACTCGCGGAACTCGCCCGGCAGGTCGAGGCGCTGCAGGCCGAGGTGCGCACGCTGCGGGGTGCCGTCGAGGAGCAGGGTCATGCCCAGGGCGGGCTCCGGCAGCAGTCGCGCGATCTGTACGCGGATCTCGACGCAAGGCTGCAGAAGCTGGAGCAGGGTGGTGCCACGCTGGCTCCGGCCGCGGCCGCGGCGGGCGACCAGGAGGCCTATGACGCGGCGCTCGCGATGCTCCGTGCCGGGCGCTACGCGGACGCCGAGCGCGCCTTCCGCGAGTTCGGCGAGCGCTTTCCCGCGAGCGGGCTCGCGGACAATGCCCGTTACTGGCGCGGCGAGACGCTCTACGTGCAGCGCGAGTTCGTGGCGGCCCTGCCCGTGTTCCAGTCCGTCGCGAAGAGCGAACCGCCGTCCCGGAAAGCCGCGGACGCGATGCTCAAGGCGGGCTACTGCCAGTACGAACTGAAGAACACGGACGCCGCGCGCGAGACGCTGCGGGCGCTCATCGCGCGCCATCCGGGGTCGGACGCAGCGCGCGAGGCCACGCTGCGCCTCGAGCGCTGGGACGCCGCGCCGCCGCCGTGAACCCGAGTCCGGAACCTGCCGCCCCGGCCGGCGACCGGCTGCGCGTCACCGAGACCTTCGTGTCCCTGCAGGGCGAGGCCGACGCCGTCGGCTGGCCGACGTTCTTCATCCGGCTCACGGGCTGTCCGCTGCGCTGTGACTACTGCGACACGACCTATGCGTTCCAGGGCGGGGAGTGGCGTGGCATCGACGAGCTCGTTGCCGCCGCACGCGACTCGGGCGTGGACCGCGTGTGTGTCACGGGCGGTGAGCCGCTCGCACAACCCCGCTCGGCGCTGCTCCTCGCGCGCCTGTGCGATGCGGGGCTGCAGGTGTCGCTGGAGACGGCGGGCGCCCACGACATCGGCGGGGTCGATCCGCGCGTGGTCCGCGTGGTCGACGTCAAGACGCCGGGCTCCGGGGAGGCCGCGCGCAACCGCCTGGAGAACCTGCCGCTGCTGCGGGCCCGGGATCAGCTGAAGTTCGTGATCTGCGATCGCGCCGATTACGAGTGGAGCCGCGGGTTCGTGCGGCAGCACGGCCTCACCGCCCGCTGCCAGGTCCTGTTCTCGCCGGCGCACGGCCGGGTCCGGCCCGCGGAACTCGCCGGGTGGATCCTCGCCGACCGCCTGCCGGTCCGCTTCCAGCTGCAGCTGCACAAGCTCCTCTGGGGCGAGGAGCCGGGCCGGTGAACGCATCCGCCCCACGCGCCGTCGTGCTGCTGTCCGGTGGACTGGATTCGGCGACCGTGCTCGCTCTTGCTTGCAGCCGCGGATTCGACTGCCACGCGCTGTCGGTCGACTACGGCCAGCGGCACGCGGCGGAACTGGCGGCCGCGCGACGCGTGGCCCGCGCGCAGGGGGTGATCGACCACCGCGTCGTGCACATGGACCTGCGCCCGATCGGCGGCTCGGCGCTGACCGACCCGGCCATCGCGGTGCCCGAGGCGCCGACCGGCGGCATTCCGTCGACCTACGTGCCGGCCCGAAATACGCTGCTGCTCGCCCTCGCGCTCGGCCTTGCCGAGGTGCTCGATGCCGGCGATCTCTTCATCGGCGTCAATGCGGTGGACTACTCGGGCTACCCGGACTGCCGGGCGGAGTTCATCGCGGCCTTCGAGTCCCTGGCCCGCCTCGCGACCAGGCGCGGGGTGGAGGGCGGCCGCCTGTCGGTGCACGCCCCGCTGCTCCATTCGAGCAAGGCCGACATCATCCGGCTCGGGCTGTCGCTGGGAGTGGATTACGCCGTGACGGTCTCGTGCTACCAGGCCGATGCCGACGGCCGCGCCTGCGGGCGCTGCGATTCCTGCCGACTGCGCCGCGCAGGCTTCGAGGCCGCTGGAACAGCTGATCCCACCCGGTATCAGTGAACCCCGCGATCTGCTCGGGTATGATTGCGCGCGGTCGGCGGAGGGTGCCGGTGCCCCGGGGTGGCGCAATGCGTGCCGCCGGGTCGCGTCGGGCCGTTAGCTCAGTGGTAGAGCATCCGGCTTTTAACCGGTTGGTCGCAGGTTCAATCCCTGCACGGCCCACCATTTCCGGGCCGTGGCGTGCCTTGCGCGCCGCGGCCTCGATCAGCGGACCGGTCTCGCCGGGCTCGCGATTGCCGAGACGGGAGACAGTGCGGATGCGGAAGGGTTCCTACGACTACGAAGACCTGCTGGCCAGCGGCCACGGTCAGCTGTTCGGCGAAGGCTTTCCGCGCCTGCCGCTGCCGAACATGCTCATGGTCTCGCGCATCACGAAGATCACGTCCGACGGCGGCGCCCATGGGCGGGGCCAGCTCGTCGCCGAACTCGACATCCGTCCCGACCTGTGGTTCTTCGCCTGCCACTTCGAGACCGATCCCGTCATGCCGGGCTGCCTCGGGCTCGATGCGATGTGGCAGCTCATCGGGTTCTTCATGGCCTGGAGCGGACAGAAGGGTCGTGGCCGCGCGCTCGGCGTGGGCGAGGTCAAGTTCTTCGGCCAGGTGCTCCCGTCCTCGAAACTCGTGACCTACGAGATCAACATCCGCCGCATCATCGCGCGCAAGCTCTCCATGGGGCTCGCGGACGGGCGGCTGCTCGTGGACGGGCGCGAGATCTACACGGCGACCGACCTCAGGGTCGGCATGTTCACGTCCATGGATGCGTTTTCCCCGGTGCAGGGAGAGGCCTGATGCGGCGAGTGGTGGTTACGGGTCTGGGTATCGTGTCCTGCCTCGGCAACGACGCGAAGACGGTGGCCGAGTCGCTGGCGAAGAGCCGCTCCGGCATTCGCGCGATGCCGCGCTACGCGGAGCTCAACTTCCGCAGCCACGTCGCGGGCCGGCCGGAGATCGATCTCGAGGCCGCCATCGACCGCAAGCTGCGGCGCTTCATGGGCGACGCATCGGCCTACGCCTACATCGCGATGCGCGACGCCGTCGCCGATGCGGGGCTCTCCGAGTCTCAGCTGAAGAACCCGCGCACGGGTCTCATCGCCGGCTCGGGCGGCGGCTCCATGGCCAATCTGGTCCTCGCGGCGGACACGCTGCGCGTGAAGGGCGCCCGCAAGGTCGGCCCGTACATGGTGCCGCGGACCATGAGTTCGACCGTCTCGGCCTGCCTCGCGACGTCCTTCGGTATCCAGGGACTGAACTACTCGATCTCCTCGGCCTGCGCCACCTCCGCGCACTGCATCGGCGTCGGCTACGAGCAGATCCAGTGGGGCAAGCAGGACATCATCCTCGCCGGCGGCGGCGAAGAGGAGAGCGAGGGGCTCACCGTGATGTTCGATGCGATGGGGGCGCTGTCCTCCAAGCGCAATGCGGAGCCCGAGAAGGCCTCGCGCGCCTACGACGCCGACCGCGACGGATTCGTGATCGCCGGCGGTGGCGGCATGGTCGTGCTGGAGGAACTCGAGCACGCCCGGGCGCGCGGCGCGAAGATCCTCGCCGAGATCGTGGGTTACGGCGCGACCTCGGACGGCGCCGACATGGTCGCTCCCTCGGGCGAGGGCGCCGTGCGCTGCATGCGCCAGGCGCTCGCCACGCTGGACACGCCGATCGACTACCTCAACACCCACGGCACCTCGACCCCGCTCGGCGACCTGATCGAGCTCAGTGCCGTGCGCGAGGTGTTCGGCGCGGCCATTCCGCCCATCTCGTCCACCAAGTCGCTGTCCGGCCACTCGCTGGGCGCCGCGGGCGTGCACGAGGCCATCTTCTGCCTGCTGATGCTGGAGGGCGGGTTCATCGCCGGTTCGGCGAACATCGACACCCTCGACCCCGGCGCGGCGGATTTCCCGATCGTGCGTGAAACACGGTCCGCGCCGCTGCGCACGGTCATGTCCAACAGCTTCGGCTTCGGCGGCACCAATGCGACGCTGGTGTTGCGCCAGTTCAGCGGCTGAGCGACGACCGCGCGGGGACGGTCGGTGAGGGCGCTCGCCGGACCGGGCGGCTATCGCGTCGACCGCCGGGCCTCGCCCGCGGACCTCATCGTGCTGGAGCCCGACCGGCCCGCCGCCCCCGGCATTTCCCTGCACGGGTACCGGGGCAATGCACTGCCGGGCCGGCTCACCGATCCCGTGATCGAGACGCTGAGCCATGCCGGGCGGCTGTACCGGCTCACGGCCGGTGACGTCCGCATCGAGTTCCAGGCGCGCAGTGTGCTGGCGCACGAGCCGGCCGGGTCGGTGCTGGCACCGGTCCTGCGGCCCTTCGCGCTGAGGCCCCGGGAGCGGCTCGCCGTGACACTGCTGCTCCGGCTGCTGAGGTTCCGTTTCGGAGGCGCGCTGCTGGCGGCCTGGCATTCGAGCCGGCGCTGAGCGCGGCGGCTCTGCCGCCGCCGCGTGCGCGCGTGGTGACGGGCTCCGCACTTGCTTGCGCGGGAGGCGCGGCGACCGTTAAATTGCCGCCTTTTCACGCGGCCCGACGCGATGGGGAACACCGTGGATCAAGCCTGGATCGTGCACAAGTTCGGTGGCTCCAGCGTCGCCGACGCGTCCTGTTTCCGGCAGGTCGCGGAGATCGTCGAGGCCGATCCGACGCGCGGCCTCGGCGTCGTGCTGTCGGCCTGCAAGGGCGTGACCGACGCCCTGCTGAACCTCGTGTCCCAGGCCGAACGCCGCGAGGAGGCCGCGTTCCGCGCCGGGCTCACGGCGCTGCGCGAGCGACACGGCGCCATCGCGCGGGAACTGCTCACGCCCGGGCGGGCGGATTCCTATCTCGAGGTGCTCGATGCCGACATCGCGGACATCGCGGGCATCCTGCATGCGGTGGCGCTGATCCGCAGCGCGGCGCAGAACATCCGTGACCTCGTCGCCGGCTACGGCGAGATCTGGTCGACGCGCCTGTTCGCCGCGTTCCTCGCCGAGCGGGGCAACCGCGGCAACGTGCAGTGGGTGGATGCGCGCAAGGTCGTGGTCGTGGAGTGGGGGCCACTCGGGCCGGCCGTGCTCTGGAAGGAGTCGGCCGCGAACCTCGCCGCGGTGCGCGACGCCGGCGCGCGCACGCTCGTCATCACGGGTTTCATCGCCTCCGACCGCAACGGCATCCAGACGACGCTCGGCCGCAACGGCAGCGATTTCTCCGGCTCGATCTTCGGCGCCCTGCTCGATGCGGCCGAGATCGTGATCTGGACGGACGTCGACGGCGTGCTGTCGGCGGACCCCCGGCGGGTGCCCGACGCCAAGGTCATCGACTCGCTGTCCTACAACGAGGCCATGGAACTCGCGTACTTCGGCGCCAAGGTCATCCACCCGCAGACCATGGCGCCCGCCGTGTCGCGCGAGATCCCGATCTGGATCCGCAACACCTTCGCGCCGCACAAGCCCGGCACCGTCATCACCGCGCATCCCGCCTCGAACCTGCCGGTCAAGGGCATCACCAGCATCGACAATGTCGCGCTCGTGAACCTCGAGGGCGCCGGCATGATCGGCGTGCCGGGGACCGCGCACCGGCTGTTCGGCGCACTGCACGAAGCGGACGTGTCCGTCATCGTCATCTCGCAGGGCAGTTCCGAGCACTCGATCTGCTTCGCGATCCCCGAGGCACAGTCCGTTGCGGCCGAGACGGCCGTGCGCCGCGCCTTCGACCGCGAGCTGCGGGAGGGCCAGATCGGCCGGGTGGAGGTGAGCCGGGGCTGCGCGATCGTCGCGGTCGTCGGCGACGGCATGGCCGGCGCGCACGGCATCGCCGCCAAGGTGTTCAGCGCGCTCGGCGATGCGGGCGTGAACATCCGCGCCATCGCCCAGGGTGCCTCCGAGCGCAACATCTCCGTGGTCATCGATTCGCGCAACAGCGCCCGCGCGCTGCGCGCGGTGCATTCGAGCTTCTACCTCTCGCCGCACACGATCTCGATCGGCGTGATCGGGCCGGGTACGGTGGGCGGCGTCCTGCTCGACCAGCTCGCGTCCCAGATCGGGCGCCTGCGCCGGGACTTCAACCTCGACCTGCGCGTGCGCGGCATCATGACCGCGAAGCGCATGGCGCTGGCCGACGGCGAGATCGACCTCGACCGCTGGCGCGACATCCTGGAGCAGCAGGGCGAACCCGCGGATCTCGACCGCTTCGTGCAGCACGTCCACGCGGACCACCTGCCGCACGCGACGATCATCGACTGTTCCGCCGCGAGCGACGTCGCGATGCGCTACGCCGACTGGCTGGGCGCCGGCCTGCACGTCGTGACGCCCAACAAGAAGGCCAACAGCGCGTCGCTCGAGTACTACCGGCGCCTCGCCGAGGCGCGCCGCGAGGCGGGCAGCCACTATCTCTACGAGGCCACGGTCGGCGCGGGACTGCCCGTCATGACGACGGTGCGCGACCTGCGCGAGACCGGCGACCGCGTGCGCGAGATCGAGGGCATCTTCTCGGGCACGCTCGCGTACCTGTTCAACGTCTTCGACGGCGGCGCGTCGTTCTCGAACATCGTGCGCGAGGCCAAGGCGAAGGGCTACACGGAGCCGGACCCGCGCGACGACCTGTCGGGCACCGACGTCGCGCGCAAGCTCATCATCCTCGGCCGCGAGATCGGCCTCGAGCTCGAGCTCAAGGACGTGCGCGTGCAGAGCCTCGTGCCCGAGGCGCTCACCGGCTGCTCCGTCGAGGAATTCCTCGCGCGGCTGCCCGAGTTCGACGCCGACATGAAGCGCATGGTCGACGAGGCCACTGCCGCGGGCCAGGTGCTGCGCTACGTCGGGCGGCTGACCGCGGAGGGTCAGGCGACGGTCGGCGTCGTGCGGCTCGATCGCCGTCATCCCTTCGCGAACATGGCGCTCACGGACAACATCGTCCGCTTCGTGACCGACCGCTACTGCGACAATGCCCTCATCGTGCAGGGGCCGGGAGCCGGGCCCGCCGTCACGGCGGGCGGCGTGTTCGGCGACCTGCTGCGGCTCGCGGCCTATCTGGGTGCGAAGCTGTGAGGCACGGCCGCACGATTTCCGAACACCGGGGACTCCAATGACCAGCAACGAAGTGGTGGCCTTCGCACCGGCGACCGTGGGCAACGTCGGCGTCGGTTTCGACATCCTGGGTCACACGGTGCGCGCCGTGGGCGACCGCGTGCGCGCGAAGCGCACGGCGGAGCGTGGCGTGCGCATCGCGGCGATCACGGGGACCGACGCGGCCCTGCCGCTCGAGGCGGAGAAGAACACCGCGGGCCAGGCGCTGCTGTCCATGTCCCAGGCACTGCGCCTGCCGTTCGGCATGGAGATCTCGATCGAGAAGGGCATTCCGCTGGGCTCCGGTCTCGGCGGGTCGGCGGCCTCGGCGGTCGCGGCGGTCGTCGCGGGCAACGCGCTGCTCGATGCGCCGCTCAGCAAGCTCGAACTCCTGAAGTTCGCCATGCAGGGCGAGGCCGTGGCGAGCGGCACCGTGCACGTCGACAACATCGCGCCGTCGCTGTTCGGCGGCCTCGTGCTGACGGTCGGCATCGACCACCCGCGGACCAAGCAGATCCCCGTGCCGCCGCAGGTGCGCTGCGTGCTCGTGCACCCGCACATGTTCCTCTCCACCCGCGAGGCGCGGCGCATCCTGCGCAAGAGTGTCGACCTGTCGGACGTGGTCTGGCAGACCGCCAATCTCGCGGGGTTCATCACGGGCTGCTACACGAACGACCTCGACATGATCCGGGACGCCTTCCACGACGTGATCATCGAGCCGCAGCGGCAGGCGCTGATCCCGGGCTTCAAGGCCGTGAAGCAGGCCGCCGTGTCGAACGGCGCCCTCGGCTGCTCGATCTCGGGCGCGGGGCCCACGGTCTTCGCGTGGTGCGAGGAGCCGTTCGCCGAAGGCATACGCGCCGCCATGGTCGAAGCCTTCCTCGAGCACGATCTGCAGAGCGATCACTGGATCTCGGCCATCGATGCCGAAGGCGCGCGGCTGGTGAACGACTGATGCAGTACCTGAGCACGCGCGGCGCCGCGGCGGCGGTGCCGCTCTCCGAGGCGGTCCGCAACGGCATCGCGCCCGACGGTGGCCTGTACGTCCCCGAGCGCCTGCCGCGTTTCGAGCCAGGCGACTTCGCGGGCTGCGACAGCCTGCAGGCCGTCGCCGAGCGTTTCCTGCGGCCGTTCTTCGGCGGCGATGCGCTGGAGAGCGCCATCGAGTCGATCGTCGCGGACGCGTTCAACTTCCCGGCGCCGCTCGAGCCCGTGCCGCGATCCTCGCCGCCGTTCTCGGTGCTGGAGCTGTTCCACGGCCCGACGGCCGCATTCAAGGACTTCGGCGCACGTTTCCTCGCGGCCGCCATGGAGCGCATGCCGCAGCCCGACGCGCGGCGCCTCACGATCCTGGTCGCGACCTCGGGCGACACCGGCGGTGCCGTCGCGGCGGCGTTCCACGGGCGGCCCTGGGTGCAGGTCGTCGTGCTCTATCCGCGCGGACTCGTCTCGCCGCTGCAGGAGCACCAGCTGACCTGCTGGGGCGACAACGTGCGGAGCCTCTCGGTCAGCGGTACCTTCGACGACTGCCAGAGGCTCGTGAAGGAGGCCTTCGCCGACGACGCGCTGAAGGCGGCACTGCGGCTGTCCTCGGCCAACAGCATCAACATCGGCCGGCTGCTCCCGCAGGCTGTGTACTACGCTGCCGCGAGCCTCGCCGTGTGGCGCGTCCGGCGTGAGCCCCTGTCCTTCGTCGTGCCGTCGGGCAACCTCGGCAATGTCATGGCCTGCCTGTGGGCGCGCGCCTGCGGCCTGCCGATCGGCACCGTGAAGCTCGCTCACAACGCCAATCGCACCGTGCCGGATTTCCTCGGGAGCGGCGAGTGGCGGCCGCGGCCGAGCCAGGCCACGCTGGCATCGGCCATGGATGTCGGCAATCCCAGCAACATGGAACGGCTGCGTGCGCTGCACCCGGATTGGCGGAAGCTCGCCGCCGAGGTGACGGCGTCGTCGATCACGGACGACGAGATCCGCGCGCGCATCCGCGCGGACTTCGACGCCTACGGCGAGGTCTGGTGTCCGCACACGGCGACCGCGGCCGAGGTGCTGGCGCGGATGCCCGCTGCCGAGCGCGAACGTCCCTGGGCCATCGTCGCCACTGCGCACCCGGCCAAGTTCAGCGAAATCGTCGCGCCACTCATCGGCCGCGCCGTCGACGTACCGCCCGCACTCGCGGCGCTGTTCGACCTGCCGAGCCGCAAGGACGACCTGGCGCCGGAGCTCCCGGCGCTGCGGCAGTACCTGCTGGGCACGCGATGATCCGCTGGTTCGCCGTCGTCGCCGGACTGCTGCTGCTGGTCGCGGCGGGAGTCCTCGGTGCCTGGTCGTGGCGCCGCTGGCGCGTGCGCCGGCTCGCGGAGGCGGAGCGTGCGCGCGTGCTCGGAGTCGCCTATGCCAGCCTGCGCGACATCATGGTGCCGGACGCCGCCGGCGGGCCCCTGCACATCGACTACCTGCTGCTCACGGCGCGCGGCCTGCTGGTCATCGACTACCGCGACGTGCCCGGTGTGATCTTCGGCGGCGAACACATGGACGAGTGGGCGGTCATGAGCCGCAGCCGGCGGTTCACGTTCCCGAATCCGCTGGGGCCGCTGTACGACCGTGTCACGGCCGTACGGCTCGCGGCGGGCGAGGCCCCCGTGGAGGGCCGCGTCGTGTTCACGGATCGCGGCCGCTTCCCGAAGGGCCAGCCGCCGCAGGTCACGATGCTTGACGCGCTCGCGCGCGAGTTTCCCTCCGCCGGCGCGAATCCGCAGGGCGGCGAGCGCTGGCTCGCACAGTGGGACCGCGTGAAGGCGGCGGCCACACCGAGCACGCTCGCGCGGCGCTGAGCGTCGCGTCCGTCGCACGGCCCGCACGCCGGGCGCCACGCCGGTCCTCAGGCGTGACGGCGCGCCAGTTCCTCGAAGATTCCGTCGAGAAGACCGGGATCGAGCGGCTTCGCGAAATGCCGGTCGAAGCCGGCCTCCATGCAGCGCGCCTGGTCCGCCTCGGACGTGTATCCCGTCAGGGCGACGAGCAGCAGCGGCCTCGCGCCCTGTTCCGCGCGCAGGTGGCGGGCGACCTCGTAGCCGGTCATGACCGGCAGGCCGATGTCGCAGAAGACGAGGTGCGGCTCGAATGCCCGCGCCTTTTCCAGGCCCTCGGCGCCGCTCGCCGCGACCTCGACCTCGTGGCCGTCGAGGCGCAGGAGTGTCCGCAGGCCCATGGCGGCATCGACATAGTCGTCGATGACCAGCACCCGCCACTTCTGCGGCGCATCCGCCGCGGCGCCCTTCGCGGCGCGCTTCACGACGCGCTTCACGACGCGCAGCCGCGCAGGGGAGGCGGCCGCCGCCGCACCGCCGTCCCGATCGGCCGTGACTAGCGGGAGCCGGACGATGAACTCGGCGCCCCGGCCGGGGCCTTCGCTCCGCGCTTCGACCGTTCCGTCGTGCATCGACACCAGTGACTTCACGAGCGCGAGGCCGAGGCCGAGGCCCGCGTTGCTGCGCGCGAGCCCCGTAGGTCCCTGGCTGAACGGCTGGAACAGCCGCGACATGAGTTCGGCGTCCATGCCGACGCCGCTGTCGATGACTTCGAGCACGGCCTGGCCCGCGGCGTGGTCCTCGCGCAGTCGCAGGCGGATGCGGCCGCCCGCGTCGGTGAATTTCGCGGCGTTGTGGATGAGGTTGCCGATGACCTGCGCGAGCCGGGCACGGTCGCCGTGCACCCGCAGCGGCCCGGATGGCAGCTCGACGTCGAATGCCAGCGAACGTCCCGCGAGAATCGGCGCCTGGTCGTCCGCGCAGGCACGCGCGACCTCCGCGAGATCCAGGGTCTCGCGTTCGAGGTGCAGTTTGCCGCGGGAGATGCGCGTCACGTCCAGCAGGTCGTCGACGAGACGGACGAGCTGGCGGGTCTGGCGGCCGATGACCTCCTGCGCCTGCAGTGCCGCGTCGCTCTCCGCGGGCGAGCGACGCAGGATCTCGAGACTCGTCGTGAGCGGCGCCATGGGGTTGCGCAGTTCGTGCGCGAGCACGGCGAGGAAGTGGTTCTTGCGCTCGTCGACCTCGGCGAGGGCCCGGGCCTGTGAACGCAGTTCCTCGCGCTGGTTGCGCAGCTCCTCGTTCTGCGCCTGGATCTTCTCCGCCTGTCCCTTGAGTTCCTGGTTCTGCGTCCGGATGCGCTCGTTGCTCGCGGAGAGCCGGCCGAGCAGGTCCTGCGCCTCCTCGTAGGACAGGGCGTTCTGCAGCCCGATGCCGAGCTCGCGCGCCACGGTCTCGAGGAAGGACACGGCGTCGGGTTCGAAGTCCCGCGGGCCCGCGACCAGCAGCACGCCGAGCAGGGAGTCCTTGAACTGGACCGGCGTGGCGATCACCGTGCGCGGTGCTGCGCGGTCGTCGCCCGGCTTCACACCGAAGGGCGTATCGCCCGGCACGCCGCGCACGAGCACCGTGCTGCGCGTCTGCGCGGCCTCGCCCGGGATGTCCTCGTCCGACGCGAGCGGCGACAGCGAGCCCTCGGGCGCAAGCGTGCCGAGCGGCCGCAGCAGTCGACCGGCGGGCTCGTGCCAGTAGATCGCGGCGACCTCGGCGCCCATGTGCGCGGCGATCGGGGCGAGCACGCGGCCCGCGATCTGCGACTTGTCGACCGAGGAGGAGATCGCGGCCGAGACGTCGGCACGCGCCCGCAGCTGCTTCTCGCGTGCCTGGACCTGGACGGCCGCCGTCGCGAAGGCCTGTGCCAGCCGGCCCGTCTCGCTGCGGGGCGCGGCGTCGCCGCCGCCGGCGGGCGCGAGGCGTGCGGCGAGGTCGAGCGCCGGCTGCCAGTCACCACGACCGAGCGCGCCCGAGACATCGGTGAGATCGCGCAGCGGCCGGCTCACGGAGCGCGTCATGAGCCATGCGGACGCGAGCCCGAAGACCGCCGCGAGCGCGACGAGGATCAGCGAGCCGATCGTGACGCGCTCGCGGGCCAGGGTCATGATCGCCGCCGCTGCCTCGGACTCGCGCTGCAGTACCGTCCGGTAGCCGCGGATGTCGGCGAGCGCGGCCTCGCGCAGCTGCGCGAGTGCGTACGCCATGGCCAGACGATCCGCGGACGATCGTTCGGGCGCGAGGGCGGCAGCGGCCTCGTCGGCATACGCGCTCACGCGCGCCTCGATCTGCGGGAGCAGCCGCGCGCCCGCCGGGGGCTTCGGCATCGACTCCAGCCGCGCCAGCTCGCTGCGCACGGTTTCCAGGCGATGGCGCAGCTGCTCGGGGGTGGTGGTCTGCGAATACAGCATGAGATCGCGCATGCCGATCGCGATGTAGAGCATCGAGCGCTCGAGGGCTTCGGCCTGCGCGTACAGCGGCGTGATGTCCTCGAGATAGACGCGCTGGGCGCGCGCGCTCTGCGCGCCGAAGTAGAGCACGGCGCTCGTGAACAGGCCGAGCCCGACCATCATGGCGGCGAAGCCCAGGCCCAGGCGTTCGCCCAGGGTCAGATCGACGCGCTTGCTCAACCGCGGATGCCTCCTGTCCTCGATGGGACGCCGCGCGTCCCCCGCGTTCCCTCGCCACGGTGTTCCGGGTGGCCATCAGGACCGGGGGCAGAGTCTAGCCGGAAGCACCCGGCGTTTCAGCGTGGCCGCGATGCCGGCGGCAGGGCGGGCGCGCGGCTGCGGCGCACGGACGGCCGGGGTGATGGTCGGTTCATCGAGCACGACCGGACACGCCACCGCATCCGCGGAGCCGGGCCCCGCGCGCCTACAATGGAGCCCTGGCGCGGGTTCCGGGGATGCGGGCTGTGCGCGCACGACACCGGCAGGGAGAAGCACTTGAGTTCCACGAGCCGACTTCGTTTCCCGGGCGCCTGGCTGCCCGGTTTCGCCGACAAGCCCGCCGTCGTCATGGCCGAGAGCGGGGCCTGGATGACCTTCGGCGAACTCGACGCGTATGCCAACCGGCTGGCGCGGCTCTTCCGCGCGCTGGAACTCGCGCCGCAGGACCACGTGGCCTACTGCGTCGAGAACCGGCTGGAATGCCAGGGGCTCGTCTGGGGTGGCTACTACGCGGGTCTCTACTACACCTTCGTCAGCACCCGCCTGACGCCGGACGAGACCGCCTACATCGTCGGCGACTGCGGCGCGCGCGTGCTCGTCGTCAGTGCCGCGACGGATCCGCGCGTCATCGAGGCCGTGCGCGCGCTGCCGGATCCGCCGAAGCTCTTCACGCTCGACGAGGCGCACCCCGGGCTGCCCGCACTCGGGCCCGCGCTCGAGGCCTTCGACGCGGGTCCGATCCCGGGTGCCGTCGAGGGCGGCGACATGCTGTACTCCTCGGGCACGTCGGGCCGGCCGAAGGGCATCAAGCCGCGCATGACGGGTCTGCCGCTCGGCTCGAGCATGATCGTCGCCGACCTCGCCGAACGCGATTTCGGCTGCGGCACCGACACGGTCTACCTGTCACCCGCGCCGTTCTATCACGCGGCGCCGATGCGCTGGACGCAGGCCATCGTCTCGCTGGGCGGCACCGCGGTGCTCATGAAGCGCTTCGATCCCGAAGGCGCGCTCGCGGCCATCGAGCGCTATCGCGTCACGCACAGCCAGTGGGTGCCGACCATGTTCCACCGGCTGCTCGCGCTGCCGGAGGAGGTCCGGCGCCGCTTCGACCTGTCGAGCCATCGCGTCGCGATCCACGCCGCGGCGCCGTGCCCCGTGCACACCAAGCACGCGATGATCGACTGGTGGGGGCCGGTCATCACCGAGTACTACGGCTGTTCCGAGAGCATCGGCATGACCATGACCGACAGCGCCGCCTGGCTCGCGCACCCGGGCACCGTCGGCCGGCCCATCTATGGCGTGCTGCACATCCTCGACGAGGAGGGGCGCGAGCTGCCCGCGGGCGAGGAGGGCACCGTGTACTTCTCGGACACAGCGCCGTTCAGCTATCACAACGATCCGGAGAAGACGCGCGCGGCGTACAACGCGGCGGGCTGGGCAACGGTCGGCGACGTCGGCCGCGTCGATGCGGAAGGTTTTCTCTACCTGACCGACCGGCGCAGCAACATGATCATCTCCGGCGGCGTGAACGTGTATCCGCAGGAGACGGAGAACGTGCTCATGAGCCATCCCGCCGTCGCGGACGTGGCCGTGATCGGCGTGCCGGACGACGACCTCGGCGAGGAAGTGCGTGCCGTCGTGCAGCTGAAGCCCGGTATCGAGGCCGGCACCGCGCTCGCGGAGGAGATGATCGCGTTCTGTCGCGAGCGGCTGTCGCGCATCAAGTGCCCGCGTGCGATCGACTTCCGCGCCGACCTGCCGCGCGAGCCCACGGGCAAGCTGCTCAAGCGGCTGCTGCGCGACGAGTACCGCGCGCGGCATGCGGCGCAGGGCGGTCGCGAGGGAAGTGTCGCGCTTTGAGGCCGACTCCTTTGCTGCGGCTGGCGCGGTATTCCGATAATGCCTAGCATTGGCCGGGTTTCCGTGAACCGGCGGCGAGCAGCTCCGGCGATGCTGACTGTGCGGAGACGGTGGTCGCCATCCGGCCCGGACAGCGGGTCGTGCAGGATCGAGGAATGCCTACGCTGAACTGGATCGGCAAGGAAGCCGTGGTCAAGCACCACAGGGACGTGCCGTTCCGGCTGCTGGAACCCGTGCCCGAGCTGTCCTGCGGCGATCCCGCGAGCGGCAACCTGATCGTCCAGGGCGACAATCTGCATGCCCTCAAGGCGCTGCTGCCGCGTTATGCGGGGCAGGTGAAGTGCATCTACATCGACCCGCCCTACAACACCGGCAACGAGGGCTGGGCCTACAACGACAACGTCAACAGCCCCGAGATCCGCAAGTGGCTCGGCGAGGTGGTCGGCAAGGAGGGCGAGACACTGAATCGCCACGACCGCTGGCTGTGCATGATGTATCCGCGCCTCGTGCTGCTGCGGCAGTTCCTGCGCGAGGATGGCGCGATCTTCGTGTCGATCGACGACAACGAGATAGCGATGTTGCGATTATTGATGGATGAGGTGTTTGGGGCGAAGAACTTCGTTGCCTCTGCCATTTGGAACATGATGGATAGCCCAAAGAACAGCGCGCGGCACCTTAGCGAGGATCACGAGTATCTTGTTCTCTATGCAGCCGACAAAGACAAGTGGCGACCAAATGCATTGCCGCGCAGCGAGGGAATGATCGCGCGATATAAGAATCCCGATAACGATCCCCGCGGTCCGTGGTTGCTCAGCGACTTGGCAGCACGCAATTTCTACGCTCAAGGTCGGTATTCCATTACCACGCCGTCAGGAAAGGTAATTGATGGCCCGCCGTCGGGCAGCTATTGGCGAGTAAGTCAAGAGAGGTTCTGGGAGCTGAATCGGGATAATCGGATCTGGTGGGGAAAGACAGGTAGTAATCGTCCCGGAATCAAACGCTTCCTCTCCGACGTCAAAGAGGGCGTCGTTCCCCGCACGCTTTGGCCATGGCAGGAGGTTGGCAGTACCCGACATTCAAAGCAGGAAATCAGTCAGATTCTTAGTCTGGGAGCATCCACTGATCTTTTCGTCACGCCAAAGCCGACCGCCTTGATTAAGCGCGTTCTCCAGATCGCCACGGACAAGGACTCGCTCATCCTCGACTCGTTCGCCGGCTCCGGCACGACCGGCCACGCGGTGCTCAAGCAGAACGCCGAGGACGGTGGCACGCGGCGGTGCATTCTGGTTGAGATGGACGAGGGCATCGCCCGGAATGTGACCGCCGAACGTGTGCGGCGCATTGCGCAGGGCTACACGAATGCGAAAGGGACCGAGGTGGCCGGGCTGGGTGGTGGCTTCCAGTTCTGCCGTCTCTCCGCGGAGCCGCTGTTCGATGCCGAGGGGCAGATCCGGCGGGATGTGACTTTCGCGCAGCTCGCGGAGTTCGTCTGGTTCGCCGAGACCGGCGCGGGCCTGCCGCCGGCCGCCGGCCTCAGGACAGACTCGCCGCTGATCGGCGTCCACGAGGGCCGCGCGATCTACCTGCTCTACAACGGCATCCTGAAGGACCGGTCCATCGACGGCGGCAATGTGCTGACCGGGCCGGTGTTCGATGCCCTGCCGAGGTTCGCCGGCCCGAAGGTGATCTACGCCGCAGCCAACCGCATGGGGGCGCGGGCGCTGCGCGAGGGGATCTCCTTCAAGCAGACGCCGTACGCGCTCGAGGTATGAGCGTGGCCGCGGACCTGCGCGTGCTCATCATCGCGGGGCCGAATGGCGCCGGGAAGACGACGTTCGCGCGTGAGTTCCTGCCGAACGAGGCCGGTTGTCCTGTGTTCGTGAACGCCGATCTGATCGCCGCCGGCATTGCGCCCTTCGATCCGCAGGCGGCCGCCGTGCACGCGGGCCGGCTCATGCTGCGGGAGATCGCGCGGCATTTCGCGGCACGCGCGAGTTTCGCGTTCGAGACCACGCTGGCCGGCCGTGGCTACCTGCGGTCGATCGAGCGTTGGCAGGCCGCGGGCTACCACGTGAAGCTCATCTTCCTGCGGCTTGCGAGTCCCGAGGAGGCGATCGCGCGTGTGGCGCAGCGCGTGCGGCAGGGCGGACACGATGTGCCGGAGACGGTGATCCGGCGTCGCTTTGCCGCCGGCGCGCGTAATTTCGAGCGTCTCTACGCTCCCCGCGTGGATGCCTGGGCACTGTATGACAGTTCCGGCCCCCGGCCGGTGCTGCTGGACTGGGGTGAAAAGTCATGAACAAGCGTCCGATCGAGGAGGCACGCGACCCGGACCTGCGCAATTCGATGGCGGCGATGCAGCGGGCGGCGAGGCGCGCGCGTGAAATCGCCGCGCTGACGGGCACCTCGCTGATCATTCACCGCAATGGCCAGGTCGTGGCGGTCGACCCGAGGGAGGCGGACACCGAGTGGGACGCGCCCGCCGTGCACGAGGGCTCGCCGCCCCATGGGCGTTCGCGATGACCGGGTTCGTCCCGAAGGCCTATCAGTCGCAGGTGCTGGAGAGCGTCGAGCGCTATTTCCGCGCCTGCCACGTGCTGCCGAGCCCGTCCGTGGCTTTCAATGCCGTGACGGAGCAGTTGTGGGGACGCGGGCTCAGCTACACGCCACTGCCCGGCTTCCCGGTGGACATGCCGTATTTCTGTCTGCGCGTGCCGACCGGCGGCGGCAAGACCTGGCTCGCGGCCATGAGCGTCGCGCAGGTCAACACGCACCTGCTGCGCAGCGAGTACAGCGTCGTTCTCTGGCTCGTGCCCTCGAAGCCGATCCGCGAGCAGACGCTGCGCGCACTGCGGGACCGCCGGCATCCCTACCATCTTGCGCTCGTGGAGGCGGGGCCGGTCACGGTGCTGGACCTGGACGAGGCGAAGAGCCTCACTCGCGCCACGCTCGATACCTCGACCGTGGTCATCGTCGCGACCCGGCAGGCGTTCCAGGTGGACGACGAGGAATGCCGCAAGGTCTACCAGTCGAACGGCGCGCTGCTGCATCACTTCGAGCACCTGAGCGCGCAGCAGCGGGAGACGTTGCTCACGGACGGAAACGGCGACGGACGGACCGCGCCTTGCTCTCTCGTCAATGTGCTGCGCCTGCGGCGGCCGTTCGTCATCGTCGACGAGGCGCACAACAGCCGTACCGAGCTCGCTTTCGACATGCTGTCCCGCTTCCGGCCGAGCGGAGTCATGGAGCTGACGGCGACACCGGACACCGAGCGCACGCCGTCGAACGTGCTGCACAGCGTTTCGGCCGCCGAGCTGAAGGCCGAGGAGATGATCAAGCTGCCGGTGGTCCTGGAGACGGAGCCGGACTGGCAGCAGTGTCTCGCCGATGCCATCGGCCGTCGGGATGCGCTGCAGAAGCTCGCGGACGACGAGCGCCGGCAGGGGGCGGACTACCTGCGCCCGATCGTGCTGCTGCAGGCCGAGCCGCGCCGTGCCGGTGTCGAGACGCGCGATGCGGAACGCGTGCGGGACGAGCTGATCAACAATCATCGGATTCCGCCCGCGGAAATCGTCATCGCGACCGGAGAGGCACGGGGACTGGAGCAGATCGATGTCGAATACCGGCTCGGCATCGCTGACGATTCCTGTCCGGTCAAGTACGTCATCACCCAGCGGGCGCTGGCCGAAGGATGGGACTGTCCGTTCGCGTACATCCTCGTGAGCCTGGCGGCGCTGCATTCCCAGACCGCGGTCGAACAGTTGCTGGGGCGCATCCTGCGGCAGCCTGCGGCCCGCCATCGGCCGAGTGCGGCACTGAATCGCTCGTACGCCTTCGTGGTGTCGCGGGATTTCGCGGAGACGGCGCAGGCGCTGCGCGACCGCCTGGTCGCCGGGGCCGGTTTCGAGCGGCGCGAGGTGGCCGAGTTCGTCACGGCGGCCAAGCCGGATCAGGCCCGTCTGGATCTGGAGGGCCATCCGGGCCGGGTGGTGGTCCGGCCCGTGATCGTCGAGCTGCCGGAGAAGCCGGACCTGAAGGCGGTTCCCGCGGCGCTGCGCGGGAAAGTGGAGTGGGACCGTGCGAGCAACCGGCTCACCATCCATGCGCCGCTGACCGAGGACGAGGCAGCGTCGCTCGCCGGTACGGTCGAGTCGGCGGCCGCCGCCGATGCCATCGCGCGTGCCGCGGCCGAGAGCCGTACGACCGCGATCGAGTTCTTCCAGACGCCGGCGGAACAGGGGGAACGGCTGCGGGTGCCGCAGCTCGCACTGCGATTGCAGGGAGAACTGCGCCTGTTCGACGACGTCGAGCTGCTGGACTATCCGCGGGATCTCTCGCCGCACGATGCGGCGCCGACGGCGGACGATCTGGAACTGCTCAACGCGGCGCTGAAGGTCGCGGAGGCCGGTGAGATCGACGTCGAGATGACCACCGGGCGCGTCGTCGCGCGTTTCCTGCCAGACCTGCAGCGCGACCTGGGACTCACCTATCAGCCGGAGCACTGGGATGCGGTGCGCCTTGCCACCTGGCTCTGCCGCAACCTGCCCGAGCCGACACTGACGCATGCCAACAAGCAGGGGTTCGTGGCGGCCTGGCTCGGCGAACTGCTGCGGCGGAACGGCTTCACGCTGGCGCGCGCCAATCTGCAGAAATTCCTGATCCGGAACCTGATCGAGAAGCGGATCACCGCGTTGCGGGGCGGCGCGGTCCGGCGCGTGTACCAGGAGACGCTCTTCGGCGATGACACTGCGGCCCGGGTCGCGGTTGGTGATGCCTGGACCTTCGAGTTCCACCCGGACGGATATGCGCCGAGCCGGGACTACGACGGGCGGTTCGGCCGCTTCGACTTCCGACGCCACTACTACGGACGAATGGGCGACTTCGATACGCGCGAGGAATTCGAGTGCGCCTGCTGGCTGGACACCCAGGCGCAGAAGGGACGCATGGATTTCTGGGTCCGCAATCTCGTGCGCCGGGAAGGAGCCTCGTTCTTCCTGCAGAAGGCGGATGGCAGGTTCTATCCGGATTTCGTGTGTCGCCTGCCGGGCGGCGGAGTCCTGATCGTCGAATACAAGGGTGCCGACCGCTGGACGGACGCGGAGGATGATCGCCTGATCGGCGGGCTGTGGGCGTCGTTGTCCGGTGGGCGCTGCCGGTTCGTGATGGTGCGGGACCGGAACTGGGCCGCCATCGATGCGCTGCTCGATGTGTGACAGGGCCACGCCGCAGCGGTGACCGTGCGGGGCGCCGGCGGCGCCGGGCCTGAACCCGGGCAGGCCCGGTCGTTCACTGCAGCGCCTGTTCGAGATCCGCGATGAGGTCCTCGACGTTCTCCAGGCCGATCGACAGGCGCAGCATGGAATCGGAAATGCCGCGGCGCGCACGTTCCTCGGGCGGGAGGCCGTGGTGCGTGGTCGTGCAGGGCTGGGTCACGAGGCTCTCCGTGCCGCCCAGGCTCGGCGCCAGCGCGAAGAGACGCAGGCGCTCGGCCACCCGGGTGGCGGCGGCGCCATCACCCTTCACTTCGATCGTCAGCATGCCGCCGAAGCCGTGCATCTGCTGCGCGGCCAGTGCGTGGCCCGGGAAACCGGGCAGGCCGGGGTAGAGGACGCGCGCGATCTGCGGGCTCCGCTGCATGGCTTCGGCGATCGTGCCGGCCGAGGCGTTCTGCTGCCGCACGCGGACCACGAGCGTGCGCAGGCTGCGCGAGAGCAGCGAGGCCGTCTCCGGCGCGATCATGGAGCCGAGGTTCTTGCGCCAGTTCCACACGGGCGCGAGCAGTTCCTTCGAGCCCATGAGGGCGCCCGCCGTGAGGTCGCTGTGGCCGCCCAGGAACTTCGTCGCGCTGTGCATCACGACATCGGCGCCGAGTTCCAGCGGACGCTGATTCACGGGCGAGGCGAAGGTGTTGTCCACCGCCACGCGGGCGCCGCGGGCATGGGCCGTGGCGGCGATGGCCCGGATGTCGAAGAGGTCGAGCGTCGGGTTGGTGGGCGTCTCGAAGAACACGAGCTTCGCGCCGCCCGCCAGCAGATCATCGAGCCGGTGGAGTTCGCTGCCGAGGATCAGGTGTGTGCGGATGCCGAGCAGCGGCAGCTGGGCGGTGAGGAGTTCGAGCGTGCCGCCATAGGCGTCACCGATACAGATGATGCCGTCGCGACCGTGGGTCAGGAACAGCGCGGTCTCGGCCGCCATGCCGGAACAGAAGGCCCAGGCCATCTCGGCGCCTTCCAGCGCGGCGAGCGTTTCCTCCAGCGCGAAGATGCTGGGGTTCTGTCCGTAGCGCGTGTACAGCGCGCCGCGCTTCCTGCCGTCCGCGACATCGAGCAGGGCGGCGGTCGAGGGAAACGCAAAGGTCGTGGTGTTGTAGATCGGCGTGTGCGGGCTGCCGTGGGCATCCTTCTGGCTGCTGCCGTGGATGCCGAGGGTCGCCATGCCGTAAGTCGGTTTCGTGGCCAATGCATCCTCCAGAGACCGGATGTCCGTCGTTTTCCATCGGGCGGCCGTCGCGGCTCTCCGGTCGCCGCCGGACCCGTGAAGCGGGCCGTACGATCAGGGCGCGGGCAGACCGAAGAACTCCCGCGTCGTCCGTTCGATGATACCGGAAAGAACTCCGGCCGGCTCGCCCCGTGCATCAGCAACGGCCTGAAGAACATGAGGCAAGTACCTGGGTTCATTGCGTCTGGAACTCGGCTTCGGCTTCAGGTCCCGCGGCAGCAGATAGGGGCCATCGGTCTCGATCATGAGACGCCCGGGCGGGATCGCGCGCACGACTTCGCGCAGGTGGTGACCGCGCCGCTCGTCGCAGATCCAGCCCGTGATGCCGATGTAGAGCCCGCGCTCGAGGTAGTCGCGTGCTTCCTCGACCGTTCCCGTCATGCAATGCACGACCGCGCGCGGGATGCGCGGCAGGAAAGGATCGAGCAGCCGCAGCAGCTCGCGGTGCGCATCGCGCTGGTGGAGGAACAGCGGCTTGCCGAGTCGCGCGGCGATCCCGAGCTGCAGTCGCAGCGCACGCTCCTGATCGGCATGCGGGGAGTAGTTCCTGAAATAGTCGAGGCCGCATTCACCGACGGCGACGACCTCGGGCTCCCGGGCGAGCGCCTCGAGTACGGGCACGCCGGCTTCGTCGAACTCGCCGGCATGGTGGGGATGCACGCCCGCGGTGCACCAGAGCGTGCCGGGCCATTGCCGCGAGAGGGCGATCGCCCGGCGCGAGACCTCGAGGCTGCTGCCGGTCACGATCATGCGCGTCACGCCCGCCGCCTTCGCGGCGGCGATCACTTCCGCGCGGTCGTGGTCATAGCTGTCGTGGACGAGGTTGATGCCGATGTCGATGAGCGTCGGGGCTGGCATGAGACGGTGTCGAGCCTGTGCTAAGTTGACCGTGCGCGTCGGGCGGGCTTCGTGTCCGCGGACCCGGCTCGGTCCGGCGGCGCGGCATTGTAGATCACGCCCTCGTGCGCATCGCGGATGCCGGGAGCGGGGGCGGACGACAGGACGGGGATTGCATGACGCTGGACCAGCAGGCGCTCGAGACACTCGGTGCCACGGACTTCGACGAGCGCGCCCGCGAACGACGCCGGCGGTATCGCTGGGGCGCGGCGGGTGCGGCGCTCGTCGCTCTGGCGGTCGCGGCCGGACTGCTGGCCTATCGTCCGCCGCTCGAGGTAGAGGTTGCGCCCGTCGAGGCTCCCGACAAGGGCGGGACGGCGGTGCTCAGCGCATCGGGCTACGTCGTCGCGCGCCGGCTCGCCACGGTGAGCGCCAAGGTGACCGGCCGCATCGACGAGGTGCTGATCGAGGAGGGCGCGACGGTCGCTGCGGGCCAGGTGCTCGCCAGGCTCGACGACCGCTCGGCGCGCGCGAGCGACGCGGTCGCCCGGCGCGAGCGGGACAGCGCCGAACGCGCGCTCGCGGAGACCACGGTGCTGCTCGCGGAGGCGCGTCGCACGCGCGACCGGCAGCGCAGCCTGCGCGTGCGCGAGCTGGTCTCGCAGGCCGCCGTGGATGCCGCCGAGGCCGAGGCGGACGCGCTGGCCGCGCGGCTCGGGACCGCGCGCGCCCAGCTCGCGGTGCGGCGCGCGGCGCTCGAGGTCACGGCGCGCGAAGTCGAGGATCACGTCGTGCGCGCGCCGTTCGGGGGCGTGGTGATCTCGAAGGACGCGCAGCCCGGCGAGATGGTCTCGCCGATCTCCGCGGGCGGCGGCTTCACGCGCACGGGCATCGCGACGATCGTCGACATGGATTCGCGCGAGATCGAGGTCGACGTCAACGAGTCGTTCATCAACCGCGTGCAGCCCGGGCAGCGGGCGCAGGCCGTGCTGGACGCCTACCCCGACTGGACGCTGCCGGCGCGCGTGACCGCGATCGTGCCCGCGGCCGATCGTCAGAAGGCGACCGTGCGGGTGCGCATCGCGTTCGAGCAGCTCGATCCGCGCATCCTGCCGGACATGGGCGTACGCGTGCGGTTCTTCGAGGACGCTCCCGCGGTGCGGCGCGTGCGCGCGCTGCTGCCGCAGGCCGCGGTCTTCACGGACGCCGGACGCACCCAGGTCTGGGTCGTGCAGCAGGGCCGCGTGCGGCGCGTGCCGGTCACGGCCGGGCGCGAGCTGGAGGGGCGCCGCGAGATCCTCGACGGCGTCGATCCGGGCGCCACGGTCGTCGTCGAGCCGCCCGCCGGACTCGCGGATGGCGCACGCGTCAAGGTCGGCGATGGCGCCTGACGCCGGCGGGCCGCAGCCGCTCATCCGGATCCGCGGGTTGCACAAGGACTTCCGGCGCGGCCCCGAGGTCATCCGCGTGCTGTCCGGGCTGTCGCTCGACATCGCGCGCGGCGAATTCGTGGCACTGATGGGCCCGTCGGGTTCGGGGAAGTCCACGCTGCTCAACCTCATCGGCGGCCTCGACCGTCCCACGCGCGGCAGCATCGTGGTCGACGGGCGGGACATCGCGGCGCTGACGGATGCGGAACTCGCCCGCTGGCGCTCGCGCCACGTCGGCTTCGTGTTCCAGATGTACAACCTGCTGCCCGTGCTGACCGCCGAGCGCAACGTGGAGCTGCCGCTGCTGCTCACGGACCTGCCGCCGTCGGAGCGACGCCGGCGCGTGCACGCGGCGCTGAAGCTCGTCGGGCTCGGGGACCGCGCGCGGCACAGACCCCGCGAGCTGTCCGGTGGCCAGGAACAGCGCGTCGGCATCGCCCGCGCGATCGTCACGAATCCCACACTGCTGCTGTGCGACGAGCCGACGGGCGATCTCGACCGCCGCACGGGCGACGAGGTGCTCACGCTGCTCGGTGCACTCAACGCACAGGGCAAGACCATCCTGATGGTCACGCACGATCCGCGTGCCGCCGAGTCGGCCTCGCGGCTCGTGCACCTGGACAAGGGGCTGCTCACCGATGCCGGGCACTGAACAGGAGGGGCCTGGCGCCGGGCGCGGCAGCGGCGCCGGCGGCAGCCCTCGCCGCGCCCGTGATGCACGCGGGCGGGGGAGCGGCTGATGTGGCGCTTCCTGCCGCTCGTCTTCGCCAATCTGGGCCGTCGTCCACTGCGCTCGGCCTTCACGCTCGGTTCGATCGTGGTGGCCTTCCTGCTGTACGGGATCCTGTCCGCGGTGGACGATGCGTTCTCGATCGGCGTCGAGCTCGCCGGACAGAACCGGCTGATGACCATCCACAAGGTCTCTCTGATCCAGCCGCTGCCCGCGAGCCATGCCGGACGCATCCGCACGGTGGAAGGAGTACGCGACGTTTCGCCGATGACCTGGCTCGGCGGCACGTACCGCGACGACCGCAATGTCATCCAGGCCTTCCCCGTCGAGCCGGACGGCTTTCTCGCGATCTATCCGGAGATCCGCGTTTCTCCGGAAGTGCTCGCGCGCTGGCGCGCGGACCGGCGCGCCGTGCTCGTCGGCGCCGACCTCGTGCGCCGCTTCGGCTGGAAGCCCGGTGACATCGTCGCGCTGCGTTCCAACATCTGGCCGCGTGCCGACGGCGGCAACGTCTGGGAGCTGCAGATCGCCGGCACCTACGGGCTCAGGAACGACATCGGCGACAAGACGAGCATGTATTTCCGGCAGGACTATTTCACGGAGTCGCTGGCCGAGGGAGCGAAGGGCCTGGTGGGCTGGTACGTGGTCGCGGTGGACGACCCCGCTGTCGCGGCGGACGTCGCGCGCCGCATCGACGCGCTGTTCGCGAATTCGCGCTACGAGACGCGCACGAGCAGCGAGAAGGCTTTCGCGCAGGGCTTCGCTAACCAGATCGGCAACATCGGCGCCATCCTGACCGCGGTCGTCAGCGCGGTATTCTTCACGATGCTGCTGGTCACGGCCAACACCATGGCCCAGTCGGTGCGCGAGCGCACCGGCGAACTGGCCGTGCTGAAGACGCTCGGCTTCACGAACGCGGGCGTCATGGCGATGGTGCTCGGCGAGGCCGTGCTGCTGACCACCCTGGGGGGCGCGGCGGGCCTGGCACTGGCCACGCTGCTCGTTGCCGCGCTCGCGGATGCGATCGCGCAGTATCTCCCCGTGTTCGAGGTGTCCTCCTCGATCTGGGTCCGCGCGCTCGCGCTGATGCTCGGGCTCGGCATCGCGGCCGGCGCGGCGCCCGCATGGCAGGCGCTCCGGCTGCGGATCGCCGCGGCGCTGCGGCAGGCCTGAGCCATGCGCCGTTCCGGGCTGCGCCAGGCGATCGCGGTCACACGCCTGAACTTCGCGGCGCTGCCGCAGCGCCTCGGTCCGTCGCTCGTGGCCGTCGTCGGCATCGGCGGCGTGGTCGCGGTGCTGATCGCGGTGCTGTCGATCAGCGCGGGATTCCGTGCGGCGCTCGCGCTGTCGGGACAGGAAGACGTCGTCATCGTGCTGCGCGGCGGTTCCGAGGACGAGATGTCGAGCGGGCTCGGCGTCGAGGACGCGCGCATCGTGAGCGATGCGCCCCAGATCCGGCGTGGCGCGGCCGGGCCCGTCGTCTCGGCGGAGCTCTATGTCGTCGTCGACCAGCCGAGCATCGGGCGCGGCACGCCGGCGAACGTGCCCGTGCGCGGCGTGGGCCCGGAGGCGCCGGGCCTGCGGCGCGCCTTCCGCATCGTCGCCGGGCGGATGTTCCGGACCGGCCTCGAGGAGGTCATCGTCGGGCGCGGCGCGCAGGCCCAGTTCCAGGGTCTCGGGCTCGGTGACCGGCTGCGGCTCGGCGACGCCGAGTGGACCGTGACCGGGGTCTTCGAGGACGGCGGCTCCGTCGCGGAGGGCGAGATCTGGACGGACGCCGTGCTGCTGCAGGGCGCCTACAAGCGTGGCGCGAGCTACCAGTCCCTGCGCGTTCGGCTGCGCGCGCCGGGAGAGCTCGCGGCACTGCGCGCGCGGCTCGCCGCCGATCCGCGCACGAACGTCTCGGTGCGCACGGAGCGTCAGTTCCTCGACGACCAGTCCCGCCAGCTCGCCGGCATCATCAATACCGTCGGCGTGCTCATCGCGCTCATGATGGGTGTGGGCGCCGTGTTCGCCGCGCTCAACACCATGTACGCGGCGGTCGCATCGCGCGCGCGGGAGATCGCCACGCTGAGGGCGCTCGGATTCGGTGCGACGCCCGTGCTGGCCTCGGTGCTGCTGGAGGCGTTGCTGCTCGGACTCGCAGGCGGGGTGGCCGGCGCCGCGCTGGCCTACGCGGGGTTCAACGGCTACCAGGCCTCGACGCTGAACTGGTCCAGCTTCACGCAGGTGAGCTTCGCCTTCCGGGTCACGCCGACGCTGATGCTCGCGGGTGTGGGCTACGCGCTGCTGCTCGGCCTCGTCGGCGGTCTGCTGCCGGGACTGCGCGCGGCGCGACAGCCCGTCACCGCGGGACTGCGCGAGCTGTGAGCCACGTGCATCACGGATGAGTTGCGCGGGCTTCGCTGCTATCATCACGCCGCCTCGCGCGAGGCGGCCGGGTCCGTGATCCGGTCACGCACCGCAGGCGTCGTGTCCCGAGATCGATGTGGGGAGTTTCCGGGTTTCATGCTCGCGCGCCAGCATCCTGAAGCCGACTCCGCGCAGCTGTCGCTGCTCGGTGCCGACGGCCCGCAGGAGTCCTTCGTCGTACGTGAGAGCCAGCGGGCGCGCCGGCTGACCGCGCGCGTCTTCCCGGGCGGGCGTGTCGAGATCGTGGTGCCGCGCGGTACCGAACCCGGGGCCGTGCAGCAGTTCGTGAGCCGTCACCGGACCTGGATCGATCTCAAGGTGCGCGAGTTCGGGCATCGCGAGCCGGCCGCGCGCGAGGCGCTGCCGGTCGAGGTGTCGTTCCAGGCGGTGAGCGAGAGCTGGCAGGTGATCTACGAGCGCGCGCCGCGCGCACCGCGCGTGCGCGAGGGCGACGGCGTCGTCGTCGTGCGCGGTGAACTCGAGCGCGGGCGTCTCGTGCGGCACGTGCTGCAGCGCTGGCTCATGCGCCGGGCGCATGCGCGTCTCGCACCCTGGCTGCTCGAGGTCGCGACCGAGGCGGCTCTGGGCGTGAACCGGGTGCAGGTGCGCCGCCAGCGCACGCGCTGGGGCAGCTGCTCGCGCCAGGCGACCATCAGCCTGAACGCCTGCCTGATGTTCCAGCCGCCCGACGTCGTGCGTTACCTGTTCGCACACGAGCTCGCGCATCTCGTGCACATGAACCATTCACGCCGCTTCTGGCGTCTCGTGGAAACCCTGGAGCCCGACTGGCGCCGGCTCGATGCCGGGCTGATGTCGGGCTGGCGTCACGTGCCGGGCTGGGCGCTCGCTTGAGGCGCGCGGGCCGGGGCCCGTAGACGGTGCCGGACGCGCGGCAGTCGCACGATCATGAGCGCGAGCCAGAGGCCGAAGTACACGAGCGGTTCCCGCAGGTCGGCCTTCACCTGCCAGTAGAAATGCCAGCAGCCGAGCAGGGCGATCGGGTACACGAGGCCGTGCAGTGACTTCCAGCGCCGCCCGAGACGCCGCATCGAGGCGGTGTTCGACGTTGCGGCGAGCGGCAGCAGCAGCAACAGTGCGGTGAATCCGACCGTGATGTACGGCCGTTTCGTCACGTCCTCGACGATGAAGTCGAGCGCGAGTCCCTGGTCGACGACGGCGTAGCAGAGGAAGTGGGCGAGCGCACAGGCGAATGCGAACAGGCCCAGCATGCGGCGGTAGCGCGGCAGTTGCAGGCTGGGCAGCACGCGTGCCGCCGGAGTCACGAGCAGCGTGAGCAGCAGCAGCCGGAGCGTCCAGATGCCGGTCTGCGCGATGAGCGCCTCGACGGGATTGGCGCCGAGGTCGATGCCGCCCAGGCCGAAAGCGCCCGCGGCGAGGCGGGCGAGCGGCGCCGAGCAGAGTGTGAACAGTACGACCTTCGAGACGCGCCGGCGCGTGTCCCCGGGGCGTGCGGGGCGCATCAGAAGTACCGCGTGAGGTCCATGCCCCGGTACAGGTGCGCGACCTGTTCGGCGTAGCCGTTGAACGGCAGCGTGGGTTCCTTCCCGAAGAGCAGGCCGCTGCCGATGCGCCGTTCGCGCTTCTGGCTCCAGCGCGGATGGTCCACGGCGGGGTTCACATTGGCATAGAACCCGTATTCCAGCGGTGCCGACCGCTCCCAGGCCGTGCGCGGCCTGATCGCGGTGAAGCGCAGCTTCACGATCGACTTGATGCTCTTGAAGCCGTATTTCCATGGCACCACGAGCCTGAGCGGCGCGCCGTTCTGGTTGGGCAGCACACGCCCGTACAGGCCGACGGCGAGCAGGGCGAGCGGATGCATGGCTTCGTCGAGGCGCAGTCCCTCGACATAGGGCCAGCGCAGCACGTGCGAGCGCTGACCGGGCATCTGTTTCGGATCGTAGAGCGTCGTGAACTCCACGTACTTCGCCTTCGCGGTCGGCCTGCAGCGCTTGATGAGTTCTCCCAGCGGGAAGCCGATCCACGGGATCACCATGGACCAGGCCTCGACGCAGCGCAGCCGGTAGATGCGTTCCTCCAGCGGGTGGGGCTTCAGGATCTCGTCGAGATCGAATTCGCCCAGCCATTCGGCCTCGCCCTCGATCGCGACTTTCCAGGGGCGCGTGCGCAGGCTGTCGGCATTGGCGTACGGGTCCGTCTTGTCGCTGCCGAATTCGTAGAAGTTGTTGTACTGGGTCACTTCCTCGAAGCGGTTCGGGCGTTCGTTCGTGCTGTACCGGGGATTGCGCCGGAACTGGAGCGGCGGATCGACGAGTTCGAATGCGGCCGCGGCACCGGGCACGCCGCCCGCGAGGCCCGCTGCGGAGCCGATGCCGGCCAGGATCAGCTCCCGGCGTGACCAGTAACGGTGTTCGGGCGTGATCTGCGAGGAGGGGATGCGGGGAATGCTGAAGCGGGCCATGCGACCTCCTTTGCACCGCCCGGATCGCGGGTTTTGCGATCACGGCGTGCGCGGGGACATTATCCCGACAGCGAACGGGGCGCGGATGTTCCCGTGGCGTCGTCGATTCGAATCACGTTAAAAAGGCTGGGGTGTGGCCGGCCCCTGGCCCGCGGGTGCCGGTTGCCCCGGGCAGCAGGAGCCACGGCGACCGGTTCCCGGGGGACGTTCATCGTTTCCGTGGATCATCTGACCTGTAAGGACAGTCTTGTAATGCCATGTTGAACAACGACATATTGCCGTACTTCATTGCGGGCGGTGTCGGCCTGCTGGTGGGGCTCGAACGCGAGCGCAGCAAGGCCCGTCACGGCGATGCCGCTCCGGCCGGTATCCGCACGTTCACGCTCGCAGCCCTGGCCGGGGCTCTGGCGGGCAGCTTCGGTTCCATGGTCATCGCCACCGCGGTCCTGATCGCCGTCGCGGCGCTTTCCGTCGCCGCCTACCTGCGCAGCCCCGGCGGCGATCTCGGCCTCACGACCGAAGTCGCGCTCGTGCTGATGCCGATGCTCGGCATGCTGGCCCATGAGTCACCGGAGCTGACGGCGGGCCTCGGCGTCGCGGTGGCCCTCGTGCTCGCCGCGCGTTCGCGCCTGCACGAATTCGTGCGCAACACGCTGACGCCGCAGGAAGTCCACGATGCGCTGTTGCTGGCCGGTGCCGCGCTCATCGTGCTGCCGCTCATGCCGCGCGAGCCCCTCGATCCCTGGGGCGCCGTGAATCTGCGGCTCATCTGGAAGCTGGCCGTGCTCATCATGGTCATCAACGGACTGGGGTATGTGGCACTGCGCGCCATGGGGCCACGGCTCGGGCTGCCGATTGCAGGATTGATGGGCGGCTTCGTGTCGAGCGCCGCGACCCACGCCGCGATGGGCGCGAGGGTGCGAGCGGCTCCGGATCTGCTGGGAGGTGCCGTGGCGGGGGCATCGCTGTCGTCGCTTGCAACACCGGTTTTCATGGCGATCGTGCTCGCCGTTGCCCACCTGCCGCTGCTCATGGAGCTCAGCGTGCCCATGCTGCTGGCGGCTTTGGCGGCCGCAGCTTATGGGGCGATATTCATGTACAACCTGAGCTCGAAGCCGGCCGAAGCCCTGGTGCTCGGCCGTCCGTTCGAGGTCCGGACGGCGGTCGTGTTCGCGCTCGTGATCGCCGCCATGCTCGCCATTTCCACCGCGCTCGTCAGATCGGTGGGAAGCGCGGGTGCGGTTGCGGGGATCGCGTTCGCGGGTGTGGCCGACGCGCAGGCCGCGGGCGCCTCGGCCGGCGCTCTCGCGGCGCGAGGGGAACTGTCGATCGTCCACGCGGCCATCGCGACCCTGATCGCGTTCACGGGCAATGCGGTCGCGAAGGTCGTCGTGTCCTGGGCGAGCGGCGGTCGCCGCTTTGCGTTGCGCATCCTGTACGGGCAGGCGCTCGTGCTGGCCGCGCTGTGGTGCGGATGGCTGTTCGCGGCCGGCGGACCCGGGAGCTAGGGACATCCCGGGGAACAGGGCACCCGGGCCCGTTCACGCTATCGGAGCCGTTTCGTCGCTGGTCACGGATGGCGCCAGTCGTCGAGCCGCCAGCCCAGCGACTGTGCTCTGCGGCGCAGGCCGGCACTCGCGTTCACGAGGCAGGGCCGGTCGACGAGCTCGAGATGCGGGAAGTCGGAGTCCGCATTCCCGTAGGCACTGAACCGCGCGGCTGGGTGACGCTGCCGGAGAGTGGCGACGACATGGGCCTTCTCGGCCCCGCGCCGGTTGGCCGTCGCGAGCTCGCCGGTGAGCCGGTCACCCTGCCAGGTGATACCCGTGCAGATCACCTCGTCGAAGCCGAGCGCGGCGCCGATGGCCGGCACGTAGAGATCCACGCTGGCCGAGAGCAGGACGAGACGATCGCCGCGGCTGCGGTGGGCCTCGATGCACGCGCGCGCACGGGCGCAGAGCCGCGTCTGCAGGGTTGCGACGACGAAATCCCGCGTCCAGGCGTCGACCTCCGCGCGCAGGGCGCCACCCATGAACCGTCGCAGCAGGCGTGACTTGAGACGGCCGCGATCACGACCGTCGAGCAGGTAGCTGATCAGATACGGGGGCACTGCGACGAGGCCCGGCAGGCGTACGGGATGGCGACCCACCCAGCCCAGGAGATAGGGCACGAAGGTGTCGTGCCGCGTGAGGGTGCCGTCGAGGTCGAAGACGGCGACGCCGTCGATGGTCGGGGTCATCCGCGGATCACCGCTCTACTGTCGCGGGTTCCGTACCGCCTCGGCGGCGCCGCAGGGCTCCGGCGGGGTCGCGCCGGTCCGCGGCGCCGGCGCCGGACGGGGACGCCGATGCGTCCCCGTCCGAACCAGGACCGGAGACGATCAGGCCGCCTTGCTGCCCGCGAGGCCACGCAGCACGTAGTGCAGGATGCCGCCGTGGCGGTAGTACTCGAGCTCCTTCGGCGTGTCGATGCGCACGCGCACGCTGAACTCGGTCTTCTTGCCGCCGTCACCGGTGGCGATGACCTTCGCCGTCTTCGCGGCACCCGCGTCGAGGCCGACGATGTCGAAGGTCTCCTTGCCGGTGAGTCCCAGCGACTGCGCATTCGCGCCGTCGACGAACTGCAGCGGCAGCACGCCCATGCCGATCAGGTTCGAGCGGTGGATGCGCTCGAAGCTCTCCGAGATGACGGCCTTCACGCCGAGCAGCATCGTGCCCTTGGCCGCCCAGTCGCGCGACGAGCCGGTGCCGTATTCCTTGCCGGCGAGCACCACGAGCGGCGTGCCCTCGGCCTTGTACTTCATCGCGGCGTCGTAGATCGACATCTGCTCGCCGCTCGGCACGTGCACCGACACGCCACCCTCGACACCCGGGACCAGCGCGTTGCGCAGCCGGATGTTGGCGAACGTGCCGCGCATCATCACTTCATGGTTGCCGCGGCGCGAGCCGTAGGAGTTGAAGTCGGCCGGCTGCACGCCGAGGCTGACCAGGTACTTCGCGGCCGGGCTCGACTTCGAGATGTCGCCGGCCGGCGAGATGTGGTCGGTCGTGACCGAGTCGCCGAGCACGGCGAGCGCGCGCGCGCCCTTGATGTCGCCGCGCGCGGCGGGGGTCATCGTCATGCCCTCGAAGTACGGCGGGTTCTTGACGTAGGTCGACCTGTCGTCCCAGTGGTAGTTCTGGCCCTCGGCCACCTTGATCGAGTTCCAGTTCGCATCGCCCGCGAACACGCTGGCGTAGCTCTTCTTGAACATCGCCGAATCGACCGAACCCTTGATCGCCTGCTGCACCTCGGCCGGCGTCGGCCAGATGTCCTTGAGGTACACCGGCTTGCCATCCTTGCCCGTGCCGATCGCATCGTTGTTCAGATCGACCTCGAGCGAACCCGCGAGCGCGTAGGCGACGACCAGCGGCGGCGAGGCCAGGAAGTTCATCTTGATCTCGGCGTGCACGCGGCCTTCGAAGTTGCGGTTGCCCGACAGCACCGACGTGGCGACGATGTCGCCGGCCTTCACGGCCTCCGAGATCTCCGGCTTCAGCGGGCCCGAGTTGCCGATGCAGGTCGTGCAGCCATAGCCGACCGTGTAGAAGCCGACCGCCTCGAGATCGGCCAGCAGGCCGGCCTTCGCGAGGTAGTCGGTGACGACGCGCGAGCCCGGCGCCAGCGAGGTCTTCACCCACGGCTTCGACGTGAGCCCGCGCTCACGCGCCTTGCGCGCGACCAGGCCGGCGGCGAGCAGCACCGCGGGGTTCGAGGTGTTGGTGCAGCTGGTGATCGCGGCGATCAGCACCGCGCCGTCCTTGATCTCGGCGCCGCCCTTGATCGTCGCCACGCCTTTCGCCGACGGGTTCTTCTGCGCGCGCTCCTCGGCCATCTTCTTGAGGCTAGCCTGGAACACCTGCTTGGCGTTGCGCAGCGGCACGCGGTCCTGCGGGCGCTTCGGGCCGGCGAGCGAGGGCTCGACCGTCGACAGGTCGAGTTCCAGCGTGTCGGTGTAGTCCGCCTGACGCTGGCCGTTGTGTCGCCACAGGCCCTGCGCCTTCGCGTAGGCCTCGACCAGCGCGATCTGCTCGGGCGAGCGGCCGGTGAGCTCGAGGTAGCGGATCGTCTCCTCGTCTACGGGGAAGATGCCGCAGGTCGAGCCGAACTCCGGCGCCATGTTGGCGATCGTGGAGCGGTCTGCGAGCGGCAGGCCGGCGAGGCCGTCGCCGAAGAACTCGACGAATTTGTCGACGACGCCCTTCTTGCGCAGCATCTCGGTGACCGTCAGCACCAGGTCGGTGGCGGTCGCACCGGCCGGCAGCTGGCCGGTGAGCTTGAAGCCGATGACGTGCGGGATCAGCATCGTCACGGGCTGGCCGAGCATCGCGGCCTCGGCCTCGATGCCGCCCACGCCCCAGCCGAGCACGCCGAGGCCGTTCACCATCGTGGTGTGCGAGTCGGTGCCGACCAGCGTGTCCGGGTAGGCGCGGCCCTGGTCGTCCGCGAAGATGACGCGGGCGAGGTGCTCGACGTTGACCTGGTGCACGATGCCGGTGTTCGGCGGCACGACCTTGAAGTTGTTGAAGGCCTTCTGGCCCCAGCGCAGGAACGCGTAGCGCTCGCCGTTGCGCGCGAACTCGATCTCGGTGTTGCGCGCCAGCGAGTTCGGCGCGCCGTATTCATCGACCTGCACGGAGTGGTCGATGACGAGCTCGGCCGGGGCCAGCGGGTTGATGCGCTTCGGGTCGCCCCCCAGGCGCTGCACGGCGTCGCGCATCGCGGCCAGGTCGACGACGCAGGGCACGCCGGTGAAGTCCTGCATGATCACGCGCGCCGGCGTGAACGCGATCTCGTGCGACGGCGCCGCCTTCGGGTCCCACTTCAGCAGGGCCAGCACGTCGTCGCGCGTCACGTTGACGCCGTCCTCGGTCCGCAGCAGATTCTCGAGCAGGATCTTCAGCGAGAACGGCAGGCGGTCGACGTCGTGACCGGCGAGTGCCTCGAGGCTGTAGATCTCGTAGTTCCTGCCACCGACCGTGAGCTGGGTGCGGGCCTTGAAGCTGTCCGTCATGAGGGTCCTCCGGAAATGTGCGCCGCGGCCGCGGTGCACCGCATGCGATAAAGGCCGCGGATTATAGCGGCAGGTGCGTGCCGGGACGAGGCGCCGGCGGGTTCGGGGAGGGGCTCTGCGGATTCTGCGTACCGGCGATGACAGCGCCGCCCAGGCACTCCTCACCGCGGTAGAGCACCGCGTACTGGCCGGGTGTGACGGCGCGGTCGGGCCGGTCCAGCCGCAGTTCGAGGTCGCCGCCGGCCCGGACCTCCGCCGTGCACGGCATGTCGGCCTGGCGGTAACGGAGCTTCACCGTGCAGCGGAACGAGGCCGCGGGCGGCGAACCGGAGACCCAGAGCGCGGGCTCGGTGGTGACGAGCGAGCTGTGGAGCGCCGGGTGGTCGTGCCCCTGCGCGACCACCAGGGCATTGTCGTCCCTGCGCTTCCCCACGACGTACCAGGGTTCTCCCGCGCGGCCCGCGACGCCGCCGATCTCCAGTCCGGAGCGCTGGCCGAGGGTGTAGAACGTCAGGCCGTGGTGCGTGCCGAGCCGCGTGCCCCCGAGATCCAGGATCGGCCCGGGCTCTGCGGGCAGGAACTGCGCCAGGAATTCACGGAAGGGCCGCTCCCCGATGAAGCAGATGCCGGTCGAGTCCTTCTTGTCGTGCACGGGCAGCCCGCGGCGGCGCGCCAGGTCGCGGACCTCGGCCTTGGTGAGGGATCCGAGCGGGAAAGCCGTGAGCGCGAGCTGTTCCGCCGCGACGGCGTGCAGGAAGTAGCTCTGGTCCTTGCCGCGGTCGAGCGCGCGCAGCAGCGTCGGTCCCGTCGCCCCGTGCACGACGCGTGCGTAGTGGCCGGTCGCGATGCGCTCTGCGCCGAGCCGCCGTGCATAGTCGAAGCAGACGCCGAACTTGATCTCGCGGTTGCAGAGCACGTCGGGGTTCGGTGTGCGCCCGGCGCGGTACTCGCGCAGGAATCCCGCGAACACGCGCTCGCGGTATTCGCCGGCGAAACTGGCGCGGTGCAGCGGGATGCCGAGCTCGGCGGCAACGGCGCGCGCATCCTGGAAATCGGCCGCCGCCGTGCAGTAGCCGTCTTCGTCCTCGTCCCAGTTGGACATGAACAGGCCCTGCACGTCGTGCCCGGCTTCGCGCAGCAGCAGCGCCGCCACTGCGGAATCGACGCCGCCGGACAGGCCGACGATGATCCGCTGCGCCATGCTCAGCGCGTGCCGGAGACGGCGGGGCGCAGGTCGAGGTCGAGGGTCTGCAGCACCGAGAGCGGGTGCCGTGTGCCGCGCTCGTAATCGGCGATGCACTGCAGGACCAGCGGGCTGCGCAGCGTGTTCGGCCGATCGGCCAGCTGCGAACGGGACAGCCAGGTCGTACGGATGATCGAGCGGTCGAGCGCACGGCCGGGTTCCGGATCGCCCACCGTTCCCGTGAAGGCGACCCGCAGGAACGTCCGGTCGTTGGCCGGATTGCGCCACAGGTAGACGCCGAGCAGCGACTGTGGCGTGAACCGGCAGGCCGTCTCCTCGAGGGTCTCCCGCACGGCGGCTTCGAGCAGCGTCTCGCCGTCCTCCAGGTGCCCGGCCGGCTGGTTGAACACGATCCTTCGCCCCGCCCGTTCCTCGACGAGCAGGAATCGGCCGTCGCGCTCGACGACGGCCGCGACGGTCACGTCCGGTCTGAAGATCATCGCGGGATTATACGGTGCGGGCCCCGCGCCGCGGCCCGGAGTGCGTCGGCGTCCGCCTACATGCGGATCTGGCGCAACTCGCGGTGTGGCTCGCTCGCCTGCCACACGTCTTCGAAATAGGCCAGGTAGCGGCGGGCGACCGGCGGATCGTTCATCTCCGCGATGCCGTCCCAGCTCGAGGCCTGCAGGCGATAGATCAGCGCGCGCTCGTCGGCGATCAGGAACGCCGCGGCGTTGTTGCGGAGGTCGGCACGCAGGTGGCGCACCTCGATGTGGCTCGTGATCCTGCGCGCCATGCCGATGAACTTGCTCGTCTCGAACGTCGTCCGGGCGGGATCGGCGATGAGCACCCGGACCTTGGCGTAGCTGCGGCCCAGGATCAGCCGCTTGATGGCTTCCAGGAAGGCCGGCTGATCGTACAGGGCCGGTTCGACGTCCGGGGTGTACATCGTCAGCATGCGGGTCGCGGCACTCGCGACCCGCACTGCGGCCGCGCGGACCTCGTCCAGCGTGGTCAGGATGCTGCGCGTTCCGGCGGCGCTGTGGACCTGGTTCGTCACCCCGGGGGGCTCCTGTCTCGATGACCGGGAGATGGTACCGGTTCGTGTCGCAGTTCCATTGCCGACTCGGTCACGGAAAGTGACGTGCCGCACAATACCGGGTCCAGGGCGGAGTCCGGCGTGGCGCGCTCGCACGAGCCTCGTGCTGTGCCCTAGACCTGCCGCGCGAGTCGGGCCGCGAGGCCGAGGTAGGTCGCCGGCGTGAGGCGGGAGAGACGGTCGCGGGCCTCGGCCGGGAGATCCAGATCCGCGACGAAGGCCTGCAGCTCGGCGGCGCCGACGCGACGGCCGCGCGAGAACTCCTTGAGGAGGTCGTAGGCGTTCGCGACGCCGTGGCGGCGCAGGACCATCTGTATCGGCTCGGCCAGCACTTCCCAGTTCGCGTCCAGATCCTGCGCGAGGCGGGCGGGATCGGCCTCGAGCTTCTCGAGGCCCTGCAGCAGCGAGCGGTACGCGAGCACCGCGTGTCCCACGGCCACGCCCAGGTTGCGCAGCACGGTGGAATCCGTGAGGTCGCGCTGCCAGCGCGAGACCGGGAGCTTCGCCGAGAAATGCCGCAGCAGCGCATTGGCGAGACCGAGGTTGCCCTCGGCGTTCTCGAAGTCGATGGGGTTGACCTTGTGCGGCATGGTCGAGCTGCCGACCTCACCGGCGACGCTGCGCTGGCGGAAATAGCCGAGGGACACGTAGCCCCAGATGTCGCGGCAGAGGTCCTCGATGATCGTGTCGTGACGCGCGAGCGCGTCGCAGTACTCGGCGATCCAGTCGTGCGGCTCGATCTGGATGGTGTGGCTGTTGAACACGAGGCCCAGTGACTCGACGAATGCCCGTGCGAGCGCGGGCCAGTCGACCTCGGGACAGGCCACGACATGTGCGTTGTAGTTCCCGACGGCGCCGTTCATCTTGCCGAGCACGTGGACGGCGGCGAATCCCTCGCGCTGGCGGCGCAGCCGCATCACGACGTTGGCCAGCTCCTTGCCGAGCGTGGTCGGAGTCGCGGCCTGGCCGTGGGTCCGCGACAGCATCGCGAACTCCGCGTAGCGGTGCGCCATGCGCGTCAGCACCGCATCGATCTCCTCCATGAGCGGCAGCAGCACCTGCTCGCGCGTACGGGAGAGCATCAGCGCGTAGCTCAGGTTGTTGATGTCCTCCGAGGTGCACCCGAAATGCACGAACTCGAGTGCTGCCGGCGGAGCTCCCGCCGCGGCGAGGATCTCGCGGATCGCGTACTCGACGGCCTTGACGTCGTGGTTCGTCCTCGACTCGATCTCCTTGACCCGCGCCGCGAACGCGTCGTCGACCCCGGCCGACAGACGCTCGGTCGCAGCGACCACCGGTCCGGGCAGCGACGCGAGATCGGAGATGCCCCCGGGGCCGGCCAGGTGCAGGAGCCAGCGGGCCTCGACCGTCGTGCGTGCGCGGATCAGGGCGGTTTCGCTGAAGAGTTCGGCGACATCGGCGCACCTGCGCGCGTAGCGGCCGTCGAGAGGCGACAGTGAGCGGAGGCGGGGGTCTGACATGATCGGCGTCGATCCGGAGGACGGCAGGGGCCTGGTGGTAGTATTCGCATGATATCGCATCACCACCCGTGACATTCCGGCCGCCTTGTCCGCAGCACCCACCGAGATCCGCAGTGAAGACCTGAGGGCAGCGTTCCGGCGCGACGCCGTGTCCGTCGTCGGTGACCTGATCCCGGAACCCCGCTTCGGCACCGCGCTGCTCGACGACGAGCGCCTGCGCCCGCTGCTGCCCCCCACGATCACGCCGGCCGCCGTGCTGGTGCCGCTCGTCGACCGGGCGGCGGGCCTCACGGTCCTGCTCACCGAGCGTGCCACGGACCTCAAGCATCACGCGGGCCAGGTCGCGTTCCCGGGCGGGCGGCGGGAAGCGCACGATTCCGGTCCCGTGGCCACCGCACTGCGCGAGACCGAGGAGGAGATCGGCCTCGCGTCGCGCCACGTCGAGGTCGTCGGGTGCCTCGAGGACTACATCGTCGTCACGGGCTATCGCATCACGCCCGTCGTCGCACTGGTGCGTCCGGGCTTCGATCTCGCGCTCGACCTCCGCGAGGTCGCGGGGACGTTCGAGGTGCCGCTGTCGTTCGTGCTCGATCCGTGCAACCTGCGGTGGATCGAGCGGCATTACGCGGGCGTGCCGCTCAATGTCGCCGAATTCGACTACGAGGGCCGGCGCGTCTGGGGGGCGACCGCGGCGATGCTCGTCGGGCTCGTCCGCCATCTCGACCGGTCGCGGCGATGACCATCGACCGCCTGCTCGCGATCATGGCCCGGCTGCGCGATCCCGTGCGCGGCTGTCCCTGGGATCTGGAGCAGGACTTCGCCAGCATCGCGCCGTACACCATCGAGGAGGCCTACGAGGTTGCGGACGCGATCGCGCGCGGCAGCACGGCGGAGCTGAAGGACGAGCTCGGCGATCTCCTCCTGCAGGTCGTGTTCCACGCGCAGATCGCTGCTGACCGCGGCCTGTTCCGCTTCGACGACGTCGTGGCCGCGATCTGCGACAAGATGGTGCGGCGTCATCCGCACGTCTTCGGCGGCGAGCAGGTGCGCGACGCCGGTGAGCAGACCCGGCGCTGGGAGGAGCTGAAGCGCGCCGAGCGCGCAGCGCACGGGCGCGGCACCGGTGCGCTGGATTCGGTGCCCGTGGCGCTGCCCGCGCTGACGCGGGCCCGCAAGCTCGGCAGGCGCGCTGCGGAGGCGGGCATGGACTGGCCGGACAGCGCGGGCCCACGTGCCAAGATCGACGAGGAACTGCGGGAGCTGGATGAAGCCTGCGCGGGCGGTGACCCGCGGCGCATGAGCGACGAACTGGGAGACCTGCTGTTCGCCGTGGTCAATTTCGCGCGCCATCACGACATCGACCCGGAGCAGTCGCTCGCGGCCGCGGGGCGGCGGTTCGCGACGCGGTTCGCCCACGTCGAACGGGCGCTCGACGAGGCCGGCACGGACCTGCGTCGCGCGGCGCCGGAGCTGCTCGATCGGCTCTGGGACGAAGCAAAGCGGGCGGGGTCCTCCTCGTCCGAGGGGTTCAGTGGGGGTTCAGAGTCGGGCGCCTAGAGTCTGTCCCGTGCCCGCCGGAAAGAGCGGCGGGAATGGAGGAAGGCAGTCATGTGGCGCAAATCCCTGGTGTTGGGCACAGCCCTGTCGATGGCGGTCTTCGCGGCCGGAGCCCGGGCCGATCACGACCGTCGCGAGCGCGGCTACCGTGGCGACGACGTGGATTATGCCCGTGTCCTCGATGTCGAGCCGATCGTGCGCCGGGTCCGTGTCACGACGCCTCGTCGCGAGTGCTGGGACGAGGTCCGCTACGACGACGACGATGGGTACTATGGTCGATCCGGCGGCAGCAGCGCCGGTGGCATGATCGTCGGCGGCATCATCGGCGGTGTGATCGGCAGCACCATCGGACGTGGCGACGGGCGGCGCATCGCGACGGCGACCGGCGCCCTGATCGGCTCGGCGATCGGCCACGACGTGGCCCGCCAGCGGCGCGCCGGGCGTTACGATCGCGGCGGTGGCGGGGGGCGTTACGAGGAGCGCTGCGATGTCCGCGAGGAGGAGAGCTGGGAGGAGCGCGTCGACGGCTACGACGTGACCTACGAGTACGCCGGCCGGCGCTATCACACCCGCATGCCCTACGATCCGGGCGACCGGCTGCGCGTCGAAGTCGCGGTCCGGCCCACGTAAGGTCCGTCCCCGATGGTGGAATCCGTCCCGCGCCCCGGCCGCAACCGGCGCGCGGGACATCGTCTAGACTAAGCACATGGGAGTCATCGCCCGATTCATCGGCCTGCCGCTGTTGTCGCTGTCGCTCGCAGCGGCGGCGACCGGCCGGCCCGTGGAGAGCGTCGCCGGCTGGCGTGCGGCCGCGGACGTCGCCCGCCCGCAGGCCGACGGCGGGCTCTCCCTGGACGAGGCGGTCGCCCGCGCCGAGCGACGCCACGACGCGCGCGCCGTGCGTGCCGAGTCCGGGAACGAGGGCGGCCGCACCGTTTACCGGATCCGGCTCCTGTCCGCGGACGGCCGTGTCTTCGAAGTGAAAGTCGACGCGCGCACGGGCGCGTACCTGTAATGCGCATCCTGGTCGTCGAGGACGATGCGACGCTGCGGCTGAGCCTGGCGGAGCAGCTGCGTGCCCGGGGGTTCGCGGTCGACCTCGCGGCCGACGGACCCGAGGGCGAGTACGGCGGCATCGAGTACCCGCTCGACGTCGCCGTGGTCGATCTTGGCCTGCCCGGCAAGTCCGGTCTGGACATCATCCGCGCGTGGCGGAAGGCGGGACGCCGGTTCCCCGTGCTGATCCTGACTGCGCGCGATCGCTGGCAGGACAAGGTCGAGGGACTGCAGGCGGGCGCCGACGACTACGTCACGAAGCCGTTCCAGTTCGAGGAGCTCGCCGCGCGCGTGCAGGCGCTGCTGCGCCGCTCGGCCGGCTGGTCGTCCCCGGTGCTGCGCTCGGGCCCCATTGAACTCGACACGGCGGGCCAGGAGGTCCGGGCCGGTGGTGTGGCCGTCGAGCTCACCGCCTTCGAGTTCCGCCTGCTCGAGTACCTCATGCTGCGCGCGGGCGAAGTCGTGTCGAAGTCGGAACTGACCGAGAAGCTCTACGAGCAGGACTTCGAGCGCGACAGCAACGTCATCGAGGTGCTGATCGGCCGCCTGCGCCGCAAGCTGGACCCCGACGGTGCGAACCAGCCGATCGAGACCCTGCGCGGTCGCGGCTACCGCATGGCCCGGAACTGAGTCTTCCCGGTGGAGCCCGCGTGCTGATCGAGCGCCCCGCGTCGCTGCGTTTCCGGCTGCTCGCGACCGTGGGTGTCCTGCTGCTGCTCGGGGTGGCCGTGGCCGGCGTCGCGCTGGACGCGCTCTTCGACCAGCTCGCGATGCGCGGCCGCCGCGCCGTGCTGGACGCACAGGTCATCGCGCTGATCTCCTCGGCCGAGCTGCATGCCGACGGTTCGCTGACGGCGAACAGCTTCCGCGAGGCGCGTCTCGGCACGCCGGGTTCGGGGCTCTACGCGGAGATCCGCGACTCGAACGGCACGGTCAGCTGGCGTTCGCCGTCATCGATCGGTGTCGTCTTCGGACTCGGCGCGCGGCCTTCGGTGGGTGAGCGGAAGTACGAGATCGTGCCGCTCGCCAACGGCGGCGGCCCGGCGCTCGCACTCACGCTCGGCGTCTCCTGGGAGACCGCGCCGGGTACGCCGCGCCGCTTCGCCGTCTCGGCACTCGAGAGCCTGGAGCCCTATCTCGCCGAGCGCGCGCGCGTACGCGCGGCGCTCGCGGCCGGCGCGCTGCTGCTGGCGGGGATGCTGTTCGGCGGCCTCGCGATCGCCCTGCGTCTCGGGCTCAGGCCGGTGGCGCGTATCGAGCGGGAGATCGCGGAGATCGAGGCGGGCGGCCGCGAACTCCTCGGCGGCGGATTCCCGCGCGAGCTCGCGGGTGTCGCCACGAACCTCAATGCGCTGCTCGGCACCGAGCGCCAGCGGCTCGAACGCTACCGCACGACGCTCGGCAATCTCGCGCACAGCCTCAAGACACCGTTGTCGGCGCTCTCGAGCCTGCTGCAGGGGGCGGCGCCCGAGCGACGCGATCTGCAGGCGCAGGTCGCGCGCATGCAGGACATCGTCGAGCACCAGCTGCGCCGCGCGGTGTCGGGTGGCGCGGCGACCACCCTCGCCAGCACACCCGTCGAGCCCGTGATCCGCGAACTCGTCGCGGCGCTCGCCAAGGTCTACCGCGATCGTTCGCTCGCGATCGAGGTCGTGGCGAGGGAAGGCGTCGCCTATCCGATCGACCGCGGCGATCTCATGGAGCTCACGGGCAACCTGCTCGACAACGCCTGCAAGTTCGGCCGGCGCCGGGTGCGTGTCACGGCCGTGGCGATCGAGGATCCGCGGTGGCGCCGCCCGGGACTCGAAGTCGTGGTCGAGGACGACGGGCCGGGCGTGCCGGTGGCGGACCGCGCGCGCGTCACGGAGCGCGGCACCCGCGCCGACGAGCGCACGCCGGGACAGGGCATCGGCCTCGCGGTCGTCCACGAGATCGTGGCCGCGCTCGGCGGGTCGATGGATCTCGCGGTCTCACCGCTCGGTGGCGCGCGCATGATCGTGCACCTGCCGGGACGCTGAGCGGCGCGATGTCGGCGACGACCCGGGCCGAAGCGGACGCAACGTCGGTCAGCGACGATCTCATGCTGCAGGATGCCGCGGCCGTCCGGCGGCTCGACGAGCGTATCGATGCGCGGGAACGTGCGGGGAAACCGGCCGCCCGCGAACGCCGGCAGCGCGACGAGCTCCTGCTCCGGGCGCGCGAGCGCATCGCGGCGCGGCGCGCCGCCCTCCCGTGCATCACCTACCCCGAGGATCTGCCGATCACGTCGCGTCTGGAGGCCATCGGCGAAGCGCTCGCCGGTCACCCCGTCGTCGTCGTGTGCGGGGACACGGGTTCGGGCAAGACCACGCAGCTGCCGAAGCTGTGCCTCGCGCTCGGTCGCGGCCTGCGCGGCCTCATCGGCCACACGCAGCCGCGGCGAATCGCGGCGCGCAGCGTCGCGAGCCGCATCGCCCAGGAACTCGGCACGGAAACCGGCGGCGTCGTGTCGTACAAGGTGCGGTTCGCGGAACAGGAGTCGGCGCAGAGCCTCGTGCGGCTGATGACCGACGGCATCCTGCTGGCCGAGATCCGTCACGATCCCGACCTGCTGCGCTACGACACGCTGATCATCGACGAGGCCCACGAGCGCAGCCTGAACATCGACTTCCTGCTCGGCTATCTGCACCGGCTGCTGCCGCGGCGTCCGGATCTCAGGATCATCATCACGTCCGCGACGATCGATCCCGCGCGGTTCGCGCGGTTCTTCGGCGACGCGCCCGTCATCGAGGTGGCGGGTCGCTCCCACCCGATCGAGCTGCGTTACCGGCCGCTCGCCTCCGACGAGGACGACGACCTCGATCCCGGGCTGCTGCCGGGGGTGGTGGCGGCCCTCGACGAACTGGCGGGTGACCCGGTCACGTCGCGCCACGACGTGCTCGTGTTCCTGCCGGGAGAGCGCGAGATCCGCGAGCTCGGCGAGCTCCTCGCGAAGCGCCTCGGCGACGCGGCCGAGATCACGCCGCTGTTCTCCCGGCTGTCATGGCAGGAGCAGCAGCGGATCTTCCAGCCTGCGCGGCGGCGGCGCATCGTGCTCGCGACCAACGTCGCGGAGACCTCGCTGACGGTGCCCGGAATCCGTGCGGTGGTCGATTCCGGGCTCGCGCGCATCGCGCACTACAGCCCGCGCAGCAAGATCCTGCGCCTGCCCGTCGAGCCCGTTTCGCAGGCGAGTGCTGCGCAGCGGGCCGGCCGCTGCGGGCGCGTGGGGCCCGGCGTCTGCATCCGCCTCTATTCGGCGGAGGATTTCGCGGGACGCCCCGCGTTCACGCCGCCGGAGATCCTGCGCACGAATCTCGCCAGCGTGATCCTGCAGATGGCCGCCCTCGGGCTCGGCGAAGTCGATGCGTTTCCCTTCGTCGACCCGCCCGACACGAGGCTCGTCAGCGACGGCTACCGGCTGCTCGCCGAACTCGAGGCCGTCGACGGCTCCCGCCACATCACGCCGCTGGGTCGCCGCCTCGCCAGGCTGCCGGTGGACCCGCGCCTCGCGCGCGTGCTCGTCGAGGCGCATCGCTTCGGCGCGCTCGCGGAGATCCTCACGCTGGTGTCGGTGCTCTCGATCCAGGATCCACGCGAGCGTCCGCTCTCTGCGCAGGCACAGGCCGACGCGGCGCACGCGCGTTTCGCCGATGCGCGCTCGGATTTCACGGCGCTGCTCGATCTCTGGAATGCCTGGCAGGAGGTGCGGCGCACGCGCTCCGCGAGCCAGTCGCGGCGCTGGGCCCGCGAGGGGTACCTGTCGGCGGCGCGCATGCGCGAGTGGGAGGAGCTGCGCGGCCAGCTCGCCGGCATCGTCGCCGAGTTCGACTGGACCCCGAACGAATCACCGGCCACGACCGAGGCGGTGCACCGTTCGCTGCTGCCCGGACTCCTGGGCGGGATCGGCCAGCTCGACGAGCGCGGCGAGTATCTCGGCACGCGCGGGCTCAGGTTCCGTCTCGCGCCGGGCACGAAGCTCCGCGAGCGCGCGCCGCGCTGGATCATGGCCGCGACGATCACCGAGACCGGGCGGGTGCTGGCGCGCACCGTCGCGGCGATCGAGCCCCAGTGGATCGAGACCGCCGCGCACCATCTCGTGCGCCGCAGCTACGGCGAACCGGTCTGGGAGCCGGAGCGCGGCTCGGTGTCGGCGCGCGAGACCGTGACGCTCTACGGTCTCAGCATCGCTTCGGGCCGGCACGTGAACTACGGGGCCGTGGAGCCGGCGGCGGCGCGGGAGATCTTCGTGCGCGAGGCGCTCGTCCACGGGCGGTCGCGGCTGCGCGCCGGTTTCCTGGTCCACAACGCCGGTGTCCGGCGATCGCTCGAGGAGGAGGAGGCGAAGCTGCGTCGCCGCGGCGTCCTGTTCGAGGAGGAGCGCCTCGTTCAGACCTATCTCGAGCACGTCCCGGCCGCGGTGCACGACCTCGCGGGCTTCGAGCGCTGGCGCCGCAGTGCGGGTCGCGACGCGGACCGCGGGCTGCATTTCAGCGCCGGGGACCTGCGTCCTGCAGGTGCGCCGCGACCGGACCCCGCCCTGTATCCGGATCGATGGCCCGTCGCGGGTCACGACCTGCCGCTCCGCTACCGCTTCGATCCTGCGCTCGCGGACGACGGCGCGACGCTCGAGCTGCCGCTTGCGCTGCTCGGTGCCCTCGCGCAGGGAGACCTCGACTGGAACATTCCTGGACGGCGGCTCGAGAAGGTCACCGAACTGATCCGCGGCCTGCCGAAGTCGCTGCGCCGCTCGCTGGTGCCGGCGCCCGACGTGGCCGCGCGGGCTCTCGCGTGCATCGCTCCGGCGGATGGTCACTTCCACGACGTGCTGGCGCGTCAGCTCTCGGCGATCGCGGGTACGCCGATCGCTCCCGGCGAGTTGCGTGCGGTCGTGCTGCCCGCGTACCTGCGCCTCCATGTGCGTGTCGTCGACGGCGATGGCCGCGTGGTCGGGGAGGGGCGCGACCTCGACGAGCTGGCGCAGGATCTCGCGGCGGCGCGGCGGCAGTCGCTCGCACGCGCGGCGACGGACTTCGCGCGCACGGGACTGACGCGCTGGGACTTCGGTGGCCTGCCGGCCAGCATGGTCGTGCGCCGTGGCGACCTGCTGCTGGACCTGTATCCCGCGCTCGTCGACGAAGGCGCGAGCGTCGCACTGGAGCTCCGCGAGACCGCCGCGGCGGCGGCGCTCGCGACGCGCACCGGCGTGCGTCGGCTCGCGGTGCTGGCCCTCGAGCGCGAGCTCAGGCCCGTGCGCAAGGCGGTCGGTGCCGATACCGTCGTCAACCTGCTGCATCAGTCGCTCGGTGCCCTGAAGCGCAGCGTGGACGAACTCTGCGATCGCGTCGTCGAGCGCTGCTGCCTCGCGGAAGCAGCGACCCTTCCGGTCGACGAGGCGGCGTTCGCCGGGTTCGTCGACGCCGGCCGCGCGGACGTGTACGGGACCGGCGTTCGCCTGCAGGGCGTGCTGCGTGCGACGCTGGAGGCACGGCGTGCTGCGGTCGCGGCCATCGCGGCCGTCCCGCAGGGCCTCGAGCCCGATCTCGTCGCCGACGCGCGCGCGCAGCTCGAGGCACTGGTCCATCCCGGCTTCGTCGCGGCCACGCCCGATCCCTGGCTCGACCGGCTGCCGCTCTATCTCCGCACGATCGTGCGTCGCGTCGAGCGACTCCGCGGCGCGGGCCGTGAGCAGCTCCGGCTGCAGTGGGAGTTCAGGCAGTGGCGCTCGGATGCGGCGGCGCTCGTCGCGCGCTGCCCGGCGGGCACGCTGCCGCCGGAACCGGTGCAGACGCTGCGCTGGCTGATCGAGGAGTTCGGGATCTCGCTGTTCGCGCAGGAACTCGGCACGCTGCAGGCCGTGTCGACGAAGCGCCTCGTGAGGCAGCGCGAGGCTGCGCTCGCCGCGATCGCGGGCCGCGCGCCGGCGCCGAATGCCTGAGCGTCGTCAGCCGGGATCGAACCGGATGCCCTGCGCGAGCGGCAGCTCGTCGGACCAGTTGATCGTCGTCGTCTGGCGCCGCATGTAGGCCCTCCAGGCGTCGGAGCCCGCCTCGCGGCCGCCGCCCGTGTCCTTCTCGCCGCCGAACGCGCCGCCGATCTCCGCGCCCGAGGTGCCGACGTTCACATTGGCGATGCCGCAGTCCGAGCCGGTGGCGGAGAGGAACCGCTCGGCGTGCTGCAGGCGGTCCGTGAATATCGCGGATGACAGGCCATAGCGCGAGTCGTTCTGCAGCCGGATGGCCTCGTCGAGATCGCGCACCGGGATCAGATAGAGGATCGGCGCGAAGGTCTCCTGCTGCACGATGGCCATGTCGTTGCGGGCGCGGATGATGGTGGGCTCGACGAAATGGCCGGGACCCGGCCGCACGCGTGCGCCACAGAGCACGGTGCCGCCCTCGGCGCGGGCCGCCTCGATCGCCTGCTCGTAGCGCAGTACGGCGCGCGAGTCGATCAGCGGGCCCATCAGCGTGCCCGGATCCTGCGGATCGCCGATGCGGATCTGGCGGTACGCCGCCACGAGCCGCTCCTCGAGCTCTGCCGCGCGCGACGCGTGCACGAGGACGCGGCGCGAGGTCGTGCAGCGCTGGCCGGACGTTCCCACTGCGCCGAAGACGATCGCGCGGACGGCGAGATCGAGGCTGGCGGACTCGTCGACGATGAGCGCGTTGTTGCCGCCGAGCTCGAGCAGGCAGCGCCCGAGGCGCCGCGCGACGCGTTCCGCGACCTTTCGTCCCACCGCCGTGGAGCCCGTGAACGACACGAGCGCAACGCGAGGATCGTCGACGAAGCGTTCGGCCAGGGTGTCATCGGCGGTGACGAACAGCTGGAAGATCGGCGGGAAGCCCTGTTCCGCGAGTGCGTCGTTGCAGAGGCGCTGCACGGCGAGCGCGCACAGCGGAGTCCGCGGCGACGGTTTCCAGACGCAGACGTTGCCGCAGACCGCCGCCAGGAACGCGTTCCAGGCCCAGACCGCGACCGGAAAATTGAACGCCGTGACGATGCCGACGACACCGAGCGGGTGCCATTGTTCGTACAGGCGGTGGCCGGGGCGTTCGGAGTGCATGGTCAGTCCGTAGAGCATGCGCGACAGGCCCACGGCGAAGTCGGCGATGTCGATCATCTCCTGGACCTCGCCATCGCCCTCGGCCTTGATCTTGCCCATCTCGAGCGTCACGAGGCTGCCGAGGCGATCCTTGTGCCGGCGCAGCGCCACGGCCACGCAGCGGATGGCTTCGCCGCGCCGCGGAGCGGGGATCCCGCGCCAGACGCGCGCCGTCGCGGTTGCCGAGGCCAGCACGCGTTCGCAGGCGGTGACATCGGCGCTGCGCACGGGCCGCAGCGGCCGGCCCGTGGTGGGGTCGTGGGAGACGAGCGGCGGGCCCGCGCATGCGAGCCATCCGCCGTCGCCCGCGTACGTGCCAGGGTGGTCGGCGACGAGGCCCAGTGAGTCGAGAAGAGCGTCGGTGTCCATGTTCATGTGCCTCGAAGCGTCCGCTGGCGGCCGGCGCGTCCTTCGACCACGAGCTGCGCGGAGACGCTCTTGCCGCCCGCATCCGCGAAGTGACGGCCGAAGCGGTTCACGAGCACGGCCGGCAGCCCGAAGGATTCCTGCGGCACGAAACCCGCGTACCGCGCCGGATCCGCGAGCACGAGGTCCAGGACCGCGCAGACGCCCGCGGCGGTCGTCACCTGGATCGCGGACCACAGCCGTCCGGCGACCACCTGGGGATAGATCTTGTTGACGTAGTTCTCCTCGCGCAGTTCGCCGTTCTGCCAGCCCGTCACGGCGACGTAGACGATGACGACGTCCTGCAGGGTCTGCGGCACGGCGTTCTCGAGGATGCGTTTCAGCGTGGCACGGTCCTCGTTGAGCTTGAGGTCGTTCATCAGCAGGCGCATCTGGTCGCAGTGCCCTGGATAGCGGATGGTCTTGTAGGTCATCTGTTCGCAGCGCTCGCCCCAGGTCTCGCCGAGCGAGCCGAGGCCGCCGGAGGTGTTGAAGGCCTCGTAGGGCGTGCCGTCGATCTCGATCTCCTCGAGCCCCTCGAGTGGAGCCACCTCCGCCGGTCGTCCGTCGACGATCGCAAGACAGGGATTGCCGTACTCGTTGATGAGCCCCTCGGTGGACCAGGTCAGGGAATACTTGAGCACGTTGTTCGGGTGCTGCGGCAGCGCGCCCACGCGGAGCTTGACGCTGCGCAGGCGGTCGAAGTGCGTGACCAGCTCGCCCGCGGCGATGCTCACGAAGCCGGGCGCGAGTCCGCACTGCGGCACGAAGGCGGCGGGCGCCCCTTCGGCGATGCGCCGCACGCTGCGCGTCACTTCCACGTCCTCCGTGAGATCGAAATAGGCGCAGCCCGCCGCACGTGCCGCTTCGGCGACCGTGGTGTTGCAGTAGAAGGGCAGCGAGGAGACCACGGCATCGACGGGGTGTGCGCCGAGCCGCGTCAGCAGGGCGTCACGGTTGCGGGCATCGAGACCCAGCGCCTCGAGTCCGGACAGCCCGTGGGCCGCGACGACCGAACGCGCCGCGGCGGCGTCGATGTCCGCGAGTGCGACCCGATAGGCGCCCGACTCGGCGAGCAGTCCCGAAACGAGGGCGCCGATCTTGCCGGCGCCGAGGACGAGGACGCGGTTCATGTCTGGTCTCCGCGCCCGTGGAGGAGGCCCCGACGCTGACGTCATCGCGGGCGATGGGCGCAACCCGATTGTGCCGAGCTGCGGCGGGTCGCACCACAGCGCTGATTTTCCGCGGGTTTTTTGCAGTGCGGTGCGCTCCTGTGTACCATTGCCCGCATGAACGCTCTCCCGAAGATCAAGGACTGGACCCCGCAGAGCTGGCAGTCGCGCAAGGCCCTGCAGCAGCCCACCTACAGCGATGTGGCGAAGCTCGAGCGTGTGGTCGCCGAGCTGGGCCGGCTGCCTCCCGTGGTCGTGTCGTGGGAGGTGGACCAGCTCAGGCAGCAGCTCGCGGACGCACAGCTCGGTCGGCGGTTCCTGCTCCAGGGCGGCGACTGCGCCGAGAATTTCGAGGACTGCGAGTCCGACCGGATCGTCGCGCGCCTGAAGATCCTGCTTCAGATGAGCCTCGTGCTCCTGCACGGCCTGAAGGTGCCGGTGATACGGGTCGGCCGGATGGCGGGCCAGTATGCGAAGCCGCGCTCCGCCGACACCGAGACCCGCGATGGCGTGACGCTGCCGAGCTACCGTGGCGACATCGTGAATCGCAACGGCTTCACGGCTGCCGATCGCGAGCCCGATCCCGAACTGCTGCTGCGCGGCTACGAACGCGCGGCGCTGACGCTCAACTTCGTGCGTGCGCTCATCGACGGCGGTTTCACCGACCTGCACCATCCGGAGTACTGGGACCTCGGATTCCTCCAGCACGCCGAGACCAAGGACGCCTACCGGCGCATCGTCGATTCGATCTCGGACTCGCTCGATTTCTTCGAGGCTTTCGCGGGTACGCCCATCCACGAGGCGGGCCGCATGCAGTTCTTCTCGAGCCACGAAGGCTTGCACCTGTTCTACGAGCAGGCGCAGACGCGCTACATCCCGCGCACCGGGCTCTGGTACAACCTGTCGACCCACTACCCGTGGATCGGCATGCGCACGGCGGCCGTCGACGGGGCGCACGTGGAGTATTTCCGCGGCATCGCGAATCCGGTGGCCGTGAAGGTCGGCAGTGGCATGGACGACGACTGGCTGCAGCGCCTCGTCGATGTGCTGAATCCCGACGACGAGCCGGGCCGGCTGACGCTGATCCATCGCCTCGGCGCGAAGGACATCGAGGCGAAGCTGCCGCGGCTCATCGATGCGGTGCGCCGCACGGGACGGCGCGTGCTCTGGGTCTGCGATCCGATGCACGGCAACACCGAGACGACTCCGCAGGGCTACAAGACGCGGCGCTTCGAGAACATCCTGTCGGAAGTGCGTTCGGCGTTCAGCGTGCACGCGGCGATGGGCTCGGTGCTGGGCGGGGTGCACATCGAGCTGACCGGCGAGGACGTGACCGAGTGCACGGGTGGTGCGCGCGGTCTGTCGGACGCCGATCTGGCGCGCGCGTATCGCACGACCGTCGACCCGCGCCTGAACTACGAGCAGTCGCTCGAACTCGCGATGCTGATCGCGGGGCTGCGTCCGCGCACCTGACGTCCGGGGTCGCGCCGGCGACGGCCGGCCGCCGCGGTTCGGCGTTCGCGCGCGCTCGACACGCTGACGGTTCGAAGACCTCCCAGCGCATTGCGGCCGCCGGCCTGCTTGCGTGAAGGATCCCGGGCCGAAAGACGCTACGGAGCACGTCCCTGTGAGCTCGTCGCGCGCCGTCCCTGGCGCGCGACGCTTTCGGCCCGGGACCTTCACCGCGGCCGGCGGCGTGACAGGCTGATCGTCGGCGGAGCATCGCGCAGGGCTGCGACATTCATGATTTCGGCCGCCAACGCCCGATGACGCGCGGGCGCGTAGGAAGCCCGGCGAGCGCGCGTAAAGATTTCCCGCGCGTCGAGCCGGGCTTCCGTCAACAGCCCGCGCGTCCCGCCTCCCATGCATCCGGAAATCGTGAATGCCATTCGCTGCCAGACGACCACCAGCGTGTCGAGCGCGCGCACCCCGAGCCGCAGCGGCAAGGCGGCTACGGCGCAGCACTGATCCGGTTCAGCGCCGTCGTCTGCCCTGCGGGGCGGCTCCGTCGGGTCGGGTCCTCTGCAGCGCGGCGGCGATGTCCTCGGGCGTCAGGTGGCGATACCGGCCCGGCGCGAGGTCGCCGAGTTCCCAGGGGCCGATCGCGACGCGCACGAGGCGCAGCGTCGGCAGGCCGACGGCGGCCGTCATGCGCCGCACCTGCCGGTTGCGGCCTTCGGTGATCACGAGTTCCAGCCAGTCGGTCGGTATCGCGCGGCGATATCGGATCGGCGGATCGCGGGGCCACAGCTCCGGCGGCGGATCGAGACGACGCGCCTCGGCGGGTCGCGTCGGGCCGTCGTTCAGCAAGAGCCCCGTGCGCAATCGCACGAGCGCCTCCGGTGTGATCGTGCCCTCGACCTGCGCCCGGTAGCGCTTCGGCCAGTGATGCCGCGGATCCGAGATGCGGGCCTGCAGCGCGCCGTCGTCGGTGAGGACCAGCAGGCCTTCGCTGTCGGCATCGAGACGTCCGGCGGGGTAGACACCGGGTACGTCGACCCAGTCGGCGAGCGTCGGCCGTCCCGACGCATCGGTGAATTTGCACAGAACGCCGAAGGGCTTGTTGAAGAGCAGAGTCGTCATCGGTGTCCGCAATGACCCATGGTCAAGGTCCGGCCGGAATTCTAGACTCACCGCATGACCAGACTCACGAGCGCTGCAGCACGCCGGTGCGACGCAACCGGCTTCGATCCCGACTGCCGGCGCTGTGACCGTCTCGCGGCCTTTCTCGACGATGTCGGGCGCGCCCATCCCGACTATCACGCACGCCCCGTGGCACCCTTCGGCGATCCGGCGGCGCGGCTCGTCATCGTGGGTCTCGCCCCCGGCATGCACGGCGCCAACCGCACCGGCAGGCCCTTCACGGGGGATCACGCCGGCATCCTGCTGTACGAGACGCTGCACCGCCACGGTTTCGCGAGCGCTCCGGTCTCGGTCGCCGCTGACGACCCGCTCAGGCTCGGCGACTGTCGCATCACGAATGCCGTCAAGTGCCTGCCGCCGGCGAACAAGCCGATTCCGGACGAGGTCCGGCGCTGCAACGAATTCCTGCGCGTGGAACTCGCGACGCTCGGCAACGGCGGCGTCGTGATCGCGCTCGGCGCGATCGCGCACGGCGCGGTGCTCCGGGCGACCGGGCTCGCGCCGCGTGCCGCGCCGTTCGCGCACGGCGCCGAGCACGTCCTGCCCGGCGGGCGCACGCTGCTCGACTCCTACCACTGCAGCCGGTACAACACGCAGACGCGCCGCCTGACGGCAGCGATGTTCGACGCGGTGTTCGCCCGCGCGCGGTCGCTGCTCGACGCGGGCTGACGCGCGTGCCATGACCGCCCCGGCCACCGCCTTCGACGCTGCGGGCTTCGTGCAGACGCTGCCGACGGGGCCGGGTGTCTACCGCATGCTGTCGCAGGACGGCAAGGTCATCTACGTCGGCAAGGCCAGGAACCTGAAGTCCCGCGTCGCGAGCTATTTCCGCGGCGATCAGGTGGCGCCGAAGGTCATGGCGCTGGTGCGCGAGATCGCAGCCATGGAGGTCACGGTGACCAGCACCGAGACCGAGGCGCTGATCCTCGAGCACAACCTCATCAAGCGCCACCGGCCGCGCTTCAACGTCATCCTGCGCGACGACAAGAGCTTCCCGTTCGTGCAGCTCTCCGTGCACGGGTTCCCGCGCCTTGCGTTCTACCGCGGCAACCGCGCCCAGCCGGGCCGCTACTTCGGGCCCTATCCGAACGCGCGCGCGGTGCGTGACACGCTGCTGCAGCTGCAGAAGCTGTTCCGGCTGCGCAATTGCAAGGACAGCTTCTTCGCGAACCGCAGCCGGCCCTGCCTGCAGCACCAGATCGGCCGCTGCTCCGCACCCTGCGTCGGACTGGTGTCCGCGGCGGACTATGCCGGTGACGTGCGCTCCGCGGTCATGGTGCTGGAGGGGCACAGCCGCGAGCTCACGCAGGAACTCGCGCGGCAGATGGACGCTGCGGCCGCGGCCCTGGAGTTCGAGCGCGCAGCGGTGCTGCGCGACCGGATCGCGGCGCTCAAGGAAGTGCAGGCGCGGCAGCACGCGACCAGCACGCGGCACGACGACCTCGATGTGGTCGGGCTCGCCGCCGAAGGTGCCGAGCACTGCGTCGCGCTGATGTTCGTGCGCGGGGGCACGACCCTCGGCACCACGCATTTCTTCGTGCGCGCACCCGTCGACGAGCCCGACGCGGTGCTCTCCCAGTTCATCGGGCAGTACTACCTGGAGCGCGAGGCGCCGCCCCTGGTCCTGACGACCGGAGAGGTGGCCGACGCCACGTTGCTGGAGGCCTCGCTCACCGCGCGCAGCGGCCGGGCCGTGCACATCGGCCGCGGCCTGCGGGGCACGCGCGCGCGCTGGTGCGAGATGGTCGTGCGCAATGCCGCCAACGCGCTCGCGATGCGCCTCGCGAGCCGCGCCGGCATTGCGGAGCAGCTCGCCGAGCTGCAGGGCGCGCTCGGCGTCGCGACGCCGCTCCGGCGGATCGAGTGCTTCGACATCAGCCACACGCAGGGCGAGTCGACGGTGGCGTCCTGTGTCGTGCTGGGTCCCGAGGGCCCCGTGAAGGCCGACTATCGCCGCTTCAACATCGAAGGCGTCGCGGCCGGGGACGACTACGGTGCGATGCGCCAGGCGGTGGCGCGTCGCGCCCTGCGCATTGCGAGAGGCGAGGCGCCGGCGCCCGACCTGCTGCTCATCGACGGCGGCCGCGCGCAGCTCGCGGTCGCCGCGGAGGCGCTTGCGGAGCAGGGGGTGATCCTGCCCGCGCTGCTCGGCATCTCGAAGGGTCCGGACCGGCGGCCGGGCCAGGAGCGGCTTTTCTTGTTGGGGCAGGAGGTGCCTCTTATACTTCCGCCGGACTCGAAGGCGCTGCATGTGCTGCAGCGGGTGCGCGACGAGGCGCACCGGTTCGCGATTGCCGGGCACCGGCGTGCGCGCGCCAGGTCGCGGCAGACCTCGATCCTCGAGGTGGTGCCGGGGCTCGGTCCGGCGCGGCGGCGCGCGCTCCTCAAGGAATTCGGGGGGCTGCAGGGCGTGCTGCGGGCCGGCGTCGAGGACCTCGAACGCGTCAAGGGAATCAGCCGCGTGCTCGCCGAGTCGATCCACGAACACCTGCATCCGGGCGCCCGATGACGCATCCCTACACGATCCCGAACCTGTTGACGCTGCTGCGCATCGTGCTGATCCCGGCCGTCGTGACGCTGTTCTACGCGGACGTCCTCGGTTTCGGCATGGATCGTGGCTGGGCGGCGATGGCCTGCGGTCTGCTGTTCGCCGCCGCGGGTATCACCGACAGCATCGACGGCTGGCTCGCGCGCCGCTGGGGGCAGGTCTCGCCGCTCGGCGCCTTTCTCGATCCCGTCGCCGACAAGCTGATCGTCGCTGTCGCGCTGGTGCTGATCGTCAGCCAGGACCCGCGCTGGTTCGTGACGCTGACGGCCGCCGTGATCATCGGCCGTGAGATCACGGTCTCGGCGCTGCGCGAATGGATGGCCGAGATCGGCGCCCGTCGCAAGGTCGCGGTCTCGGCACTCGGCAAGTACAAGACCATCCTGCAGATCACGGGGCTCTCGCTGATGCTGTTCCGCGAGCCGCTGCTCGGCCTGCCGGTCTACGACCTGGGTCTCGTCCTGACCATCGTCGCGGCCGTCCTCACGCTGTGGTCGATGGTGGCCTACATGCGGGCGGCATGGCCCGACCTGCGGGGCAGCCTGCATGCTTGACAGGTTTCCCGCCCCCCCTACAATGCACGCTTCCTGACGCAGGGCATCCGCGGGAATAGCTCAGTTGGTAGAGCGCAACCTTGCCAAGGTTGAGGTCGCGAGTTCGAGCCTCGTTTCCCGCTCCAGTTTCCACGAACCCCGGGATCCGCTCCCGGGGTTTGCGTCTGAAGGGTTCGCCGCCCGCGGCTAGGTGGCAGAGTGGTCATGCAGCGGCCTGCAAAGCCGTGTACGCCGGTTCGATTCCGACCCTAGCCTCCACAAGTCCACCCGGATCCCCGATCCCGTCCGCCGAGCTGTTCCGCCGGTACACCGTGGCCGTCGTGCGGGCTGCGCGGTGCTTGCCGCAATGTGCAGGGCCATCGCGGTTTGCGTACGATGGCTCGCGCTTCGGCGCAAGACGAACCTGTCCTTGCCGCGCCCCGGTGGCGGAACTGGTAGACGCTACGGACTTAAAATCCGTTGACCGCGAGGTCGTGCCGGTTCGATTCCGGCCCGGGGCACACGGTGAACGACGGTGTCGCGTGAGTTGCGGGAACCGATTTCCGTGCGCGTGGCTCCAATCCGGCACGCCCGGCGCGTGCGGGTTGCGACTGACAGCGGATCTGCGATTGACCGCGGAGCTGCGATTGATTTCCTGCGCCGGGGCCGTCTCACACCCAATGGACGGCTGTCGGGACCGCGGGCCGCGGTCGCGAGGGCCGGCCTCGGCTGCAGACCTTGTGATGGGATCCGGAACGAGTCTCGAGGCACCGTCGCAGGTACCAATGCCGGGGCTGCGGGAATCGAGCCGGGTGGCACAATGGCGTACCAGCCGCAAGGCCAGAGGGATCCGGGCGGTGCCGCTCCTGCGGTGATGTCCGGACCTGCACCGGGTGACTGCCGGGAACTGAAACCAGGGGACATTAGAATGACCAAGATCAGGATCGCGATCGCCGGCATCGGCAACTGTTCCAGCGCGTTGATACAGGGTCTGCATTACTACTCGCCCGATCGATGTGCCGAAGGGGTCAGTGGATTGATGCATGTCGAGATCGGCGGGTACCGCCCCTGCGACATCGAGGTGGTGGCCGCGTTCGACATCGACCGGCGGAAGGTGGGCCGGGACGTGAACGAGGCCATCTTCGCCAAGCCCAACTGCACGACGGTCTTCCAGCGGGACCTGCCGAAGTCCGGCGTCCTGGTGCGGATGGGCCGGGTCCTCGACGGGTTCTCCGAGCACATGGCGAACTACGAGGACGACCGGACCTTCGTCCTGTCGTCCGAACCGGAACCCAGCCAGGCGGACGTCGTCCGGGTCCTCAGGGAATCCGGCGCCGAGATGCTCCTGAACTACATGCCGGTGGGCTCGGAGCAGGCCACGAAGTTCTATGCCGACTGCGCCCTGGAGGCGGGGATCGGCTTCATCAACAACATGCCGGTCTTCATCGCCAGCAACAGGCAGTATGCCGAGCGCTTCAAGGCCCGCGGGCTGCCGCTGATCGGCGACGACATCAAGTCGCAGCTGGGTGCGACCATAGTGCACCGGATGCTCACCGATCTCGCGCGCCGGCGCGGGGTACGCATCCGCCGCACCTACCAGCTGAACACCGGCGGCAACACCGACTTCCTGAACATGAAGAACCAGGAGCGGCTGGCGTCGAAGAAGATCTCCAAGACCGAGGCGGTCCAGTCCGTCGCGGCGAAGAGGATGGAGGCCAACGATATCCACGTCGGGCCCAGCGACTACGTGCCCTGGCAGAACGACAACAAGGTCTGCTTCATCCGCATCGAGGGCTATCTGTTCGGCGACGTACCGACGGAGATCGAGCTGCGCCTGTCCGTCGAGGACTCGCCGAACTCGGCGGGCGTGGTGATCGACATGATCCGCTGCTGCAAGCTCGCACTGCTCGCGGGCGTCGGCGGGGTGCTCGAAGGTCCGTCGGCCTACTTCTGCAAGCATCCGCCGAAGCAGTTCAACGACGACGAGGCGTACCAGCTGGTGGAGGACTTCATCCGCAAGCACGTGCCCGTCGCGAAGGTGGTCGGGTGAACATGCTGATCGTCGCGGCCGGGCAGGGAACCCGGCTGCGCGAGAAGGGAGCGGTCAAGCCGCTGATCCGGATCAAGGGCACGGCGCTCATCGAGCGTGTCATCAGGACCGCGCGACGGGCCGGCGTCGAGCGCTTCTACGTCGTCAGCGGCTATCGGGGCAAGGATCTCCGCGACGCCCTCGACGAGTTCGCCGGGCACGAAGGCGTGGTGATCCAGCACATCGTCAACGACGACTGGGAACGGGCCAACGGCATGTCCGTCTACAAGGCGCGGGAGTACCTGCACGGTCCGTTCCTGCTGGCCATGTGCGATCACCTCGTCGACCCCGACATCATCCGCGCCCTGCTCCGCGAGGAAGTGCTGCCGGGCACCGTGACGCTCTGTGTCGACAGCAACGTCGACAGCCCGCTGCACGACCCGATCGACGTCACGCGTGTGAACAGCCGCGCGGGCCGGATCGTGAACATCGGCAAGGTGCTCAAGGACTACAACGCCATCGATACGGGCATCTTCCTCTGCACGCCGGTCATCTTCGATGCGCTGGAAGCCAGCTTCGCCGCGGGCGACGACAGCATCTCCGGCGCGATGCGGGTGCTCGCCGCACAGGGCAGGGCGCGGACCTTCGACGTGACGGGCCGGCTGTGGGTCGATGTCGACGATCCGGCCGCTTTTGCGCATGCGGAGCGCCTGATCGAGGAAGGCCGGCTCTAGCCGGGCACGCCGGTCAGTCGGCGCAGCGCTCATGGGTCACATGGACACGCGTGAATCGAGCACCCGCACCCGGGAAATCGAGGAGTTCACGAATCTCCATTTCATCCACCCGGTGGGGGCGCGTCTGACGCCGCTGCTGGCGCGGCTGCAGGTGAGTCCCAACGCCGTGTCGCTCTCGGGCATGGCCTGCGGAATGCTGGCGGGCTGGGCCTACTACCGCTACCAGGACGTGCGCTACGCGTGCCTCGGCTTTCTGCTGATGGTCGTCTGGCACATCCTCGACGGTGTCGACGGCCAGCTCGCCCGGCTGACGAACCGGCAATCCGAGTTCGGCAAGATCATCGACGGAATCGCCGACAACGTGACCTTCGTGTCGGTCTACCTCGGGCTCGGCCTGGCGCTGGCGCCGGGCCATGGCCCATGGGTCTGGGCGCTCCTCGCGCTCGCCGGTACGGCGCACTCCATGCAGGCCGCCACCTACGAGCTGCAGCGCCAGGAATACGACTTCTGGGGCTTGGGAAAGAAATCGGCCGAGTTCAAGTCCGTCGAGGCGCTGCGCCGGGAACAGCAGCCGCGATCACTGCTGCAGCAATCCGTCTATTCGCTGGGCCAGTCCTATGTCCGGTGGCAGCTCAGGGTGTCCGGGGTCGATCCGGACCACCGCAGGAAGGTCGCCGCCGCACTCGTGGCGCAGCCCGACCGGGCGCCGCTGATCCGGGAACGGTATCGGCAGACGTTCGCGCGCCTGGTCCGGATCTGGTCGATCATGTCCTCCAATTACCGCACGTTCGCCATCTTCGTGTGCGCGCTCATGGGTGTCCCGCTGCTGTATTTCCTCATCGAGCTCCTGGTCCTCACCCCACTGACGCTGCTGCTGATCCGGCAGCAGAAGTCCAGGAGCCGGGAGTTCTCCCTGCTGCTGGACCGACAGGTCCCGTAGAGAGTGCGATCGCCTGCTCCAGCAGAATCCGGCACCGCGAGGTCCCTCGAACGGGGACTGCTGACGAATGCGCTCGGCATCCTGGTCAAGGCGTCACGCACGCTCTATCTCATCCTCTTCGGGCACGTCCTCGGAGCGGCGGGGTTCGGAACCTATCTGCTGGCGTTCGCGGTGCAGGAAGCCGTCAGCAAGTTCGCCATCCTGGGATTGAACTGGGGCGGCAAGCAGCTGGTGGGTCGGCTGATCGCCGACGGGCACGGCGACAGCGTCAGGCCCACGGTGATCCGCATCCTGTGGATCACGCTCGCGTTCAGCGGCCTGGTCGCCGCAGCACTCTTCCTCTGCGCGGGCTGGATCCTCGCGCTGCTGCAGCAGCCGTCGCTGATCGCGCCGCTCAGGATCTTCGCCTGTGGTTTTCCGTTCCTCTGCGGCATGTACGTCCTCGTCTATTCGTTCAGGCCACGGCTCGACATGAAGTACGAGCTCTACGTGACGTCGATCATCGAGCCCGTGGGCGTGCTGGTGATCGGCGCGGCGCTGCTGCTGCGCGCGCCGAGCGTCGAGATGCTGGCCCGGGCCCACGTGGCCGCTTCAGTCATCGCCTTTCTGGCGGCCCTGTACTTCTTCGATCGCATCTACCCCGCGGCCGAGGGCCGCGGGCCGCCGCGGATCGACTGGGACATCCTGCTGCACGGGAGTGCGGCGATGGGTGGCATGGAGCTGATCGGCAACCTGCAGAGCCGGCTGGACCTGTTCTTCCTCGCCCGCTATTTCCCACCGCATGTCATCGGCGTCTACGGCGCGGCGAGCCAGATCGTCTCGCTGCTGCGCAAGGCCAAGGCGGCCTTCGATCCGATCCTGATGCCGATCGCGCAGGGTCTGTTCCTGCGCAGCAACCGGGAACGCCTGCAGGGGGAGGTGACGCGGGCGGTCGGCTGGGCCGTCTACGTCGGACTGGGGCTCCTCGGGCTGATGGTCCTGCTCCCGGACGAGCTGCTCGGGCTGTTCGGCAGCGATTTCTCCGGTGCCGGATTCGGTTCCGTGCTGATCATCCTGGCGGTGGGCCAGTTCTTCTACATGAGTCTCGGACTGAGCGAGGGAGTCCTCGCGATCACGGGCCATGCGTACATCACGCTCGTGAGCGCCCTGGTGCTGGTCGGCATCGAGATCGTCCTGCTGCCCCTGCTGATCCCGCTCATGGGTCTGGAGGGAGCGGCGCTCGCCGCGAGCATTCCCTTCGTGGTCGTGACCCTCTGGCGCATGCTGCAGACACGGCGCCTGCTCGACGTCGACCTGATCACGAGGATGCACGTGCGGGTCGCCGTCGTCTGGCTGGTGTGCCTGGGTGCTGCGCTGATGATCGCGGCCGTGTCCGGTGATGTTTCCCGGATGGGTGCGGTGGTGGCCGCGATCCTGTTTCTCGTGACCTACAAGTCGATCGGCTGGCGCGTGGGCATCGAGCGGACCGGCCGATGACGGGAGTCACCGCAACGTGAACCCGTCACCGTCGGTGTCAGTCGGCCTCGACGATGTGCTGGATGCCGGAGCCGGCGTCCGCCTTCGAGAGGAAGCAGACGTCGTCGTAGTCCGCGGAAGCCGTGGAGCCGGTTGCGTTGGCGTCGCTCAGCAGCCCGACGCCGACCGCCTGCCGGGGTGGCTCGCCACCGAAGGTCTCGCGGTACGCGGCGCGTACGTCGAAGACAAGGGTCTGCCACTCGCCGATACCGTGATGGCCGCTCCCGGCAACGACGATCCAGGGACGACCGGTGCCCTTGCGTCGCAGCGCCGTGCCGACCGGCAGGGTCGAGCTCCAGACGTATTTCACGGCGACGGGGATGAAGCCCAGCACCGTCCTGTAGGTGATGTACACGGATGCGGCGCTGTCCCCCTTCCGGCCGGTGCGTTCATCGGCGTCCCGGGGAATCTCGTGCACCCGCCAGCGGAACGTGAGGTACGGATACCGGTCGAGATCGACCCGGAACCTGCGGGCGAGGATCACCGACTGACCGCGATCACGCGCGGCGAGGAACTTTCCGCTGCCGTCCGCTTCCACCGTGTAGGGCGCCGCGGCGCCGTCGTCCGAATGGGTCTCCCAGCCGCGCGGCAGGTGTCCCGCTGCGTCGTCCTCGAAATCGTCGACGCACAGTATTCCAGGACCACGGTCCAGGGCCCGCAGCGGCGCGACGAGGATGAGTTGCGAGAGCAGCATCACGCAGACGCATCCGATGCGGGGCCGGGAGCGGAGGGATCGCAGGGCCATGTGCCGATTATCGCAGGTCGGCACGGCCAGTGCCCGCCCTGTGCCGCGACGGGGGCGATGGCCGGACGCGTCATCCGCAGTCCGTTGGTATGCTCGTCACCCGCGCGATAGGCCTGTCACTTCAGGAGTGAGTACCGCATGCACCGTGGATCCGATCGGCTGAGGTCCGGCACCCGCTTCCTGTGGCGGGCGCTCTCCTCGCCGTACAATCCGCTGCTCGCGCAGATGGTCGTCACCCGGCGCTGCAACCTGAACTGCGGCTACTGCAACGAGTACGACCTCGTTTCACCGCCTGTCCCGCTGGCGAGGCTCCTCGCGCAGGTCGATCACCTCGCGCAGCTGCGGACCGCCGCGATCACCTGCACGGGCGGTGAACCGCTGCTGCATCCGGAACTGCCCGAGGTCATCAGCGCCATCCGCCGTCGCGGCATGGTCGTCACCATGATCACGAACGGTTTCAAGCTGAGCAGGAAGCGTATCGAGGCGCTGAACCAGGCCGGTCTGCAGGGCATGCAGATCAGCATCGACAATCTCGTGGCGGACGAGGTGTCGATGAAGAGCCTCGAGTCCGTCCAGTCGAAGCTGAAGCTCCTCGCCGAACACGCCCGGTTCAAGGTCAACATCAATTCCGTCCTGGGCATCAGCGACGAGCGCACGGCGGACGTCATCACCGTCGCGGAGACGGCGCAGAAATACGGCTTCTTCCACACGGTCGGCGTGCTGCACGACCACACGGGCGCACTGAAGCCCCTGACCCCGGTGCAGATGGAGGCCTATCGGACCGTCACGCGCCTCTCGGGGGCGGCAACGCACCGGCTGAACTACTGGCTGTTCCAGAAGAACCTGATGCACGGCCGGCAGAACGACTGGAAGTGCCGTGCGGGTGCCCGCTACCTGTACATCTGCGAGGACGGCAAGGTCCACTGGTGTTCGCAGCGGCGCGGCTACCCCGGCAAGCCACTCCTCGACTACACGATCGACGACATCCGGCGGGAATTCGCCACGCAGAAGAACTGCAGTCCGACCTGCACGCTGAGCTGCGTGCACCAGATGAGCATGTTCGACCGCTGGCGGGGCAGACAGGACATCCAGGACCCCGAGGGGTCGCTGGACGGCGGGCCGGTGCCGCAGGCCGGGGAGTGAGGCGCCGGTGCTGTCACACGACTGCGTTCCGGTCCCCATCGCAATGTGCAGACGCCCGTGCCGTTGAGAGCACGGCTCGTCGTTGCGGGCTATGTGGGCCTGTTCGTGCTGGCTGGCGGCCTGGTCGTGGCCTCTGTGATCGGATTCAGCGGGCAGGCCTGGGCCGGCTGGACGGCGGCCGGCGTGATGGCGGTGATCGCCGCGATCCTGGCGGACGCCTTCCATCCGAAGATCGGACTGTTCATGCCGTCGATCCACAGGATCCCGCAGCGGGACGGGAGGAGGACCCTCGCGCTCACGTTCGACGACGGTCCGGTGTACCCCTTCACGGCGCAGATCCTCGATATCCTCGATCGTCATGGCGTGAAGGCCAGCTTCTTCTGCATCGGCGAGAACGTGCGGCGTCATCCCGAACTCGCGCGGGAGATCGTGCGGCGCGGCCACACCCTCGGCAACCACACACAGACCCACACCACCCTGGTGCTGGCGGGCCCGCGCACCGTCGCCCGCGAAGTCGACGAGGCGCAGGCGACGATCCGGGAGGGCTGCGGCCTGGAGCCCGTGTTCTTCCGCTGTCCCAAGGGATACAAGAGCCCGATCGTCGCGCGCGTGCTGCGCCGTCGGCGATTGCGCCTCGCGGGCTACGGCTATCCCATCTGGGACGTGCAGAACCCGCCGCCGGAGGAACTCGTCGCACGCGTACTGGAGCGTGCGAAGCCCGGGGACATCATCGTGATGCACGATGGACACCCGGCGAACAAGGCGGGCAGCCGCAGCAGTCTCGTGGCTGCACTGCCGGAGATCATCGACGGGCTGCTGGCGAAGGGCCTGCACCCCGTGTCGCTGGATCAGGCGTTCCCGCCGAAGCGCTGACCGGACCGGCTCCTAGTGTCCGCTCGCCACGTCGACGAGTACATCGAAGATCCGGCGCGCCGTGGCGACGTGGTCGTAGCATTCTTCGACCCGCCGGCGGCCGTCCTGTCCCATCCGCCTGCGCAGCGACGGATCGGAGTGGAGGGTGGCCATCGCCCGCGCGAGGCCGTCGACGTCGTTGACCTCGACCCACAGACCCTCTGCGCCGTGTCGTACGACTTCGGTGGCGCCGCCGTGCGCCGCGATCACGACAGGGACCTCGAGGGCCATCGCCTCCAGCAGCACGCGACCGAAGGATTCCGGCAGGATGGACGGCATGACGAGCACGTCGAAGGCCTTGACGAGGGGCCGGACATCGGCCTGGAAGCCCGTGAAGACGACCTTGTCCGCGAGCCCTCGGGCCGCGGCATCGCGTCGATAGGCCTCGACCGCGTCGTAATGCAGGCTGCTGTCGTTCCCGCCCACGACGAGCAGCCGCACCTGCGGCCGGTCTTTCGCGAACACGGCGAAGGACCGCAGCAGCCAGTCGATGCCCTTCTTCTCGTGGATGCGTCCCACGAATCCCACGACGAAGTCATCGGCGGCGATCCCGTGGTCACGGCGCGCGCGGGAGTCGACGGCCGCGGCACTGAATTCGCTCAGGTCGATGCCGTTCGGGATGATCGTGACCTTGCCGTTGCTGTGGCGGCGATAGGCGGCCGCAGACGCCTCGGAATTGCAGATGATGCGGCGCACGCAGCTTCGCTGCCCGAGCCAGTCGTAGAACTTCCCGTCGATCCAGAGATCGTGACAGGCCCGCGAGTGGAACACGACCGGCACTCCGGTACGCGAGCCGACGGCGACCCCGACGGGCTTGGCCAGCATGTGATTGCAGTAGATCACGTCCGGGCGGAGCGATTCCACGAGGTGCACGAGCCGTTCGACGCAGCGCGAGAGCGCGAACAGGTTGGCCGGCAGGTGCAGCCAGGGCATCCGTATGCGATCGGGCCAGGTGTAGGGCGAGCGCGTCATGCGCTCGACGAATTCCGGAACGAACACGACGTCGGCCAGACCCTCCAGCTGTGCCGCGAGCACGCCGGGTGCGGGCATCGCGACGATCGCCTTCAGCCGCGGATCCGCGACGCTCAGGTTGGCCTGCAGGCTGCGGCCCGCGCCACCGGCGTTGATGCAGCTGTTCAGGACCAGTACTTTGATCGGGCTCGTGATCGGGCTTGTCATGACTCATTCCGGCACGTAAGGTCCGTGCCGGTTTCGACGATCCAGGGCGGGAGCGGATGACGCGTGCGGTCCCGATCCGCGCGGCATCTTAACCTGCAATCAGGCGGTTCAACGATCCATGCGGCGCGCGATGGTCACGAACGAGTTCGCGCCGTCCCACGGCGGCGTCGAACGGCTGCTCCACGAGCGCGCCCGCGGGTTCCAGCCGGAGAGCCTGACGGTGTTCGCCCCGTATACCGAGGGTTGCGAGGCCTTCGACCGGCTGCAGGCGTATTCCGTTCGCCGCTCGGGAAAGCCGGCCCGAGCCGTCCCGATCCTGCGCGATGTGGTGCGATCCCTGGCGCCGCTCCTGGACTGCCTTCGCCAGCACCGGCGACGGCCGTTCGGCATGATCGAGTGCGGCCAGGCATTCCCCGCCAGTCTGTTCGCGTGGCTGATGCGCAGATGTTACGGCACCCCGTACATGGTCTGGGTGCACGGCAACGACCTGCTCGGTCCCTCCCGTCATCGCCTCCCCGGAGCGATGCTCCGGAAGTCCCTCCTCGGGGCGCAGGCCATCATCACCAACAGTGCCTACACCGCCGGCATCGTTGCCGCGCTGGGTATTCCGGGTGAACGCATCCGGACGATTCCGCCCGTGGTCGACACCACGAGGTTCCAGCCGGCGCCGCCACCCGCCGCCCTCGTCGAGCGCTATCGCGTCGGGGATCGCAGGGTGCTGTTGACGGTCTGCAGGCTGGTGGAACGCAAGGGTGTCGACACGACGCTGGAAGCGATGGCACGCCTGCTCGAGGTGCGGCGGGATGTCGTGTTCCTCGTCGTCGGCGAAGGTCCCCAGCGGCCCGATCTCGAACGCCTCGTGAAGCGGCTGAACCTCCGGGACCACGTCGTCTTCTGCGGCTCCGTTGCCGACCACGAGCTGGCCGCCCACTACCACCTGGCGTCGGTGTTCGTCATGCCGAGCCGCTACCTCGCCAGCCAGGGCAGTGTGGAAGGGCTCGGTCTCGTGTACCTCGAGGCCATGGCGAGCGGCGTGCCGGTCATCGCTGCCCGCAGTGGCGGTGTCACCGACATCGTGCGTGACGGCGAGACCGGGCTCGTCATCGAACCCGGATCCGTGACGGATCTGGCCCGTGCCCTCGAACGCATCCTGTCCGACGAGGAATGCGCCCGGCGGCTTCGCGAGAACGGACTGGAACTCGTGCGGGCTCCGCGGGACTGGCGCGTGCTGGAACCATAGCCGGCGTCCCGGCTGGCGACGCGGCGTTCCGTCCGGGACACCGGGTGCCTGCGGCGGGCTGGAAGCGCGCAGCCACACGCGCAGGTCATCGGACGATGTTCAGAGCTGCGGGCAGAAGTTCAGCGGATTCGCGTCATCGTGCAGCGGCTCGCGTCCGGTCCAGGTCGCGAGGTCCTGCGGTGCGTCGATGTCGAAAGCGATGCGCGGGTCGTAGTGCACCGTGAGGGCACAGCCGATGCGACGGGCCTCGCGGCAGTGACGCGCGAGGCTCTGCTCGCCGAACTGGAATTCCATGCGCGCGTCCGGCGGCAGGTACAGGGCATTCGTGCCGCTGCCGTGCTTGTCCGGGCAGATCACGATGCCGCCGCTCGTCGCGCCGATCGCGGCGATGCGCCTGAGGTCCTCCGGACGCACGGTGGGCTCGTCGCAGGGCAACAGCAGCACGGGCCGCGCGGCGCGACGCCTGAGCTCCGCGACACCCTGCGTTGCCGCGGCGTTGAGGCCCGCGCCGCCGGTCTGGCGGATGGCGAGGAAACCGTAGGCCTCGACCATCGCGATGACCTCGTCGCACTCGCTGATGAATGCGGCGTGGTCGTGGCCCGGGAACTCGCTCGCGGTCTCGATCGCGCGGTACAGGAACAGCTCGTTGAGCTGACGCCGTGTGCTGTTCTCGAGGAACGGTGCGAGCCGGCTCTTGCCCGTCGCGATCGACTTCACGGGTACCAGCAGCCAGGGCGTCATGGTCCGGCTCCCCGGCCCCGGGGTGTCCGAACGACGTCGGCGAGCGGGCGGCGCGAATACGGCTTGCCGGGCGCGGCGGGATGGCCGAGCGTGACGAGCGCCTGGGGCCGCCAGTCCGCGGGCAGCTCCAGTGCCGCCACGACCGCCTCCGGGCAGAACAGCGGCGCGCACATCCAGCAGGCGCCGAGGCCCGCCGCATGGGCCGCGAGCAGCAGGTTCTGCACCGCCATCGCAGTGCTCTGCACGGCCATCAGGTACTCGGCGTCGTGCCGCAGCGTGTCTCGGTAGACGTCCATGTCGGACAGGGTCGCGGCGACGAGGATCACGACCGGCGCGCCCGTGATGCGCTCGAACGAGCGCGCGGCATCGGCCTCGACGGCTGCGGGATCGTCCCCGTCCCGCCGGCGGTCCGCCCGCAGGCGCTGTCCCATGGCCGCTGCGAGCCGGGCCTTGTCCTCGCGATCGGTCATCACGACGAAGCGCCAGGGCTGGCGGTTGTGCGCGGAGGGTGCGTCGATCGCCGCGCGGAGCAGTTCGTCGATGAGTGCGGGTGCGACGGGATCGGGTCGATAACGGCGGATCGAACGCCGCCCGGCCATGAGGTCCGTGGCCTCGCGCAGCGCGTCGAATCCGATCGCGGCGGCCGACGGCGCGGGAACCTTCATCGGAACAGGTCCCGGCTGCGCGGCCGGATGAGCTCGCGCGCGCTGCCTTCGCGTCGCGCTTGCGGTACGCCGCGCACGAGGATCACGGGACGGCCCTCGTCGGCCTGGCCCATCAGCAGCGACGCTGCCGAGGCGATCTCGTCGGCGAGGCCGATCTCGGTACTGCGCAGTGTGCGGTCGAAGAGATCGGGCCGGCCGCGCAGGTCGAGCAGGCCCGGCAGTCCGGCGACGCCGAGCGCCACGCCGACCGTACCGGTGCGGAAGGGGCGGCCGTGGCTGTCGTTGATGACGATGCCGACGTCGGCTCCGGTCCGGCGGCGCAGCTCCCCGCGCAGGGCCGCGCTGGACGCGTCCGGGTCGCGGGGCAGGAGCAGTGCGACGCCCGCGCCGTCACCCTGCTGCACATTGGACTGGTCGATGCCGGCATTCGCCATCACGAAACCGAGCCGATGCACGACGACGATGACGTCGTAGCTCGAACGCAGCACTTCCTCCGACTCGGAGAGGATGAGCTCGACGATGCGCGCATCGCGGCCCGTCTCCTGCCCGAGTTCTACGGCGCGGGGCGAAGGCTCGACCGTGTCGATCGCCACGGTGCGACCTTCGGACTTCGAGACGATCTTCTGCGCCACGACGAGGACGTCACCGTCGTGCAGCCGCTCGCCGGCGCGCTCGACCGCCTGCAGGATCAGGTCCGCGAGGTCGTCGCCGGGCCTCACCATCGGCAGGCCGGGCAGGGCGATGAGCTGGAGCCGGCCGGGCTCGCCTGCCGCTCCGGCTGCAGCACCGGGCCCGCCTTCCGGCGCGGAGGCTGCGCTCATCAGGTCGCGCATCCCGCGGCACGCGCGGCCGCGGAACCCGACTGCGCGCGCTTGCCCGCCGGCGTCAGCACCAGCGACGTGAGCGCGGAGGCTGCGTAGGACAGCTCGCGGCGATCCCCGGGGACTGCGCCATAGAGGGTCGTGCGCTGCATGGGCGTGCGGCCGAGACTCTGGACGAGGCGGTCCATCTGTGCGGGGCACCATTCCTGTCCGTTCTGTGTGCCGGCGGCGCGCGAGATGCTCTCGTTCATGAGCGTGCCCCCGAGGTCGTTCGCGCCGGCCCTGAGGCAGGCGCGCACACCTTCCTCGCCGAGCTTGACCCAGGACACCTGGACGTTCGGCAGCACGGGATGCAGCGCGAGCCGCGCGATGGCATGCATGAGCACGGTCTCGCGGAACGTCGGTCCCTTGCGCGCGAGCCCCTTGAAATAGAGCGGTGCTTCCATGTGCACGAACGGCAGCGGCACGAACTCGGTGAAGCCGCCCGTGCGTGCCTGCAGCCTGCGGATCGCGAGCAGGTGTCGCGCCCAGTGCAGCGGCGACTCGATGTGACCGAACATGATGGTCGCGGTCGTGCGCAGCCCCACGCGGTGCGCGGTCCCGACGACATCGAGCCATTCGGCCGTGTCGACCTTGTCCGGGCAGAGCACCGCGCGCATGTCGTCGTCGAGGATCTCGGCCGCCGTGCCGGGCAGGCTGCCGAGGCCTGCGGCCTGCAGGCGGCGCAGGTAGTCCTCGAGCGGCAGGCCGAGCGTCGTGGCGCCGTGCGTGACCTCGAGCGGCGAGAAGGCATGGACGTGCATGCCGGGAACCGCTTCCTTCACGGCGCCGAGCAGGGAGAGATAGGTCTCGCCGGTGTAGTCTGGATGGATGCCGCCCTGCATGCAGACTTCGGTGGCGCCGCGGTCCCAGGCCTCGCGCACGCGCCGCTGGATCTCCGCGAAGTCGAGGTCGTACGCGGGCCCCCGGAGCGAGTTCGCCTTCGTCGATTTCGAGAAGGCGCAGAAGCTGCAGCGATAGGCGCAGACGTTCGTGTAGTTGATGTTGCGGTTCACGACATAACGCACGACGTCGCTGGCGGTCTCGCGGCGCAGGTCGTCGGCCGCCGTGCAGACGGCGTGGAAGTCCTCGTCGCGTGCCTCGAACAGCCGCACGATCTCGGCCTCCGCGAGTTCCTCGCCGGCGCGGGCGCGTTCGATGCTGCGGGTGACGGCGGCGGCCGGCGTCCGTGCCGGCGCACCGATGCGGGCCACGACGGGGATGGGGCCGGTGACGCCGGGCGACCAGCCGTCCGTGCGCGCATATCCGCTCGCGTCCATCGCGCGCAGCACGCGGGTCATCTGGCCCGCATCGAGCCAGCGGCGGCCGGCCGTGGCGAATTCGGGATAGACGGGCAGGCGCTCCACGAGCGTCCTGCCGGCCGCAGCCGTGCGGGCGCGCAGGACTTCGATCTGCGGCCAGGGCATCTCGGGATTCACGTGGTCGGGCGTGACCGGCGAGACACCGCCCCAGTCGTTGATGCCGGCCGCGAGCAGCAGCGGGTATTCCTCCGGCGAGAGATTCGGGGGCGCCTGGATGTTCATGGCGGGCCCGAAGACCAGGCGCGCCGCGGCCACGGTCCACATGAGGTCGTCGAGGTCGGGCTCCGGCGCGCCGGCCATGCGCGTGTCGGTCTTGCCGCGGAAGTTCTGGACGATGATCTCCTGCAGATGACCGTGGCGTTCGTGCAGGTCGCGCAACGCGAGCAGCGCGTCGATGCGCTCCTCGCGTGTCTCGCCGATGCCGATCAGGATCCCGCTCGTGAACGGGATGGCGAGTTCGCCCGCGAGGCGGATGTTCCCGAGGCGCACCGCGGGCACCTTGTCCGGCGAGCCGTAGTGCGGCATGCCTTTGACGCAGAGGCGGTCCGCGAGCGTCTCCAGCATGATGCCCTGGGACACCGAGACCACACGCAGCTGCGCCAGTTCGGCTGCGGTGGTGACGCCCGGGTTGACGTGCACGAGGAGCGAGGTCTCGCGGTTGACGAGCTCGCACATGGCCGCGAGATAGGAAATCGTCGTCGCGTGGCCGAGTTCCCGCAAGTGTTCGCGCGCCGCGCCGTAACGCAGCTCGGGCTTGTCGCCCAGCGTGAACAGCACCTCGTGACAGCCCGCGCGTTCACCGGCGCGCGCGATTGCGAGCACTTCCTCCGGCGTCAGGTAGGGCCTCGGCAGGTTCCGCGGCGCGGTCGCGAAGGTGCAGTAGTGGCACTGGTCGCGGCACAGGCGCGTGAGCGGCACGAACACCTTGCGCGAGTACGAAACGATCCGGTCGTGCGCAAGGTCGCGCTGGTGGACCGCCTCGGCGAGCAGATTCCCGAGCGATTCGGCCCGCAGAAGCTGGCGCAGCTCCTCGTCGCGTTGCATCACTGGTTTCCCCCTCGTGGTGACGGCCTGCCGGGATTCCGGGACCCGGACATGTCCCGACCGGTGGCGCCGGTCGGGACCGGTTCCCGTCCGGCGATTTTAGGGGTGGTTCCGGTTCGTTGGACAGGGGTGCGAGCAGATTAGTGTGCAGGATGTGCAGGCCGGCGATCCAGGTTGTCCATCCGGCCGCGCCGCACCGGTTTGCACCGTGTCGGACGAGCCCTTAGACTGCCGGAAACCCCCGGAATTCCGCGAGAGAACCGAACATGCATCCCCTGCGTGGCGCTGTCGCCATCGTCGGCGCGGCCGACACCCCCGTGGGCGTGGTCCCGCACATGAGCGCGACGCAGCTGTGCATCGACGCCGCGCGCAGGGCCCGGCGCGACGCCGGCCTGCGCAAGGACCAGATCGACGGGTTCATCACCTGCAATTCGATGGCCGAGCCCTACATGTACCACGCCGAGGCGATGGCGGAGTACCTGCAGATCTGCCCGCGCTACTGCAAGAGCGCCGCGACCGGCGGCGGCACGACGTTCTCGGTGCTCCACGAGGCGGCTTCCGCGATCAGCACCGGCATGTGCCACACGGTGCTCATCACGATGGCCGACAGCCTGCGCAGCGGCCTGAGCCGCGAGCAGGCCATGACCATGCAGTCCTCCACCGGCCATGCACAGTTCGAGACGCCCTACGGCCCCACGGTGCCGGCCTTCTATGCGCTGATCGCGCGCGCCCACATGGCCGAGTACGGCACCACGGAGGCGCAGTTCGCCGCGGTGGCAGTGCAGGCGCGGCGCCACGCCAGCCTGAACCCGACAGCGCAGATGCGCGAGCTGATCACGGTCGACGACGTGCTGAGTTCACGGCTGATCGCGGATCCGCTGCACCTGCTGGACTGTTCGCTGGTGTCCGACGGCGGCGCGGCCGTGATCGTCACCTCGGCCGAGCGCGCGCGCGATTTCCCGCATGCGCCGGTCTACCTGCTGGGCGCGGGCGAGGGCCACAGCCACGAGCACATCAGCCAGGCGCGCAGTCTGACGACCTCCGCGGCGCGCGAGGCCGGCGAGCGTGCCTTCGCGATGGCGGGCCTCGGACCGCGCGACATGGACTTCGCCCAGCTCTACGATTGCTTCACGCCCACGGTGCTGGTCGAACTCGAGGATCTCGGCTTCTGCGCCAAGGGCGAGGGCGGTCCGTTCATCGAGTCCGGCGCGATCGCCCTCGGTGGATCGCTGCCCGTCAACACGCACGGCGGCCTGCTGTCGCACTGCCATCCCGGTCATCCGGGGTCCATGTTCGCGTTGACCGAGACCGTCTGCCAGTTGCGCCATGCGGCCGGCGAGCGACAGGTCCGGGATGCGCAGACGGCGCTCGTGCACGCGCAGGGCGGCATCATGTCGAGCCATACGACCATCATCGTCAGCCGGGAGCGCAACCCGTGAGCGACCACGCCGGAAAGCATTTCCCGCGACCGAACGCGGAGACGCAGCCCTGGTGGGACGCGTGCCGCGAGAGCCGGTTGCTGCTGCAGCGCTGTTCGGCCTGCGGCGCACACCAGTTCTATCCACGCATGATGTGCGTGCACTGCGACAGCGACGCCGTCGAGTGGGTGCAGGCGAGCGGTCGCGGGCGGATCCGCAGCTACACCGTCGTGCGTCGTCCGGTGTCGAAGGGCTACGCCGCGATGACGCCCTACATCGTGGCACTCGTCGAGCTGGCCGAGGGACCGACGATGATGAGCAACATCGTCGAATGCGCACCCGAGACGGCCGCGATCGGTCTGCCGGTGCAGGTGACCTTCGAACGCTGGTCGGAGGACGTCGCGATCCCGGTGTTCCGGCCGACGACGGGCTGACGGCAGATACCCTCGCAGCGGTCCCGCGGGACGGCCCGTGCAACCTGCCGCCCGGGGCGATTCCGCCTCAGGCTGCGCCGGTCGCTTCCCGGAGCAGGGCCTCGCGCAGGCGGTGCTTCTGGATCTTCGTGGACGACATCGGCCATTCGTCGACGAAGCGCACGACGCGCGGAACCTTGTAGGACGCGATGCGGCCCTTGCAGAACGCGACGATCTCCTCCCCGGTGCAGGCCGCGCCGGGCTTCAGCTGGATGAACGCGGCGGGCACTTCCGTGAGCCGCGCGTCCGGCATGCCGACGACCTGCGCGATCAGCACCGCGGGATGCGTGCACAGGTAGGACTCGATCTCGAGGGCCGCGACGTTCTCGCCGCCGACCTTGAGCATGTCCTTGATGCGACCGAGGTAGGACACGCGCCCGGCGGCATCCATCGCGCAGCGGTCGCCGGTGTGGAACCAGCCGTCCGCGTCGAAGACCTCGCGGTTCTTCTCCGGCGATTTCCAGTAACCCTCGAACACCGAGAAGCCCTTGATGGTCATCTCGCCGGGCGTGCCCGGGGCGACGGGGCGACCCGTTCCGGGATCGACGATGCGCAGCATCACGCCGGCGAGCGCTCGCCCGCAGGTCGTGGCACGCGTGTCGTCGTCCTCGTCGGCGCTGCCGTAGCAGGAGATGCCGGAAGCTTCCGTCAGCCCGTAGGCACTGATGTGGACCGCGTTGGGCACCAGCTTCATGTTCTTGCGCAGCTGGTCGGGCGGGGCGACGTTGTTGACCAGCCGCACCTGCTCGACGATCTCCGGGCGGAAGCGCGGATGCTGCGCGAGGGCCGCCATGATGGTCGGGAAGGCCGTGTACAGGAACGTGGGACGCTCGTTCTCGATGATGCGGATCGCCTCGTCCGCGTCGAAGACGACCTGCGAGAAGAAACCGGAGCCGGCCCACATGCCGGCGAGCAGCGGCATGATCGAGCTCAGATGGAACATCGGCAGCGGGTTCCACTGGCGGTCGTCGGCGGTCATGCGGAAGCGCCGGCCGATCTCCCGCGCACTGCGGACGATCATCTCGTGGCTCAGCCGGCAGCCCTTCGGCCCCGAAGTCGTGCCGGAGGTGTACATCATGATGCAGGGGTCGCGCAGCGCGACCTCGCCACGGCGCAGCCAGGCCGCCTGCACGTCGACTTCCTCGGCACGGTCGAGGAAGCGGTCCCACTCGACGAGGCCCGCGGCCGTTCCGGCCTCCATGAGCACCACGCGGCGGAGCTGCGGTGCCGCCGGCAGGTCCAGCGCCCACGGGTCCGGCGCCTCGCGCAGCCCCGGCAACGCATCGTGCAGCAGCCCGATGAAATCAACGTGCCCCGCGGTGCGACGCGTGGTGAACAGGAGCTTCAGATCCGCGTTCTCGACGACGTAGGCGAGCTCCATGGACTTGTAGCGCGCGTTCACGAGCACGGCAACGGCACCCGAGAGCGCGCAGGCGAAGAGCAGCTCGATGACCTCGACGAGGTTCGGCGCGAGGATCCCGACGTGGTCGCCGGGCTCGACGCCGAGCGCCTGCAGTGCGCGCGCGCGGTGGAGCGCGCGCTGCGCGAGCGCGGCATAGGTCACGCGTTCGCCGGGGAAGACGAGCACCTCGCGAGCCGGCCACTCACGTGCGCCATGGAACAGGAGGTCGCCGAGCGTGGAGGCCTCGATGAGCGGCCGTGTGCCGCCCGTGTCAGCAGGGGTCATGCGGAGCGTCTCGCGCCACCGCGGCGGGCATCGCCCCGCAGCATGCGCAGTTCGTGATCGAGGAAGGCGAGCAGTTGCCGGGCGTTCCGGTCGTTCGTCGCCAGGTTGTCGAGCACCATGCCCTCCATCGTGTACAGGGACACATCCATCGCCGTGCGCAGCTGCGCACGGCGCGGGCGCCATTCGGGGAACAGTTCGAGCGCCACAGCGTAGCACTCGCGCCGGAAGGTCCGCTGCACCGGCCTGAGGATGGCGGCCAGTTCGCGGTCGCGCCGCGCCGCGAGGGCGAGATCGATGAAGACGATGAACACGGGATGCGTCACGTGCCGCCACAGCGCCGCGAGGCTGGCCGCAGCGCGGTCCTGCCGCGCCGGCGAGGCCGTCGCCGCACGCCGGAAAGCCGCGAGGCGCCGGTGGTGCAGGTGCTCGATCGTGGCGCCCATGATGTCGCGTCGCGCGGGGAAGTGGTAGCGCATGGCGCCGCGCGACAGTCCCGCCTCCGTGGCGATGCGGATGTAGCTCGTGCCCTGCACGCCGTACTTCATGAGGCAGCGGATGGTCGTGTCGATGATTGCCTGGCGGGTCGCGCGGCTCTTCTGCACCTGGCGGCTCTCGGCGTGCCCTGCGCCGCGCGCTCCGCGCCCCGGCGGGGCGTCGAGGCGGGCGGCAGCGGACGACGCGGCGCCCTGGCGCAGCCGCGTGCGCGGGCGATGCATGGCCGGGGACGCCATGGTCGTGGCGCCGGAGTCGGCTAGAAGGAACGCGGCAGGCCCATGCTCTCGGCGATCATGTTGCGTGCCATCTCGTTGCTGACGGGGCCGATCTGCATGAGTCTCGCGTCGCGCCAGTAGCGCTGCATGTCGGTCTCGGCGGAATAGCCCATGCCGCCCAGGATGGAGATGCCGATGTCCGCGGCGTGGCAGGCGTACTCGGAGGCCAGCGTCTTGACCATCGCGGCCTCGACGGCGCAGGGCCGGTCGTTGGCCTGGAGCCAGGCGGCGTTCCACAGCATGAGCTCCGCCTGCTTGCGCCACATCGCGATGTCGGCAACCTTGTGCTGCAGTGCCTGGAAGCGCCCGATGGGTCCGCCGAAGGCCTGGCGCTGCTTCATGTACTCGACCGCGTCCTCGAGCACGCCGTCGAGTACGCCGAGCGACAGCGACGCGTTCATGATGCGCTCGTTGTTGAGCGTCTTCGTCGTCTGCGTCCAGACGTTGCCCGGCTCGCCGAGCAGCAGGTCGTCGGGCACGAAGGTCTGCTGGAAGACGACCGAGCAGGAACAGAGGGCACGCATGCCGAGCTTCGGCAGGGCGGTGATGGTCACGCCCGTGCTCTCCCGCGGCACGAAGAACAGCGATACGCCCTCGTGGCGCCGCTTGACCTGCGCGCTGGTGCGGGCCATGACGAGCAGGTAGTCGGCGGTGTTGGCCGTCGTGCTCCAGATCTTCTCGCCGTTCAGCACCCAGCCGCCGTCGACCTTGTGCGCCGAGGTCCGGAGCGCACCGAGCAGGTCGGTGCCGCCGCCCGGCTCGGTGAAGCTCATCGCGGCACGCAGCCGGCCCGCCGCCATCTCCGGCAGGAAGCGCTGCTTCTGCGCCTCGCTGCCGTAGAAGCCGATGGACTTGGCGCCGGAGAACGACGTGATGCCCCAGATCCAGGCGAGTCCCGCAGCGTTGCGCGCGAACTCGCGCATGAAGATGGACTGCATGATGATGTCGCCGCCGAGACCGCCGTACTCCTCGGGGATGCCCACCCCGTGATAGCCCTCGGTGGCGAGTTTGTCCCACAGCGCCTGGGGGTACTCGTGCTCGCGCCGTTCGAGGTCGCGGCACCACTCCTTCGTGCATTCGGCATCGACCCAGCGGCGGATCGAGTCGCGGAACAGCTGCTGTTCTTCGCTGAGCTGGAAATCCATCGGGCATTCCTCGTCGTTGCGCGGCGCGCCGGCGCGGCCGGAACCGGTCCAGCGGCGGCGGGCTCCGAAGATACCGGCGCCACCGGAAAAAAGCCACGGCTGGCTCTTTTTCCCGCGGCCGGGGGGCTCGCGGCACGGAGCGCACGCCCCCGGGTCCGGATCGCGTTGTCATCGGCGGCGCGGCGCGGCTAAGATGCCGGCGAAAGAAGCGGTGGTCGGGCGGATGCGGCGTGCGTGCCGCCGCCGCGAGGGGATCGCCGCAGGGGGAGCAGGATGGACGCCGCGCAGAAACTCGAGGTGCACGAGCTGTTGAGCCGTGCCGCCTTCGGCTACGACGAACGGAACCTGGAGGTCCTGACCGCGTGCTTCGCGGCGGACGCGCGCATGGTCATCCGCGTCACCGATCAGGCCACCGTCGGGCCGTTCGCGGGCCGGGAGGCGATCCTGGGCCTGATGCGCCAGTCCATGGAGACCCAGACGGACGCGCGTCGTCACGTCATCACCAACGTGTTCTTCGAGGAGACCGGCGAGTCCCGGGCGCGCGTGGTGTCGGACCTCAGCCTGTTCTCGACCGAGGGCGGCAAGGCCCGGCTGCTCTGCACCGGGGTGTACCGCGACGTGGTGGTCCGCAGCGGCGGGCGCTGGGCGATCGCGGACCGCGACCTGTATCTCGACGGCGCCTACTGAGCTTCCGTCGTCGAACGGCGGCCACCGCGCGGATGTGGGCGGGTGGCACAACAGGAATGACCAGGACATGACTGCACTGCTGACCGCGGAACATCTCGCGAACATCGGCCGTCAGGCGCCGGTGAAACGCGAGGTCGTGACACGGCGCGACATCCGCAAGTACTCCGTGGCGACGGGCCAGATCCTCCGGAAGTTCCTCGACGGGGACGAAGCGCCGCCGCTCTTTCACGTCGCGCTGTTCTGGGATGTCGTGGAACTCGGCCAGCTGACGCCGGACGGCGTGTCCATGGACACCCTCATCCCGCCGCTGCCGCTGGAGCGGGCGATGGCGGGAGGACTGAAGATCGAGTACCACCGCCCGATCCGGCCCGGTGACGTACTGATCGCGAAACGCACGCTGACGAATCTCTACGAGAAGCAGGGCTCGAAGGGCCCGATCATCTTCTACGAAGTGATCATGACCGTGGAGACCGAGGCCGGCGAGCCCGTGCTCACCGAGAAAACCACCCGACTGCTGCGCTGAGCCATGCCCAGATTCGAACAGATCAAGACCGGCGACGTGCTGCCCGGCCGCCAGTACAAGCCCGACAACGTACAGCTCTTCCTGTACAACGCGGCGTTGTGGAATGCGCACCGGATCCACTTCGACCATCCGTATGCGACGGGCGTCGAGGGTTACTCCGGACTCGTGATCGCAGGCCCGCTGCTCGGCGACTGGCTCACGCAGTGCGTGCTGGAGTGGCTCGGTGACGACGGGCGTCTGACGTCGATCGACTACTCCAACCGCAAGGCGTCGATCATCGGTGAGACGCTGCGTTCCGGCGGCACGGTCACGGCGGTCGACCCGGCGCGGCGCGAGCTGACGCTCGAAGTCTTCATCCGCAACGAGGCCGGCGAGGTCATCACGCCGGGCACCGCCACGGTGCGCTTCGACTGACGGGCCTTGCCGGGACACTGCGCCCGCAGCCGAACCGGACACGAGGAGCCGGACGCCGAATGAGCCGTACCAACAAGGACATCGTGCGGGAGTTCATGGCGACGGCCCGCAAGGGCGACGTCGAGGCGCTCCGTGCACTGTTTCATCCGGAGTTCCGCATCGTCGAGGCGGAGGGTCTTCCTTACGGTGGCACGCGCCACGGCGTCGAGGGCCTGCTCGGCCTCGTGCACGAGGTGTTCTCGACCTGGACGGACTGCAGGGTCGAGGTCCGGCAGCTCGTCGCGGAGGACGACTGCGTGTTCGTGCTCGCGGAGATGAGCGGCCGGGGGCGGGCGGACGCGGAGCCGTTCCGGGTGCCGATCGCGGAGCTCTATCGCTTCAGGGACGGCTGCATCGTCGAGATCCGGCCGTTCTACTTCGACACGAAGCGGCTGCACGATGCGCACTTCGGCCGCGGCGGATCGGCTGGCGCGACCCGGCGCGGCGGGGAGGTGGTTGGGACTCGCGAGCCAAAGCGAGTAACGGGGAGCGACGCGAGCGAGCCGCCCCAACCGGATCCCCCCGCCGCGCCCCGATGCGCCGCGCTGGTCGACGCGCCAATGACCGGCGCCCGATCCTACTTGCCGACGGTATAGCGCTTGAGAACCTCGCCGGCCGGTTGCTCGATCGTGCCGAGCTCGAGATAGATCGCGCCCAGCACCTTGCGCACGGGCAGCTTGTAGAGCGGATCCTGCTCGGAGCGGCCGATCTCGACCGTGCCCTTGCCGTGGAAGATCATCGGCGTGCCGTCGGCCGCCTTGCGGATCGTGGCCTTGACGCGCTTGCGCAGCAGTTCGGCGACCTGGGGGCCGTCCTTGCCGATCTCGCTCGAGGGCAGCGTGCGCACGACGATGTTCGGGTACAGGATGAAGTCGTCCTCGGTGCCCTGGCGTTCGAACGGACCGGCCAGCATCGTGATGAGGCGGTGTCCCGCCGGTCGCTCGACGGTCGCGCGCATGATGCCGTGGCCGAGGCGTGTCTCGACCGTGAGCTGCGCCATCTTCTTCGAGTCGCCCATGACCTCGCGGCCCGCGGCGAACCATTCCTCCGTGCCTTCGCCCAGATAGACGACGAAGGGGAAGATGTGCGGCTCGCCCTCGTAGGACACGAGCAGCATCGGGCACATCTCGGCATAGGCGCCGCCACCCGTGGCGAAGTCGTAGCCGCCGTGGATGAAGCAGGACACGGTCGGCGGGTCGGTGAGCGGCGTGACTTCGGGCGGCAGGATGTCGAGCACGGGATCGAGATCCGTCTCGTAGGTCACGACGATCGCCTTGCCGCCGAACATCTTGTACGGCATCGGCGGGTACAGCGGTGCCCACGAAGGCTGGTTGTTCGGCAGCGCCGTGACGTTCAGTCGGCCGTGCGGGATCTTCTTCCTGGCGTCGCTCATGGTGTCCTCATCCGGTGGTGTTGATGGTCGACGGTGTCGTGGCGGGTCCGTTCAGCCCGTGCCGAGCGGACGCGCGTCCGTCAGGCGGCGGAAGTCGGCGTGCTGCGTCGAGGTCACGCCGATCTTGTTGAGCACGCCCATCGGCCCTTCGAGCGCGACTTCGCGCACCGAGGTCATGCTGATGAGCAGGTGCTTGCGGCGCACGATGCCCCAGCGTCCGTTGCGGCGCTGCATGCGGTCGACGTAGAAGCCGTAGAAGTGGGCGATGTCAGCGGGCGGCACCGACTCCACGGCGGGCGTGGCCAGCGACAGGTGGTAGGACTCGACTTCGGCCGTGTCGCCGTCGATGTGGATCTTCACCTGGGTCGCCATGTGCCAGCGCCGGCCCACATCGCGCTCGACCTGCATCAGGATGGGCGCGAACTCGCGGAACGAGCCGCGGAAGAAGCCGTAGTCGATCTCGGCGTCGTCGAAGAACGCGGTCCTGAGCATGTCGTCGTCGAGCCAGTCCAGCGCGCGGGCATAGCGCGCCAGCACGTCCTGGATCTCGAGAACGTCGCGATGATGGGCGACCTCGCGCTCGAGCCTGTCAATGCGGGCGGTCAGTGCTGCGACGTCGGGCGTGGTGTTCTGCATGGAATCCTCCGGTCGTGTCCTTCGTGTTGTCGTGGCTTCAGTCGCATCCGCGCCGGGCGCCCCATGATCGGGGCAGCCGAGCAGGCGGGTCCCGAAGCGGCGGGGCGCGACTGCCGCGTGCGTCAATCCGGCAGGGCGTAGGCGATCAGCCAGTCGCCGGGCGGCTCCTCGCCGATGCCGTAGTGCCCGCCCGCGGCGATGACCACGTATTGTTTCTGGCTGGTGGCCGCGCGGTAGATCGTCGGCACCGCGTGTCCGCCGGTCGGCAGCTTCGTCTTCCAGAGTTCCGCACCGGTCTCGGAGTCGAAGGCACGCAGGTAGCGGTCGGTCGTCGCGGCGATGAACGTGAGGCCCGATGCCGTCACGCTCGGGCCGCCGATGTTCGGGCTGCCCTTGATGCGCGAGAACGGCCAGGGCGCCAGCTCCTCGAGGTTGCCGAGCGGGACCTCCCAGCGCTTGTCGCCGGTCTTGAGGTCGATGGCGACGAGCGTGCCCCACGGCGGCGGCGAGCAGGGCACGCCGAGCGGTGACAACACCCGCTCGAAACGCAGGCAGTAGGGGGTGCCGCGCTGCGCCTGGTAGCCGAGGTCCTGCGCGGCCGTGCACTCGGCGCGCGGCACGAGCTGCAGCGAGACCGGGAAGATCACGGAGTTCAGGATCGCGAGGCCACGGACCGGGTCGATGGCCGGAGTGCCCCAGTTGTTGCCGCCGTAGTCGCCCGGGAACATCACGGAGCCCTGTCGCGACGGTGGCGTGAAGATGCCGTGGTTCAGCAGGCTCTTGAGCTTACGACGGCAGGCGGCCCGGTCCCAGAAGGTGAGACCCCAGGCCTTGTCCGCCGTGAGCGTCGGGTGCATGGGCGCCGGCTTCACGGGGAAGGGCTGCGTGGGCGACAGGTACTCGCCCTCGACGGCGCCCACCTGCGGCACCGGCCGCTCCTCGACGGGGAACAGCGGCTTGCCGGTCTCACGGTCGAGGATGAACAGGTGACCCATCTTCGTCGGCTGCACGAGCGCCGGGATCTTCCGGCCGTCGCGCTCGATGTCGACGAGCGTCGGCTGCGCCGGGACGTCGTAGTCCCAGAGGTCGTGGTGGACGACCTGGAAGTGCCAGACGAGTTCACCGGTGCTCGCGCGCAGGGCGACGACCGAGCTCGAGTACTGGTCCATGCCCTTGCGCATGCCGCCGAAGAAGTCCGTGCCGGTGTTGCCCGTCGGCAGGAACACGAGATCGCGTTGGGGATCGACCGAGATGATCGACCAGACGTTCGTGGTGCCGGAACGGAAGTGCGGGTTGCCCTCCGCATCGACCTCGGTCTGCATGCCGGGAGCCAGCGCTTCCCAGTACCAGAGCCGCTTGCCGGTCCGGACATCCCAGGCCCGCACGACACCGCTCGCGGAGTCCTCGCGGATGCGGTCGAGGACGAAGGCACCCGTGATGATGCGGTCGCCGACGATGGCGGGCGGCGAGGTCAGGTTGTACTCATGCTCCATGTGCGGGCCGACATCACGGCCGACGAAGACCTGCCCGTGTTCGCCGAAGTCCTCGCAGGGCTTGCCGTCGCCCGCGTCCACCGCGATCAGGCGCGCATCCATGGTGCCCATGATGATGCGGTGCTCGCAGCGCGCGCCCGTGCGCTCCGCGGCCTGCCAGCTGCTCACGCCGCGGCAGTTCATGATCGACTCCCGGCTGTCGTCGACCTTCGGATCGAACGACCACTTCTCGCGGCCGGTCGCGGGATCGAGCGCGAACATGCGGTTGAACGCGCTGCAGCCGTACAGCGTGTCGCCCACGAGGATCGGCGTCATCTCCCAGGAACTCGACGCCCCTGGCAGCTTCTGGCCGGGAGCGTATTCGATGAGGTTCGATCCGGCATTGCGCAGGTGGCCACTGCGGTACTCCCACGCCTTGACCAGGTGGGTGACGTTCTCACGCGTGATCTGCGTGGCGGGCGAGTAGTGGCCGCCGCCGGGTGACGCGCCGAACGCCGGCCAGTCCGCGACGGGTCCGGAGTAGTCCGCGGTCGCCGGAGCCCGCTGGGAACAGGAGGCGACGAGCCCGGCGGCGAGCAGCGCGAGGCCAGCCCGGGTCGCGGCGTGCAGCAGGGCGGGAGACGTCACAAACTTGGTCAGGCTCACTTGCGGCTCCCGCGGCCACCACGAGCGCTCCCGTCGCGCGGCGTCAGGATCCCGGTCTCCTGCAGGCGGTCGATGTTGCCCTCGAGCACCGCGAATTCGCGCTTGCCCCAGCCCGGGGTCGGTGCCGAGTTCAGGTACTGGTTCTTCGGATAGATCGTGCGCTGGTAGATCGGCGCGAACTGCTCCATGCGCAGGTCCTTGAACCAGCGACCGAAGCCGTTCTGCAGGCGGTAACGGCGCAGCGCCTCGATGTCGAGGCACTCGCTCACGAAGGTGTCGGCCGCCGAGAACTCGCGGCTCACCATGACGTGGCTGCGATAGTCCACCATCATCGACTTGCCGCCGCCGATGTCGTACATCGGTGCGTCCGGGCCGAAGCTCTGCGGTCCGAGATTGACCGCGATCAGGTAGGTGTTGTTGTTGATCGCGAAGGACCGGTTCTGGACCTCCCACCAGCCGTTGTTCACGTACGGATCGTGATAGGTCTGGCGGGTGAGGATCTCCGCGCCGTTCATCGCGAGGCCGCGCCCGATCTCGGGGTACCCGCCCTCCATGCAGATCATCATGCCGATGCGGCCGAGTTCGGTGTCCGCGACCGGGTAGAGGGCGTCCATCACGTTGCCGTCGCCCTTGACTTCGATCCAGCGGTCCCAGACGTCGTGCGGGACGCAGGTGCTGACCGCTTCGGGCTCGAAGGGCTCGACCTGGAGCTTGGTGCGTGTGTAGATGATCTTCCCGGTGGGGTCGATGATGAAGGACTTGTTGAAGTAGCGGTCCGGGAAGTCCTCGTCGCGCACGACGTACGCGTTCGCCGCGATGTAGATGTTCAGTTCGCGCGCCTTGCGGCCGAGCGCCTCGGTCTCGGGGCCGGGCAGCTCCACGGCCATCTCGCGCTCGCGCCGGCGGTCTCCACCCTTGAAGTCGATGAGCATGTTCTGGAACGTGCCTTCCGGGAGCAGCACCAGACGCACCGGTGGACCGTCCGTCGCGGCCATGCCGTAGGCGATGTCCATGAACGAGTTGATGTGCTCGACGTTGCGCATGTAGTCCGCACGCGTGCGGCAGGCGGAGACCCGTGTGGACAGCGCGATGGCGGTATACGGTTCGATCATTGGGACATCCTCGGCGGACGGGGCGGGCAGATCACGACGGGCGCAGGAGCAACGCGGAGCGCGCGACGCTGGAATCGTCATTGATGAGGCCGTTTGAATCCTATTCAGTGCCTTGCTAGGCTGTCAACGCTCGGCGCGCGGCGTGCGCGACCCTGCCGCGGACCGCGCCTGGGAGCCTGTACATGGTCGAATGGAGCGAGACCCGGGATCTCGTCATCGTCGGCAGCGGCGCCGGTGCGCTGTGTGCCGCGCTCGCGGCGCGCGTCGCCGGAGCCGACGTTCTCGTCGTCGAGAAGGAATCCATGCTGGGCGGCAACAGCGCGCTGTCCGGCGGCACCATGTGGGTGCCGGCGAACCCGTTGATGCTCGAGGCCGGCATCCGGGATTCCATCGAGGACGGGCTGGCCTATCTCGACGGCTGCGTGGGTGATGCAGGTCCGGCCACCTCGCGCGCGCGCAAGCTCGCCTACCTGACCCAGGGTCCGCGGATGATCGAGTTCCTGCGCGGCCAGGGTGTCCGCATGAATCGTGTGCGGGACTACGCGGACTACTACGCCGAGACCCCGGGAGCCAGTCGCCGCGGTCGCGCGCTGCAGTGCGACGCCTTCGACCTCGGCGAACTCGGTCCCTGGGGCAGCCGGATACCCAACTACGCACCCGTCGTCGGCTACGTCGAGGAGTTCCCGCAGGTCGTGCTGGCGCGTCGGACCTGGCGGGGGTTTCGCACTGCAGTAAAGGTCGCGGCGAGAACCTTCTGGGGTCGCCGGTTGCGCGGCCGCGCGATCGTCGCGAACGGTGCGGCGCTCATCGCGCGCCTCCTGCAGGCCGCCCTCCGGAAGGGTGTCGCGGTCTGGCCGGACAGTCCCGTCCGGGAGCTCGTCGTCGAGAACGGTCGCGTCGCGGGTGTCCGCGTGCTGCACGACGGCCGCGAGGTCGCGATCGGCGCGCGCCACGGCGTGCTGCTGGCCTGCGGCGGCTTTGCGCGGAACCTGGAGATGCGCCGGCAGCATTCGCGCCAGCCGGCGTCGACGGACTGGACCTTCGCGAACCCCGGCGAGACGGGCGACGCCGTGCAGATGGCGATCGGCCTCGGCGCGGCGACGGACCTCATGGACGAGGGGGTCTGGATCCCGATGACGATCTCACCGCTCGGGCCGCTCTATGTCGAGTACGAGCGCGGCAAGCCGCACTCCCTGCTCGTCGACGGCGAGGGTCGCCGCTACGTCGACGAAGGCTCGAACTACATGTCCTTCGGCCAGACCATCTTCGACCACCATGCGAAGGCGCGTGCCATTCCCTCCTGGCTCATCCTCGAATCGCGGCACCGCAACCGCTATTTCTTCGCCGGGCAGTTCCCGGGACGCACGCCCGGGGAATGGATACAGAGCGGCTTCGTGAAGCGTGCCGACACGCTCGAGGGCCTCGCGGCGGCCTGCGGGATCGACGCGGCCGCACTCACGCAGACCGTGCGGCGCTTCAACGGTTTCGCCGCGACCGGCGTGGACGCGGACTTCCGCCGCGGCGAATCGCTGTTCTCGCGCAACGCCGGCGATCCGAGCCACGGGCCCAATCCGGGCCTCGGGGCCATCGAACGTCCGCCGTTCTATGCGATCGCCGTATTCCCGGGCGATCTCGGCACCTTCGGCGGCATCCTCACCGACGAACGCGCGCGCGTTCTCCGCGGCGACGGTTCGGCGATCGGCGGCCTGTTCGCGACCGGCAACGCCACGGCTCCCGTGATGGGGCGGGTCTATCCCTGCACGGGGGCGAGCATCGCCTCGACGATGATCTTCGGTTTCATCGCCGCGCACGAGGCACTGGGCCGGTCGCCGTCGTAGGTGGGCGCGACAGGGCGTCGCGCCCGCTCGAAGCGACTACTGCCTGAGGTTCATGAAGACGGACTTCGTCTCGAGGAACGCGTCGAGGCCTTCTTCGCCCATTTCACGGCCCCAGCCGGATTCCTTGTATCCGCCGAAAGGCATGGTCGGGTGGGTCATGCCATAGCAGTTCACCCAGACGTTGCCGGCCTGCAGGCGCGCGGCGAGGGCGTGGGCGCGGTCGAGGTCACGCGTGAACACGCCGGCTCCCAGTCCATAGCGGGTGTCGTTCGCGCTCGCGACGATCTCGTCGAGATCGTCGATGCGGTTCACGATCAGCACCGGCCCGAAGATCTCCTCGCGCACGATGCTGAGATCGCGCCCCGGATTCGCGAAGATGGTCGGCGCGACGAAGAAGCCGTCACCGGGCAGCGTGCCCCCGCCGCAGACGAGTTCGGCGCCGCCGGTCTGGCCCGCCGCGACATAGTCGAGCACGCGGCGTTGCTGGCGGGCGGAGATCACGGGGCCGAGCGCCGTGGCGGGGTCGAGACCGCTGCCGATCCTGAGCTGCGCCGCGAACGCGGCGATGCCTTCGACGACGCGGTCATAGACCTTCGACTGTGCATAGAGCCGCGAGCCCGCGAAGCAGACCTGGCCCGTGTTGGCGAAGATGCCCATGGCGGCCGCCGGAATCGCGATCTCCAGGTCGGCATCGTCGCAGACGACGCAGGGCGACTTGCCGCCGAGTTCCAGCGTGACGCGCTTGAGGTTGCCCGCGGCCGCGCGCACCACCTGCTTGCCGGTCATGGTCGAGCCGGTGAAGGAGACCTTGTCGACATCCGGATGGCCGGCGAGGGCGGCACCGGCGACGTGCCCGAGTCCCGGCACGACGTTCACGACGCCGGGCGGGATGCCGGCCTCGAGCGCGAGCTCGCCCGCGCGCAGCGCGTTGAGCGGGGTGTCCTCGGCGGGCTTCACGATGCAGCAGCAGCCGGCGGCGAGCGCCGGCGCGAGCTTGATGAACATGTTGCCGAGCGGCGCGTTCCACGGAACGATCAGTGCCGCGACGCCGATGGGCTCGCGCAGGGTGTAGGCGTGCACCGTGCGGCTGGGCGCGAGGCCGGGCAGCGTCGCCGTCCTGCCCTGCACGCGGCTGGTCATGCCGGCGAAGTGCCGGAGCCAGCTGGCCGAGGCGCTGATCGCCCAGTGCGCGAAGCCGAGGGGCATGCCGTTGTCGAGCACCTCGACCTCGGCGAGTTCCTGCGCGTTGGCTTCGAGCAGGTCGGCGAAGCGCCAAAGGGTCTTCGCGCGCTGTTCGGCCGGCAGTCCGGACCAGACGCGCGCCTCGTGCGCCCTCCGGGCGGAACGGACCGCGTCGTCGATGTCGGCATCTCCGGCATCGGCGACCGTCGCGATGCGGCTCCCGGTCGCGGGGTCGAACACCTCGAGCTGATGGCCCGAGCGGGCCTCGCGCCACTCGCCGTCGATCAGCAGACGGTGGTTGCGCGCCAGCTGCGCGCGGGCGGCCGCACCGGGACCGTGGCCGGAGGGCGTGGGCTGGGTTCCGCTCACGGAGTCATGGTTCATCTCGTGGTCCTTCCCGGGTCATGGCTTTTTGAGCGTTGTTCAGGCCGGATCGCATGTTGAGTGATGTTCAGGCCGTATGACAAGCGGGCGCACATTTCCTGCGCCGCGGAGATGGCGTCGCGGGTCCGCTGCTGCGAATTCGCAACACTTGCTTGTCGGCAACCAGCGGTCTAGGCTCGCCGCATCCGGACTGGGCCGAATGGTCGCCCGCCAGTCCGTTTTCGTACTCGTGTCAATTACCTTGTCGGGGGGGATCATGGTCAGATCGGGATCGAATGCGGTTGTCGTCGCGGTGGCGCTGGCGCTGGGCGCGCCGCTCGGTGCGGGCGTGGTGCACGCGCAGGGCGCGGACGAAAGCGGGGCGCTCGAGGAAATCGTGGTGACTGCGCGCAAGCGCGAGGAGAAGCTGCAGGACCTCGGTTCGTCGGTGAGTGCGCTGAGTTCGAAGGAGCTCGAGCGTCGCGCGGACGTGGATCTGGCGAGTTTTGCGAACGCGGCGCCGAACGTGGTCATCGACGATCTGCAGCAGGGGCCGGGCAGCCCGGCGGCCATCGCGATCCGCGGCGTGGGCTCGACGGACGTGGAGAAGAGCTTCGACCCGACGGTGGGCGTGGTGGTCGACGGCATCTTCATCGGTCAGGCGTCGGGCAGCATGCTCAAGGCGCTCGACATCCAGAGCATGGAGATCCTGCGTGGTCCGCAGGGGACGCTGTTCGGGCGCAATTCGATCGCGGGCGCGATCAACCTGACGCGCCGGCGGCCCGACTTCGATGGCCTCGGCGGCGAGATCCGCGCGAGCTACGGCAACTACGACGATCTCCAGGTCGACGGCTACCTGAACATGCCGCTCAACGACCAGCTGGCGTTCCGGCTGTTCGGCGCGAAGCAGGAGCACGACGGCTATTTCTTCAACCGCACGCAGAACCGTCACACGGGCGCCGTGGACTACCGCACGATCAGCCCGTCGGTGCTGTGGCGGCCGACCGAGAACGTCGAGCTGTACTACCGCTTCGACAAGACCTGGCAGGACCAGGATGCGCACGTGACGAACAACAACGCGCAGCCGGGGCAGGTGTGGTGCTTCTTCTACAACCAGTGCGCGCCGAATGTGGGCACGCCGCAGTCCGGCGACCGTTATGTGGTGCTGCAGAACGAGAAGCCGAACGCGCCGGAGTCGTTCTTCGACACCGAGATGCACACCTTCAACGGCCGCTGGGACGTGGCGGAGAACGACCGCGTCGAATACCTGTTCGGCTATTTCAAGACGAACGAGGAGGTCTACCAGGACTGGGACGGCACGCCGCTGTCGCTGTACCAGACCGACCGTCCCGCGAATTACCACCAGAGCAGCCATGAGCTACGCTGGACCCACGGTGGCCAGGATCCGCTGACGTTCACGGTGGGCGCCTATCTGTGGGATTCGAAGTACCGCATGGATCTCGTGAGCTACATCGGCTTCCTCGACTTCCTGACCGGGGGCGCCGTGCCGGCCGGCACCGTGGCGACGCTGCCGCAGCACGTGAAGCAGCGGACCAAGTCGTATGCGGGTTTCTTCGAGGCGGACTACCGGTTCACGGATCAGCTGACGCTGACGGTGGGCGGCCGCTACACCAAGGACAAGAAGCGCAACGGCGTCGAGGACCCGGCGTTCGCCACCGAGCTCGCCGCCAAGGGCAACTTCAACGATCCGTTCCGTAAGTCCTGGAGCGAGTTCACGCCGAAGGTCGGCCTGCGCTTCAAGGTGAACGAGGACCTGATGGTGTACGGCCTGTTCACGCGCGGCTTCCGTGCGGGCGGATTCAGCGGCCGTGCGAACACCTACGAGGCGATGTCGACGCCCTACGATCCGGAGAAGGTCGACAACTTCGAGGTCGGCATGAAGTCCGAGTGGCTGGACAACCGCCTGCGCGTGAACCTGTCCGCGTACCTCATGAAGTACAAGGACAAGCAGGAGGAGCTCAGCGTGCCGCTCACGACCGGGACGGGCCAGCAGACGCTGGTGCTGAACTCCTCGAAGGCGGACATCAAGGGTGCGGAGCTCGAGATCGATGCGCTGCTGGCGCCGGGATTCAGGGTCGCCGGCTCGCTGGGCCTGCTGGATGCGAAGTACAAGGACTTCGTCGACCCCGTGACGGGCCGCGACCTGACGTTCCTGAAGCTGCGCCGGGCGCCGAAGCTGACCAGCACGCTGGCACCGTCCTACGAGTGGGCCGTGGGCGAGGGGACGATGTCGGTGAATGCCAGCTGGCACCACCTCAGCAAGGTGTACCTGACGTTCCTCAACACACCGCAGGCGACCAATGGCAGTTCCAACGTCGTGGACGCCACGATCGACTACAACTGGAAGAACACGACGGTGAGCGTCTACGGCCTGAACCTGACGAAGGAGGACACCTACTCGGTGGGCTTCGACGTGGGTACGAGCCTGGACTTCGCGGGTCTGTGGACCTACACCGCGACGCGTCCGCCGCGGCTCTACGGCGTGCGCGTCCGGCAGCGGTTCTGAACCGCGGGACCCGGCGCCGCGCCGTGTCGGGACCGGTCTGACAGGGACGCCGGCGTCCGGGAGATTCCCGGGCGCCGGATCTCCCGGTGGCTGTCGAGGGAGGGACGCATCGGGTCATGGAATCGACGAACGCTTCCGAGGGCGGTACGCCGGGCGACAGGCGGCCGGTGCGCCGCCGGCAATGCGACAGGACCGCGCTGTCCGATGCGCGCCTCACGGAGGCCGCCATCGAACTCATCGTGCGGACCGGCATCCACCGAACGACTCTGCAGGCCGTGGGGGAGCGCGCCGGCTACAGCCGGGCACTCGCCACCCATCGTTTCGGCTCGAAGGCCGGACTGTTCACGCACGTTCTGAAGACCGCGAGCGCGGACTGGCTCAATCGCGTGCAGCAGGCGGTCGGCGAGCGGGTCGGTGTGGACGCGCTCTGCGCCGCCACGGATGCCGGGCTGCGGTTCATCCGCGAGCGGCCCGACGAGGTCCGCGCGATGTACATGCTCTGGTTCCTGAGCATCGACCTCGTGACCGACTACGGGCCGAACATCGCGAGCGTGCACCGCGCGCAGCGCCGCGATGCCGAGCACTGGATCCGTGCCGGCCAGGACGCCGGACAGATCGACCGCCGTGTCGATGCCGCGCGGGTCGCGGAGCAGTATGTCGCCTCGATGGCGGGGATCGCCTATCAATGGCTCGTGAACGACGGGATGGACCTCGAGGCCATGTACGGCGAGCTCGAGGAGAATCTGCGTGCGCGTCTCCAGCCGCCCCGGCGCGCACCGGCGGCCCGCGGGCGGCGCGTCAGCCGCCGGGCGGCGACACGGGCGGCGACATGCGAGCGCCGGGGATCGGATTGAAGTAGTGGATCACGACGCCGCGGCGCGCGATCTTCCAGACCCCGTTCCGCCGCTCGAAGTCGTCCGTATAGGTTGCGCTGATCATCTGCACCACGTCGTCGCGCGTGGCTCCCATGCAGTCGCAGTCGCAGATGCCGTGCGCGTGGTCGGCGTCGCGGAACACGAGCCTCAGGTTCGACGTCAGGTGATGGGTCTCCCGCCAGACCGGGTAGAGCACCTCGTACACCGCCTTGCGGATGCCTTCGAGGTTGCTGAAGCTGCCGAACGGTGGACCGATGTCCCAGACCGCGTCCGGATGCCAGATGGCGATGAAGCGGTCCCAGTCCCGGGTGTCGAAGCCCAGGCAGTAGTCGGTCACGAGTTCGTGCAGCGCGGCGCGGCTCTCGAGTTCGTCGATGCGTCGCAGCGCGGCGTCCAGCTTCTTCTCGACATCGTGGATCTGGGTCATGGTGGTCCTCGGTTCGTTGACGATCGATCGCGGCCCCGGGCATGTCACGGGGACTCACGCGATGACGGCCGGCCGCCGTGTAGCGACCGGCCGTCCCTGCATCGTCCGCGGCGCACGTCCGGGTGCGGTGCTCCCGCGTCTCAGCGCTTGAGCTTGATGCCGGCCTTCTCGCGGTCCCAGCAGTCCGGTGTGACGCCCTCGTCCTTGAGCTTGAACTTCTCGACGCGCTCGCTCGGTGTCTTCGGCAGGCTGTCGCGGATGGCGATGTAGCGCGGGATGGCGAAATAGGCCATCCGCGGCTCGCACCAGGCGATCAGCTCCTCCGGAGTGGCCTTGTGGCCCGGCTTGAGCACCACGACGGCCTTGACCTCCTCCTCGCCGACATCGGAGGGCACGCCGACGATCGCACATTCGAGCACGGCGTCGTGCGAGCCGACCACGGCCTCGACCTCGAAGGACGAGATGTTCTCGCCGCGACGGCGGAGCGCCTGCTTCTTGCGATCGGCGAAGTAGAAGTAGCCGTCCTCGTCCCGGCGGCCGATGTCGCCCGTGTGGATCCAGCCGTTCTTGAAGAGCTCGAGCGTCGCCTCGGGCTTCTTGTAGTAGCCCGTGGTGCCCACGAACATCTTGTTGGAACGACAGATGAACTCGCCGGGGACGTTCGGCGGGCAGTCGTTGTCGTCGTCGTCGACGATGCGCACGTCCCAGCCCGTGATGGCCTTGCCGCAGGACCCGGCGCGCGGTGCGTCGTAGGGGCTCGCGAGGCAGCAGTAGCACTCGGTCATGCCGTAGACCTCGAGCAGCTTCGTGTTGAAGCGCTTCTGGAACGCCTCCCACTCGTCCGCCGGAGCCGCCGCGCCGACCATGAGCCGCAGCGGGTTGTCGTTGTCGTCGGGGCGCGGGTCCTGCTTGAGCAGGATCGGGATGATGCCGCCGATGTAGTTGGCCTCCGTGCAGTTCCAGCGGCGGCAGTCGTCCCAGAGCTGGCTCGCCGAGAAGCGCTCGACGATCACGGCCTTCGCGTTGGCGAGGATCGCCGGGCCGATGGTGATGCCCTGCGCGTTGCCGTGGAAGAACGGCAGACCCGTGTACAGGATGTCCTCATCCGTGTAACGCGCGTACTTCACCGCCTCGTTCCAGATGTCGTACCAGTAGTGGTGGCTCATCTCCACGCCCTTCGACACGCCCGTGGTGCCGGAGGTGTAGAGAATCGTTGCCATCTCCTTGTAGTAGACCTTGATGCCCGGCGAGTCGGACGAGTTCGCCATGAGCTCGTCGAAGGTCAGCGTCTCGATGTGCTGCGGCTTCGGCAGGCTCGCAGGCGCGCCGGCGCTCTTGCGGTAGACGATGTGCTTGACGGTCTTGAGGTCGTCGAACACCTCGGGCAGACGGTCCAGGTACTCGGTGTCGGCGACGACCGCGACCGAATCCGACTGCACGATCTGGTAGGTCAGACCGTTGCCCTTCAGCGCCACGTTGATCGGCACCTCGACGGCGCCGATCTTGTTGAGGCCGAACCATGCGTACAGGAACTCCGGGCAGTTCGGCAGCATGATCGCGACCTTGTCGCCGCGACCGACGCCCAGCCTGCGGAAGCCGTTGGCGGCGCGATTGATGCGCTCGTTGAGCTCACCGAGCGTGATCGGATAGTCGCGGAACTGGAAGACGACGTGGTTCGGATACTGCCGCGCCTTGTCTTCGATGATCTGCGTCAGCACGCGGTCGTGCTGCGCGTATTCCTGCACGCGGAAGCTCGCGTAACGCTTCGCCGCACGTTCGAACTTGTCATCCCATCGGCCCATGGACCTTTCCCCCGGAAACTGGATTGAAACGGAGAATCCCCCGACCCGGCGCGCGGATCAGAGGTTCTTGACCATGTTGTAGGCCTCGCCGAACCAGACGCCCTTCGAATAGGCGTTGACCATCTTGCCGAAGTCCCAGCTGATGATCTTCTGCGGCACGACCTTGATGAGCACGCGCAGCGGCGTGTGCACGGCGGTGAACGCGTTCTGGCGCTCCTCGTCGGTCTTCAGCTCCCACCAGTACTTGTCGATGATCATCCAGTGGACCTTGCGCATCAGCGCGTCGTCGGTCGACAGCTCCGCGTGGCCCGTGATCAGGATGGCCTTCTGGTGCCGCGCGTTCGCGCCGTCGTTGTGGACGCACACCGAGATCCGCGGGTCGTCCACGAGGTGGTGCGACTTGTGGCGGTACTTCTGGATGCTGCTCATGTACAGGTAGCCGTCGTGGATCACGTAGAACATGGGCGTCACGATCGGGAAGCCCTTCTTGTTGACGTGCGCCATCTCGCAGTAGCAGTTGTGCCGGAACAGCTTCTCGAAGTCATCGGGCTCCATCGGGTAGTCGTTGGAGACGTCCAGCTTCTCCAGCTTGATGGGGTCGAAAAACGGCTTTGGCTTGTTCTCGGTCTGATCGGTCATGGGATCGTCTCCGTTGATGGTCGGTGGTTGCCGCAGATCTGGTGTGCTGTCGAACCGCACGTCACCGGCCCGCAGAGACCGCGGACCGCGCCGTCGTTCCACGACGGGACCGTCGTGGCTTGAACTTCATTCAACGCTCTCACAGAATATCCGGGACTGTCAATATTCGAGGCGCCGTCCACGCGCCCCGATGGGACAGGCCAACCGCGGGGGCGCCGTCGCTCCCTGCAGCGCAAAAAACCGAATCCAGTGGCAAGGGGGTTTCCGGATGTCCGATGTAGTGGTCGAGCAGCGCGGTGATGTCGCCTGGATCCGGCTGAACCGGCCGGATCGCATGAACGCCTACGACGCCGAGATGGCGGGCGAACTGATCGCGGCGATCGAGGGTGCCACCGACAGCGGCGTGATCGTCCTCACCGGCACGGGCAAGGCTTTCTGCGCCGGGGGCTACCTCGCCAACCTCAGCAAGGCGGATCCCGATGCGCTGCGGCGCATGTTCTATGGTTCGCTCAAGGTCTACGAGGCGATCCGGCTGAGTCCGCGGCCGGTGATCGCGGCGGTCAACGGCGCCGCAGCGGGCGGCGGCAACGAACTCGTGGTCGCCTGCGACCTCGCGATCGCCTCCGAGAACGCGACCTTCGGCCAGACCGGCGTGCGCGTGGGCAGCGCTCCGGTCCTGGGCGGAACGAACTTCCTCAGCATGACCATCGGCGAGAAGCGGGCCAAGGAGGTCTCCTTCCTGTGCCGGCGCTATCCGGCGAAGCAGGCCCTGGAGCTCGGCTGGATCAATGCCGTCGTGCCGCCCGAGCAGCTCGAGGAGGAGGTCACGAAGTGGGCCGACGAGCTGCTGCAGATGAGCGCCCGTTATCTCGAGATCGCCAAGGTCAGCTCGAACGTCTGGTGGAACCAGGCCCGTGACAATTATCTCAGCGGCCTCGGCATGCTGGTGCAGGCCATCGGTTCGCCGGACATGATCGAAGGCGCCACGGCGTTCATGGAGAAGCGCAAGCCGCGGTTCCCGAGCCGGCAGAAGAAGGCGAAGTAGTCGCCCACCAGGGCCCGACCGAACCCGTGCACGGCCTCCGAGGCCCCAGGATCCGACCCCATGAACTTTGATCTCGATCCGCACTATCGCCTGATCCAGGACCAGGCGCGCAAGCTCGCCCGGGCCGTCGAGCCGCTCGCGGCCGAGGCCGACGAAATGAGCCAGGTGCACCCCGGCGTACTCGCTGCGCTGCGCCAGAGCGGCCTGTGTTCGCTCATGGTCCCCTCCGAATTCGGCGGCGCGGCCGGCAGGCCCGATCCGCTCGCGATCTGCGTGGTGCGCGAGGCGCTCATGGCGAGTTCGTCGCATGCGGACTCGCTGTTCGCGCTGCAGGGCATCGGCAGCTACGCGATCACGCTGGCCGGCTCGCCCGGGCAGCGTGCGCACTGGCTGCCGCGCGTGGGCACGGCGGAGGTGCTGGCGGCCCTCGCGATCACCGAGGAGCACGTGGGTTCGGACGTCAAGAACATCGCGACGACGGCGACCGCGACGGCCGACGGGTTGACGCTGCGCGGCACGAAGTCGTTCATCTCGAACGGTGGCGCGGCCGGCTTCTACCTCGTGCTCGGCAAGGAGGACGCGGGCTATTCGATGTTCCTCGTACCCGCGGACGTCCCGGGCGTCTCGGTGACGCCGACCCCCGAGATCATGTCGCCGCACGTGCTGGGCGAGATCCATTTCGACGATGTCCAGCTGCCGCAGTCGGCGCGGCTCGGGCGGCCGGGGCAGGGCATGGACCTCGTGCTCGCGACACTCGGCGTCTTCCGTGTCTCGGTGGCAGGCGCGGCCGTGGGCCTCGCGCAGGCGGCACTCGAGGAAGCGGTGCGCCATACGCGTACGCGCGTCCAGTTCGGCCGGCCGCTCGCCCGGCTCGGCCCCGTGGCCCAGATGCTCGCGGACAGCTGGACGGAGATCGAGATGGCGCGGCTCCTGACCTACCGGGCTGCTGCGGCGGCCGTCCGCGATTCGGCCGCGGCCGTGCCGCAGTCCTCGATGGCGAAGCTCGCCGCCACGGAAGCCGCCTGCCGCGTCGTGGACCGCTGCGTCCAGGTCATGGGGCGCTTCGGACTCGTTCGCAACACGAAGATCGAGAAGTTCTATCGCCAGGCCCGGCCCATGCGGATCTACGAGGGCGCCTCCGAGGTGCTGCGCCTCGGCATCGCGCGGCAGCTCACCGAGGAAGTGAAATGATCGACCTGGAACTCGACGGTCGCGTCGCGATCGTGACAGGTGCGAGTCGTGGCCTCGGCCGCGCGGCGGCCGTTGCACTCATGGAGCAGGGTGTGCGGGTGGTCGCGACCGTGCGTTCCGCCGACGATCTGGCGGATCTGGCTGCCGGATCGGCGGGACGGCTGCACGTCGCGACCTGCGACATGCGCGACGCCGCCGCGGTGGCCGGGCTGCCGCAGGTCGCGGTCGGTGCCTTCGGCCGGCTCGACATCGTCGTCAACAACGCCGGCATCGCGCCCGCGGGGGCGTTCCTGGAGCAGTCGGACCAGATCTGGCACGACGTCATGGCCGTGAACGTGACCGCGCCCGCGGTGCTGTCGCGCGCCGCCGGACGCATCATGGTTCCGCAGCGATCCGGCAAGATCATCAACATCGCCTCGACCTCGGGAATCCTCGGCAAGCCGACGCTCGTCGCCTATTCCTCGTCGAAGGGCGCGCTGCTGCAGTTCACCAAGGCGCTCGCCGGGGAGTGGGCGGCCCAGGGGGTGCAGGTCAATGCCATCGCACCGGGCGCGTTCGCGACCGATGCGCAGCAGGCCGTGCTCGCCTCACCCGAGATCCTGCAGCGGCGCCTGCGCAAGATTCCCGCGCGCCGCATGGGCGAGAACCACGAAATCGGCCCGCTCATCTGTTATCTGGCATCGAAGAAGTCGGATTTCGTGACCGGCGCCGTGTACGTCATCGACGGCGGCGAATCCAGCAAGCTCTGACCGGTCGACCCCTGAAGCGGAGTCTCCAGTGCCCACCAAGATCAGACGCGCCGTCGCTTCCGACCAGCCTGCGCAGCGGCCGGGCGGCAAGCACCGGGGCGGCATCTTCAAGGCGCTGCACGACTGCATCGTCGAGCAGGGTTATGCGAAGACCAGCCTGACCGATATCGCGCGCGCGGCCGGCATGTCGCCGAGCCACCTGCTCTACTATTTCCCCGGGAAGGATGCGATCCTCGAGGACTATTTCGCGCACGTCGCGAGCCGCATCATCCGCAGGCTCGAGGCCTTCCGCGCCGAGAGCCCCGAACGGGTCATCGACGAACTGGCGCGACTGTTCTTCTCCGGTGCGGGGATCACCAAGTCCGAGGCCGGCTTCATGCTCGAGTGCTTCGGGGTGGCCGTGCACGACCGTCGTCTGCACCGCGAGAAGGCGGAGCTGGACCGTTACTGCAAGAACTACCTCCGCGAGATGTTCGAACGCTCGCCCTGCGGGCCCGCCGGTGCGCGCGACGCGGCGGAGGTGGGCTACGCGATGCTGGTCGGGTTGCGCACCGCGGCCTTCTTCGATGAACGCCTGGGGCCGCAGAAGGCGCTCGAGATCTTCCGGACCGAGATCGCGAAGCTCGCGGATCCGCAGCGTCGTACGCCGGCCCGCAACGCCGCGGGGCGCAAGCCCGTGAAGGGGCGCAGCGCGGCGGCGCGCGCGGGGAGTTGATCGTGTCGGGGACCACCAGCGCCGTTCCCGACCGCGAGCAGTGGCTCGCGCGGACTGTCGAGCCCGCGCTCGATGCCGGGCTGCCGGTGTGCGATCCGCATCACCATGTCTGGATCCATCCCGGCAGCCGTTATCTCGTCGACGAACTGCTCGCGGATTTCGGTGGCCATCGCGTGACGAGCACGGTGTTCGTCGAGTGTCACCAGTTCTACCGGGACCACGGGCCGGAGCAGCTGCGCGCGATCGGCGAAACGGAGTACGTCGAGGCGCTCGCCGGGCCGCACCGCGGCTCCGCGGGCGTGACGCAGATCGCCGCCGGAATCGTCGGCTTCGCGGACCTGACGCAGGGCGCCGCGGTGCGCGAGGTTCTCGATGCACACCGCGCGGCGTCGCATCGGTTCCGGGGCATCCGTTACGCGACGGCCTGGGACGCGAGTCCGCAGATCCGCAGGTCGCACACCGATGCGCCGGCCGGGCTGCTCGCCGACCGGCGCTTCCGCGAGGGCTTCGCCTGCCTGCGGGACGGCGGCCTCGTGTTCGATGCCTGGGCCTATCACCCGCAGCTCCCTGAACTGGCCGATCTGGCGCGCGCCTTCCCGGACGTCCCGATCGTCGTCGATCACGCAGGAGGTCCGCTCGGCATCGGGCCGTACGCCGGCCGGCGCGACGAGGTGTACGCGCTCTGGCGCGCGCACATCATCGAGCTCGCGCGGCTTCCCAACGTGGTCGTCAAGCTGGGCGGGCTCACGATGACCATGAGCGGCCACGGCTGGCACAAGCGGGAGGCTCCGCCGGGCTCCGCGGAGATCGCCGCGGCCATCGCGCCGTACGTGCATACCTGCATCGAGCATTTCGGCCCTGATCGCTGCATGTTCGAGAGCAACTTCCCCGTCGACCGCGCGTCGTGCTCCTGGGTCGTGCTGTGGAACGCCTGCAAGCGCCTGTGCCGCGGCTATTCGCCCGGCGAGCGCGCGGCACTGCTGCACGACACGGCCGTGCGTGTCTACCGGCTCGAACCCTGACCGAATCCCCATCCAGAGGCCCATCGACATGGATTTCCGCCTGACCGAAGAACAGCAGGAGCTGCGCGACACCGCGCGCCGCTATGCCCGCGAGAAGCTCGTCCCGATCGCCGAGGAGCTCGAGCGCACGGGTGAGCCGCCGTCGCACGAGCTGATCCGCGAATACGCCGAGATGGGGTTCCTCGGCATCAACATCCCGACGCGCCTGGGCGGCATGGGGCTCGGCAGCCTCGACGCGCTGATCGTCCTCGAGCAGTTCGCGCGCATCTCGTCGGCCGTGGCGTTCCCGGTGTTCGAGTCCTGCGTCGGTCCGGTGCGTGCGATCGAGCGCTTCGCCGGCGAGAAGCTCGTGAACGAGGTCGTGCCCGCGGTCTGCCGCGGCGAGAAGGTGGTGGCCGTGGCCATGTCGGAGCCCGAGGCGGGTTCGGCGCTCACCGATCTCAAGACGCGCGGCGAGCTGCGGGGCGACGTGGTCGTGCTGAACGGTACCAAACGATGGTGTTCGGGCGGCGGCCACGCGGACGGCTATGTCGTCTACTGCCGCCTGTCGAACGACGCCGGCGCAAAGGGGATCGGTGCGGTCTACGTCGAGAAGGGGACCCCCGGCCTGACCTTCGGCGCGAACGAGGAACTCATGGGGTTCCGTGGCGTGCCGTCGTCCGACATCTACTTCGACGACGTCACGGTGCCCGCGCACCACGTGGTCGTGCCGGCCGGCGGCTTCCGCCGGCTCATGGAAGCCTTCGACCTCGAGCGCTGCGGCAACGCGACGATGGCGCTCGGCCAGGCATCGGGCGCGCTCGAGGAGGTCGTCGAGTACGTCAAGGAGCGTCGCCAGTTCGGCAAGCCGATCGTCGAGTTCCAGGCCGTGCAGATCAGGCTCGCGGAGATGCAGATGCAGGTGGAGGCGGCGCGGCTGCTGATCCACCGCGCCGTCAGTAATGCCGAGCAGGGACTGCCCGATGCGCTGGACTCTTCGGTCGCCAAGTGCTTCGCGAACGAGATCTCGCGCAGCGTGACGGGGAACGTCGTGCAGCTCATGGGCGCCTACGGCTACTCGAAGAGCTACCATGCCGAACGGCGGCTGCGCGACGCCTGGGGCTGGGGCATCGCGGGTGGCGCCATCGACATCCAGAAGGTCAACATCGCCGGCGCGATGGTCGGCCGGCGCTTCGACCAGCGCCGGTGAGTGCGGCGTTGCTCCGGCTGCGGCCCCGGCTGCGCCGCGCTTGTCGCAACCGCACTGGTTGAATAGCATTCAATCCGCCTCCAGCGGATGACGGGTGGGTGGACATGGAAACAACGCGCCAGCAGGCCATCGGGATCGCTCGGGACAGCGGTGTTGCGTGCATCACGCTGAACCGGCCCGAGTCTATCAACGCGATCAACGACGCGATGCGCAGCGAGGTGCCGGCCGCGCTGCGCGAGCTCGATGCGGACCCCGGGATCCGCGTGATCCTGCTCCGCGGCGCGGGTCCCCGGGGCTTCTGTGCGGGTGCCGACCTCAAGGAGGAGCGGCCGGCCGGTCCGACCTCGCCGGCGGCGCGCCGTCCGGCGACGATGTGGATCGAATCGTTCGACCAGGTCCGCAAGCCCGTGATCGCGGCCATCCACGGTTACTGCATGGGCGGCGGTCTCGAGATCGCGCTCGCCTGCGATCTGCGCATCGCGGCGCCGGACGCCGTGTTCTCGCTGCCGGAGACGGGGCTCGGCCTGATCCCCGGCGGCGGTGGCACGCAGCGGCTGCCGCGGATCGTGGGTCTCGGCAAGGCGCTGGACCTCATGATCACGGGCGAGCGCATCGACGGTGCGGAGGCGCTGCGCTGCGGGCTGGTCACGCGGCTCGCCGCGAGCGCGGAGACGCTCGTCGAGGAGGCGATGCAGCTTGCGCGACGCATCGCCGCGCGCCCGCCGCTCGCGACGCGCTTCGTCAAGGAGGCCACATACGCCGCCACGGAGCTGCAGCTCGACGCGGGACTGCGCCTCGAGAAGGACCTGTTCACCATGCTGCTGTCGACCGACGACCGCCGCGAGGCCGTCGCCGCCTTCCGCGAGAAGCGGGCGCCGGTCTTCAACGAATCCTGAAAGGACGATGACATGCCAGAAACGCCGATGAACGAAGACGTGATCGTCGTGGGGGCCGGGATCATGGGGTCCGGTATCGCCCACGCGTTCGCGGCCGCCGGGTCCGCCGTGACGCTGGTGGACACACGTCCCGAGGCGCTCGAGGCTGCGAAAGCCTCCATCGCCCGGATCCTCGCCGACGGAGTCCGGTTGCAGAAGATCACCGAGGCGCAGTCGAGCCAGGCGCTCGCGAGGCTCGGCACTTCTCCGGAACTCGGGAAGGCGCTCGCCAATCCGAAGGTCGGGCTCATGGTGGAGACCGTGACCGAGTCGATGCCCGCCAAGACGGCCATCGCGCGCGAAGCGGACCAGGCCCTGCCGGAGCGGGCCATCATCGCGACGAACACTTCCGCCTTGAGCGTCACCGAGATCGCGGCCGCGACGAAGCGCCCCGACCGCGTCATCGGCATGCACTTCTTCAATCCCGTGCACAAGATGAAGCTCGTCGAGATCGTGCGCGGGCACGCCACCAGCGACGAGACCATCGCACGCACGCGCGCCTGGACGGACGCGATCGGCAAGAATTCGATCCTCGTCAACGAGTCGCCGGGGCTCACGACCAGCCGCATGTCGGCGATGATGGGCAACGAGGCGATGTACATGCTCATGGAGGGCGTGGCGAGTGCGGAGGACATCGATTCGGCGCTGCGGGGTGCCTTCAACCATCCCATGGGCCCCCTGGAACTCGGCGATCTCACGGGCTGGGACACGCGGCTCGCGGTGCTGCAGTACCTGCACCAGACGCTCGGCGAGAAGTTCAGGCCCTGCCCGCTGATCCTCAAGATGGTCAAGGCCGGGCACCTGGGCCGCAAGACGGGCCGCGGCGTCTACGAATACCGCGACGGACAACGTGTGCCGGGTTCCGGACTGGGGCGCAAGTGATGCGTGAAGTCGTCATCGTGGAGGCCGGCCGCACGCCGGTCGGCAGGTTCCGGGGAGGGCTCGCGGACGTGCGCGCCGATCACCTCGGTGCGATCGTTCTGGGCGAACTGGTGCGCCGCTCGGGGCTCGAGCCGGAGAGCATCGACGACGTCGTCTTCGGCTGCGTCACGCAGGTCGGCGAACAGTGCGGCAACGTCGCGCGTACGGCGCTGCTGAGCGCGGGCTGGCCCGACACGATCCCCGGCATGACCGTCGACCGCAAATGCGGCTCCGCGGAGGCCGCGGTGCACGTGGCCTACGCGCAGATCGCGAGCGGCGTGAGCGACATCGTCGTCGCGGGGGGCGTCGAGAGCATGAGCCGCGTGCCCATGGGCGGCAACCGCGACGTGCACGGCAAGCCCTTCGGCTGGAAGCTGCTGGAGGCGCACGAGCAGATCCCGCAGGGCGAGGCGGCGGAGCGCGTGGCCGACCGCTGGGGCCTCACGCGCGACGATCTCGACGATTACGCGATCGCGAGCCACCAGCGCGCCGCGGCCGCCGCTGACTCGGGACGCTTCGATCGCGAGATCGTGCCGGTCCGGGTGCGTGACTGGAGCGAGGCGCGCTCGGGCGACGACGTGGTCGTCTCGCGCGACGAGACCATCCGCCGCGACACGTCGCGGGAGAAGCTCGCCACGCTGAAGACGAGTTTCCGGCCCGAGGGTGGACGCGTGACCGCGGGCAACTCGTCGCAGATCTCGGACGGCGCTGCCGCATTGCTGCTCATGGCCGCCGACGTGGCGGCTGCGCGCGGATTGAAGGCGCGTGCACGCATCCGCAGTGTCACGGTGACCGGGTCCGATCCGACGCTCATGCTGACCGGGCCGGTCGCCGCCACGAAGCGCGTGCTCGCGCGGGCCGGTCTCGCGACCCGCGACATCGACCTGTTCGAGGTCAACGAGGCCTTCGCTTCCGTGCCGCTCATGTGGATGCGCGAGACCGGTGTCGGGCACGATCGCCTGAACGTGAACGGCGGGGCCATTGCGCTCGGCCATCCGCTCGGCGCGAGCGGCGCGCGCATCATGACGACGCTGCTCCACGAGCTCGAGCGGCGGGATGCGCGGTTCGGGCTGCAGTCCGTGTGCTGTGCCGGAGGCCTCGCGACCGCGACGGTCATCGAACGGCTGCGCTGAGGAGTCGCGACGGCCGCCTCGGCGGCCGTCGTGCGCAGGCTGCGTCGGGCGTGACGGGCCGTGCGGATGCAGTAACGGGTCGGCGCGAGGCACGCGCATGTTCCCGGGCCGTTTGACACTCAATGATCCGTGAGTCAGTATTCACGCACACCGCGACCACGGAGCCTGTCGGCGCGCTCTCGATGAGCGTGCAGGGATACGCTCCGCATGAAAGTCCGGGTAGCGTCCGTACCCGATCGCGCGAGGCGCAGAACAACGAAATCCGGGGCGTGATGCGATGAGCAACAACCGTTTCGAGCGACTGTTCTCGCCGCTGCAGGTCGGCCCGATGCGGGTACCGAACCGCATCTGCGAGACGACGAACAGCATCGGCGCGTCCGCGACGGGCGGTCTTCTCGACGATCGCTTCATCGAGCATCACGCGGCGAAGGCGCGTGGAGGCACGGGCTGGATCGGCAGCGAGACCTGGCTGCTCAATTCGCCGCTGCCGCCCGAGGCGCAGGACGAGTTCCACGCGGGCGCGGGTGCGCTGCGGGTGAGCCTCTATCAGGTGCCGGGCTTCGCCGACGGCGTGGCCCGGTTCTGCGACGAGATCCATCGGGCGGGCTCGGTCGCCGTGTTCCAGCTGACCCATCTGAACAACGCGCTGGCTGCGTCTTCGGTGCCGATCGTCGAAGCGTACGACTACGTGCCGCACGAACTGTCCGCGGAGCAGATCGAGTTCATCCTGCAGACCTATGCGGATGCGGCCGCGCTGGCGCGGGACGCGGGTGCCGATGGCATCGAGATCCACTGCGCCCACGAGACCACGCCGCAGTCGTTCCTCTCGCCCGCGTTGAACCGGCGCCGGGACCGGTGGGGTGGCGGACCGAAGGAACGGATCCGCTTCGTGGTCGAGGCGCTCGAGCGCGTGCGTGCGCGCGTGGGAAATTCGCTCGCCGTGGGCATCCGCATCAACGGGCAGGAGTCGCGCCAGGGCGGCTACGAGAATCTCGAGATGCGCGAGATGACGTACTACCTCGGCGAGACCGGCCTGCTCGATTTCGTCGATGTCGATGTCGGTCACTGCTGGGGATCGCATGCCTACGTTCCGCCGTCCTACTACGGCACGGCGGAGTACCGCGAGGTCGGCAAGGCCGCGCGCGCGGACCTGGATGCAAGGATTGCCGTGCTGTTCTCGGGCCGGATCAACGAGCCGGTGCTGGCCGAGGAACTGCTGCGCGAGGGCTGCTGCGACCTCGTGGGCATGACGCGGGCCGGCATCGCGGACCCGGAGTTCCCGCGCAAGGTGCGGGAAGGGCGGCTCATCGAGATGAGGCGCTGCATCGGCTGCAACCGCTGCATCTCCGAAGCGGTGCACAGCAAGGTGCCGGACATGGTCCGCAAGCCGATCTGCTCGGTCAATCCGGTGGTCGGCAACGAACTGCGGTGGAAGGCCGAGTACCGGCCGGCGCCGCGCGCGAAGCGGGTGCTGGTGGTCGGCGGCGGTGTGGCGGGACTCGAGGCCGCGCGCGTGGCCGCGATGCGAGGGCATCGCGTGACGGTGCTCGAGCGGGGCCGGCGGATCGGCGGGCAGCTGCTGATCGCCGCGAAGGCGCCCGGCCGCGACTCGTTCACGGACCAGGTCTACTACGAGGAGAACGAGCTCGCGCGGCTCGGCGTCGAGGTGCGCCTGGAGACGGACGCGGATATCGCGGCGATCGAGGCGCTGGCGCCGGAGGTCGTCGTGATCGCGACGGGTTCGACGCCGCGCGCGCCGCTGGACATTCCGGGCAGCGATCTGCCGCACGTCGTGCAGGGCTGGGACGTCCTCGCGGGCCGGGTCACGGCCGGGGCGCGTGTCGCGGTCGTGTCGCAGGAGGACTACTTCGAGACGCCGAACGTCGCGGAGTACCTCGCGGAGCAGGGGAAGCGCGTCGAGATCTTCCACAAGTCGACGCATCTCGGCGCGGACATCGACCGCTATTCGATGGGTGCGGTACTCGGCCGCCTCGAGCGCCATGGCATCGTGATCCGCCCGAACCTGCGTCTCGCGGCCGTCGCGCCGGATGCGCTCGAATTCGTCTCGGCGTTCGGGCCGCAGCGCTACCGCCACGAGGGATTCGACACGGTGGTGCTGGTCTACGGTTCGGTGCCCCGGTCATCGCTCTACGACGAACTGCTCGCACGGAAGAGCGTACCCGAGGTTCATGTGGCCGGCTCGGCATGGCTGCCGCGCCGCATCGCGGAGGCAACACAGCATGGCGCAAGCATCGGCCTGGTGATCTAGATGAGCAATCTCAAGGACTATCCCAGCATCGACATCATGAACCACCTCACCGAGGTACGCAGCGATCTGGTGTCGGATCCGTTCAAGTTCCGCGAATTCCAGATCATGCTGGGGACGACGTTCAAGGCCCTCGGCAACCAGAAGTCGGGGCATGCGCCGCAGTCCGCGCTGCTGCAGGGGCACACGTCGGCGGAACAGTGCCTCGCGAGCATGGACGAATACGGCTACACGCACATCTCGGTGTGCGCCACGAAGATGTGGTCGTACTACTACCACCGCGATTTCATCCTCGACAGCCCGATCGAACCCATCGCCGAGGCAGTGCTCGCCTCGAAGGGCCGCATCATGGGCGCGGCGAGCTACGACCCGTTCCGCATCACCGACAGCCTGCGGACGATCGAACGGGCGGTGCGCGTGCACGGTTTCAACTACGTCTGGTTCCACCCGTTGTCGTTCGGGCTGCCGCCCAACGACCGGCGCTTCTACCCTCTCTATGCGAAGTGCGTCGAGCTCGACATCGCCGTGGGCTTCCAGGTCGGGCATTCCGCGGAGGTCCTGCCTTCCGACTGCGGCCGGCCCATGCTCGCCGACGACGTCGCGATCGAGTTCCCCGAACTGCGCATCAACCTGTCGCACACGGGCTGGCCCTGGGTCGACGAGTGGTGCTCGATGCTGTGGCGGCACCCGAACGTCTACGGTGACATCTCGTCCTATTTCCCGAAGAGCCTGGACGAGCGGTTGATCCGGTTCATGGACTCGGGGCGCGGCCGCGACAAGGTGCTCTTCGGCACCAACGGGCTCGGACTCAGGCGCTGCAAGGAGGAATTCCTGCAGCTCAACGTCGGCGAGAACACGAAACGCAAGGTTCTGTACGACAACGCGCGCCGCTTCCTCAAGCTGGATCAGGCGTGAACCGGTATGCGACGCGCGCTGCGGTCGCTGTGAATTGCGGCAAGGAGAGTACGTGATGGCTGGCAAGATCGAAGGTTGGGGCGAGATCACGCAGGCGCACCTGGATGCCCTGCTCCAGCGGCGGAACGTGGTGCGCGACAAGCCCACGTCCATGATGCGCGACTTCCTGACGCCGAATCAGTGGGACAAGGGCTACGGCAAGGCCAACGTGATCGTGACGCGCGAGATGGCGGCGCGCTTCGCACGCGGTTTCGGCGACAAGAATCCGCTGTACGCGGATCTGGAGTACGCCGGGAAGACCCGCTGGGGACGGCTCGTCGCGGCGCCCGTCATCACGTCGTATGCCGAGATCGTCAACGGCGCGACCGACGGCTTCCCGGGCTGCCATGCGATCTGGCGCGAGTGTGAGTTCGAGTGGTCGCAGCCCGTGTTCGCGGACGAGCCGCTGGTGGCGGGTACGCACCTCGTGGACGCGCGCATCGTCGACAGCAAGTTCAGCGGCGGCAAGGCCGGCGTGCAGGACTACGAGACGAACCTGCGCACGCTGGACGGGCGACACGTGGCGGCCTACCGGACGTCGTGGCACCGTTTCTCGCGCAAGAAGGCCGCCGGCGCCTCGAAATACGGCAAGACCGAGCCGATCCAGTGGACGGACGAACAGCTCGAGGAGGTCTGGGCGGAGTACCGCCGGCAGAACTACGCCAACCGCCGTGGTGCGGATCCGCTGTACTTCGAAGACGTCGAGGTCGGCACGGAGATCCCGCACATCATCAAGGGTCCGATCACGCTGTCGAGCAAGCTCGCGTTCGAGTTCGTGCGCGGTCCGGGCGGGTGGTTCGTCGGTCACGAACTCGCACTCGACCTCTACGGGAAGCACCCGGCGCTCGCGATCCGCAACGAGGAGAACGTTCCCGAGCCGCCGGTCGCGATCCACTGGACCAACGAGCGCTGCCAGAAGTACCTCGGCATGCCCGCCGCCTACGAGGCGGGCTATGAACGCCTCGCGTGGTACACGCAGCTGGTGACGTCGTGGTGCGGCGACGACGGCTTCATGCGCCGGCTGCAGATCCGCTTCAACGGCTTCCACTGGCAGGGCGACGCGATCCGCCTGTACGGCACCGTGAAGGCCAGGCGCGTCGTGGACGGCGCGCACCTCGTCGACCTCGAGGTCCGCACGGTCACGCATCCCCGCGGCGAGGAGACCTCGCGGGGCACCGCGACGGTGCAGCTCCTGAGCCGGCAGGGAGGCTGACCGTGTCCGCGCTCTCGCACCTGCGTGTGGTCGAATACGGCGACGGTGTCGCCGCACCGCTGTGTTCGCGGCTGTTCGCGGACATGGGCGCGGAAGTCACCAAGGTAGAGCCGCCCGCCGGCGACTCGACGCGGCGGCACGGGCCTTTCCCGGGTGACCGCCCGGATGCGGAGGCGAGCGGAGTCTTCCATCTGCTGAACGCAGGCAAGAAGGGCCTCGTCGCCGATCTCGACGACGCGGCGGATCTCGAAGCCTTGCATCGCCTGCTGGCGGGAACCGACGTGTTCGTGGAGAGCGCGACCTTCGCCGACTGGAAGCGCTGGGGGCTCGATCACGAAACGCTCCTCCGCCGCCATCCGCATCTCGTGGTCGTGTCCATCTCGCCCTACGGCCGCAAGGGTGCCTGGGCGGATCGCCCCGGCACCGATCTCACCGTGCAGGCCGTGAGCTCGCTGCCGCACGCGATCGGCTGGCCGGACCGCGCGCCGCTGCCGCTGCCGTACGATCAGGCGGACTACCAGGCGGGATTCCATGGCTTCGCGGCGGCACTCTGCGCCGTGCGCGAGCGCTCGATCTCCGGGCAGGGCCAGGGCATCGACATCTCCAGTGCACAGGTGCTGGCCTACCAGATCGGCGGCATGGCGCTCGTGACGTCGAAGCGGTTCCCGCTGCAGCGCTCGGGCAACCGGCTCAAGGGCACGCTGTACCCGACGGCGTTCTTCGAGGCGAAGGACGGCTACGTGTGCACGGTGACGCTGCACGGCAAGCAGTGGCGCAAGTGGATCGAGCTCATGGGTACTCCCGAGTGGGCGAAGGATCCGCAGAACCTCGATGCTTTCCGGCTGGGCTCGCTGGGCCCCGAGGAGCCCGTCGACATCTATTTCCGCGACTGGCTGCGGCAGTTCACGCGCGCCGAGCTCATCGCGATGGGCAACGCCAACGACCTCATCGTCGGCGAGGTGAAGAGCGTCGACCAGGTCCTGGAGAGCCCGCAGTTCGCCTTCCGCGAGCAGTGGGCGAGAATCCCGGTGAGTGGCGGCGAGGTCCGTGTGCCAAAGCCGGGCTACTCGTTCAGCGAGACGCCGGTCGCGATCCGCGGTCCCGGCCCGCAGCTCGCAGCCGGTTCCGCGGCGCTGCGTACGCAGCCGCCGCGCCCGCTGTCGCTGCCGGCGGGTACGCGGCGCAAGGGCGCGCTCGACGGCGTGCGCGTGCTCGATTTCGGCTGGAACTGGGCCGGACCGATGGCGGGCCAGCTGCTGGCCGACATGGGCGCCGAGGTCATCCGCATGGAGACCTCGCTGCGGCTCGACAACATGCGCGCCTTCGACTATGCCTCGATCTTCTTCTGCCACAACAACCGCTCGAAGAAGGCCGCGACCTTCAACGTCGCCGATCCGCGTGGCTCGGAGCTCGTGCGCCGGCTGGCCGAGAAGTGCGACATCGTCATCGACAACTTCGCGGCCGGCGTCATGGCGAAGAACGGGCTCGGCTACGCCGATCTCGTCAAGCACAATCCGCGCATCATCGCGGTGTCCATGAGCATGGCCGGCCAGACGGGCCCCGAGCGTTCGCTGCGCGGCTTCGCATCGATCTCCTCGGCCTACGTCGGCCTCGAGGGCATGGTCGGTTATCCCGAAGAGAACATGACGACCGGGTTCATGGCGTTCGGGCTCGGCGACACGACGCAGGCGATCCAGGCGGTCTCCGGCGCGGTCGCGGCGCTCATCCACCGCGAGCGCACGGGCCAGGGACAGTTCGTGGACATGAGCCAGATCGGTTCGCTGTGCGCGTCGCTCGGGGAGCCGCTGCTCGACTACCAGCTCAATCATCGCCTCGCGGGCCTGCAGGGCAACCGCCACCCGCAGTATGCGCCGCACGGCATCCACGGCTGTGACGACGGCCGGCGCTGGGTGGCCGTCGCCGTGCGCGACGACAAGGACTGGCGCGCACTCTGTGGCGTGATGCAGCGCCGCGACTGGCTGGAAGACGCCACGCTGTCTTCCGAGGCCACGCGCCGCGCCCGTGTGCAGGAACTGGAGCGGGGCGTCGGCGAGTGGTGCCGCCCGCGCAACCGGGACGAGATCGTCGAGCAGCTGTGTGCGGCGGGTGTCCCCGCGGCGCCGGTGCTCGAACTGCCCGAGAGGAACGACCACGCCGCATTCGCGGGCCGCAGTCTCGTGCTGTCGCACGAGGGCGGATCGTACGAACCCTGCAGGATCTACGCGACGCCCTGGTCGTTCACGGCGACGCCGCCCGTGATGTGGCGCCCGACGCCGGCCGTGGGCGAGCACAACGACTACGTGCACCGCGAACTGCTGGGCCTCGACGAGGCCACGATCGCGAGGCTCAGGGAAGAGAAGGTGCTCGTGTGACGGGAAGCGACGATGGTTGATCTCAGCGGTCACGCCCTGGCGGTGTCGACGAAGATCTCCCGCGACGCCACGTCCACCGGCGCGGCGGGTGTGGCGATGCCGCGGCCCGCGGCGAGGCGACGCATGACGCGCGCCGAGCGTGCGCGCGGCGTGCGCGAGGCCATCTTCCGCGCCGCGGCCCGCGTTGTCGGCGACCATGGCTACGCGGAGACCTCGGTGACGCGGATCACCGAGCTCGCGGGGATCGCGCAGGGCACTTTCTACCTGTACTTCGAGTCGCGGCAGGCGCTCTTCGACGAGATGCTGGCCCACGAAGGCGAAGGGCTGCTGCTCGCCATGCGGCAGGCGGTGAAGGATGCGACGGGCTTCTACGTCGTCGAGGAGCGCGGCTATCGCGCGTTCTTCGAGTACATGCGCGCGCACCCCTGGATGTTCCGCGTCCTGAACGAGGCCGAGGTCGCGGCGCCCGCCGGCTACAACCGCTACCTGTCTCGGATGATCGCGTCCTATACGGCGTCTCTCGGTCGCAGCGTCGCGAGCGGCGAGATCCGGCGCTTCGGCGAGGACGAACTGGTCGCGCTCGCGCACATGCTGATCGCCGCGCGCAAGTCGCTGTACCGGCACTTCGTCAAAAGTGCGAATATTTCTGCCCACACCGTCGAGATGGCTGTGGGCGCCTACATGAAACTGGTGACCGGTGGCGTCAACTGAGGCGATCCACCGGCTGGCGAGGGGGACATGAACGACGTCCAGCGGAATCACGGCATCCCGGAGGCGACGGCGATCCTGGCGCGGTTCATCTCCGAGCAGACGGGCTCTGCCGCGGAAGTGCGGGATCTCGAGCGGACGCCGGGTGGTTTTTCGTACGAGACCTGGCGTCTGCGCGCGAGCTGGACCGATCGCGGCGAGCGCCACAGCGGCATCCTCATCATGCGCAAGGCGCCGCGCGCAGGACTGCTCGAGCCCTACGACGCCAGCGTGGAGTTCCGGGTGCTGCGCGCGCTCGAGGGTTCAGGTGTGCCGGTCCCGCGCGTCTACTGGTGCGATCCGACCGGCACGGTCCTCGGGACGACGTTCTACATCATGGAGTTCGTCGAGGGCGATGTGCCCCTTCCCTGGGGCGATACGCTGCCCGCTCCGGAACGCGCGGAGGTTCATCGGCAGTTCACGGATGCGCTTGCGACACTGCACACCTTCGACTGGGAGTCCGCGGGCCTCGCATTCCTCGGCGTGCCCGCCGACCGCAACGATCCGGCGGCGCTGGCGCTCGACCGCTGCGAGGAAGTGCTGGAGCGGATCAAGCTGCGGCCCTATCCCGTGCTGCGCGAGGTCATCGCCCACCTCAGGGCGATCCGGCCGCGCTGCCCGCGCCTCAGCCTGATCCACGACGACTACCGCATGGGCAACTTCATCTGGCGCGACGGCCGGATCCAGGCGGTGCTCGACTGGGAGCGGGTGTTCATCGGCGACCCGATGGCGGACATCGCCTTCACGCGCATCCAGACGCTCGCGGGGTGGTGCAGCATCAGCGGTGCGATGGCGGAGCGCTACGCGCAGCAGTCCGGCATCGCCGTCGACGAGGCGCGTGTCGGCTTCTGGCACCTGCTCGAGACGCTGAAGGCGGATCTCGTCGGACTGACGGCGCTCAAGGTGTTCGCCGACGGCCGTTCCTCGGACCTGCGGCTCCTGCAGATCGGCCGCAACGTGCTCGCGAACAACATCCCGGCGGAAGCCGAAGCCATAGGACTCGGACGATGATCGAGCAGACAGTCCCTCTCCGACAGCTCACCGCCGGCATGGCCAACTGCATCCGCGAGTGGATCCTGCCGCATCTCACCGACGCGATGGCCCGCATCCAGGCCGAGCAGCTCATCACGATGCTGGGCGAGCTGCCGCGCGCCGTGGCGCCGGCCGCGCTCGCGCGCATCCGTGTGGACAGCGACGAAGCGCGCGCGTTGCTGGCACGGCTGGGCGAAGGCGCGCCACCCGAGGCGGCCGGCCCGTACGTCGACGACCTCATGACCGAGAACGCGGCGCTCAAGGAAAGGCTGGAGGCGCTCGCCGACCGCTGTCGCGCCGCGCGCGATGCGGCGACGCTGCTCGAGGTCCAGCGCTTTTTCGTCGCGAGCGCGAAGCGCGAGGGCGAGGGCGCGTCCGTGCAGCTCTTCGAGGAGATGACGGCGCGCGATCGCGAAGGCAAGCAGGACCTGAAGCACGACGACTGAGCGGAACGGGAGCAGTAATCATGGCGAAGATGCGATCCGTGACGCTGGTGGCGCCGCGCCGCTTCGAGATCGTGGAGGTCGACCGGCCCGAGGTGGACGATGACTCGGTCATCGTGAAGGTCGAAGGCCACGGCATCTGCGGCAGCAACCTGCACTTCTGGCAGGGCGGCGGCGAGGGCATCGCGATGTGCTGCTATCCGATGCACGGTGCGGGAGGCCACGAGTTCGGCGGCGTGGTCGCCGAGACCGGTCGCAACGTCACGCAGGTCAGGGTCGGGGACCGCGTGGCGGTCGACTTCTTCCACAGCACGGCCTGCGGACGCTGCCAGTACTGCCTGTCCGGCTGGACCAACCAGTGCATCAACCGGGCGCGCTACATCACGGGCGGCTTCGTCGACTACCTCAAGCTGACGGAGCGGGGACTGCACGTCCTGCCCGATCACATCGAGACCCATGCGGCCGCGATCGCGGAGCCCGCGGCCGCGCCGGTGAGCGCGCTCAGGCGCCTCGGCATGCGCGGCGGCGAGCAGGTCGTGGTGCTGGGGGCCAGCGTCCTCGGTCTCGCGGCGGTCGGCGCCGCGAAGGCGATGGGCGCCGGCCGCGTCGTCGTCACGGCCAAGTACGACCAGCAGGCCGAGTTCGCGCGGCGCTTCGGAGCCGATGTCGTGGTGCGCAGCACCGGGCCGGAGGGCGTCGACGAGATCCGCGCGCAGCTCCCCGGGGGTGTCGCCGACATCGTCGTCGAGACCGTCGGCGGTCTTGCGCCGACGCTCGATCACGCGGCCGACCTCGTGCGACCGCGCGGCGACGTGATCGTGCTCGGGCTCTGGGACCGTCCCGTGCCCGTGGACTCGTGGAAGTCCGTCATCAAGGACATCACCTACCGCTTCTGCCTGACCTACGGCCAGAATGGCATGAAGAGCGACTTCGGCTACACGGTCGAGCTCATGGCCTCGCGGCGCGTGCCGATGCAGGACCTGGTCACGCACGTGTTCCCGCTCGAGCGGATCGACGAGGCTTTCGAGATCGCGGCCGACAAGTCGAAGGGCGCGCTGAAGGTGATCCTTAAGGCCTGAGGCCTGCACACGACGAGGAACGACCGATGACGGACATCTACAGGCGACTCGCTCCCTACTACTACCAGACGGCCTGGATCGTCCGGAACCAGGCCGAGGCCGAGAAGCGCTTCGAGCAGGTGATGGGCGTGCCGCAGTGGATGCGCGTCGACGTGACCCTGCGGGAGGGCTGCAGCTATCGGGGCGGTCCGTCGGACACCGACCTGCGCATCTCGCTGGGATTCGCGGGCGAGGTCAACGTCGAGCTGATCGAGTCGGTGCGCGGCGAGAACATCTACACGGAGGTGACGCGCAGCCGCGGTTACGGCCTGCACCACGTCGGCTTCGTGGTCCCCGACTTCGACGCGATCATGGGCGACCTGCGCGGCGCCGGACTGCCGGTCATGGCCGAGGGTACCGCCGGCACGACGCGCTACGCCTATTTCGACTGTTCGCGCGACGACATGTCCATCATCGAGATCATCTGGTTCGACGACGCGACGAAGGCCGCGCTCGCCGGGCTGAAGGCCGACTCGCGCGCGGCGCTCCGCGCATGAGCGCTCGTTCACCATGCGCCCGGTCCGGATCGGCGCGCAGCGCGGGCCGTGGCAGCACCGGCTTCTGAGCTTCCGACGATTCCACTCCTGACGACCACTGGAACCACCATGACAGTCAAAGCACACGACGAATACCTGCACTCGGCACCGGAGGGCTTCACCGGCCTCTACAGCGACAACTTCTGGTTGTCGATCTGCGATCGTGAAGCCGACATCTTCGGCGTGAATCACATCCATGCGGCGGTGACGCGCGGCTATGCGCGCTTCAGCACGATGCTCGTCATCGACGGCACGCCGCAACCCTGGGCCAACAAGGTGGCGCTCGCCCAGGGGCAGCAGCTGAAGTTCGACCGGTTGACCGAAGGACACATGTCCTACCAGGTGGTGAAGCCGCTCGAGCAGATCCGCGTGACCTTCGACGGGCCCAAGTACGGCTTCGACCTGCTCTACACGGGGCGCTTCCCGGTGTTCGACTACAACGACTGCATCGGCGGCAATCCGCTGACGAGCGCGGACGAGTACAACTACGGTGGTCACTACGAGCAGGGCCTGCTCTGCACGGGCGAGTTCGAGGTGCGCGGCGGGCCGCGCAAGGGCCGCCGCCAGATCCACTCTTTCGCGCATCGCGACCATTCGTGGACCAACCGTTTCGGTCAGGACACACCCTGGGAGCAGCCGGCGCTGTCGCTGAAGGACAGCCTGTTCCACTTCTGGCCGTCGATCCAGACCGAGCGCATGCACCTGAACGCGTTCGGGTGGATGAACCCCGACTTCACGCCGCCGTTCAAGGGCGCGCCGCAGTCGGGCGGGTTCCTGTCGGATGCGCGCGGCAGCCGCCCGATCCAGGGCGCGTCCTGCGAAGTCCGGCTCGAAGCCGACGGCCGCACGGCGATGGCCTTCCGCTACCGCTTCACGCTGCCCGACGGCGAGGTCATCCACGTGCGCACGGGGCGCAAGTACGCGCACACGATGAACGGCATCATGCGCGGCGAGAACGATGCCGAGTGCACGCTCGACTGCTATGAATCGTTCTTCGACTACGAAGTCGAGGAAACCGGCGAGCGCGGCTACGGCTGCTCCGAGTACTCGATCATCCCGCCGTATCCGCGCTGGCGTTATTGAACTGCGGGCGTGGCCCGTCCCCCGGCGGGGGACGGGCCGCAGGCCCCGTGGTCGAAACCTCCGGCTGAAGGAAGAGGTACATGGCAGAGCAGAGCAGAGCGAAGACCTCACCCGCTGCGTGGGTGGATCTCGGAGGCAAGGTGGCGCTGGTCACCGGGGCGGCGCGCGGCATCGGGCAGGCCATTGCCGCGACGCTCTCCGCGGCCGGCGCCACGGTCGTGGCGACGGACCTCGACGGGAAGTCGATCGGTGAGAGCGCCGCCGCGAGCGGCTGCCATCCCATGGTGCTGAACGTCGCCGACGAGAATGCGGTGGATGCGGTCATCGCCGCGGTCGTCGAGCGGCACGGCGGTCTCGACATCCTCGTCAACAACGCGGGCGTCTACCTCGGGTTCGGCGGCCCGATCGCGGACATGAAGACGGAGACCTGGCGCGGGCTCATGTCCGTGAACCTGGATGGTGTCTTCTACTGCTGCCGGGCGGGCGCGCGGGCCATGATCCGTCGCGGCCGGGGCGGGCGGATCGTCAACGTCGCCTCGACGCAGGCCGTGACGCCGGGTGTCGGCGTAAGCTACGACTCGTCGAAGGCCGCGGTCGTGCAGATGACGCGCACGCTCGCGCTCGAACTCGCGCAGTACCGCATCAACGTGAACGCGGTGGCTCCGGGCGCGACCTGGGTGCAGCCTGGCGATGCGCCGCCGCTCGGGCCGGAGACCCTGACGTTCACGGGAGAGCCGCTGAACGACCAGGTGCTGGACCGCATCCGACGCATTCCGCTCGGGCACTGGGGCGCGCCGGAGGACGTGGCCAAGGCCACGCTGTTCCTGGCCTCGCCGATGAGCGATTTCGTCACGGGCATCTACCTCCCGGTCGACGGCGGCTGGCTGGTACTTTGATCGGCGGCGACGCGGGCGCAACCGGAGCGGGGCAGGCCGCAGTCAACCCATTCGGCTGAACGGGCATCGGGGCCCGGCGGACGACGAGACACTGGAGAACGGCATGGGAGCACTCGAGGGCAAGGTCGCCGTCATCACGGGCGGCAGTTCCAACATCGGCCTCGGTATCGGCCGGCGCTTCGCCGCCGAGGGCGCGAAGGTGATTCTCGCCGCGCGCGGGCGCGAGCGGCTGGAGGAGGCCGTGAAGATCGTCGGCCACGGCGCGCAAGGCGTCGTGACGGACGTCGCCGACGAGGCGCAGGTCCGGGCGCTGTTCGCGCCGCTGCCGCGCGTCGACCTGCTCGTGACCTGCGCGGGTGGCTGGGTGTTCGGCGCCATCGACGAAGTTCCGCCGCAGCGCTGGGTCGGCTTGTTCGCTGACCGGTTCTTCGGACAGGTCTATGCCTGTCACTACGCCGTGCCGAAGATGCCCGCGGGTGGCTGCATCATGCTGTGCTCGGGGATCGCCGCGAAGGCGGGGATCTCGCATTACGCGGGCGGGTCGGCGGTCTGCGGCGCCGTCAATTCCATGGGCCGGCAGCTCGCCATCGAACTCGCGCCCCGGAACATCCGCGTCAATGTGCTCTCGCCCGGCCTGATCATGTCCGAGCAGGACCAGGCGGACCTGGCGGCGATGCGCGGGCCGGATGCGCCGATCCGCGCCCAGATGATCGCGACACGCATTCCGATGAAGCGTGCGGGCGAGGCGGAGGACATGGTCAAGGCGGCGATGTTCCTCGCGACCTGCGACTATGCGACGGGCATGGTCATGGACGTCGATGGTGGCTGGACGTCGGTCTGACCGCGACGGGCCTGTATTTCGAGTCTCGTGGTTTGATACGGCGGAGGCGTCCCGCGGGCCGCGGGTGAGCTGCGCGAGAGGAGTCCATGTGTCGATGAATCAGAAAGTTGTGGACAGATTCTGCGCCGGGTTCGAGGAAGCCGTGCGGCGCCTGCCGCCGCCGCCCGTGGCGGCCGTGGCGTTCACCATCAACCAGATGCTGCGTGGCCAGCCCGCGGGTTCGCGCCTCGCGGAACTGGAGGGCAAGGTCGTCGCCATCGTGCTCGAGGACGCGAAGCTCACGATCCCGCTCGCCTTCCGGGGCGGGCATGTCGAGCCGGCACCCGGACGGACGCCGAACGTGACTCTGCGCGGGCCGCTCGCCGCCTTCCGCGTGCTGGCGCTGCGTCGCGAGGATCCCGATGCGCTGTTCTTCGATCGCCGCCTGTCGATCGAGGGGGAGACCGAGACCGGACTGCTGGTGAAGAACTTCCTGGACGCCTTCGAGTTCGACCTCGAGGCGCACGTGAAGGACGTGCTGCCGCGGCCGTTCGCGCGGCCGGTCATCGCGGCGATCGCCGGTTTCGGCCACGCCCGACGCGTCTATTCGCGCATGGCCCCCGCGAGCCAGTCCATGCCGGCGGCGCCCCGCAGGTAGCCGTCGCAGTATTCCCGGTCCGGCGGAACATCGGGCACCGGTCCGCCGTCGGCCGCCGCGCGGAAGTCCCGCACGATCTCGAAGAAACCCGTGGCGGCCGGCGACAGGCGCAGTACGTCGACGCCGATCTCCCGGAGCCGCGGCACCCAGCCGATGGCGTTGTGGATCCGCGCGGACTGCACCTGCACGCCGTTCATCGTGAGAAAGTTCTCGTCCTCGCGCGTCTGGACCGTGAGTCCGTCGGGATAGCGAATGCAGACGAAATCGCAGTCGTCCTTCGCGCGGTGGTGCGCGCGTGCCGTGAAACAGCGTGCCGACACCGCGAGCGGCATCCGCCCCCAGGCGAACACCTCCATCTCCAGTCCCGCCGGCCGCGCGGCCGACAGCGCCGCGAGCTGCTCGATGCCGAGCTCGACGGGAGCCACCCAGCGGGTCGCGCCCTCGCGAGCGAGGATTCGGAGGGTCTCGGGGTTGTAGACGTTGACGTGCGGGCCGATCACGAAGGGTCGTCCCCCGCGCAGCTCCACGACGGCGAGATCGTTGGCCTCGACCAGGAACCCGTCCTGCCCCGCGACGCGGGCCGCCACTGCGAGCTCGGATTCCGCCTCGGTCAGCGCGAGCGTGGTCAGCACGACTTCCTTGCCGGCATCGCGCAGGCGCTCCGCGAGCGCGATCCATTCGACGGTGCGATACGTCCGGCGTTTGCTGCAGACCGATTCACCGAGGTAGACGATGTCCACGGGCGCCGCGGCGATGGCCTCGTAGAAGCGGTCCGCAGCCTCGCGCTCCCAGTAATAGAGCAGGGGTCCGACCGCGAGCTTCACTGCCAGCTCCGGTCGAGCGCGCCCAGCGTGTGGCAGCGGCCCTCAGCGACGGATTCGAGCACGGCATTCGCGCGCTCCGGCGGCCCGTAGGCGTCCGGCGCCGCATGGCAGCGGTCCAGCGCCTCGCGCATGGCGCGCACGACCTGCGCGACGTAGGCCGGGCTGCGCTGGCGTCCCTCGACCTTGATGGCGCGGACTCCGGATGCGAGCAGCTCGGGCAGGGCGGCGATGACGTTGAGGCTCGTCGGCTCCTCGAAGGCGTGCGACTCGGTGCCGAGTGCCCGGAAGCGGCCTTTGCAGAGCGTCGGGTAGCCGGCGCGCTCGTCGGGCGCGAAGACGTCGATGAGCACGCCGTTCAGGCGCGCCTCGCGCCCGGCCGCGGTCTCGACCCAGCGGACCTTGTCCGCCGGCGAGCAGACGCCGCGGGTGTTCGGCGAGGCACCGGTGACGTAGGAGGACAGGGCGCAGCGGCCCTCGACCATCACGCACAGGCTGCCGAAGCCGAAGACCTCGATCTCGACCGGCGACTTCTGGATGACCGCGCGGACCTGGGACGCCGACAGCACGCGCGGCAGCACGGCGCGCTGGATGCCGAACTGGCGGTGGTAGAAGTTGATCGCGCGCCAGTTGGTCGCAGAGGCCTGGACCGACAGGTGGCGCCGCGTTCCGGGGTGACGGTCCGCCGCATAGCCGAGCAGGCCCGCGTCGGCGAGGATCAGCGCGTCGACGCCGAGACGCGCGGCCTGATCAACCGTTCCGGTGGCCACGTGCCACTGGGCCGCGTCGGGGTGGGTGTTGATCGCGCAGAACACCTTCACACCGCGATCGTGCGCATAGGTGATCGCGGCCGCGGCCTCCTCGGGCGAGAAATTCAGGCCCGGGAAATTGCGGGCGTTCGCGCCGTTGCGGAAGCCGATGTAGACGGCATCCGCGCCGTTGTCGACCGCGGCTTTCAATGCAGGAAAACTGCCGGCCGGCGCGACGAGTTCCATGCGCCGGGACGAAGGATCGGATCGATTTTGCATGGACGGGATTGTCCGCAACGCGCCGCGGGCGGGAATTGACGCAGGTCAGTTTCGCGGGCCGGCAACGGCATTGCCAGTGGGGTATTACGCGCTTGACACGATCCACTCCCGCTGCCGGCGTGCCTATTGAGACTTGAGGGCGTTCGTGACAGTCTGACGGCCGCCCCGACGGGGCGGGGCCGCGGTGGTCCCGGTGCAGCGAGCACCGCTCGCGTGCGGGTTTCGTGTCCCGACGGGCGCTGCAGTACCGCGGCGAGACCGGTCTTCGCGGGTGGGGCCGGACCAGGGATTCCAGGAACGAGCATTCCGGCGGCATGCCGGAGTCGGCCGGGCGCGTCCGGTCATGCGCACGGTTCGACCGGGAAGGCCGTCATTGAACCGCCGGCCGGGACGTATCGGGGAGGAAACGAGTTTGTCCGGACATCAATTTCCGCGTTTCGACGAGAGCTACTGCAACCGCTGGCGCAGCACCGGCAAGTGGCTGGACCTGACGCTGCACCAGGGCTTCGACGCCACCGTCGCGAAGCACCCGGGCAAGGTGGCGCTGATCACGCCGGAACGCAGCTACACCTACGCCGAGTTCAAGGAGGAATCCGATGCGCTGGCCGCGGGCCTGCTCGGCATCGGCATCGGCAAGGGCGACATCGTCGCCGTCCAGCTGCCGAACTGGCTGGAGATGTGCTTCCTCCAGATCGCGCTGTCGCGCATCGGCGCAGTGATCCAGCCGACGCACATGGTGTTCCGCGAGCGCGACATCACCAACCTGTTCCGGTTCTGCGAGACGGATGCGGTCGTGGTGCCGGAGCGGTACAAGGACGTCGACCACGCGGACATGGTCCGTGGCCTCTGGCCCGAGCTCCCCGGGCTGCGCAAGCTCATCGTCGCGCGCGGTGAGGCGAAGGGTGAGCGCGAGCACGGGCTCGCGGCGATCGTCGCGGACGGTCGCCGCAACCTGCAGCGCCTCGCGGGTGTCGAGGTCGCGCCCGACGACGTCTTCTACCTGAATTTCACGTCCGGCACGGAAGGCAATCCCAAGGGATTCCTGCACACGCACAACACGCTGGTCTCGCTGTTCAAGGTCATCGCCGACGGCATGGCGAAGATGAGCTCGAACATCGTCACGCTGGCCTGTTCCCCGATGACGCACAGCTTCGGGCACTTCACGACGCACTACTGCGCCTTGGGCGGCACCGCGATGGTCGTGCTGGACCGTTACAGCCCGACCGAGATCCTGAAGCTCATCGACCGCGCGAAGGTGACCAGCCTGTCCGGCACGCCCGCGCACCTCTTCGGCATCCTGCGCCACCCGGACTTCGCGAAATACGACACCTCGAGCATCAACTCCGTCGCCGTCGGTGGCGCCGCGAGTTCGTCGGAACTCATCGAGGAGCTGAACCGTACCTGGGGTGTCAAGTCCGCGAACGCCTATGGCATGGGTGAGAACATCCTGCACACGCGGACCGCACCCGACGACCCCGAGGAGAAGATCCGCACAACCGTCGGGCGCCCGGTGTTCCACTCGGAGCTCAGGATCGTCGACCAGAAGGACCGTTCGAAGGTCATGCCGACGGGACAGGTCGGCGAGATCTGCTTCCGCGGGCCGACGCTGTTCGTCGGCTATCACAACCAGCCCGGGAAGACCGCCGAGACGCGCGATGCCGAGGGCTGGTTCTACACGAGCGACCTCGGTTTCATCGACGAGGAGGGTTATCTCCACTACGCCGGGCGGGCCAAGGAGGTCATCAACCGCGGCGGATCCAAGGTGTACCCGAAGGACATCGAGGACGTGCTCTGCCTGCATCCGGACATCCTGTCCGCAGCGGTGGTCGGCCTGCCCGATGAACGGCTCGGCGAACGGGTCTGCGCCTACGTCGTGACGCGCGACAGGCGCGAGGTGCCGCTCGAGGAGATCGAGAAGTTCTTCGACGACCGCAAGATCATGAAGTACATGTATCCGGAGTTCCTGATCCGGCTCGACGAGATGCCGATGACGCCGACGGGCAAGATCCGCAAGGCCTCGCTGCAGGAAGACGCGGCGAAGCGGGCGAAGGAACTGGCGCGCTGACCGGGAAGAGAGACGGAACCCAGCGATGGATCTCAAATTCTCGGCGGAGGACGAGGCCTACCGCGTCCGCCTCAAACAGTGGATCCGCGACAACGCGGCGGTGGCCGCCGGCATGGCGAAGGCGCCGGACCCGATCCAGGCCGCGCGCGACTGGCAGCGGCGGCTGTGGGAGGCGGGCTACGTGGGCCTGCCATGGCCCAGGGAGTACGGCGGCCAGAGCGCGACCCTCACGCAGCAGGTCGTCGTCGCGGAGGAACTGGCGCGTGCCCAGCTGCCGCCGCTCATCAACGTCATCGGCCTGTCGATCTTCGGACCGACGCTCATCCTGCACGGCACCGAGGCGCAGAAGCGGCGTTTCCTGCCGAAGCTGCTGGCGGCCGAGGAACTGTGGTGCCAGGGCTTCAGCGAGCCCGGCGCGGGCAGCGACCTGCCGTCACTGCGCACGCGCGCGGTGCTGGAGGGCGATCACTTCGTCGTCACGGGCCAGAAGGTCTGGACGAGCCTCGCCGCGATCTCCGACTGGTGCTTCCTGCTGGCGCGCACGAATCCCGACGCCCCCAAGCGCGAGGGCATCAGCTATCTGCTCTGCGACATGAAGAGCCCCGGGCTGACGGTGCGTCCGCTGCGCAATGCGGGCGGCGGTCAGCACTTCAGCGAGATGTTCTTCGACGGCGTGCGCATCCCGAGGGAGAACCTCGTCGGTGAGCTGCACGGCGGCTGGAAGATCGCACGCAGCACGCTCGACAACGAGCGCAGCGGCCTGTCCGGCGTCGTCTCGCTGGAAGGTGCGCTCGACCGGCTCTGGCGCCTCGCGGCCGGCACGCAGCGCGGCGGTCGTCCGGCCCTCGAGGATCCGCTCACGCGCCAGCACCTCGCACAGTACTGGATCGAGCTCGAGGGGCTGCGCTACCTGGGCTTCCGTGCGCTCAGCGACCAGCTCGCGGGCCGCCAGCCCGGGCCTTCCGCGGCCGTGGGCAAGCTCTTCGCCGGCAAGCTCCGGCAGAAGATGGCGAAGGAGGCCCTCGACATCGCCGGTCCGCTCGCGCCGCTCACGAAGAAGTCTCCGCATGCGCCCGGCAAGGGGCGGCTGGTGGCGGGTTACTTCGACTCGCTGGGCTACAGCATCGGTGGCGGCACGAGCGAGATCATGCACAACGTGATCGCCGAGCGCGTGCTGGGCCTGCCGCGATCGAGCGGGGACGACTGATGGATTTCGAGCTCTCCGAGGAACTGGTTTCCCTGCAGGACATGGCGCGCGAGCTGCTCGCCGAGCGCTGGAGCGGCGATGCCGTCCGCAAGGGAATCGACCGCCCGCCCGTACGTATCCCCGACGCGCTCTGGAGCGAACTCGCGGAACTGGGCTGGCTCGGCGTCTCCTGCGACGAGGCGGCCGGGGGCGGTGGGCAGGATCTGCTGACGGCCGCGATCCTCAGCACGGAGGCCGGGCGCGGTCTGCTGCCCGGTGCCCTGGTCACGACGCTGGCCGCATCCATCGCACTGGACCGGAGCGGCGATGCGACGCTGCGCGAGGGGCTGCTCGCCGAGGTGATCGCCGGCCGCAGGCGCGTCAGCATCGCCTGCGAGGAATCGAACGGGACCTGGGGGCCCGACAGTGTCTCGATGACCGCGGTCCCCGCTGCGGACGGCGGCGGGCTGTCGCTCTCGGGCACGAAGATCCTCGTGCCGGACGGCACGTCGGCCCAGGTGTTCCTGGTGGTCGCGAAGGTGGGCGAGGGTCTCGCGCTGCTGCCCGTGCCGGCGGACAGCGCGGGTCTGACCGTGACGCCGATGCAGCGCATCGACGGCGAGGACATCGCGGAACTGCGTTTCGACAACGTGGAGCTGCCCGCGTCCGCGCCGCTCGGCGGCCCTGCCGGAGCGGATGCGCTCGTGCGTTCCACGTATGCGGTCTGGACGGCGCTCGTCGCCGCGAACCTCCTCGGCAATGCCGAGGCGCTGCTCGCGCGCACGAACGACTATGCGAAGGAGCGCGTGCAGTTCGGGCGCCCGATCGGCAGCTTCCAGGCCGTGAGCCACCGCCTCGCGGACGTGCTCGTCGCGATCGAGATCGGGCGCAGCCTGTGCTACGCGGCCTGCCTGCGTCTCGACGAGGGTCACGCCGATGCGCAGGTGTTCGCCTCGGCGGCCAAGGCCTGGATGAGCGAGACCGCGGTGGACGCGGCCGAGGCGGCGCTGCAGCTGCACGGAGGCATCGGCTACACCTGGGAACTCGACGTCCACCTGCACCTGCGGCGCGCGCGTGCGAATGCCGTGTCGCTGGGCGACGCGGCCTGGCACCGGGAACGCATCGCGGAGCACGTCGCGGCCCGGCAGCGGGCGTGATCGCAGGAGAATTCACAGCCGCGTCCTGATTCGTCGGGCACGCGGCATCGGGGCGGCGGCTCGATGCCCGCCGTCCGGCGGTTCCATCGTTGGAGGACAGCTAATGAGGGTCGGGCTCAGTTGGGAAATCAGGGGCGAGGCGCCTGCCGGGCCGCTGTGGACGGGTGTCATCGACGCCATCAGGGAAGCCGATGCGCTCGGCTTCGAGTCGGCCTGGGTCGCGGAGACGCAGGGCTCGGCCGCGGCCTGCACGCAGCCGGCCGTATTCCTGACCTACGCGGCACGCGTGACACGAAGCATCCACCTGCGCGCACTCGGCCGCAGCGTGAAGGGTGAGATCCCCGTGCGGCTGGCCGAGGAGGTCACGCTGCTCGACCTGTTCTCGCACGGCCGCGGGGGCGTCGCCTACGCGAGCGGGCGGTCGCAGTCCATCGCACCGTCGGCTGTGCACGAGGTCATCGAGTTCGCGCGCGCGGCCTGGATGACGAACGAGATCCGCTACCGCGGCGACCATGTGCGGTTCCCCGAACACACGCCGGACAGTGCGCCACGCGGGCCTTCGTACATCCCGTGGGAGGGCGAATACGTCCCGCAGTGGGAGTGGGGAGCGGCGCGGTCGACCGCGGATTTCCTGGCCTTGACGCCGAAGCCGATGTCCATCCACGTGCCGACCTATGTGTCGATCGACGACGACGAGACCCTCGAATGGGCGGCGCGCAACGGTGTGTCCCCGTACGCCGGCGTCGACCTCACGACGGCCGAGGCCTGCGAACGGCTCGCGCGCTACCGGCGCATCGCGGACTCCGTGGGGCGCCATGGCTTCGAGGTCGACGCGGTGATCGAGCGCAACGTCGCTCTCGACGGCGCCTCCGATGCGCACACCTTCGGCGGCTCGACCCACGACATCGCCTGTGCCATCCGCGAGGCGGCCGCCGCGACGCGCGCGAGCCACTTCGTCTGGCGGCACCGCCCCGGCACGCCTGGAGACCTGGGACGCTTCGCCAACGAAGTCCAGGTCAAGCTGCAGGCCTGATCAACGCGAAAGGGAACAACATGGAATTCTGGACATCATTCGGCGGCCAGATGATTCTCCGCGGAGCCGCCGCATCCGTGCCCGACAGCTACGACGCCCTCGTGCAGAGCGCGGTCAACGCCGAGCGACTGGGCTTCGACGGCATCGTCGCCTCCGAGCACCACTTCGAGTACAACAAGTTCCTGCCGTCGCCCCTGCAGTCGCTGGCCGCAGCGGCGAGCGCGACCTCGAAGATCCGCCTCCTGACGGGCGCGATGCTGCTGCCGCTCTACGATCCGATCCGCGCGACGGAAATGGCCTGCACCATCGACGTGCTCTCGAACGGGCGTCTCACGCTCGGCCTCGGCATGGGCTACCGGCCGATGGAGTTCGACGGCATGGCGCTCGCCAAGAGCACGCGTGGTGCACGGCTCACCGAGGCGATGGAGATCATCCGCGCGGCCACCAGCGCGGAGACCTTCAGCTACGACGGCAAGCACTACCGGTACAAGGACCTGCGGGTGACGCCGCGGCCCGTGCAGAAGCCCATCGACATGTGGTTCTGCGGCGGCACCTCGTCGGTGGCCGCGCAGCGCGCGGGGCGCTCGGGCTTCGGCTACTGGCTCGCGAATTCACCCATCGAGGTGATCAAGCACATCATGGGCGTCTATCACGACGCCGGTGCGAAGGCGGGCTACGGCGTGGACCAGCTGAAAGTCGCCGTGTTCCGCGACTTCTTCATCGGCGACACGGTGCAGGAGGCGAAGGACGCCCGGCAGTGGTATCTCGACTGCTATTACAACGAGCACATCCGCTGCTACGGCTACCTCGCGGACGACGAGGGCAATCCGCTCTACAACCCGCCGTTCGATCATCCGGCCTATCTCAAGTTCGTCGACAGCCTGTTCGTCGGCACCTACGAGATGGCCATCGAGGAACTGAAGCGCATCGAGAAGCTCGGCGCGCGGTCCGTCACCGTGCCGCCGATCCAGCTCGACGCCTTCTCGAAGCACATCATCCCTGAATTCCGGAAGACATCCGCATGAGCGATCAACTGCCCGTCATTGCCATTCTCGGGGGGACCGGCGACCTCGGCACCGGACTCGCGCGCCGCTGGGCGCAGGCCGGCTACCAGGTCATCATCGGCTCCCGCACGCTGGACAAGGCGCAGGCTGCCGCGGACGACCTGCGCCGCGTGATGGACGAGCGCGGCGTCGAGGCCGTGCAGGTCCTCGCGCGCGACAACCTGGCCGCTGCCGAGCAGGCGAACATCGTCGTGCTGACCGTGCCGTTCAGCCACCAGTCCAGCACGCTCGCGGCGGTGAAGCCGCACCTCGAGGGCAAGATCCTCGTCGACGTGACCGTGCCGCTCGTGCCGCCGAAGGTCGCGCGCGTGCAGCTGCCGCCGCAGGGTTCCGCGGGACAGATCGCGCAGGCGCTGCTCGGCGAGGGCGTGCGCGTGGTGTCGGCGTTCCAGAACGTCGCGGCCGCGCACCTGCAGGAGGGGCACGGACTCGAGTGCGACGTGCTGGTCTGCGGCGACAGCAAGGAGGCCCGCGCCGAGGTGATCAGGCTCGTCGAGGCGGCCGGCATGCGCGGTTTCCACGCCGGCGGCATCGCCAATGCCGCGGCGGTCGAGGCGATGACCTCCGTGCTGATCTTCGTCAACAAGCAGTACGACTGCCACGCGGGGATCCGGCTCACGGGCGTCGGGTCGCACTGACCGGCGCCGCGGCGGAGAAGCGACCATGCAGGCATCGGCTTCGCTCACCGGCGCGGTGAAGCGCGCGTGGTGGCTCGCGCCGGCGCTGATCCTGCTCTGGTCGCCCCGGGCGGGTGCCGGCGGGGCAGCGGATCTCGATGCGCTGCGCGCCGATGTCGAGGCGCTGAAGGCCGGGCAGGCGTCGATCCAGCGCGACCTGCAGGAGATCAGGAGCCAGCTGCGTGCGAAGGCGTCGCCATCGCCTGCAGCCGCCGAGGATCGCACCATCGCCGTCGCCGGAGCGATGTCGATGGGCGAGCGCACGGCGCCGCTGACACTGGTGGAGTTCACCGATTTCCAGTGTCCGTTCTGTGTGCGCCACGCGCGGGACACGCTGCCGCAGATCGAGCGGGACTACGTCAGGACCGGGAAGCTGCGGTACGTGGTGCGCGACTTCCCGATCGGGTCGCTGCACCCGGATGCACGGCGTGCGCACGAAGCCGTCCGCTGCGCCGGTGATCAGAACCGCTACTGGGAGATGCGCGCGCGGGTCTTCGCCAGCCCGAAGGACGTTGCCGTCCGGACGCTCACGACCCACGCGCGCGAGCTCGGGCTCGACGTGGCGGCGTTCCAGGGCTGTCTCGACAGCGGACGGCACGCGACGCAAGTGCAGGCCGACGTCGCCGCGGGCGTCAGCGCGGGTGTGACCGGGACGCCGACCTTCTTCCTGGCGCGCACCGCGCCGGGCGACGCCGACGTGCGCGTGGCCAGGTCCATCGTCGGTGCGCAGCCCTACGAGAATTTCAGACAGGCCATCGACGCGCTCCTGTCCGGCGCCGCCGACCCGAAGCCGTAGCGCGCGAGGGTGGACCCGAGCCTGCGGTCGGAGAGGGGTGCGGATCAGGAGGCTGGACCATCATGAAGTCCGTCGAACTCGAACAGGTGCTGGCCGCGATGCGCGCCGGCGCTCTCGACCTGTCCCGGAGTCCGGCCGATCTGCGCGCGGACTTCGAGGCCATGATCGCGGCGGTCCCGATCGCGGCCGACGCCACGTTCGAGCCGCGGCGGCTCGGGCCGGTGGCCGCACTCACGTCGCGAACACCGGGTGTGCGCGACGACGCGGCGCTGCTCTACCTTCACGGCGGTGGGTATGTGCTCGGCGGCCCCCGGGAGTACCGGGGCCTGACGGCGGAGATCGGCCGCAGCGCCGGGCTGCAGGTCCTGGCGATCGACTATCGGCTGGCACCCGAGCATCCCTTCCCGGCCGCCGTGGATGACGCCGTCGCCGCGTATCGCGCGCTGCTCGACGAGGGGCTGTCGCCGTCGCGCATCGTCCTTGCGGGTGACTCGGCGGGCGGAGGGCTCGCTGTCGCGATGCAGGTGGCTGCGCGCGATGCCGGCCTGCCCGTGCCCGCCGGCGCCGTGGCGATTTCCCCCTGGGCGGATCTGTCCTGCAGTGGCGGGTCGATGACCAGCAAGGCAGCGGAAGACCCCTCCGTGACCCGGGACGGACTGCTGCGGCTCGCGGGTCACTACCTGCGTGGCACGTCGCCCGGGCACCCGCTGGCTTCTCCGGTGCATGCCGACCTGACGGGTCTGCCGCCGCTCCTCATCCAGGTGGGCTCCGCCGAGATCCTGCTCGACGATTCGACGCGCCTCGCAGCGGCTGCCGCCGCAGCGGGCGTGCGGGTCCGGCTCGACGCGTGGCCGGACATGGTGCATGTCTGGCATTTCTTCGCGTTCCTGCTGCCCGAGGCGAGAGACGCGATCCGCCAGGCGGGCGATTTCCTGCGCACCTGTCTCGCTCCGGGGCCGGCGGCCTGACCGCGGGGCGGGCCTGAGGGCGGCGCGACGCAGGCGCTGCGCCGACGCGCCGGACCTGGCAGGGCCATGACGGCTGATACGGACGGCAATGCGGGGAAACGGCGTCGCCGGAGGGAGTGGGGCCGGGGGCCGGCTCTGGTATAGTCGCGCCCGCCTGAACTGCCGGCAGGAACGCGTGCAAGTCGATCATTCCAGTGGGCTTTCTGCCAGCGACATCCATGTGTGGCGCGGCGACAGGGCGGTGCTCCGCGGCGTGTCGCTGCAAGCCGCTCCGGGTGCGATCGTCCACGTGCAGGGCCCGAACGGCAGTGGCAAGACGACCTTGATGCGGGTGCTCGCCGGACTCTCGTTGCCCGAATGCGGCGAGGTCCGCTGGAATGGCGTCCCGATCCGCAACCAGCGCGACGAATTCGGGGCGCGGACCACCTACCTCGGCCATTCGGCCGCATTGAAGGGTGACCTGACCGCGACAGAGAACCTTCGCCTCGGTGCCGGCCTCAAGCGTCGGCTCGAACCGGAAGACATCGCGGGCGCGCTGGGCCGCGTGGGCCTTGCGGAACAGGCGCGGCTGATGGCGCGCGTGCTGTCGGCGGGCCAGCGGCGCCGGCTCGCTCTCGGGCGTGTCCTGCTGGAACGCAGCGTGCTGTGGCTGCTCGACGAACCTTTCACGAATCTCGACACGGACGGGTCGAGGCTGCTGGCGCAGGTGCTGACCGAGCACGCCGACGGTGGCGGGATCGTGGTGCTCGCGTCCCACCAGCAGGTGCCGGTGGATCCGGCCCGCGTCCGCACGGAGATGCTGGCGTGAGTCCGCAGTCCCCGTGGCGGGCGATGCTGATGATCTGCGAGCGCGACCTGCTGCTCGCCTACCGGCGCTGGGACCGCGTGCTGCAGCCTGTTGCGTTCCTGGTGATGGTCGCGACGCTGTTCCCGCTGGCCCTCGAGCCCGACCAGGTGTTCCTGCGCACGGTTGCGCCGGGGCTGCTGTGGATCGCGGCGCTGCTCGCATCATTGCTCGCGCTGGACTTCGTCTTCCGCGCCGACTATGAAGACGGGGCGCTGGAACAGCTGCACCTGTCCGGTCAGCCCCTGACCCTGCTCGTGGTGGCGAAATCACTGGCGCACTGGGTGATCAGCGGGCTGCCGCTGGTCGTCGTGGGGCCGCTGGTCGCTCTCGCCCTGGCCGTGCCGCTCGCTGCGCTGCCGGCCGTGGCCGCGTCGCTCGCTCTCGGCACGCTCGTGCTGAGCTTCCTGGGCGCGGTCGGCGCGGCCCTGACGCTGTCGGTGCGGCGCTGGGGCGTGCTGCTCTCCGTGCTGGTCCTGCCGCTGTCGATGCCGTCGTTGATCTTCGGTGCGCGGGCCATCGACATGGCGGTGCAGGGGGACGGGGCGGCGGGGCCGCTGTATCTGCTCGCCGCGATCGCGATGGGGAGCGTCACGCTCGCGCCGTTCGCCACCGCGGTGGCGCTGCGCATCGCGACTGAGTGAAGGCTGGAGGTCGACTCGTCATGTGGACGTGGTTTCACAAGCTGGCGTCACCGCCGCACTATTACCGCATCGCCGGCTACTGGATCCCGGTGTTCGGCGGCCTCGCCGCGGTGGCGATCCTGGCCGGTTTCTACGGCGGGCTCGTGGTGGCCCCGCCGGACTACCAGCAGGGCGAGGGCTTCCGCATCATCTACGTCCACGTGCCGAGCGCCTGGATGTCGCTCTTCATCTACATGTTCATGGCCGTCGGCGCGGCGGTCGGTCTCGTGTGGCGCATCAAGCTCGCGCATGCCATGGCGGCGGCGGCGGCACCCCTCGGCGCCTGGTTCACGGCGCTCGCCCTCGCGACCGGATCGCTGTGGGGCAAGCCGATGTGGGGCACGTGGTGGGCGTGGGACCCGCGCCTGACTTCGGAACTCATCCTGCTGTTCCTGTATCTAGGCTACGTGGCCCTGCACACGTCGATCGAGGACCGGGACCGCGGTGACCGCGCCGCGGGCCTGCTCGCGATCGTGGGTGCGGTCAACGTGCCGGTGATCCACTACTCGGTGCAGTGGTGGAATTCACTGCACCAGGGTTCGACCGTGACCCGGCTCGGCAAGCCGGCCATCACGGGTGACATGCTGTGGCCGCTGCTGGTCACGACGCTGGGTTTCATGGCGTATTTCGGGGCGCTGGTACTCGTGCGCGGACGCGCGGAGGTCCTGCGGCGCGAGCGCCAGGCCTCCTGGCTTGCGGAGATCGACCGATCATGAACGACTTCCTGGCGATGGGTGGCTATGCGGGCTATGTCTGGCCCGCGTTCGGCCTCACGGTGGTGGTGCTGCTCGTGAACATCTGGAGCGCCCGACGGACGCTCGCGCTGGCGCGGCGCGATGCCCTGCGCCGGGTGGCCGCCCGGGGAGGCGGAGCATGACGCCGCGTCGCAAGCGGCTGATCGCCGTGGTCGCCGTGCTGGCTGGTGTGGGCGCGGCCGTCGCCCTGGCGCTGCGTGCCTTCGACGACAACGTCATGTACTTCTATTCACCGACCCAGATCGAGGCGGGCGAGGCCCCGAGCGGGCGCGCGTTCCGTGTCGGCGGTCTCGTCGAGAACGGCAGCGTCAGGCGCCGTCCCGGGGACCTGACCGTGGAGTTCTCGGTCACCGACAACCTGAAGCGCGTGACCGTGCAGTACACCGGTCTGCTGCCCGACCTGTTCCGCGAGGGGCAGGGTGTCATCGCGCACGGCCGCCTGGGCGACAACGGCCGTTTCGTGGCCGACGAGGTGCTCGCCAAGCACGACGAGAACTACATGCCGCCCGAGGTCGCCGCGTCGCTGCACCAGAAGCCCGCGGCGGGCGCGAAGCCGTGACGCGTCTCCGCCCGGGCGCCACCGCCCTGCCGGGTCTGCTGTTCCCACACGAAGGAGTGACGCGATGATCCCGGAACTCGGTCACTTTGCGCTCGTCCTCGCGCTGCTGCTGGCGCTGGTCCAGGGTGTGCTCGCGCTCGCGGGCGCGGCACTGCGGCGGGAGTCGTGGATGGCCGCGGGCCGGTCGGCCGCGATCGGCCAGATCGTGTTCGTGAGCGGCGCATTCGCGACGCTCGTGCACGCGTTCCTGAGCCGCGATTTCTCGGTGCTCTATGTCGCGACGAACTCCAACAGCGAACTGCCGGCGTTCTACCGGTTCGCCGCGGTCTGGGGAGCGCACGAGGGCTCGCTGCTGCTGTGGACCGTCGTGCTGTCGTGGTGGACGCTCGCCGTCATGCTGTTCTCGAGGCAGTTGCCGGAGCTGATCCGCACGCGTGTCGTGGGGATCCTCGGTCTCGTGAGCGTCGGCTTCCTGCTGTTCATGCTCACGACGTCGAATCCCTTCGAGCGGCTCGTGCCGGCCGCCGCGGAAGGACGTGATCTCAATCCGCTGCTGCAGGACTTCGCGCTGACCGTGCACCCGCCGATCCTCTATTTCGGCTATGTCGGTTTCTCGGTCGCCTTCGCCTTTGCCTGTGCCGCGATGCTGAGCGGGCGGCTCGATGCCGAATGGGCCCGCTGGACGCGTCCGTGGACGGTGGCCGCCTGGATCTTCCTGACGCTCGGCATCGCGCTGGGCAGCTGGTGGGCCTACTACGAACTGGGCTGGGGCGGCTGGTGGTTCTGGGATCCCGTCGAGAACGCCTCGTTCATGCCGTGGCTCGCGGGCACGGCACTCCTGCACTCGCTCGCGGTCACCGAGAAGCGCGGCCTGTTCAAGAGCTGGACCCTGCTGCTCGCGATCTTCGCGTTCTCGCTGAGCCTGCTGGGGACCTTCCTCGTGCGTTCGGGCGTGCTGGTCTCGGTGCACGCGTTCGCGAGCGATCCTTCGCGCGGCCTGTTCATCCTCGCCTTCCTGGTCGTGGTCGTGGGCGGTGCCCTGTCGCTCTATGCCTGGCGCGCGCCGATGCTCAAGTCCGACGGGGCCTTCGAGTGGGGCTCGCGCGAGGCGCTGATCCTCGTCAACAACGCGCTGCTGGTGGCGGCGGCCGGCCTTATCCTCGTCGGCACGCTGTATCCGCTGTTCCTCGACACGCTGAACCTCGGCAAGATCTCCGTCGGGCCCCCGTATTTCTCGACGGTGTTCGTGGTGCCGGCGCTGCCGCTGGTGCTCCTGCTCGCGGTCGGCATGCACGCCGCCTGGAAGCGCACGCGGTTCGCGGGCGTCGCGCGGACGCTCGCGATCATGTTCGCCGTGGCGTTCCTCGCCGCGCTCGCGATCACGGCCTTCGGATACCGGGCCCTGCGTGCGGGCACCGTCGTCGGGCTGACCGCGGGGCTCTGGGTCATGCTCTCCGCGGTCCTCGACCCCGTGCTGCGCTGGCGCCGCGGACTGCGGCCGGGCCCGGCGATGATCGGCATGGCGGTCGCGCACTTCGGCATCGGCATGTTCACGATCGGTGTGACGACGGTGGAGTCCTACAAGATCGAGAAGGACCTGTCCGTCGGCATCGGCGAGACGGTGAACATCGCAGGCTACGACTTCACCTTCCAGTCGATATCCCCGCTCACCGGCCCGAACTACGACGGCGTGACGGGCGTGTTCCGCGTGTCGCGCGGTGGCAGCAGCATCGCGGATCTGCGTCCGCAGAAGCGCCAGTACCGTTCCGGAGGCAACGTCATGACCGAGGCCGGGATCAAGGCGGGCGTGGTGCGTGACCTGTTCGTGGCTCTGGGCGAGGACCTGGGCGGCGGCCGGTGGAGCGTGCGCCTGCAGTACAAGCCGATGATCCGCTTCATCTGGTTCGGCGCGCTGGTCATGGCGCTGGGCGGCCTGCTCGCGGCGAGCGACGCGCGTTACCGCCGCCGCGCACGGGTCGACGCCCGCTCGGCCGTGCCGGCCGGTGTCGCGGAGGAAGGCCGGTGAAGACCCTGCGATTCGTCGTTCCAGCACTGTTGTTCGTCGTCCTCATCGGCTTCTTCATCGCGGGACTGCAGAAGGACCCGAGCCTGGTGCCGTCGCCGCTCATCGACCGGCCGGTGCCCGCGCTCGAGCTGCCCGAGGTCGGCAATCCCGCCGCGACCGTCGATACGGCATCGCTCGCCGGGCGCCCGTATGTGGTCAACGTCTGGGCCACGTGGTGCACGGCCTGCCGGCAGGAGCACGAGACACTGCTCGCCATCGCGCGCGGGACCGACGTCCCCATCATCGGACTCGACTGGAAGGACGACGAGCAGGCGGCGGTGCGGTGGCTCGCGACGCTCGGGAATCCCTACGACCACGTGGCCTACGACGGCGACGGGCGCACGGGCATCGACTGGGGAGTCTATGGCGCGCCCGAGACCTTCCTCGTCGGCGGGGACGGGCGCGTGAAGTTCAAGCAGATCGGCCCCATGACGATGGAGGTCTGGCAGAAGGAATTCCTGCCACGCATCGGAGGATCGTCGCGATGAGACGTGCTGCCTGGCTCGCGACGCTGCTGCTCGTCGCCGCTTCCGCCGCGGCAATCGATGCCGAGGCGCCCCTGCCCGAACCGGCGATGCAGGCCCGCTACGAGCATCTCGCGCGCGAGCTGCGCTGCCTGGTCTGTCAGAACGAGACGATCGCCGATTCGACTGCACCGCTCGCGGCCGATCTGCGCCGCGAACTGCGCCGGATGATCGCGGCCGGCCAGTCCGACGAGCAGGTCCGCGAGTTCCTCACCGCGCGCTATGGCGATTTCGTCCTGTACCGGCCGCCGGTCACGGGCCGGACCTGGCTGCTGTGGGCGGCGCCCGCGCTGCTGCTGCTGGTCGCCTTGGGGACCGCCGTGACGATCATCCTGCGCAAGGCGCGTGCGGCGCGCGAGAACGCCGGACTGCTCGATCTCGACGAGGATGAATCGTGACGGCATTCATCCTGCTGGCCGCACTCATGGCGCTGGCGGCCGGAGGACTGGTCGCGTGGCCGCTGCTGCGCCACGGGACGCCCTCGCGCGCACTGGGCGCCGCGTTCATCGTGGTCCTGCCCCTGGTCGCGGGCCTCTGTTATTACGCGACGCAGTCCGGGGATTTCTGGCGGCAGCCCGATGAGCCCGCCGCGGATGGCGTGCACCCGAGCGCGATGGTCGCCGCGCTCGAGGCGAAGCTGCGCGAGAAGCCCGACGATCCCGCAGGCTGGATACTCCTGGGCCGGTCCTACCAGGTCATGGAGGACTACCCGCGATCGGCCACTGCCTACGAGCGTGCCGTGAAGCTCACCGGTTCGAACAACGTCGACGCGCTGATCGGGCTCGGCGTGGCGCTCGCCGCGACCGATGAGGCCTCGATCACCGGCAGGGCGGGGCAGCTCTTCGAACGCAGCCTCGAACTCGCGCCGGAGGACCCGCGCGCGCTGTGGTACGGCGGGTTCGCGTCGTTCCGGCGCGGCGACGTCGAGACGACCCGCGCGCGGTGGCAGAAGCTGTCCACGTTCGATCTCCCGGTGGAGATCCGCAAGGAACTCGAACGCGCGCTCGCCGGGATCGGAGTGGCGCCCGGTGCGGCGGCGGGTACGGCACCGCCGTCGAGGGCCGCGGAGTCGGGGCCGTCGCTGCGGGTGCGGGTGGATCTCTCCCCGGCCCTGAAGGGATCGGTTCCCGCGCAGGGGACGCTGTTCGTGTTCCTGCGGGAATCGGGGCAGGGCCCGCCGCTCGCGGTGGTGCGCCGGCCGGCGGAGTCGTGGCCTGCCGAGGTATCACTCTCGCAGGCCGACGTGATGCTGCCGGGTCGTCGCCTCGACCAGCTCGCCGGCGCGCACCTGGTCGCTCGGGTATCCTTGTCGGGTGAGCCACGCGCATCCAGCGGGGACCTCTACGGCGAGGCCCGGGTTCCCGGTGATGCAGGCCAGGGCGTGGCAGTCCTGATCGACAGCAAGGTCCCATGACGTCCGCGATCGTCCGCTACAACCGCCCGCCGCTCACTCTTCCGATGTATCTGCGCGGCATCTTCATGCCGCGCGAGCCGCTGCTGCCCGAAGGCGTCACGGTCGCGAACATGACGGCGCTGCTCGACGCACAGCGCATCGAGCCCCGGCACCTCTCGCGTTACCGGGAGATCTGCGGCTTCCCGGATTCGCCGCTGTTGCCCGTGACCTACCCGCACGCCCTTGCGCTGCCACTGCAGCTCGCGCTCATGTCCGATGCACGCTTCGTGGTGCGTCTCATGGGGCTCGTGCACATCGCCAATGTCATCGAGGTGCTGCGACCGATGCCCGTCGACCACAGCTACGACCTGCGGGCGAGCGTCGCCGGCCACCGCGATTCGGACCGCGGGCAGGAGATCGATCTCCTGCTCGAGATGAGCGACGGCGACGGACCCATCTGGCGCGAGACCACGACGCTGCTCGCGCGGCGGCCGGTCACCGGCCCGGGGGCGGCACGCGCCGCGCGCGAGGTACTGCGTTACGAGAAGCCGTCGGCCGATGCGCCGGTCACCCGGGTGCCGCTCGAGGCGCCGGCGAACATCGGCAGACGCTACGGCTGGGCGTCCGGCGACATCAATCCCATCCACCTCGCGGACATCAGCGCGAAGCCCTTCGGCTTCGATCGCGCGGTCGCGCACGGCATGTGGTCGCTGGCGCGCCTGCTGGCGGCGATCGACGGTCGGGGTTGCCGCGTGCCGTGCCGCATCAAGGTCGATTTCAAGCTCCCGGTCTTCCTGCCGGCAACGCTGCAGCTGGAACACTGGAGCGTGGGGCGTCGCGAGGTGTTCGTGCTCAAGGACGGCGCCGGCGCCCGGCCACATCTCGCCGGAGCCATCGAGCCGATCGATGCCTGAGACGCGCCGCGTCCCCCTGGCCGGTCTCGTGCCGGTGAGGGTGGACGAGTGGTCGCTGTTCGGACTCGCGTTCCTCTATTTCTTCCTGCTGCTCTGCGGCTACTACCTGCTGCGGCCGCTGCGCGACGCGCTGGTGGCGACCGCCGGCCTCGACGGCATGAAGTGGCTGTTCACGGCGACTTCCGCCGTGATGCTGCTGCTCGCGCCAGCTTACGGCCTGCTCGTGGCGCGGCTGCGCAAGAACCTGCTGCTGCCGGCCGTGTATCTCTTCTTCGCGGCGAATCTCCTCGTGTTCCACGAACTCTTCCGTGCCGGCCTGTGGCCCGGCTGGACCGCGCGGCTGTTCTTCGTCTGGCTGTCCGTGTTCAACATGTTCGTGGTGTCGGTGTTCTGGAGCCTGATGGCGGACCTGCTGTCCGCGGAGCAGGCGCGGCGGCTCTTCGGGCCCATCGCCGCGGGTGGCAGCGCGGGCGCGATCCTCGGTCCGATCCTGGCTCACGAGCTCGTCGGGACGGTCGGTGCCGCCGGGCTCGTGCTGCTGGCGGCCGCGTGCATCGCCGCGACGGCGCTCTGCATCGCGGGGCTGCGGCATCAGGCGGCGCGCCGCGGCGGGATGGCCGCGGCCGTGGCACCGGGACACCGGGTCGGGGGCTCGGCCTGGGCGGGCATCGCGGCGCTGGGACGGTCGCGTTTCCTGCTCGCCGTCTGCGCCCTCATGCTGCTCGGCTCCATGGCCGCGACGTTCATGTACCTCGAGATCGTGCAGCAGGCCGGCCGACAGATGCTGGACGCGGCGGAACGCACGCGGTTCTTCGCGCGTCTCGACCTCGCCGTCAATTCGGGAGCACTGCTGGTGCAGCTGCTGCTGACGCCCTGGCTGGTGCGGCGATTCGGCATCGCCGCGGGTCTGCTGCTGCTGCCGCTCCTGGCGCTGGGGTCATTCGTCTGGGTCGCGCTGACGCCGACCCTGATGACCCTGGCGTGGACGCAGGTCCTGCGCCGGATCCTGGAGTTCGGTGCGGCGCGGCCGAGCCGCGAGATGCTGTTCACCGCCGTCGACGAGGAAACCCGCTTCAAGGCGAAGAACTTCATCGACACGGCGCTGCAGCGTGCCGGCGACACGCTCTCCGCGTGGCTGCATGCACTGCTGCACGCGGCGGGCCTCGCGGCCGGCGGGCTCGGGCTCGTCTGCGCCGGCGCCATGCTCGCCATGATGGCGCTGGCGGCATGGATCGCCCGCGAGTTCGAACGCTGTGAACGGGGGCTCACGGGGCCGCCTGTCCGGGGTCCGGTCGCTGCGCTACACTCCGCCGCGACAGGTGGTTCTTCATGTTTCAGGAAGGTACCAAGACCATGAATTCCCAACTTCGCAATGCGGTTCTCGCCCTCGCGGTCGGCGCCGTCCTGGCGGTTCCCGCACAGGCGGGCGTCACCGACTACAAGTCGGGCAAGGGCGCGAGCCCCGTGACCGGGGCGGCCGGCACCGACGGCGCGACCGGCGACGCTGGTCTGGAGAAGTGTGCGAAGCCGATGGGTGCGATGGCCGTGGTCGAGCCGCAGGACATGGTGGTGCAGTCGCTGAGCGGCTACGGGCTCGGTTCTCCCGTCGGGCTCATCCGCATGATGATCCAGCAGTCCAACTGCTTCATCGTGGTCGAGCGCGGTGTGGGCATGCAGAACATGATGCAGGAGCGCGATCTCGCGGCCTCGGGCGAGGCCCGCAAGGGTTCGAACATGGGCAAGGGCCAGATGGTCGCGGCGGACTTCATCCTGACGCCGGCGGTGGTGTTCTCCGAGGGCAACGCGGGGGGCGTGGGCGCGGCGCTCGGCGGCTTCCTCTCGCGGCGCAATCCGCTGCTCGGCGCCGTCGCGGGCGGCCTCAAGTTCAAGGAGGCCCAGACCAGCATGCTGGTCGCCGACGCCCGCAGCGGTGTGCAGGTGGCCGCAGCCGAAGGCAGCACGAAGAAAGCGGATCTCGCGATCGGTGGCGCGCTCTTCGGCGGCGGTTTCGGTGCCGCGGCGGGTGGTTATGGCAACACCAACGAAGGCAAGATCATTGCTGCCGCCTTCCTCGACAACTACAAGAAGGTCGTGAGCGTCATCCGCGACGACCCGAGTCTGCAGCGCGACGTCGGTACGCTGAAGCAGGAGGCTGCGGCGGGTGGCAAACCGGGTACCGGTCGCGCCTACAACGAAGGTGACGTCGTCACGCCCAAGATCAACAACGTGAAGCTGCTCGCGCAGGCCAACGATGCGGCCAAGGCTGTCGGCACCGTGCCGAAGGGCGAGGAACTCGTCGTTCTGGGCCCGGAGGAAAACGGCTTCATCCACGTGCAGGGCTCGTCGGCGACCGGCTGGGTCAGGAAGATCCTCGTCGTACAGCCGTAGCCGTAGCAGAGGCCGGCGGCCAGCTCTGGCAGCGTGTCGGACCTGGGTGATCCTCGCGCTCCCTCTGTCGCAGCAGATCGATCCCGGGTCCGGCAGGCGGCTAGTGCGGCACGCGCAGCACGATCTTGCCGATGTGGGCGCCGGACTCCATGAGGCGGTGGGCAGCGCCGGCATCGCCGAGGTCGAACACGGCGTGAACCCGGGGCGTTGCGCGTCCCGCGTCGAGGATCGGCCAGACCCGCTCGCGCAAAGCCCGTGCGATGGCACCTTTCTCGGCGGTCGATCGGGGTCGCAGCGAGGAGCCCGTGACGACCAGCCGGCGCTGGATGACCGAGAGCAGGTCGAAGCGTTCGACTACCGCACCCTGCATGAGACCGATCAGCACGAGGCGCCCATCGACGGCGAGGCATCGCAGGTTGCGCTGGAAATAGGCGGCGCCGACGATGTCGAGGATCACGTCGACGCCGCGGCCACCCGTGATCTCCTCGATGCGCGCAGGGAAGTCCTCGCGGCGGTGGTCGATCGCGGCCTCGGCGCCGAGTTCCAGACAGGCGGCACATTTCTCCGGTGAGCCCGCGGTCGCGAACACCCGCGCGCCGAATTCCCGGGCCAGCCGGATCGCCGTGACGCCGATGCCGCTCGTGCCGCCGTGGACCAGCAGCGACTCGCCGCGTGCGAGGCGGCCCTGGTCGAACAGGTTGGTCCAGACGGTGAAGAAGGCCTCCGGCAGCGCCGCGGCCGCGATGGCATCGCAGCCCTTCGGCCAGGGGAGGCACTGCACTGCGGGAGAGACGCAATACCCCGCATAGCCGCCGCCGTTCACGAGCGCGCAGACGCGGTCGCCGATGCGCGGCGACATCACCTCGCTGCCGGTCGCGACGACCTCGCCGGCAACCTCGAGGCCGATGATCGGGCTGGCGTCGGCAGGGGGCGGGTAGAGTCCGCGTCGCTGCAGTACGTCGGCCCGGTTCACGCCGGCCGCCATGACGCGGATCAGCACCTCATCGCATCGCACGCGCGGCACGGGAGCCCGGGCGAGCGTGAGGACTTCGGGGCCGCCAGCCGGAGCCGCCACGACCTGCTGCATTTCATCCGGAAGCGTCGCTGGCATGCGTGAACCTTCCTGTCGGCGCGGACATCAGCCGAATGCGGTGCGGAACCACTGCGTGGCCGTGGAGAGAGCGCGCTCGTCGGCAAGCGTGCTGTAGCCCATGCGGTCATCGTCCGGGGCCTGGCGATTGGTGAAGCTGTGCTTCGTGTTGCCGAAGGTGACGACCTGCCAGTCGCCCACGCCACCCGTGCGGAATGCCTGTTGCAGGTCCACGACCCGGTCGACGGGGACCAGCGGATCGTCGGCACCCGTGCAGACGAGCATGCGCGCCTTGATGCGGCCGGCGTCGGCCAGCGCGAGATCGTCGAGGCCGCCGTGGAAGCTCACGGCCGCGGCGAGCGGCGCGCCGCCCATCGCGAGTTCGATGACCGTGGAGCCGCCGAAGCAGTAGCCCATCGCGCCCAGCCGGGACTGGTCGACGGCACTCCACGAGGCCAGCGCCTGGAGCGCGGCCCGGACGCGGCCGCGCCAGGCGCTGCGGTCCGCGCGCAGGCGCGTCATCAGCGGTCCCAGGACCTCGAAGTCGTCGGAGTGGAAGCCCTCGCCGTAGAGGTCTGCGACGAACACCGCGTGGCCCTGCGCGACCATGTGCTCGATATGGTGTCGCGGGCGCAGACCCACGCCGCGTGCGTCGGGGACGTGCAGGATGCCGGGCCGTGGGGCCGATTGAGCCGGGTTCCAGGCACGGATGCCGCGACAGGCGACGGTGTCATGGCGGTATTCGACGATCTCGGTCTGCATTGCGGGGCCGTCCCGGGGGCGGTGTCGGGAGGGCTATCTTAGCGGCATGGCGGCGCCGTCCGCCGGGCAGCCGGGCGGGACGGCGCGTCACTCGCCGGTGAGCGACTCGCCCACACGATGCGCGAGATCGATGCCGGCGAGTTCGTAGCCGCGGCGGAAGTCGCGGATGTGCTTCGACATCCAGTTCTGCGCGGCGGCGGCATCGCGGCTGGAGATGGCCTCGGCGAGGCGCTTCTCGGCGGTCGCGATGCGCGTGCGCGCCTGGGGCACGCGATCGATCATCTCGCAGAGCGAGGGCTCGAGCAGCTGGATGAGCGGCTCGTGGGCGAGCATGAGCACGCGGTTGTGGGTGGCCTCGCCCACGGCGCGGAAGAAGCGGCCGACCTGCGCGGCGGCCTCGGTTCGCAGGCCGGCGCGGGCCGCGAAATCGGCCGCGGCCGCCGCGATCTTCGCGATGTCCTCCGCCGTGCGCCGGCGTGCGGCGGCCTCGGCCATGGCCGGCTCCAGGATCGTCAGTCCCTCCCAGACGTCCTGCACGGTGACGTCGGCGAGCGCGAGGGCGCGGCTGACGCCCGCGGCGACACGATGTCGCCCCGGGCGCGTGACCATCATGAGTTTCGAGCCGCGGTTCCGGGCGAGGACCCCGCTGGACTCCAGTTCGCGCAGCGCTTCGCGCACCGTCGAGCGATTCACGCCGAACTGGCGCGCGAGCTCGGTCTCGGAGGGCAGCCGGTCGCCGGCACTGAGGCTGCGGTCGGTGATGCGGCCGAGCAGGGCGGCCGCGACCTTGCGGTAGGCCGGCTCGATCGTGAGGGCTTCGAACTCGATGGTCATGCGGTCGCCGCGTAGAGTTCCCGTCCGATGAGCAGGCGCCTGATCTCCTGCGTGCCGGCGCCGATCTCGTAGAGCTTGGCGTCGCGGAGCAGCCGGCCGGCCGGGTAGTCGTTGATGTAGCCGTTGCCGCCCAGGATCTGGATGGCATCGAGCGCGGCCTGCGTCGCGCGGTCCGCGGCGAACAGGATCGTGCCCGCGGCATCCTGGCGCGTGCAGCGGCCCGCGTCGCAGGCGCGTCCGACCGCATAGGCATAGGCGCGCGCCGCACTGAGGTTTGCGTAGAGATCGGCGAGCTTCGCCTGCATGAGCTGGAAGGTGCCGATCGGCTGGCCGAACTGCCTGCGCTCGTGCAGGTAGGGCAGCACGACATCGAGGCAGGCGGCCATGATGCCGAGCGGTCCGCCCGTCAGCACGGCGCGTTCGTAATCGAGCCCGCTCATGAGGACGCGTACGCCTCCGTTCACGGCGCCGAGCACGTTCTCCGACGGCACTTCGCAGCCTTCGAACACGAGCTCGCAGGTGCTCGAGCCGCGCATGCCGAGCTTGTCGAGCTTCTGCGCCGTCGAGAATCCGGCGAAGCCGCGCTCGACGATGAAGGCGGTGATGCCCCGCGAGCCCGCATCGGGGTCGGTCCGGGCGTAGACGACGAGGACGTCGGCATCGGGACCGTTGGTGATCCACATCTTGCGGCCGGTCAGCACGTAGCGATCGCCGCGCTTCTCGGCGCGCAGCTGCATGGACACCACATCGGAACCGGCGCCCGGCTCGGACATCGCGAGCGAGCCCACGTGCTCGCCGTTCACGAGCCCCGGCAGGTAGCGGTCGCGCTGGGCGTCGTTGCCGTTCAGCCGCAGCTGGTTCACGCACAGGTTCGAATGCGCGCCGTAGGACAGTCCCACGGAGGCGGAAGCCCGGGAGATCTCCTCCATCGCGACGACGTGCGCGAGGTACCCGAGGTCCGATCCGCCCCAGCGCTCCGGCACCGTCATTCCGAGCAGGCCGAGCGCGCCCAGCTTCGGCCACAGATGGCGCGGGAAGTCGTTGCTGCGGTCGATGTCCGCGGCGAGCGGGGCGATCTCCTCGCGCGCGAAGCGGCGCACGGTGCTGCGCACCTCGTCGATGGTCTCACCGAGGCCGAAGTCGAAATCGCAGGCGGCGCTGGGGTCCACGTGTCTTGCTCCCGGGCAGGTGTGGTGCTATTGTCCGACAATCGGACATACAAAGGCAAGTGCAGCACCATGGCCCCGATCGAAACGCGGCTCGGCGTGGCCACGCCGGAGTTCGCCGCCAACGCCGCCGCGATGCGGGCGCTCGTGGAGGACCTGCGTGCGCAGGTCGCGAAGGCCGCGCTGGGTGGCGGCGAGGCGGCGCGCGCCAGGCACCTCGCCCGCGGCAAGCTGCTGCCGCGCGACCGCGTCGGGCAGCTCGTCGACCCGGGCGCGCCGTTCCTCGAGTTCTCGCAGCTCGCGGCGCATGGCCTCTACGACGAAGAGGCACCGGGCGCCGGCATCATCACCGGCATCGGGCGCATCGCGGGCCGCGAGTGCGTGATCGTCTGCAACGATCCGACCGTCAAGGGCGGCACCTACTACCCCGTCACGGTGAAAAAGCACCTGCGCGCGCAGGAGATCGCGCGCGAGAACCGCCTGCCCTGCGTGTACCTCGTCGACAGCGGCGGCGCGCACCTGCCGAGCCAGGACGAGGTCTTCCCCGACCGCGAGCACTTCGGCCGCATCTTCTACAACCAGGCCAACCTGTCGGCTGTTGGCATCCCGCAGATCGCGGTCGTCATGGGCAGCTGCACGGCGGGCGGTGCCTACGTGCCCGCGATGAGCGACGAGTCGGTCATCGTGCGCAGCCAGGGCACGATCTTCCTCGGCGGGCCACCGCTCGTGAAGGCCGCGACCGGTGAGGTCGTCAGCGCCGAGGACCTCGGCGGCGGTGACGTGCACACGCGCCTGTCCGGGGTCGCCGACCACCTCGCCGAGAACGACGCGCATGCGCTCGGCATCACGCGGCGCATCGTCGCGGGCCTCAACCGCGTGAAGCGGCCCGACCTGGACATCGTGGCGCCCGTCGAGCCCCGCTACCCGGCCGCGGAACTCCACGGCGTCGTGCCCTCCGATCCGCGCAAGCCCTTTGACGTGCGCGAGATCATCGCGCGCATCGTCGATGGCAGCGGGTTCGACGAGTGGAAGGCGCGCTATGGCACGACGCTGGTCACCGGTTTCGCACGCCTCCACGGCATGCCCGTCGGCATCATCGCCAACAACGGCATCCTGTTCTCCGAGTCCGCGTTGAAGGGGGCGCACTTCATCGAGCTGTGCTGCCAGCGCCGCATCCCGCTCGTGTTCCTGCAGAACATCACGGGTTTCATGGTGGGACGGCGGTACGAGAACGAGGGCATCGCGAAGCACGGCGCCAAGCTCGTGACGGCGGTCGCCTGCGCGCAGGTGCCGAAGCTCACCGTCATCGTCGGCGGCAGCTTCGGCGCCGGCAACTACGGCATGTGCGGCCGCGCCTACGGGCCGCGGTTCCTCTGGATGTGGCCCAACGCGCGCATCAGTGTCATGGGAGGGGAGCAGGCGGCCAACGTGCTCGCTACCGTGCGGCGTGACGCGCTCGAGGCGAAGGGCGGGACCTGGAGCCGCGAGGACCAGGAGAGCTTCATGGCGCCGATCCGCGCGCAGTACGACCGGCAGGGGCACCCGTACTACGCCACGGCCCGGCTCTGGGACGACGGGGTCATCGATCCCGCCGACACGCGGAACTGCCTCGCGCTCGGCCTCTCGGCGGCGCTCAACGCGCCCATCCCGGAAACGCGCTTCGGCGTGTTCCGCATGTAGGGTCCGACCGCAGCAGGCAACGGAGACGCACAGGATGACCGACGAGGCGGATGCAGGCGGGTTCGAGTCCCTCGAGTACGAGTGCCGCGACGGCGTGGCCACGCTGTGGCTGAACCGGCCCGAGGTTCGCAACGCCTTCGACGAGCGGCTCGTTGCCGCGATCGCGGCGGGGGTGCGGCGCGCCGGTGCGGACCCGGAAGTTCGCGTCGTCGTGCTGGCGGGGCGCGGGAGCGTGTTCTGTGCCGGTGCCGACCTGCGCTGGATGCAGCGCATGGCCGGGTTCTCCCGCGAGCAGAATCACGCCGATGCACTCGCGCTGGCGAACATGCTGCGCGCGCTGCAGACCTGCCCGAAGCCGACGATCGCGCGCGTCCACGGCGACTGCTATGCGGGCGGCCTCGGGCTGGTGGCGGCCTGCGATGTCGCGGTTGCCGCGTCGGGCGTGCACTTCTGCCTCACCGAGGTCCGCATCGGACTCGTTCCCGCGACGATCGGCCCCTACGTCCTGCGTGCGATCGGCGCGCGCGCGGCCTCGCGCTACATGCTGACCGCCGAGCGCTTCGATGCCACGGAGGCGGCGCGCCTCGGGCTCGTGCACACGGTGGTGGACGCGGCGGAACTCGACGCCGAGGTGACGCGTTACGCCGGGGCGCTGCGTGCGGGCGGGCCGGCGGCGCTCGCGGCGGCCAAGCAGCTCATCGACGACCTCACCGCTGCGGCCATCGACGAGCACCTCGTCGAGGACACCGCGGCGCGCATCGCGGCCCTGCGTGCCTCGCCCGAAGGCCGTGAAGGCGTGCAATCCGTGCTCGGCCGGCGCGCGCCGGCATGGCGTGGCGATCGGGAGGCCTGATTCATGGCGTCGTTCACCAGGATCCTCGTCGCGAACCGTGGCGAGATCGCCTGCCGGATCGCGCGCACCGCGCGCCGCATGGGACTCGCGACCGTCGCCGTGTACTCCGACGCCGACGCCGGCGCCCGCCACGTCTCGCTGTGCGACGAGGCGGTGCACATCGGGGCAGCGGCACCGGCGGACAGCTACCTGCGTGGCGAGGCGATCGTGGCGGCGGCGCGGCGCACGGGTGCTCAGGCGATCCACCCCGGTTACGGCTTCCTGTCCGAGAACGAGGACTTCGCGCGCGCCTGCGCCGCGGCGGGACTCGTCTTCATCGGGCCGCCGGTGGCGGCGATCGAAGCCATGGGCTCGAAGTCGGCGGCGAAGGCGCTCATGGAACGCGCCGGCGTGCCCCTCACGCCCGGCTACCACGGCGAGGACCAGTCGCCGGATCTGCTCGCGCGGGAGGCCGCGCGGATCGGTTATCCCGTGCTCGTCAAGGCGAGCGCGGGCGGTGGTGGCAAGGGTATGCGGCGCGTGGACGCGCCGGCCGATTTCGCCGCGGCGCTGGCCTCCTGCCAGCGCGAGGCGCAGGCGGCCTTCGGCGATGCGCGCGTGCTCGTCGAGAAGTACGTGCTGCGGCCGCGGCACATCGAGATCCAGGTGTTCGGTGACAGTCACGGGAATGTCGTGCACCTGTTCGAGCGGGACTGCTCGGTGCAGCGGCGCCACCAGAAGGTGCTCGAGGAGGCTCCGGCGCCGGGCATGAGCCCGGAACGACGCGCGGCCATGGGGCGCGCCGCCATCGAGGCCGCGCGTACGGTGGGCTACGTCGGCGCGGGCACGGTGGAATTCATCGTCGCCCCCGACGGCGCGTTCTACTTCATGGAGATGAACACTCGCCTGCAGGTCGAGCACCCGGTCACCGAGATGATCACCGGGCTCGATCTCGTCGAATGGCAGCTGCGCGTCGCGATGGGCGAGCCGCTGCCTCTCGCACAGGAACAGCTCGAGATCCGCGGTCACGCCATCGAGGCGCGCGTCTACGCCGAGGACCCGGCCGCAGGTTTCCTGCCGTCGACCGGCCTGCTCAGTCACCTCGATGCGCCGGCCGGGTCGGCCCACGTGCGTGTAGACACGGGCGTGCGTGCGGGCGACGCGATCACGCCCTTCTACGACCCGATGATCGCGAAGCTCATCGTCTGGGACGAATCGCGAGAGCGCGCGCGGGCCCGCATGCTCCAGGCGCTGGCGCAGTACCGCGTGGTCGGTGTGCGCAACAACCTCGAGTTCCTGTCGCGCCTCGTCGCGTGTCCGGCCTTCGCGCAGGCGGATCTCGACACGGCGCTGATCGAGCGCGAGCGCACGTTCCTGTTCCCAGAGCCCGGTGCCCCGCCGGCCGAGGCCTGGCAGCTCGCGGCACTCGCGATCCTCCTGCACGAGGAACGCGACGCCCGGGATGTCGCGGCCACCTCCGGCGATCCGCATTCGCCATGGCATTCACGGCGCGGCTGGCGGCTGAACGCGCTTGCCGAGCGCACCCTCGTGCTGCGCGCCGACGATGTCGAACGCAGCCTCACCGTCGGGTATCTCGATGCCGGCTACCGCATCGGCTGCGATGGCCGCGCCGCGCTCGTGAGCGGCCGGCTCGCGGAGGGCGCGGCGATCCGCGCGGACATGGATGGCCGTCGTCTGCACGCGCACGTGGTCGCAGCCGGCTCCAGGCTGCACGTGTTCGTGGACGGCCGCTCCCACGTGTTCACGCGGATCGATCCCCTGGTGCACACGGGCGACACCGGCGGCGGCGACGGGGGACTGCGCGCGCCCATGCCCGGGCGCATCGTCGCGCTGCTCGCGACGGCAGGCGGGGATGTCGAGAAGGGCGCGCCCCTGCTGATCCTCGAGGCGATGAAGATGGAACACACCATCGTCGCGCCGGCGGCCGGGAAGCTGGCCGCCTATCAGGTCGCGGTCGGCGACCAGGTCACCGAGGGCACCGAACTCGTGCAGTTCGAGGCGGCGGCGGAGGGCGCTGGCGGCTCATGAGGGTTGCGGGCACGAGGCGTGGTCGTGCGTGACACCGGCCGCCCATAGCCGAATTCAGGGCAGCACGCAATCACGCTGAAGTCCTGCGGACGACGGGCGCCGGAGCGGCGTTATGATCCCCGCACACTGCGCGCCCGCCGGCGGGGGGAGCAACCTTGGACAATCACGCCACGTTCCTCGCGGCACGCGACCTCCTGCTGCGCGAGCGTCTCGATCAGGCTGCAGCGGCCCGACAGTTCTGCTGGCCGCAGTTCGGCGAATTCAACTGGGCCCGAGACTGGTTCGACGTGCAGGCGTCGGGCAATGCCGGCGCCGCGCTGCGCGTCGTGGACGACGAGGGGCTGGACCTCAGCGTGTCCTGGAGCGACCTCGCGGCGCGTTCTTCGCGGGTCGCACATTTCCTCGCGGGGCTCGGCATCGGCCGCGGCGACCGCGTGCTGCTCATGCTCGGCAACGTCGTGCCGCTGTGGGAGTGCATGCTGGCGCTCATCCGGCTCGGCGCGGTCGTGATTCCGGCCACGACGCTGCTCACGGAGGACGATCTGCGCGATCGCCTCGAGCGCGGCGGCGTCAAGGGGATCATCACCGCGGCGGATCTGGCGCCGCGCTTCGATGCGCTCGCCGGCGCGCCGGTGCGTGTCGCGGTCGGCGGCGCACGCGGAGGGTGGGTCGACTACGCCGGTGCGGACGGCGAGGGTCCCGCGGCGTTTCCCTGCGCGCCGACGCGTGCCGACGAACTGCTGCTGCTGTATTTCACTTCCGGTACGACCTCGCGACCGAAGCTCGTGGCGCACACGCATGCGAGCTATCCCGTCGGCCACCTGTCGACGATGTACTGGCTGGGACTCAGGCCCGGTGACCTGCATCTGAACCTGAGTTCGCCGGGCTGGGCCAAGCACGCCTGGTCCTGTGTGTTCGCGCCGTGGAACGCGGGCGCGACCGTGCTCGCGTACCAGTACGAGCGTTTCGACGCGGCGGCGCTGCTCGACCAGCTGGTACGTTGCCGGGTCACGACTTTCTGCGCGCCGCCCACGGTCTGGCGCATGCTCATCCAGCAGGATCTCGGGCGATGGAAGGTGGCACTGCGCGAGGTCGCGAGTGCCGGCGAACCGCTCAATCCCGAGGTCATCGACCGCGTCCGGGGCGAGTGGGGGCTCACGATCCGCGACGGCTTCGGCCAGACGGAGACCACGGCGCAGGTCGGTAACCCGCCGGGGCAGCCGCTCAAGGAGGGCTCGATGGGCCGGCCGCTGCCGGGGTATCCCGTGGTACTCGTCGACGCCGAGGGCCGGGAGGCGGACGAGGGCGAGATCTGCATCGACCTGTCGCGACGCCCGCTCGGACTCATGGCCGGCTATCACGACGACGCCCGGCGCAACGACGCGGTGATGCACGGCGGCTACTACCACACCGGCGATGTGGCCTCGCGCGACGCCGAGGGCTACCTGACCTATGTCGGCCGCACCGACGACGTGTTCAAGTCCTCCGACTACCGTATCAGCCCCTTCGAGCTCGAGAGCGTGCTCATCGAGCACCCGGCGGTCGCCGAGGCTGCTGTCGTGCCGAGCCCGGATCCGCTCCGGCTCGCGGTGCCCAAGGCCTTCGTCGTGCTCGCCGCCGGCCATGCGCCGGATGTCGAGACGGCGCGCGCCGTCCTCGCGCACGTGAAGGCGCGCGTGTCGCCGTACAAGCGCGTGCGCCGCATCGAGTTCGCACCGCTGCCGAAGACCATCTCCGGCAAGATCCGCCGCGCGGAGCTGCGCAAGGCGGAGGAGGAGCGCGGGCCCGACGGACCGCGACGTCCGCAGGAGTTCTGGGAAGACGACCTCGGCGGCGGCCGCGCCGCGCGGGGCGGTTGAGTCCGCCGTGAGCGCCGCTTCGCGCCGGCCGCGGTCGACGCCCGGCAGCACGGCGATCCGCACGCTCGTGTCGACAGCCGGCGACGAGGCCACGGTCGCGGCGGAGCTGCTGGCGCAGTGCGCCGGTGCGGGTCCAGGCCTCGTGGTGCTGTTCGCCACCATGACCCTGGACCTCGGTCGACTCGGTGCGCTGCTGCGGGTCGGTGGACGCGATGCGGTGGTCGGCGCAGCCACGGGTCGTGCGATCGGCACCAACGGCTTCCTGAAGCACGGGGTCACCGGCTTCCTGCTGCCGGCGTCACGCTACGCCGTCGCCGATGCGGTGATCGAGGATTCCGCGCGCCTCGGACCCGGCGAGGCCGCCCTGCTGGTACGCGGCCTGCGCGCGCGGCTCGATGCCGGTCCCGGCGCGGCCTTCCGGCAGCGTTTCGCGCTGCTGCTCGTCGATGCCGAGCCCCGCTGCGAGGAGCGGCTCACGGCGACGCTAGGCCTCGCGCTGTCGGGCATTCCGCTCGTCGGCGGATCCGCCGGCGACCTGTACTTCAACCCGGCCGGGCATCGTCCCGATGCGCCGCGCGTGCTCGCCGGCACGCGGTCCCTGCCCGGCGGTGCCGTGCTGCTGCTGGTCGCCACCGATGCGGCGCTGCGCGCGACCAGCCACAATCACTACACGCCGGGCCGCTGCCGCGTCGTGATCACCGAGGCGGAGCCGAGCCGCCGCGTGGTGCGCGAGATCGACGGCCGCCCCGCGCTGGATGCGTACCTCGCGGCCTGCGGGCAGCGCGGCCGCACGCGCGATCCAGGCGACTTCGCCTCCCATCCGCTGATGATCCGCATCGGTGGCCGCTACTACCCGCGCGGCATGCAGCGCATCCACGCCGACGGGTCGCTGGAGTTCGCCTGCGCGGTCGAGCCCGGCATCGTCATGACGGTCGCCGAGCCCGGCGACATGCGCGAGCGCCTCGCGCAGCTGTTCGACGAGCTGCGTGCTGCCGTGGGGCCGCCGGAACTCGTCATCGGATTCGACTGCTCGGCGCGCACGGCGGCGATGGAGCGCGCCGGGCTCACCGACTCGATCGCGACGCTGATGCGGCGCCATCGCGTGGTCGGCTTCGCGACCCTGGGCGAGCAGTTCGGCACCATGCACGCGAACAACTCGTTCAGCTGCCTCGCGCTCGGCAGCGAGCCCGGGTCATGAGTCCGCCGCGTCGCGCGCAGACGCGCCGCAGGCCGGGCGCGACGCGGCTGGCCGAGGCCGGATCGAAGCGGCAGCCGGGGCCGACGGCGAAGCCGAAAGCGACCGCGAAACACAGGTCGTCGGCGAAGTCGCAGTCGAAGGCGAGACCACGACCCGGCGCGGCGCCGGTCACGTTGCGTGCCGAGAATGCCGCGCTGCGCAAGACCGTGCGCGCGCTGATGGCGCGGGTCGAGCGCGCGATCGACGACCAGGGCAGCGCGTTCTCCTGGTTCCAGACCGCGGCGAAACTCGAGGAGCTGGTGCGCGTGCGCACCGAGCAGTACGAGTCGCTGAACCAGCGACTCACGCGCGAGCTCGAATCGCGGCGGGAGATCGAGCTCGCGCTGAAGCAGGCCAAGGCGCAGGCCGAGCAGGCCAACCGCGAGAAGACGCGGTTCCTCGCGGCCGCGAGCCACGACCTGCGCCAGCCGCTCAACTCCGCCGTGCTGTTCCTCGAGGCCATGGAGGAGTCCGGGCTCGACGCTGCCGCGCGCGGGCTGCTGCAGCGCGCGCGTGTCGCGCTCGCCTCGCTCAACAACCTGCTGGGCACGCTGCTCGACGTCGCGCGGCTCGACTCCGGCAGCATCGAGCCGCGCGTGTCCGCATTCGCCGTCGCGAATGTATTCGACCGCATCGGTCCGGAGTTCACGGCGGTGGCGCGCTCGGCGGGCATCGAGTTCGCCATCGTGCCCAGCCGCGCGTGGGTGAGGACCGATCCCTGGCTGCTGGAGACGGTGCTGCGCAATCTCATCGGCAACGCGATCCGCTACACGCCGAGTGGCCGCGTGCTGGTCGGGTGCCGGCGCGAGCGCTCGGGGCTCAGGATCTGCGTCCACGACACGGGCGTCGGCATCGCGCCCGAGCACCTGTCGCGGATCTTCGAGGCCTACTACCAGGCGCCGAACAGCCGGCGCGCGCGCGATGCGGGCATCGGCCTCGGACTGTCGATCGTGCACCGCATCGCCCAGCTGCTCGGCCTCGAGCACCGCGTGCAGTCGACGCAGGGGAGGGGCTCGGTGTTCAGCGTTTGTGTCCCCCTCGCCGCGGCGGTGCCCGCCGAGCGCGGTCGTGCGGCACGTGCCGCGCCAGGTCACCCGCCACGTGCGTCGCGCCCCCTGAACGTCGTGGTCATCGACGACAATGCAGAGGTGCTGCAGGGCATGGCGGCGATCCTCGGGAAGTGGGGGCATCGGCCCGTGACGGCGGCGACCGCGACCGATGCGCTCGTGCAGCTGATCGGCGCCGACCTGGTTCCGGACCTCATCGTCTCCGATTACCACCTGGCGCAGGGTACGAAGGGCGACCAGGCCATCGACGAGGTGCGCCGCGAGTGCGACGCCCCGCCCCCCGCGATCATCATCACTAGCGACCCGGACGTGCGGTTGCGCGAACGCATGGGCCGGCGCGGCCTGGCGGTCCTGGAGAAGCCCGTGAACCTCGCGAAACTGCGCGCGATGATCGAGCGGCTGCAGTCGGCGTCGCGCTGAGGAGCGACCGGCGATCGTCGTCGGGACCCCGTTGCGCGCCCGCGGTGGCGGCGTCAGGGGTCGGGATGCCGCGCGAGCCACTCCCGCGCCTCGATGGCGGCCTGCACGCGGTTGGTGAGACCGAGCTTGCGCAGGATCGACGAGACGTGGGCCTTCACGGTGACCTCGCTGATGCCGAGCTCCCGCGCGATGTGCTTGTTGGAACGACCCTCGGCGAGCAGCGTGAGCACCCGGCGCTGGCGCTGCGTGAGGCCCTCGGCCGAGGATTCCGCCGCCGCTGGCGCGCTCTGTGCTTCACGCAGTGCCGCGATGGCTTCGGCCGGCAGGTACGTGCCACCCGCCAGGATGAGCTTGATCGCATCGACGAGCACCTGGCGAGGCGCCGACTTCGGCACGTAGGCCGTGGCGCCGGCCATCACGACCTCACCCATGGTGTGCGGATCGTCGACGGCGGAAACCACGACGATCGGCGTCCGGGGCAGCAGCGCGCGCAGCCGGCGCAGGCAGGACACGCCGGTCGCGCCGGGGAGATTCAGGTCGAGAACGATGAAGTCGTACACGACTCCGCCACCGGCGCAGGCCAGCGCCTCGTCGGCGGCGCAGGCCTCGTCGATGGCCACGCCGGGGCAGGCCTGGGGCAACACGATGCGCAGGGCCTCGCGGTAGAGCGGATGATCTTCCGCCACGAGCACGCGCGGGGCGTGCGCGGCGAGGGGTTCGACAACGGCCATGCGGGTCATCGTACCCCCATACCAAAGTATCGATCCACTGCGCGCCCTCCGGCCAATACCGGGACCGGCCCCGCGCCGGGATACTGACATCGGGAAGATGACCTCTTCCGCCGTCCGGCGACGAATCAGGAGACCCCGATGTCAGCGAATCCGATGTCCACGGGCCCCGCGACGGGTGGCGCGATGGCCAACGACCTGTCGAAGATCTCCGCGGCCAATGCCGCTTTCCTGAAGAAGCCGGGCCGGCTGCTCGTCGACGGCCGCTGGGTCGAGGCGAAGAACGGACGGACCTTCGAGGTGCGGGATCCCTCCAGCGACGAAGTGATCGCACGCGTCGCCGAAGGCGAGGCCGCGGACGTCGACGCCGCGGTCGCGGCCGCGAAGCGCGCGTTCGAGGACTCGGAGTGGTCGCGCATGAAGCCCTGCGACCGTGAGCGGCTGCTGCACCGGCTCGCCGACCTGATCGAGCGGGACGCCGACGATCTCGCCGAGCTCGAAGCCATCGACAACGGCAAGTCCATCGTCATGGCACGCCACGTCGACGTGAAGCACGCCATCGAGGTGTGGCGCTACATGGCGGGCTGGCCGACCAAGCTCGAGGGACAGACGCTGCCGATCTCCGGCACGCTCGTCCCGGGGCAGGAGTATGTCGCGTTCTCGCAGCGCGAGCCGGTCGGCGTGGTCGGGGCGATCATCGCGTGGAACTTCCCGCTGCTGCTCGCGACCTGGAAGGTGGCGCCAGCGCTCGCGGCCGGCTGCACGGTCGTGCTGAAGCCGGCCGAGGAGACGCCGCTCACGGCGATCAGGCTCGGCGAACTCGTGATGGAGGCCGGCTTCCCGCAGGGCGTCTTCAACATCGTCACGGGCATGGGGCCCACGGCCGGCGCGGCGCTGTCCGCTCACCCGCAGGTCGACAAGATCACCTTCACCGGCTCGACGGAGGTCGGCCGCCTGATCGTGAAGGCCGCGGCCGGCAACATGAAGAAGGTCACCGTCGAACTCGGCGGCAAGTCGCCGACCATCGTGATGGACGACGCCGATCTCGAGACGGCGATCCCGGGTGCGGCCGGCGCGATCTTCTTCAACCACGGCCAGGTGTGCTGCGCGGGTTCGCGCCTCTACGTCGCGCGTCGTCACTACGAGCGGGTGCTCGAGGGTGTCGCGCAGCAGGCGGCCGGCATGAAGATCGGGCCGTCGCTGGATCCCGCCGCGCAGCTCGGGCCGCTCGTCTCCGGCGTGCAGCGGGACCGCGTCATGAGATACATCGGCGAGGGCTTCACGGCCGGGGCGCGCGCTGTGCACGGCGGCCGTGTCGTCGACTCCAGGGGCTATTACGTGCAGCCCACGGTGTTCGCCGACGTGACCGAGGAGATGTCGATCGTGCGCGAGGAGATCTTCGGACCGGTGGTCGTGGTGAAGGCCTTCGATGACCTCGACGAGGTCGCGCGGGTGGCGAACGACACGATCTACGGCCTCGGCGCCAGCATCTGGACACGCAACGTGCGCCGTACCTTCGAACTGTCGAAGAAGCTGCGTGCCGGCTCCGTCTGGGTGAACTGCCACAGCGTGCTCGATCCGACCATGCCCTTCGGCGGCTACAAGCAGTCGGGCTGGGGCCGCGAACTCGGCAGGGAAGCCGTCTACGGGTACCTGGAGAGCAAGTCGCTCTGCATCAACTATGCCGTGTGATGTCCGCGCGCACGGGGCTCCGAGCCTGGACCAGAAACCGGACCATCCGACAGTATCGTGAGGGGATCATGAACACAGCCTGCAGTGACACCATCCGTCTCTCCCGCCGCCTGCTCGGCGGCGCCATCGCCGCCCTGCTCGCGGGAGGCGCGGTCGGAGCCCGCGCACAGGACGCCGGCGGCGGCATCGTCGGCATCGAGGAAGTCGTGGTCACCGCGCAGAAGCGTGCGGAGAACCTGCAGAGCGTGCCGGTCTCGGTGAGCGCGCTCACCGAGAACCAGCTCGACCGGCTGAAGCTGGACGATTCCTCGGCACTCACGTCGCAGATCCCGAACCTGCAGGTGAACGGCATCGTGGGCGAGGCCTCGCCGGTGTTCTCGCTGCGCGGCGTGTCGATGTTCGACTACAGCCTCAACCAGTCGAGCCCCGTCGCGGGGTACGTCGACGAAGTCTACAAGGGCAACTTCGCGATCTTCGGCGTCGAGATGTTCGACCTCGCGCGCGTCGAGGTGCTGCGCGGTCCGCAGGGCACGCTGTACGGCAAGAACACGACCGGCGGCGCCATCAACTTCATCACGCGCCGGCCCGATTTCGAGAACGAGGGCTATGTGCGCCTGGGCACCGGGAACTACGGGCGCATCGAGGCCGCGGGTGCGCTGCAGGGTGCGCTGGTGCAGGACCGCGTCGCGGCGCGGCTCGCGTTCACGTACACGAAGGCGGATGGCTGGTTCAAGGGCGTGAACGGGACGCCCGACATGGACGCGGTCGACCAGTACGGCGTGCGTCTCGGCGTCCTGTTCCGCGCGAACGACGATCTCGACTTCCTGCTGCGCTATACCCACAGCAGGCAGAAGGCCAACGACTACGGCATCAAGGCCGTGCCGGGGCCGAACGGCGTCGGTGCCGGTCTCTATGCGCTGTTCAATTCCATTGATCCCGTGCTGAACCCGAAGACCGACTACTACCGGGCCGGTCTCGACGACGACGAGATCGAGACCAGCTACAACCCGAAGCGCAAGCAGACGACCGACGGTGCGTCGCTCACGGTCAACTGGGCGATCAGCGACGCCGCGGCGCTGACGTCGATCACGTCCTGGGACAAGGGCAAGCTGTTCAACCCGGAGGACACCGACGGCAGTCCGCTGCAGACCGCCGAGATCCCGTACTTCGGCCGCACGAAGCAGTGGACGCAGGACCTGCGCGTCGCTTCGACGGGTGAGACCGCGTTTTCCTACATCGTGGGCGCTTACTTCAGCCGCGAGAAGATCTTCAACTCGACGGAGCTGCGGCTGTTCAACGACATCGACATCAACCTCGACGGCGCGATCAACTTCCAGGACTGCCTCGACGGCCTGGATGGCGGGCTCGGCGGAGCCGGCTGCCGGTTCGGCAACCAGTTCGACCAGGATCGCAAGAGCTACGCGGCGTACGCCGACACGTCCTACGCACTGACGCCGGCCGTCAAGCTGCGGCTCGGCCTGCGGTACACGAAGGACAAGGGGGACCAGAAGAACTTCGTGTCGCAGCTCCGCGGTCCCGAGGGCGTGCCGCTCGCGAACCTGATCCCCGGCGATCCCGTGAACCTGGACGCCACGGCGTCCCGATCGCTGTCGAACCAGAAGGTCACCGGGCGCCTCGGTCTCGACTTCACGCTGGCGAACGGCAATCTCCTGTACGTGAACTACAGCCGCGGCTATCGCTCCGGTGCGTTCAATGCACAGGCTTTCTTCGATTCGTCCGAGCTGACGGTCGTGAAGCCCGAGACCATCACGTCCTACGAGGCCGGCATGAAGAGCCAGTGGCTCGACGATCGCCTGCAGTTGAACCTCTCGGTCTTCCGCTTCACCTACAAGAACCAGCAGGTCATCGACGTCGATCCGATCACGCTCGCGCAGCCGCTCAAGAACCTCGGCTCCTCGCGGGTCAGCGGTGCGGAGCTCGAACTGGTCGCGCGACCGGTGCAGCAGCTCACACTGCGCGGCGGCATGGGATACCTGGACGCCAAGCTCAGGAGCGCGACGCTCCGCGGCGAGGACCTGCGCGGCAAGCGCCTGCCGAACGCGCCGAAGCTGACCGCCACGCTGTCGGGTGACTGGGACGTCGTGCAGGTCGGCAACGGACAGGTGACGCTGCACATGGACGGCAGCTACGCGGGCAACCAGTACTTCGAACCGTTCAATGTCCGCCGCATGCGCCAGGACTCCTACGTCCTGCTCAACGCTCGCCTCGGATTCACGGGTGGCGACGGCGCCTGGGAGATCGCGGGCTGGGTGCGCAACCTCACCGACAAGTTCTACATCACGTCGGCAGCGGACCTGCTGGGAGGCTTCGGCTTCGACTACACCCATCGCGGCGCGCCGCGCACGTACGGGGTCGAGGCGTCGTACCACTTCTGAGTGGCCCGGGGTGAGCCGGCGCCCGCGGATGACGGGCAGGTTGCGCCCGGGTCGATGCCGACCTTAAGGTGAGCTGGGGCGGGCGCGACGGGAGGGGGAGCGCGGGTGCACGAGTCGTCGAGCTACGTCTGTGGCACGGGTGACGAGCCGCTCTGTCACCGGACGGTGGGTGGCGTGCTGCAGGACGCCGCGGCCCGCTGGCCGGCGCGCGAGGCGCTCGTCGTCGCGTCGCAGGGCGTCCGGCTCACCTATGCGGAGCTGCTGCGCGAGGTGGATCGCCTCGCGCACGGTTTCCTGGCGATGGGCCTGCAGCCCGGCGACCGGGTCGGCATCTGGGCGCCGAACCGCCTCGAGTGGGTCCTGACGCAGTTCGCGACCGCGCGTGCCGGACTCGTCCTCGTCAACGTCAATCCGGCCTACCGCGTCACCGAACTCGCCTATGCGCTCGGCAAGGTCGGCTGCCGCGCACTGGTGCTCGCGCCGACTTTCAAGAGCAGCGATTACGTCGCGATGGTGCGCGAGATCGTGCCCGGGGTGGAGCACGCCGGACAGGGCCGTGTCGTGAGCGCCGCCTTCCCCGGCCTCGAGAGACTGGTGCTGCTCGGCGAGCAGTCGGTGCCGGGCTTCATGCCGTTCGCGACGCTGCAGGCGGCGGGCGAGGAGCGCGCAACCGCGTCGCTGCCGGACGTCGCCGGCCTCCTGGATCCCGACGACGTCATCAACATCCAGTTCACGAGCGGCACGACCGGAGCGCCGAAGGGCGCGATGCTCACGCACTTCAACATCGTCAACAACGGCCTGTTCGTCGGCCGCGCGATGCGCCTGACGCACGAGGACCGCCTGTGCATCCCGGTGCCGCTCTACCACTGCTTCGGCATGGTCATGGGCGTGCTGACGGCGGTCACCCACGGTGCTGCGATGATCTTCCCCGCGGAGGCCTTCGATCCGCTGCCGGTGCTGCGGGCCGTCGCCACAGAGCGCTGCACCGCGCTGCACGGCGTGCCGACGATGTTCATCGCGGAGCTCGAGCATCCACGTTTCGGCGAGTTCGACCTCGGATCGCTGCGGACCGGCATCATGGCGGGTGCGCCGTGTCCGATCCAGGTCATGCGCCAGGTCATCGAGCGCATGCACATGCGCGAGGTCACGATCTGCTACGGCATGACCGAGACGAGCCCGGTGAGCTTCCAGTCGAGCCCGCACGATCCGATCGAGAAGCGGGTCTCGACCGTCGGACGCGTCCATCCGCACGTGCAGGTGAAGATCGTCGACGGCGACGGCCGTGTCGTGCCGCACGGCGTCGCGGGCGAACTCTGCACGCGCGGCTACAGCGTCATGCGCGGCTACTGGGACGACGCGGAACGGACCCGCGAAGCCATCGATCCGGGCGGCTGGATGCACACCGGCGATCTCGCGACGATCGACGACGAGGGTTACTGCCAGATCGTCGGGCGCGTCAAGGACATGATCATCCGTGGCGGCGAGAACGTGTATCCGCGGGAGATCGAGGAGTACCTGTACCGGCACCCCAAGGTCCAGGATGTCGCCGTGGTCGGCGTGCCCGACGAACGCTACGGAGAGGAGGTCTGCGCGGTGGTGCGGCTGCGCGAGGGCTGCGAGGCCGCGGCCGAGGAGATCCGCGAGTTCTGCCGGGGACGCATCGCGCACTACAAGGTGCCGCGCCATGTCGTCTTCGTGGACGCATTCCCGATGACGGTTACGGGCAAGGTGCAGAAGTTCCTGCTGCGGGAAGCCGTCGCGCGTGAGCTCGGGGCCGCGCCGCAGGCGCGCAGCGCACGAGCCGGTGCGTGCTGATGAACACGACGCGCAGGGCCTTCGATGTCGTGGTGCTGGGCGGCGGTCCGGCGGGAGCGGGCGCGGCCGCGGCGCTCGCGAGGCTCGGCGTGCGGGTCGCCCTGGTCGCGAGGCCGGCCGAGGACAGCTGCGAGGGCGTGTCCCGGCGCTCTGCGGCGCTGCTGCGTGCACAGGGTCTGCACCGGGCGTCGGAGGTGCTCGGTGTTCCGCTGCCTCGCCGGGCGTTCTGGGCGGGAGCGTGGACCCGCACCGGGGTAGAGCACATCGTGTCGCGGCGCGCACTGCATGCGGCGCTGGCGGCGGATGCGGCGCGGGCCGGCGCCACCGTGTTCGACGCCGCTGCGGCGGTTCCCGGCCGGCGAGGTCGCAACTGGCTCGTGCGCGCGGGCGTGCGGGACATCGAGGGTCGGTTCCTCGTCGAGGCACGCGGGCGCCGCATCGCCCATGCGCGCGTGCGCGGACCGCGGCTGCTCGCGATGAACATGGCCTGCGGGAGGCTCATCGGTGCTGACCCCGGCTCGAGCGTGGTCGCCCTGGCCGATGGCTGGTGCTGGGCCGTTGCTCTGCCCGATGGTCGGGGCGCGCTCCAGTTCGTCGGCGCACCACGCGCCTCCGGGGCGGATCCTGCACGGCGCCTGGTCGCGGCAATCCGTGATTGCGAAGCGCTGCGTCCCTGGCTCGGGGGTCTCGATCCGGCGCAGGCTCCCGTCGCGCGGGCCGCGACGGCCCAGCTCGCGACGGATGGCGACTGCGTCGATCGCTTCGCTGCGGGCGATGCGCTCGTGGCCCTCGATCCGCTCTCCGGCCAGGGCGTCTACGAGGCGCTGTCGGCCGTGCCGGTCAGCGTCGCCGCAGTGACGGGTGCCCTGGCGGGCGATGAGCCCGCGCTGCGCGCACGTTTCGTCGCCGATCGAGCGCGGGCCATCTGGGTCCGTACGGTGTCCGCGGCCCGGGACTTCTACGGCGCACAGGCCGCGCACGCGGGCGAGAAATTCTGGGTCCGGGCGGCGGCGGACTACGACGCGCTCGCCGGGGAGTGCGCATCGCCGGCCGTTACTGGCCCATGCATCGAACGGCGGCCCGTGCTGAACGGCACGCGCATCGAGCAGGCGCCGGTGGTCGTGACCGCAGAGCATCCACGCGGCGCGTGGCAGGTCGACGGCGTCGGGCTCGCCGCGCTGATCCATGCGGTGGAACTCGATCCGGCCGCGGATACGGCGGCGCTCGCGCGCCGCATGGATCGACCGGAAGAATCGGTCGGCCGGGCACTCGGCTGGCTGCGACGACAGGGTATCGGAGTGATGAACGTCGAAGGCCGTCCCGTGGCGCAGGCCGCCGCGGCCGGTTCTGGAGGGGGAAGATCGTGAAACGGGACATCGGCCGCTGGTTGCCTGTCGGGTGGAGCCGGCCTCTCGTCGCCGGCCTCGTGCTGCTGTGGGCAGGAGCGGCGCCGGCCGCCACCGACAGTGCAGCTCTCGTGCGGACGTACTGTTCGGGCTGTCACGAGGAGACGAACCCCGGCTTTTTCAACCGCATCAGCAACCTGCGCAAGAGCCCCGAGGGCTGGGTCATGACGCTGTTCCGGATGCGGCAGGTCCATGGCCTGGCGCTGCCGGAGGACGTCCGTGACGCCATCGTGCGGCACCTGGCGGACACGCAGGGTCTCGCGCCGTCGGAGTCGGCCGCCGGTCGCTTCGCGCTGGAACGCCGCCCGAACGTGCCGGACCTGCAGCTCGAGGGCGATACGAACACGATGTGCGCACGCTGTCACACGGCGGCGCGCGTCTCGCTGCAGCGGCGCGACGCGGACGAGTGGCTGAAGCTGGTGCACATGCACGTCGGCCAGTGGCCCACGCTCGAATACCAGGCGTCGGCACGGGATCGCTTCTGGTGGCAGGTCGCGACGAAGGAGATCCCTTCCCGACTCGCAGGGCTCTTTCCGCTGGACACCAGGGCGTGGAGGGAGTGGCGCGCGCGCCCGCGTGTGGATCCCGCCGGCGAATGGGTGGTCACGGGGCACACGCCCGGTCGCGGCGACTACAGCGGCACGGCCATGATCTCGGACGACGGTACCGGCGGCTACACGGCGGCCTACCGGCTCGAGTACAGCGACGGCACGTGGTTCGACGGCCGCTCGAAAGCGATCGTGTACACGGGCTACGAGTGGCGCGGGACGTCGGATCTCGGCGGCCAGGACGTGCGCGAGGTGTTTGCGCTGGACGAGAGCGGCAACCGGCTGCGTGGACGGTGGTTCCTCGCGGCGCACTCGGAGACCGGTGGGGATTTCGTCGCCGAGCGCGCCGGCGGGACGCCGCGCATCGTGGCGCTTTCCCCGGCGGCACTTCGCGTCGGTGCGAAGCAGACCGTGACCGTGATCGGGGTGGGCCTCGATGGCGTGCCGGACTTCGGTGCGGGCACGGCGAGCCGGGTCCTCGCGCGCGATTCCCACCGTATCGTCGTCGAGGTCGCGGTGGACGCGAACGCCGCGCCGGGACTGCGCCAGGCTGCCGTCGGCGCGGTGAAGGGAGCGACGCCGGTCGCGCTCTACCCGCGCGTCGAGCGCATTGCGGTCGAGCCTTCCTACGCGATCGCGCGCGTCGGTGGCGGGCGGATCGATCCGGTGGCGGCGCAGTTCGAGGCCGTCGGCTATGCGTCCGTGCCCGGCGCCGACGGACGCGCGGTGGATGTCCGCCTCGGCGCGCTCGCCGCGCGCTGGGAAACGGCCGCGTTCAACGAGCAGGCGGTGCGCGACAGGGACCCTGAGTTCTCCGGTCGCATCGACGGTTCCGGCCGCTTCCTGCCGGCGGTCGGCGGACCGAATCCCGCGCGGCGGTTCTCCGGCAACAATGTCGGCAACCTGTCGGTCGTGGCCCGGGTGTCGGATGGCGGCAGGGAAGTGACCGGTACGTCGCACCTCATCGTGACGGTGCAGCGCTGGAACACGCCTCCCATCTATTGATGCGCGGAGCAATCGCCATGCCGCAGTCGCTGGTCCTCAATCGCTCCAACGGCCACATCGTGCGCTTCGACGGCCGGGCCATGCTGTTCCACGTGCCGACCTCGGCATTGTTCGAACTCGATGCGCTGGGTGACGCGCTCATCGGCGAGGCCGAGAACGGCGGCATGCTGGATGCCGGCACCCTGGCCGGCGTACTGGGGCAGCGCTTCGGCGAGGCGGAGGTCGCCGGACTGCTGGAGCGGCTCACGACGCTCGGGGTGCTGCAGCCGGCGGAGGGCGTTGCGGCGATCAACGCGAAGCGCGTCGACGTGCAGGCGTATCCGCTGTCGACCATCGTGCTGAACGTCAACACGGGCTGCAATCTCGGCTGTACCTACTGCTACAAGGAAGACCTCGCGACGCCTGCGCGCGGGGAGAAAATGGGCTTCGAGGTCGCGGCGAAGAGTGTCGATCTGCTCCTCAGGCAGTCGGTCGGGCGCAAGCGCATCGGTGTGGTGTTCTTCGGCGGCGAGCCGCTGACGAACGTCGGGCTGATCCGCGAGGTCGTGGCGTACGCCGAGCAGCGCGCCGCCGAGGCGGGCAGGCAGGTCGATTTCTCGGTGACCACGAACGGCACGCTGCTCGACGAGGCCACGATCGACTGGTTCGACGAGCATCGCTTCGGCATCACCGTCAGCATGGACGGGCCGAAGGTCATCCATGACCGCAACCGCCGCACGGTGGGCAACCGCGGCACCTACGACGTCGTCGCGCGCAAGGCGCGCCTGCTGCTGTCGCGCTATCGATCGAAGCAGGTCGGTGCGCGCGTGACACTCACGCGCGGCACGACCGAGGTCGAGGCGATCCATGCCCACCTGCGCGACGGGATCGGGTTCCACGAGGTCGGCTATGCGCCCGTGACCTCGGCCGAGAAGGCCGCGCATGCGCTGACGCCCGAAGAGCTCACGGCCGTGCACGAGGGCTTCGAGCGCCTGGGCGGACAGTATCTCGCGGCGGCACTCCGCGGGGAGAACACCGGGTTCTCGAACCTCCACCAGCTCATGACGGACCTGCACGAGGGCCGGCGCAAGGCGCTGCCCTGCGGCGCGGGCGTCGGGCTGCTGGCCGTCGACCGGTCCGGCGGACTCAACCTGTGTCATCGCTTCACGGGCTCGGAGCTGCCGACCTTCGGCACGGTGGACGAGGGCATCGATGCCGGGCGGCTCGGTGGATTCCTGGGTCGCGCCGCGGATCGCGACGGCACGTGGTGCGCGACGTGCCGCATCCGCAATCTCTGCGCCGGCGGCTGCTACCACGAGTCCTATGCGCGCCACGGCGATCCGCTGGCGCGCACGTATCACTACTGCAACCTGCTGCGCCGCTGGGTGGACTTCGGCATCCGCGTGTACGTCGAGATCGGCGCGCGCAACCCCGCATTCTTCCCGAGACACATCGAACCCCGGAGGGTGGACGCATGAGCGGACTGAAACCGACCAACCGCAAGGCCGAGCTCCTGCTCGAGGCCGCGGCTGCGGGCACTGTCAAGGAGGTCGTCGCGATGGAGTCCGTCGCGGGCTGCGCCACGACCCACGATCCGGGCTGGGAGGTCGATCCGTTCGGCGGGGTCGCTTCGCTGTGCCAGCCGATGGAGGCCGACCTCTACGGCTGCTCGGATCCCTGCTGGTGGCCCGCACAGGTACCCGACACGATGAGCACGTACCCGGGCTGGGACGCGAGCGCGCCATCCGCGCAGAACGACTGGCGCGAGCTCGACGCCGTTTTCCCGAAGAAGTGACCGCGCGGCCGCAGGAGATCACCGTGAACCGCATGCTCAGGATTCTCGCCGGCGTCGCGCTCGCGCTGCTGGCCGCGGGGCCGTCCTCGGCGGGGGACCGCGCGAAGAAGGACTACCTCGTCACCGCCACCAAGCCGGACCGGCTGTTCGTCATCGACGCCGCGGAACGCAGGATCGTCGCCGAGCACCGGGTGCCGGACACCGGCGGGATCATGGGCGTCATCGTGCCTTCGCCGGACGGACGCATCGCCTACGTCATGGTCAACAGGAACGAGAGCATCGTCGGCGTCGATCTGCAGACCGGACGGAGCGTGTTCCGTGCCGACCTGTCCACGCCGGGCGAGCGCGTGAAGACGATGTTCGCGTTCGACGTCACGCCGGACGGCCGCGAACTCGTCGTCTACGAGTTCCCGGTCGAGCTCGCGCGTGCCGAATACCGCGTCAAGGATCCGCGGTTCTCCGTGTACCGCACGGATGCCGGCCTCGGGGCGAAGCCGGTACGGCAGTTCCCGGCGCCGCGGCGTGTGCACATGCTCCTGATGCGCAGGGACGGCCGCAGCTTCTACGCAGTCGGCTTCAACCTCGACGAGTACGACGTGAAGACCGGCCGGCTGCTCGGCAGCCGCGGTATCCGCGACTGGAAGCGTCCCGAGGCCTCGGTCCCGGATCTGCTGGCCTTCTGGCCGGTCAGTGAGCCCACCGGCGTGTTCTCGAGCCCGGTCTACACGACCGTGACGCCGGCCGGAGGCGGCGAGCCCGTGGCGAAGACGTCGCTGATGACGCTCGATCTCGGCTCCGGCGAGCTCGCCTACCACGACTTCGAGGACACCGCCGCGCTCATCTTCTCGACCGTGACGAGCCCGGTCGCCCGCGAGGCCTACGGCGTCTACACGCAGCTCACCCGTATCGATACGGCGAACCACACGCTGGCCGGGCGCGTCAACCTCGACCACACGTACTACGCGGTCAACATCGCGACCGATGGCAGCGAGCTGTACCTCGGCGGCGCGATGTGCGACATCGCCGTGTACGACCCGAAGACGCTGGGCAAGAAGGCGCGCATCGAGCTGCCGGGCTGTGGCGACCAGTCGCTCGCCTCGCTGCGTGTCGTCCGCCGCTGAGGGCCGCGTGACGTCCCGGCCGGGCCCGCCAGCGTGGGTCCGCCGCTATGTGCGCGGGCAGGCGCGGACGCTCGCCGCGGTGGCGGTGCTGTCCGCGCTGCTGTCGGTGCTGGCCGTGGCCCAGCCGTGGCTGTCCATGCACATCGTGGACGACGCACTCATCGGGCGCGATCTCCGCCTGCTCGTCCTGCTGTGTGCGGCCATCGTCGGGCTCGCGGTACTGGGCCTCGGCCTCGGCGCGCTCAACCGCTGGCTGTACGTGCGTGCCTCGGGACGCATGCTCTTCGCGCTGCGCGAGGACGTCTATGCGCACCTGCTGCGGCTGCCACCGGAGTTCTTCCGGCGGCGTCCCGTCGGCGAGATCGTGAGCCGGCTCGACGGTGACGTCGCGGAGATCCAGCGGTTCGCGAGCGATACGCTGCTCGCCGTGATCAACAGTGTGCTCGTGCTCACCGTGACCGCGGCGGTCATGCTCTGGCTGGACCCGCTGCTGGCGCTCGTCGCCGCGGCATCGCTGCCGGTGCAGCTGTGGCTGCGACGGCGGGCGCAACCGTGGATCCGCGACACCACGCACGAGGTGCGCGCGCAGGCGGGGAGGGTGACTCAGTTCCTCGTCGAGACGCTCGGAGGCGTGCGTGCCGTGCAGGGTGCCGCGGCCGAGGACTTCGAGCGCGACCGTCTCGCAACGCTCAATCGCGAGTACCTCGCGCGCCTGCTGCGCCAGCAGGTCGTCGGCTTCTCGCTGGGGTCGGCTTCGGCCGTGGTCGGGCACCTGTCGACGGCCGCGGTGTTCGTGGTGGGGGGCGTCGGCGTCATCCAGGGATCGACGACCGTCGGGACGCTGGTGGCATTCGCGGCCTGGCTGACCCGGAGCGCCGGGTCGGCGGCCTCGCTGCTCAATGTGTACAGCGCCTGGCAGCGCGCGCGCGTGAGCCTCGATCGCGTCGAGGAACTGCGCTCGGCGGTGGCGGTCGCCACACCGGGCAGCCGCGCGGTCCAGGGGCCGGGTGCGCTGCGGTTCGAGAACCTGGTGCTGCGCCGTGAGCCCGGCGCTCCGGCATTGCTCGACGGCGTGACCATCGACCTGCCGGCGGGCTGCAAGATCGTCCTGCGGGGAGCGTCGGGCGCGGGCAAGAGCACGCTGGCCGACGTGCTGCGGCGCTTCGTCGAGCCGGAGGCCGGGGAGGTGCTGCTCGATGGTCGCGCGCTCGCCGCGTACGACCTGCAGTCGCTGCGTCGTCGGGTCGTGGTGCTCGACACGGAGCCCGTGCTGCTGCCGGGCTCGATCCGTCACAGTCTCCGCTACGGTCACTTCGGTGCGTCGGATGCCGATGTCGAGCGTGCCGCCGCGGTCGCGGGCGTTGCGGATTTCCTGCGTGAGCTGCCGCAGGGTTACGAGACCCTGGTCGGCGGCGGTGGAGCGGGCCTTTCCGCAGGACAGCGCCAGCGCGTCGCGCTCGCCCGCGCGCTGCTCGCAGACCCCGTCGTCGTGGTCGTCGACGAGGCGACGAGCCATGTGGACGCGGCGGGGGCCGGGGCATTGCTGCGGGCGATCGACCGGTGCTTCGGTCACTGCACACGCATCGTGATCACGCATGCGGCGATACCCGTCGACGCCGACATCGTGTTGACGCTCGCGGCCGGGAGGCTGCGACCGTCGGTGGCCGGAGCGACGGCTTGAGGACCCGGCGCTGGCGGGTCTTGATGCTCGACAGCGGGCCGACGCCGCGGGAATTCCCTGCGCTCGAGGTGTTCAGGCGCTTCGGTGCGGGCGGCACCGACGCGGATGCCCTGTCCGTCGGTGCGGCGGGCCACGGCACACGCATCGCCTCGATCATCTGCCGGGCACGGCCCGAGCCGGAGCTCGGCGTCGCGCAGGTGCTGGATGGGCGGGGACACGCCACCGCGGACGACGTCGCCGCTGCGCTGCGATGGGCGACGGAACTGCAGCCGGATCTCGTGCACATGAGTCTGGGACTCACGGCCGATCGGCCGGCGATTTCGGCGGCGATCGATGCGCTCGTCAGAGCGGGTGTCGTCTGCGTGGCGTCGGCACCGGCGCGCGGTGCGCCCGTCTTCCCGGCGGCATGCCCCGGCGTCATCGCGGCGAGCGGGGATGCGCGCTGCGGCCCGGACGAGATCGCCGTGCTCGCGCCGAACGTCGCGCAGTTCGGCGGCTGTGCCGTGCTGCGCGATGCCGCCGGCCGGGAGTGGCGTGGCGCGAGCATCGGTGCGGCGCACGTGACGCGCTGCATCGTCGGCGAACTCGAGCCCGGCACCCCCGTGGCCGTGATACGCGGCGAACTCGCTGCGCTGGCCCGGTTCCCCGGGCCCGAGCGCCGCGCCCGGAAGGCATAGCCGCGTTCGTTGGCGGCTTGACACCCGACCGGGCAGTCGGGTAATTTTTCCGGATCATGTCGAACACTTCGAACGCGCCCGGCAGCGGGCAGGATCAGGCGCGCGCGGGCTCGGGCGCCTCCAGGAAATATCTCGGTGAGGCGGGCGAGATTCGCGCCGGACAGGGCTTCGAGGCCGAACGGCTCGATGCCTATCTGAAGTCGGCGGTTCCGGGCTATCGCGGGCCGCTGACGATCCAGCAGTTCGACGGCGGACAGTCGAACCTCACGTACCGGATCAACACGCCGGGCGCGAATTACGTGCTTCGCCGCAAGCCGCCGGGCGTGCTGCTCAAGTCCGCGCACGCGGTGGACCGCGAGTTCCGCGTGATGAGCGCGCTGTTCCGCCAGGGCTTCCCGGTTCCCGAGCCGCTCGTGCTCTGCGAGGACGAATCCGTCGTCGGCACGATGTTCTACGTCATGCGGCACGTTCCCGGCCGGATCTTCTGGGACTGCACGATGCCCGACCTGACGCGCGAGCATCGCGCGGCGGTCTTCGACTCGGTGAATGCGACGCTCGCGGCGCTGCACAACTTCGCGCCGGAGAGCATCGGCCTCGGCGACTTCGGCAAGCCCGGCAACTATTTCGCACGGCAGATCACGCGCTGGTCGGGCCAGTATGTGGCGTCGCGGACCCAGGACATTCCCGAGATGGACAGGCTCATCGCCTGGCTGCCCACGGCGGTGCCTGCGGACGACGGGCGCGCGTCGGTGGTCCACGGCGACTTCTCGTTCCACAACGTGCTGATCCACCCGACGGAGCCACGCGTGGTCGCGGTGCTGGACTGGGAACTGTCGACGCTCGGTCATCCGCTCGGCGATCTCACCTACCACCTGATGGAGTGGTATCGCCCTGCGGGAATCGACCTGCGTGGCACGCTCGCAGGTCAGGACCTCGCGGCGCTCGGCATCCCGACGATGGACGAGTACGTCGGGCGCTACTGCGCGCGCGCGGGCATCGCGCCCATCGAGAACCTCGGTTTCTATCGCGCGTTCAACCTGTTCCGCATCGCGGCGATCTCGCAGGGCATCGCGGGCCGGATCGCCGAGGGTACCGCCGCTTCGACCAATGCGGCCGAGGTCGCGACTCGCGTCCGGCCACTCGCCGTCGCCGCGTGGCGCGAGGCGTGCGCCGCCGGTGCGCGCTGACGCCGACGGGCAGGGCGCTGCGGGCCTGAGAGCGGGCTTCGTCCAGGATCTCTTCCGGCTCGATGGCCGCACGGCGGTCATCGTGGGCGGCAAGGGCGTGCTCGCCGAGACGATCGCGGCGACGCTCGCGGACCTCGGTTGTGACATCGCGCTGGCCTCGCGCCACGAGGCGGATTGCGCCGATACCGCCGGGCGCATCGCGGCGCAGTTCGGCCGCCGGGCGATCGGTCGCTGCTGCGACATCTCGAAGGAAGAGGACGTCGAGCGCCTCATGGCCGAGGTCCAGGGCGAATTCGGCCGCATCGACGTGCTCGTCAACAATGCGGGAACGTCGTGGTGGGGCCCACCCGAGGACATCCCGCTGTCCGGCTGGCGCAAGGTGGTCGATGTGAACCTCACGGGCACCTTCCTGTCGTGCCGCCACGCCGCCCGGATCATGAAGCAGCAGCACGGCGGCTGCATCGTCAACATCGCCTCGGTGGGCGCATTCCTGTCCTACACACCGGACGTGGGACAGGTGGTTCCTTACACGACGAGCAAGGCGGCGGTCGTCCACCTGACGCGTGATCTGGCAGCGCAGTGGGCGGGCCACGGCATCCGTGTCAATGCGATCGCCCCGGACAACATGGAGAGTGGCATGACCGCGACGCTGACCGAGGAGGCTCGCCGGCTCGTCGCGTCGCGCATCCTCCTCGGGCGCCTCGCAAAGCCGGTGGAGATCGCGGGCACCGTCGCGCTGCTGGTCTCACCCGCGGGCAGCTTCATCACGGGGCAGACCATCATCCTGGACGGCGGCCACACGCTCCCGTGATGCGGTGTGCGGGTGCTGCGGATCGGCCGTCTGCCGGCACGTCGCCGTGCGGGCGAGTCGTGGCGCGGGACGGGTGATGACCTGCCGTTTCCGGCGATGCCCGTACGTGTCCCGCGACACGTGATGACAGGCCGCGCGATGGTTTGACAACGCCGACGAGCGCGGCTCAACATAGCCATCGAACGCATGGTCGGCTCCCGGGTCGCGGTATCGATGTCGTCGCATCAGCCGCGGTGGGTTGGCGACGGAGGAGGGGTGAAGAGTGGATGCGCCTGTGAAGAAGGACGGCGTCTGGGAAGACGTCCGGCTCAAGACCACCTGCTACGGCTGTCCGGCCGCGACCTGCGGCATGATCGCGCGGCGCGTGAACGGCGTCGTCGTCGAGGTGTCCGGCGATCCCGACTGCCCCTTCAGCCAGGGCAAGCTCTGCGCCAAGGGCCAGTCGCAGATCATGATGGCCTACAGCCGGCGCCGTGTGACGAAGTGCCTCAAGCGCACGAATCCGGAGAAGGGTATCGGCGTCGACCCGAAGTGGGTCGAGATCAGCTACGACGAGGCGATCCGCATCTCGGCGGAACAGATCCGCAAGTGCCATGAAACGGATCCCACCGGTTTCGTGTGGGCGACGGGCGATTTCTCGACGCTGCAGTGGTTCATGCCGTCCGTGCTGACTTCTTTCGGCAGCCCGAACCATCAGTCCGGCGGACGCTCCTTCTGCGGCAACAACGTGCACCCCACCCTGCAGCAGGTGCACGGCGGCTTCCATGTCTGTCCGGACTTCCACCACGCGAAGCACGTGATCCTGTTCGGTTCGAACAAGGGCACGCTGTCGAACTGGGCCTCCGTCACGGCGACGACCGAGATGTCGAGGGCCCGCCTCAACGGCATGAAGCTCGTGGTCGTGGATCCGTGGTGCTCGAACGCTGCTTCGGTGGCGGACGAGTGGGTGCCCATCCGTCCCGGAACCGACGGCGCGCTCGTGCTCGCGATGATCAACCTGCTCGTCAACGAGTACGGGCTGTACGACGTCGAGTTCGTGCGCAACCTGACGAACGGCCCGTACCTGACCTGGGACGGCGACGGCCATTACGTGCGCGACCCGGCGTCGAACAAGCCGATGCTCTGGGACACGAGCGACAACCGCGCGAAGTGCTACGACGATCCGACGCTGAAGTCGCCGGCGCTGGAAGGGAGTTTCCAGGTCGAGGGGCGCGCCTGCACGCCGGCCTTCCAGCTGCTCCGGAAGCACCTCACCAAGTTCTCGCCGGAGTACGCGAGCGAGATCACGACGGTGCCGGTGGAGACCATCCGGCATCTCGCACGCGATTTCGGCACGGCGGCCTCGATCGGCAGCACCATCGAGATCGAAGGTCACACGCTGCCGCTGCGGCCCGCCTGCGCGCACTGGTACAAGGGCGTCAGCCAGCATGCGCAGGGCTACGAGCAGGCGCTCGCGATCGCGATGCTGAACACGATCGTCGGTGCCATCGATGTCCCGGGTGGCCTCTTGGCGGACACCGTCTACGCTCATCATCCGCAGTGGTCGGAAAACAGCACCTGGATGGGCAGGGGCTCGGGCCTGGAGCAGGTCGATGGCCTCGTCTCGCCCGGCAAGTTCGCGACCTACGGTGGCAACTTCCCGGATCCGTTGCACAAGAAGGACGCAATCCGGGCGCCGGTGACCAACTCCGCCGACGAACTCGTCCCCGCCGCGTCGTATCAGGGCGGGCTCATGGGGAAGATGAACATCCTCGAGCCCGGGAAGTTCAACGACAAGATTCCGCACGCGACCGGCGTCTACGTGCAGGTCGTGTCCAACGACCTGCTGAACGAGGGCAATCCGAAGGTCCAGGTCGAGTACCACAGGAAGTTCGCATTCCAGCTGTCGCTCGTGCCGAACATCGACGAGACCGCGGAGATGGCGGACGTCATCATTCCGACGCAGACACAGCTCGAGCGCCTCGACATGGGCGCGAACAACATCCCGGATACGATGGGGTCCACGGGCAACTACGAGTACTGCATCAACCTGCGGCAGCCCGTCGTTCCGACCGAGGTCAAGCACAGTGTCGACATATGGATCGATCTGGCGGAGAAGGCGGGGCTGCTGCCGAACTTCAACCAGGTCGTGAACATGTTCCTCGAGCTGCACGGCGAGAACAAGCTGCAGCCGGACGCCAAGTACGACAACCGAGAGCTGATGGACCGCTGGATCCGCTCGATGACGGGCGGCGACCGATCGCTGGACGACGTGGCGAAGGAGGGCAGGATCCACTGGCCCAAGACCGTCCAGGAGCGGTTCCCTCGCCCGTTCTACAAGAGCCGCATTCCCGTCTACTACGAGTATTTCCTCGAGACCGGCGAGCGCATCAAGGCGGTGACGCAGTCGCTCGGCATCAAGTGGGACGTGTCGCGGTACAGGCCGCTGGTCGACTGGTATCCCGGTCCGGGGCACATCAACCACACGCCGGGATACGAGCTGCACGCGGTCACCTACAAGTGGCCGTTCCTGACGGGCACGTTCTCGAACTTCAATCCATGGCTCGCGGAACTCGCGCAGTATCATCCTTACGTCGGCAAGATCGTGCTGAACCGCAAGTACGCCGAGGCGAGGGGAATCCGGGACGGCGACCGCGTGCGCGCAGAGAACCTGCGCGGGCGGATCGTCGAGGGTTTCGCGCTCCTGAGCGAGTGCATCCATCCGGAGTGCGTGGGCATGGATCACGCCGGCGGCAACTGGGCCAAGAGCCTGCCGCCGCGCCGGAAGGACACGGGCGTGCAGGCCGGCGTACTGTTCGACTACGAGATGAAGAATCTGGACGTGATGGACGGTGCGTTCGAGGCGAGTCCCAAGCTGAAGGTGACACGGATCGGTTGATTGGCGGGGCATGACGGACAGCCGCCGGACGTGTGCCGGCGGGGGACGAGGAGAGATTCGATGGCGCGATGGGGCATGCTGATCGATCTGAAGGTGTGCGTGGGGTGCCACGCCTGCACGGCGGCGTGCAAGTCGACGAACGGCACGCCACCGGACGTGTTCTTCGCGCGCGTCTACGAACGCGAGGTGGGCGAGTTCCCGAATGCGCGCCGCGAGTTCCTGCCCGTGCTCTGCAACCACTGCGAGGAGCCTCCCTGCGTGGAGGTCTGTCCCACCGGCGCGAGCTACCAGCGCGAGGACGGCATCGTCGCCGTGAAGAGCGACATCTGCATCGGCTGCCGCAGTTGCGCGACCGCCTGTCCGTACGAGCACCGCCACTACGTGAAGCCGGGTATCCTCGAGCAGGGATATTTCGACGGCGAGCTGACGAAGTACGAGGAAGTGAAGTACAAGCGCTGGACCGAAGGCACGGTGATCAAGTGCGACTTCTGCATGGACCGTGTCGACCAGGGTCTGCAGCCCGCGTGCGTGGCGACCTGCCCGCCGGAGGCGAGGCATTTCGGCGATCTCGCGAATCCGGACAGCAACGTGAGCCATATGTTGCGTGAGCGCGAGTCGTTCACGCTGCTGCCCGAGGCCGGCACCAAGCCGTGTGTGCACTATCTGAAGCCTTGAGGCGACGGGCGACGGCAGCGGTGCGAGAGGAAGGCCCTTCGAGGGTGTGGACAACTACGAAAGAGCAAGGCCCGCGATGAACGACAAGTACAGTACTGGGGTGCGGTTCAATCACCAGATGGGCACGCTGGAAGTCCTGAGTTTTCTCGGGGAAGGTGTGGGGGCGACCCTGTACATCCTCGGCGTGGCGCTGGGGCGGGTGCACGTCGCGATGCTGGGCATCGCGTTCGTTGTGTTCGCGGTGATCGTGCTGCGGGCGCATCTGGGCCAGCCTACGCGGGCCTGGCGGGCGTTGACGAGGCTGGTGACGTCGACGGTGAGCCGCGGGACGCTGCTCATCAGCGGTTTCCTCGGCTCTTCGGTACTGTCCGTAGCGGCCCATTACGTCGGCCTCCTCGAGCCGCTGCGCGGACTGCTCACGGTCGTGGCGCTCGTATTTGCCGTTCCGGTCATCCTCTATGCGGGATTCCTGCTGCGGTCGATGAAGGCGATCCGCTTCTGGCGAGGGTTCTTCGTGCCGCTCGCGTTCACGGCCCACTCGCTGGCGACGGGCTTCACGATCGTTCTCGCGCTGCTCGCCTGGCGTGGCATCGAGGAGACGTCGCAGGACTGGCTGCAGCCGGCGGGCCTGGGTTCGTTGCTGCTGGCCGCGGTGATGTCGCTGGTCCACCTGTATGGCGTCGAGCGCTCGCCGGGCACGCAGGCGTCGATCGAACGCGTCCGCAAGGGAGACCTGCGCTCACGTTTCTACTGGGGCGCCGGCGTGCTCGGGATTGCCGTTCCGTTCGTGGTCTGGCTCGGGGCCTACGTGCTCGGGGCTGTCATGGGGGCGACGGCCGCGACGGCCGTGTTCGCGCTCGGTGCACTGTGTCGCCTGTATGGCGATTACGCGTACCGCAGTTGCATCGTGGTCGCGGGTGCCTACGAGCCGTTGCTGCCGTCCGGGTCCGGATGGCCGATGTTCTCGGGGCGCTCGCCGCTGCCCGGTGCCGGTCCCGCCGCAGCGCGTCACTGACGCGGGCGGCGACGCGCAGCTCGGGTTCCTGCAGGAGCCCGGGCCTCGGTCGACGCGGCCGCTGCCTTGCCTGTTGTGTGGTCTGCTGGATCGGCGGGCGTCGCGTTCGCGTCGAGCCCGAACTCCTGCCAGTCGTCACCGAACAGTTCGACGGGGTGCTGGGTCCGGTCGGTGCCATTCCCGCAGCGCAAGTCGTCTGCCGGGCAATAGTGGTCACAGCCCCAGCAGATCCGCTCGGGATGTTTCGGGTGGATTGGAATCCGCTTGGCCAGATGGTTTGACTCCGCGGCGGCGCATGAATCGCGCCGGTGTCCGGACCGACCGCCAATAGTCGGCTCGCCGACATAACGATACCAGTCAGGGAAGGGTCTGGCGCCGGAGAGGCTCTGGGACAATGCCTGCCCTGTATTTGTCATAATATACATTATGCGAAGCACGCCAGGCGGGCGGCTGCGCGAACCTGCTGACCTGGGACAGGATGGCTTCCCGGCCCTGTCGGGTCGATTGCCACCCGTCGTCAGGCTTCGATGGTGCTCAGTGCGACTCCGAGGCCGCGCGCAGTCCCTTCGACATGACGTAGTCCGTCCAGGCGATGCCGATCGCCGAGAGGATGAACACGCTGTGGATGATGGTCTGCCACATGACGCCCGTCGTCGTGACGGTCGAGCATGCGGCGCGGTTGGCACCGGTCGCCCGGAGTGCCTCGATGGCCTGCATGCCCTCGGCGGTGCCGCACAACGGCAGTCCGCCGATCATCCCGGCCTCGATGAAGCTCTTCAGGAGGTGGATCGAGCTGATGCCGATGATCGCCATCGCGAGCTTGATCTTCAGCACGCTCGCATTCACGTGACTCAGCCATTCCGGCTGGTCCGGATGGCCTTCGAGATTCAGGCGCGACACGAACGTCTCGTAGCCGCCGACGATCACCATGACGAGCAGATTCGAGATCATGACGACATCGATGAGCCCGAGCACGATGAGCATGATCGACTGCTCGTTGAGGTGCGCCGCCTCGTGGATCAGGTGCCACAGTTCCTTCAGGAACAGGAACACGTAGACGCCCTGGGCGACGATGAGACCCAGGTACAGCGGCAGTTGCAGCCAGCGTGAACTGAAGATCAGGGCGGGCAGCAACCCGAGCGTGGGCTTTGCAGAGTCGTTGGACATTCGGTCTCTCGCTTCGCGGACTTTCGATTCAGATCTCCGCCGGCCCGTGATGGTCGTGCGGGCGGCCGGAGCGGGCAGCGACGGGGCTGCAAGATTAGGGGGCAGTCTCGCATCTGCCAAGTCCGCCCGCTCCCGTTAATCCGGCGCTAAGACTCCAGGCGTACGGTTCACTCCACGCTGAAACAGGAGTCCCGCCATGTTCAACAGGATCTTTGTGCTGGTGCTGCTCACCCTGCCCGCTGCGTCAGCCCGGGCCACGACACCGGATGCGCTGCTGCGGGACTACGCCGCGGTCTCCACGCCGGCATCGGGCTCGCAGGGCTTCTCGGCCGATCGTGGCCGCGCGCTCTACGAGCGCAAGGGCAAGGACTGGAGCTGCAGCAGCTGCCACACCGCCGACCCGCGCCGCGCGGGCGAGCATGCGGTGACCGGCAAGGCCATCCGGCCGCTCGCGCCGTCGGCGAACCCGGAACGGTTCACCGATGCCACCAAGGTCGAGAAGTGGTTTCGCCGGAATTGCCGCGATGTCCTGGGCCGGGAGTGCACGCCGCTCGAGAAGGGCGACTTCATCACCTGGCTCACGTCGCTGTCGAAATGAGGAGATGTCCATGTCGCACCGTGTCCCGTCGAACCGATTTCACCTGACCGCCGTGGTGCTCGCCCTGCCCTGCCTCGCTTCGCTGGCGTTCGTCGCCGTCGCGGGGGAGCGGGCCGTGAAGCGCCCCCCGGCGGACACGCCGGCCGCCCGGCTCTACCGCGACGAGTGCGGCAGCTGCCACGTTCCGTTCCCGCCCCGCGGGCTCCCGGCATCGTCATGGAAGGCGATCATGGCAGGCCTCGACCAGCACTTCGGTACGGACGCCTCGATCGATCCGGCCTCGAACCGCACTATCGGCGCCTGGCTCGCGGCGAGCGCGGGCTTCGAGCCGGCACCGCCCCCGGCGAAGCCGGTGCTGCGGGTCAGCGAAATGCCGTGGTTCCTGCACGAGCACGACGAGATGAGTCCCGCGGCCCTGCGGCGTCTCGGCGTCAAGTCGCTGAGCGACTGCGGTGGCTGCCACACGCGTGCGGCCGAGGGGCGCTTCAGCGAACGTGAGCTGCGCGTTCCGGAATGAGGGAAGTATCCACTGACTGCGAGGAGATCGACATGACACGCAGGATTCTGGTGTGGGACCTGCCCGTGAGGGTGTTCCACTGGCTGCTCGCGACGGCCTTCGTCGCTGCCTACGTGCTCTCGGAATCGGAGCGCTGGCGGCTCGTGCACGTGACCCTGGGCTACACGGTGCTCGCGCTCGTCGTGTTCCGGCTCGTCTGGGGCTTCGTCGGCACACGGTACGCGCGCTTCCGCTCGTTCGCCTACGGCCCGGGAGCCGCGATGAGCTATGTTCGGCGGCTGCTGCGCCGGGAACCCGCGGAGTACGTCGGCCACAATCCGGCCGGCAGCTGGGCGATCTACGGCATGCTGGCCCTCGCGCTGGTCACCGGCATCACGGGCTGGCTGCAATACAATGAGATCGGCGGCGAGGTCTTCGAGGAGATCCACGAGGTCGTCGCGAACGCCTGGCTCGTACTCGTGCTGATCCACGTCGCGGGCGTCATCGCGAGCAGCCTCGCGCATCGTGAGAACCTGCCGCGGGCCATGGTGACGGGATGCAAGGCCAGCGAGAAGGCGGAGCCGGCCGAGGGCAGCCGGGCGATGATCGCGGTGCTGCTGCTCGTGGTGGTCGGCGCGATCTGGGCCGGCATGTCCGCGACATCGCCCTCGGGCTCGTTGCTCGCGGCGCCGGGAAAGGCCGACCGGCACGAGACCGCGGGTCGCGGTGACGCCGACGGCGAACACGACGAGGACTGAAGAGGATCATCGATGCGAATCCTCGTGGTCGAGGACGACGCGCTGCTGGGAGACGCGCTGCAGACCGGCCTGAGACAGGCCGGTTTTGCAGTCGACTGGGTGCGGGACGGGGAAGCGGCAGACACGGCGCTGGCCACCGAGGAGTTCTCGGCCGTCGTCCTCGATCTGGGCCTGCCGCGCGTGGGCGGACTCGAGCTGCTGCGAAGGCTGCGCGCGCGCGCCGACCACACGCCGGTGCTCCTTCTCACGGCCCGGGATGCCCTGGACGATCGTGTGCGCGGGCTGGATTCCGGCGGTGACGACTACGTCGTCAAGCCCGTGGCACTCGCGGAACTCGCCGCGCGGCTGCGGGCGCTCGTGCGTCGCCGGCACGGAGTCGCCTCGACCGCGATCCGGGTCGGTCCGCTCACAGTCGATCCTGCGGCCCGGCGCGTGACCTTCGAAGGGCGCGACGTCGAGGTCTCGCCGCGCGAGTTCACCGTGCTGCACGAACTCGCCCAGAACGCGGGGCGCGTGCTGACGCGGGAGCAGCTGGAGACGCGGCTCTACGAGTGGGATCGTGCGCTCGAGAGCAACGCCATCGACGTGCACGTGCACCACCTGCGCCGCAAGCTCTCGAACGACACGATCCGCACGATCCGGGGCGTGGGCTACATGATTCCCGCGCAGGCCGGTGATGCCGGTGCGTGACGTCTCTGTTTCTCTGCGCCGCCGGCTGCTGGTCGGCCTCCTCGGTGTCACGGCGCTCGCCTGGCTCGCCGCCACGGTCGCGACGTCCGTGGACGTGCACCGCGACATCGACCGCCTGCTCGATGCGCATCTGCGCCATTCGGCGCGCCTGCTGATCGGCCAGTCGGCGCACGAGATCATCGAGATCAGCCCGGAGGACCTCGACGAGCTGTCGGTCTACGACCAGTTCGTCGTGTTCCAGATCTGGGACGCGGATTCCGGACAGCTGCTGCTGCGTTCGCCCGAGGCGCCGCCGCGGCGCTTCTCGCCGGTCGCGCAGGGCTTCAGCGATGCCGCAATCGAGGGCCGCCGCTGGCGCGTGTTCAGCGGCACCGACCGCGAGCGGCGCGTCCTGATCCAGGTCGCCGAGGACGAGGCGGCGCGCACCCGGCTCGTCCGGCGGCTGACGCTGAATACGCTGATCCCGCTCGTCGCTCTGCTGCCCGTGCTGGGTCTGCTGGTCGCCTGGATCGTTCGCCGCGCGACGCGCCCGTTGGTGCGGCTGGGCGACGAACTGGCCGCAAGGCGTGCCGCCGACCTGCAACCGCTGCCGGAGCACGGTGTGCCGCTGGAGGTGCAGCCGTTCATCCGCCGTCTGAACGAGCTGTTCACCCGCATCGGCACGCTGCTCGATTCGGAGCGTCGCTTCACCTCGCACGCGGCCCACGAGCTGCGCACGCCGGTCGCCGCCGTGCGGGCTCAGGCCGAGGTCGCGCGCGATGCGACGGCCGATGCCGCGCGGATCGCCGCGCTCGCGCACGTGATCGAGGGCTGCGACCGCATGGCGCGGCTGATCGACCAGCTGCTCGTACTGGCCCGGGTCGACGCCGACGATGCCTCGCAGGGATTCGGGCTCCTGAGGCTCGACGAGCTCGTGCGCCGCGAACTCGCCGGGCTGGCGCCCGTGGCCATCCAGGCCGGCGGGAGCATCGAGTTCGAGGGCCCGGCCCCGGTCACCGTCCACGGCGACGCGGGTCTGCTCGCGATCCTGGTACGCAATCTCGTCGACAACGCGATCCGCCATGGCGGTGCGACGCCCGTCATCACGGTCCGCTGCGTCGCGGCCGGCGCCGGCGCGGAACTCAGCGTATCGGACCGCGGACCTGGACTCGATGCCGACGAGCTGGCGCAGCTCGGGCGGCGGTTCTTCCGGGGAGCTTCCGTCAAGGCGAGTGGCAGCGGCCTGGGTCTGTCGATCGCATCGCGCATCGCGGAACTGCATTCCGGCGGACTGTCGTTCGCGCCGAGCGAGGGTGAGCGCGGCCTGACGGTGACGCTGCGGATGCCGCTGGTGGCCGCGTCAACTCGGAAATCGGCGACTTAATCCGGGCTGGAAAGCGCCGGAGAATGGGTTTCAGCCGGACACGGCTTGTCACTGGAATGGAGGGGCTTCATGCGTCACCTGATTCTCGCAGTCACACTGTTTGCCACCACCGCAGCGGGTGCCGCCACGGCGCCCGGGAACTGGCAGCCTCTGCCGTCACGCGCGCCGGATCCCGCGGACAACCCGACCACCGGGGCGAAGGTGGAACTGGGCAAGGTGCTCTATTTCGACCCGCGGTTCTCTTCCACGGGCACGGTCTCGTGCTTCTCCTGCCACAACGTGATGGAGGGCGGTGACGATCACCGGCCCACGTCGATCGGCGTGCACGGCCAGGTCGGCGGGCGCAATGCGCCGACGGTGTGGAATGCGGCTTTCCTGTCCGCGCAGTTCTGGGACGGCCGGGCCGCGGCGCTGGAGGACCAGGCCAAGGGTCCGCCCGTCAATCCCATCGAGATGGGTATGAAGGATCTGTCGGCCGTCATGGGCCGGATCCGGCGCATCCCGGGTTACCGCCCGCTCTTCGAGCGCGCCTTCGGCCCCGGTGACGTCGTCACCATCGAGAATGCCGCGAAGGCCATTGCGGCCTACGAGCGCACGCTGATCACCCCGGGCAGCGCGTTCGACCGCTATGTCGGCGGCGAGGCGGGCGCGCTGACGGCTCAGCAGATCCGCGGCATGAACGCCTTCCAGGCCGCGGGTTGTTCATCCTGCCACCAGGGTCCGAACTTCGCTGGACCGGCGCTTCCCGCCGGCAGCGGCTTCTTCATGAAGTTCCCGACCTTTCCCGACAGCCCGTACGTGGCGAAATACGATCTGACGCGCGACAGGGGGCGCTTCGAGAGCACCAAGAATCCCGCGGATCAGGGCCTGTGGCGCGTGCCGCCCCTGCGCAATCTCGTGTATACCGCCCCCTATCTGCACAACGGCTCCGTGAAGACCCTCGACGAGGCCGTGCGAGTGATGGCCTCGACGCAGCTGAACCGCACGCTCCCCGACCAGGACGTTGCGGACATCGTCGCGTTCCTGGAGTCGCTGACGGGACCCTTCCCCTCGCAGACCATGCCGCGGCTGCCGCCGACACCGGGCGACCTGCTCGAATAGGCCGCGAGCGTGACGTTCGCCCTCGCCCCGGGGCCGACCCCGGGGCGGCCGGCTCGAACCGGCCCGAGGCGCGGCGTGGGCGGCGGCCTGCGTCGGGCCACGTGGCGCAACCCCGCGCTCTGCGGGTACTGACTCCCGGGAGGGGCCTGTGCGCGTTGCGGTATGCGGCCGGTTGTGCTGACAATCAGGCCGTCGCAACCAGTTCCGGGGGAATCACCATGACCACTTCGATCCAGGACATCCCGCTCGAGAGCATCGACGGCAGGAAGACTTCCCTGCGCGACTTTTCCGGGAAGGTCCTGCTGTGCGTCAATGTCGCGTCGAAGTGCGGGCTCACGCCGCAATACGCCGGACTCGAGAAGCTCCACGCCTCGTACCGCGACCGGGGCTTCTCGGTGCTCGGCTTCCCGGCGAACGACTTCGCCGGCCAGGAGCCCGGCACGAACGCCGAGATCGCCGCCTTCTGCACCACGAACTACGGCGTCGATTTCCCGATGTTCTCCAAGATCGCTGTGACCGGAAGCGCGCAGCACCCGCTGTATGCCGCTTTCGTGGCGGCGCAGCCGAGGGCTCAGGGCGATCCCGAGGGCTTCAGGGCGAAGCTCAAGGGCTACGGCATCGAGCCGAACCCGGCGCCGGGGGTGCTGTGGAACTTCGAGAAGTTCCTCGTCGACCGGAAGGGCTCGGTGGTTGCGCGCTTCGCGCCCGATCTCCCGCCCGAGGATCCTGCTGTCGCGCGGGCGATCGAGGCGGAACTCTCGCGTTGACCTTGGGCTGCGAGGGATCCCGTGCCGCGCGCGGTCTCAGCGCTGCGCGCGGTACGGCAGCAGTTCGAGGACCTCGCCCTTCGCGATCCGGCGCTGCGTGCCGCGCCAGAAGTCGGCCGTGAACAGGTCGGCGTGCACACGCATGAACGCCTCACGAAGGGTGGGCGCCATCGGCAGGAAATTCGGGAAGGTCTCGGGGAAGATGTCCTTCTCACCCACGTAGAACCACGGCTCGCTGCGCATGTCATCGTCGGGGTCACTCGACTGCGGCATGTCGCGGAACACGCATTCGCTGAGCGGGCAGACCTCGTCGTAGTCGTAGAAGATCACGCGTCCGTGACGGTTGACGCCGAAGTTCTTGAGCAGCAGATCGCCCGCAAAGATGTCACTGCGCGCAAGGTCCTTCAGGGCCTGGCCGTAATCGAGCAACGCCCGCTCGGCAGCGATTCCCGTCGTGTCGCGCAGGAACAGGTTCAGCGGCACCAGCCGCCGCTCGACGTACACGTGTTCGAGGACCACGTCGTCACCCTCGCGGCGGACCGAGTCGCCCGCCTCCGCCAGCAGGTCATCGAGCAGGCCGGGTGCGAAGCGGGCCGCCGGGAAGCGCAGCCTGCGGAACTCCTGGACGTCGATGAGACGCCCGGCACGGTCGTGCTTGAACACGAAGTCGTACTGGCGCTTGACGCCCTCGCGCGACGTCGCCTTGAGCTCGGGGATCCGGTCGCGGATCACCTTGAACACGACGTCGAGCGAGGCCATCGCGAAGCAGATCATCACGAGGCCGCGCTCGCCGGCCGCGTGATCGAAGAGATCGGCCGACGCCGCCAGCCGCTGCATGATGATCCGGTAGCGCTCGGTCTTGCCCTGCTTCGCACGCCCGAGAACCGTGAACAGCTCGCCGACGGGTTTGCGCGGCAGCAGCCGCTTGATGAACGCGACGCTCTCGACGACGCGGTCGAGGTCGACCTGGAAGTAGCTGCGCGTGAAGCTGAACAGCCCAGAGACATCGTCCTCGCCGATCAGCACCGCATCCAGCGCCAGTCCCTCCGGGTCGTGCCGGACCGCGAACGCCACGGGCTCGAACCAGTCGCGGCCGGCGACGCGGCCGATGAGATAGGCCCGGGTGGTCTGGAAGAACACGGCCGAAATGCATTCGAAGCGCAAGGCGCCGTCGTCGCGGTCCAGCAGGGCGAGGTCGTTCGCGAGGATGCGCGAAGCGCTCGCCAGCGTCGCGTCGATGTCGTGCCACGGCAGGGAGAACCAGCCATCGGCGAAGACGGGCGCCAGATTCGGTGCGGAGGCCGGGCCGATGCGATAGGTGCGCGTGACGACGGTGGCGTCGACGTTCGACAGCGGGTCGAGATCCGTGGCGACGAACTCGATGTCGGGCGAGACGCCCACCGTCGAGAACAGCTTTCGCGTGATCGAGCTGAAGAAAGTCTTGATGAACTCGCTGTCGGGCAGGCCGTCGATGAGGTGGGCGAAGTGCCGCTTGGCCTGACGCCACAGCTCGAGGTCCCCCTCGGCGCCACCGCCCAGGGTCCGAAGTTCGTCGGCCGCCTCGGCTACGCAGCGATCGTAGAGCTCGATGCGCTCCACGGAGTCGTGCTGGGCACCGTGCCAGTCGCGTGCGGCAAAACGCGCCGGTGCACGACGCGTGACGTCGCGGAAGAGCGCGTTGTAGCGCAGGAACGCGCCCACGATGAGCTGCGCCATCTGCCCGGCACGGAAGGCCTGGCCGAACGCGTCCTCGACGCGACGCCCGTCCCAGCGACCGCGGGTGCCGGCCGAAGCCGTGCCCGCCGCCACGGCAGGTCCCGGCGCGGTGACGCCGGGACCTGGGGCCGCATCGATGTGTTTCGGGCTCATCGCGGACGTGCGCAGCGGTCCGTCAGCCGTGCCGGAACTGCTGCTCCTCGGTGCTGCCCGTCAGCGCGGTCAGCGAAGACTGACCGGCGCTGATGGTCTGCGTGACGTCGTCGAAGTAACCCGCGCCCACCTCGCGCTGGTGCTTGGTGGCCGTGTAGCCATTCGCCTCGGCCGAGAACTCGGCCTGCTGCAGCGCGACGTACGCGCTCATCTGCGAGGCCTTGTACCCGCGCGCCAGCTCGAACATGGAGTAGTTCAGCGCGTGGAAGCCCGCGAGCGTGATGAACTGGAACTTGTAGCCCATCGCACCCAGCTCGCGCTGGAACTTCGCGATCGTCGCGTCGTCCAGCTTGCGCTTCCAGTTGAAGCTCGGCGAGCAGTTGTAGGCCAGCATCTTGCCGGGGAACTGCTTGTGGATGGCCTCGGCGAAATGCTTCGCCTCCTCGAGGTCCGGCGTGCCGGTCTCGCACCAGAGCAGGTCGGCATAAGGCGCGTACGCGAGGCCGCGCGCGATCGCCTGTTCGAGGCCGGCCTTCACATAGAAGAAACCCTCGGCGGTGCGCCCCTTCGACTGGTCGATGAACGGCCGGTCGCGCTCGTCGACGTCGGCCGTCAGCAGGTTGGCAGACTCGGCATCCGTACGCGCCACCAGCACCGTCGGCACGTTGCTCACGTCGGCCGCGAGGCGCGCCGCCACGAGCTTGCTGACGGCCTCCGCGGTCGGTACGAGCACCTTGCCGCCCATGTGGCCGCACTTCTTGGCGGAGGAGAGCTGGTCCTCGAAATGGACGCCTGCGGCGCCCGCCTCGATCATGGCCTTCATCAGCTCGAAGGCGTTCAGCACGCCGCCGAACCCGGCCTCGGCGTCGGCTACGATCGGCTTGAACCAGTCGACGCTGTCATCGCCCTCGGCATGGGTGATCTCGTCGGCGCGACGCAGCGTGTTGTTGATGCGGCGAACGACCGCCGGCACGGAATCGGCCGGATACAACGACTGGTCCGGATACATCTGGCCGGCGAGGTTGGCATCGCCCGCGACCTGCCAGCCCGAAAGGTAGATCGCATCGAGCCCGGCCCTCACCTGCTGCATCGCCTGGTTGCCCGTCAGGGCACCGAGCGCGTTCACGAAGGGCTTTTCGTTGATGTAGCGCCACAGCTTCTCGGAAGTGAGGCGGGCGATGGAATGCTCGATCGCGACCGTGCCCCGCAGGCGCACGACGTCCTCGGCCTTGTAGGCGCGGGAGATGCCCTTCCACCGCGGGCTGTCGCGCCATTCACGGGTGAGATCGGCGGCGGTCGGCGGAGTGGTGTTCTTGCTCATGTCCTTCAGTCTCCAGTCGCAGGCTCAATCAGAGGGGAGGAAAGCTACAGCGGACCCGCGCGATGCCCCGCGGATCCCGTGTCTGGGGCGACAGTACCCGCTCCGGCGCTGGACGTGGCGTTTTCAAAATTTCACAATGTGAATTTCACAGGGGGCGAGAAGGCCTCCGGGGCCGGCCGGCCGGGGAGTTACCCGCTTTGTCCGGGTGTGAGAAATGCCTGCCGGGTGCCGCGAAGCCCCGGGGGCCGGGGCATGGGGACGAGACTCACGCGATCATGAAACCGACAGTTCACCGAAGCCATCTTCTGGGCGCCAAGCTGCGGTCGGTGCGTCAGCAGAACGGTCTGACGCTCGACGAGCTCTCCAGCCGCTGCGTCCAGCTCGATCCGGAAAGCGCTCCTTCGGTTTCCTACCTGAGTATGATCGAGAGCGGCAAGCGCCTTCCTTCGGAGGAGGTGCTCGGGCTGCTGGCCCGGGTGTTCCAGCGCAGCGTCGAGTGGTTCCGCGACGATCGCCCCGTCGACGAGGTGCGCAGCGAGCGCCGTCGTCGCGGCGGGGTGCAGCGCATTCCGCTCGAGCCATCTTTCCTGTTCTCGAAGGAACTGCTGCAGGCCGCCTTGCCCGAGCTGCTGACCCAGACGGGAACGACCGCCCGGCAGTTCGCGCAGCTCCTCATCCGGGCTTACCAGGAGCGGTCGCACAACGACTTCCCGGATCTCGAGCGCGCGGCGGACCGGGTCGGTGAGCGCCGGTTCCCGCTCAGCGTGGACGACCTGACCCGCCTCGCGAAACGCCACGGGCTGCAACTGCACTGGTTCGAGCGCAAGCCCGGGCTCGTGCGGGACACCGACCGCGAGGTGCGGAGCATCGTGCGCTCGTTCTTCGAGCCCCCGCACACGGTTTATCTGAACCGTGCCCTGCAGGCGGATCCTGCGCGCCTGAAGTTCGACCTGGCGTCGCATGTCGGCCACATGGTCCTGCACGGCGGTGACGGCATGCGCTCGCCCCACGCGACCGGCGGGGAGATGGGGGCGAGTCCCGCGGGTGATTCGTACAGCGACTCGACGATGACGCCCCAGAATGTCCTCCATGCCTGGCGGGACTTCGAGTGCAGTTTCTTCGCGGGTGCCCTGCTCTGCCCCAAGGTACCCTTCCGCCGGTTCCTCGCCCGCGAGCACCACCGGGTCGAGGCGGGTCTCAGGCTCGAGCTGACTCCCGCGCTGGTCATGCGACGCATGACCAAGGTGTCCCCGTACCCGTACTGGCACTTCTTCGATGCCTATCCGCCGGGATTCCTGCGGGCGGTCTACCGGGGCAACGGCATTCCGCTGCCCTGGGGCAACATGGCGCGTGTCACCGATCCCTGCCCTCACTGGGCCGTGTTCCGCATGATCCATGATCACCGCAGTCGCAGTGGCTCGCAGGTTTCGGTGCTTCATGACGGCAACCGGGTTCTGCTCTACTGCTGCCACTCGCTGCGCACCCAGGACATGGCCGGAAACGCACACGTGCTGTCGGTGGGCGTCGACCTCGCGCCGGCGCTGCAGTCCAACGGCGCCGATGCCGAGGCGGTCGTGTATTCCATTTTCGATGCCTGCCTCAAGCACCATGGCGAGGCGCGCATTCCGAAGTCAGCGAGCGACGCGCTGCGCGTGGTCGCGAAGGTACTCAACATCGCCTGGATCGAGGACGCGCTCGACCATTCCGCGCGCATCATCTGTCCGCGCAGCACCCGCTGCCCGCGCAGCGATCACTGCACCGGCGGGCGAACATCGCGGGCGCGGGAGGTGACCGACATCCGCGAGGAGATCCTGAAGCACCCCGTGTAGCGGCCTGTTCGGCAGGGCTGGAAGCATGCGCCACTCGCGACAGTGCGCCCCTTCCTGAGTAGCGCGGCTGACCCCAGGCCCGCGGAGACGTTTTTCTATCCATCCGGAATCGTCGGTTTGTTCCGTCAGGCGGTCCAACCGTCGTCGTGCGCCGACGGGGTTGCTGCACTGCCTCAGCCTGTTTTTCCGGTATATAGGATCGACATCTCTTAACGAGGATGAGGATATGGCACTTTGGAACGAGAAGGCGACCCCGCCGTCGAGCCGCGAACCCGCCCCCGTCGCTCGCGATCCGGCGCCTCAGAGCGCCCCGACGGAGCGACCCAACGGGCATGCGGCCGTCGACACGACGGCTCGTGTTTCCACCAAGGTCGAGCCGAAAGAGTCCGTGATCGCGGCGGGGATCACCATCGAAGGCAAGGTGCAGGGCGTCGGGCACCTGCGTATCTCGGGGGCCTTCAAGGGTGATGTGTCCGTCGACGGGAATCTGGTCATCGAGGTCGGTGCCAAGCTGACCGGGCAGGTGCGGGCGACGACGATCACCGTGGCCGGCGAACTCGAGGGCAATATCGATGGCGCGAAGCGTGTCGAACTGCTCGAGACGGGCGTCATCGCCGGGGATGTGAAGGCCGGCGCGTTGACCGTCGCGGCGGGATCCCGCATGCGCGGGCAGGTCGAGTTCGGCTGGGACGAACGCGCCGGCAAGCCGGCGACCGTCGCGGGCTGACGGCCCGCGGTCCATGATCGGAGCCCGGCAACCCGCTGTCGGCAGGACGCAGGTCTGTCCGCACTGCAAGACCACGATCCTCGACAGCGCCGCGATCTGCCCCGCCTGCCTCCATCACCTTCGGTTCAACCCGGGTGGCGCGGTCCAGGCGCAGGCGGCCGACTCGGTCTTTCGCGTCGAAGGCGTTTTCCGCCAGCCACAGGATGCAGACAGCGTCGAGTACTCGGTGGTCGTCGTCGTGCGGGACGACGCGGGTCAGGAGATCGCGCGCCGGGTGGTCAGCGTGGGGGCGTTGAGTCCCGGGGAATCCCGCAGCTTTCAGGTCTCGGTCGACACGTCCGCTGGCAGTACTCGTCCGCGACCCGTGAAGTAGCGGACCTCACATCCGACCCGCGGCCTGTCGTCGCTACCGGCTGCAGCCGGTAGCGGCGGCGTGGTCGTCTCCGGGCTCGGGCACGGTGACCGCGACACAGCGGTTCCTTCCCTGCCGCTTGGCGGTGTACAAGGCTCGATCCGCGATCTTCACGACGAAGTCGTGCGAGTTCTGCGGCCCGGGGATCTGGGAGGCCGCCCCGACGCTCACCGTCACCCGTCCCGGCGGATCCGCACCGGGATGGCCGATGCCGAGCGACGAGACGGCCGCCACGATGTCCTGGGCGGCACGCAGTGCGTCGGCGTCGCTGGCGCCCGCAATCACCGCGACCAGCTCTTCTCCTCCGTAGCGCGCAACGAAACGATCCCGGCCCTCGCCCACGGCACACCCCACGGCATCCGCAACCCGTCGCAGGCAGTTGTCACCGGCCTGATGACCGAGCAGGTCGTTGTAGGCCTTGAAGTGATCGATATCGATCATGATCACGGTGACCCGTGTTCCGCGCACCGCCGCCGTTGCCCACGCGTCACGCAGCAGGGACTCGAACGCGTGCCGGTTGAACAGCCCGGTCAGGCCGTCGTGCTCGGCGACATGCGCGAGCTGCTTGCGTTCCAGGAAAGCGAGCCGGTTGGCATGCTCGAGCGCATAGGCACCCGCGGCGCCGATGACGTTCGCGCAGACCAGCGCGAACAGCTGATAGGCCGCCACGGCCGGCGCGAACGTGTCGATCAGATTGGCCAGTGCGAGAGCAGTGAGGACCCAGAGATTCGCCAGCATCGCCTCGCGCATGCGCAGACCGACGAGGAAGTAGACGAAGAACGTCACCAGCAGGAGCCGCGAACCGACGAGCGGCGCATGCTCCGGTACAGCGTTGGCGGTCATGATGACCGTCCCGGTGCCGAACATGGCCGCGCCGATCACGACCGCCATCTCGTACCAGCGGCTGTAGAAGCGCGTGCTCGTGGCGATCAGGCACATCACGATCATCGGCAGCTGCAGGCCGAAGCGGACGTAGTCCGATACGCGGCTGATGCCCTGGAGAGCGCTGTGGTCGATGATCGCGAAGCCGAGCGTCGTGAACAGCGCCACGACCAGGCCCATCCGGATCGTCTGGCGCACGCCGCGGCGATGATCGCGCCGGAACTCCGTCTCGAGGGGTTCCGGAAAGCGCAGACCCCGCAGTTCCTGTTTCGACAACCAGTCGAGCGTCCCGTCGAACGGGGTCTTCGCGGCTGTCACCGGCGCCGTCGGCGCATCCATTCCCGCACCCCTCTCCCGAAGTCCCGCAAGCGGCTCCGGGCGGGAATCCTGGCCTCGCGCCGGGTGCTCAGCCGCCGCAGGGTCGCGCATCAGTCACCGAAGATGTTCATCTGTCCGTCATCGGGTGCGTCCGTGCCGCTCCGGCCTTTCTTCGCCTTCGGCGCCGTCTTGCGGTTGCCCTTGGCCGGCTCCGGTGACGGCGGCTCGATCGCTCTCCGGCAGGAATTCAGGAAGGCGATCACGGCGACGATCGACCTGTCGTCCAGCGAGTAATAGATGAAACGGCCCTGGTTCCGCGCCTTCAGCAACCCGGCCTGGGTCATCTCCTTCAGATGGAACGACAGTGTGGACGGAGGCGTATCCGTGCTCCGTGCGATATCGCCGGCCGCGATGCCATCCGCCCCGGCCTGGCTCACCAGCCGCAGGATCGCAACGCGTGTCGACTGAGCCAGAGCTGCCAGAGTCGCGACGAGATCCCGGTCGGCATCGCTCTTCATGTCGAATTCCCCCAGCGGCATTTCCTTTTAATTTTATAGAATTCCAGAAACGTACTGCAACAATCTCGCCGTGTGGGGCCTTGAGAGCGCTGTCGATGCTGCGCTCCATGATTCACATTTTCCAGAATTACTTATTGTCATAAGCAGAAAAGAGAAGATATATTTATGCTATGTGATTGATGACCCGTGGTTTCCAAGACCAACACGAATTAGAAACAAGGTGAGCTGCGTGCTCCAAGCTGTCGAGATCACGCAGCAGCTACCCGGACAACAGAATCGGGGTGCGAAGACGATGAATGCCGCCTGGGAGAACTTGCTGGACGCGACGCGCGTATTGACGAATGCAGATCCTATAAAACAGAGGCTTGCGCGCGCTTTCTCGGAATATCTGGATAAGATTGACGCAACCGACCTGCCGCGGGATACGCGGGTTGTTTTCAGGGATCTCGTTGAGAAGCTGACCTCTGAGCGGCCGATGCGGGGCGAGACCGCAGTGGTTGCGACAATCCGAAAAATGTCGAATGAAGAAGCCGAGGCCTGCGCGCAGACGATCGTGCAGTTGCTGAGTCAGTGCGGGCGGGCGCAGATCCCTGCCGCCGAACTACCTTCGGGCGTCGTGCCGCTGTATCCGTCGCTCGCGGAATCCGTGCCCGCTTTCGTTGCTGTCAGTCGAGCTTGAATTCGACCACGTCCCAGCGCGTAGTCTCCTCGTGACGTGCCTGGCGGCGCACCGCATCCGCGAGTGAGCGCTCGTTCCAGGGCAGGACCTCGTCTGCCAGTTCGAGCAGGCGGGCCGACACAGGCTGCGTCGTACCGAAAGGCTCGATCACGATCAGGGGCTTGTCGCAGGCCTTCGCGTACAGGGCCTGGAACTCCGTCAATACGGTGTCGCGGGGATACTGGCTCGCGAGCAGGATCACGATCTCGGCATCCGCCATCTGTCGTCGCATCTCCTCCTTGATCGCTTCCTTCTCGCGGCTCCTGGGCAGTTGCTCGGGTGCGCTGAGGTTGCGGTAGTAGAAGTTCCGCGCGCTCTCCAGATACTCGAAGACACGCTGATATTCGTCATCCGGCTCGAAAAGGTGGCTGACATAGAGACGGATGGGGTTTTCCTGCGACACGCGACCTCCTCCCTCGGTGACGACAGCCCGAGTGTACGCCGCCCGTCGGGGGTTGGAACCCGGGCGCGACCCTGCGCATCGGACGATTCCACGGCCCGCACTGCCGTACAATGCGCGACTTTCGAGCCTCCCCCGGCATCCATGCGACTCGTCGTCTACAACATACGCTATGCCACTGGCACGGGTCCGGCATTCCATCTGCCGCTGCCCGGGGCCGGCTATCTGCGCAGCAGCCGCCAGGTGCTGGAGCAGATCACGCGATTCCTGCAGTCCCTCGATCCGGACATCGTGGGGCTCATCGAGGTCGATACGGGGTCCATACGCACGGGCATGGTCAACCAGGCCGAGTTCATCGCCGCGAGTCTCGGCCACTACTCGACCTACGAGTGCAAGTACGGCGAGGATTCCCTGAACCAGCTCATGCCGATCGTGCGCAAGCAGGGCAACGCTTTCCTGGCCGCACCGCGCGTCCACGGCGAGCGGTTCCACTACTTCGACACCGGCATCAAGCGCCTGATCATCGAACTCGAGCTCGACGACGTTGCTGTGTTCCTCGTGCACCTGTCGCTGAAGTTCAGACACCGCCACGACCAGCTGCGCTATCTGCACGAACTCATCATGCGGCAGACCAAGCCGGTGATCGTGGCCGGAGACTTCAACACCTTCTGGGGCGAGCACGAGATGTACCTGTTCATGCAGGCCTCGGGGCTGCGCAGCGCGAACACCGCGCGTCTGCCGTCCTATCCGAGCCGCAATCCGCGCAAGGAGCTCGATTTCGTGCTGTGCGGACCCGGCATCGAGGTCCGGGGACTGCAGGTACCGCGCGTGCCGTACTCCGATCACCTGCCACTCGTCTGCGATTTCGTCGTCAGGGATGGCGCGGGCATGGCGGAGTCGACCACCGCTTCCGCTGCTGCGACGGGCGGGTGAGTCGCGCGATGGGATCCGCTCGCGCTGCGACCGACCGATGGATTACAGGGTCGGTGCGGACGCGGCGGCCTCGGCCGGGGCACGGGTGAGGCCCCGACCCCGATGCGCGCAGCCGGACTCATCGCCCCCGTCGCGCTCGTCGCACTAGGACTGTTCCAGCACCCGGTGGATGCCGCGGAGTTCGAGCTCAAGCTGCACCACGCGCTGCCGCCCTCCTCCCCCGCGCATCGAAGCATGCTCGTTCCCTGGGCGGAGAAGCTGGCGGCCGAATCGGGCGGTCGTCTGCACCTGACCGTGTACCCGGCCATGCAGCTGGGCGGCCAGGCTCCGCAGCTGATCGACCAGGCTCGGGACGGCGTGGTCGATATCGTCTGGACGCTCGCGGGCTCGACGCCGGGACGCTTTCCGCGCACGGAGGTGTTCGAGCTGCCGTTCCTGAACGCCGATCCCGTGACCATGAACCTGGCGCTGCACGACTTCCTGCGGCGGCATCCGGAGGAATTCGCCGGGTACCACCTCATCGCGGCGTTCGTCCATGCGGGCCAGGCGCTGCACAGCCGGCGTCCCGTGCGCAGCCTCGCGGACTTCCGCGGTCTCAAGGTGCGCATCCCGGGGCGGGTCGGCGCGTGGCTCATCGAGTCACTGGGTGGCATACCCCTCGGATCGCCGGTGTCGGCTGTTCCCGAGCTGCTCTCGCGCGGTGTCGTCGACGCGGCGCTGATTCCCTTCGAGGTCGTGCGCTCCCTGCGCGTCGACGAACTCGTCGACTACCATGTGACGCTCGATCGACCGGGGTCCGACCGTTTTCACACGCAGGTCTTCGTCATCGCGATGAACCTGGAGTCCTACCGACGCTTGCCACCGGATCTCCGGGGCGTGATCGACCGCAACTCCGGCGAGGCCATGGCGCGATGGCTGGGGCGGCTGTGGATCCAGAACGAAGAACCCGGCCTGGAGCTCGCGGCCGCGTCGGGCCACGTCATCCGACTGTCGCCGCAGGTCGTCGCGCAGATGCGCAGCGCCGTGGAGGAGCCCGTCCGGCAGCGCTGGTTCAGGCTGGTCGCGGAGCGCGGTCTCGACGGCCCCGCGCTGTTCCGCGAAGCCGGGCGGCTCATCGAGGCGCGCCGGCAGCCATGAATCCGCGGGCGCCAGGCCGCGTCCCGAACGCACTGCGATGGATCGCGTTCGTCGAGCGTGCGGCGCGCGCTGCCGCACTACTCGGCGGGGCGCTGATCCTGCTGATGGCCCTGCTCGTGCTCGCCAGCGTCATCGGCAGGGAACTCTTCGCGAGGCCCGTTCCCGGCGATTTCGAGATCGTGGGCTTCGGGATGGCCGTCAGCGCGTTCCTCTGCCTGCCGTGGTGCCAGCTGACGCGCGGCCACCTCGTCGTCGACTTCTTCCTCGCGCACGCACCTGCGGGTATCCGCGCCGCGCTCGACGCCACGTCGGCCGTGATCCTCGGAATGCTCGCACTCCTCCTCGGATGGCGCATGGCGGCGGGCATGCTCGATGCGTTCAGGTATCGCGACATTTCGGTGATTCTCGGGCTCCCGTACTGGTGGGCGTATCCGTTCGCTGTCGTCTCGCTGCTGCTGCTGGCAGCGACCTGTCTGGTGACGGCTCGACGGGCGCGCGAGGGTGCGCCGTCATGACACCGGATGTCGCTCCAGTCTGGATGGCGTTCGCCGCGCTGCTCGTGCTCATCGCACTGCGCATGCCGGTCGGTGTCGCGATGCTCACCGTCGGAATTGCGGGTTATGCGTCCGCGAGCGGCGTGGGTCCGCTGCTCGCCTATCTGAAGTCCGGTGCGTTCTGGCGCTTCGCGTCCTACGACCTCGCAGTGATCCCGATGTTCCTGCTCATGGGCCAGCTCGCGGCGCGCTCCGGCATGAGTGCGAGCCTGTTCGCCGCCGCGCGCGCGATGCTGGGGCACCGGCGTGGGGGCCTCGCCATGGCGACCATCGGCGCCTGCGCCGCGTTCGGGGCGATCTGCGGCTCGTCCCTCGCCACCGCCGGCACGATGTCGCGCGTCGCGCTGCCCGAACTGCGCCGACAGGGCTACTCGGGCGCACTCGCCACCGGCACGCTGGCGGCCGGTGGCACCCTCGGGATACTGATCCCGCCATCCGTCGTGCTCGTCATCTACGCCGTGGCGGTCGAGGCCAACATCGTCAAGCTGTTCGAAGCCGCGCTGATCCCGGGCGTGCTGGCTGCGCTGGGATACGTTCTGGTCATCGCGATCTACGTGCGCGTGATGCCGGGTGCAGGCGCGGCCTGCGCGCCGCCCGCAGGCGGCGAGCGGCTGCGGACCCTCGTCGAAGCGGCACCGAATGCAATGCTGTTCGCGATCGTGATCGGCGGCATCTATCTCGGGCTGTTCGATCCGACGCAGGCCGCCGCGGTCGGCGTCGCGGGTGCCGCACTGGTCGCCTGGTGGCGCGGTGGCATCGGTCGTCCGGAACTGGCGGAATGCCTGCTCGACGTCGCGCGCACCACGGGGATGATCTTCGTGATACTGCTCGGCGCGGATCTGCTGAACAGCTACCTCGCTCTGTCGGGCCTCCCCGATCAACTGGCCGCCCTGGCTGCGAGTCTCTCGCTCAACCCCTACTTCGTCCTCGTCGCGATGATCCTCGTGTATCTCGTGCTCGGCTGCATCATGGACAGCCTCGCCATGATCATGCTCACGGTGCCGATCTTCTGGCCGATCATCGGCGGACTCGACTTCGGCCTGTCCGTTCCGGAACTGCAGACGTGGTTCGGCATCATCGTCCTCATGGTGGCCGAGATGGGGCTGATCACGCCGCCCGTGGGTCTGAACGTTCTCATCGTCAATGCGAATGCGCCGGGTGTCGGGTTGCGCGAGTCCTTCAACGGCGTCGCACCTTTCCTGGCCTCGGACCTGCTGCGTCTCGCGGTGCTCGTGGCGGTCCCGCCGCTGGCGCTGTTCCTGCCGCGGCTGCTGGGCTGAACGACGTGCCGCACCGGGCCTCTGCGCGTGATGACGGGGATCCCGCGGTGACCGCGCTGCGTCCGTCGTTCGCCGCGCTGCGACACCCGGGCTACCGTGCCTTCTGGCTCGGTACGGTGGGCGCGATGCTCGCGGACAACATCGAGCACGTCATCAGCTACTGGGTCGTGTTCCGGAAGTTCCAGTCGCCGGCGCTCGGTGGCTTCGCCGTGGTTGCACACTGGTTGCCGTTCCTGCTGCTCTCGATCCCGGCGGGCGCCCTCGCCGACCGTTTCGATCCGCGGCGTCTCATCCAGCTGGGCCTGTTGCTGTTCACGGGCGTGTCGCTCGCGTGGGGCGTGCTGTTCGTCACCGATACGCTGCAGATGTGGCATGCGATGGTGCTGCTCGTGCTGCACGGTGTCTCCGGCGTGCTCTGGGTCACTCCGTCGCAGGTGCTCATCCACGACATCGTCGGGCCCGGGGACCTGCAGAGCGCCGTGCGGCTGAACGCGATCGCCCGGTATCTCGGCATGCTGCTCGGTCCGGGCCTCGGTGGTGTCCTGCTGGTGCTCGCAGGACCCGAACGTGGAATCCTGCTGAACGCCGTCATCTACCTGCCGATGATCCTGTGGCTCTGGCGGGCGCCTTACGGGCCCCGATTCCGGGTGGAGGCAGGCCACCCTGCGCGCGCCGTGGAGGGTATGCGCGACATCGCCGCAGCATTGCGTGATGTCGCCGGCGACCGCACCATCCTGTCCATGACGCTGCTGGCCGGTGGGGCCGCATTCCTGGTCGGCAGCGCCTATCAGGCGCAGATGCCGGGCTTCGCGCAGGATCTGGGTCACGGCGATCCCGGGCTCACCTACAGTCTCCTGCTCGCGGCCGATGCCGCCGGCGCGCTGCTCGCCGGGCTTGCACTCGAGAGCCGGGGCCTCCTGCGCCCACGGCCGCGAACGGCGTTCGCTCTGGCGATGGTCTGGGGGCTCGCGCTCGCCGGTTTCGCCCTCACGGACGTCTACCTGTTCGCCCTGCTGCTGCTGTTTACGGCCGGGTTCGTCGAACTCGCCTTCAGCGCCATGGCCCAGACCCTCGTGCAGCTGCGCGCCCCCGCGGCGCTCCGCGGCCGGGTGATCGGCGTCTTCACGATGGCGAGCCTCGGTCTGCGCATGTTCAGCGGTATCACCGTGGGCCTCGCGGCACATCTGGTCGGCATCCACTTCTCGCTCGCTGCGAGTGCGGCGCTCGTGTGCGTGCTCGCGGCGGCGCTGGCCGCGCGCGGGTCACGGGCGGATCCGCCGGATCACTGACGACCGGCTCCCGGGATGTTTCCCGTCACAACGCCACCACTGCCGGCACATGCGCTGGCCGCGGCGGCCGGCTATGCTCCGCCGTCATCGGCACATGCGGAGGAAAGCCATGGCACGCGTCGCCCTCGTCCGGCCCGAGCACATCGACGACCCCGTCATCCGCGAGATATTCGCGTGGGTCACCGAAGTCGAAGGTGCGGTGCCGAACCACTTCTACGTCGAGATGAATTTCCCGGAGTTCCTCAAGGCCAAGCTCGGTGCCACGCGCGTGTTGTGGCAGGAGGGCGAGCTCTCGATCCCCGAGATCCAGCACGTCGGCATCCTGGTGTCCAAGGCGAACGGCTGTCCCTATTGCACGGCCGCGTTCTGCACGATCCTGAACTACGGCCTCGGCACGGCCGAGGACTACGTGCGCCAGCTCGTGACAGAAGGCACGCGGGTCGTGAACGACGCGCGGCTGCGCACGCTGCTCGATTTCGCGCTGAAGGTGAACGCCGATGCGAAGACCATCACGGATGCCGACGTCGATGCGCTGCGTGCCTGCGGACTCGGCGACAAGGGCGTGGTGCAGCTCGTGCACCTGGTGAGTGATTTCGCCTCGTACAACCGCCTGAATCTGGCGCTGGGGACGGAATACGACTATCGAGACACCTGGCGGGCCCTCGCGTTCGGATGGCAGCAGCGGCCCGGCGAAGCGCCAGGCGACGACACGCGCGGCGTGCGCTGAGATTCGGGAACCGGCGCAGCATCGAAGGCTATTCTGCGTGCGGCGTTGCGGCCTGCAGCGATGCGAAGGGCGTGCCGGTCTCGACTAGCGAACGTGCGTCGAGCGCTGGGTGCGGGAGGGCGATTCACCGAAGCGTTCGCGATACTGCTCGGCAAAGCGTCCGAGGTGTGTGAAGCCGCACTCGGCCGCGATCTCGGTGATGTGGGCCGCGGGCTGGCGCAGGATCTCGCTGCGCGCGCGATCGAGTCGCCGGTCGCGCAGGTAGCGCATGGGTGTCGTGCCGCGATGCCGCAGGAATGCGGTCTGCAGGGTCCGGGCGCTGACCCCGGTCACCGCGAGCAGGTCGTCGAGCGAGGTGGTCGTGCCGAGTCGCGCCTCGATGTAGTCCTCGATCACGCGCACACAGCGTGGTGCGGGTGCGGCGTCGGTCTGTGGCAGCCGGCCGCTGTAGTTGTGCGGCAGCTCCGTCAGCACGAGGTTCATCAGCGTGCGGACCAGCGGCATGCGGACCTGCGGGCGGACCAGGGCCGTGGGACCTGCATCGAGATCCTCGCAGAGGGTCCACACCAGACGCGTGAAGCTGCCGATGGCACCCTCCAGCGGCCGCTGGCCGGGCAGGAATTCCAGCGGCTGGCGCGCGGTGATGCCGAAGTCCTCGGCCAGTGCGAGGCGCAGTGCGGGACCCTCGATCTGCAGGATCAGCATGGCGAAGTCGTCGGACATGCGATCGACGAGCCCGCGTGTCGGGTTCAGCACGCAGACGCTGCCCGCACCGGTGGCGAAACTGTCCCGTCCCTGCCACACCTCGCTCGCACCGCGCAGCGTGAACTTCACGAGGTAGGAGTCGGACGGCGAAGGCGCATCGATCGTGACTTCCGATCCGTAGCAGAGCGCGTTCAGCGAAATGCTGCCGAATTCGGCACGGTTGTGGCAGAACGAGATGCCGGCGCCGGGCTCACCGAGCGCGATGCGGTGCGGGCGGAACAGCCGACAGAGGTGTTCGCGTGCCCGCCACGGATCCTGCGTCGCGAGGGCCGTCCAGCGCGACAGTGGTAATGTCGTTGCAGCGTTCTGCAGCATCGTCCTCACCGCGCCCCCTTCCGCCGGATCCTGCCGGATATTGCGACAAGGTCCCGGTACGTGCAATCGTGCCGCGATGCCGGCACGAGTCGGGCCGCCTGGTCCGCTGCTCCCCTGGACCTGCGTGCGCGGGAAATCGCCGCCGAAGCATCGCGCTTGGGCTGTCCGTGGGTCGGCCCGGCCGCTTGCTGCAGTGCAGCTCGTCGGGCTCCCGGGGATGCGAGCCTTGGGCTCGGCACGGGCTGCAGACTCATCGCTCAGGTGTGTGCCGGCTGCACGTTGCGCAACTGGCGGCGCGCGACCTTGCCGGTATTGCCGCGTGGCAGGCCATCGACGAAGCGGTATTCGCGCGGATGCTTGTAGCTCGAGAGCCCGCTGGCCTCCAGGTGCCGGACGAGCTGCGCCGGTGTCACCGGCTCCCGGGCGACAATGAACGCGACCACACGCTGGCCCCAGCGCTCGTCCGGAACACCGGTCACGGCACAATCCGCGACTGCGGCGTGGGACAGCAGGGTCTCCTCGATCTCGTTCGGCAGGATGTTGATGCCACCCGAGATGATCATGTCGTCGACCCGCCCGCGCAGATACAGATACCCCTGCGCGTCGATCA
>JAXMGR010000004.1:0-235648 GCA_046352935.1 Steroidobacteraceae bacterium
TACACGCTGACCATGGACAAGATCCGCGAGATCGCGGTGCTGAAGCTCATCGGCACGCGCAACCGGACGATCGCGGCCATGATCGTGCAGCAGTCGATCGCGCTGGGGCTCATCGGTTTCGTCGTCGGCAAGATTGCCGCGACGTTCGCGGCGCCGCTCTTCCCGAAGTACGTGCTGCTCGTGCCGGCCGATTCCATCACGGGCTTCTTCGCCGTGCTCCTGATCTGCGTGCTGGCCAGCATCGTGGCCATCCGCATGGCGCTCGCCGTCGATCCAGCCGAGGCGATCGGAGGCTGACATGGCGGCCGGCGGCATCCGCATCGAGGGACTGCGCAAGCGCTACGGCGCGGGCGACACGGCGGTCGACGCACTCAAGGCCGTCGACATGCGGGTCGCGCCGGGCGAAGTCGTGGGGCTCATCGGACCCTCGGGCTCGGGCAAGAGCACGCTGCTCAAGTGCCTCGGCGCGGTGATCGATCCGACGGCGGGCCGCATGACGCTCGGCGACGAGGTCATCTACGACGGCGGCTGGCGGGTGCGCGATCTGGGCGCCCTGCGTCGCGACCGCATCGGCTTCGTGTTCCAGTCGCCGTATCTGATCCCGTTCCTCGACGTCACCGACAATGTCGCCCTGCCGCCGATGCTGGCGGGCGTGCCGAATGCGGAGGCGCGGGACCGGGCGCTGGAACTGCTCACCGCACTCGATGTCCAGCACCGGGCGCGGGCCATGCCCGCGCAGCTCTCGGGCGGCGAGCAGCAGCGTGTGGCGATCGCGCGCGGCCTCGTGAACCGGCCGCCCGTGATCCTCGCCGACGAGCCGACCGCGCCGCTCGACAGCGAGCGGGCGCTCGCCGTGATCCGCATCCTCGACGACATGGCGCGACGCTACGAGACGGCGATCATCGTCGTGACACACGACGAGAAGATCATCCCGACCTTCCGCCGCATCTACCAGATCCGCGACGGTGTCACGCAGGAGCAGGCGGGCGAGGGCCGGCCGCTGCACTGAACACGTGAGGACATTCCAACCGGCGCATTCCGGGCACTGACCGGGCATGCGGTCTCGCCGCGCTGCCCGCACGCATCATGTCTGCGGTGTTCGGGCCTCCGGCGCTCCCGGTGCGAACAGGCGGCGGGACCAGTCCTCGACCCGCCCCGATTCGAGCCGCTGGCCGGCGAGCTGGCGCCAGGACGGCGACAGTGCTTCGAGCGCGGCGATGGCCGCGAGGGCGGGCCGGTTCAGTCGATCCACGTACCAGTGGTGCAGCAGGCGCGCGAGCGCCCAGTCCGGATGCGGACGTGCGACGAGTGTCAGTGTGTCGCCCGGCGCGACTTCCCCGGCTTCGAGCACGCGGTAATACCAGCCGGTGCGGCCGCCCGCCTGCACGCGCCGCGCCATGTCCCCGAGCCCGAAGCGCAGGTTCAGCTTCCAGCACGGCTGGCGCGCCTGCGAGACCTGCACCAGCGCGCCCCCGAGGCGGAAGGTGTCGCCGATGCAGACGTCGTGCTCGGTCAGGCCCGTGGCACTGAGGTTCTCGCCGAACGCGCCCGGCGCGAAGCGGGCTGCGGGCACTGCAACGCATTCGTGCCGCCACGCGGCGTAGTGCCGGGCGGGGTAGTGATGCAGCGCCTTCTCCGGGCCGCCGTGATGCCTGCGGTCGGCCTGCTCGTCGCCCGCGAGACCGTTCACGCCGAGCCAGAGTGGATGCCGGACCGGCTGCTTGTCGATGGCGCTCGGCTCACCCTTCGGCCCGAAGGGCGCCGCGCGTCCGACGTGGAGTCCTGTGATGATGGTCGGCGGTAATTCATTCACGAGCGCGATCCGCCGGGCGCGGTTCGGTGCGGGACGCGTACGCTGGCCGCGTTCGGCGTCCGGATCATGACGCCGGCAGGGCTCACAGTCCGAGCGCCGCGAGCCACTCGGCGAAGCACAGCGCGCCCTGGGTTTCGAGCGTGGGGCCGAGGCGGGCGCTGTCCGCGCGCAGCTGCCCCACGGACAGGCCCGCGGCGGAGATCTCGCAGGCATGGCCGATGAACCAGCGTTCCAGGTCGACCGTGCGGGCTTCGGGATGGCACTGGAAGGCGAGCGCGCCGCGGCCCCAGGCGTAGGCCTGGTGGCGGCACACGTCGGTGGATGCGAGCAGTGTCGCGCCCCCGGGCAGATCGAAGGTGTCGCCGTGCCAGTGCAGCATCGACGTGCGACCGCCGTCGAGGTGCCGAAGCGGCGAGGCGCGTCCCGCGTCGGTGAGCGAAAGCGGCTTCCAGCCGATTTCCTTCGCGGGACCGGGATAGACGCGCGCACCGAGCGCTCGCGCCATGAGTTGCGCACCGAGGCAGATGCCGAGCGTCGGCCGGTCCGCGGCGAGGCGGCGCTCGAGCAGCCGCAGTTCGTCGAGCAGGAACGGATACGACGCCTCGTCATGTGCGCCGATGGGTCCGCCGAGCACGACCAGCAGGTCCGGGGCCAGGGCATCGAGACGGGCGAGATCGTCGACACCGGCTTCCACACAGCGCAGGCCGAAACCGCGCGCGGCGAGGACGGGCGCGAACGTGCCGAGATCCTCGAAGGCGACGTGGCGGATGGCGAGGGCGGTTCTCATGCGCAGTGGCGCAGCACGAGCTCTGCGACCTGTTCCGGATCTTCCTGGGGGAGCATGTGGCCGCAGCCCCGCACCGCGACGGTCTCCACCGCCGGCGAGAAGCCGGCTTTCATCTCGTCGAGGTCTTCCGCCGGATACAGATTCGACGATTCACCGTACAGCAGCAGGGTGGGAATCCGGATCCGGCCGAGGATCGACCAGATCGAGCGCGTGGTCATGAAGTTGTGCGCCTCCCAGGCCGGCTGGTAGGCGATCCGGAAATCGCCCTCGTCCTCCGCGACGAGCCCCGCCCGGGCGTAGTCCTCCAGCGCTTCGCGCCGGAAGCTGCCGTAGATCTCGCGCGTCGGCAGGTACGAGGCGAATTCCTCCCGGCTCGACCAGCGGGTGCGGCGCTTGAGTGTCTTGTCGACGATGTTCCTCATCGCGACGCTGACGTCGGGCACGGGCCGTCGCCGCGTGGCGGGCGGCAGCGACGCGGCATCGATGAGCACCAGGCGCGAGAAGAGATCGGGGCGCCGGCCTGCCGCGAACACGGTCAACGCGCCGCCGATGGAGTGACCGATACCGGTGACGGGCGTGCGGAGCAGGCCCCGCGCCGCCTGGTGTTCGAGGAAGGCGATGAGATCGTCCGCGTGATCGTCCCAGGAGAATGCGGGATCCGGCGCCGACTGGTCCGGCCACATGCCCCGGTTCTCGAGACCGTGAACGCCGTGGTGCGCAGCGAGCAGGCCGAGGAAATGCCGGTAGGCGCCGACGGGAAAGCCGTTGGCGGGGGCGAAATGCAGGGTGGCCGCACCATCGCCCATGGCCTGCCACAGGCTGGGCCCGCGACCGAAGTCTTCAAAGTGGCTGATCATGGCACTCGTGTGTTCATAGGGGACCATGGCAGCGACTGTGTTCTGCCGACACTCCGGCGAGTGCCGCCGACCGGGACTGGTCGGGGTCCCGGCGGCGGCTCCGACCGGCATCGCACCGTCCGCCTGTGTCGTGTCGAGCTGTTTGCCGTTCCACTAGAAACGATAACTCGCCTGGAGGGCGATTTCACGCGGGCGCTGGAGACCCGCGCCGAGTTCTCCAGGCCGGCCCGCCGGCTTGTCGACACTCGTCGTCATGTAGTACGTGTTGGTCAGGTTGCGGCCGATCAATGCCACCTCCCAGCCCGCCGCCTCGCTGGCGAGGCGCACGCTGGCATTCAATCGCCAGAAGGAATCCTGAAGCGACTCCGGGTTCTGGTTCTCCTGAGCGTAATAGCTGTCGCTGTAATTGGCGTCCGCCGCAAGTCCAAGCGTCAGATCGCCCGTGATGGGCACATCGTAGTTGCCACCGACATTGAAGCTCCAGTCCGGCGCACGCGTCAGCGGGCGACCCGTGAGATCCTGCGCCCTGACCGTCGGAGCCGCCGGATTCGCCGCGACGCATCCCTGCAACGCCGTCTGCCCCGCATAGCAGGGCGCACCCGTGAAGCTGCGGTACCGGGCCCTGTTGTAGCCGGCCGCCGCGCGCAGCAGCAGCCGGGGTGAGGCACGCCAGTCCACCGCCGCCTCGACACCCTTCGTGCGCGCCTTCGCGGCGTTGCGCAGCGAATAGCTGAGCGTCGCCGCATTGAACGAGCTCAACTGCAGGTCGTCGTAGTCGTATTGATAAGCGGTGAGGTCCATTCGCAGCCGCCGATCCAGGAACTGGGCCTTGTAGCCGACCTCGAAACCCTTGGCACTCTCGCTCTGGAACTCGAGCGCCGCCCCAGTGGTCCCGACCGGAATGTTCCCGGGTTGCGAGAAGCCCCCCGACTTGTAGCCCGTCTTGTAGGCCGCGTACAGCGTCGAGTCGGCTGTCGGATGCCAGGTGGCAGAGGCTTCCGGCGACCAGTTGCTGTCCCGGTAGGTGCCGCTGAGGTCGATGCTGGGTGGAAGGAAGGGCAGCGGAGCACGCACGTAGTCGTTCCGCGCGTGCAACAGCTTCTTCTTCTCGTGCGTGTAGCGGACCCCCGCTGCGACCTCGACATTCTCGAGGACATCCCATCGCAACTGCCCGAACAGCGAACTGGCTTCGCTGCGCGACTTGGTGAACAGGTCGTAGCTGATGAAACGGCCCGTCACGGGATCGGGTCCCAGGTACGCGACCATCGAGCCGCCACCCGTCCCGAGGGTGCCCTTCTCGAAATAGCCACCCAACGTCAGGTTGATGGCGGAATCGAAGTCGGTGACGGCCCGCAGCTCCTGGGAAAACTGTTTGGTCCGCTCGCTGACCGCGGCCCAGATGCGGCCCGTGCCGGTGTACGTGAATTCATCGAAGCCGCGATTCCGCAGGTAGAAATAGCCCGTCACCGAAGTGAACGTGATGTCGTCCGCCTTCAGGTTCATGGTCAGCGATGACAGATAGGTGTTCAGCTTCGAGAACGTCTTGCCGTCGCCGGGCGCGCCGGGCCAGTCGACCAGGAATCCGGACGGGATGTCGCTCGAGCTGCGATACCGGTCGAGCCGGCAGTCGCCCGTCGTGTCGTTGATGCCGTTGGCGCTCGGCAGCGCGATGCCGGGGGCACAGAAGGCCTGCGCGGCATTGCTGTCGGTATTGGTCTTGAACACTCCGCCGGAGACCTTCAGGTTCGCGTCGAAGGCAGTACCTGGATCGAACACGACGGTGGCGCGTCCGATCACTTCCCGGTTTCCGGGCTGGTCCTCGCCGAGCGCTCCGGGCAGCGGAAAGGCCGGCGCGTAGGGATTCGCACGCGGCGCCGCCGTGTTCTCGATCCAGCCATCCATCTTCGAACCGCGAATAGCGATGCGGGCCCGCAGCGACTCGCCGAGCGGTCCTCCCACGGCTCCCTCGACGTAGCGCTCGTGGGCCACGAACTCATAGCCACCCCGCACATAACCCTGCAGTTCGCCGGTCGGGTTGATGCTGTTCATGGAGATGACACCCGCCGGGCTGTTCTTGCCGAAGAACAGCGCCTGCGGACCCTTCAGGACCTCGATCTGCTGCAAGTCGAAGAACCCGATCTTGACCAGACGACCGCGACTGACCTGAACGCCGTCGATGTTCACCGCTACCGTCTGCTGGATGCCGGCATCGAGGGCCGAGGATCCGATGCCACGGATCGAAAAGCTCGCACCCGATCCGGAGCCGGCCTCCGAGATCATCACCTGCGGTGCGAGCTGGCCGATCTTCTTGAGATCAACCGCGTTGTAACGGTTGATGTCACCGGCGCTCAGCGCCGTCACCGCAACGGGAACCGAGATCAGTGATTCGGTCTGCCGCCGGGCCGTGACCACGACGTCTTCGAGCTGGCCTGCAGCGCCTGGCGCGGTGGATCCACCCGCCTGCCCCAGCGCGGGTGCGCAGACCGCGATGCCGAGGACTGCTCCCCCGGAGCGCAGGATCGCGCGTATGCCCGCCCTGTACTCCAGCCGTGTGTTGTGCTTCATGTGTCTGCCCCCCCCGATATGGTTCTGTCATTGTTGTACGGTCAACGGACGGTCACATCACGGACACCCGCCGGTCTGCACGAGCCGGGATCACATCGCGCCGCGCGAATCGCTGCAATTCAGTCGCTGATGGTGCCGCCTCCTCATCGCGGTCGCGGTGATCTGCCAGCGTCCTGCGCGGGAACCGATGCAGGCCCCGGGCGAGCCATGCTCGGGACACGCAACTGAAATTGTCCAATTGGATTTGCCGCGGACTCATTCGACCCCGCAATCAATGCAAGGAGCGCGATCCGCATCCGTATCGGCGTCGGCGTCGTTGCCAGGTGCCATCACTTGGCCGTGTCCCGGGCCGCGTATCATCTGCACCGAAGAAGGGCCGCCGGTGCGCGGCCGGTTGAACTGCATCAGGCTTCCGGGATCCCGGCGCCGTGCGGCGGAGCCCTGCGGAAGGGTCATGGCTGCATCGCGTCGATGTACCGGCGGCGGTCAATGTGGCTCGGGCGGCGAGGGCTGGCCGGGTCCGCGCCGTGGATGCTGACCGAGGAGGGGCCGATGGCCGAGAGTCTGATGGACCTGTTCCGTCTCGATGGACGGGTCGCCGTGGTGACGGGATCCAGCCGGGGGATCGGGCACGGGATCGCTCTCGGTCTCGCCGATGCTGGTGCCGACCTCGTGGTGACGGCGCGGCGTACGCAGGAACTCGACGAGGTGGCCGGACAGATCCGGGCTCGTGGACGGCGCGTCGAGATCGTGGTGGCGGACATCACGGACGAGGCCACGGTGCCGAAGCTGGTCGAGACGGCGCTCGCCCGGCTCGGACGCCTCGACATCTGGGTGAGCAACGCCGGGACCTCGGAGCATCCGGGCAAATTCCGTTTCGAGGAGTTTCCCGAGTGGCACTGGGACGCTCAGCTGGCACTCAATCTGCGTCCCCACTTCGTGGCGGCCCGCCACTGCGCGGCGGTCATGCAACCCGGGTCGTCGATCATCGGCATCTCGTCGATCTCGGCGCTGCACCCCGCGATCGAGTTCGCCGCGTATGGTGCCGCCAAGGCCGGGATGAACAACCTCAACCAGACGCTGGCCGCCGAGCTCGGGCCGAAGGGGATCCGCGCCAATGTGGTGTCACCCGGCAACGTGCCCACCGAGTCGTCGTTCCGGATCGGCGGCATGACCGAGGGGATGCTGCAGAAGATGGCGAGGCACGTGCCGTTGCAGCGTCTGGGCACGCCCACGGACATCGCCGCCGCCGTGGTGTATCTGGCTTCGCCCGCAGCGTCCTGGGTGACCGGACAGAACATCGTCGTGTCGGGAGGACAGTAGAACGAGCTGGCGCCGATCGCCGCGATGTCGTCTGCTGAGTGCGATCGTGCCTTCGCCGTCGATCAGGCCAGCCAGGTAGGCCGCATCGACGGGCGACAATCGGCGGACGCGTGAGCCAGCGGCCATGCGTCGAGATCCTTCTCGCATCCGCCCCGGAACCCCCGGCCCTTGCGGGCCGGGGCGGGGGATTGGTGGAGGCGGCGGGAATCGAACCCGCGTCCGCAAGTCCTACGCTACAGGACCTACATGCTTATCCGGTCTATTGATCTCGCCCCGGGCTACCCGATCGGCAGGGAAAACCCGAGGCCAGCTCCGTCCTTTTTAGCCTGACGCGACCCGGAACCCGCGCGTCATCGCGATCCTGTGATTGCGACCCCATCCTCCCCCGCACAGGCACGGAAAGAAGTGGAGTAGGCGGGGCTTAAGCCGCCAGAGCGTAGCTGTCGTCGTTCGCAGCTAGAGTTTGCAAGTAGTTTTTCGAGGTAACCTGCACCTCGGCATGCACCTGGAGTTTCGCGACCCACGTCGAAACCGGTCGCCCCCAAAAAGCGTCATCACTCTAACACGACCATGGATGGGGCCGCAGCCCGGGCGTTTCAAGAGGGTGGAACGGCGGGCAGGACGAGGTGGTCAAAACCCTGCGCGGGCCGGGTCGCGGCGCCGCGCCGGCGCGCGGGGCCCGCGTGCGATGCTGTCGCGCGCGGCTCTGCGGCCGCTGCCGCTCACCGACCTGGAGGATTGCATGCTGACGCTTCGCCCTGCCGCGGAACGCGGCCACTTCGATCACGGCTGGCTCCGGACCTGGCATTCCTTCTCGTTCGCCGATTACCAGGATCCTGTCCATATGCGCTTCGGGCCGCTGCGCGTGATCAACGAGGACATCGTGCAGCCGGCCAGCGGCTTTCCGATGCACGGCCACCGCGACATGGAGATCATCACCTACATCCTCGAGGGCGCGCTCGAGCACCGGGACAGCATGGGCAACGGGACGGTGATCCGGCCCGGCGACGTCCAGCGCATGTCGGCGGGTCGCGGTGTGCTGCACTCGGAGTTCAACCCGAGCCGCGACTCCCGCGTGCATTTCCTGCAGGTCTGGATCGAGCCGGACGAGCGTGGCCTGGGTCCGTCCTACGAGCAGATGCATGTCGACGCGGTCCGCATGCGCGGTCAGCTCCGGCTCATCGCCTCGCCGGACGGGGCCGATGGCTCGGTGCGCATCCATCAACAGGCGCGCGTCCATGCGGGCCACTTCGATGGCGCCGAGCGACAGGCCCTGCCGCTCGCGGCGGGGCGGCGCGGGTACGTGCACGCCGCGCGTGGCGCGATCGTGGTGAACGGTGAGCGGCTGCTGGCGGGTGATGCCGTGAAGCTGGACGGCGAGGCGGCCGTGGAACTCGCCGATGGCGTGGCCGCCGAGGTGCTGGTGTTCGACCTGCCGTGACGACCGCGTCCGGCGCGCCCTTGCGCGGCATCCGCCGGACCGGCGACGGTGAGGACGCTCAGCGCGGCTTGAGCAGCCGCGCCTTCTCGCGCTTCCAGTCGCGGTCCTTCTCGTCGGCGCGCTTGTCGTGCTGCTTCTTGCCCTTCGCGAGGCCGATCTCGAGTTTCGCGCGGCCGTCCTTCCAGTACACGGCGAGCGGAACGAGTGCATAGCCCTTGCGGTCGACGGCGCCCACGAGCGCATCGATCTGGCGACGGTGGAGCAGCAGCTTGCGGCTGCGCGTCGGGTCCGGGAGGAGATGTGTCGACGCTGTCGGCAGCGGCGAGATGTGCGCGCCGAAGAGCCAGGCCTCGCCGTTCCGGAGGAGCACATAGCCCTCGCTGAGCTGCAGCCGGCCGGCCCGCAGCGCCTTCACCTCCCAGCCCTGCAGGGCGAGGCCCGCCTCGTAGCGGTCCTCGATGAAATAGTCGTGCCGCGCGCGCCTGTTGAGGGCGACGGTGCTCGACGGGGATTTCTTGTCTGCGGCCATGCGCATTCCGGGCGGGTCCAGGAGATCGGCGGGCATTGTAGCGGCCGGACGCCCGGTGCCGGGCGGATTACCGGGTGCGCGGGCGTTGTCCGGCCGCCGCGGGTCCGGGAGAATGCGCGCCCGTGACCCACATCCAGCGCAGCGCCATCGTTCCCTACACGGCCGAGCAGATGTATGCGCTCGTGGTCGACGTCGAACGCTACCCGGAGTTCCTGCCCTGGTGCAGCGGCGCCGCCGTCCTCGAGCGCGATGCGGCCGGCGTGAAGGCCAGCCTGTCGCTCTCGCGCGGGCCTGCGCACGGCAGCTTCACGACGCGCAACGAGTTCACTCCATCCGAGCAGGTGGCGATGCACCTCATCGATGGACCTTTCGAGTCGCTGGAGGGGCTGTGGCGCTTCCAGCGCATCGGCGACGCCGGTTGCCGCGTGTCGCTGGACGTCCGGTTCCGCATGAAGCACGCGCTGGCGGCGCTGCTGCTGGGCCGCGCCTTCGAGAAGAGCTGCGATCAGCTCGTCGACTCCTTCTGCCGCCGCGCCGCACAGGTCTATGGCTGACGGGATCCGTGTGAGCGTCGTGCTCGCGTTGCGTGACCGGCAGCCCGCAGTCGAGCTGCGGGTGGGCGCGGGCACGACGGTCGCCGAAGCGCTGCGGCTCGCGCGTGATGCGCGCGACTGGCCGGGCTGGCCCGCGGAGTACCGCCTCGGCATCTTCGGGAAGCTCGTGGCCGAGGAACGGCCGGTCGTCGACGGCGACCGCATCGAAGTCCTGCGACCGCTCCGCGACGATCCGAAGGAGGTGCGGCGGCAGCGGGCGGCCGCGGCCCGGGGTCCGCGCTCAGCTCGCGGGCGGTAGTTCGGGCATCTTCCGGGGCGGCGGTTCCGGAGCGTTCTTCTCGCGCTTCCAGAACTTGAGCCAGTTGCGCTTCTTCGGCTGCGCGGCGGCCGTGGCCGCGGGACCGCCGTCGGGTCTTTCCATGCGCTGCACGTGGTCGCCGTCGAACCACACGATGACGTGGCGCTGCGACTTGTGCCGCATCCGGCCCGTCTCGGTGTAGTGCACGTAGTCCCAGCGATCGTTCTGGAAGCTGTCCGCGACCATCGGCGTGCCGAGGAGGAATCGCACCTGGCTGCGGGTCATGCCCGGCTGCACCTTGGCGACGTCCTCTTCCTTGAGGAAGTTGCCCTGCTGGATGTCCATGCGATAGACACACCCGGTGCCCGCGGTGGCCAGCACCAGCAGCAGGCAGCACAAGAGCGGCGCGGATGACAGTCGCATGCACGGAGGTCCTGGGCAATAATGGGGCGGCATCATACTCCAACGGGGTTCCCTTTGAGTCGCGCTACGGGCCGGCTCGCGGGGACACGCCTCATCGAGCAGCGCGGCGGGAACCATCCGTGAGCAACGACGAACTGCGCAAGGCCGGACTCAAGGTCACCGTGCCGCGCGTCAAGATCCTCGACATCCTGGCCCGGTCCGAGGGGCTGCATCTGTCGGCGGAAGACGTCTACAAACAGCTGCTCCAGGACCACGAGGACATCGGGCTGGCGACGGTCTACCGCGTGCTCACCCAGTTCGAGACGGCCGGGCTCGTGAAACGCCATCACTTCGAGGGCGGGACCTCGGTCTTCGAACTGAATCACGGCGAGCACCACGACCACGTCATCTGTCTGGACTGCGGGCATGTCGAGGAGTTCGCCGACAGCGGTATCGAGGAGCGCCAGGTCGAGGTCGCCGACCGTCTCGGCTTCAGCATCGCCGAGCACAGCCTCACGCTCTACGGACACTGCCGCCGCGCCGACTGCCCGCACCGGGGCGCGCGCCGCAGGGACTGAACGCGGGTTGCACCGTCAGCCGCGGGATGCGGACGCGGAGCTTCGACCCTGCCGACCGTGCCCGGGTCCCGGCTCACCTCCGCCGTGAGCGGGCCCGGCCTCGCGGTTCGAGCATCTCGCGCGCGTGCTGGCGTGCCGCCGGCGTGATGTCGATCCCGCCCAGCATGCGGGCGAGTTCCTCGACGCGTTCGTCGCCGCGCAGCGTGGCGACGGCCGTACGGCTGGTGCGTCCGTCGGTCAGCTTGGTCACGCGGATGTGGTGGTCGGCCTGGCTCGCGACCTGCGGCAGGTGCGTCACGCAAAGCACCTGGCCCCGCCCGGCGAGCGCGGCGAGCTGCCGGCCGACGATCTCGGCCACGGCGCCACCCACGCCCGCGTCGACCTCGTCGAAGATCATGCACGTCCGCGCCACGTGATGCGCCGCCGCGACTTGTACGGCGAGGCTGATGCGCGACAGTTCGCCTCCCGAGGCGACGCGCGCGACCGGCTTCGGCGGCTGGCCGGGGTTGGCGCTGACCCGGAACTCGATGCTGTCGGCTCCGTCGGCGGCGGGCGCGGCCGACGGGTCCTCGACGACGGCGATCTCGAAAACGCCGCCCGGCATGCCGAGCGCGTGCATGAGCTCCGTGACCGCGCCGCCGAGGCGGATGGCCGCGCCGCGCCGCGCCGCGCTGAGCTGTGCCGCGGCGCGGGTCCAGTCCGCCCGCAGCGCGGCGATGCGCGCATCGAGTTCGCCAAGAGTGACGTCCGCGCGTTCTAGCGCCTCGAGCTCGGCACGCAGGCGCACCAGAAGCTCCGCGAGTTCCGCGGCGTGCACGCGGTGCTTGCGCGCCAGGCTCTCGATCGCCGCGAGGCGACGCTCGAGCTGTTCGAGCCGCGCCGGATCCGTGTCCAGGCCGTCGGCATAGTCGGCGAGCTGGCGGCCGGCCTCCCTGAGCGCGATGCAGGCCTCGCCGAACAGCTCGACGATGGGTCGCAGGCCGGCGTCGAAGGGTAGTGCGGCACGCAGCCCCGCCTGGGCGCGGCTCGCGAGCGCATGTGCGTCGGTGCCGTCGCCTTCCCAGGCGAGGGCGAGGGCGTTGCGCGCGGCTTCGATGAGCCGCCCCGTGTTCGCCATGCGCGAGCGTTCGTCGAGCAACCGCTGTACCTCGGCGGCCGGGAGTGACAGCGCCTCGAGCTCGCCCACCTGGTGACGGAGCCATTCGAGCTTCGTGCCGCGCTCGAGCGCGGCCGTGCAGAGGCGGTCCCGTTCCGCGGTCGCGGCGCGCCAGTCGCCGGCGAGTGCAGCCACGGGCGCGAGCAGGTCGGCGTGGCCGCCGTGTTCGTCGAGCAGCGCACGCTGACTCGCGGCGCGCATCAGCGAGAGGAATTCCTGCTGGCCGTGGATGTCGATGAGGAGCTCGCCGAGTTCCCGCACGGCCTGCGCGGGCTGGATCTGGCCGTTCACGTAGAAGCGGGAACGGCCGTCGGCGGCGATGACACGGCGCAGCGTGACTTCTCCCTCCTCGGGGATGGCCTGGGCCTCGAGCCACGCAATGGCCGGCGCATCGCGGGTGAGGGTGAACGTGGCCGCGATCTCGGCGCGGTCGGCGCCGTGCCGGATCCAGTCGGCTCCGGCACGCGCGCCCGTCGCCAGCATCACGGCGTCGACGAGGATGGACTTGCCCGCGCCGGTCTCGCCGGTCAGCGCCGTGAGACCCGGGCCCAGCTCGAGTTCGACCGCGTCGATGATCGCGAGGTTGGCGATCTGCAGGTGCGCGAGCATGGACCGTGGATCCGCGCGCCGTTACGACGAGCCGTTGCGGGCGCTGCGGCCCCAGTGCAGCTTCGAGCGGAGGATGCGGTAGTAGTCGTGCCCGGGCGGGTGGATCAGCGTCACGCGCGGCGTGGCGGGCCCGACCACCAGGCGTGCGTCGCCCTCGAGTTCGCCCAGCACCTGGCCGTCGAAGGTGACATTGGCGCGCGTCTCCGCACGCTCCACGAGACGCACCTCGATGGGGTTGTCACGCGGGATCACGATCGGCCGGTCCGACAGCGTGTGCGGACAGATGGGCGCCAGCACGAAGGCGTCGAGATCCGGGTGGATGATGGGGCCTCCGCAGGAGAGCGCGTAGGCCGTGGATCCCGTCGACGTCGCGATGACCAGGCCGTCGCCGCAATGGGTATTGATGAAGCGGCCGCCGATCCAGGTCTCGAGTTCGATCATCCGGCCGGTCTCGTGCTTCTGCACGACCACGTCGTTGAGCGCGAGACAGTGCCGGGTCTCGCCCCCGGCGCCGCTGATGGAGGCAGCGAGCAGCGTGCGTTCGTCACGCTCGAAGCGTCCGGCGAGCACGTCATCGAAACGTGCCAGCATCTCGTCCGCCGTGACGTCCGCCAGGAAGCCCAGCCGGCCGCGGTTGATGCCGAGCAGCGGCACATCGCGGTCGGCGACGAGGTGTACGGCGTGCAGCATGGTGCCGTCCCCGCCGATGGCGACGATCAGGTCGGCTTCCGCGGCGAACACGGACTCGGGCACGCGCCGCAGGGGGCCGCCGACCGCCGGCAGGTCGAGACGCTCGTCGACGAGGACCTGCAGGCCCTTGCCTGTCAGATGGCGTGCGAAGCTGTGCATCGACGAGCTGACGCGTGCATCGTTGATGCGGCCGACGAGTGCGACCCGTTGAAATGGCGACGACATGCCCCGAGCTTTTATCACGCGCCGCGCGATGCTCGCCAGCCGGGCGGACCCGCGGGCAGGGCGGATGCGGCGGCCGGGTGCATTGCTTGACACTCGCCGAAACCGGTTGCTAGTTTGCAGCGCGAACGGATCGGCGCGCCACGGGAATATCCGGCGGAAACACACCGATTTTCAGAGGATTATGAACGTACCGAGCGACGGAAGCGACGAGCTCAGCGAACGTGCCCGCGAGCTCCTGCGCACGCTCGTCGAGGCCTACATCCGGGACGGAGCCCCGGTGGGTTCGCGTGCGCTGTCGCGCGAGTCGGGACTCACGCTCAGCTCCGCCACGGTTCGCAATGTCATGGCGGACCTCGAGGAACTGGGGTTCGTCACCTCGCCGCACACCTCGGCGGGGCGGATCCCGACCGACAAGGGCTACCGCTTCTTCGTCAACACGCTGCTGCGCCGACGCCTTCCCGAGGCGAGCGAGGTCGCCGAGCTGCAGCGCCGGCTGGATCCCGGGGTGCTGGATGCCAAGGCCCTGGTCGCGAGCGCCTCGCAGGCGCTGTCCAGCGTCACGCGGCTCGCGGGCGTCGTCACGGTGCCGCGTCAGTCCCATCCTTCGCTGTCGCAGATCGAGTTCGTCAATCTCTCGGACCGGCGCGTGCTCGTGATCCTGGTGGTCAACGGCCGGGAGGTGCAGAACCGCGTGCTGCAGATGGAGCGCCACTACCGGCCGGACGAGCTCCGGCGGGCCGCCAACTTCCTGAACGAGCAGTTCGCGGGCCGTGAACTCGACGAGGTGCGCCGCCAGCTCCTGCGGCAGCTGCAGGAGACGCGCGAGGAGATGAATCAGCTCATGCTGGACGCGATCCACATCGCCCAGCGCGTCTTCAGCGGCGGTGCGCCGCAGCCGGAAGTGGACGTCGTCTTCACCGGCGAGACGAACCTCATGGGACTCGCGGAACTGTCCAACGTCGACAAGCTCCGGCGGCTGTTCGAGGCCTTCAACGAGAAGCGCGACATCCTGCACCTGCTCGACCAGAGCCTGCGGGCCGAGGGCGTGCAGATCTTCATCGGACAGGAGTCCGGGTACGGCATCCTCGACGACTGCAGCGTCGTCGCGGCGCCTTACAGCCTCGACCAGGAGGTCGTTGGCGTCCTGGGCGTCATCGGTCCGACCCGCATGGCCTATGAGCGGGTCATCCCCATCGTCGACATCACGGCCCGGCTCCTGGGCTCGGCCTTGAATTCGCGCTGACCGTCCCCACCTGCCCGGTTAGGATGTCGTCCCCGTCCCGGGTCCTGCCCGGCGGCGGGTGTGTACCGTTCACGACCGGGCCGCCTTCGGGCGGCCTGTTTTTGCCGGAGTTCCAGCATGTCCGATACCCCCCAGAGTGCGGCGCCCGCGCCCGGTTCGCCGGAAGTCGATCCGGCGGAGACCGCTGTATTGCCGGAAGACGCCCTGCCGCCGGTCGATGTCCAGTCCCTGCGCCAGGAGCTGGCCGCGGCGCTGGGGCGGGCCGAGGAGTTCCGCTCGCAGCACCTGCGTGCCGTGGCCGAGCTCGACAACTACCGCAAGCGGGCCGCCCGCGAGATCGACAATGCCCGCCAGTTCGGGGTCGAACGCTTCGCCGGCGAGCTGCTGGCGGTCATCGACAGCCTCGAGCTCGGCCTGGCGGCCGGTGCGACGGCCGACGCCCGGACGCTGCTGGAGGGCCAGGAGGCGACGCTGCGCCTGCTGGTGAAGGCCTTCGAGAAGGCGGGTATCGCCGCCGTCGACCCCGCGGGTGCCGCATTCGATCCCGGCACGCAGGAAGCGGTCGCGATGCAGCCGTCGGACGGCGAGGCGAATCGCGTGCTCGCCGTCGTCCAGAAGGGGTACGTGCTGAACGGCCGGCTGCTCAGGCCGGCCCGCGTCGTCGTGTCCCGGAGCGCCGGCGCGTGAGCGCTTGAAAGACACTGCGACAACCCCACATTCGACAACATCGGTAACCACAGTTTCAGGACGGAGCGACCCAGATGGGCAAGATCATCGGAATCGACCTCGGCACCACGAATTCCTGCGTGGCCGTGATGGAAGGCGGCCAGTGGAAGGTCATCGAGAACAGCGAAGGCGACCGCACGACCCCTTCGATCGTCGCGTTCACGAAGGATGACGAGGTGCTGGTGGGCCAGCCGGCCAAGCGCCAGGCCGTCACCAACCCGCAGAACACGTTCTTCGCGGTCAAGCGGCTGGTCGGCCGCCGCTTCGACGACAAGGTGGTCCAGAAGGACCTGCCGCTGATGCCGTACAGGATCGTCAAGGCCGACAACGGCGATGCCTGGCTCGAGGCCCAGGGCAAGAAGATGGCGCCGCCCGAGATCTCGGCGCGCGTGCTGATGAAGATGAAGAAGACGGCCGAGGACTATCTGGGCGAGGCCGTCACGGACGCCGTGATCACCGTGCCCGCGTATTTCAACGATGCGCAGCGCCAGGCGACGAAGGACGCCGGCCGCATCGCCGGTCTCGACGTCAAGCGCATCATCAACGAGCCGACCGCGGCCGCGCTGGCCTACGGTCTCGACAAGAAGGGCAACGACCGCAAGATCGCGGTCTACGACCTCGGTGGCGGCACCTTCGACGTGTCGATCATCGAGATCGCCGATGTCGATGGTGAGCGCCAGTTCGAGGTGCTCTCGACGAACGGCGACACCTTCCTGGGCGGCGAGGACTTCGACCGTCGCATCATCGAGTACATCGCCGCCGAGTTCCGCAAGGAGAGCGGCGTCGACGTCTCGAAGGATCCGCTCGCGATGCAGCGCATGAAGGAGGCCGCGGAAAAGGCCAAGATCGAGCTCAGCTCCGCGCAGCAGACCGACGTGAACCTGCCGTACATCACGGCCGATGCGTCGGGCCCGAAGCACCTGAACATCAAGCTCACGCGCGCCAAGCTCGAGTCGCTGGTCGAGGAACTGGTGACGCGCACGATCGAGCCCTGCCGTGTCGCGCTGAAGGACGCCGGCCTGTCGGTCAGCGACGTCTCCGAGGTCATCCTCGTCGGCGGCCAGACCCGCATGCCGATGGTGCAGAAGGCGGTGAAGGACTTCTTCGGCAAGGAGCCGCGCAAGGACGTCAATCCGGACGAGGCGGTCGCGATCGGCGCCTGCGTGCAGGGCGGCGTGCTGGCCGGCGAGGTCAAGGACGTGCTGCTGCTCGACGTCACGCCGCTGTCGCTCGGCATCGAGACGCTGGGCGGCGTGATGACCAAGCTGATCGAGAAGAACACCACGATCCCGACCAAGGCGACGCAGGTGTTCTCGACGGCCGACGACAACCAGACGGCGGTGACCATCCACGTGCTGCAGGGCGAGCGCGACCGTGCGGGTGACAACAAGTCGCTCGGCAAGTTCGACCTGTCCGACATCCCGCCCGCGCCTCGCGGCATGCCGCAGGTCGAGGTCACCTTCGACATCGACGCGAACGGCATCCTGCACGTGTCCGCGAAGGACAAGGCCACGGGCAAGGAGCAGAAGATCGTCATCAAGGCGTCCTCGGGCCTCTCCGAGGACGAGATCAAGCGCATGGTGCGCGACGCCGAGACGCACGCGGAGGAGGACAAGAAATTCCGCGAGCTGGTCGACGTGCGCAACAAGGGCGACGGCCTGCTGCACCAGATCGAGAAGGCGCTGAAGGACCTCGGCGACAAGGTCGCCGGCGACGAGCGCGCCAGGGTCGAGGGCGCGATCGGCGACCTGAAGGCCGTCGTCAAGGGTGACGACAAGGACGCCATCGAGCGCAAGACCCAGGCTCTGGAGCAGGCGGCCGCGGCCGTGATGCAGAAGCTGTACACGGAGCAGGCGGCGGGTGCGCAGGCCGGCGCGGGTGCGCAGTCCGGTGGTGACGGTGGTGACGGCGGCAAGGACGATGTTCTCGACGCCGAGTTCGAGGAAGTGAAGGACAAGGATCGCCGCGGCTGAAGCGCGCGGCGGTGTGACGGCCGCGGTCGTTCCCGGGCCGCCGGCGGGCTTCGTCCCGGCCGGCGGCTTCGGCGTACGCTCATCCGGCCGGGCGACGCGGGCAGCGTGATCGGGCTCCGGGTATCAGAGGCAGCATGTCGAAGCGCGATTATTACCAGGTGCTGGGCGTTCCGAGGAACGCGACCGACGAGGAGCTCAAGAAGGCTTATCGCCGGCTGGCGATGAAGTACCACCCGGACCGGAATCCGAACGACAAGGAGGCGGAGGACAAATTCAAGGAGGCCAAGGAGGCCTACGACGTCCTCGGTGATGCGCAGAAGCGGGCGGCCTACGATCAGTTCGGTCACGCGGGGCTCGACGCGGCCCGCGGTGCCGGTCCGGGCTTCAACCCCGGGGACGCCTTCGGTGACATCTTCGGCGACGTGTTCGGCGACATCTTCGGTGGTGGCCGGCGGGGCGGTCGCAACGGCGCGTTCCGTGGCGCGGACCTTCGCTACGAACTCGCTCTGGATCTGGAGCAGGCCGTTTTCGGCCACAGCGTCGAGATCGACGTGCCCACCGTGGTCGAGTGCGAGGAATGCCACGGCAGTGGCGCCGCGAAGGGACACGAGCCCAAGACCTGCGAAACCTGCAAGGGCGCGGGCCAGGTGCGCGTCACGCAGGGGCCCTTCACGGTGCAGCAGACCTGTCCGCGCTGCCGCGGGCGCGGTTCGGTCATCAGCAGGCCCTGCGGGTCGTGCCAGGGGCAGGGTCGCGTGCGCCGTACGCGGAAGCTCTCGGTGAAGGTACCGGCCGGTGTCGATACGGGCGACCGGATCCGCCTGTCCGGCGAGGGCGAAGCGGGGCGCAACGGGGGTCCCCCGGGGGATCTCTACGTCGAGATCGCGGTGCGCGAGCACCCGATCTTCGAGCGCGACGGGGCGCACCTGTCCTGCGAGGTGCCGACGAGCTTCGTCACCGCGGCACTGGGCGGCAGCATCGACGTGCCGACGCTCGATGGCCACGTGAGTCTCAAGATCCCGCCCGAGACCCAGTCGGGGCGCGTGTTCCGGTTGCGCGAGAAGGGTGTCCGGCCCGTTCGCGGCGGCGCCACGGGCGACCTGTTCTGCCGCGTCGTGGTCGAGACGCCCGTCAATCTGAACGACGACCAGAAGGCGCTGCTGCGGAAATTCGAGGAGTCGCTGACCCAGGATCGCCGCCAGCACAATCCGCGGGAGCGGGGCTGGCTCGAGGGTGTGCGCAAGTTCTTCGAGGACATTGGAAACTGAGGGTGACATGGTCAAAGTGGCAGTTCTCGGCGTGACCGGGCGCATGGGGCGCGCCATCGTGCGTGCCCTGCACGAGACCGGGGATGCCGTGCTCTCGGGCGCTCTCGCATCGGCGGGAAGCGCCGCCCTCGGACGCGATGCGGGCGACCTGGCGGGGACGGGCCCCGTGGGTGTCGAAGTGGTCGCCGATCGCGAGCGCGCGCTCGACGGCGCGCAGGTCGCGATCGACTTCACGCTGCCCAGGGCGGCGGTCGCGAACCTGGAGGTCTGCGAGCGCCGGGCGGTGCCGCTCGTGATCGGCACGACGGGGCTGGACGAGGTGGCGCAGGCGGGGATCCGCAAGGCGTCGCACTCGCTGCCCGTGCTGGTGGCCCCGAACATGAGCCTCGGCATGAACCTGCTGTTCAGCCTGGTGGCGCGGGCGGCCTCGGCACTGCCGCTGGCGTACGACATCGAGATCGTCGAGGCACATCATCGCAACAAGGTCGATGCACCGTCCGGCAGCGCGCTCAGGATCGGCGAGGTCGCTGCGGGGGCGCGCAACACGACGCTGCACGAGGCGGCGGTCTATTCGCGGGTCGGCAACACCGGGCCCCGCGTCGCGGGCAGCATCGGATTCGCGGTGGTGCGCGGCGGGGACACCGTGGGCGACCACCGCGTCCTGTTCGCCGCACCGGGTGAACAGATCGAGATCACGCATCGCGCCACCGATCGCATGACCTTCGCCTATGGCGCAGTCGCTGCGGCGCGCTGGCTGGCCGATCGTCCCGCCGGGCTCTACGGCATGGCTGACGTGCTCGGCCTGGCCTGAGGAGCCCGCCACGCGATTTGCGGGTGCCGCGCGGCTTCGGCGGGCGGCGTGCACCCGCGAGGCGTCGCCGTACGAGGTCGGTCGGCGGCGAGGCAGCGCGCGCCTGGGCTCGCCGGAGGGCGTGAGGAGCAAGCGGAGCAGGATGCGGAGCGCAGCGACGCCCGAGCGAACGGAGGCCATGGATGGCCGCAGTGAGCGTCCCGACGGCGACGCCTCAGGCGCGCGCTGCCGTGCCGCCGCATCGCAGCGCTGCCGCCGCTCGATGGACACCCGGCGACCCCGTCTAGTAGACTTCCCGCCCGGTCGCCGAGACCATCCGGATGCCAGACAGAAGCGGGCGGAGTCTTAACAAGGCTCCTCCCGTTTTGCGCATCTGACACTTCGAGACCGGCTCTTGCCGCGTCCGCAGGAGACATCGACTTGACGACGACGCCCGCTGTGCTCGCTCTGGAAGACGGGACGGTCTTCCGGGGTATTTCCGTTGGCGCGCGTGGCAATACCACCGGTGAAGTCGTCTTCAACACCGCGATGACGGGGTACCAGGAGATCCTGACGGACCCCTCGTACTCGCGCCAGATCGTCACACTCACCTATCCGCACATCGGGAACACGGGCGCGACGCCCGAGGACCTCGAGTCGGCCCAGGCCTATGCGGCCGGCCTCGTGATCCGCGACCTGCCGCTCCTGCACTCGAACTGGCGCGCCACGGAATCACTCGAGTCGTTCCTGGCCCGGGGCAAGGTCGTCGCCATCGCGGGAATCGACACGCGGCGCCTCACGCGCATCCTGCGCGAGAAGGGGGCGCAGGCGGGCTGCATCATGACGGGCGACACGGTCGATGCCGGCGCTGCGACGCGCGCAGCGCGGAAGTTCCCCGGGCTCAAGGGCATGGATCTCGCCAAGGTGGTCTCGACACGCGAGACCCACCAGTGGAACGACGGCTCCATCTGGCGCGACGAGTCCCGCGTCATGCGGCCGGGCACGCGCCTGCACGTGGTGGCCTACGACTACGGTGTCAAACGCAACATCCTGCGTCTGCTGGCCGATTACGGCTGCCGCATGACCGTGGTGCCGGCGCAGACCCCCGCCGAGGAAGTGCTGGCGCTCAACCCCGATGGTGTCTTCCTCTCCAACGGACCCGGCGATCCGGAGCCCTGTGACTATGCGATCGCGGCGATCCGCCGCTTCCTCGAGACCGACGTCCCCGTGTTCGGCATCTGCCTCGGACACCAGCTGCTCGCGCTCGCGAGCGGGGCCCGCACCGTCAAGATGAAGTTCGGGCACCACGGCGCGAACCACCCGGTGCTGGACATTGCCTCGGGACGCGTGATGATCACGAGCCAGAACCATGGCTTCGCGGTGGACGAGTCGACGCTTCCCGCCAACCTCCGGGCGACCCACCGCTCGCTGTTCGACGGCTCGCTGCAGGGCATCGCGCGCACCGATCGCTCGGCCTTCGGCTTCCAGGGGCACCCGGAGGCCAGTCCGGGCCCGCACGACGTACAGCCGCTGTTCGAGCATTTCATCCAGCTGATGGTCCGGCGCCTGCAGGGACTGCTGCGGGCGCGGGCGGTCGGCGCGCGGAGCAGCGGGGCCCCGGTACCGGCCGTCGACGGCTGAGCCCGGACCGCGGCCGGCCGCGGGCGGGTCGCGCACGGATCCACGATTCCACGGCATCGCGCACGGCGCGGTGCCGGCACAGTGACGAAGGACACGATGCCCAAGCGGACAGACATCAAGAGCATCCTGATCATCGGCGCGGGACCGATCGTGATCGGTCAGGCCTGCGAGTTCGACTATTCGGGGGCCCAGGCCTGCAAGGCGCTGCGGGAAGAGGGTTACCGCGTCGTGCTGGTGAACTCGAACCCCGCGACGATCATGACCGATCCCGAGATGGCCGATGCGATCTACATCGAGCCCGTGGAATGGCGCACGGTCGCACGCATCATCGAGAAGGAGCGTCCCGACGCGCTGCTGCCGACCATGGGCGGTCAGACGGCACTCAACACCGCGCTCGACCTCGTGCGCGAGGGCGTCCTCGAACGGTTCGGCTGCGAACTCATCGCCGCCTCGCGTGATGCGATCGATCTCGCCGAGGATCGCGAGCTGTTCCGCAACGCGATGCACGAGATCGGGCTCGAGACCCCGAAGGCCCGCATCGCGCACACGCTGGAGGAGGCGCTCGCGGTCCAGGCCGAGATCGGTTTCCCGGCGGTGATCCGTCCGTCCTTCACGCTCGGCGGCTCGGGCGGCGGCATCGCCTTCAACCGCGAGGAGTTCGAGGCCATCGTGACGCGCGGCCTCGACGCGTCCCCGACCGGCGAAGTCCTCGTCGAGCAGTCCGTGCTCGGCTGGAAGGAATTCGAGATGGAGGTCGTGCGCGACCGCAAGGACAACTGCATCATCGTCTGCGCGATCGAGAACCTCGACCCGATGGGCGTGCACACGGGCGACTCGATCACCGTCGCGCCCGCCCAGACGCTCACCGACAAGGAGTACCAGCGGCTGCGCGACGCCTCCATCGCGGTCCTGCGCAAGATCGGTGTCGAATGCGGCGGCTCGAACGTCCAGTTCGCGGTCAGTCCACACGACGGGCGCGTGCTCGTCATCGAGATGAACCCGCGCGTGTCGCGGTCCTCCGCGCTCGCCTCCAAGGCGACTGGCTTCCCGATCGCCAAGATCGCCGCGAAGCTGGCGGTCGGCTACACGCTCGACGAGCTGAAGAACGAGATCACCGGCGGGGCGACCCCGGCTTCGTTCGAGCCGACGATCGATTACGTCGTCACCAAGATCCCGCGCTTCACCTTCGAGAAGTTCCCGGGTGCCGACCGCCGTCTGACGACCCAGATGAAGAGTGTCGGCGAGGCGATGGCGATCGGTCGCACATTCCAGGAATCGATGCAGAAGGCGCTGCGCAGCCTCGAGAAGGGGCTCGACGGCTTCACCGAGATGTTCGCGCTGCCGCTCGACTCCGATGCCGAGAACCGTCTCGCCGAGGAACTGCGCCATCCGGGGCCGTCGCGCATCCAGTTCGTGGCCGACGCGTTCAGGGCCGGCTGGTCGCTGGAGCGTGTTCACGACCTCACCGCGATCGACCCCTGGTTCCTCGTCCAGATCGAAGACCTGGTCCGCGAGGAGCGTCGCGTGCGCGACGAGGGTTTCGCGGCGCTGGGGCGTGACCGGTTGTGGGCGCTCAAGCGCAAGGGCTTCGCGGACGCGCGGCTCGCGCGGCTGGTCGGCGTCGAGGAATCGCAGATCCGGTCGCGGCGGCATTCCTACGGCGTGCGGCCCGTCTTCAAGCGTGTCGACACCTGCGCGGCGGAGTTCGCGACCTCGACGGCGTATCTCTACTCCACCTACGAGGAGGAGTGCGAGGCGCAGCCGACTTCGAAGCGCAAGATCATGATCCTGGGCGGCGGCCCGAACCGCATCGGCCAGGGCATCGAGTTCGACTACTGCTGCGTCCACGCCGCGCTCGCCCTGCGCGAGGACGGCTTCGAGACCATCATGGTCAACTGCAACCCCGAGACCGTGTCGACCGACTACGACACCTCGGACCGCCTGTACTTCGAGCCGCTCACGCTCGAAGACGTCATGGAGATCATCGACGTCGAGAAGCCGGAGGGCGTGATCGTCCAGTACGGCGGACAGACGCCGCTGAAGCTCTCCCGCGCGCTCGCGGCCGCGGGCGCGCCCATCATCGGCACGTCGCCGGACTCGATCGACGCCGCCGAGGACCGTGAGCGCTTCCAGAAGGTGATCCACGACCTCGGCCTGCGCCAGCCCGCGAACGCCACCGCCCGGAACGAGGAACAGGCGGTCGCGCTCGCGCGCGAGGTCGGGTTCCCGCTCGTCGTGCGGCCTTCCTACGTACTCGGCGGGCGCGCGATGGAAGTCGTGTACTCGGAGGACGAGCTGCGGCAGTACATGACCGAGGCGGTCAAGGTCTCGAACGACAGCCCCGTGCTGCTGGACCGGTTCCTCGACGTCGCGATCGAGGTCGATGTCGACGCGATCTGCGACGGGGAGCAGGTGTTGATCGGCGGGATCATGGAGCACGTCGAACAGGCCGGCGTGCACTCCGGGGACTCCAGCTGTTCGCTGCCGCCCGCGTCGCTGTCCGCCGAGGTGCAGCAGGAACTGCGCGACCAGACGCGCGGGATGGCGCGCGCGCTCGGGGTCGTCGGACTCATGAACGTCCAGTTCGCCATCCAGAACGGACTGGTGTACGTGCTCGAGGTCAACCCGCGCGCATCGCGCACCGTGCCGTTCGTCTCCAAGGCGACCGGGGTGCCGCTCGCGAAGGTCGCGGCGCGCGTCATGAGCGGCAGGCGGCTCGCGGAGCTCGGCGCGACGGTCGAGCACGTGCCGTCCTACTTCTCGGTCAAGGAGGCCGTGTTCCCGTTCAACAAGTTCCCGGAGGCCGACCCGATCCTCGGCCCCGAGATGAAGTCGACGGGTGAGGTCATGGGTACGGGCCGCACGTTCGGCGAGGCCTATGCCAAGGCGCAGGCCGGGTCCGGTGTGGTGCTGCCGACGCGCGGTGTCTGCCTGATCAGCGTGCGCGACCGCGACAAGCCGGGCGCGGTCGAGATCGCCCGGCGCCTGACGGCGCGCGGATTCGACATCATCGCGACCACAGGCACGGCGGCCGCGCTGACCGCGGGCGGCGTGGCGTGTCGCACGGCGCTCAAGGTCAGCGAGGGACGGCCGCACATCGTCGACATGATCAAGAACGACGAGATCAGCCTCATCGTCAACACGACCGAGGGCAAACAGGGCATCCGCGAATCGCGCTCCATCCGCCGCGAGGCCGTGTTGCGCAAGGTGACCTACTACACGACCATCGCGGCCGCTTTCGCCACCTGCGAGGCACTCGATCACCTCGACAATCCCGACGTGAGCCTGCTGCAGGACCTGCACAGGGAGTTGCACGCGTGAAGCGGATGCCGATCACGGCGCGCGGCGCCGAGAAGCTGCGGACCGAGCTCAGGAAGCTGAAGTCGGAGGACCGCCCCAACGTGATCCGGGCGATCGCCGAGGCACGCGCGCATGGTGACCTGTCGGAGAACGCCGAGTACGCGGCGGCCCGCGAACAGCAGGGCTTCATCGAGGGTCGCATCAGCGAGATCGAGGCGCGTCTGGGCGATGCCCAGATCATCGAGCCCGGCCAGTTCGCGGGTTCGGAGAAGGTGGTGTTCGGCGCGACGGTCGAGATCGAGGCGGTCGACGGCGGGGAGCGGGCCGTGTACCAGATCGTCGGCGAGGACGAGGCCGACATCCGCCAGGGACTGATTTCGATCACATCGCCGATCGCCCGGGCAATCATCGGGAAGTCGGAGGGTGACGAGGTCGAGGTCACGGCTCCGGGCGGGAAGCGCCTGTACGAGATCGTGTCGGTTCGTTACGTCTGATTCTCAAGAATCAGGAATCATGATCTTCGGTAATTCTTTGTTTTTCCTGTAAAGAAGCCCGACGTTTCCAATGCGCTGAACGACCGCCGCCCCTGTGCGGGCCGCAAGCTCGCCGAGTGCATCGTCGCGGGCGCCGCGGTCGCCGAGGCGGGCGCGGACCTTGATGAGTTCGTGATCGGTGAGCGCCCGTTCGGTCTCCGCGACGACGCCGTCGGTCAGCCCGTGCTGACCGATCATGACGACCGGCTTGAGACCGTGTCCCAGCCCCCGCAGGTGCTTCTTCTGTGATTCCGTCAGTTCCATCGCCGCATTATAGGGTTGGCTGGCTTTCCTGCGACGGATTCTCGGATCGGCCGATCCGGCCTCCCGGCAACTGACCGGCGACGCACCATGGCAAAGCGAAGCAAGTCGAGCGGCCGCTGGCTCAGGGAGCACTTCGACGACGAGTTCGTGCAGCGGGCGCAGAAGGAGGGGTGGCGCTCGCGCGCGGTCTTCAAGCTCCAGGAGATCGACCGCTCGGAGCGCCTGCTGCGACCGGGGATGACCGTCGTCGACCTCGGTGCCGCGCCCGGGGGCTGGAGCCAGTACGCGGGGCGCATCCTCGGGGAGCGGGGCAGGGTCATCGCCATGGACGTGCTCCCCATGGATCCGCTGCCCGGCGTCGAGTTCCTGCAGGGCGACTTCCGGGAGCAGGACGTGCTCGATCGGCTCGAACAGATCCTGGCGGGCGCCCGTGTCGACCTTGTGTTGTCCGATATGGCCCCCAATCTCAGCGGAGTGGATGTGGTCGACCAGCCGCGTGCGATGTACCTGGCGGAGCTGGCGCTCGATTTCGCCGCAACCCACCTGAAGCCCGGGGGCACGCTGCTCACGAAGGTGTTCCAGGGCGCCGGCTTCGATGCGCTGCTGAAGGACGCACGGGCCCGATTCGCCGAGGTTCGCCTCAAGAAGCCGAAGGCTTCTCGGTTGCGCAGCCCCGAGGTCTATCTGCTGGCGAGGGGTCCCGTTGTGTAGTAACGTGAATTTTCGAAGGATTCCACGGTCGGATGTCGAAGTGGATCGAGGTCGGGGACGCCCTGGAGTGATGCCGTAGTGAATGACCTGACGAAGAACATCGTGCTGTGGGTGGTGATCGCCGTCGTGATGATGGTGGTGTTCACGACGTTCAGCAATCGCGGTGTCCAGCCGCACGTCATGCCCTATTCCCAGTTCCTGACCGAGGTCAAGAGCGGATCGGTCCGCTCGGTCACGTTCAAGGAAGACACGATCGTCGGCAAGCGTGCGACCGGCGAGGCGTTCGTCGCGTTCAATCCGGAGACCGACAACACCGCATTGATCGGGCTGCTGCAGCGGCAGGGCGTGACCTTCGATGCCGCGCCGCCCGAGCGGCCGTCATTCCTGATGCAGCTGTTCGTCTCGTCCTTCCCCATCCTCCTGCTCATCGGCGTCTGGGTCTATTTCATGCGTCAGATGCAGGGTGGCGCGAGCGGCCGGGGGGCGATGTCCTTCGGCAAGAGCCGGGCGCGGCTGCTCGGCGAGGACCAGGTCAACATCACGTTCGCCGACGTCGCGGGCGTCGAGGAAGCGAAGGAGGAGGTCAAGGAGATCGTCGACTTCCTCAAGGACCCGGGCAAGTTCCAGAAGCTGGGCGGCAAGATCCCGAAGGGCGTGCTGATGGTGGGTCCGCCCGGTACGGGCAAGACGCTGCTCGCGCGCGCGATCGCGGGCGAGGCCAAGGTGCCGTTCTTCACGATCTCCGGCTCGGATTTCGTGGAGATGTTCGTCGGTGTCGGTGCTTCGCGCGTGCGCGACATGTTCGAGCAGGCCAAGAAGCATGCGCCCTGCATCATCTTCATCGACGAGATCGACGCGGTCGGGCGCCATCGCGGCGCCGGTCTCGGGGGCGGTCACGACGAGCGCGAGCAGACGCTCAACCAGCTGCTCGTGGAGATGGACGGCTTCGAGGGCAACGAGGGCATCATCGTCATCGCCGCGACGAACCGGCCCGACGTGCTCGATCCCGCGCTGCTGCGGCCGGGTCGCTTCGACCGCCAGGTGGTGGTGCCGCTGCCCGACGTGCGCGGCCGCGAGCAGATCCTCAAGGTCCACATGCGCAAGGTCCCTGTCGCCGACGACGTGAAGCCGTCGGTCATCGCGCGGGGTACGCCGGGATTCTCGGGCGCGGATCTCATGAACCTCGTGAACGAGGCCGCGCTGTTCGCGGCGCGGGCCAACAAGCGCGTCGTGACCATGGACGAGTTCGAGCGCGCCAAGGACAAGATCATGATGGGTGCCGAGCGGCGCTCCATGGTCATGAGCGAGCAGGAGAAGCTCAACACGGCCTACCACGAGGCGGGCCATGCCATCGTCGGCATGAGCCTCCCGGAACACGACCCCGTGTACAAGGTCACGATCATCCCGCGCGGCCGCGCGCTCGGCGTGACCATGTTCCTGCCCGAGGAGGACCGCTACAGCTACAGCAAGCGCCGCCTCGAGAGCCAGATCGCGAGCCTGTTCGGTGGCCGCATCGCCGAGGAGCTGCGTTTCGGCAGGGAAGCCGTGACCACGGGTGCCTCGAACGACATCGAACGCGCGACGGGGCTCGCGCGGAACATGGTCACCAAGTGGGGCCTGTCCGAGCGCCTGGGGCCGCTGTCCTACATGGAGGACCAGGGCGAAGTGTTCCTGGGCCGCTCGGTCACGCAGCACAAGCAGGTCTCGGACGTCACCGCCCACGTGATCGACGAGGAAGTGCGGCGCGTGATCGACGATGCCTACCAGCGCGCGAAGTCGATCCTCGTGGAGCACCGCGACAAGCTGGACACCATGGCGCAGGCGCTCATCAAGTACGAGACCATCGACGAGCAGCAGATCAAGGACATCATGGCGGGCGGCAAGCCGCGGCCGCCCGAGGGCTGGGACGATCCGGACACCCGGCCGAGCGGTGGCGCGGCGGCGACCGCGTCCGGGACCGTCATCGGTCCGCCCGCCGGACAGCACTGACGCGATCCGCCGCGCGGGTGGCCGCCGGCGTGCGGCCGCGGCCCGCGCGGGTCCGGGGCCCGGTCGCGAACCATGCACCTGCAGTGCGGCAGCCATCGCCTGACACTCGACGAGCCGGTCGTGATGGGCGTCGTCAACGTGACGCCGGACTCCTTTGCCGATGGCGGTCGATACCTCGATCCGGGCCGGGCGATCGCGCAGGCGGAGCGACTGGTCGCCGAAGGTGCGGCGATCGTCGACATCGGCGGTGAATCGACCCGCCCGGGCGCGCGGCCGGTCACGGCCGGGGAGGAGGCGGCGCGCGTCGTTCCGGTCGTCGCGGCGCTCGTGCCGCGGCTCGGTGTGCCGGTGTCGGTGGATACCCGCCGGGCCGGCGTGATGCGCGCGGTGATCGACGCGGGCGCCACCCTGATCAACGACGTGACCGCGCTCGCCGACCCGGGTGCCATCGAGATCTGCGCGGCGTCGGGCGTGGCTGTGTGCCTGATGCACATGCGCGGTGAGCCGGCCACCATGCAGGTGGCGCCCGCCTATGCCGACGTGGTCCGGGAGGTCGGGGAGTTCCTCGCGGAGCGCGTCCGGGCGTGTCACGTGGCCGGCATCGACGCCGGGCGCATCGCCGTGGATCCCGGCTTCGGATTCGGCAAGACGCTGGAACACAATCTCGACCTGCTCGCTGCGCTGCCGGAACTGGAACGGATGGGTTTCCCGGTGCTGGTCGGCCTGTCGCGCAAGAGCATGATCGGAACGCTCACGGGCCGGCCGGTCGACGAACGCCTCTACGGGAGCGTCGCGCTGGCCGCGCTCGCGGTGATGAACGGTGCGCGGATCGTGCGGGCGCACGACGTCGCGCCGACCCTGGATGCAGTGAAAGTCGCCGCGGCCCTGCGGCGCAGAAGGGAGTGAACGATGAGCCGCAGGTATTTCGGCACGGACGGTGTGCGGGGACGCGTCGGCAAGGATCCGATGACGGTGGAGTTCGCGCTCAGGCTCGCGAGTGCCGCCGCGCGCGTGCTCGCGCCCGACGGGGGCACGGTGCTCGTCGGCAAGGACACGCGACTGTCGGGCTACATGTTCGAGGCGGCGCTGGAGGCGGGTTTCGTCGCCGCGGGCGTCAACGTGCAGCTCGTCGGGCCGCTGCCGACGCCCGGCATCGCCTACCTCGTGCAGCGGCTGGACTGCAACTTCGGCGTGGTCATCTCCGCTTCCCACAACCTTTATCAGGACAACGGCATCAAGTTCTTCGACCGCAGCGGCGGCAAACTGCCCGACGCGCTCGAGGTCGAGATCGAACGGTGTCTCGAGGAGCCGGCGCTGACGCGTGAGTCGGAGCGGCTCGGCCGCGCCGTGCGCGTCGACGAGCAGCGCGTGCTGTACCAGCGGTTCTGCATGTCGACGCTGCCCGCGGGCACGGACCTCGCGGGATTCAAGCTCGTCATCGACAGTGCGAACGGTGCCGGCTACAAGGTTGCACCGCGCGTGCTCGCGGATCTCGGGGCCGACATCGTTCCCATCGGCAGTTCGCCGAACGGGCGCAACATCAACCTCGGATGCGGCTCCACGGAACCCGAGCTGCTCCAGCTGACGGTGCCCGGCGTGCGGGCGGATGCCGGCATCGCCCTCGACGGCGACGGCGACCGGCTGGTGATGGTGGATCACCTGGGGCGCATCGTCGACGGCGACCAGCTGCTCTACGTGATCGCGCGCCACATGCACGAGCGGGGCGAACTGCGGGGGCCGGTCGTGGGAACGGTGATGACGAACTTCGGACTCGAGGTCGCGTTCCGCGAACTCGGCATCCCGTTCGCCCGCGCGGCGGTCGGTGACCGCTACGTCCTGCAGCTGCTGCGGGAGAAGGACGGGATCCTCGGCGGCGAGACCTCGGGGCATCTCCTGCGCCTCGACAAGACGACGACCGGGGACGGGCTCATCGCGGCGCTGCAGGTGCTGGCGATCATGCGCGATACCGGCAAGACCCTCGCGGAGCTGACGGCTTCGCTGACGCGGTTCCCGCAGAAGATGATCAACGTGAGCATGGCGCGTCGTTTCGACGTCGGTGGCAATGCGGCCGTCGGTGATTCCGTGCGCGCGGTCGAGGCCGCGCTCGCCGGCCGCGGGCGGGTCGTCCTGCGGGCCTCGGGCACGGAGCCGGTCATCCGCGTCATGGTGGAAGGCGAGGACGAGACGGCGATCGCGGCCCACGCCGAACGGCTCGCCGAAGTCGTCCGCAGCGAAGCCGCGCGGGCGTCCTGAGGCCCGGCCGCCGCTTCGCGGCCGTGGACGCGCCGGCCGGTCGGTCGCGCCGTTCCGGCGAGCACGTTGATTTCAAAGGGTGGTGTCCGTATCCTTGCGCGCCTTTCCGGCCGGGGTGCCCCGGTCGCGAGAGATGATCCCGGGGGTGAGTCGTCGATGCGCAGGCCTGTCGTTGCGGGCAACTGGAAGATGCACGGGTCGCGCGCGGAGAACGCGCAGCTGGTCCGCGAGCTCACGGAGAGCGATGGCGGTGGACTGATCGATGTGATCGTCTGCCCGCCCTTCGTCTATCTCTGGGAGGTTTCAAGGCTGCTGCGCGAGAGCTCGATGGCCGTGGGGGCGCAGGACGTGTGCGCCGAGGCGCCCGGGGCGTTCACGGGTGAGGTCGCCGCCGCGATGCTTCGCGACGTCGGATGCCGCTATGCCCTCGTCGGACACTCCGAGCGCAGGGCGCTCTTCGGCGAGGACGACCAGCTGGTCGCCCGGAAGTTCGTCGCCGCGGGGCGCGAGGGCCTCGTGCCCGTGCTGTGCGTCGGCGAGACGCTCGCGGAGCGCGAGCGCGGCGTGACCGAGGAAGTGGTCGCGCGGCAGCTCGACGCCGTGCTGGCCGTGACGGGACCGGCAGGTTTTGCTGGAGCGCTCGTCGCCTACGAGCCGGTATGGGCCATCGGGACGGGCAAGAACGCCACTCCCGGGCAGGCGCAGGAAGTGCACGCGTTCATCCGCGGGCGGCTCGCGGAGCGCGATGCTACAATCGCGGCGTCGCTGCGGATCCTCTACGGCGGCAGCGTGAAGGCTGCGAACGCGCGAGAGTTGTTCAGCCAGCCCGATGTCGATGGCGGTCTCGTGGGTGGCGCCTCGCTGAAGGCCGACGAGTTCCGGAAGATTTGCGAGGCGGCGGTCGCGACCCGCGGCTCCAGGTGAACCATGCTGCACAACGCCGTGCTCGTCATCCATGTTCTGCTGTCCGTGGCCATCATCGGCCTCGTGTTGCTGCAGCGGGGCAAGGGTGCCGACGCGGGTGCCGGTTTCGGCGCCGGCGCGTCGGGCACGGTGTTCGGGGCGCGTGGTGCGGCGACGTTCTTCTCGAAGCTGACTGCCGCGCTCGCGACGGCTTTCTTCGTGACCAGCCTGGTGCTCGCCGTGATGGCGGCGCGCACGCCGGCGGCGCCGAAGAGTCTGGTGGAGCAGGTGCCCGTTCCGGCGCCTGCGGTTCCGGCGGCGCCTGCGGCTCCGGTGCAGGGTGAAGTGCCGATGCCGGCAGCGCCGGCTCCGGCGGGCAAGTGAGTTCGCGGCCGGGTGCTCTCCGGTCGCAAGGGTTCTGATATGACTGCCGACGTGGCGGAATTGGTAGACGCGCTAGTTTGAGGGGCTAGTGGGGCAACCCGTGTCGGTTCGAGTCCGACCGTCGGCACCAGTCATATTGATCCAGATCAAGTCTCTTCCGTGGATCTGCGCAGCGTGCGCCCGCGGTTCGTCCGCAGCCGGTGCGCCCGCTGTCTGAAGATTCTTCACGATTCGTTTCGGTAATCACGCAGAGACAGCTTCTGCGTATTGTGCGCGTCGTGCACCGACGGGTTGCGGCGGGCGCAGCACGCGAAGCGAGACGCCTCGTGACGAGGGTTTTTGTCGTCGATCGGGGTTACGCCTGCTGCTGCGCATGGTTAAAATGCGCGCCCATTCGGTGACGCGACTTCCGCGATCGCCGCCGGCGGCAGGCATGCTCGAAAACTATCTTCCGATACTCATCTTCCTCGTCGTCAGCGCCGGCCTCGGGGTCGTGCTGCTGGTGCTCGGTTACCTGCTGGGCCCGAAGCGACCGGATGCGGAGAAGCTCTCGCCCTACGAGTGCGGCTTCGAGGCCTTCGAGGACACGCGCATGAAGTTCGACGTGCGCTACTACCTCGTCGCGATCCTCTTCATCATCTTCGATCTGGAAATCGCGTTCCTGTTCCCCTGGGCGGTGTCGCTGGACCGGATCGGCACGTTCGGTCTCGTATCGATGGGAGTCTTCCTCCTCGTGCTGGTGGTCGGATTCGCCTACGAGTGGAAGAAGGGAGCGCTCGAATGGGAGTGACCGGCGAGAACGCCGCGACCGCGGGCCGCGGCTGGATGACGACCTCGGTCGACGCAGTCATGAACTGGGCGCGCACCGGGTCCCTCTGGCCCGTGACGTTCGGCCTGGCCTGCTGCGCCGTGGAGATGATGCACGCGGGCGCTTCACGCTATGACTTCGACCGCTTCGGCGTCGTGTTCCGCCCGAGCCCGCGCCAGTCCGACGTCATGATCGTGGCGGGCACGCTGGTCAACAAGATGGCGCCGGCGCTGCGCAAGATCTACGACCAGATGTCCGAGCCGCGCTGGGTGATCTCGATGGGTTCCTGTGCGAACGGCGGCGGGTACTACCACTACTCGTACGCGGTCGTGCGCGGCTGCGACCGCATCGTGCCCGTCGATGTCTACGTTCCCGGATGCCCGCCGACCGCCGAGGCGCTGCTCTACGGGATCCTGCAGCTGCAGAAGAAGATCCGCCGGACGAGCACCATCGCGCGCTGAAGGACAGCATGAGCAGGACAGAAACGCTTGCCGCGACGATCGAATCGCGCCTCGGTCCCCGTGTACGCCGGGTCGCGGGCGTCGCGGGCGAGATCACCTTCGAGGTCGCACCGGCCGACCTGCCGGACGTCGCGCGTGCGCTGCGCGACGAGCGTGAGTTCGCCTTCGAGCAGCTCATCGACGTCTGCGGGGTCGACTACCTGCACTACGGGCGTGCCGAGTGGCGCACGACGGAGGCCAGCTCCTCCGGTTTCGGCCGCGCCACGGGACGTGGTGGCGAGGCGGTCGTCCCGGAAAGCTGCCCGTCGCGCTTCGCCGTCGTCTACCACCTGCTGTCCGTGTCGCGGAATGTCCGCCTGCGCCTGCGCGTCTGGTGCGCCGAGGCCGAGCCGCCCATGGTCGATTCCGTGGTCGATGTCTGGCCGTCGGCGAACTGGTTCGAGCGCGAGGCCTTCGACCTCTTCGGCATCCTTTTCCGCGGCCACCCGGACCTGCGGCGCATCCTCACCGATTACGGCTTCGTCGGGCACCCGTTCCGCAAGGACTTCCCGCTGTCGGGCAATGTCGAGGTGCGCTACGACCCGGCCGAGGGCCGCGTCGTCTACCAGCCCGTGACGATCGAGCCGCGCGTGATCGTCCCGAAGGTGATCCGCCAGGACAACCGCTACGAGCCGGCGCTCGAGGAGCCGCGTCGCGATGGCTGAGATCCGCAACTACACCCTGAACTTCGGTCCGCAGCACCCTGCGGCGCACGGCGTCCTGCGCCTCGTGCTCGAGATGGACGGCGAGGTGGTGCAGAAGGCGGACCCGCACGTCGGGCTCCTGCACCGCGGCACGGAGAAGCTGGCCGAGCACAAGGTGTTCAACCAGTCGATCGGCTACATGGACCGGCTCGACTACGTGTCCATGATGTGCAGCGAGCACGCCTATGTGGGTGCGATCGAGAAGCTGCTCGGCGTGCAGGTCCCGCTGCGCGCGCAGTACATCCGCGTCATGTACGACGAGATCACGCGCATCCTGAACCACCTCATGTGGCTCGGCTCGCACAGCATCGACATCGGCGCGATGACGGTGTTCCTGTACTGTTTCCGCGAGCGCGAGGACCTCATGGACTGCTACGAGGCGGTCTCGGGCACGCGCATGCACGCCACCTACTACCGGCCCGGCGGCGTCTACCGCGACCTGCCGGACTCGATGCCGAAGTACCAGGCGTCGCGCTGGCGCAGCGACAAGGACATCGCGAAGCTCAACGAGCGGCGCTCCGGCTCGCTGCTCGACTTCATCCAGGACTTCACCGAGCGCTTCCCGAAGTGCGTCGACGACTACGAGACGCTGCTCACGGACAACCGCATCTGGAAGCAGCGCACCGTGGGCATCGGCGTGGTGTCGCCGGAACGCGCGCTCGCGCTCGGTTTCACGGGACCGATGCTGCGCGGATCGGGCATCGCCTGGGACCTGCGCAAGAAGCAGCCGTACGAGATCTACGACCGGGTCGACTTCGACATCCCGGTGGGCGTGGGCGGTGACTGCTACGACCGCTACCTCGTGCGCATCGAGGAATTCCGCCAGTCGAACCGCATCATCCGCCAGTGCGTCGACTGGCTGCGTGCCAACCCGGGCCCGGTGATGGTCGAGGACCACAAGGTCGCACCGCCGAAGCGTGCGGCGATGAAGGCCGACATGGAGTCGCTGATCCATCACTTCAAGCTGATGACGGAAGGCTACTGCGTGCCGGCCGGCGAAGCCTATGCCGCGGTCGAGGCGCCGAAGGGCGAGTTCGGCGTGTACCTGGTCTCGGACGGAGCCAACAAGCCCTACCGCATGAAGTGCCGCGCGCCCGGATTCGTGCACCTCGCGGCGCTCGACGAGATGGTCCGCGGCCACATGCTGGCGGACGTGGTCGCGGTGATCGGCACGTCGGACATCGTCTTCGGGGAGATCGACCGGTGAGTACCGCAGAGGGCAACGGGAAACTCTCCGCGCACCTGCGCGAGGAGATCGATCACTGGGTGGCGCGCTTTCCCGCGGGCCGCGAGCGCTCGGCAGTGCTCGCCGCGCTCAGGACCGCGCAGCACGAGAACAACGGCTACCTGACCACGGAGCTCATGGACGCGATCGCGGAGTACCTGAAGCTGCCGCCGGTCCAGGTCTACGAGGTGGCGAGCTTCTACTCCATGTTCGAGACGAAGCCGGTCGGCCGCGTCCACGTCTCGATCTGCACCAACATCAGCTGCATGCTCTGCGGCGCCGACGAGATCGTCGCCGCGGTCGAGAAGCGTCTCGGCATCAGGACGGGCGAGAGCACTGCCGACGGCCGCATCTACCTCAAGCGGGAGGAGGAGTGCCTCGCGGCCTGCAACAACGCGCCGATGATGATGGTGGACCACGTCTACCACGAGAATCTCACGCCGGAGAAGGCCGTGCAGATCCTGGACGCCCTGGAGTGAGCGCATGACCCATCCCATGAACCAGGTGGTGTTCGAGCCGCTCCAGCACGAACGCAGCTGGACGCTGGAGACCTACCGGCGCTGCGGCGGCTACGAGGCCTGGGAGAAGATCCTGCGCGACAAGCCCTCGCCGGCGTCCGTCATCGAGGAGGTCAAGGCCTCCGGGCTGCGCGGCCGCGGCGGCGCGGGCTTCCCGACGGGTGTGAAGTGGAGCTTCATGCTGTCGAGCCCGCCGGGTCAGCGCTACGTCGTCTGCAACTCGGACGAGAGCGAGCCCGGCACCTGCCACGACCGCGACATCCTGCGCTACAACCCGCACTCGATCATCGAGGGCATGGCGATCGGCGGCTACGCCATGGGCGCGACCGTCGGCTACAACTACATCCGCGGCGAGTTCCTCGCGGAGCCCGTGCCGCGCTTCGAGGCGGCAGTGAAGGAGGCCTACGCGGCCGGTCTGCTGGGCAGGAACCTGCTGGGTTCGGGCGTCGACTTCGACCTGCACGCGGTGGTCGGCGCCGGCGCCTACATCTGCGGCGAGGAGACGGCGCTGCTCGAGTCCATCGAGGGCAAGCAGGGCAAGCCGCGCTTCAAGCCGCCGTTCCCCGCGAGCGTCGGGCTCTTCGGCCGTCCGACGACGATCAACAACGCGCAGAGCTTCGCGAGCGTGCCGTCGATCCTGCGCAAGGGTGCGCGCTGGTTCGCCGATCTCGGGACCACCAATTCGGGTGGCACGGCCATCTTCTCGGTGTCGGGCCACGTCAACCGCCCCGGCAACTTCGAACTGCCGCTCGGCATCCCGTTCAAGGACCTGCTCGACATCTGCGGTGGCATGCGCGGCGGTCGTCGCCTCAAGGCCGTGATCCCGGGCGGCTCGTCCGTGCCGGTACTGCCCGCCGAGGCGATCATGGGCGCGAACATGGACTACGACTCGCTGCGCAAGGCGGGCTCGTCGCTCGGTTCGGCCGCCGTCATCGTCATGGACGAGACGACCTGCATGGTGCGCGTGCTGGAGCGGCTGTCGCGCTTCTATCGTGCCGAGTCCTGCGGACAGTGCACGCCCTGCCGCGAGGGCACCGGCTGGATGAACCGCATGCTGGTGCGCATCCTCGCTGGGCAGGGGCGGCCGGGCGACCTCGACCTGCTGGTGCAGGTCGCCAACCAGATCGAGGGCCACACGATCTGTGCGCTCGGCGACGCGGCCGCATGGCCCGTGCAGAGCTTCCTGCGGCACTTCCGTCACGAGTTCGAGTACATGATCGCGAACGGCGGCCGCAGCATGGTCGGTGACCGGCCGCGCGACGCGGCGTGATGGGTCGGCAACAGGACTTCCAACGAAACGGGACCGGCATGAGTCAGGATTGGGTCAACATCGAGGTGAACGGCGTCCCCGTCAAGGCGCGCAAGGGTCAGATGCTGATCCAGGCGACCGACGGCGCCGACATCTACGTGCCGCGATTCTGCTATCACGAAAAGCTGTCCATCGCGGCCAACTGCCGCATGTGCCTCGTGGAGGTCGAGAAGGCGCCGAAGCCGATGCCGGCCTGCGCCACGCCCGTGACCGAGGGCATGAAGGTGTTCACGCGCTCGCCGCGCGCCATCGCCGCGCAGAAGGCGACGATGGAATTCCTGCTGATCAACCACCCGCTGGACTGCCCCGTGTGCGACCAGGGTGGCGAATGCGAGCTGCAGGACCTGGCGCAGGGCTTCGGTCGCGACGTGTCGCGCTATTCCGAGCGCAAGCGCGTCGTCAAGGACAGGAGCCTCGGGCCGCTCGTCTCGACGGACATGACCCGCTGCATCCACTGCACGCGCTGCGTGCGGTTCACCGCCGAGATCGCCGGTGTTCAGGAACTGGGCACGATGGGCCGCGGCGAGAACACCGAGATCGGCACCTTCATCGAGAAGACCGTCGACCACGAGCTGTCGGGCAACATCATCGACCTCTGCCCGGTGGGAGCGCTCAACTCCAAGCCGTTCCGGTTCGGTGCCCGCTCCTGGGAAATGACCGAGCACGCGCTGGTCTCGCCTCACGATCCGGTAGGATCGAATCTCTGGGGCCACGTCCTGCGCGGCCGCCTCATGCGCATCGTTCCGCGGGACAACGAGCAGATCAACGAGACCTGGATCGCCGATCGCGACCGGTTCTCCTACGAGGCCGTCTACGCCGCCGATCGCCTCGCATCCCCCATGATGCGCGTCGAGGGCGAGTGGCGGTCCGTGGACTGGGAGACGGCGCTGTCGGCCGCGGCCCAGGGTCTCAAGGACGTCGTCGCACGGGCCGGGGCGAACGCGCTGGCTGCACTGGGCTCGCCCTCCGCCACGACGGAAGAGCTCTACCTGCTCGCGCGGATCGCGCGCGGGCTCGGGACGTCGAACATCGACACCCGCCTGCGGCAGCGCGACTTCCGCGACCAGCAGCACGACCCGGCATATCCGGGGTTGGGGCTGTCCGTTGCCGACTTCGAGAAGCTCGATGCGGCCCTCGTGGTGGGCAGCAACCTGCGGCACGAGGCACCGATCCTCGCGCACCGCGTACGCAAGGCCGCGCGTCGTGGCGCGCGCGTGTCGTTCCTGAATCCCGCACGGTACCCGTACCTCTTCCCGGTGACGGACTATCTCGAGGCACCGGGCAGCGCCTGGCTCGGGGAACTGGGCGCGCTGCTCGCCGCCGCGGCCGAGCGCACGGGCGTCGAGGTACCCGCGCCGGTCGCGGCACTGGCTGCCGGCGCCCGCGTCGGCGATGCACACCGCCGGATCGTCGAGTCGCTCGCGACGGGTGAGCGGCGCCTGGTGCTGCTCGGTGCCCTTGCGCACCGGCATGCGGCCTGGGCGGACCTGCGGGCTGCCGCAGCCGCGCTCGCCGCGCTCGTCGGCGCCACGCTGGGCTACCTCACGGACGGTGCGAACGCCGCCGGTGCGGCACTGGCCGGCGCGCTGCCGCACCGCGGTCCGGGCGCCAGGGTCCTCTCGCGCCCGGGCCTCGATTTTGCGCAGATGCTCTCGGCTGCGCCGCGCGGATGGCTGCTCGCGGGCGTCGAGCCGGATGCGGATACGCTGGGCGGGAACGCCACGGCGGTTCTCGAGGGCGCCGAGTTCGTGGTGGCCGTGACCCCGTTCGATTCGCCCGCGCTGCGGCGTGCGGCGCACGTGCTGCTGCCCGCCGGCACCTTCGCCGAGACCGCCGGGACGTTCGTCAACGGCGAAGGGCGCTGGCAGAGCTTCAACGGCTGTGCGAAGCCGGTGGGCGAGGCGAGACCCGGCTGGAAGGTCCTGCGTGTCCTCGGCAACCTGCTCGCCCTCGAGGGCTTCGAGTACGACTCGGCCGAGCAGGTGCGCGACGAACTGCGCGCGCTGGCGGACGGCGTGGTCGCGGACAACCGGTATGCGGGTACGCGGGCCGTCGTCCCGTCGACGACCACGGGCAGCGTGGACGTGCCGATGTACGCCGTCGACGCGCTCACGCGCCGCGCACCCGCCCTGCAGCAGACGCGGGACGGCCGTGCGGCCGCGGGGGAGTGCTGAGCCATGCTGCAGACGCTCCTCGACATCTGGTATTCGATCCCGCCGCAGTTCCAGAACCTGCTGATCACCTGCGTGCTCACGGTCGTCGTGATCGTCGCCGTGATCCTGTGCGTCGCCTACCTGACGTACTTCGAGCGCAAGATCATCGGCTACATGCAACTGCGCATCGGTCCCAACCGCGTGGGTCCGAAGGGTCTGCTGCAGCCGTTCGCGGATGTCTTCAAGCTCCTGATGAAGGAGCTGATCATCCCGGCCAACGCCGACAAGGTGCTGTTCGCGATCGCGCCGCTCGTGTCCGTCATCCCGGCATTCGCGACCTGGGCCGTCGTCCCCTTCGCGCCGGAGTTCGTGCTCGCCGACATCGATGCGGGACTGCTGTACATCCTGGCCATGACCTCGATGGGCGTGTACGGCGTCATCCTCGCGGGCTGGTCGGCGAACTCGAAGTACGCGTTCCTCGGTGCCATGCGTTCCGCGGCGCAGATCGTGGCCTACGAGATCGCCATGGGCTTTGCCCTCGTCGGTGTGCTCATGGCAGGGGGCAGCCTGAACCTCGGCGACATCGTGCGCGCGCAGCAGGGCGGCTTCCTGGCCTGGAACTGGTTCTGGCTGTTCCCGCTGTTCATCGTCTACTTCATCTCGGGCGTGGCCGAGACCAACCGCGCGCCCTTCGACGTGGTCGAGGGCGAGTCCGAGATCGTCGCGGGCTTCCACGTCGACTATTCGGGTGCCGGCTTCGCCACGCTGTTCGCGCTGCCCGAGTACGCGAACATGATCCTGATCTCCACGCTCACCTCGGTGTTCTTCCTGGGTGGCTGGCTGTCGCCGCTGGACGGCTACCTGCCGGAGGGCTCGCTGCTCGCCGCTCCCGGGTTCCACTGGCTGGCGGCGAAGACCGCGTTCTTCCTGTTCGTGTACCTGTGGCTGCGCGCGACATTCCCGCGCTACCGCTACGACCAGATCATGCGCCTCGGCTGGAAGGTGTTCATCCCGATCACGCTGGTCTGGCTGGCGGTCGAGGGTGTGCTGGTGTACTGCAAGGTCGGGCCCTGGGCCGCCTGAGGCGAGGAATCGAGAGATGCAGGGCGTGCGCAGTTTCTTCAAGACCTTCTTCCTGTGGGAGCTCCTCAAGGGCATGGCGCTCACGGGGAAGTACCTGTTCCACCCGAAGATCACGGTGCAGTACCCGGAGGACAAGGCTCCGGTGTCGCCGCGCTTCCGCGGCCTGCATGCGCTGCGCCGCTACCCGAACGGGCAGGAGCGCTGCATCGCCTGCAAGCTCTGCGAGGCGGTCTGTCCGGCGCTCGCGATCACGATCGAGTCGGGTGTCGGTGCCGACGGCACGCGGCGCACCACGCGCTACGACATCGACCTGTTCAAGTGCATCTACTGCGGCTTCTGCGAGGAGGCCTGCCCCGTGGATGCCGTCGTGGAGACCCGCATCTACGAGTACCACATGGAAAACCCCGGCGAAAACATCATGACCAAGGACAAGCTGCTGGCCATCGGCGAGCGCTACGAGGCGATGATCGCGGCGGACAAGGCCGCCGACGCGCCGTACCGCTGACCGGGAACGGGACTCGACGTGAGAACACGGCCGCCTGGCGGCGTGCCATACAGGGCGGAAGCGAAGTGCTGACAACGATCATCTTCTACGTCTTCGCGACGGTGCTCGTGGCCGCGGCGCTCGGGGTCATCCTCGCGCGCAACCCGGTGCACTCGGCGCTGCTGCTGGTGCTGGCGTTCTTCAACAGCGCGGTGCTGTGGCTGCTGCTGGAGGCCGAGTTCCTCGCGCTGGTCCTCGTGCTCGTCTACGTCGGCGCGGTGATGGTGCTGTTCCTGTTCGTCGTCATGATGCTCGACGTGAACGTCGAGAAGCTGCGCGAGGGCTTCGCGCGCAACGCGCCGCTCGGCATCGCGGTCGCGCTCGTGATGGTCGCGGAGCTGTACTACGTCATCAAGGTCCGGAGCCTCGGGCTCGATCTGGCCGCGGGGGCTCCGCCGCTGCCGGCCGATTTCAGCAATACGCGGGCGCTCGGCGCCGTGCTCTACACCGACTACGTCTATCCCTTCCAGCTGGCCGCGGTCGTGCTGCTGGTCGCGATGGTGGCGGCGATCGTGCTGACGCTGCGGCGCAGGGCGGGCGTCAGGACGCAGGACGTCGCGGCCCAGGTGGCCGTGCGCCGCGAGGACCGCGTGCGCCTGGTCAAGATGGATGCGGAGGGCCGGGAATGATCGGACTGACACACTTCCTGTTCCTGGCCGGGATCCTGTTCTCGATCGCCGTGGCGGGCGTGTTCCTGAACCGGCGGAACGTGATCCTGCTGCTGATGTGCATCGAACTCATGCTGCTCGCGGTCAATTTCAATTTCGTCGCGTTCTCGCGCTACCTCGGCGACCTGTCGGGTCAGGTGTTCGTGTTCTTCATCCTGACCGTCGCGGCGGCCGAGGCGGCGATCGGACTGGCGATCCTCGTGGTGCTGTTCCGCGAACGCCGCAGCATCAACGTCGAAGAACTCGACACGATGAAGGGTTGATCATGACGCTCGAGCAAGCCTGCCTCGTCATCGTGCTCGCACCGCTCGCGGCCTCGCTGCTCGCGGGGCTCGGGGCCCGGTTCATCGGCCGGGCCGGGGCGCACAGCGTCACGATCGCGGGCGTCGCGACGGCCTTCGGCCTGTCGGTCTGGGTGCTGCGGCAGCTGCTCGCGCCGGGTGCGGAGCCGCTCGACCACACGCTGTACACGTGGGGAGTCAGCGACGGCATCAGCATGCAGGTCGGGTTCCTCGTCGACCGGCTGTCGGCGCTCATGATGTGCGTGGTGACGTTCGTGTCGCTGATGGTGCACGTCTACACCATCGGCTACATGCACGACGACCCGGGTTACCAGCGCTTCTTCGCCTACATCTCGCTGTTCACGTTCTCGATGCTGATGCTGGTGATGTCGAACAACTTCCTGCAGCTGTTCTTCGGCTGGGAGGCGGTCGGCCTCGTCTCGTACCTGCTCATCGGCTTCTGGTACACGCGCCCGACGGCGATCTTCGCGAACCTCAAGGCCTTCCTGGTCAACCGGGTCGGCGACTTCGGCTTCGTCATCGGGATCGCCGCAGTGGTCTATTTCACCGGGAGCCTCGACTACGCCGAGGTGTTCCGGCAGGCACCGTCGCTGGTGGGCCAGAGCCTGATCCTCTCGGCCGATGATTCCATCGACGCCATGACGCTGATCTGCGTGGCGCTGTTCATCGGCGCAATGGGCAAGTCGGCGCAGGTCCCCCTGCACGTCTGGCTGCCGGACTCGATGGAGGGCCCGACGCCGATCTCGGCACTGATCCACGCGGCGACCATGGTCACCGCGGGCATCTTCATGGTGGCGCGCATGTCGCCGCTGTTCGAGCTGTCGCCCGACGCGCTCAACATCGTGCTCGTGATCGGCGCGACGACGGCGTTCTTCATGGGCCTGCTCGGCCTCGTGAACAACGACATCAAGCGCGTCGTCGCGTACTCGACGCTGTCCCAGCTCGGCTACATGACCGTGGCACTCGGCGCGCAGGCCTACGGCGCGGGTATCTTCCACCTCATGACCCACGCCTTCTTCAAGGCGCTGCTGTTCCTCGCCGCGGGCTCGGTGATCATCGCCATGCACCACGAGCAGGACATGCGCCGGATGGGCGGGCTGCGCAAGTACCTGCCGGTCACGTACTGGACGAGCCTGATCGGCTCGCTGGCGCTGATCGGTTTCCCGGGCTTCTCGGGCTTCTTCTCGAAGGACATCATCATCGAAGCGGTGCACGAATCGCACCTGCCCGGCGCCGGCTACGCCTACCTCTGCGTGCTCTCGGGCGTATTCGTCACGGCGCTCTACAGCTTCCGTCTCGTGTTCATGACCTTCCACGGCACGGAGCGCATGGATCACCACACCCGCGAGCACCTGCACGAGAGCCCGTGGGTGGTGACGCTGCCGCTGGTGCTGCTCGCCATCCCGTCGGTCGCCATCGGCTGGTTCACGGTGGGGCCGGTGGTGTTCGGCGACTACTTCGCGGGCGCGATCCAGCACCCGGTGGACGGCCCGCTCGCCGAACTCGGCCAGCACTTCCACGGCCCGGCCGCATTCGTGACACATGCGCTGCAGTCGCCGGCACTGTATCTCGCCGCCGCCGGCGTCGTCGCCGCGTGGTTCCTGTACCTGAAGCGGCCGGACGTGCCCGACGCGATCCAGAGGCGCCTGGGCGGCCTGTACCGGTTGCTCGACAACAAGTACTACTTCGACTGGTTCAACGAGCACGTCATCGCCGCCTCGGGGCGTGCGATCGGCGGCATCCTCTGGAAGGCGGGTGACCAGGCCGTGATCGACGGCGCGCTGGTCAACGGTTCGGCCAGGGCCGTGGGGCTGCTCTCCGGCATGGTCCGCCGGATCCAGAGCGGCTACCTGTACCACTACGCCTTCGCGATGATCATCGGCCTGTCGGTGCTGCTCGCCTGGCTGGTTCTCAAGGGTTGACGATGGCTCACAACACCGGTTTCCCCCTGCTGAGCTGGCTCGTCTGGCTGCCGATCGCCGGCGGCGTTGCCGTGCTGGCACTCGGCGAGGCCCGCGCGGTGGCTGGCCGCTGGCTGGCGCTGCTCGTCTCCATCGCGGCCTTCGTGCTGAGCCTGCCGCTCTGGGGTGACTTCGACGGCGCGAGTGCAGCGATGCAGTTCGTCGAGCGCCTCGAGTGGATTCCCTCGCTGAACGCCTGGTACCACCTCGGCGTCGACGGCATCGCCGTGCCGCTGATCGTCCTCACGACGTTCATCACGCCGCTCGTGGTCATCGCCGGCTGGACCGTCATCGAGAAGAAGCCTTCGCAGTACTTCGCGGCCTTCCTGATCATGGAAGGGCTGATGATCGGCGTGTTCTCGTCGCTCGATGCGCTGCTCTTCTATGTGTTCTGGGAAGCGATGCTGATCCCGATGTTCATCATCATCGGCATCTGGGGCGGCGCGCGCCGCGTGTACGCCACCGTCAAGTTCTTCCTGTACACGTTCCTGGGCTCGGTCTTCATGCTGATCGCGCTCATCTACATGTACCTGAAGTGCGGCAGCTACGAGATCGCCGCGTTCCAGGAGCTGCCCCTTACGCTCCGGGAGCAGACGCTGATCTTCCTTGCGTTCTTCGCGGCGTTCGCCGTCAAGATCCCGATGTGGCCGGTGCACACCTGGCTGCCCGACGCCCACGTCGAGGCGCCCACGGGCGGATCGGTGGTGCTGGCGGCGATCATGCTGAAGATGGGCGGCTACGGTTTCCTGCGCTTCAGCCTGCCGATCGCGCCGGATGCGAGCCGCGAACTCGACTGGCTGGTGATCGGCCTGTCGCTCGTCGCGGTGGTCTACATCGGGCTCGTGGCGCTCGTGCAGCAGGACATGAAGAAGCTGATCGCATACTCGTCGATCGCTCACATGGGTTTCGTCACGCTGGGCAGCTTCCTGGCGTTCGACATCGCGCGGCCGCCCGGCGGACTCGAAGGGGCCGGGATGGGCATCGACGGCGCGATGGTCCAGATGGTCTCGCACGGCCTCGTCTCGGGCGCACTGTTCCTGTGCGTCGGCGTGATGTACGACCGCCTGCACACGCGCGAGATCTCGGCGTACGGCGGCGTGGTCAACACCATGCCCGTGTTCGCGTTCTTCATGGTGCTGTTCGCGATGGCGAACTCGGGTCTTCCGGGCACCTCGGGCTTCGTCGGCGAGTTCCTGGTGATCCTCGCGAGCTTCAAGGCGAACTTCTGGTATGCGGTCCTCGCGGCACTGACGCTGATCTTCGGGGCGGCCTACACCCTCTGGCTCGTCAAGCGAGTCATCTGGGGCGAGGTCGCGAACGACGGGGTCGCGTCGCTGAAGGACCTGAATCCCCGCGAGTTCCTGGTGCTGACGGTGCTCGCGGTCGCAGTGCTGGCGCTGGGGCTGTGGCCGGCACCGCTGCTCGACCTGATGCGCGCCACGGTCGAGCACCTGGTGCAGCAGATCGTGGTCTCGAAGCTGTGATGGCGGGCGGAGCGGCTCAATGAATCAGCAAGTCATGCCCCTGGACCTCGCGCCCGCAGCCGCGGAGATCTTCCTCCTGGCCGCGGCCTGCTCGGTCCTGCTCATCGACCTGTTCGTGACCGATGCCCGGCGCTGGATCACGTACCTGCTCTCGATCCTCGCGCTCGCCGGCACCGCTGCCGTGAGTTCGCTCGTGGCGCCGGAGGCCCGCGAGGTCGCGTTCTTCGGGCATTACGTGGCCGACCCCATGGGCACGGTGCTCAAGCTGTTCACCTACGCCTCGGTGGCCGTCGCGTTCCTGTATTCCCGGGAGTACCTGGCGGATCGGGGCCTGTTCCGCGGCGAGTTCTTCACGCTCGGGCTGTTCGCGCTGCTCGGCATCGACGTGATGATCTCGGCGAACAGCCTGCTCACGATGTACCTGGGCATCGAGACGCTGTCGCTCGCGCTGTACGCGCTCGTCGCATTCGACCGCGAGAACGGCGTGGCCGCGGAGTCCGCGATGAAGTACTTCGTGCTGGGCGCCATGGCGTCCGGCACGCTGCTCTACGGCATCTCCATCGTCTACGGGGTCTCCGGGACCATCGAGCTCGGGGAGCTGGCGGAGTTCCTGGCGACCACGGATGCGGGGACGAACATCGGCCTGCTGTTCGGGCTGGCCTTCATCGTCGTGGGCATCGCGTTCAAGTTCGGTGCCGTGCCGTTCCACATGTGGGTGCCGGACGTCTATCACGGCGCTCCGACCGCCGTGACCCTGTTCATCGGTTCGGCGCCCAAGGTGGCTTCGTTCGCGCTCGCGATCCGCGTGCTGGCGGAAGGCATGTCGGGCGCCGTCGGCGCCTGGTCGGACATGCTCATCGTGCTGTCGCTGCTGTCGATGGCCATCGGCAACGTGGTCGCCATCGCGCAGACGAACATCAAGCGCATGCTCGCGTACTCGACCATCTCCCACGTGGGTTTCATCCTGCTCGGCATCCTCGCGGGAACGCCGGAGGGCTACCGCGCCGCGATGTTCTACACGCTGACCTACGTGATCACCGCGACGGGTTCCTTCGGTGTGATCCTGCTGCTCGCGCGCAAGGGCTTCGAGGCCGACCAGCTCGACGACTACCGCGGACTGAACCAGAAGAGCCCGTGGTTCGCGGCGGTGATGATGCTGCTGATGTTCGGCACGGCGGGCGTGCCGCCGCTCGTGGGATTCTGGGCGAAGGTGCAGGTCATCAGCGCCGTGCTGCACGTCGGCCTTACCTGGCTCGCGGTGGCGGCCGTGCTGTTCTCGGTGATCGGCGCGTATTTCTACCTGCGCGTCGTGAAGCTCATGTACTTCGACGGGCCGGTGAACGACCACCGGGTCGGTGGCAGCGCCGGCTTCCGCTGGGTGCTCAGCCTGAACGCGCTGCTGGTATTGCTGCTGGGCGTTTTCCCGGGCTGGCTCCTGGCCGTCTGCGCGCAGGTCCTGCCATAGCCGTCCGTCCGGTCGGCGTATTTCCCGGTGACGCTCACGGGCGGAGCGGGTATGCTTTCACGCCGCCGGTGCACGGCGCGGCCGATGGCGCTGTCTGCCCGGGTTTTGCGCTGCGGCAGCTGTCGTCACGGGCCGGATCAACACGGCCGAACCGCGTTCCCGGCCACCGGAAGCGCGGGCGTATGTCCGGCGGGTCCCGGGCATGCGGTGAACGCGGGTTCCGGCTTCCAGCCAGCGAGCGGGCCGACGCTTCGCGTTTCTTCCATTCGGGTCAGGCATTCGGGACAGGATTGACGGATAACGCTGTTCAACGGAGATCGAACATGGGAATTCTCGACGGGAAGGTGGGTGTCGTCATCGGTGCATCCAGCGGCATCGGCTGGCGCATCGTGGAGAAGTACATCGAGGAAGGCGCCCAGGTCATCGCGGCCGCGCGTCGCGAGAGCAACCTGGAGAAGCTCGCCAGTCAGACCGGCGCCGTCGCAATGCGCTGCGACATCAGCAAGGAGGAGGACGTCAAGGCGCTCGCCGACGCCGCCATCAAGCGCTGGGGGCGCATCGACTTCGCCGTGAATTCCTCCGGCATCGTGCGTCCCTGCGCGATCGCCGACCTGACCACCGAGGTGATGCAGGAAGTCGCGGCGGTACAGTACTTCGGCTCGTTCTACTTCCTGAAGCAGTTCGGCAACGCGATGGCCGCCCACGGCGGTGGCTCCGTCGTCAGCATCACCTCGACGACCGCGATCCTGGTGCCGGTGCTGATCGCGGCGTACTCCGGCGCGAAGGCTTCCACGATGTTCGTGACGAAGATCGCCGCGCGCGAGTACGGTCACGCCAACGTCCGCTTCAACTGTCTCGCGCCGACGTTCGTGCCGACCGCCATGAACAGCTACGGCGGCATGACCAAGATCGACGAGGCGCGCGTGGACATGAACACGAACACCGACACGTCGCTGGCGTTCATCAAGGAGTCGCCCCTCGGACGGGTCACGACGGTGGACGACTGCGCCAATGTCGCGGTGTTCCTGGCGAGCGACCTGTCGTCGTCGATGACGGGACAGACGCTGCCGGTGGACAACGGCAACCACCTGATGCGGCTGCCGGACGCGACGTCGTCGCCGGAGAGCTGAGACCTGCATGCGGCCCGGCATCGCGCCTGCCGCGCGGTGCCGGGCTGCTGTTCTGCAAACACAATGTCCGCGGAGCCGCTGGGGTGGCGTCGAGCCATGCCGCTCCGCTTCTGAGGGGAGACTTTCCGATGGCTGTGACACAGGCTGAGATCGAGATCGGCAGGCGGCTGTTCGTCGAGGGCTGGGGTGGCAACACGCCCGATGCCTTCGTGCCGTTCGTGACCGAGGACTTCGTGATGCGCGACATCGTGGGCCATTCCGCTCCGATGCGCGGCCACAAGGCGGTCATGGACTTCTGGGGCTTCGTGGCCGGCAACCTCAAGGTCATGCCCGAGGAGATCTTCGTCTCGGAGAACGGCATGGCGCTGACCTGGATGGCCTACATCCGCATCACCGACGACAGCCAGGGCCCCGGTAACAAGGGCCGGTGGCAATGCGGCGAGGGCATGTCGCGACTCGAGTTCCGCGGCGGCAAGGTCTGCCTCGAGGTCGACTACTGGCACGGTCCGCAGGGCATCTGTGACGACTGGGAGAAACACCTCGAGGGCCGCGCCGCCATGAGCCGCGCGGAGCGCGGCGCGATCACGGGCGCCTGAGCGCGGCGATCGCCCGAAACCATCCGGACATCCTGGAGTTCGACACCATGACACTACCGGTCCCACCGTCCACGCGGCTCATCCTCGAGAACAGCATCGCCGTGATGCGCGACATCGTCCTCCCGCAGGTGAAGGAGGACTGGGCCCGCTTCAATGCGAGCCTGATGGTGGGTGCGCTGGAATACGCACTCGCAGGCCTCGATCACGACCGCGCCACCGAGCACCGCCGCGACCTCGCAGCGGCCATCGAGCGGGTCCGCCCGGCCATCGAGAAATCCGGGCAGGCCGCCGCGATTGCGGCACTCGCCGAGAAGTCGGCCTTCGAGGCGGCATCGAAGCTGCTGGTCTGGGTGCAGAACAACCCGGGTCCGCTTGCCGCCGAGGTGCAGAAGGTGCTGCACGACGAGTTGTTCCGGCAGATGGACGAGGAAGTGAAGGCGTCCGACCCGATGAAGGGCGCGTTCGCCGCCGGACTGGCAGGTGCCGCATGAGCCTCATCACCGAGAACGAGAAGACCTTCAAGCCTTATCTCGCGAAGGTGCTGGAGGCGAAGGGTGAGGTCGAGATCCGCGGCGAGAAGCGCCTGGCCATGGGCCAGTCGCGCGCCATGTTCATCCTCGATCTCGCCTACACGGGGCCGAAGGGACCCACGGAGCGCCGCATCATCGCGCGCGTCGAACAGTATGGACACCTCGGCGCCGACAGCCGCAACGAGGTCGCCACCATGCGCGGGCTGCACGCGGTGGGTTATCCCGTCGCGAACGTGTTCGCGTACGAGACCTCGAACGACATCCTCGGGCAGCCCTTCTTCCTGATGGATTTCGTGCAGGGTTCCAGCGTGTTCTCGCCGGAGGTCGCCGACGAGTACCTGCGCATGCTGCGCAAGCTGCACCAGGTCGACTGGAAGTCGAAGCACTTCGACCACCTGCAGCGTCCGGCATCCCTGAAGGAGCCGGGACGCATCGTGGTCGAGCGCCTCTACGAGGTGTATCGCAAGCACCTGGTCGGTGAGCCCTCGCCACTCATCGAGGAGTGCGTGCAGTGGCTGCGCAACAACGCACCCGCGGCGGAGGAGATCTCGCTGGTGCACGGCGACCCGGGCCCGGGCAACTTCCTGACCCACGACGGGAAGATCACGCTCATGGTCGACTGGGAGTTCACGGCCCTTGGCGACCCGTACGAGGACTGGGCCTACGTGGTGTGGATGCGCGGTGCGCCGTTCCTGCCGGAGGCCGACTGGATCGCGCGCATCGAGCGCGTGCTGGGCCACAAGCTCGATCCCGAGCGCATGCGCTGGTGGAAGGCCGCGAACATCCTGAAGGGTGTGTGCCTCGACACCACGTCGCTCAAGCTCTATGCCGACAAGGTGAACCCGGCCAAGAACCTGCTGGCCATCGGCACGTGCTGGCACCTCGACGTGCTGCAGAAGCTCTGCGCCGAGATCCTGGGCCGCTCGACCGCCGCCGGCTGAAGACCCGGGGCCCGCCGCCCGGACGGGCGCGCGGGTCCCATGGTCCGTGGACCGCGACCGGCGGTCAGGCGGAAACCTCGTGGGAGGCGGCTGCCGCTCCCGCATCTGGGGGGGAAATGGAACTGACCCGGTTCGAACTGACCCGGCTCGATGAACTGCCGCGCCACCAGACCGGCATGACCTTCGATCTCGTTGCGAGCAGTTCGCCGCACTGGAGCGACGGGTACTACTTCACGCTCGGTGACGACCAGGGAAAGGTCGCGTTCTTCTCGGGTCTCAGGCTCTACGCCAACAACGATGTCATGGATGCATTCACCTGCATCGCCTCGGGTGGACGCCAGTACAACATGCGTTTCTCGCGCCGGCTGCGGCCCCGCATCGACGACCTCGACTGCGGTGCGATGTCGGTCGAGGTCCTCGAGGGCCTGCGTCGCCTGCGCACGCGCGCACTGCCCAATCCCTACGGCATCCGCTACGACCTGCTCTGGGACGGCTTCACGCCCTGCTACAACGAGGCCTACGAACGCGTGTTCGCGGGCGGGCGCATGGTCGGCGAGCGCAGCAACTACGATCAGGTGTGCCAGGTCACGGGCTGGCTCGAGTTCGGTGGCCGGCGCCACGAGATCGATGCGGCACGCTGGGTCGGCGTGCGCGACCATTCCTGGGGCGTCGGGGGCACCGGCGGCCCGCAGACGAAGTCGGCCGCGCCGCTGCCGGCGTCGGCGCCCATCGGCCTGCGGCAATGGGTGTGGTTCAAGCTCCGCGACCGGGCGATCTTCTGGCAGTTCCACCGCAATGCGGCCGGACGCCTGACGAAGTTCGAATCGGTGTGCGTCCACGCCTATGGCGATGAACGCGGCACCTTCGACTACCAGAACATCGAGACCGAACTCGAGTTCGTTCCCGGCCAACGCCGCCTCGTGCGCGGCACCGCGACGCTGACGCGCCCGGATGGCCGCAAGGAACGCTACCGCATGGAAGTCATCAGCGATCCCGTCTATCTCGAAGGCGGCGGATACTGGTCGGGCTTCGACGATGGCCTCGGGCGCGGCGTATACCGCGGCGACGACCATCACGAAGGCGAGGTCTGGGACGTCTCGCACCCGACGAGGATCGGCGATCCGAAGGGTCTCGTGAAGCCGAGGCCGGACGCGTGGTGCGAGAGCTGGGGACGATTCACGAATCTCGACGACCCGGCGGAAGTCGGTCACGGCCACCTGGAATGCGTGGTGGTCGGGCCCTGGCCGGGTTTCCCGGACTGAAGACAACGGACACAGCAAAAGAGGTATACGAGCATGAGCGCGAGACTCCTGAGCCCGATCCAGGTCGGCAGGCACGAGATCAAGAACCGCGTGGTGTCGACGGCGCATGCTGCGGACACGAGCTTCTTCCAGCCCGGCAAGAGTGGCGAGGGCTACATCGCCTACCAGGAGCGGCGCGCGGAGGGGGGCACGGGGCTCATCATCTTCACGGCGCAGCACGTGCACCCGACCTCGCCGAACTTCCTGCACTACCTCTACGAGGAGAACGACATCCGCCGCAAGTTCGCGGAGATCTCCACGCGCCTGCACCGTCACGGCGCGAAGTGCATCTCGCAGATCTTCCACTACGGCGTGCAGGGCTCCTCGGCGAGCCACCACGACATGGAGCCGCTGTGGGGCTTCTCGGGCCTGCCCTCGCTGGAAGGCGAGGCCTCCCACAGGATGACCGATGCGGAGATCGAGGAGGTCATCGACGCGTTCGTGAAGCTCTCCGTGATCGCCTGCGAGAGCGGCATGGACGGAGTGGAACTGCACGGCACGCACGGCTACCTGATCCAGCAGTCCTTCAGTCCCTACGCGAACAAGCGTACGGACAAGTGGGGGCAGGACCGGCTGCTGTTCCTGCGCACGATCGCCGAGCGCGTGCGCAAGGCCATCGGTCGCGACAAGATCATGGGCCTCAGGATTTCCTCGGATGACTTCATCAAGCCCGAGGACGGCGGCCTCGGTCACGAAGGTCTCTGCAAGGTGGCCGCCGAGATCGCGGGCACCGGGCTGCTCGACTACCTGAACCACTCCGAGGGTGCGGGCGGTGTCCATTATGCGAAGGCCATCGGCTCCTACCGTCACCCGTTCGGCGAGTGGCTGCCGCTCACGCGGGGCCTGAAGAACGCAGTCAAGGGCGCGATTCCCGTCATCGGTGTCGGCAAGATCCCGACGACCGACCTCGCGGAGCGCGCGCTGGAGGCGGGCGACTGCGACCTCGTCGGTATGACGCGCGCGCAGATCGCTGACCCCGACATCGTGAAGAAGCTCGCCGCGGGCCAGGCGCACCGCATCCGCGTGTGCACGGGCGCGCAGCAGGGCTGCATCGATCGCGCGGTGTTCTACAACATCAGCTGCTTCCACAACCCGGAGGTGCTGGAGGAGAACCGCTTCAAGGCGCTCGACGCCGTGAAGGCGACGCCGAAGCGCGTGCTGGTCGTGGGCGGTGGCCCGGGTGGCATGAAGGCGGCGGAGGTGGCGGCCTCACGTGGCCACGACGTCACGCTGGTCGAGGCCTCCGGCAGGCTGGGCGGGCGGCTCAACCAGGTCGAGACCATGGGGGATGCGACGAACCTGCTGTCGTCGACGGCCTGGATCGAGCAGGAGATGAAGATCCACAAGGTCAAGGTGCAGCTGCAGACGCGCGCGGACGAAGCCTTCGTCAAGGCCTTCGAGCCGGATGTCGTCGTGCTCGCCACGGGCGCGACGCCCTCGGCGGAGCTCGGCGTCCCGAACGACGGCTCCGTGCCGGTGCTGTCCACCGATGAAGCGGGGCAGGGGCTCTACGGCGACGTGAAGATCGAGATGCAGGGGACGCGTTCGCTGTTCGTGGACCTGCGCGGCACCTACGAGACGTCGCTGGTCATCGAGGCCGTCGCCAAACGCGGCAGCAAGGTCACGATCATCACGCCGTTCTACAGCTGGGGCGCGAACATGGGCTTCACGAACCTGCACGACTACATGATGGATCTGCCGAAGATGGGCGCCGAATGGCTGACCACCACGGTGATCGACAGCATCAGGGACGGCCAGGTCACCTACCGCAATGCCTACACCGGCAAGGTCGTGACGGAGGCCTTCGATTTCGTGGTGGCGGGTGTGCATCCGAAGCCCTGTGACGAGCTGCAGGCGGTGCTCGCGAAGCATGCGAAGGTCGTTGCCGTGGGCGACGTTGTCGCGCCGCGCACGGCCATGGAGGCGATCCGCGAGGGCGATCGCATCGGGCGCACGCTCTGAGTGGGCAAAGGTCCGCGGTGGCCTTCGGTTCGGGCGAAGCATGAACCGCAAGCCCCGCGATGGCCGGCAACGGGCCGGCAGGTCGAACGAAGAGGACATCAGATGAAGGCACTGGTACTGGGTGGCTCGGTATTCGTCGGCAGGCAGATGGTGCAGACGCTGGTCGCGGCCGGGCACGACGTCAGCGTGCTGAACCGCGGCAAGACCCCCGCAAAGTTCCCGGCCGGCGTGAAGCAGATCGTGGCGGATCGCACCAACGCGGAGTCCATGCGCGCGGCACTCGGCAACACGACCTGGGACGCGGTGTTCGACGTCTCGGGCTTCGTGATGAGTGCGGGCGGTACAGACGTGAAGGCGCTGCTCGACCTGTTCGACGGGCGCATCGGCCATTACGTCTACACGAGTTCCATCATGGCCTATGCGCAGGGCCGCGGCTTCTTCCCCTGGCGGGAGTCCGATCCCGACTCGACGGAAGGGCCGGAGGCCTATGGCGGCTTCAAGGCGCTCATGGAGCGCAACCTGCGCGCGCGCTACGAGAAGACCGGCTTCCCGTCGACGGTGATCCGGCCGGCGGCGATCTACGGGCCCGACAACAACATCTTCGACATGGAGACGCCGATGTTCCTGCGCCTCAGGCAGGGGCGGCCGATCCTCGTGCCGCACGGCGGCCTGGTCGTGGTGTCCTACGGCCACGTCGCCGATCTGTGCGAGGCGATGATGAACTGCGTGGGCAACCGCGCGGCGATGGGCGAGATCTTCAACATCACGGCGGAGGCCCTGACGGTCAACGAGTACATCCGCGTGCTCGCCGGGGTCGTGGGCGCGACGCCCAACATCGTTTACGTCCCCGACGACATGATGGCGACCTTCGACCGGCCCGCCTGTGGACACCTGTTCACGGCGCCGTTCCACAGCATGCTCAGCATCGAGAAGGCCCAGCGCCTGCTGGGCTTCGAGCCGAAGTGGGACATCAAGTCCGGTCACGAGCACACCTACCGGTGGTTCCTGCAGCAGGGCTGGGCGGACCTGAAGAAGCCGATGCAGGACCCGGTGTGGCTCGCCACCTGGGATTTCGACTTCGAGGACGAGGTCGTCAAGCGCATCCGGGCCCGACAGGCCTGAGGGAGAACCAAGTCATGACTCAACGCGATCCCCGTATCGATCTGGCCGAGAAGCTGTTCGCCGCCTGGAGCAGCGGCAACGCCGACGCACCGAAGCCATATCTGTCGCCGGATGCCGTGCTGCACGACATCGTCGGCGGTGAACACCACGGCTGGGACGACATCCGCAAGTTCTTCGCCGAGGGGCTCGCGCTGTGGCCCGATCTGGTGCTGCTGCCCGAGGGCAAGTACTGGCTCAACGACCAGGGCCTGGCCATGACCTGGGTCATGAGCGCGACCGTGCCGAACGACATGTTCGGCCCCGAGGCGCGCGGCAAGAAGTGGCGTGCCGAGGGCATGAGCTTCCTGAACATCAGCAACGGTGTGGTGACCTACGAAGGCGACTATTTCGACAGCGGCGCGATCGCGAAGTCGCTGGGCATCCAGCAGAAATAATCGGAGAGGAACGGGCATGACTGGCAAACAGAAGAGCGGGACACGCAAGCTCGAGGGTCGCGTGGTCGCGATCACGGGCGCGACGCGGGGCATCGGTCGCGGCATTGCGGAGTGCTTCCTGGCCGAAGGTGCGAAGGTCGCCATCAGCGGGCGCTCGGCCGAGAAGGGCCAGCAGGCGCTGGACGAGATGGGGGCGGGCAGCAACGCCGTCTTCGTCGCGGGCGACGTCACGAAGCAGTCCGACGTCGAGGGTTTCGTCGATCACGTCCATTCCCATTTCGGGCGCCTCGACATCCTCGTCAACAACGCGGGCGGTTCGTCGGGCTTCAACCTCGTCCACGAGCTGGAAGACACGGCCTGGAACGAGGCCCTGAACTGGATGCTGAACGCGACCTTCTGGGGCACGCGGCGCGCGCTCCGGTACATGCTGCCGAACGGCTGGGGACGCATCATCAACATCTCGTCGGTCGAGGGCCGGCAGGCGAACCTGACCAAGGTGTCGCACTACATCACGAACAAGCACGCCATCAACGGCTTCACCAAGGCGGTCGCGTTCGAGTACGGCACGACGGGCATCACCTGCAACGCGCTGATCGTGGGCCCGGTCGAGACCGATCTCATGATGAACGTGGGGCCGAAGGTCGCCAAGGAGCAGGGCATCACCTACGAGCAGTACAAGGCGCAGTACGCGAAGAACACGGCGATCAAGCGCCTGGTCACCATCGAGGAAGTCGCCGCAATGGCGTTGCTGGTGGCTTCCGCCGAGGGCGCCGGGATCACGGGGGCGTTGCTGGACATCAGCGGCGGCACCTCGCTCTAGGATCGACGACACGGAAACCGCCGCATGAGCAAGCGACGCACGCTGACGGAGATGGACGAGTGGCCGCGCCACCAGACGCTCGATACCTTCGACGTCGTGGCGAATCCGAGCCCGGGCTGGAGCGACGGCTACTGGTTCTGCTTCGGTGATCCGAAGGGTGAGGTCAACCTCATCACGGCGATCCGGCTGTACCACAACACCAACATCATCGACGCCTACGCCGTGGTCAGCACGGCCGACGGGAAACAGCACAACCTGCGCGCGAGCCGGCGCCTGCGGCCGCGCATCGACGACATCGCAGTCGGGCCGTTCTGGCAGAAGATCGTCCGGCCGATGCGCACCCTGCAGCTCGGCTGCGATGCGAATCCGCACGGCATCGAGTTCGACATCACCTGGGAGAGCGCGGCGCCGCCCTACGACGAAGCGCCTGGTGTCATGCACTACGCCGAGGGCCGGCTGTCCAGTTCGCGCTCCAACTACGTGCAGCTCGGCTGGATCTCGGGCCGCGTAAAGGTCGGCGGACGCGAATGGCGTTTCGGTCGCGAGGACGGCTGGGTCGGTGCACGCGACCATTCCTGGGGCATGGGCCACACGGGCGAGGGCGAGAAGCCCAATCGCCACGCGGCGCCACCGCGGGTCACGGGCGAGAAGTCGCTGTGGGGCTCGCGCGGCATGCGCCACTGGGGTCTCGTGCGCTTCCCGGGCCGCTCGCTCTTCTACGCCTTCAAGCGCAACGCGGACGGTTCGTACTCGGCCTCGGGAACGGGCTTCCAGGACGCGAGCAGCATCCACAGCCGTGTCGAATACCCCTATGACTCAGGGATGGAGGGCTGGGCCTACCGCGACGTCAGCATCTCCGATCACGAGTGGCAGGACGGACTGCCGCGCTTCCGGAGCGGCAAGGTGAGCCTCGCTCGCCCGGATGGCGGCACGGACCGCTTCCGCATCGACGTCGTGAGCAAGCCTGTCTACATGCAGGGTGCCGGCTACTGGGGCGGCTGGAACGACCGGCTCGGCCGTGGCGTGTATCGCGGCGAAGAGATGATGGAGGGTGAGGTCTGGGACGTCTCGCATCCCGTGAAGGTCCTCGGGCCCGACGGGCAGCTCGTCCCGCCGCCACCCGGCGCGGAATACGCCGAGCAATTCGCGCGCTATACGAACCTCGACGACCCGTCCGAGGTCGGCCTCGGCATCCTCGAGGCCGCGATCATCGGCGAGTACGACGGCATCAGGAATCCCTGAAGGCGCTGGTGCCCGGCGCCGGTTGCCGGGGCCGCCCCGATCTCGACGCAGGACAGCCGGACCATCCGCACGGAGGATCTGGAACATGCAGCTGCTGACGCCCATACAGGTCGGACCCGTCGAAATCAGGAACCGCGTGGTCTCGACCGCGCACGCTGCGTTCGTCGACTTCTTCCAGCCCGGCAACAGCGGCGAGCAGTACATGGCCTACCAGGAGCGCCGCGCGCGGGGTGGTGCGGGCCTGGTGATCCTGACGGCGATGCACGTGCACAGGAGCAGCATGTACATCACCCATTTCAATTACGAGCCCGACGACCTCCGCCGCAAGCTCGCGCAGCTCTCCACGCGCGTGCATCGCCACGGCACGAAGTGCATCTCGCAGCTCTTCCACGTCGGCGCGCAGGGCAAGGGGGACTGCCGCCCGGACATCAATCCCCTGTGGGGCTTCTCGGGCCGGATCTCCCCTTCCGGCGAGGCCTCGCACGAGATGAGCGGTGACGAGATCGAGCAGGTCATCCAGAGCTTCGTCGACTCGGCCGTGATCTGCGTCGAGAGCGGCATGGACGGTGTCGAGCTGCACGGCGCTCACGGCTACCTGATCCAGCAGTCCTTCAGCCCCTGGGGCAACCAGCGCAGGGACAAGTGGGGCGAGCCGATGTATTTCACCGCGACGCTCGCGAAGCGCGTGCGCGAGGCGATCGGGCCGGACAAGGTGCTCGGGTTCCGCATCTCCGTCGATGATTTCGTGCGGCCCGAGGCGGGTGGCCTGGGTCCGGAGAAGCTGCGCGAGGTCGCCGCGAAGGTCATCGGCCTCGGCTGTTTCGATTACCTGAACCATTCCGAGGGCTCGGGCAACGACCATTACGCGCGCGCCATCGGCACCTACCGGCACCCGTTCGGCGGCTTCCTGCCGCTGACCCGCGCGCTCCGCGAGGCCATCGGGGCCGCGGTTCCCGTCATCGGCGTCACCAAGATCCCCACGCCGGATCTCGCCGAGCGGGCGCTCACGGAGGGCATCTGCGACCTGGTCGGCATGACGCGCGCGCAGATCGCGGATCCCGATCTCGTGCGCAAGCTCGAGACGGGGCAGAGCCACCGCATCCGGCTCTGCACCGGCGCGAACCAGGGCTGCATCGACCGTGCGGGCTTCGCTCCGATCACCTGCATCCACAACCCGGAAGTCGGCCAGGAGTGGACCCTGAAGCCGGTCGAGAAAGTGGCGGTGCCGAAGAAGGTGCTCGTCGTGGGCGGCGGCCCCGCCGGCATCAAGGCGGCGGAGCTCGCGGCGCGGCGCGGCCACCAGGTCACGCTGGCCGAGGCCTCCGACCGGCTCGGTGGCCGCTACAACGGCGTGGGCCACGATCCGGACGCGGCGAACCTGCTCACGGCCGTCGCCTGGGTCGAGCAGGAAATGCGCTACCTGAAGGTCGACATCCAGCTGCAGACGCGCGTCGACGAGGGCTTCCTGCAGCGTCTCAGACCCGACGCCGTGGTGCTCGCGACGGGTGCCACGCCCACCGCCGATCTCGGCATGGCGACGGACGACTCGATCCCGATCCTGACCCTGGACGAAGCGGCCGCGGGCACGTTCAGCGGCATGAAGCTCGACATGGCCGGTACACGCTCGCTGGTCGTCGACCTGCGCGGCAACAACGAGACGGCGCTCGTGACCGAAATGCTGGTCAAGCGCGGCAGCCAGGTCACGGCCATCACGCCGTTCCTGCAGTACGGCGCCAACCTCGGCTTCACGCACCTCGACGATCTGCTGCGCTCGTTGCCGAAGCAGGGGCTCGACATGCGGGTCCTCACGGCGCTCGCGGGTGTGAAGGACGGCAAGGCCACGCTCATTCACGTCTACTCGAAGAAGCTGGTCGAGCAGGAGTTCGACTTCATCGTCGCCGGCATTCACCCCAAGCCGCAGAAGGAGCTCTACGAGGTCGCCTCCAAGCTCTGCCCGGTGGTGATGATGGCGGGCGACGCCGTCGCCCCCAGGACCGCGCTGGAGGCTTTCCGCGAAGGCGACCGGGCGGGGCGGACGGTCTGACCGGCGCGGCTCCGCCCGACGGAGCGAGGTTGGAACGCCTCTCGCCGGTACGCATGACCGGGCGGTTCACTCCGGTTCCGGCGGCGATCCCTGACCTCAGCCGTTCGTCACACGGGCGCTGGCGAGTGAGCGCATACTCGCTCCGGATCCTCGGGGTAACCGTACCTGCCGAGTTCGTGCGCCGCGTCAGGCAACGTCGACAAGGTTGCGCCCAGCCGCGGTCAGGTGACGTGATGCCGGACGAATACAAAACGCCTTTCGGGTACTGGGACGTCGATGACGTGGCGGTCGTCATCAGGCGCACAGCGGACCGCGGTGCAACGATCGACGAAGTGCGCGAGGACGGCACGTTGAGGCCGTTCGCGCTCGGTACCGTGTACCGCAGGGGCCAGCACATCTCGAGACTGGAGTTCGTCCGGCGGTTTCCGTTCGCCGCGCTGATTGCCCTGTAGACGATGGCCGTGGGCGGGTGCGACGTGCGCGAGCGGGCCGCTTCCCGCCGCGCGGGAGGGCCACCGGGGCGCGTTCCTGGGGGCCGTCAAGGTCTCGGGTGCCAGCCCTCGTGCCGGCCGGAAACTGCCTCGCCCGGACGATGGACCGGCCGGATCCACGGCTCGGAGACCCACTGCTGACGCCCTCGGTCGCGCCACGGCTCGCGCCATCGAAATCGCCTTGCCGCGCCGGGGTTCGATCCCTATAATGCGCGGCTCCAATTGCGGGGTGGAGCAGTCTGGCAGCTCGTCGGGCTCATAACCCGAAGGTCGCAGGTTCAAATCCTGCCCCCGCTACCAAATTAGAACTCGTTGATCCTGCTGCCCTCAGGATCGGCGACGCACTCGGACGGAGCGCCAACACGGCGCTCTCGTCGTTTCTGGCCTTCACGGTGATCGGCGCGTTCCCGAAGCACCGGCTGGCGGTTGCCAGTCCGGCCCGGCATGCGCCTAGAATCAGGCCAGATGAGCGACGACCTGGCCCGCTATCACCGTCAGATGCTGCTGCCGGGCTTCGGCCCGGCGGGTCAGGCGCGCCTGCGGGGTTCGACGGTCCTGGTGCTGGGCTGCGGGGCTTTGGGGTGCCTCGTGGCCGATCTCCTCGCGCGGGCCGGCGTCGGGCATCTCGTGATCGTCGACCGCGACGTCGTCGAGCTCACGAACCTTCAGCGCCAGCTGCTGTTCGACGAGCAGGATGCCGCCGAGGGCCTGCCGAAGGCCGTGGCTGCAGAACGCCGGCTCGCGAAGGTGAACTCCGCCGTGCGGGTGACACCGGTCGTCGACGATCTCGACCGCGGCAACATCGAGCGCTACGCGACGGGCGTGGACGTGCTCGTCGACGGGCTCGACAACTTCGAGACGCGCTACCTCGCGAACGACTTCGCCGTGAAGCGCGGCATTCCTTTCATCTACGGCGGCGCCGTCGGTTCGACGGGTGCCGCGTTCACGATCCTGCCGCACACCGCGAATGGCGCGGCCGCGTGGGAGACGCAGGACGGTATCGACCGGGCGACCCCGTGCCTGCGCTGCCTGTTCGAGGAGCCGCCGCCGGCCGGTTCGACGCCGACCTGCGACACCATCGGCGTGCTCGCGAGCGCGGTGACGACGATCGCGAGCTTCGAGGCGGCCGAGACGCTCAAGGTCCTGACGGGCAGTTTCGACCGCGTCGCGACGACGCTGCTGAACGTGGATCTCTGGCACAACACCGTTGCGCAGTTGAAGGTCGCCGACGCCTGTGCACGAGGCGACTGTCCGTGCTGCAGGCAGCGCCGCTTCGAATTCCTCGAGGGCGCGCGGGGCTCGGGTGCGATCACGCTCTGTGGCCGCGACGCCGTGCAGATCAAACCCCGCGAGGACACCGTCCGGCTCGATCTCGACGCGGTCGCATTGCGCCTCGGTGACCGGGGAACACTGCGCCGGAGCGAGTTCATGCTGCGTGCCACGATCATGGACGGCGGTCGGCAGTATTCGTTGAGTCTCTTCCCCGACGGGCGCGCGATCGTCCACGGCACGGGCGATACGGCCGTCGCGCGCAGCCTCTATGCGAAGTACGTCGGCGCCTGAGGGGCTTTGCGTCGCGCCGAAGGCTCCGCGGGGAACTCGGGAATGAAGCGGTGTTCAGAACGACCGAGGAGGGCACGAACGTGACCAAGATACGGGTTCTGGTCGGCACGAAGAAAGGGGCGTTCATCCTGAGCGCCGACGGCAGGCGCGACAGGTGGTCCGTGTCGGGACCGCATTTCGCCGGCTGGGAGATCTACCACGTGAATGGTTCGCGGGCCGATCCCGACCGGATCTATGCGTCGCAGACGAGCAGCTGGTTCGGCCAGATCATCCAGCGCTCGAGCGACGGCGGGAAGACGTGGGAGCTGCCCGGAACGGAAGGCGGCCCGCCCGTCGACGAGCACGGGTTCCCGAAAGGCGAGAGCAACCGGTTCGTCTACGACACCACGCCGGGGACCGGCGCGCCCCTCACGACGCACCAGTGGTACGACGGCACGCAGCGTCCCTGGGAATTCAAGCGTGTCTGGCATCTCGAGCCGTCGCCGGACGATCCTGACACGGTGTACGCCGGCGTCGAGGACGCCGGCCTCTTCCGCACGACGGACGGCGGCAGGACCTGGCACGAGCGTGCCGGCCTGCGCGGCCACGGCACGGGACCTCAGTGGCAGCCCGGTGCAGGCGGCATGTGCCTGCACACGATCCTGCTCGATGCGAACAACCCGCAGCGCATGTTCGTCGCCATCTCGGCGGCGGGAGCGTTTCGCACGGACGACGACGGCGCGACCTGGCAGCCGATCAACCGCGGTCTGAAGTCTCAGTACATCCCTGATGCGAACGCGGAAGTCGGCCACTGTGTGCATCGCATCGCGATGCACCCCTCCCGGCCCGATACGCTCTACATGCAGAAACACTGGGACGTGATGCGCAGCGATGACGGCGGCGCCCGGTGGTACGAGGTGAGCGGCGACCTGCCGAGCGACTTCGGGTTCCCCATCCATGTTCACGCGCACGAGCCCGAGACGATCTACGTCGTGCCGATCAAGAGCGACTCCGAGCACTATCCTCCGGATGGCAGGCTGCGGGTCTACCGGAGCCGCACGGGCGGCCACGAGTGGGAGCCGCTCACTGACGGCCTGCCGCAGCATGACTGCTATGTGAACGTGCTGCGCGACGCGATGGCCGTCGATTCGCTCGATCCCTGCGGCATCTACTTCGGGACGACGGGCGGGCAGGTGTACGTCTCGGCGGATGCGGGCGACCGCTGGATACCGATCGTCAGGGACCTGCCGGCCGTGCTCTCCGTCGAGGTGCAGACGCTGCGATGAACGCGGAGGGCAACAGCGATGCGCGACCGATCCGTGTCGTGCTGCCGCTGCATCTGCAGCGGCTCGCCGGGGTTGGAGCCGAGGTGACGCTCGTCGTCGATGCGCCGATCACCCTGGCCGCGGTCCTCGACGCCCTGGAAGCGCGCTGGCCCATGCTGCGCGGTACGATCCGTGACCACGCGACGGGACTGCGTCGACCGCTCCTGCGGTTCTTCGCGTGCAGCGAAGACCTGACGCACGAGCCACCGACGGCAGCGCTGCCGGAGCCGGTCGCCTCCGGTCACGAGCCACTCCTCGTCGTCGGGGCGATCGCGGGCGGGTAGCCCCTGTCCCAAGTTCCGCTGAGAGCATCCGCAGGAGCTCCGCCGCCTCGCGGTAGTCGGGTGCGATCTGCAGGGCGCGGCGCACGGCCACCCGTGCCTCGCGTGTGCGGTGCTCGCGGGCGAGGATTATGGCTTCGGCATATGCGGCCTGCGGATTGCGCGGGTCGAGCGACTCGGAGCGCGCGAGGGCGTCGAGCGCGACGTCCGGTCTCCGAGCGGCGCTGTAGGCCAGCCCAAGGGTGTACCAGGCACGAGCGAACTGCGGATCGGGTTTCACCACCTCCTCGAGTACCGACGTCGCTTCACCCAGTCGCCCCGCTTCGCGCAGCGCAACAGCGAGGGCGAAGCGCAACCGCGTGTCCCTGGGCGCCAGTCGGCAGGCCGCCGCAGCGGCGATGGAACTGAACCTGTATCGCAGGACCGTCCTCACTTCAGATCGAAGGACACGCCTCGAATGTCGCCGCCGAATTCGAACGGCGTCGCGTAGTCGGGACTCACCGGAGTCAGCAGATCCCTGCCGACGTCGAGTCCCTCGGTGAACCACATCCGAGGCAACGTGTGCGGGATGCGTCCGCGTGCGACCTCACGGCCGTCGATGGCCAGTGTCACGATCCCACCCGGTCCTGCGCCGACGCAGTCGCAGGCAAAGCTTGCGGTGATCGAATGTGCCCCCGGTGAAACGGCGTCGCGCGCGCGAACCAGGTAGATGCGGGGTGGCACCGCGTTATAGGCAAAGTTCAGCCTGCCGTCCTTGATATAGAGGCTGTAGCCGCTGAAGCGTCCCCCCTGAGCTACGAGGACTCCGTCGGGGTTGCGGTCCGATACGGAGACCTCCGTCGAGATCTCGAACGATCGACCGCCCAGGGGCGGCGCCGCGTCGGCATGCAGCTGCCTCACGTCGCGCGTGTAGGAATAATGGATCCTTGCTGGATATTCGGGTCGACCGGCTCTTGCATCGAGGATGCCGTGCACCGGGAACACGTGGTTCCGAACGCCCTCCTGCAGGAAGAGTCCCTGCAACTCGCGGAGCTTGTCCGGTCGTTCCTGCGCGAGGTTGTGCGCCTGGCTGAAGTCGCGGCGCACATCGTAGAGCTCCCAGTCGCGCTCATTGAACGGAATGCGCTTGCGGTTGGGCGAGAACAGTTCCCATGGCATGTACGCCGGGCTCGTCGCAGCAATCCACCCGCCGTGGTAGATCGCTGCGTTCTCCATGATCTCGAAGTACTGCGTCGTCCGCCGTGCCGGTGCTTCGGCATCCTGAAACGTGTACGCGAGGCTGACGCCATCTAGCGGCTGCTGCGCTACGCCATCGATGACATCGGGTGGCACGACCCCGGCCGCCTCGTAGATCGTCGGGACGATGTCGGCGATGTGCGCGAACTGGGTGCGCACAACACCCGTTCCGGCGACGTGGCCCCGCCAGCGTATGATCAGTCCGTTGCGGACGCCGCCAAAGTGTGAGGCATTCTGCTTGAACCACTTGAATGGTGTGTTGAGTGCCCAGGCCCAGCCGGCCGGATACATGTTGCTGGTCAATGGACCGCCGATCTCGTCGAGATGCGCGAGATCGTAAGCCGGGTCCTCGGCAAGGCTGAAGTTCATGGTCTGCTCGAAGAGATTTCCGCCCAGCCCGCCCTCGCCACTGGCTCCGTTGTCGCCCTGGATGACGATCACTAGCGTGTTATCGGCCAGTCCCGCCTCATCGATGGCCGCGAACACCCGACCGAGCTGCGCGTCAAGGAAGGCCAGCTGTCCCGCATAGGCCTCCATGAAGCGGGTGGCCAGCTTTCTTTCGTCTGGCGACAGCGCCGACCAGGCGGGCAGCACCGAAGGACGCGGCGGCAGATCGGTAGCCGTCGGAATGATCCCGGCGGCCTTCTGCCGCGCAAAGATCTCCTGTCTCAGCGCATCCCAGCCCTGATCGAACTTCCCGCGGAACTTTGCGATCCACTCTGGCGGCGCGTGATGGGGCGCATGCGTGCTGCCGGTCGCGTAGTAGATGAAGAACGGCTTTGTCGGCGTGGCCGCATGCTGCTGATGGATCCAGGCGATGGTCCGGTCGGCGAGATCACGGTCCAGAACATAGGTTGGATCGTTGCTCGGCGGCAGGACGTAGCGCGTGTTTTCGACCAGCGAGGGTGCCCACTGATTGGTGTCGCCCTGCAGGAAGCCGTAGAAATATTCGAAGCCGAGACCCGTCGGCCAGCGATCGAATGGGCCCGAGGCGCTCAACTCCCAAGGCGGTGTGATGTGCGCCTTGCCGAACATGGCAGTGCTGTAGCCCGCCCGTCGCAGCACTTCTGCGACAGTGGTGGCACTCTTTGGAATCACACTCGTGTACCCGTCGATACCCGCGGCCGCGTCGGCGAGTCCGCCCATCTGCACGTTGTGCGGATAACGGCCGGTCAACAGCGAGGCGCGCGACGGCGAGCACATCCCCGTCGTATTGAAGTTGTTGTAGCGCAAGCCGCCGCGGGCCAGCGTATCGAACGCCGGCGTGGGTATCGCGCCGCCGAACGCGCTGCTGGCACCGAAGCCTTCGTCGTCCGTCATGATCAGCAGGATGTTCGGTGCGCCGGCGGGTGCCGTGGCCTGTGCCGGCCAGTGGGGCTGGCCGACCTTTGCTGTCGGGAAGACCACCGACGGGTGGGACACATCGACGGAGTGTTTGGGTGATGTGTCCGATGCCGCGGATGTAATCGCGGTCGACAGCACGGCTGCGCCAATTGCGGCAGACAGCCAGTGACGCCACGGGTACCTGGAAGGACTCGGAGGGGAAGAGCGACGCTTCACGGCTCCGTTCACGATGTTCTCGGACTCACTGTTCAGAAACACTGCCGCCTCCGCAGTTCGGCGTGGCCGGACAGCATCGATTGGTTCGACTCATCCCGGTGGTATGGGCACCAGTCCAAACCGATCGCGTGTCCTCCACGGTCACCGGGACATTCCCGGGTTGTCTTGGGAATCCGACTCGGCACTGGATCTCGTCGTCCAGCCGCGCAACATCGATCACCCCTGCGGGGCCGTCGCCGGTCGCGAGCGGAAGGGCCTCTCGAGGTCCGACAGCGTCGACAGACATCGGCCTCGTCAGGTCGGATTCGCGACCTTCACGAGCAGCTTGCCGTCGTGGCGACCGCTGAACAGCAGGTTGAAGGTCTCCGGCGTGTTCTCGAGCCCGTCGCGGACGTCGACCTTGTAGCGGAGCCTGCCTTCCTTGAGCCAGCGGCTGATGGCCGTGTACATCTCGACGGCCTCGGGCGTGCCGAGGCAGTCGGCGACGAGGAAGCCCTCCAGGCGTGCGGTCTTGACCAGCAGGTTCCAGAGGTTCGCGGGGCCGGGATTCTTCTCGGTGGCGTTGTAGCCCGAGATCATGCCGCAGATGGCGATGCGGGCATTCTTCGCCATGTTGTCGAGCGCGGCCTCCAGCACCTTGCCGCCGACATTCTCGAAGAAGACGTTGAAGCCCTGCGGCAATTCGCGCGCGATCGCGGCCGAGAGGTCCGCCTCGGCACGGTAGTCGAGGCATGAGTCGTAGCCGAAGACCTCCACGGCCTGCCGGCACTTGACGGGTCCGCCGGCGATGCCGACGACCTTCGATGCGCCTCCCAGTCGCGCCATCTGCGCGACGAGCGAACCCACGCCGCCCGTCGCGCCGCTCACGAGCACGGCATCGCCTTTCTTCATGCCGGCGCGGTCGAACAGGCCGTAGTGGGCGGTGAGCCCCACGGGTCCCAGCGGATGGAGGAACGCGACGAGGTCGTGCTGGTCCGCGTCGACGACGGGATTGAAGAACAGGCCCGGGGCGGTCGCGTAGTCGGACCAGGAGCCCAGTCCGCAGACCATCGTGCCGACCGGCAGGCGCGGATCCCTCGATTCCACCACCGGGCCCAGCACGACCGCCGTCACCGGGGAACCCAGCGGGATCGGCGTGAAGTAATTGCCCGACGGATCCATCCAGCCGCGGATGGCGGGGTCCATCGCGATGTAGAGCACGCGCACCACCACCTCGCCCTCGCCGGGGGCGCGCGCGGGGCCTTCGCGCCATTCGTAGTCGCTGCGCTGTGGCAGGCCCTGGGGTCGCTTGACGAGCAGCCACTCACGATTGGTCAGGGCAGGCATGGACTCTCTCCGGGTCTGGATTGCGGATGGGTAGCTTAAGGCGACGCGCGCTCCGGCGCAGCCGGCTGTGCAGACAGGTCCCGGCTGCCGTGGCCGGGAACCGGCGCCGTATGCAGGGGCGGCTGGTCGAAGGCTTCCGCGATCAGCTCGTAGCTCCGCAGCCGTGCAGCGTGGTCGTGGATGAAGGCGACGATCATGACCTCGTCGGCGCCGCATTCGCCGGCCATCCGCTCGATGCGTTCGCGCACGACGTCGGGGGTGCCGATGATCCCGAGCGCCGACATCTCCGCGACCGCGGCCCGTTCCGTCGGCGTCCAGGGATGCGCAAGGGCCGTCTCGGGGCTCGGGATCGGCGCGAAGTGTCCACGGCGGATCTGGAGCCAGTGCAGCTCCATGGACTTCGCGAGATGACGCGCACGCTCCCCGGTTTCGGCGCAGTAGGCGGCGACGGCGAGGATCGCGTGCGGCTTCGGGAACTGCGCACTTGGCCGGAACGACTCGCGGTAGGCCTGTAACGCGGGCGCAGGCCGCGTCGGGCTGAAATGGCTCGCGAAGGCGTAGCCCATGCCGGCGTTGCCGGCGAGCGTCGCGCCGGCGCCGCTCGAGCCCAGGATCCAGACGGGCGGCAGCGCCACGTCGTCCGGCATGACCTCGAGGCCCGCGAGCGCGTGTCCGCCCGGGATCTGCCCGCGCGACAGCGCCAGCATCTCGGCCAGCAGTGCGGTGAACTGCTCGCCGTCGTGCGCGCGCAGTGCGCGGCTCGCGTTCGGTGCCGAACCCGGCGCGCGGCCGATGCCGAGATCGATGCGTCCCGGATGCAGCGCCTCCAGCGTCTGGAAGGCCTCGGCGATCCTGAGCGGCGCGTGGTTGGGCAGCATGATGCCGCCCGCGCCCACGCGTATACGGTTCGTGTGTGCCGCGACGTGAGCGATCAGCACCTCGGGTGCGGAACTGCCGATGCTCGGCATGCTGTGGTGCTCGGCGAACCAGTAGCGCACATAGCCGAGCCGCTCGGCCAGTGCCGCGAGTTCGACCGTGCGGCGCACCGCGGTCGAGGGCGCCGTACCCTCCGGCACGGGCGCGAGGTCGAGCACGGACAGGGGCAGGTGCGGGTTCATGGCGGTGTCCTTCGGGCAGTCCGCGGCTCAGTAATGCGGCGGCTTCTCGAAGGCCGTGGCGTCCGCGCCGGAGGGCTCGCCCAGCGCCTCCAGGCGCGCGACGAGCCGCTCGCCGCGCGCGAGCGCGGTATCGATCTCGCGCTGCTGGCGCAGGACGACGTCGTTCAGCTCGGCAACGGTTCGCTCCAGGTAGAGCAGCTTTTCTTCGATGAGATCGAGGCGGCGGGAGTCGTTCATCGCGGGAATCGGGACGCTGCGGGCGCGACCGGCGGTCGCGGGAGGCCATTAGAATCCACGGTGGACGGTGGGACAAGGCGCCGCAGCCGCCGATGCGGCCGCCGAGGTCCCGGAAGGCGGGCTTGCCCGCGTTCCGATGGCTGCTGCGTCAGGCGGACGTGTCAGAGGAACCCGTTCGGCCCGGCGCATCACCGCAGACATCGACGCCGCGGGCAGTATCATTGGCGGCATCCTCATCGCGGAGAGTGCCCGATGGCCATGAAGCTGAGCAGCGAGAGTTTCCGGGAAGGCGAGATGCTGAAGATGGACCACGTGCTGTCGAAGGCATACGGCTTCGGCTGCGAGGGTGGCAACCTGTCGCCGCAGCTCGGCTGGAGCGATGCGCCCGCGGGGACGCAGAGCTTCGCGGTCACCTGCTTCGACCCGGATGCGCCGACCGGGAGCGGCTTCTGGCACTGGGTAGTCGTCAACATTCCCGCGAACGTGACCGCGCTGCCGCTGGGCGCCGGGGACCCGGCCGCGGGGCGTTTGCCGGGCGGCGCGCTGCAGGTCCGGACGGATTTCGGCAAGCCCGGCTACGGCGGGCCGTGTCCGCCGGCCGGATCGAACGTGCACCGCTACATCTTCACGGTGCATGCGGTGGGTGTCCGGGAGCTGCCCGTGACCGCCGACACGTCCTGCGCGGTCGTCGGCTTCCAGCTCCACTTCAACACGCTCGAGAAGGCGCAGCTCATCGGTCTCTTCCGGCGCTGAGTCCAGCGCCGGAAGTCCGCGGCCGCGCGCGTGCCGGGCGCGTGCCGTGTGCGCGGCGGTCAGATCCGCGCTTCCAGCACCATGTTGGTCGGTGTCTCCGTCGCCCGGCGGATGCGCGAGAACCCGGCCGCGCGCAACACATCGGTGAGTCGCTTCTCGCCTGCCTGCGCGCCGAGGCCGAGGCCGACTTCCTGTGCCCGCGAGGTCGGCACGCACACGGTCGTCGAGAAGCCGTAGAAGATCCCGCTCAGCAGGTTCAGGTTTGATGCGAGCTCGTCGCCCGCCATCGGCTCGACCAGCATGAACGTGCCGTCCGGCCGCAGGGCCTCGCGCACGTGCCGGGCGGCGCCGATCGGATCGCCCATGTCGTGCAGCGCATCGAAGATGCACGCGAAGTCATAGTCGCCTCCCGGGAACTCCTTGGCCTTCACGACCTGGAACTCGATGTTGCGCACGCCGGCTTCGGCGGCCTTGGCGCGCGCCTTGTCGATCGATGGCTCATGGAAATCGAAGCCGTGGATCGTGGACTTCGGGAACGAACGTGCGAGCAGGATCGACGACGAGCCGAGGCCGCAGCCGATGTCGGCCACCTTCGCGCCGGCCGCGAGCTTCGCGCTGACGCCGTCGAGCGCGGGGATCCAGTGGTCGATGAGGTTGGCAACATAGCCGGCCCGGAAGAAGCGGTCCGTGCCGCAGAAGCAGCAGCCGTGGTGCTCCGCCCAGGGCCGCCCTCGGCCGGAGCGGAACACCTCGACCGCGGTATCGTGCGTCGCGTACTGCCCCACGACGGCCTGGAAGAAGCCCTGCAGACAGGTCGGTTCGCCTTCGCGCGAGAACAGCGCAGCCTGCTCGGGTGACAGGCTGAACACGTCCTTGCCCGCGTCGTAATCGACGTAGCCTGCTGCGGCATTGGCCGACAGCCATTCGCGCAGGTAGCGGGCATCGACCCGCGCCTCTCGCGCCAGCGTCTCGTGGCTGCAGGGCCCGTGCGATTCCAGCGCGCGATAGACGCCCGACTGGTCGCCGATGTAGGCCATGAGCAGTGCCATGGCGCCACCGACGTCCGACAGCACCTTGCCCTGCAACTGCTCGAACTTCTGCTGATCGAAGGAAGACATGGCGGGTTACCTCCGGAGAAATGCGCAAGTTGGCGGTTGATGGTGCGGCTCCGGGGGCCGGCGCTGGACGGGGCCGGGAGGGGCGGCAGGATCCGCACGCATCGAACCGGGTACCGGACGGGTCGAGATTACACCCGCCGGCACGGCTGCGAAGGTTTCCCGGTGGCACCCTTCGCGGCCGGGCGGTGAGCGCAGGCGCGGCCGGGTCGTTCGAGCGGCGCGGGCGTTCCACGGATGATCGACAAGCGTATCCTCAGCACTGGCATCGCGGGCGCGGACATGGACGGCGGGGAGGGACGGGGGATGAAGCGAACGGTCTTTCGCATGGCGCAGGCGGTCGTTCTCGCCCTGACGGTCACGGCCTGCGCCACCAATCCCGTCACGGGCAGGAAGGACCTGATGCTCGTCGGCAAGTCGACCGATCTGGAGATCGGCGGCAAGAACTACGCGCCCATGCGCCAGTCCGAGGGCGGTGACTACGCGATGGACCCGCAGCTCACCGCCTACGTGCAGCAGGTGGGGCAGCGCGTCGCGGCCGTGAGCCCGAACAGGCTGCCGTACGAGTTCACCGTGCTGAACAACTCGATCCCGAATGCCTGGGCGCTGCCGGGCGGCAAGATCGCCGTCAACCGCGGGCTGCTCGTACAGCTGAAGTCGGAATCCGAGCTCGCCGCGGTGCTCGGTCACGAGGTCGTGCACGCCGCGGCCCGGCATTCCGCGCAGCAGATGAGCCGCGGCATGCTGCTGCAGGGCGGGCTCGTCGTCGCGCAGGTGGCCACCAGCGACAGCGACTACGGCAGCCTCGCCGTCGCGGGTGCCGCCGCGGGGGCGCAGCTCCTGCTGCTGCGCTACGGGCGGGAGGCGGAGCTGGAGTCCGACAAGTACGGCATGAACTTCATGCAGCAGGCGGGCTACGACCCGCAGGGCGCCGTCAGCCTGCAGGAGATGTTCGTGCGCATGAACGACCGCAAGGATTCGGGCTGGCTCGCGGGACTCTTCTCGACCCACCCCCCATCGCCGGAGAGGCTCGAGGCCAATCGCAAGCGTGCGGCCACGCTGCCGAAGGGCGGAGACCTGGGAGCCGAGCGCTACCAGGCCGCACTCGCGCAGACGATGCGGGCGAAGCCCGCCTACGATGCCTACGACGAGGGTCGCAAGGCGCTCGCCGACAAGAAAGCGGACGTCGCGCTCGCGAAGGCCGGGGAGGCGATCCGCCTGCTGCCGGGCGAGGCGCACTTCCATGCCCTGAAGGGCGACGCTTTCCTCGTGCAGAAGAACTACAAGGCCGCGACGCAGGCCTATACCGACGCCATCACCCGCAACGACGGGTTCTTCTACTACTGGCTGCAGCGCGGCCTGGTCGCGGAGCGCGAGAAGAACGACGCCGCTGCGCGCAATGATCTCGAGACGAGCGTCAAGCTGCTGCCGACGGGGCCCGCCTACAACTCGCTCGGCAACATCGCCCTGCGGGCCGGGCAGCGCGACGCCGCGAAGCAGTATTTCGCCGAGGCCGCCGGCGCGGCGGGCGAGGTGGGGGATGCGGCGACGGCCTCGCTGATGCGGCTCGATCTGCCGGAGAACCCCGGCAAGTACCTGCGCCAGCAGGCGGGACTCGATCCATCGGGGAAACTCGTGGTCGCGATCGGCAACCCGAGCCGCGTACCGGTGACCGGGCTCGCGATCACGGTGCAGTACGTGGATGCGAACGGCCGCACGCGGGACGTCCGGCGCGAGCTGTCCGGCACGCTGGCGGCGGGGCAGCAGGCGCAGCTGTCCACGGGTCTCGGTCCCTTCCAGGACGCGAACCAGTACCGGGTTGCGATCACGAGCGCGCGCGTCGCGGAGTGAAGATCGCCCGCGCGTGCCGCGCGACCGCCCCCAGATTCCACCGATGACCCCGGCACAAGCCGGTACACTCGCGCCCCTTCGCAACCTGCTGCCCGCCACGGGTCCCGCTCGGGATGCCGGGCCGCCGCAGCCCTCCCGGAGGATTCCAGCCATGACGACCACCGGCGACCTGCCCACGGTGGCTTTTGCCGATCTCGGCCTCACCGCGCCCGTGCTGGCCGCGCTCACGGCGATCGGCTACGAGACGCCGTCGCCGATCCAGGCCGCGACGATCCCGGCGCTGCTCGAAGGCGCCGACGTGCTCGGCCAGGCCCAGACCGGCACGGGCAAGACCGCGGCCTTCGCGCTGCCCATCCTGTCCCGTCTCGACCCGGAGCAGCATGCGCCGCAGGCACTCGTCATGGTGCCGACGCGCGAGCTCGCGATCCAGGTTGCCGAGGCGTTTCAGAAATACGCGGCGCAGCTGCCGGGCTTCCACGTGCTGCCGATCTACGGCGGCCAGAGCTACACGCCGCAGTTGAATGCGCTCCGCCGCGGCACGCACGTCGTCGTCGGCACGCCGGGTCGCATCATCGATCACCTCGAGCGCGGCACGCTGGATCTCGAGGGCATCCGCTGGGTCGTGCTCGACGAGGCGGACGAGATGCTGCAGATGGGCTTCGTCGACGCGATCGAGTCCATCCTCGGCCGCACGCCGCCCGCGCGTCAGACCGCGCTGTTCTCGGCGACCCTCGCGGCGCCGATCAGGAAGATCGCCGAGCGCCACCTGCGCGATCCGCGGCCGATCTCGATCCGCGGCAAGACCGCGACCGCGACCAACATCCGCCAGCGTTACATGATGGTGAGCGGCCCGCACAAGCTCGACGCGCTGACGCGCATCCTCGAAGTCGAGGACTTCGACGCGATGCTGGTGTTCGCGCGCACCAAGCAGTCCACCGCCGACCTCGCCGAGCGACTCACCGCGCGCGGCTTCGCGGCCGCTGCGCTGAACGGCGACATCCTGCAGGCGCAGCGCGAGCGCACGGTCGCGCAGCTGAAGGACGGCCGTATCGACATCCTGGTCGCGACCGATGTCGCGGCGCGCGGCCTCGATGTCGAGCGCATCGGGCATGTCGTCAACTTCGACATCCCGTACGACACCGAGTCCTACGTGCACCGCATCGGCCGCACCGGCCGCGCGGGCCGCAGCGGCGAGGCGATCCTGTTCGTGACCTCGCGCGAGCGCAACATGCTCAGGCTGATCGAGAAGGCGACGCGCCAGCCGATCGAGCCGATGCACCTGCCGACGGTCGAGGACGTCAATGCGCGGCGCGCGCAGCGGTTCAAGGACCGCATCGCGGCGGTGCTGGCGGAAGGCGTGGCGGAGCCGTATCGCGACCTGATCGAGGAGTTCGTGAGCGAGACCGGAACGGACGTCGCCGAGGTCGCCGCGGCGCTCGCGCACATGGCGCAGGGCAAGGCGCCACTGCTGATGGCTCCCGCCGCCAGGGATGCCGCGGAGGCGGGCGCCCCTGCGGCACGCGATCGGGGTGGAGAGCGCGCCGGGCGCAGCGAACGCGGTGAACGCGGCGAGCGGGGTGAACGGGGTGAACGTGAGGCGCGCCCGATCACGGCGTTCAGTGGCGAGGAGCGGACCTACCGGCTGGCCGTTGGACGTTCGCTGGGCGTGCAGCCGGGCAACATCGTCGGTGCCATCGCCAACGAGGCGCAGCTCGACGGAGCGCAGATCAACGGCATCGACATCCGCCGCGACTACACGCTGGTGCGCCTGCCCGCGGACCTGCCGGTCGCGGTGCTCGATCGCCTCGCCGGCGTCAAGGTCAAGGGCGTTCGCCTTGCGCTCCGCGCGGTCGACGCGCGTGAGGCCGACGGGGGCGGACATTCGGCGCCGCGACGTGACTCGGGGCCGCCGCGGAACCGCGCCGGCGGCCACCGCAAGGGTGCTCCGGGCCGTGGCCGGGCGGGCGGCAAGGATGGGACGAAAGGCGGGTCCGGCAAGTCCGGGAAGCACCGCCGCTAGAGCCAATGTCGCCAGGGCCGGCTCACGCTGCGGAAATCGCTGCGACGGCAGGCCCTGGTCGCGACGCCGTCAGACGTCTGGATAGCAGCAGCAGGAACCGGTCATGAACGAACTGCCACAGTGTCCGAAGTGCGACTCCACTTACACCTACGAGCAGGGCGCGTTGCTGGTCTGCCCCGAGTGCGGCCACGAGTGGTCGGCCGCCACCCCGGAGGAGAGCGCCGAGGAGCGGGCTGTCGTGCGCGATGCCAACGGCAACGAACTGCAGGACGGTGACACCGTCGTCGTCATCAAGGATCTCAAGGTCAAGGGCTCGTCCACGGTCGTCAAGGTCGGCACGCGTGTGAAGGGCATCCGCCTGGTGGACGGAGCCGGTGGCCACGACATCGACTGTCGCATCGACGGTTTCGGCGCGATGCAGCTCAAATCGGAGTTCGTCAGGAAGGCGCAATGAGCCCGGGGGCGCGGGATCCGCAGCTCCGCGTCGTGATCGCCGACGCGCACGTCGCGGAGTGACGGTCGGCCGGCGCTCCCGGCAGATCAGCCCGCCGAGCGGTGATGATGGACTTCGGCATCGCGTTTCGCGCGTGCCGCAGGGTAACTGTGCCCGGCGGATTTCGTGAATGCGGTCGTGTCGACGACGTGGTGGCCGACCAGCCAGCGCGCGATGTCCGGGTGCTCGACCAGCGGCTGATCATCGGTGATCACGTATGGCGTCGACGTCCAGTCGAGGCGGGGGCGGTCGAAGCTCCCGAGGATCCAGTCCAGCCCGAGGATCCGGACGTCCTCGCGGATCGGCACGTCGTTCGCGAGCCGGGCCTCGAATGCTGCACGGTCGATGCGCAGCGGGCTGTCGGAGGCGAGGATGAAATAACCGTGGGCGAAGCTCTCGTGGTACCTGAACACCGTGCTCACGGTCCTGCGCACCAGCAGCGCCTGCTCGTCGTTTCCCTGTGAATTGCAGTAGATGCCGGCCACGCCCCCGGCCTTGAGGCGGCTCCTGATGAGTTCGAAGTACTCGCGCGACAGCAGCAGGCTGCTGCCGGACTGCTTCAGGTACAGCGGCGACTGGGTGATGATGTCGTACTTCCGGTCGCGACGGATCAGTCCGCTCCGCGCATCCTCCCAGTAGACGTTGAGCTTCCGGAGTTCGAACGGCTGCAGCGTCTGCAACGGGTAGTGCTCGATGACGTCACGCAGCGTGTTCACGATCTCGTAGGCATCCACCGACTCGACGCGGCTCGACTTCACCAGTGTCCTGGCCGTGGCGCCAGTGCCCATGCCGATGTTCAACGCACTGATGCGGCCATGGTCCTCGTGAGCGAGAAGGGGCAGGACCGCGATGAGCATCTTGCGGCGGACGTTCTCGCGGCTCTTGGCCTCGAGGTCGTCGTCGCGGAACAGCACCGAGTGCCAGAGCCCGTCGATGAAGACACGTCCCTGGTCGTCGACCTCGACGACACCATCGCGTCCATAGAATTCGGTCCGCAGGGCGGACACGCTCGAGCCCGCGCGCGTGACCGCGACCAGGACCACGATCGCGAGCAGCGCACAGGCCAGCCCGGTGAACGCGCGAGCCTCCCGGAAGCCGGGGTTCTCGCGGGCGATGAAATGGGGTACGAATGCCGCGAGACACAGGCCCAGTATCCACGCGTTCAGGTCCTTGTCCGTCTCGAAGAGCAGAAAGGTCGTCACGAGGATTCCCACGCCGCTGCCGGCGGTGTTCAGCGCGGTGAACACGCCGACATCGCGCCCCCAATGCCTCGCATAGCGGCTGACCGTCGTGCCGAACAGCAGGCCGAAGCCGTAACAGGGCGCGAAGTAGATGAGCCCGAAGCTCCAGATCGGGAAGCTGGTCGAATGGAAGCGCTGGTACGCGACGACGAACGGGATCACGGCGATCGCGAGGGCTGTGAGGCAGAGGACGGCCGGCATGCCGAGGCGGGACTTCGCCGAAGCGGCCACGCCCAGTGACCAGAACAGCAGGAAGCAGCAGAGCACGACACAGAAAATCCACGGCAACGGCGTGTAGGCGAGCGCGACGATGCGGAAGAGATAGATCTCGTAGCCGAGGGAGAGGGCGCCGAGCACGAAGGCCAGGACGAGTTCCATCGGGATCGACCGTGCCCAGAACGCCGTCCCCGGTGCGGCACCAGCGGCATCAGGCGTGTCCCGGGCCGGCGCAAGTGCCGGCAGCGGGCTCAGCAGGGCGAGAATGCCCAGCCCTGCGAGCAGGTTGCCGCCCGCGGCTACCGCGAGCGCAGCCTTCTGACCGAGGGCCGGCATCAACAGCAGCCCGCATCCCAGCGTTCCGGCGACGGCGCCTGCGGTGTTCAGGAAGAAGAAGTGCGAGACGGCTTTGTTGCGCTCGACGGCGAGCTGTCGCTGCGCTGCCTCGGCGGCGAGAGGGATGGTCAGTCCCATGAGGAAGCACGGCAGGATCAGGACGGCGAACGACATGAATCCGTAAACGGCGAGCGCGGGAATCCCGTGATCGAGCGCTGCGATGAGGAGCGCATGCCCCTGCGCACGCAGCTCTTCGCCGAAGGCGAAGATGAGCACGCAGTTGATCCCCGCCAGCAGGATTTCGGCGAGCGCCAGCGCGCGGAAAGGGTTGGCGAGCCGCTCCGCGCGGCGGGCCGCGCAGATCGAGCCGACACCGAGCCCCAGCATGAAGACCAGCACCACGATCGTCGCACTCAGTGTTTCGCTGTTGCCGAGGTAGACCTTGATGGCGCGTTGCCAGGCGATCTGATTGATGAGCCCGGCCGCGCCGGAGACGAACAGCGCGGCGAGCAGGACAGCGTAGGGGCTTCGCTTGTGCATGGGCGGGTGTGGGCCGTTGTGGCGAGGGGGTCCGGGGCGGGCGGTGGCGAGGTGACAATAATCGACGCTCCGGGGTGGGCGCATCCCTGCGATGCGCGGAACTGTGGAGTCCTTCACGACCTTGCATGGCTTCAGCCCGCGAGGGCGGCTACCGGGGACGGGTCCCCTCGCCGCGATGCCCGCCCTTCGAAACGCCCCGTCGGGCAGGTCCGTCGGGCAGGCCCGGGCACCCCGTGCGACAGGTCCCCGTCGGTCCGGGCATGTCCCGCCGCCCCGCGAACCTTCGCGGGGTCGAGCGCTTTCCAGGGCCACGCGGTACGATCCGACGCACAACGATGGGGGAGGAGAACGATGACCGAGCGCAATAGCGCCCTCGCGGCGCTGCTGGCGAAGCAGCAGATCACCGAGCGGATCGTCGACTACTGCCGCGGCGTCGACCGTGGCGACCGTGAACTGCTCGGGAGCGTGTTCTGGCCGAAGGCGACCATCGACCATCCGCCGTTCCAGGGCCACGCCGAGGAGTTCTGCGACGCGGCGCTGGAGTTCATTGCGCTCACCGATGTCGCGATGCACAGCCTGAGCAATATCCGCATCGAGATCGACGGCGACCGAGCGTACACCGAAGCGCATTTCACTGCCTATCACCGCCTGCGGGCGGGTCTGGGCGCACGCGGCATGATTGCGGAGCTGCTCTGTCCGCATCATCGTGACGACATCGACGAGGACCACTTCATCGGCGGCCGCTACATCAAGTGGTTCGAACGCCGTGGCGACGAGTGGCGCGTGTGTCACCACATCGGGTTCCCCGAGTGGGAGCGCTGGGAACCCGCGGCGGACCGGACGACGTTCCCGCGGCTGGGCCGGCGCGACCGTTCCGACCCGTCGTACCGCCGCGGCTGATCGCAGCGCCGGCGGGTGCCGCCGGAATCCGTGGACCGGGGCCGTGCATGCAGAGTTCGAACGCAAGGAGAAGGTGTTGAAGACATTCGACGGCAAGGTGGTGCTGGTCACCGGAGGCGGGTCCGGTATCGGGGCCGCGACCGCGGCGATGTTCGCGGAGCGCGGCGCCGCGGTGATGATCATGGATCAGGACGCCGCAGCGGGCGCGGCGATGCAGGAGCAGCTGCAGGCGACGGGCGTTCGCTGCGAACTCGTCGTCGGCGACGTGTCCGATCCCGCGGCATGCCGCAAGGCGGTTGCCGAAACCGTGCAGCGTCTCGGCTCGCTCGACGTGCTCGTCAACAACGCCGGCGGCGGGCGCCTGGTCGCGACCGAGGAACTGAGCGACGCCGAGTGGCGCCACATGCAGGGCATCAATTCCGACGGCACGTTCTACATGTCGCGCGAGGCCGTGCGCGTGATGGCCGCGCGCTCGGGCGGGGCCATCGTCAACATGGCGTCCATCTACGGCATGGTCGGCTTCGCGAGTCATGCGGCCTACGTCGCCGCCAAGGGCGCGATCATCAGTCTCACGCGCGCGCTCGCCATCGAATTCGCGCCGCGGAACATCCGCGTCAATGCCGTGGCGCCCGGCATGATCCTGACGCCCCTGATCCACAGGAACCTCACGGACGAACACCGGCGCTACTTCATGGGACTGCATCCGGTCGGCCGGCTCGGGCGTCCGGAGGAAGTGGCCAGCGTCATCTGCTTCCTCGCGAGCGACGACGCGAGCTTTGTCACGGGCGCGTGCCTGCCGGTCGACGGTGGTTACACCGCCCAGTGAGCGACAGGGCGCCCGCGCCACTGCGGACCGGCCATCGCGGCGGGGTGAGCGGCGCGCCGTGACTCCGCCGTCACATCACCTGCGTGTGCAGGCGCAGCGTCGCGGGATCGGATCGATGCCGCTTCTGCAGGGCGGCGATGCGTGACTGGACGAGACGCGGATACGTGTCTGTCTTCCACGCGAGGATGGCGCGCTTTCCCAGGTCGTTGATCCGGGCATAGCTGCCGGTCGCGAGTACCTCCGGGGCCTGACGGCTCAGGTCCGGATAGCGGTCGAGCCATGACCTGAGCGGTCCCTGCAGCAGCTGCCGTACCGGCCCCTGGAACTGCAGCTTGGCCTTTCTCCGCAGGATCTTCGCAGGAAGATACGGGATCATCGCGTCGCGCAGGATGCGTTTGGTGAAGCCCCTGCCGAGGATGCTCTCCGCAGGCAGGGACAGCGCATAGCTGACCAGCCGCCAGTCGAGGAAGGGCATGCGGATCTCGAGTCCGCTCGACATGCTGAGCAGGTCGTAACGCTGCAGGAGATCCTGGATCTCGTCGTTGACTGCCATGAACAGGATCGCGCCGAGCGGTGGCAGGGTCCGCGCCATGTCCCAGCACTCTGCGTCGCGGGCTTCGCGCATCGGTTGCGGCAGCCTGGCCCGCCAGCCGGGAACGAGTCCCACGACCTTCCGCAGCGTGGGTGTCGACAGCAGCAGGAGTTTGCTGCGGGTCAGCCGGACGTACGGGCTGTCCCGGGCGAGGGCACGGGTGGTCCGGACGAGATCCAGCGTGCGGGCCGGTCGCCGCAGCCAGGAGCCTTCGAGCTGCAGGATGCGGAAGGCGTCGTAGTAGTAGCCGGCCAGGATCTCGTCCGCGCCCTGGCCGTCCATCGAGACTTTCACGCCGTGCTGTCGCATGGTGCGGTACAGGTACCAGGCCGACAGGTTGGTGAGCGGCTTGCCCTCGGTCAGATAGAGGTATTCGTCGATCTCGTCCGGGTCGCAGCGCTCGAAGAGATCCACGACAACCGGGTTCACGCGAGCCGCCTGGCAGGCTGCCGTCGCATACTCCAGCTCGTCGTGCTCGGTTCCCGGCGCCACTGCGGTGAAGGCCCGGGACCAGTCTCCGGGCCGGCGCGCCACCGATTCGGCTCCCAGTGCGTTCACCGCCGCGAGGACCGATGACGAATCGAGGCCGCCGCTGATGGCCGTGGCCACCGGCACGTCACTGCGCAGCCGGAGCCTGCAGGCATCGAGGAACAGCGCGCGGAACTTTTCGATCTGCTCCGGATAGGAAGCCGACTCGGACCGGATGTGCTCCAGAGGCCGCCACCATCGCTCGATCCTCGGGCGGTCGGTCGGACCTGACAGCCTGGCGCACATGCCTCCCCGCAGCGCGTACGGTGTGCCTGCGGCGCCGGCTGCCCGCGACCACGGCAGTGCGAGGAATGCCTTGCTCTCCGAGGCGAACGCGATTCCCTGCGGCGTCTCGAGGATCAGGAGCGGCTTCACGCCGAAGCGGTCACGCGAGAAGAAGAGGCTTCGATCGACGTTGTCCCAGATCACGAAGGCCCACATGCCGTTGAACCGGTTCTGGCATTCAGGCCCCCATTCCGCATACGCGTGGACGATGACCTCGGTATCCGACTCCGTCCGGAATTCGTGCCCCCGCGACCGCAGTTCGTCCCGGACCTCCAGGAAGTTGTAGATCTCGCCATTGAAGACGATCGCGAAGCGGCCGTCCGGGCTCTGCATGGGCTGGTGCGAGCGGGGATCCGGGTCGAGGATCGCGAGCCGGCGATGGCCAAAACCCAGTCGCCCGGCGTCAGCGCTCAGGTAGCCGAAGCCATCCGGCCCGCGGTGTTCGAGCAGGTCCGTGAAAACGGCCAGGTCCTCGGGGGCGACCGGGGCGACGGACCAGACGCCTGCAATTCCACACACGGATGGCCTCCCGGGTCGCGGGGCATGTGCTGCGGCTCCCTGCTGCACGAGAGATCAGAGTCGCTGATAATTGTAGCAGCTGCGATTCGCCCGACTCCCGTGTGTCGATGGCCCGTCGGTCGGTCGGTCGGTCGGTCGGTCGGTGCGAGCGAGGGGGCATGCGCGGCCGGGACGGACCAGTGGCGCCACTGGTCCGGTGCCGGGATCGGCGCATTCCACGACGGAGGAACCCGTCTTGCCGGTCACTCATCCTGTTGCCCGTACCGCTTTCTACTGCTGCGCGCTGCGTGCCGCCGACGCGGCGCGCACCATGCCGGTCTGTGGTGACGGGTTCGCGGCGCGTTTCGTCGATGAAGCCACACGCCGCGAGCTGGCGCCGCTGCTGTCTCACTGGGGCGCGGGCTCGGCCAACGTCGCGCGCCACCGGCTCGTCGACGACCTGATCCGCGAGGGGCTCGCCGGGCAGCCCGGACTGCGGGTGATCCTGATCGGCGCCGGCTTCGACACGCGCGCGTTCCGCCTGTCGGGCGGCCGCTGGATCGAGATCGACGATCCAGCGCTGCTCGCGTTCAAGGAGGAACGACTCCCGGCGTCTTCGGCGCCGCAGCCTCTGGAGCGGCGGGCCGTCGAGTTCGAGCGGACGCCGGCGCTCGACTACCTGGCGCCGCTCGCGGGAGACGATGCCGCGCTCGTCGTGATCGAGGGTGTGTCGATGTACCTCGACGATGCGACGCTCGGCGCCCTCGCCACTGCCGTGCGCGCGCATCTGCCGCGCGCGACGCTGGTCATGGACCTCATGACTGCGGGATTCCGCCGCTACTACACCCACATCCTCGAGTGGTCGCTGGCGCGGTTCGGCGCGCGCCTCGCGACGCGTGGCCACCCACCGCGCGAAATCGTCGAACGGGCGGGCTATCACCTGGCGCGGTCGATGTCGATCGTGGGCCGCGCCCGGGAGGCGCACAGCCTCTACATCCCGGGATGGCTGTTCGACGGGTTGCTCAGGGAACTGCGGGACGGCTATGCGGTGCAGGTGTTCGTGCCGGCGGACCTCGCGGTGCCGGCCGCACCCTGAGTCTCGCCGGCCGGGCTCCTTCGAGCCGCGCGCCGTGCAGCGATTCCGTTGCCGCGGGCCGGCGCTACCGCAGCGGGCTGCGCCCGCGACGGCGTCCCGATGGCCGCCACTCGTGGGTCCAGCGATCATCGCGGCCCGGCGCACGGGGTTGTATGGCCCGGCCCTCGAAATCGTCCCTCACGCCGCGTGCCGCGGCGGCCCACTGCCTGATCAGGTAGCTGCCGCGCGGCTGCTGCGCCTGCTTGCAGGTTTTCGCAGCCTCCTGGTAGAAGCCGGACCACCAGCGGGCGCCCTGCCAGATCGCTTCGGGCGCACTGGACGATGTCGTCTGCCCGGGACTGATGTGCACGCCCTCCGCGGCGTGGGCCGCCTCGACCAGCACGGCCGAGGGCAGGCCGATGCCGCCGCGCAGCGGATTGCTGCTCGTGTCCGTGGCCCACAGGTAGCTGAGCCAGTGCAGCATCATGCTCGGGAAGTCGACCATGGCGCGGCTGCGCGCGATGCGTCTCACGGCCGCGACGATTCCGGCGGCGTCGGTCGTGAAGGACAGCACGGCGATGTTCGGGAAGCGGGCGACGTCGTCGTAGTCGCCGAGGTGCATGACCCGGACCCCGTTCGTGGGCGGCACACGGCTCGTGGCGACGATGTTGTCGAGCGGCACGGTCAGCAGGTCGCCGTCGCGCGTCACGATGCCGGCCAGTGACCAGAAGCTCGGCGCGAGGTCGTCCCGATAGCGCGACTGCGCATACCGGATGCGGAAGTGATCGACATCGGTGCCGCCGAGCAGCAGCACGCCCTCGCGGACCGGCTGTGACCGGAACCATGCGACATTGGAAGCCATCGCTCGCGGGTTCTTCCGGCTCGCGGACTCCGTGTCGACGACCTGCTCGTTCCCGGCGGCGTCTGCCGACCGGCGGATGAAGTCATTGTCCATTGCGCATTCCCCGATGAAGTGTCAGTTCAGCAGCAACTCGTACGTCAATGCCGCGGGCGGACCGGCGGCGCCGGGCGAGCGCGACGTTTCCCAGAGCTCCACCCGGATCCGGGCCCCGAAGCCGTACCGCGAGATCGAGATCGCCATGGCGCTGTTCTCGTTCGAGCGGAAGCCGGGAACCGTGCGCGGACGCGCGACGGCCCAGGGCCCCGACGAGCCGACGGCGAGACGCGAAGGCGCCTCCTGCCATTTCGCGGCGTTCAGCCCCTCGACCAGCGCGAGCGGCGAGCAGACGATCTCGGCAATGCGGCGCTCGCTCGGCAGCGTCAGCCACGAGACGCGCGAGAAGTGCACGTCACCCGTGAGGATGGCGAGATCGTGGCGCGTCTCGGCGAGGGTGTCGAGCACGCGGCCGTACTGCCGGAAGTCGGCATAGCCATAGTCCTCCAGCGCCCCCGGCAGCCACCACTTCCGGCCCGAGCCGTCGAACAGGGGCTGACCGAGCACGAGCAGGCCCGGCCCCGTGAGGCTCCGTACCCAGTCGCGCAGCCGCTGCAGGTCCTGCGCCGTCACGAGACTCTCACGGTCACGGCTGCGACTGGAGCGGGTGTCCAGCAGCAGGATCGACACCGGTGGTATCGAGAGCGGTGCGGCTTGCACCGGCTGGAACGCGTCGAGCAGCTCGCGGGCGCGGACCCACCAGTGATCGCGGCGTCCTCCGTCGAACAGCTCGGGCACCAGGGCGTTGGGAAAGGGCGCGTTGTTCCAGTACTCGTGGTCGTCCGGCACGAAGTAGTTCGCGCCGCAGGCGAGCGGGTCCCCGAGGTGTTCGCCGCTCCAGGTGTTCAGGTAGTGCTGCAGGTGCCGGTCGGCGATGTCCTCGCGACGGTGCGGCCAGCGCAGCACGTACTCGTGCCAGGGTGAGTCCAGGTAGACCTGGTCGCCGCACCAGATCTTGAGATGCGGGACCCCGTAGGTCCGGCGCAGGTCGGCGAATGCATCACGCGCCCGGCGACTCTCGGGGCGCAGGCGGCTGTAGCACGAGGCGAGCACGATCCGCAGCGGTGATCCGGTGTCGCCCAGCGCGGCCGGCAGCGTGCGGACGACCGATCGTGCGAGGCTCCGGCCGCGGGCCCGCGCGGTGAAGGCGTGTTCGCGATCCGGGGCGAGGTTCGTGGCCGCTGCGATGCCGATCCGGACCCTCGTCGTCCCCGAGGACAGGCTCTGTTGCCAGTTCACCGGAATCGCAGCGCCCGAGTCGTCCGCGAGCGTGGGTGTCGGCGCGCCGTCCAGGACCTCGACCAGCGCGAGCGTCGCGTGCGTCGCGCCGTGTTCCCGCGGATAGAGAGACAGGAGTGCCATGGGCTTGTCACGCGATGTTTACGGCATGATGAGTGGCGCTGGACGCAATCTCAACCGGTTCGTGCCGGTGCGCGGATGGCGATGGTCTTGAAATCATGTGGAACGCGCCGATACTGTCGCCGCGCCGACGACAACACGATCATTCGAAGCACGAGGCCCATGGAATACCCCGTTCCTCCCGATGACAGCGAAGACACGCGGGTCACTCCGGCCGAGCGGGCCCGGGCGGCTTCGCGCAGCACGTGGGTCAGCGTCGGCGTGAACCTCGTGCTCACCGGCATGCAGATCCTCGCGGGGCTGCTCACGCGATCGCAGGGCCTGGTCGCCGACGGCGTTCATTCCCTCTCGGACCTCGTCTCCGATTTCGTGGTGCTGTTCGCGAGCCGCCACAGCCAGAAAGACGCCGACGAGGGACACCCCTACGGACACCACCGCTTCGAGACGGCGGCCTCGCTCGTGCTGGGCGTGCTGCTGCTCGCGGTTGGCGCCGGGATGGCGTGGTCCGCGTTCCTGAAGGTGCAGACGCCCGGGTCCGTCCAGCAGGTCCACATCGCGGCGCTCTGGGTGGCCGGCACGGCGCTCGTCGCCAAGGAAATGCTGTTCCGCTACATGCTCGCGGTGGCGAAGCGCGTGAAGTCGAGCATGCTCGTCGCCAACGCCTGGCACTCGCGCTCGGATGCGGCCTCGTCGCTCGTGGTAGGCATCGGCATCCTGGGGAATCTCGCGGGCTATCCGATCCTCGACCCGATCGCCGCCGCCGTCGTCGGCTTCATGGTGGGCAGGATGGGCTGGCAGTTCGGCTGGGCCGCGCTGCACGATCTGATGGATCACGCGATCGACGAGGACGAGATGCAGGCCATCCGCCGCACCCTCGTCGAGACCCCCGGTGTGCGCGGCGTGCACGACCTGCGCACCCGCAGGATGGGCGACATGATCATCGTCGACGCACACCTCGAGATCGACGCGACCCTGTCGGTCACCGCCGGCCACGACATCGCCGTCGAAGCGCGCAGCCGCGTGATGCGGCGGCATCGGGTGCTGAACGTGATGACCCACGTGGACCCCTGGCGCCCGCGCGATCCGGGCCGCGCCGCTTGAGCGGGCCGTCGTCGCCGATGACCACCCTTCAACTGCTGTCCTGGATCACCGCGGCCCTGGTACTGCAGGTGGGTGTTGCTTCCGCGATCGCGGTCTGGCGGCGGCGTGGCTGGCGTCCGCCGCCGTCGGGTCCGGGTCCCGCGACGGCAGAGGAACCGAGACACGAGGCCGGATGGCAGCGCTTCCGTGTCGTGCAGCGCGACTACGAGGATGCGGCCGGGACGCAGTTGTCCTTCTATCTCGCTCCGGTCGACGGCCAGCCACTTCCGGACTTCAGGCCCGGGCAGTTCCTGACCTTCTCGCTGCCGGTCGGCCCGGGTGCGGAGGAGGGACGCACGACGACACGGTGCTATTCGCTGTCGGACCGACCGGATCCCGCACGCTACCGTGTGACCATCAAGCGCGTGACCGCACCGGCGGACCGGCCCGACGTTTCCCCGGGTCTGTCCTCGGGTCATTTCCATGATGCGGTCCAGGTCGGCGACGAACTGCGGATTCGTGCGCCTTCCGGTCGGTTCTTCATGGACCCGGATTCCATGGTGCCCGTGGTGCTCATCGCCGGCGGAATCGGCATCACGCCGATCATGAGCATGCTGCGGTGGTGTCTCGCGGAGCGGCCGGGACGACCGATTCACCTCTACTACGGCGTGCGCAACGGTCGCGAGCAGGCCTTCAAGCGCCAGATCGAGGAACTCGCTGCGACGCATGCCGAGGTGCACCTGCACGTCGTGTACAGCCGGCCCGGAGAGGGCGACGTGCAGGGCCGTGATTTCCAGCACCGGGGGCACGTCGATGTGGACCTGCTGCGCCGTACGCTGCCGCACGGTCGGCATCAGTTCTACGTCTGCGGGCCGCCGACCATGATGCAGACGCTGGTGCCGGCGATCGCCGACTGGGGTGTGCCGCTCGCCGACCTGCATTACGAAGCCTTCGGACCCGCTTCGGTTCGACTGCCGGGCGCCGAAGTGCTGACCGGTGTCCCGGCGACGCCGCCGGTCGAAGTCCGGTTCCGTCGCTCCGGTCGCACACTGACCTGGGATGGCAGTGATGCGACTCTGCTGGATTTTTCCGAGCGCCACGGGATTGCCCTGGATTCCGGCTGTCGCTCGGGCGGCTGCGGGACCTGCGAAACGCGTCTGGTGGAGGGCACGGTGCTCTACGAGCATGCACCGGATCACGAGATCACGCCCGGTCACTGCCTGATGTGCGTCGGCAGGCCCGCTTCTTCAATCGTGCTGGAGGCCTGATGTCGGGAAAAGCGCGCCTCTGGCGGCGTGAGATCCTGCCCTTCCTCGCGAGCTTCCTGGTGCTGGCGGTGGTGGCGCTGCTCGCGGACGCCGTGCTCCATCTCTTCGATGCCGTATGGATCGGCCGGTACCTGGGAATCCCGGGTACCCTGATGATCATCGCGTCCACGGCCTATTCGGCGCGCAAGCGCAAGCTGATCCGGCGCGGCCAGCCGGCGAGGCTGCTCCGGCTGCACGAGTACCTGGCGTGGCTGGGGTCGCTGCTCGTGCTGGTCCACGCGGGGATCCACTTCAACGCGATCCTCGGCTGGCTCGCGGTATGGGCCATGCTGGTCAACGTCGGCAGCGGCCTCACGGGCAAGTTCCTGCTCGAGCGCTCGCGGCGCCGCCTGGAGGAGGCGCGCCGGCGCCTCCGCGAACGCGGCATGCCGGAGGATGAGCTCGAGGACCGCCTCTACTGGGACAGCCTGACCTTCGACGTCTTCAAGCAGTGGCGTGTGGTCCACCTTCCGATCACGCTGGCGTTCTCGGTGCTGGCCACGGCGCACATCGTCGCCATCTTCCTGTTCTGGGGCTGGAAGTGAAGCGCACCGTGCTGACAGTCGTCGTGTTGAACCTCGTCGCGCTCCTGGCGCTCGTGTTCGTCTATCCGCAGTTCATGGTGAGTCCCGGGCACCTCATCCGCGGTCACGCGGGGCTCGAGACCGACTGCTTCACCTGTCACGCCCCCTGGAGGGGAGCCCGCGCCGCGCTGTGCATCGAGTGCCACGCCGTGGCCGACATCGGCCTGCGCACGACCCGGGGCGTTCCGATCGCGAAGCGCACGATCAGGGCATCCTTTCATCAGGACCTCATCGAGCAGGACTGCACGGCCTGCCACAGCGACCACGAAGGGCCCCGGCTCACGCGGCACAGCCGGAAACCGTTTTCGCATGAATTGCTGCGGCCTGCGGCGCGCGAGCGCTGTGCCTCATGCCATCGGGCCCCGACCGATCGCCTGCACCGGAAGATCCAGGGCAACTGCAAGGCCTGTCATCGGTCCGACGCCTGGAAACCCGCGACCTTCGATCACGCCCGCTTCTTCGTGCTGGATTCCGACCACGACGCGGAATGCGACACCTGCCACACGGGCGACGATTACAGCCGCTACACCTGCTACGGCTGCCACGAGCACACCGAGCAGGGCGTGCGCGAGGAGCATGTCGGCGAGGGCATCTCCGAATTCGGGAACTGCGTCGAGTGCCACCGCAGTGCGTCCGAGGAACCGCGGTGGTCAGGGACGCGCGGAGAGCGGGGCGGCGACGACGATTGACACGACCGCCGGCGGAATGCGCGGCGCGGTCGCTCCGATGCGATGACAGCGGCGTGCCGGTGCCGGAGGAATGCGGGGCGGCGCAGCGGTCCGCGCGCCGCCCCGCGCAGCGGTCACTCGACGAGTTCGACCGAGTTCTTGCCGATGGTCGAGCCCTTGAGCATCTCCGAATAGGCCTTGCCGCTGTTCTCGATGCCGCGCGTGATGTTTTCGAGCACCTTGATGCGGCCTTCGCCGATCCACTTGTGGAGGTTGTCCATGGCCTCGGGAATGGTCTCGGAGGTCAGGTGCAGCAGGAAGCCGCGCATCTCGATCTGCTTCACGACCATCTGCCAGATGTTGTAGATCGGCGTCGGCTTGTCCTGATGGTTGTAGTCGCTGATCATGCCGCAGCAGACGATGCGGCCGCGGTCGTTCATGTTCAGCAGCATGGCGTCGAGCGTGGTGCCGCCGACGTTGTCGAAGTAGACGTCGACACCGTTCGGGCACAGCGCCTTGACGGCCGCGGCGACATCGGGCGTCGCGCGGTAGTCGACGACGTCGTCCATGCCGAGCGATTTCGCGACCTTGACCTTCGCCGCCGAGCCGACGATGCCGATGACGCGGCAGCCGTGCACTTTCGCGACCTGCGCCGCGATGCTGCCGGTGGCGCCCACCGCGGCGCTCACCACGACGGTGTCGCCGGGCTTGATGCGTCCGATGGTGTGCATGCCGACGTAGCCGGTCTGGCCCGAGCCACCGAGCGCACCGATGTAGTACGACAGCGGCACTCCGGGGCGGGTCTCGAGCTTCCTCAGCAGGATGGTGTTGTCGTCGAGGAGCGAGAACTCCTCCCAGTGGTTCAGGCCCCAGACGATGTCGCCTTCCCGGAAGTTCGGATTGCGTGACTCGACGACGCGGCCGACCGTGGGTCCGCGGATCACGCCGCCGATCGGAATCGGCTCGAAATAGTTCGGACTGCCGTCGAGCCAGCCGCGGATCGCCGCTTCCAGCGAGAAGTAGAGGTTGCGTACCACGAACTCGCCCTGCTTCGGCGCCGGCTTCCGGCCGTCGACCATGCCGAAGTTCTCGATCTCGGGCACGCCCTTCACGTAGGAGCGCAATACGACCTGGCGGTTGCTCATCGCAGGAATCTCCAGTCAGTCAGTTGGACCGGCCGGTACTCTACCGTCGGCCGCCGGGCAAGGCGAGATTCTCATGGCATTCCGGCCGGGAGTCGCAGTGTCGTCATGATGGTTCGGACGCGAGGCAACGGGTCAATGCGCGCCACCGTCCACCGGGACTGCGGCGGGTCCGTGACGGGGCGGACGTGCGAGCCAGACCAGAATCATCAGTGCAGCGAAGAAGCAGCCCGACAGCCAGAAGATGTCATTGGTCGCCAGCATCAGCGACTGGTGGTTGACGAGCTGGTCGAGCAGCGTCGCATCGGTCGTCGGTGAGGCAAGCGGCCCGAGCGTCCCGGCGACGTTCGCATCGAAGGCCGAGACATGCGTGACCAGCACGCTGCGATGAAAGGTCTCTCGCCGGTCCCAGAGGGTGATGGTGAGCGAGGTGCCGAAGCTGCCGGCCAGGATGCGCGTGAAGTTGGACAGACCCGTGGCACTGGGCAGCAGCTGGGGTGGAATGGCGGACAGGGTCAGCGCGGTCAGCGGCACGAAGAAGGTGGCCACGCCGAGCCCCATCATCAGTCGGGGGATCACGATCTGCGCGAAGGTGACGTCGGTGTTGAAATGGCTGTTCCAGAATGCCACGGCGGCGAATACGGCAAAGCTGAAGCTGGACCAGAGGCGCAGATCGAGCCTGTGCATGTTCTTGCCGACGATGGGCGTCAGGAACACCGACAGGATGCCGACGGGCGCCGCGGCGAGGCCTGCCCAGGTCGCGGTGTAGCCCATGCTGACCTGCAGCCAGAGCGGCAGGATCACGAAGTTGCCGAAATAGACCAGGTAGCCGATGCTCAGGATGAGCGTGCCGATCAGGAAATTGCGCTCGGTGAACAGGCGCAGATCGACCACTGGATGCCGGTCGGTCAGCTCCCACACCACCAGCGCGGCGAGGCAGACGACGGCGACCACGGCCAGCACGACGATGGTCGACGATTCGAACCAGTCCAGCTCGTTGCCCTTGTCGAGCAGGATCTGCAGCGCGCCGATGCCGACCACGAGCAGCAACAGGCCGACCTTGTCGATCGGCTCCGAGCGGGTTGCGCTGGATCGCTTGCCGATGAGGGTCCAGGTCAGGAAGGCGGACATCAGGCCCACCGGCAGGTTGATGTAGAAGATCCACGGCCAACTGATGTTGTCGGTGATCCAGCCGCCCAGGACGGGGCCGAGCAGCGGCGCGATCATGACGGTCGCTCCCCACAGCGCGAGGGCAAAGCCTTTCTTTTCCGGCGGATAGTTGCTGAGCAGCAGGCTTTGTGAGAGCGGGATCATCGGTCCCGCCACGGCACCCTGCAGAACGCGCGCGGCAATCAGCAGCGGCAGGCTGGGCGCCAGGCCGCACAGCCAGGAAGCCAGCGTGAACAGCAGGGTCGAGGCGACGAACAGGCGTACGTCGCCGAAGCGGCGGGTCAGCCAGCCGGTGAGCGGCATGGCGATGGCATTGCTGACGCCGAACGAGGTGATGATCCAGGTGCCCTGGTTCGGGCTCACCGCCAGATCGCCGGAGATGGCCGGCAGCGAGACGTTGGCGATGGACGCGTCGAGCACCTGCATGAAGGTGCCCAGACTGAGACCCAGCGTCAGCAGGATCAGGTTCGCGCCATGCAGGGGCCGGTGCGGCACGACACTAGCCCTTCTTCAACAGATTGGCCTCGACGATGCTTCGGATGCGCTCGTCGACGCCCTTCAGTTCGTTCTCGTAGACGGGAGTTGCGTAGCGGGTCGGTGGCGGCTTTCTCACCTCACCCCCGGCACCGAGGGCGACCTCGACCTTCATCGACAGCCCGACCCGCAGCGGATGTTCCTCCAGTTCTTTCGGGTCGAGCGCGATGCGAACCGGCAGGCGCTGGACGATCTTGATCCAGTTGCCGCTCGCGTTCTGTGGCGGCAGCAGCGAAAACACGCTGCCCGTGCCCGGTGACAAGCCGGCCACGATGCCGTGATAGACCGTGCCGCGGCCGTAAAGGTCGGAGATCAGCTCGACCGGTTGACCGACCTCCATGCCCTCGAGCTGGTCTTCCTTGAAGTTGGCCTCCACCCAGAGCTGGGTCATCGGCACCAGCGCCATGAGCGGATTGCCGGGTGCAACCTGCTGGCCGACCTGGATCGAACGTCTGTCGACCTGGCCGTCTTCGGGGGTGCGGATGACACAGCGGCCGAGATCGACCCACGCTGCACGCAGCCGGGCCTCGGCCTGTCTCACGGCCGGATGGGTGGCGACCGTGGTGCCGGCCACGACGGCGTCCGCTGCGGCGAGCTGGGCGCGGGCGAGATCGAGTGCGGCCCGCGCCTGGTCCCGTGCCGCACGGGCGTGTTCGGCTTCTTCCTTCGATACGGCCTCCACGGCGACCGCCTGCACGCGTCGCTGCAGATCGTCATCCGCCTGGTCGTAGGCACGCTGTTTCACGGCCAGGTTGGCTTGCTGCTGGCTGCGCCCCTCGAAGCTCTGGCTGATCCGGCGCACGGTCTCGGCCAGGTCGGCTTCGGCCTTGTCCAGGGCCAGCCGGGCGTCGGTGTCGTCCAGTCTGACCAGCACCTGACCCTGTCTGACGTGGTCGGTGTTGTCGGCCAGCACGGCCACGACGGTGCCGGCGACACGGGGAGTGATGCGGATCAGATTGCCGGAGACGTAGGCATCGTCGGTGACGGCGTGGCTGCGGCCATGCAGGAACCAGCGTGTCCCGTAGAACAGTCCTACGATCAGGAAGATCACCGCCAGGATGATCATCATGCGCTGGCGCCTGGCGGGATCGGCTTCGGGCGGGTGGACGTTCATGGTCGATCCTCGAGGCTCGCGTCACCGCCGATGGCCCGGAACAGCGCGACCTGCGCGCGCAGGCGGGCAGCCCTGGTTCCGGTGTCGTTCATGCGCTGCAGGAGCAGGTTGCTTCGAGCCTCGAGCTCGTCCATCGAACTGGACAGGCCGAGTGCCACGCGCTTCGCTGCCAGGGCATGCATCTGTTCGGTCTCACCCAGGGCGGAGCGCTGCGACCGGATCCGCTCCTCGAGGCTGGCGGCCAGCGCATAGGCATCGACGCTCTGCCGGGCGGCGTCGAGGACGGCACGGTTGTAGGCGGCGACTGCAGAGCGGTATTCGGCCTCGCGCAAGCCCAGTCGTGCCTGCAGCGTCCCGGAGTTGAAGAGCGGCAGGTGCAGGGCGAGACCCGCCGAGCCCACGACGCTGCCGGCGTCGAGCAGACTGCCGAGGTCCAGCGACTCGACGCCGACCATCAGCTTGAGATCGAGATCGGGATAGAACTCGGCCCGGGCGGCATCGCTGCGGGCCGAGGCTGCCTCGATGCGGTCGCGCAGGGCAGCGATGTCCGGCCGGCGCGCCAGCCAGCCGAGTGGCAGGCTCGCTGGCAGGGAGGGCAGGCTGGCATCGAGGCGGGGTGGCGACAGATCGCCGGCATGGTCCGGGTCGTTGCCGATGAGCGCGCTCAGCCGGTAACGCCAGGAGCGGTCGAGATATTCGAGCTGTTTGACGTGGTCCTCGTCGAGGTCGAGCTTGCGATGCGCATCGAGACCGGGCTGGGCCGCGTCGAGGCCGAGCGTGTAGCGATGCTGCAGCAGATCCGCCTGCTGGCGGCGACAGCGGACCAGCTCGCGCGCCTGGGCGAGCTGGTCCGAGACATCGGCCCACGCGAAGTAGGCATCGGCGACCGATGCCGCGACATCGAGCCGTACGGCCGCCGCCTCGTCGAGCGCCGCCTGGTGCTCCCCGCGGGCGGCACGCAGCAGCGACCGGTTCCGGCCCCACCAGTCGAGATCGTAGGAGACGGTCTGCGCGAGGTTGGCCTGGGTGTAGGTCTTGCCGACCAGACTGACCGGGAGCAGGCCATGGTCGCTGAGCCTCTGGCGGGTCAGCGCGGCATCGGTACTGTACTGGATGCCGGCCTGGAGACTGGCCAGGCGCTCGGCGTTTTTCGCCGCATCCAGCCGGGCCCGTGCTGCGGCGAGGCCGGGCTGATCGCTCAGGGCTCTTTCGATGAGATGGTCCAGATCGGACCGGCCGAAGCCGTGCCACCAGGTCTCCGCCGTCGTCCCCGGTTCCCGCGAGGCGATGCCGCCGGACAGCGATGCCATCGTCGCGGCGGTATCAGCAGTCTTCAGCTCCGGCCTGGGCGGCAGGTCGACGGGCAGTTGCGCGCAGCCACCCAGCCAGACCAGCAAGGCGGGGAGCAGGCGCTTCACGAACCTTCCCCGATGCGGGACAGACCCAGCAGCATCTTGCGCAACAGACGGTCGAATTCAGCGCTTTCGCTTCGACTGAAGCCGGCCCATTGCTGCGCGAGCAGGTTCCACATCCGGGGCAGGACGTCGAGAATCAGAGCCTTGCCGGACTCGGTCAGCGACAGATCGATCCGCCGCCGGTCCTCGGCGCTCGGGTTGCGGGCTACCCAGCCGGCGGCGACCAGTTCGTCGGTCAGCCGAGTGACGTTGGTGCGTGAGGCCACCAGGGCGTTGCTCAGGTCGATGGGATTGAGTCGGTTGTCTTCGCTCCCCATCAGGATCACCAGGGCCAGGAAGGACGAGGTGTTGAGACCGAATTCACCCAGATGGCGGTTGTAGAGATCGTCCAGTTGCTTCAGGACGAAGAAGAACAGCCGGTTCAGTACGACGCGCTCCCGGGGCATCCCGGGCAACTGCCTGGAAATGCGGTCGATCCCCTGCTCGAAATGCGTGAAATCCTGGGGCATGCGCAGCGTCTTCGAGAGTCCACTCCCGGGGATGCTACAAAAAGACTAATTACAATTGAAATTGTTTCATCGTGTAGCACAGGATTCCCGCTGACTGGATCCCGCCGATATCCAGGGACTGGACGCCCGCTGCCGGCTCGTGGCGATCGTCGCGTCGAGCCGCGCTGCGCCGGCGGTGTGGATGCGGTGCGCCGCTACTTCTCGTTCCTGATGTAGCGGTCGAGTTCGCGGTGGAAGTGCCGCACGCGCTGTTCCTGTTCGCCCCACAGCGGACCGCGGAAGCCGCGTGACTTCGAGCCGCGCTGCACCGCCGCCACGAGTTCGACGTCCTGGTCGAGCACCTCGCCGAGGTCGGGCTTCACGTCCACGGGCACGTGCTCGATCTCGGGCCGTGTGCGGCCGGTGACGTCCGTGCCCTCTGGCAGGCCCATCCAGGCCGGCACGGTGCAGCCCGGGTCGTCGACGTACCGGAACAGGGTCATGTTGTCATAGAAGAAGCGCTCCGGATCCGTCGGGTGCGGCAGGAAGCGCATGATGAACACGCCCTCCGGGTGCATGCCGATCTGCACGTTCGGGAAGAATCCCGTCGCCCAGCTGTCCGTGAGCTGTCCGTCGGTGAAGCGCTCGTAGTGCGAGAGGCCGAGGCGGCGCGCCCGCTCGCGCTTCGCCTTCTGCATGGCCGTGCGCACGTCCCGCGCGGTGCCCTCGAACGTCGCGGGGTCGATGCCGGCTTCGCGCAGCATGAACTGGAGATAGGGCGTCACGCTGTCACGGTCGGCGATACGGTGCGACTTGACGCCGATCGGCACGATCATGCGGCTGAAGCCATTCGGATAGAGGTCGTACTGGCTGAAGTCCTCCATCACGCCCTGCGTCTGCGGGTGGATGTGGGGCAGGTGATAGGTCTCGTAGAAGGCGTCGATCCCCGTCTTCCAGTTCGCGCGCCATTCGCTGCGCACGTGCCGCACGACGTGCATGCGGTCGATCTCGTAGTTCTCGATGTAGCCGGGCGGCAGGCCGATCCACTGCCGGAGCGGCGGCGCCTCGCCGTCCATGTTCACGAAGATCAGGCCACCGAGGGTATCGAGCCGCACCTCCGTGAGTCCCGGGCGGTCGCCGACGAGCTGCGCATGGAAGGTGTCGTCATCGGTGATCTCCAGCAGCCGCCCGTCCAGGCCGAACTTCCAGCCGTGGAAGGCGCAGGTGAAGCGCGGCACGCTGCCGTGCTCGTTGAGGCAGATGCGGTTCGCGCGGTGCGGGCAGACGTTGTAGAAGGCCTTGATCCCGCCGTCCGCCTGGCGCACGACGATGATCTCCTCGTGGCCGATCGTGAAGACGGTGTAGTCACCGTCCTCGGGGATGTCGCTGGTCACGCCGGCGAGCAGCCAGACCCGCGGCCACAGCCGCTGCCACTCGAGCTGCATGAACTCGCGCGAGTAGTACCGGGACGGATCGGGGATGTCGAGGCCGTCGTCGACCGGGGGCTGCTTCGCTTCGAGGGAGCCCGCGGGAGCCCCGAGGTCCATCGGCCAGCGTGCTTCGAAGTTCACCGCCATGATTGTTCTCCGTCGTCGCGAGGGTTCAGTTGCCGAGTCCGAGTTCGCGCAGGAGATCCTGGCGCAGCTTGAACTTCTGGATCTTGCTGGTCGACATGGGCCATTCGTTCACGAAGCGGACGAGGCGCGGCACCTTGAAGGCCGCGATCTGCTGCCTGCAGAACTCGATGAGCTCCTGTTCGCTGGCCGACCGGCCGGGCTCGAACTCCACGAACGCGGCCGGCACCTCATCGTACTTCCTGTCCGGGATGCCGACGACCTGCGCGAGTTTCACGGCCGGGTGCCGCTGCAGCGCGGCCTCGATCTCGGCCGCGGCCACGTTTTCGCCGCCGACCTTCAGCATGTCCTTCAGCCGGCCATGGAACATGATCGTGCCATCGGCATCGAGTGAACCCAGGTCGCCCGTATGGAACCATCCCTCGGGGTCGAGGGCCTGGGCGGTCTTGGCGGCGTCCTTGTAGTAGCCCTCCGTGAGGCTGTACCCGTGCACCAGGATCTCGCCGCGTTCGTCGGTCGGAGCGTCCAGGCCGGTCGCCGGGTCGAGGATGCGCACCTGGAGGCCGGGCAGGGGGCGCCCGAGTCGTGTGATGCGCTGCTGCACCGGGTCGTCCGGCGAGCTGGTGCAGACGGTGCCCGCGGTCTCGGTCATGCCGAAGGTGCCGACCTGGATCGCGCGCGGGATCGCCTTCATGACGGCGGGCGCGATGCCGGGTGGCTGCACCGCGAAGTTCGAGTTCATGATGCGGATGCGGCTCAGGTCCCGCTTGCGGAAGTCGGGGTGGTAGAGCAGCCCCTGCATGATGGTCACGAACGTCGGATAGGTCGCCGTGACGCGGTATTCCTCGAGCAGGCGCAGGGCGAGGCCGGGATCGAAGTGCCCCATGGTGACGTAGGCGCCGCCCACGTCGAAGATCGCGAGCATGGGCAGCACCGCGGCGATGTGGCACATCGGCAGCGGCGACCAGAGGCGGTCACGGTGCGTGAGACGGTAGCGGTGCCGGCCAAGCGCGATGGAATTGCGGACCTGCGCTTCGTGCGTGATCAGGCAGCCCTTGGGATTCGCGGTGGTGCCCGACGTGTACAGCATCATCGCGATGTCGCGCACGCGAACCCCGAGGCGCGCGCGGTGCACGTCCCGTTCCGGCTGTTTCGCGGCCGCACGGTCGAACTCGCGCTGGGTCACGAACCCCGGCGGCTTCGAACGACCGAGCAGGACGACGTTGCGAAGCTTCGGTGTGGCGGGCAACGCGAGCCGCCACGGATCCGGCGCGTCGGAGAGGCCCGGCAGCGCGGCATTCAGGCGCTCGACGAAGTCCACGTGGTCGGCGACGGCATCCGTCGTCACGATGGTCACGATGTCGCCGTTCTCGACGACATAGGCGAGCTCGCTGTAGCGGTACCGCGCATTCATCGGCACGACCACCGCGCCGCAGAGCGCCGCGGCGAAGAAGACTTCGACGAACTCGGGGCAGCTGTGCATCAGGATGCCGACATGGTCGCGCGGCCTGACACCGAGCGCGCGCAGGCTGCGGGCGCGCTCGAGCGCCCGCGCCGCGAGTTCCGCGTAGGTGAACTGGCGCTCGGGGAAGACCAGCGCCAGGGAATCCGGGTAGCGGTCGGCGGCGGTCAGGAGCAGGTCGCCGATGGTCGTGACACTGATGCGCAGCCGGCTCAGGTCCTCGCCGCCGGACGGTTCCTTGCGTGCGCGCTTCGCCGCCGCCTTGCGGACGGGCCTGCCGCCGGTGCGAACCGGCTTGCCGGCCCGCGGGCCGGCCTTCTTCTTTCGTGCCGCCATTCATCCCCCTTGGATCAAAGTTGCGGGCGGTCCCCGGCCCTCAGTATGCCTCAGCTTCCGCAGAAACAATCACGTCTGCTTGTTTTGATCGTCATCGCGGCCGGGTCGTCGCCGGCCGCGTGTAGGGTCAGCGGGCGACCGGGGCCGGGTCGAACTCGATGTGCAGTTCCTTGAGCGCGCGCAGCATCAGCCCGGGCATGTGGCTGAAGTCGTTCCGTCCCGGCGCGAGCCGGATGTTCCGGCAGCGGGTCAGGAGGGCCTGGAACCCGCGGTAGAGTTCGCGGCGTGCGAGCGGCGCGCCCACACAGGCGTGCTGGCCCGAGCCGAACGCCAGGTGCGATGCGGCGTTCGACCGCTCGATGTCGAACCGCGAAGGACACTGGAAACGGCCCGCGTCGCGGTTCGCCGCGGCGAAGCGCACGTTGACGAGCGAATTCGCCGGGATCGTCACGCCGCCCAGCTCCACGTCGCAGGTCGTCACGCGGTAGAGCCCCTGCACGGGGGACTGCAGCCGCAGGGACTCCTCGATGAACGAGGGCAGGTGCCGGTTCAGGTCGCTCATGAGCAGCGTGTACTGGTCCGGGTTCTGGCACAGCAGCAGCACGCCCTCGGACATGGCGTTGGTCGCCGTCTCGCTGCCGCCCACGAAGATGTCCGAGAGCAGGTGGGAGACGATCTCCGCGTGGCTGAGCGTGCTGCCGTCCTCGAAGCGCGTGTTGACGAGATCCGACAGGATCGAGTCGTTGGGCTCCCGGCGCAGGCGCTCCACGATATCGACGAAGTAGTGCTGGAACTCGATTTCCTGGCGGATGCTCCCGGCCTCTTCCTCCGGTGTCTGCATCATGCTGAACCGCTTCACCCAGGCATCGGTCCAGCGCTTGATCCTCCAGATGTCGTCGATCGGCACGCCGACCTGGCCGCAGATCGCCATGAGCGGCAGCGGCACGCAGAGCGCGCGCACGAGTTCGCAGTGGCCGTCCGGCAGGAATGCGTCGATGAGGTCCTCCGCCGTCTTCTTGACGAGCGGATCGATCTCCATGATCTTCTTCGCGCGCAGTGCGTTGTTGAACAGCGCGCGCACGGCCTTGTGGCGCGGGTTGTCCATCAGCGACAGCGTGGGTTCCGGGACCCAGCCCCGGGCTTCGTACAGCTCGCGCGCCATGCGGGCGCGCTCCGGGTCGACCGTGTCGCGCATCCGCTCGATGGTCTTGCCGCTGCTGAACCGCGCGGTATCGAGCAGGATGCGGCGGATGTCCTCGTAGCGCGTCACGACGTGGCAGCCGGCGCGACGGTCGAAGAACACCGGCGCCTCGCGATGCAGCCGTTCATAGGCCGGGAACGGACACTCCTGCAGCGCGGGGTCGAGGAAGCTCAGGTCCTCCAGAGGTACGTCGTCGCGCATCTGCCGCTTCCTATCGGTCGTAGGACGGGTCGGACCGACCCTTGCAGCCCCAGGTGAACTGGAACCCCTCCGAGTCGCCGAACCGGCCGGTGGCCGGATCGAGACGCGTGAGATCGAGCACGACGCGCCGGTGCGCGATGCGCCACTCCCCGTTGCGCTTCTCGAAGCGGTCGACGTAACGGTTGTAGACCGTCGCATCGACGCCGCCTGCGCGGCTGAACGAGATGCAGTAGGTCTCGGTGTAGGCAACGTCGCCCCGCAGGTCGCAGGTGTGATTCGCGATGACGTGCTGGCAGGGGATTTCCTTCAGGTAGTCGACGATGTAGTCGGCGAAGTCGACGCCACGGCCGGTGAACATGCCGTGTTCGTCGATCGCGTCGTCGAAATAGACGGACTTCAGCAGTTCGCGGTCGCCGCGGTCCACGCCGCGGCAGTAACGGACGAGTACGTCATGGATCTTCTGGCGATCCAGCAGCGCGAGCAGTTCCTCGTTTGCGGTCATGTGTTCCCCTCGTGTTCTTCGTGTCGCGACGTCACACAGCCGTCTGCAGGCGCGGCAGGCCGGCACCGCTGCGGGGTCATGATAATCCGGAACGGCGTCGGGCAAGGCGCGTCCCGCGAACCGGGTCGGCTCCCCGGTACAACAGGGTCGGCCATCGAGATCGCGCCCGTCAGGTGAACCGCTCCCGGCCCGCTCGATCGATGTGATCCGCCAGGCGCAGCGCCAGGGCGACCAGCGTGAGTGTCGGATTCACGAGTCCGCCGGCGGGAAACACGGAGCTGCCGGCCACGAACAGGTTCGTCGTGCCGTGCACGCGCGCGTTCTCGTCGACGACCCCGAGGACAGGGTCGCGGTGCATGCGGGTCGTGCCCATGTGGTGTTTGCCGCCGATGATGGCGGCCCGCCAGCTGGCGTCGTCGTCCGTGAACGCGGGCACGATGCGCCCGAGCCGATGACGCCGGAACGCGTCATCCATCAGGCTCATGAAACGCCGCATGCTGTGGATGTCCCGGTCGCTGAGCCGCCATTCGATGCGGGCACAGGGCCGGCCGAGGGTGTCGCATTGCGAACCGAGAGTCACGCGGTTGTCGAATCGCGATTCGGTTTCGAACATCGCGCGGAGCCACCAGCGTCGCGCGGGGCCGTTCGCGACGACGAGCTTGCGCAGGATGGCGACCGCCACGTGGCGGGGCGCCCGCAGCGCCCGGGCCAGGTGGGTGCCGCTCCCGCCCGGGACCGCCTTGCCGGTCAGCTTCGCGATGGCTTCGAGGAACTCCCGCACTTCGCGGGTCGCGAACACCTCGTGTGATGCATAGCGGGGATAGAAGAGCAGGGCGCCGTTCTGCAGCTGCTCGCGATCGAGTACGGCCGGGTCGAGCGTGAGTGCACCACGGATCGAACACGTGCCGGCGCCATGCGCCGCACGCTGGGGGAGATATCCGTCCAGACGCAGGCCATGGCCGGCGGCTTCCAGGTAGCCTGGATCGGCGAACGCGTGGTCCGTGAAGAACCGGCCGACGAGACCATGGTCGTTGCCCGGCCCCTGCCCGGGGACGTCGCCGGAGAGGAGCAGCAGGCGGGCATTCTCGATGCCACCGGCCGCCAGCACGAAGCACCGCGCGCGAAGATCGAACCCGCGACCGCGCAGCGTGCGCACGGCCGCGCGTTCCACGCGTGTTCCGCTCTCGGCGAGGTGCAGCCGCAGGACGGGCGCGTGCAGCAGCACTTCGATGTCGCGCGACGCTTCGAGCTGCCCGCGGTAGTGCCGGCCGGCACGCAGCGCGCTGATCTGGAAGATCCACGTCCGGACGACGGCATCGTCGCGCAGGATCGGATCGAGGCGCAGGCGGGACGCCCAGGCATCGGTGTCGAAGTCGAGCACCGTCAGGCCGAGGAATGCCTGCGCGCGTCGATACCAGGGATCCAGCGCCTCGGGTCCGAACGGCCAGCCCACTCGTCCGTCACTCCCGCCGAAGTCCCGGGCTTCCAGCGGGCGACAGTGACCTGCCCAGACCTCCGTGGTGCCCCCCAGGGCACCGAGCCGCGTATCGCGCAGCGGCGGAAACGGGTCGCCAGTCGCTTCGCCTTCGAACAGGCGCTGGCTCGTGGCATCGAAACGCGTGCCTCCGGCCTCGACCAGCAGGACGCGACGGCCCCGGCTCCCGAGTTCGAGCGCGAGCGCGATGCCGGCCGCGCCGGCTCCGATGATGCAGACGTCCGCCGCTCCCGGGATTCCGGCGGCGGGATCCTGCGCGTCGATGATCATGCGCCGGCCAGGTCGCGGATGACGCGACCCGGCAATTGCGGATCCGGCGCAAGACCGAGGCGGTGACGGATGGTGGGCAGCAGGTCCAGCACATCATGGTCAGGCGCCCGCACGCCCGCGGCGATGCCGGGCCCTGCCGCGATGAACCAGCCGGGGCCGCGATGGTTGCCCGAGCGTCCCGACGGCAGGTGGTCGGGTACCACGAAGCGAAAGCCGGGCAGCAGCGCCGAGGTCAGGACGCGGGTGGACGCCGCGGTCGGGCCGGTCCACGGAACGATCAGATCCGGCAGCAGTTCGCGGCACGCTGCGGCCGGATCGGCGTCGCGCCATGCCCACACGGGGCGCCCGGCGATCGCGGCGCCGGTCGCCTCGTCGCGCAGGCTCGTCACGAGATCCGCGACCTCGCGGCAGACCGATTCGTATTCGTCGCCGGCGCCGACGACACCCTGTCGTTCGCGACCGCGCAGGTTGATGCGCAGGTAGCCGGCCTGGTCCATGGGCATGGGGAAGTACCGCGTGCGGCGCCAGTCGAACATGCGCCGTGACCACAGTTGCAGCAGGCTGTCATTGACCTCTGCCGGCAGTGCATCGAGCAGGGGGCGCAGCCAGTGATGGGGCAGCGACTGCTTGAGCCGGTACAGCGCGCCGCGGCGCGGTACCCGCCCGCTGCGATGCTCCTCGAGACGCAGCAGGACGTCCGGCAGCAGGTCCGACCAGCCGGGATTCGGTCCCATGCCGTGCACGGCACAGGCGACGACCACGGTGCGGGCCGGCGCGTGCGCGACGAGGCGGCCGACGGCTTCGTCGAGACTGCTGTAGAGGTCGGCGAGCGCGTCGGGCACGACGTCCGGGGCATCGCGGGAACGCGTGCCGGGCTCGACCTGCGAGCGGTCCCACAGATAGTGGCCCGCGCGATGCAGGGCGCCGAAGACGACGCAGGCGAACCGCCAGCGATGGCGCGACAGGGCGTCGACCGCGAGGTCGCGCAGCTGCAGCGTGGCGCGCCGCATCGTGGCGTCGAGCGCGGACAGCGATGCGTCGCTCTGCCGCCCGTACTGCTCGCGGGGCATGACCGGTGCGCCGAATCGATGCTCGACCTCGCGCCACAGCCCCGCGGGCCAGGAGCCCCGGCACATCAGATCGTGGGTGCCCCAGCCACCGAGGTAGACGCCCCTGAAGGGGCGCGGCCGGCCCAGGACCATCGGCACGTCGATGATCAATGATTCGATTCCCGCATCGTCCCAGCTTTCCCAGAACGGTACGGCAGACGTCCATGCCGGCGCGGGTGTCTCGATGCGCATGCGGTTCGGGCGCCACTGCTTGTTGTGGAACACGCCATGCGATGCGACGGGTCGTCCGGTATAGAAGGTCGGCCAGACACCTCCGGCGAACAGATCGGCGGGCGACTCCAGACGGCCGGAGACGCCGTTTCGGGCGAGGGCGTCGAGATGCGGCAGTCGTCGCGCCGCAATGAGCTGCTGCACGACGGAGAAGTCCGCGGCGTCGAGACCCACCACGAGAACGCGCGTGTCGTCGCTCACTCCGGGCTCTCCCGGTGCAGGCCGCTCCGCGACGATCCGGCTGCGGCGACCCGGCACGCGTGCGGGCCTTCCAGCGGCCCCGCACCGGGCGTGTTCGCAACGGACTCCCCGGTACGGGGGCGCTTCGACCCGGTGAGTTCGAGAAGTCCGCCGGCCAGCCCGACCACTGTTGAACCCGCGAGGATGGTGAGCGACCAGGCGACCGCGTCCGTGGCCGGCACGCCGACCAGCGAACCGAGTCCCACCAGACTGGCCTCGCGGATACCGAGTCCCGCGACCGTGACGGGCAGAAGCAGTGCAAGTTGCAGCGCCCCGCGCATCCAGACAACCGACAGATAGTCGACGGGTGCGCCAACGGCACGCGCAAAGGCCCATAGGGCCGCTGCGTTGCCGAGTTCGCAAGCCGTGCTGCCGAGCACCACGACGCATCTGGCGCTTCCCGGCAACTGTCCGAATGCGGCGAGACGCCTGATTCCGCGGGCGATCAGGCTGCGCGCGCGTCCGTCACCGGACGCGCGGGGCAGCAGCGCGCGCCAGCCCGGAGACCAGAGGAGACAAAGGACGGCGGCGCCCGCGATACACAGGCCGATGGTTACGGCCGGCGGCATCGCGCCCATGCGTGGATCGGCCGCGAGCGCCAGGAGTCCTGTCGGCACGAGCACCAGCAGCGCGACCCCACGGTTGATCACGACGGCGGCCGCGGCAGCGCCCTTCGCGGCGCCGAACTGGAGGTACTTCAGCCAGGTCGCACCGCCTCCGGCGAGCGCCCCGGGCAGGATCAGCGCGTAGAACTGCACCGCGAGCAGCATGCGGAACAGGGTGGCGCGACCGAGGTGCATGCCCTGACTGGCGGTGATGATCCGCAGGTGAATGGTGGCGAGTGCGCGATTCGCGAACTGGATCGTCAAGCCGGCCAGGAAGAGCATCCCGCTCGCGTCCACAAGAACGTCGAGGATTCCGCGCAAGGGCACGAAGTACAGCAATAGTCCGAGACTGCCGGCGGCAACGAGACACTTCAGAGCCAGTCGTGGCCCGGGGACCATGGACCAAGTCTAGCAATGGCCTCCTCGCCGGGACCACACCGGCGCCACATTGCTAGTATTGCGCGCGTGCCGCCGCCCGGGCGGCGTGCCGGATGGATGGTTCTGCCCTGGACGCGATGCATACACCGCCGTGGATCGGGCCCGAAGCGCTGCAACGCCAGGAAAGCGATCTGCGGTTCTGCGCCTGGCTGCAGTCGCCGGGACTGCTGACCCAGCGCATTCGCGAGACGGTCGGCGACGCTTTCAGCTTCGAGGCGCTGCGCGAATATTCGACGGCCGCGGCGCATGTCCGCGAGGTGGCCCTGCGGGCCGGGGAGGCCGTCTGGGTCGTCGGCCGGACCACGATCCCGCTTGCCGGGCTGCGTCGCGCGGCCTGGCTCGCCGAGGTCGGTTCAGTGCCGATCGGCGAAGCGCTGCAGGCCCGGGTCAGCGGCCTGGAGCGGTCTCCCTTCGAGTTCTGTCGTATCCCCGCCGGGCACGAGTTCGCGTACCTCGCCCTCGGGATCATGGGACTCGAACGGCCCTGGATCTGGGTGCGGCGCTCCCGCTTCCAGGTCGATGGGGCGCTGCTCGAGATCCACGAGGCGTTCAATCCCGGGATCGGCGTCCTCGGACCGGAGGCTGCTCCGGCGACGGAGACCTGTCGCAGCGCTCGTCAGGGCGGCTGAGCGCCGCCGTTCAGGGCGTCCGGAACGGGGGCACGTCGGACAGCGCCGCGTAGGCTGCGGCCAGACCCTGTGCACGATGGTCCACCGAAATGGACAGGCCCTCCGCGCGCACGAAGTGGACGTCCTGGATGCCCAGGAACCCGAACATGAACCTCAGGTAGGGTTCGACGAAATCGCCGGGCACGTCGGCGGCGTAGAAGCCGCCCGTGCTCAGCACGACGATCACGCGTTTGCCTCCGGCCAGCCCCGTGATGCCGCTGGCGGAATAGCTGAACGTCCGGCCGGGCACGGAGATGCGGTCGATCCAGGCCTTCAGCGTCGACGGGATCGAGAAGTTGTACATCGGCACGCCGATCACGAGGATTTCGGCGGCGAGAAACTCGGCGAGCGCGCTCTCGGCCCGGGCAGCTTCGGCGGAGGACTGGTTCACCAGCGTCGCGGCGGTGAGGTGGGGCAGCGGGTCCGCGTCCAGGTCGAGGCGGATGACACGGCCGTCCGGATGCTGCTCGCACCAGCGCGCGACGATGGCCGCCGTCAGTTCGCGGCTCGCGGATTCGCTGCGCGACGCGCTCGAGTCGATGTGCAGCAGTTTCATTCCCGGTCCCCGGTCCGGCAATGCCGGCACCCCCAGCATAGTGGAACCACCACCACGCCGGTATCCGACACCCTGCGGCGAGATCTCAGTCGAGGAACAGGCGCAGCAGGTGGAACTCGACTGCTGCGTTGTCCTTCGAGCGCAGCAGGATCACTGAATGGATGTGAGCGGTGTCGACGCGCGCCGCTCCCGTGGCGGCCGCGAGTCCGGCCAGCGGGACGGGAACGATGCGCCGCGCATGCGGCGGAATCGTGATCGGATGCCGGAAGCCCGCCTTGCGATCCCGCCCCTGGCTCCGGTCGCGGATCCAGACCTTGAGCCGCAGCGGCTCGTCCGTGGGGTTCAGCAGGTCGAGGTTGAGCGTGCCGTAGCCGCGCCAGTCCGGCACCGGCTCCCAGAGCGCCACGGACCACGGTTTGCGCGGCTCGATCCGCACGTGCAGCGCCGTGTCGCCGCGGGGTCGACCCGGCGCGGCTGGAATACGCTCGCGCGCGACTTCGGCACGGCCCCAGTGGCGCAGGAAATAGCCGCTCTGCGGTGACCGGAAATCGACGAGTACCGGGAAGGCGAGTGCGCGCTCGGCGTACGCGGCGCCCGTGACCGCGAACGGCGCGAGGACGGCGAGCCCGCACAGGATGCCTGTGGCGAGCGCGGCGCGGTGCAGGGGCGCACCGCCGCCCTGCGGCCTGGTCACCGTTCGCGACGCGACCAGGAAGCCGCCGACGGCGAAGGCACCGAGCGCATCGCGGCCGAGGTCGCCCCAGGTGGCGTCGCGCCCGAGGGCGTACTGCACCAGCTCCGTCGTCGCGCCGAGGGCGATGGCGAGGGCCACGGCGATTCCTGCGGCGAGGAGCGGCCGCGCCGAGAGCACCGCGACGGCGCTCAGCAGCGCGAACACCACCAGCGTCACGGCGGCGAACGCCGGACCGTGCGCGGCGTTGCCGAGATCCGAAGCCCACATCGACGGGCCCGGCAGCCGGCCGAACACGACCAGCGCCAGCAGCGCGAGGCAGACAATGGCGAGCGCGGGGCGCGACGCCGGGCGCGCGGCCGGAGCTTCCCGCATCAGTCGAGCGTGAACCCGACGTCGAGAGTCACCTGCCAGTGCCCGATGTCGCTGCCGTTGATGTCGCCCCGGATCTCGGTGATCTTGAACCAGCGCAGGTTGTGGATGGTCTCGCTCGCCTTGTGGACGGCGACGCGCACCGCATCGTCGGAGCTCTTCGTCGATGTGCCGGTGATCTGGATGATCTTGTACACGTGGTGGGGCATGACACGGTCCTCCGACGCTGGATGAACGCCGCTCATGGTACGCCGGAGTCCGCGTGCGCGGCACGTCGCGCCTGTGGGACGGGCGTCGGCATCGCGCGGTTGGAACGGCTACGAGCGCCCCGTCGCGCGCGGTTCCACGTCAATCGGCGTCAAGTTGCGTATTGCCGCAACGGTGCGGCGGTTGATGCGGATGGTCGACCGGCCGCGGGTGCAGCACACTGCATGCACCTCGTAGGAAGAGCGCAACGGAATACGAGGTTGCGACAGCGGTCCCGACCCAGCCCCCTCGGTCGGGGCCGCAACTTTTTTGGGCTCCCCGAAAACCAGAATGCCGAGCTCCATCGTCCGGCGGGATCTTGGCGTGGCGCCCGTCCTGTGCTCTGATCGCTCCACACCAGGACACCCGTTGTATCGGGTGCGGTCACGTCGCTTCGGACGCTACCGATAGTGAGGTACACCCGAAAGCGGTGATGACATTTCCAGGGAGGGGAATGTGGGGATCCCCGGCTTCGTTCCGCTGACCGCCGCGCTCTGCGTGCTCGGGCCGCCTGCATTCGCGGCGCCGCCCGTCGAGGCCTTCGGCCGCCTCCCGACCATCGTACAGGCCGATCTGTCGCCCTCGGGCGAGCAGGTCGTCGCCGTGATCCATGTGAACGGCGCGCCCGTGATCGGAGTGCTGGACACCAATGGTGGCGCATGGCGCGTCGTGGGTCAGGGCGAGGACGATGCGTCGCGTCTTCAGTGGTGCCGCTTCAAGACCGAGCGCCGTATCCTGTGCAGCCTGGCCACGACGGTAGTCTTGGGGCGCGACCGGTTCAGGACCGAAAGGCTTTTCCTGCTCGATGCGGATGGCAGTCGGGTCCGGCGCGTAGCCCGGAGCTACGACCCGTATTACGGGTTCCGGCCAGCCGAACGCGTCGTCAGCATGCTGGATGACGATCCCAACGGCGTGCTGGTGCAGCTCTGCGGCGAGTCCACCGATGCGGGGTGGTCGGTCTTTCGCATGGATGTTGCGACCGGGCATATCCGGGCCCATACCCGCGGTTTCTCGTCAGTAGGGCGATTCCATGCGGATCCGGACGGAGTCGTCCGTCTTGCGAAAGGTGCCTCGGGGCAGAACTTGACGTGGTGGGGGCGGGAGGGAGGTGGGCAGCGCTGGCGCGAGCTCGCCCGGTACCAACCGCTCGGCGCCGATGCCGTGGAATTCGTCGGCTTCGGTGCGAAGCCCGCCGAGTTCTACATGCTGCGAGACCATGCAGGGCGCAAGGCGCTGTGGCTGGCCGACCTTGGGAATCCGCGCAATCCCCGACTGCTGTTCTCGCATCCGGAGTTCGATGTCGAAGGACCTGTGCTCTGGAACGACCGCGTCGTCGGCGTCGCGTACCAGGGTGACCGGCCGGAGATCCGGTTCCTCGATGAAGATGCGCAGGCGCTGTTCGCGATGCTGAAGCGGACCGTGCCCGGATCATTCCCCGAGCTCGTTGATCGATCGGCGGATGGGAACCGTCTGCTCGTGCGCGCTTCCGCCGATCGCCAGCCGCCCGTCTACCTGCTCGTCGACCGCGATACGGGCAGGAGCCGCGTCATTGCCAGGGCCTACCCCGATCTCGGATCGGACATGCTGAGCGCGATGAACGGCATTCACTTTCCGGCGCGTGACGGTGCCCGGGTTCCCGGGTATCTCACGCTGCCCGCAGGCCGTCCGCCGAAGGGTCTGTCGCTCGTCGTTCTGCCGCACGACGGCTTGTGCCGCGACCAATGGACCTTTGATTTCTTCCAGCAATTCCTGGTTTCCCGCGGCTACGCCGTCCTGCAGCCGGAATACCGGGGCACTTGCGGGTACGGGGACGCGTGGTATCGGGCGGCGCACCATGCCTGGGGTGATCGCGACTACGACGATGTCGTCGACGGCGTACATTGGGCGATCGAGCGAGGGATCGCCGACCCGGCTCGCGTGGCAATCGCCGGCTGGGGGCGTGGCGGATATCTGGCGTTGCTCGGCGCCGCGCGTGATCCGGATCTGTTTCGTGTGGTCATCAGCATCGCCGGCATCACCGACCTCCAGGGCATGGTGAGCTACGGGGCGCTTCATTTCACGGATCGGTTGTCGTTTGCACGGGAGGCGATCGGCACCGACGTCGACAGGCTGGCGGCGTACTCGCCGGCACGGCATGCGGGTGACATCGGGGTTCCTGTGCTGCTCTTTCACGGCGCCGAGGATGCGGAAGTGCCGGTGGAGCAGAGCCGGCTGATGAGCGCGGCGCTCGAGCATGCCGGCAAGCCTCATGAGCTCGTCGAGTTCGAGAACGAAAGCCATCAGATCGACCACGAGGAAAACCGCATCGGGATGCTGCGCCGGATCGAGGCGTTCCTCGCCGCGCATCTCGGCTCCACGGAGGGGAAAGAGTGAAGACGATTACGATCAGGATGCTGCTCGCCGTTGCCGCCCTGGCGCTGTCCGGCGCGGGACAGGCCGCGCCGCCGCCCGCCGAGGCCTTCGGCCGGCTGCCGCTGCTGTCGGACGCCGATCTTTCGCCGTCCGGCGACAGGATCGTGACGATCGCCAATGTCGACGGCGAGTCCGTCGTGGCGGTTCTCGATACCCGGGGCGGTCCCTGGAAGCCGGTCCTGAAGGGCGAGACGAGGGACGTCAGCACGTTGCGGCTCTTCCGCGTGAGCTGGTGCCGCTTCAAGACGGATCAGCGCATCCTGTGTGGATTCCGGTCCGACTACATCGACGACTGGGCGCGGCTCATCGTCAGCACGCGGCTGGTCGCGCTCGATGCCGACGGCCGCAACAACCGGGAACTCATGGTGCGCGGCGGTGCCGGGACGCGGTCCCAGTTCGCCGATCGCATCGTCAGCATGCTCGAAGACGACCCGACAGGAGTGCTGGTCGAGGTCGACGAAGACCACAACGGCTATCCGTCCGTCCTGCGTGTCGACGTGAACACGGGCCTGACGCGGCCGCACACGGGCGGGCTCAAGCCGATCCGCGAGTTCTACGCCGATCCCGGGGGCAACGTGCGGCTCGCGTCGGGATACGTCGGCACGAACATTTCCTGGTTCGTCCGGGACGGAAAGGGGAGGCCGTGGCGCGAACTCGAGCGGTACCGCGCGTTCTCGGGCGACTCGGTTGCGTTCGTGGGGTTCGGCGTCCGGCCCAATGAGCTGTATGTCCGGCGCAGCCACGAGGGGCGGGAGGCGCTGTGGCTCGTGGATCTCGATGATCGGGAGAACCCGAAGCTGCTGTTCTCGCACCCGAGCGTCGATGTCGACGGTCCGGTGATGTGGAACGACCGGCTCGTCGGTGTCGCCTATGACGGGGAGCGGCCGGAGATCTATTTCGTCGACGCCGATGCGCGAAGTCTGTTTGCAATGCTCAAGCGCATCCTGCCCGGAACGGTCCCGGAGATCCTCGACCAGACGAAGGATGGCAACCGCCTCCTCGTGAGGGCGCAGGCCGACCGCCAGCCGCCGCTCTATCTGCTGGTGGACCGTACGTCGGGCAAGGCGTCCGTCCTGGCGAATGCCTACCCGGATCTCGCCGCGACCGGGCTCGCCGCGATGAATGCCATCACCTATCCCGCGCGCGACGGCACGAGGATCCCGGGCTACCTGACCCTGCCGCCGGGCGCGAAGCCTGAGAACCTGCCGCTGGTCGTCATGCCCCACGGCGGTCCGATCGCGCGGGATGTCTGGGGCTTCGACTTCCTGCAGCAGTTCCTCGTCTCGCGCGGCTATGCCGTGCTGCAGATGGAGTTCCGCGGTTCCGCGGGTTATGGCGATGCGTGGTTCGCAGCGGCACACCAGGACTGGGGCGGGCTCACCTACGACGACGTGGTCGACGGGGTGCGCTGGGCGATCCAGCGCAAGGTGGCTGATCCGCGTCGGATCGCAATCGTCGGCTGGAGTTTCGGTGGCTACGTGGCGCTGCTCGGGGCGACGCGGGACGCGGACCTGTACCGCTGCGTCGTCAGCATCGCGGGCATCAGCGACCTCGGCCGGCTCCTCTCGTTCCAGTCGAACTACGTCAACAGCAGCATCGCCCGGGAGCAGATCGGCACGGAGCGCGATGCGCTGCGGGACAACTCGCCGCGCCGGCTGGTCGAGGGCGTGCGCATCCCGGTCCTGATGTTCCACGGCACCCTGGATGTCCAGGCGCCCGTGAGCCAGAGCCGGCTGATGAGCGCCGCGCTCGCGCGTGCCGGCAAACCCCACGAGCTCGTCGAGTACGAGAACGAGAGTCACCAGATGGACCATGGCGGGAACCGTACCGACATGCTGAAGCGGATCGAGACATTTCTGGCGGCGCACCTGGGCGATGCGACGGCCCCGGCCGCCGGCCCGGCGGCGGCGGCGTCCGACGCGGCGGTGCAGGGAAAGCGCTGACGGATCGGACGGGCGCTCGTTTCCGTCCGGCCGTGCATCCGGGGGCCGCCGACAACGGCGTGCTCCGCCTGCCGTTGTTTCCGAGGTTGAGACGCCGTGCCCGGCTGGAGTATGATCCGCCGCCTTCGGGGGTGGGTGAGTCCGCCGTCCGGCGTGGAGCAAGACCCGCTGCGGCCCCCCGTCAAGGATGGTTGATCGAAGAGGCCCCCGATGAGGGGCTTTTTCGTTTCGGGCGGTTGCTCTCGAGGCGGGCCGTCCGGAACCGGCGGCGGAACGGCGGGAGTCGGTTCTCCCCCGGCGCCGATGAATGGGCCTCTGGCCCATTTTTTGTTTCGGGCGCGATGGGATCGGCGATGCGGGACGCGTTGTTGGGGCTGCTGGAGCCGACGGTGACGGGGCTCGGCTACGAGCTCGTCGAGCTCGAGCTCGGGCAGTCCGGCCACCGGCCGCTCGTCCGGGTCTTCATCGACCGGCACGACGGCGAGCCCGTGGGGCTCGACGACTGCGAGCGCGTGAGCCACGCGGTCGAGGCCGTCCTGGATGCGGAGGATCCGATCCAGGGGGCGTACCAGCTCGAGGTCTCGTCGCCGGGCTTCGATCGGCCGCTGCGTACGCGGGAGCACTTCCTGGCGCACTGCGGGTGCGAGGCGCGTGTCGAGCTCCGCGCGCCGCAGGAAGGACGCAAGCGTTTCCGCGGTCTCCTGCAGGCCGTCGAGGGCGCGGAGCTGGTGATCGATGTGGACGGGCGCGAGTGGCGGCTGCCGCTCGCCGGGATTCAGAAGGCGCGGCTGGTCCCGGCGGACTAGCGGCGGGGTGTGTACATGAGTGGCATGAACAAGCAGATCCTGGAAGTCGCCGAGGCGGTCTCGAACGAGAAGGGCGTGGCTCGCGAGGTGATCTTCGAGGCGCTGGAGGCGGCGCTCGCCTCGGCAACGCGCAAGAAGCACGGCGAGGATCTCGACGTGCGCGTCGCGATCAACCGCAAGACCGGCAACTACGACACCTTCCGTCGCTGGAAGGTGTTCGCCGACGATTCGACCGAGCTGGAGTTCCCGGAGCGCGAGCTGCGCCTCGAGGATGCCCTCGATGTCGATCCGAAGGCCGAGGTCGGCGGCTTCGTCGAAGTGCCGATGGAGTCCGTCGCGTTCGGCCGCATCGCCGCACAGACCGCCAAGCAGGTGATCGTGCAGAAGGTGCGCGAGGCCGAGCGCGCGCAGGTCGTCGACGAGTTCAAGGACAAGGCCGGCACGCTGATCTCCGGCATCGTCAAGCGCGTCGACCGCAACGGTGTCTTCGTCGATCTGGGCGGTGCCGCCGAGGGCTTCGTCCCGCGCGAGAACATGGTCCCGCGCGAGGCCGTTCGCACACAGGACCGGATCAAGGCCTTCCTGCGCGAGGTTCGCTCCGAGCCGCGCGGTCCGCAGATCTTCCTGTCGCGCACTGCGCCGGAGTTCCTGATCGAGCTGTTCAAGCTCGAGGTGCCCGAGGTCGGCCAGGGACTGATCCAGATCCTCGGCGCGGCCCGCGACCCGGGCGTGCGCGCCAAGATCGCCGTGCGCAGCCTGGACCCGCGCATCGATCCGGTCGGCGCCTGCGTCGGCATGCGCGGCTCGCGCGTGCAGGCGGTCTCCAACGAGATCGCGGGCGAGCGCGTCGACATCATCCCGTACACGGACAACGCCGCGCAGTTCGTCATCAACGCGATGCAGCCCGCCGAGGTCGTGTCCATCGTCGTCGACGAGGACAGCCATTCGATGGACATCGCGGTGGCCGAGGAAAAGCTCTCCCAGGCGATCGGTCGCGGCGGCCAGAACATCCGGCTCGCGAGCGAGCTGACCGGCTGGCGCCTGAACGTCATGTCGGAGCAGCAGGCCGAGGAGAAGAGCGAGGGCGAGCAGCGCGAACTGCGCGAGATGTTCATGCGCCTGCTCGACGTCGACGGCGACGTCGCCTCGATCCTCGTGCAGGAGGGTTTCTCGACGATCGAGGAGATCGCGTACGTTCCGACGGGCGAGCTCGCGAGCATCGAGGAGTTCGACGAGGAGATGGTCAAGGAACTGCGCAACCGTGCGCGCGACGTGCTGCTCACGCAGGCGATCGCCACCGAGGAGACCGTCGAGTCGGCCGGTCCCGCCGAGGACCTCCTGACCCTCGAGGGCATGGATCCCGATCTCGCCGCAGCGCTCGCGGCGCACGGCGTGCGCACTCGTGAGGATCTCGCCGACCAGGGACTGGAAGACATCGCGGACGTGCCGGGGCTCGATCCGGAACGGGCCGGAAAGCTGATCATGGCCGCGCGCGCGCATTGGTTCGATGAAGAGGGACAGGCGCAGGCCTGATCCCGGGGGCAGGAATACATGGCCGACGTCACCGTCGCACAGTTCGCCGACGTCCTGAAGGTTCCCGTCGACCGGCTGCTCATGCAGCTGGAGGAGGCGGGCATCACGGTCAGCGGTGCCGACGACACGATCAGCGAGGACGCAAAGCTCGAGCTGCTCACGCACCTGCGCCGTTCGCACGGCAAGGGCGGGGAAGCGGCCGCGCCGCGACGCATCACGCTGAAGCGCAAGTCGCAGACGGAGCTGAAGGTTGCCGCACCGCTGGGCAAGGCCCGCACCGTCAACGTCGAGGTCCGCGCCAAGCGCACGTACATCAAGCGTGACGTGCTCGAGGAGCAGGCGCGCGCGGCGCAGGAGGAGATCGACCGTCATCGCGAGGCCGAGGACGCGACGCGGCGTGCCCAGGAGGAGCAGGCGCGGCTCGAGGCGGAGCAGCGCGAGCGCGAGCGCCAGGAAGAGGAGTCGAAGCGCCGCGCGGCCGAGGAGGAACTGCGGCGCAAGGCGGCCGAGGAGCAGGCGCGCGCCGAGGCGGAGAAGCGCGAGCGCGAGGACCAGGAGCGGCGCGCGCGCGAGGAGCGGCTGCGTGCCCGACCGGCGACGGTGGAGCCCGCGGCCGACCGCGGTGGCGCGACGCGTTACGGCCGCACCGAGCTGCACATCCAGGGTCAGCTCTCGGCGCGGCACAAGAAGAAGGCGGGCGGCCGCACCATGATGCGGCGCGGCGGCAGCGCGGGCGTCGAACAGAAGCACGGCTTCGAGCTGCCGACCCAGCCGGTCAAGCGCGAGGTGTCGATCGGCGAGACGATCACGGCGGCGGAGCTGGCGCAGAAGATGGCCGTCAAGGCCACCGAGGTCATCAAGAACCTGATGAACCTCGGCGTCATGGCGACGATCAACCAGCCGATCGACCAGGACACGGCCGTGCTGGTCGTGGAGGAGATGGGCCACACGCCGCGCGTGCACAAGGAGAGCGAGCTCGAGGACGAGCTGCAGGCGACGACGGCCGAGGCCGGCGAGGCCCGGACGCGTCCGCCCGTGGTCACCATCATGGGCCACGTCGACCACGGCAAGACCTCGCTGCTGGATTACATCCGCCGCACGAAGATCGCAGCCGGCGAGGCGGGTGGCATCACCCAGCACATCGGGGCGTACCACGTCGAGACGCCGCGGGGTGTCGTCACGTTCCTCGACACGCCGGGCCATGCGGCGTTCACCGCCATGCGTGCGCGCGGCGCCCAGGCCACCGACATCGTCGTGCTGGTCGTCGCCGCCGATGACGGTGTCATGCCGCAGACGCGTGAGGCGATCCAGCACGCACGTGCCGCCGGTGTGCCGATCGTCGTGGCCATCAACAAGATCGACAAGCCCGAGGCCGACCTCGACCGGGTGCGCACGGACCTGTCCAAGGAGAACGTCATCTCCGAGGAGTGGGGCGGCGACACGATTTTCGTCCCCGTGTCGGCGAAGACCGGTCAGGGCGTCGACCAGCTGCTCGAGTCGCTGGCGCTGCAGGCCGAAGTCCTGGAGCTCAAGGCCGTCACGGACGGTCCCGCCGTGGGCCTCGTGCTCGAAGCGAGCATCGAGAAAGGCCGCGGCGCCGTGGCGACGCTGCTCGTCAAGCGCGGTACGCTGAAGTCCGGCGACATGGTGCTGGCGGGCCAGGAGTTCGGCCGCGTGCGTGCGCTGTTCGACGAGAGCGGCAAGCCGGTCAACGAGGCGACTCCGTCCATTCCCGTGCAGATGCTCGGGCTCTCCGGGCCGCCCGGTGCGGGCGACGAGTTCGTGGTCGTCGAGAACGAGCGCAAGGCGCGCGAGGTCGCGCTCTATCGCCAGGGCAAGTTCCGCGACGTGCGGCTGGCCAAGCAGGCGGGCGTGCGCGGCGGCGAGGACGTGTTCTCGCAGTTCACCGAGGAGGGCAGGCAGAGCACCGTGGCCGTCCTCATCAAGGCCGACGTGCAGGGCTCGGCCGAAGCGTTGCGCGACGCACTGTCCAAGCTCTCGACGGGCGAGGTCGTGGTCAAGGTCATCGCGACCGGCGTGGGCGGGATCACGGAGTCCGACGTGATGCTCGCGGCCGCATCGCGTGCGCGCGTCATCGCGTTCAACGTGCGTGCCGACGCCGCGGCGCGCAGTGCGATGAAGGATCAGAACGTCGATGTCCGCTACTACAGCGTCATCTACGAGGCCATCGACGACGTCAGGGCGGCGATGACCGGCATGCTCTCGCCCGAGGTGCGCGAGCAGATCGTCGGCGTGGCGCAGGTGCGCGATGTCTTCCGTTCCTCCAGGTTCGGCACGGTTGCGGGCTGCCTCGTGATCGACGGTTACGTGCGTCGCAACAACCCGATCCGCGTGCTGCGCGACAACGTCGTGATCTTCCAGGGCGAGCTCGAGTCGCTCAAGCGTTTCAAGGACGACGCCGGCGAGGTCCGCGCGGGCACCGAGTGCGGTATCGGCGTGAAGGGCTACAACGACGTGCGCGTCGGCGACCAGATCGAGTGCTTCGAGCGGATCGAGGTCGTCCGCAAGCTGTGATGCGCCATGCCCCGTGATTTCTCCCGCGCGCGCCGGGTCGAGGAGCAGATCCAGCGTCTGCTCGTCGATCTGATCCGGCGCGAGATCAAGGATCCGCGTGTCGGTCCGGTGACGATCACGGCCGTACGTGTGTCGCCGGACCTGTCGCACGCGAAGGTCTTCTTCGTGCCGTTCGCCGGCAGTGGCGACGCGGCCGCGGAGCTCGAGGCCCTGCAGCACGGCGCGGGTTTCCTCAGGCGCGAGCTAAAGGCGGCGCTCGGCATGCGTCAGGTCCCCGAACTGCACTTCGAGATCGACACTTCGATCGATCGAGGCGCGCGGCTCTCGGCGCTGATCGACGAGGCGGTGGCCTCCGACCGCGCACGCCACGTCGAATCCGGCGAGGACCGGTGATCGCCGCCGACGGGTCCGGCCGGCCGGCCCGGCCGCAGATCGCGTGGCGCGACCTCGACGGCATCCTGCTGCTCGACAAGCCGCGCGGCCTCAGTTCCAACGCGGCACTGCAGCATGTGCGACGGCTGTACCGCGCGCGCAAGGCCGGTCACACCGGCAGCCTGGACCCGCTGGCGACGGGGCTCCTGCCGGTCTGCTTCGGTCAGGCCACCAAGATCTCCGGTCTGCTGCTGGACGCGGACAAGGGTTATGTCGCGACGCTCGCGCTCGGCAGTGCGACGACCACCGGCGACACCGAGGGTGAGGTCGTCGAGCGGGCGGCCGTGCCGCGGCTCGACGTGCCGACGGTGGAGCGCGCCATGGCCGGCTTCCTGGGAACGGTCGCCCAGCGGCCACCGATGTACTCGGCGCTCAAGCATCAGGGCGAGCGGCTGTATGCGCTGGCCCGCCGCGGCGTCGAGGTCGAACGTCCGGCACGGCCGGTCGTGATCCGCGCGCTGCGCCTCGTGGCACTCGGGGACGGGTGCCTGGAGTTCGAGGTCCACTGCGGCAAGGGTACCTACGTCCGTACCCTGGGCGAGGACCTTGCCCGTGCCCTCGGGACCGTCGGGCATCTCGCGGCCCTGCGGCGCACGCGGTTCGGCCCCTTCGACGGGCGCCCGCTCGTCCCGCTCGCCGAACTGGAGTCCGCGCTGGACGGCGGGGACGCGGCACTGGATGCGCTGCTCATCCCCGTGGACGCGGCGCTCGGCGGCGATCCTCCCGTTTCCGTGGGCGCCGAGGCGGCGCTCTGCGTCCGTCACGGGCAGGCGGTGGCGGTCGCCGCACCGGCCGGCCGGCGGGTGCGTATCTATGGTCCGGATGGCGTCCTGCTCGGGCTCGGGCAGGCCTCGGCGGATGGCGCGACCGTCGCGCCGGTGCGGCTCCTGACGGACGCCGCCTGAGCGTTGCGGCGCTCCCGGACCGGTCCGGCGGGGCCACGGCGGGGGTGCGCCGCCGGCGTTCGCGCAGGTCTTTGATCAAGTTGAGGATTGAGGGCCCGGCGAGTAGAATGCCGCGCTCTTCCAAAGGACTCACAGACTAAAGTTCAGGTTGTAACGCAATGCCACTCACCAGCGACAGGAAGGCGGACGTCGTCAACAAGTTCCGCCGCAACCCTCAGGACACCGGTTCGCCGGAAGTCCAGATCGCGCTGCTCTCCGAGCGCATCAACGGCCTCACGGAACATTTCTCCGCGCACAAGAGCGATCACGCCTCGCGTCGCGGGCTGCTGAAGATGGTCACGCAGCGCCGCAAGCTCCTCGATTACCTCAAGGACAACGTGCCCGACCGTTATCAGAAGATCGTGGCAGATCTCGGTCTGCGTCGTTGAGCCTTCCGCGCCGCGCCACCCCTCGGGTGAGCGCGGCGCAAATCCATTGATGGCCCCATTTCTATCGAGGGAATCAGCGTGAGCGTTTCCAGACAGGTTTTTTCGTACGGCGCACATACCGTGACGCTGGAGACCGGCCGCATGGCGCGGCAGGCGGATGCGGCGGTACTCGTGACGATGGCCGACACCGTCGTGCTCGTCACCGCGGTTGCACAGAAGCAGGCCGTTCCGGGCCGCGATTTCTTCCCACTGACGGTCAACTACCAGGAGAAGACCTATGCCGCGGGCCGCATCCCCGGTGGCTTCTTCAAGCGGGAAGGGCGCCCCTCCGAGAAGGAAGTGCTGACCTCGCGTCTCATCGACCGGCCGATCCGGCCACTGTTCCCTGAAGGCTTCAACAACGAAGTGCAGGTCGTCGCGACCGTGCTGTCGCTGAACACCGATGTGGACGCGGACATCCCCGCGCTGCTCGGTGCTTCCGCCGCGCTCGCGCTGTCCGGCGTGCCGTTCCAGGGTCCGATCGGTGCCGCTCGCATCGGTTATCGCAACGGGCAGTACCTGCTGAATCCGGGTCTCAAGGAACTCCGCGAGGAATCGCAACTCGATCTCGTCGTCGCCGGAACGCGCGAAGGCGTGCTGATGGTGGAGTCCGAGGCGAAGTGCCTCTCCGAGGAAGTGATGCTCGGTGCCGTGCTCTTCGGTCACCAGCACATGCAGACCGCGATCGAGGCGATCGAGCGACTGGTCATCGATGCCGGCAAGCCGAAGTGGGACTGGCAGGCGCCGGCAGTCGATGCGGATCTGAAGCGCGCGGTGGCCGCGAGCGCCGAGGCCGGACTGCGCAACGCCTATCGCATCGTCGAGAAGGCCGCGCGGCGTGATGCCGTCGCTGCCGCCAAGAAGGCCACGCTCGCGGCGCTCACCGAGGGCGAGGGCACGAAGTTCACCGCCGACGCCGTCGGCGACGAGCTGTACCAGCTCGAGTACCGCATCGTGCGCGACCGCGTGCTCTCGGGCGAGCCACGCATCGACGGACGCGACAACCGGACGGTGCGTCCGATCAACATCGAAGTGGGCGTGTTGCCGCGCACCCACGGCTCGGCGCTGTTCACGCGTGGCGAGACCCAGGCGCTCGTGGTCACGACGCTGGGCACCGGCCGCGATGCGCAGATCATCGATGCACTGACCGGCGAGCGCAAAGAGCCGTTCATGCTCCACTACAACTTCCCGCCGTTCAGCGTCGGTGAGACCGGCATGATGGGTTCGCCGAAGCGCCGCGAGATCGGCCACGGCAACCTCGCGCGTCGCGGCATCGCCGCGGTGATGCCGGACATGGCGAAGTTCCCGTACGTGCTGCGCGTGGTCTCCGAAGTCCTGGAGTCGAACGGCTCGAGCTCGATGGCCTCGGTCTGCGGTACCAGCCTGTCGCTGATGGACGCGGGTGTGCCGATCAGGGACGCGGTCGCGGGCGTGGCCATGGGCCTCGTCAAGGAAGGCGACCGCTTCGCGGTGCTGACCGACATCCTGGGCGACGAGGACCACCTCGGCGACATGGACTTCAAGGTCGCGGGCACGAGGAGCGGCGTCACGGCGCTGCAGATGGACATCAAGATCACCAGCATCACTGCGGAGATCATGAAGGTCGCGCTGGAGCAGGCGCTCGCCGGCCGCCTGCACATCCTCGAGAAGATGAATGCTGTCATCACGAAGTCGCGGCCGGAGATGTCGGAGTGGGCGCCGACCATCCTGACGATCAAGATCGATCCGGAGAAGATCCGCGACGTGATCGGCAAGGGCGGTTCCGTCATCCGGCAGATCACGGAGGAGACGGGCACGACCATCGACATCGACAACGACGGCACCGTGCGCGTCGCATCGGTGGACGGCGCGTCGGGCCGCGAGGCCGAGCGTCGCATCAAGATGATCACGTCCGACGTCGAGGTCGGCACGGTCTACGAGGGCCGGGTCGCGCGGCTCATGGACTTCGGCGCGTTCGTCACGATCCTTCCGGGCCGTGACGGCCTCGTCCACATCTCGCAGATCTCCGAGGAGCGCGTCGAGCGCGTCAGCGACAAGCTGAAGGAAGGCGACGTCGTGCGGGTGAAGGTGCTCGAAGTCGACCGTCAGGGCCGCATCCGGCTCAGCATGCGCAGCGTCTGAGCCCCAGCTGTTCCGCTACGCGCGGCGCGACCGCCGCCGCGTAGCGGGCCAGCTGTGCGGCGTCCTTCGACGACACGGGATGCGGGACCACCGCGCTGTGGTAGCCGGGCATGCCCAGTGTCGCGGCGAACGACGCCACGTGTGCGCTGAACACGTCGCTGATCAGCACCGTCGCCGGGACGCCGGCCGATTCCATGCGGACCGCGTCCGCGAGGCTGCAGGCCGAGCAGGCGCCGCAATCACCGAGGCCGGCGATCACGGCGTCCGATGTCGCCGCGATGTCCGCGACTTCGGCGTCGTCGATCACGCGTGAAGCCGAGCTCTTGCTCAGCACGCGAACCCGCGCCGGTCCCGAGAAGGCCTCCAGCTCGCGCGCGATCATCTGCAGCAGTTCGCGTGCGCGCGGCTTGCCGTTGTCGATGAGCGTGAGCCTGAGGCCCGCGCCCGGCGCGCGCCGTTCGGCGGGCCGACGGTCCGAGGGCGCCGGTTCGGCGGCGGGTGCCGGACTCACGATCTCGATCTTCGCCATGACGGTTCTCCTTCACGTGTTCCCGAGGACGGGCAGTGCGCAGCTGTCCGGGCCACAGTCCGGCAGCGGCTCGCCCGGTGGCCGTACGCGGCGTGTGACGCTGCGGGAATGGATGGTCGGCGCCCAGGTCGGCATGTAGGCGGACCAGCCCGCGCCGGGTCCGCCGGCCGTCACGATCAGGATGTCGTCGACGTCGCGGAAGGTCGCGAGCCGCCCGTCGGGGCCGGGACTCATGTCATGCTGCGCACCGTGCTCGATGAGGATGCCGCCTGCCGCGAGTTCGGCGGGAGTCACGCGGCTGTGCTCGAACAGGAACTCCTGCGCGCGCCGCCGGCTCCAGCCCGCCTCGCGCAGCGCGAGCGCGTGCTCGTGGCCGAGCACCACCACGCACTGTCCGCCCTTGCCCGTGATGAACGTGGAGGCGCATTTCATCTGCGCGACGAATGACAGCAACACGGCCGCCGGGTCCTCGCTCAGCATGTTGGCGACCTGGCGCGGCCCTTCGGTGGCGATCAGCGTGACCGTCGTGTCGCCGGGCGCGTAACCGAGTTCGACCCCGAGCGGCTGCCACGGCGCGGGCGGGGTATCCTCGGCAAAACACAGCGTGTACTTGCCCGGGTGACCGATGGAGGTCGCATCGAGCCGGCCGGTCCTGGCGTCGAGCGCGTTGCCGGCCACGAGGCGCAGCGCCCGGCCGATGGTCGCGTTGGCGCGGTTGCCGGTTCCCAGCACGTTGTGGCGCGCGTTCATGCCGGCGCTCGCGGCCATCGGGCCGCTCACGATCACGCACAGGGCGGCGCCGCCCGTACTCGTGACGACGGTGTTCAGGTTGAAGGCGGGGTCGAGGGCGGCTTCGAGCGCGGTCAGCACCAGCGGGAAATATTCGCTGCGGCAGCCGGCCATCACCGCATTGGCTGCGGCGATGCCCGCCGTCACCACGCGGCGCCGGGCAGGGACCGCACCGATGACATCGTCGGCCCGACGTCCCGCGGCAGCCAGCATTGCCTCTACGCGCGGCACCGTCGGCGGCACGACCGGCAGGCCGTCGGTCCAGCCCTGGCGGTAGATGAACTCGAGTGCGTCTTCCTCGTCGACCGTCAGGGTGTTCGTCATGCGTGGGAGCTGCCGGCCGTCGCGGAACGCTGGCCCGTGACCCGGTGCATCAGGACTTCCCGGTTTCGTCCGGTCGCTGGCCCGCGACGCCGAACACCTGTTTCAGCCACTGCTCCTGCAGGCTGCGCCATTGATTGATGTTGCGCTCGGTGAACTCGGTCATCGCGCCCAGGTCCACGCCGGTCGCACCGCGGAAGCTCTCCCGCGCCTGCTGCTGCTGCGTGAGCAGGAGCTTCATGCCCTGTTCGAGATAGCCGCTCACCAGGTTCTGCATCGTCGATCCATAGCTGCGGATCACCTGGGAGAGGAAGTCCTGGCTCATGATCGGCGCGCCGTGCTGTTCCTGGTCCGCGATGATCTGCAGCAGGACGCTCCGCGTGACATCCTCGTTCGTGGTCTTGTCGAGGACGACGAAGTCCTCCCGGTTGACGACCAGCCGGCGGATGTCCTGCAGTGTGACGTAACGGCTCTCGGTCGAGTCGTACAGACGTCGGTTGGGGTACTTCTTGATGATTCTGGGCGGGCTCATCGCAGTCTCCCGATTGCGGACCGCGAGCCGCCCCGTCATGGAGCCGCCGCCGGGCCGTGTCCTGAGAATGACCGACTGACCGGCTCCATTATGCATCCATCAGGCGCCGGCGCGGACTTCGCGGAGATTCGCGAGTGGCGACGGGTCCCAGTGGGCCCGCGCCCAGTCGAGGACCTCGGTCGGACGAGCCCGGCACAGCGCGTCCGGCGGGCCCTGCCGCAGCAGGGCGAGCGCTTCGCACAGGTGGGAGGAGGCCCTTGCCGGGTCGACCGGAATGGCGCGGCGCGACTTCGCGAGTTTCGAGCCGTCCGCTTCGACGAGCACCGGCAGGTGGGCATAGCATGGCGTGGGCAGTCCGAGGGCCCGCTGCAGCAGGATCTGGCGAGGGGTGTTGTCGAGCAGGTCCGCACCACGGACGACCTGGGTCACCCCCTGGTCGGCATCGTCGACGACCACGGCGAGCTGATAGGCGAACAGGCCGTCCCGCCGGCGGATGACGAAGTCACCGACGGTGCGCTCGACCCGCTGTTCGCAGGGGCCCTGGATCCCGTCGACGAAGCACACGGGCTCGCGGACCTCGTCGGTGCGGAATCGCAGGGCGGGCGGGAGGTTGCCCTCGGCCCGGCGGTGGCGGCAGGTTCCCGGATACACGCCCTCGGCGTCGGCATTGAGCTGCGAGCGTGAGCAGTAGCAGGCGTAGACGACGCCCTGCGAGAACAGCTTGCGCAGTGCATCCTCGTACAGATCGGTACGCGTGCTCTGGCGGACAACCGGCCCATCCCATTCGAAACCACACGCTTCGAGAGTCCTGAGAATGGCGTCGGCAGCGCCGGCCACCTCTCGCGGGCGGTCGATATCCTCGATCCTTATCAACCACTTGTGGCTCGTTGTTCGAGCGAACAGGTAACTGCCCAGGGCTGTCATGAGCGAGCCCTGATGCAGAAGGCCGGTCGGGGAAGGCGCGAAGCGTCCGCTGCGCCCCGCGGTTGACGCGAGCGTCGCGTCAGCGATACCAGTCGTCGCGATCGCCGTACTGTTTCTCGCGGCGCTCACGGCGCTCCTGGGCTTCGATCGAGAGAGTCGCGACGGGCCGTGCCTCGAGCCGCTTCACGCCGATGGGCTCGCCGGTTTCCATGCAATAGCCGTAGCTGCCGTCCTCGAGACGCTTCAGCGCTTCCTCGATCTTGCGGATGAGCTTGCGCTCGCGGTCGCGCGTGCGGAGTTCCAGCGCGAACTCGGACTCCAGCGTGGCGCGGTCGTTCGGATCGGGGGGATTCGCCGCACCGTCCTTCATGTGCGTCACGGTGCGGTCCACCTCTTCCATGAGGTCACGCTTCCAGGTGAGCAGAATCGAGCGGAAATGCTCGGTCTGCTCCTTGTTCATGTATTCCTCGCCCTTGCGCGCGACATAGGGCTTGACGTTGCGCGGCCCCAGCAACAGGTTGTGGCGCGATGGAGCCTCGCCGTCATCCTCGTCCGCCGGGAGCGACTGGGGCAGGGTGCCGGTGGTCCCCGTGGCGACGGCCGTCGCGACCTTCGACGGATCGCGCTTCGGCTGCGGAGCCACGGGTGGCTTCGCGGGTGGCGTCTTCGCTGCCGCAACCGGAGCCGCGATTGCCGTTGCCGGCGCTGCCGCCGTCACGGCGGGCTTCGCAGGTTTTGCCGGGCTTGCGGGCTTTGCGGCCGGAACCGGTTTCGGTGCCGCGGCTGCCTTCTGCGCGCCTGCCTTCGCCGGAACGGACTTGGCTGGCGCGGACTTCGCAGCAGCGGGCTTCGCCGCCGCCACAGTGCGGGCCGCAGGCTTGGCGGCCGCGCTCCGGGGCGGCGCGGCCTTCCTGTTGACGACTTTCGGTCTGGCGGGAGCCTTCGCCGCCACGGACTTCGCCTTGGCAGCGCTCTTCACTGCCGGCTTCTTCGTCGCGGGCTTTCGGTCCCTGGCGCTCTTCGCAGTCGTCTTCTTGGCGGGCATCTGGAATCCATCCCGGTATCGGCGAGCGGCGGATTATAGCCTCAGTGGTCCGCGAGTCCAGCCGCGCCGGACGTCCTCGACAGACGCACGCGAGGCGCGCGCGAACGCAGGGGCTCGCGCAGGCGGCGGCGCCACCTCAGGGCAGTGCGACGGCGGGGCCCGGCGACCAGGCGGGATCGCGGTGCTCGGCGATCACGGACGTGTAAATGCCGCCGCGTACATTGAACTTCGCGGTGAGCCGCATGAAGCGCGGCGCCGTCGCCGCGGCGACGTGGTCCAGGATCTCGCTGGTGACCGCTTCGTGGAATGCGCCGCGGTCCCTGAACGACCAGATGTACAGTTTCAGGGATTTCAATTCGACGCAGCGCGGCCCCGGGACGTACTCGAGGAGCAGGGTCGCGAAGTCCGGCTGGCCGGTCTTCGGACACAGGCAGGTGAACTCCGGGATCTCCATGCGGATCGTGTAGTCACGCTCCGGGCGAGGATTCGGAAAGGTCTCGAGATCGGTGGTGGGCCGGTTCGGGCGCGCACCGAGCGGTTCGTTCGGCGACATGATGGTGATCGTCAAATGGATCGCCGGTAATTTACACTACGGCACCTTTTCGAGCCACGCGACGCGCCGGCTCCGGACTCACCCAACAGGGCCTCGATGCGTCTCTCCAAGATCAAGCTCGCCGGCTTCAAGTCCTTCGTCGATCCGACCGCCGTGCAGTTGCCGGGCAGTCTGACGGGCATCGTGGGCCCGAACGGCTGCGGCAAGTCGAACATCATCGACGCAGTACGCTGGGTCATGGGCGAGATCTCCGCGCGTCACCTGCGCGGCGACTCCATGACCGACGTCATCTTCAACGGGTCCGGCGGGCGCAAGCCCGTCGGCATCGCTTCGGTCGAACTCGTGTTCGACAACTCGGACGGTGCCGTCGGGGGGGCCTATGCGAACTATGCGGAGATCTCGCTGAAGCGCAGCGTGACGCGCGACGGCAACTCGACCTATTTCATCAACGGCGCGAAGTGCCGCCGCAAGGACATCACCCAGCTGTTCCTCGGCACGGGTCTGGGTTCGCGCAGCTACGCGATCATCGAGCAGGGCATGATCTCGCGCCTCATCGAGGCGAAGCCCGAGGACATGCGCTCCTTCATCGAGGAGGCTGCGGGCATCTCGAAGTACAAGGAACGTCGCCGCGAGACCGAGAACCGCATTTCCCACACCCGCGAGAACCTCGAGCGCCTGAACGACGTGCGCGAGGAGGTCGACAAGCAGATCCGCCACCTGACCCGCCAGGCGGCGACCGCACGTCGCTACCAGGAGTACAAGGAGCAGGAACGCCGCGTGCACGCCGAACTGCTGGCGCTGCGCATGCGCGACCTCGACGCCGACCTGACCGGCCGCAATGCGCTCACGGCGCAGCGCGAGACAGCGCTGCAGGGCGCGATCGCCGAGCAGCGCTCGGTCGAGGCGGCGATCGAGCAGGCCCGCGTCCGGCATGCCGGCTGCAGCGACCAGCTCGGTGCCGTGCAGGGGCGCTACTATCAGGCCGGTGCCGATGCGACGCGTGCCGAGCAGGCGCTCGCCCACGCGCGCGAACTGCGCCAGCGCCAGAAGGCGGACCTCGAGCGCCTGACACAGGCGCTCGCCGAATCGGCGGCGCTGCTCGACCGGGACCAGGGGCAGCTCGATGCACTCGCCGCGTCGCTGGCGGAACAGGAGCCGGAGCTGGAGCGTGTGCGTGCCCGCGAGGCGGAATCGCGGGCCGGTCGCGAGCGGGCCGATCAGGCCATGCAGGCCTGGCAGACCGGCTGGGACACTTTCAACCGCGAGGCCAGCGCCGCGAGCCAGGCCGCGATGGTGGAGCGTACCCGGATCGAGCAGCTCGAGACCCAGCTGCTGAGGCAGGTCAACCGGCGCGAGAAGCTCGCGGCCGAGGCCGAGCAGCTCGCCGGCGTCGCGCTCGACGCGGAGATCGCCGCGCACCAGGAACGCGAGGAGGCGACCCGGCAGGCGGGCGAATCGTCCCAGCGCGAGCTCGCCGACGTGCTCGCGCGTCTGCAGCAGTCGCGCGAGGACGAGCGCCGTGTCGTCTCGGAGCTGGATCGTGCGCGCCAGGACCTGCAGCGTGCGCGCGGACAGATCGTCTCGCTCGAGGCGCTGCAGCAGGTGGCGCTCGGGCAGGTCAAGGGCAAGGTCGTCGAGTGGCTCGCGAAGCATGATCTCGGTGCCCGGCCGCGGCTCGCGCAGCAGCTGAACGTGGAGCCGGGGTGGGACCGCGCGGTCGAGACCGTGCTGGGCTCCTATCTGGAAGCGGTGTGCGTCGACGGCCTGGATTCCATCGCGGGCCTGCTCGACAGCCTGCACGTGGGGCAGGTCACCTTCGTCGGGGGTGGTGCCGCGCCGGGCGGGCAGGCACCCGCCGACGGCACGCTGCTGTCCCGCGTGCAGGGGCCCGAGGCGGTCGAGGCCCTGCTGGTCGGGATCATCGCGGTGGAGTCGGTCGCCGAGGCGCTTGCACGGCGCGGCAGCCTGCGGCCCGGCGAATCGGTCATCACGCGTGACGGCGTCTGGGTGGGGCGCAACTGGCTGCGCGTTTCGAGGGAGCGTGACGAACACGCGGGCGTGATCGGCCGCGAGAAGGACATCCGCGCCCTGCGCGATGCCGTACGCGACGCCGAGCAGCGGGTCAGGACGCTGGAAGCAGGACTCGACGACCTGCGTCGCAGCGTCACCGCGCTGGATGCCCGTCGCGACGAACTGCAGACGCGTGTCAACAGGCTCCACCGCGACCACGTGACGGTCCGCGGCGAACTCGAGTCGCTGCGCGCACGGGCGCGCCACAACACCCAGCGTCTCGAGCAGATACGCGGCGAGCAACAGGAAGTCGCGCACAGGTCGCCCGCGACGAAGAGGAGATCCGCGCCGGCAGGCAGCGGCTCGCGTCGGGTCTGGAACGGCTGGCGGCGCTCGATGCGCGCAGGGCGAGCTGGAACGGAGCGCGACGGGCTGCGGGCCGCACTGGTCGTGGCGCGAGACCGTTCCACGGCGGACCAGGCGGCGCTGCAGGCCACCGCCATCAAGGTCGAGTCGCAGCGCTCGACGCTGACCTCGCTGCAGACGGCGCTCGAGCGCCTGCGCGGCCAGGCCGAGCAGTTCGTCGGCCAGCAGGCGGCAGTGCGTGAGCAGCTCGCCGCCGGTGAGGCCCCCGTCGAGCTGCTGCAGCGTGAGCTGGAGGGACACCTTGCCGCGCGGCTCTCGATCGAGCAGGAGCTTGCGGCCGCACGCGAGGCCGTCGAGGCGGCCGACCAGGAACTTCGCCGGCTGGACGAGGCGCGCATCGGCCACGAACGTCGCGTCGAAGAGGCGCGTGCCTCGCTGGACGAGGTCAAGCTCAGCGCGCAGGAGGCACGGGTCCGGCGCGAAGGACTGGCCGAGCAGTTCGCGAGCACGCGCTTCGAGCTGGCGTCCGTCGTCGCGGGCCTGACGGAGGAGGCCAGTGTCGCGGCCTGGGAGCAGACGCTCGCGGAGATCACGGCCCGGATCGAGCGGCTGGGCGCCGTCAATCTCGCGTCCATCGACGAACTCAAGGAGCAGACCGAGCGCAAGGAATATCTCGACCGGCAGTTCGCCGACCTGTCCGAGGCACTCAACACGCTGGACCAGGCGATCCGCAGCATTGATCGCGAGACGCGCACCCGGTTCCAGGACACCTTCGATCGCATCAACACGGGACTCCAGCAGAAGTTCCCGCGGCTCTTCGCGGGCGGCAACGCCTATCTGGAGCTGGTCGGCGAGGATGTGTTGAGTGCCGGCGTCGCCGTGATGGCGCGGCCGCCCGGCAAGCGCAACAGCACCATCAGCCAGCTCTCGGGTGGCGAGAAGGCGCTCACGGCCGTTGCCCTCGTCTTCTCCATCTTCGAACTGAATCCGGCGCCGTTCTGTCTCCTCGACGAGGTCGACGCGCCGCTCGACGAGAGCAACGTGGGCCGGTTCTGCGACATCGTGAGGGACATGTCCGAGCGCGTGCAGTTCATCTTCATCACGCACAACAAGGTCACCATGGAACTCGCCGGGCAGTTGATCGGTGTCACGATGACCGAGCCCGGCGTTTCGCGACTCGTGGCCGTGGACGTGGACGAGGCCGTCCGCATGGCGGCGAGCTAGAGGTCCGGGACGCGCGATGGCCGAGCTGCGCTGGATTCTGCTGGCCGCGGGCGCCCTCCTGATCATCGCGATCTGGTGGAGCGGACGCCGCCGGAGCGAGGCCGATGACGACCTGCTGGCCGACGCAGCGGGAGAGGACCGGGAGGAGCCGGGTCTCGGTGCCGATGCGGGTGAGGTCGATGAGGCCCGCGAGCGCGTCGTTCCGGCGATCGCCATCAGTGTGTCGGACCGCCTCGGCCAGCCGCGAAGTCCACCGGTCGTGGAGATCCCCGCCGATGTCGAACCGGAGCTCGTGGCAGCGACGCCGCTGCGCGTGCCGTTGATCGACATGCCCGTCATGAGGGCGGGAGAACCCCTGCAGCGCGACGCCGTCGCGAGCGGGATCCGTCCGGTGCCTGCGCGTCCGGCGGCTCCGGGCGAGCGGGAACCCTGGGTCCGCACCCAGCCCATGCGGCGCAGCGAGGTCGGCGCGATGCGCGCCGACGCGCCGGATCGCCCCGGTGCCGGGACCGCCGGGCCGGCCACCGATTCATCGGTTGCGGCATCCGAGCCGCCGCAGGCGCGGCAGCGCATCGTCGCCCTGCGCGTGATGTCGGGCGAACAGCGCTGGTCCGGTGCCGATCTGATCTCGGCGCTGCAGATCGAGGGCCTGGTCTTCGGCAAATACTCGATCTTTCATCGCCAGCGCGAGGACGGACGCAGCATCTACTGCCTCGCCAGCATGGTGGAGCCGGGATCGTTCGATCTCGAGACGATCGAGTCGCAGACCTTCCCGGGCATATCTTTGTTCGCGGTCCTTCCTGGGCCCCTCGATGCGCCGACGACTTTCGACCAGATGCTGGCGACGGCGCGGCGGCTCGGCGAGCGGCTCGGTGGGAACCTGCAGGACGAGCACGACAGCAGCCTGACCGCCCAGCGGATCCTGAACCTGCGCGAGGAACTCGTGCATTTCGATCACCTGCTGGCGCGGCGGCCCAGAAAGCCCTGACCCGGGGGCTGTCCGGGGGCACAGGTCATGAACCGCGCGAGTGCAGACATCGTCCGTCGCGTGAGAACCCTGCGCGAGCAGATCGGGCACCACGACTACCGGTACCACGTCCTCGACGATCCCGAGGTGCCCGATGCCGAGTACGACCGTCTCGTCGTGGAACTGCGCCGGCTGGAGGCCGAGCACCCGGAACTCGTGACCCCCGATTCGCCGACCCGGCGCGTCGGCGCGGCGCCGCTGCCCGAGCTCGGGGAAGTACGCCACCGCGAGCCCATGCTGTCGCTCGACAATGCCTTCGTGCGCGAGGACGTCGAGGCGTTCGATCGCCGCGTTCGCGATCGTCTCCGGACTCGCGGCCGGGATCCGCTATGCCTGTGAGCCGAAGCTCGACGGGCTCGCGGTGAGCCTGACCTACGAGCGAGGCTCCCTCGTGCAGGCCGCCACACGCGGCGATGGCACGACCGGCGAGGACGTGACGCACAACATCCGCACCATCCGCGCGGTGCCGCTGCGGTTGAACGGCAGGGGCTGGCCCGCGCGGCTCGACGTCCGCGGCGAGGTGTTCATGCCCATCGCGGGATTCGAGGCGATGAATCGCCTCGCTGCGAAGCGTGGTGAGAAGGTCTTCGTGAACCCGCGCAATGCCGCGGCCGGCAGCCTGCGCCAGCTCGATCCGCGCATCGCGGCCGCACGACCGCTCGACGTGTTCTTCTACGGCGCGATCGTCGAAGAACTGCCGCATGCACCGGAGAGCCACGGCGCCGTGCTCGAACTGCTGCGGAACTGGGGCCTGCGCACCTGCCCGGAATTCACGGTCGTCGAGGGTGTCGACGGACTCCTCGCGTACTACGAGCGGATCGGCCGCAGGCGCGCGTCGCTGCCGTATCAGATCGACGGCGTCGTCTACAAGGTCGACCGCCTCGATCAGCAGCGTCGCCTCGGATTCATCGCGCGTGCGCCGCGCTGGGCCATCGCACACAAGTTCCCGGCCGAGGAAGAGCTCACGGTCGTGCGCGGCATCGAGTGGCAGGTCGGACGCACGGGCGCACTGACGCCTGTCGCACGCCTCGAGCCCGTTTTCGTCGGTGGCGTGACAGTCAGCAATGCCACGCTGCACAACATCGACGAACTGCACCGCAAGGACGTGCGCATCGGTGACACCGTGATCGTGCGGCGCGCCGGCGACGTGATCCCGGAGGTCGTCAAGGTGGTCGCGGAGCGCAGGCCGCACGATGCGCGCCAGGTCCGGCTGCCGGCCCGCTGTCCCGTCTGCGGCGCCGCAGTCGTGCGGGAAGAGGAGGAAGCGGTCGCGCGGTGCAGCGGTGGCTTGTTCTGCCCGGCGCAGCGCAAGGAGTCCCTGCGACACTTCGCCTCGCGTCGTGCGATGGACATCCAGGGTCTGGGTACGCGTCTGATCGATCAGCTCGTCGACGCGGGACTCGTCAACAGCGTCGCGGATATCTATCAACTCGATGTCCCGAGGCTCGCCGCGCTCGATCGCATGGCGGAGAAATCGGCGGGCAATCTCGTCGAGGCGATCGACAGCAGCCGCAGGGTTCCACTGGCCCGGTTCCTCTACGCACTGGGCATCCGCGATGTCGGCGAAGCGACCGCGCTCGCTCTGGCCGAACACTTCCGCAGCCTGGACGCCCTGCGTCGGGCTTCGGTCGACGAGATCCAGGAAGTCCCGGATATCGGTCCCGTGGTGGCGGGACACGTCCATGCGTTCTTCTCGGAGTCCCACAATGCGACGATCGTCGATGGGTTGCTCAGTCACAAGGGCGCTCGCATCGAGATCGAAGCGATGCCTGAGCGGTGCCGCAGCACCGGGCCGCTCGCCGGAAAGACGGTCGTCGTCACCGGGACGCTGAGCGGCATGACCCGCGAGGAGGCGCAGCAGCGCGTGCGCGATGCCGGTGGCAAGGCCGCGGGAAGCGTCTCCGCGAAGACCGATTACCTCGTCGTCGGCGCCGACGCGGGCTCCAAGCTGCGCAAGGCCGAGCAGCTCGGTGTGCCGGTGCTCAGCGAGGCCGAGTTCCTGGATCTGCTGCGCAGCTGACAGATTGCCGGCGGGGCATCTGCTGGATCGGTCTGCCGTGCGTTGCAGGGGGCGGTGCGTCAGCTCGACTCATCCTGCCGCGGGCCACCGGTCGCGGGATCGGGCGGCGGTGGATCCGCGAACATGTACAGAGCCACGCCCGCGCGAACCGTCTTACGGCGGCGTGCGGCCTGCCGGTTGCCGGCCTCGTTCTGGGCGAGCCAGCCCTCCAGGTCGTCGAGGAACGCCGCTCCGCGGCGCGCGATCAACTGGCGCAGCATCGGCACGACTTCCGGGGACAGATTCGTCGCGACGACTGCATCTTCGAAGAGTCGATCATCGGGACTGGCTGAGAGGTTGTGCTCCAGAGTCGTGGCCAGGTCGCGTATCGTCTCACCGAGATGCTGAACAGCATCTGGATCCGCGCCGCCGGCCGAAAGCGGCGCGATACGGCCCGGACCATCCCGTCACGTGTCATGCGCGCCGCCTTCACGCGGAGGAGCTCGTCCAGGATGATCCGCGGATAGATGTCGCCGCTGAACTTCTTCACGAGCGAAGTGAAGGATGGATGCGGGCCATCGAACGGAAGAAGGCGCGGGCGGCCGTCCCGGTCGGTGAAATCCGGGCTCTCGAACCAGCCCGCGAGGACTCTCGCCAGCCGGTTGCGCTGATAGTGCTTTTGCGCAGGACGTTCGCCGGTCGCCGCACTTCGCGTGTTCGCGACGTCGCTGACCGCATGTCGGTGCAGGCCCGTCAGCGACGAAATGCGAGAAAAGTTCGGCTCCTTGCCCTGTTCCTTCAGCACATCCTCCGCCGCATCGACGAATGAAGCGTTTGCGACGGCGGTGAACTCGTGTGCCGTAATGCCCTGCCGAAGCAACATGCGTGCGAGTGGGCGGAGAAGCAGGGCGAGGGCGCTGCGGACAACGCTGTGCCGCTGAGCAATGGCACCAAGAGGAATCAAATCAATTGCCGCCACGTGCATCCTCATCGATCCAAACGTCGCTACGCGCCATGGTTTGGAAGTATTTGGTCAACGATGTCTTTTCATCAAATCAGGTGTTGCTCAGGGCTTCTAGTATCGCTCAACGAATGGCGAAAAGATTCGTCATTGGGTATGTGTAAGGCTACCGTGGTCTGGTGCGGACCGTGGGATCTAACAGCCAACCAAGACGGAGAATGTATGACAACGTCGATTCCGGAAATCGAAGTCTCCGCTGCATCACTCATTGAAAAGATCGTGCGCATACTCGCTGCATGTGGCGTTGACTCATCAATTGTGGTTGATCTGATTGCCAATAGTCTTGAGCGCAACGCTGGAATACAGCGGCCAAGGCCAATCACCACTTCCGACGGTGCCCACCTTCGAGCATGCCAAGTTGTATTCAGGTGGAGGCGTGACCCGCGCTTTCTGGGGCGTGATGGACTTCCGGCAAATCTAAACCGTGTGCCGCATCAGCCGTCTTTCGATGGATTGGTTTCGGTAGTGCTTCCCGGCGAAGACCCAGACCGGGTGCTTGACTACTTGCTGGCTTTCGAGGCGGTTGAGGTTCGTGATGAACAGGTCAGGCTGCTCGTCGACTCTGTTCTTACATCTACTGGTAGGCGTGGAGACACACTCGCTCCAGGCGCTGTTCTGTCGCACGTAAATAACTTCCTCACGTCTGTTGAGTTCAATCTCTTGGAGAAGCCGAACATCAGTAAGGGGCGGTTTGAGCGAGCGTGTTACGTATCCATACCCGACAACTTGGTGCCAGTGTTCGAACGGTTCATTGACAGGCGCGGCCAAGATTTCATCGATGTAGTGGATGAGTGGCTGGAGAGGCACCGAGCGGGCGTGGTTGCCGCTGGGCCACGCACTACCGTTGGGGCCGGTGCTTACATGTTTGTTCATCCATCGGGCGTTCCAGTTCCATGATCATAAAAAACATTAAGTTAAGCATTAATCGTCAACATTTATTGATATAAGTACCATAAGTAGTTGATTTAAAACACCCGTCCGATCGGTTCCTTGATTGCCATTTCTGTCGCTAGTTGTGCGAACATTCTGTGAAATGGCTGGATTAAGTTATGTCAGCTACTTATGATGTAAAACAAGATTTGCTCGCAGCATTTCGATCGTTGATGAGCCCTCTGGTGAGAATCCTTCTGAGGAATGGCGTCGCGTTTCGAGAGTTTGCTGACGTGATTCGGGAAGTCTATGTGTCGGCGTGTGTTCAGGAGTTGGCGAAGCAGCGCCGAGGCGCCTCGCTGGCGCGTGTGGCCATGATGACCGGCCTGACACGGCGTGAAGTTTCCGATATCGCCGCTGGTCGCGGTGCCTCGATTGATGGCGTCGCCAGTAATGCCAACAAGGCAGCTAAGTTGTTGGAGGCGTGGCATACGGACCCTGAGTACTTGGCGCCATACGGATTTCCTAGGGATCTAAGTGTCGATCCTGGGGATGCCGCGGGGTCATTCCATTCGTTGGTCGATAAGTACATTGGGTCGGGTTCTGCTCCAGCCATGTTGGAGGAGTTGGTCCGAGTCGGTGCTGCAAAGATGCTTGAGGGCGGGCAGGTTATCCGGGTCCTAAAACGGACCTATATTCCGACTGAAATGACACCGGAGTTGGTGCAGATATTTACGCAGGCTGTCCGTCGCTACGTCGAGACGGTAGACCATAACCTTTCGCAATCTGATTCGACAGGGCGAAGGTTCGATCGATTGGTTTACCCGGACGAGGGCTTGCGCGAGGCTGATGTGCCGATCTTCGAGCAGCAAGTTCGCGACTACTTGGAAACCGTCATCGCGGAAGTCGATGCGAAGGCGGCCTTGTTCCCCAAGCCAGATTCGTCCTCGAGTGAAAAGCCAGTGTACGTGGGAGTTGGCCTTTACTTCTATCGTGAGCACGTTGACGAAGAGGTCGATTTGAGTCGCCTGACGGGAGACGACACGCACCATTAGGCTGATATGGCCGAAATTGGCGCAAGAGCCGATTCGGTAGCGAAAAGAAAAAAGGGGTGAAGGGATGAAACGGCTCGTAGTTTCATTGAGGGTTTGCTGTTCAGCAGCGTTGCTGGCGTCCGGTCTTATCGATCTCGGTGGCGCGAGCTTTGCTGGGGAGTCGCTGTCGATCCAGCGGCCGTCCGTGATGCCCAACTGCAGGCAGCTCGACAAGCTGTTGGGTGGGCGGCTCTTGGCTTTCGGACGAGTTGATGACGTTGTCGCCCATGATGGCTTCATCCGCGTTTTGGGCCAAGAGTTCTCGTTGCTCTCGTCTAATGCTGCTAGCCGCACTTTGGGGGCAGTCGCGCAAGGAGATTTGGTCGCGGTTGTCGGAGATGTTGTTCCGTCCGGTGGCACGATTGTCGAGTCGGTCGTCGTCATTCCCACTGTATATGTGCCGGGTGCGACCCCAGTGTTTCTTCGTGCGAGAGTTGATTCGGTGTCGAGCAGTGTTGGTGTGATACGTGCTGGGGCAGCAACCATCGATATCAGTTCTGACTCTGGTTCAAGCGCTGCAGCTGAAGTTGGATTCATTCGAGTATTTTCCGGCACTCAACCGGTGATTGGTGGTGTGGTGCTCGCAGGCGCGATTACGTCTGACGGAAATTCCGCCCATGGGGGGGCAACAGTCGGGTTAGGCGCATCGGTGGGCACTGGTCGTGCGATCACGCAGGCCTCGGTGGGCACTGGTCGTGCGATCACGCAGGCCTCGGTGGGCACTGGTCGTGCGATCACGCAGGCCTCGGTGGGCACTGGTCGTGCGATCACGCAGGCCTCGGTGGGCACTGGTCGTGCGATCACGCAGGCCTCGGTGGGCACTGGTCGTGCGATCACGCAGGCCTCGGTGGGCACTGGTCGTGCGATCACGCAGGCCTCGGTGGGCACTGGTCGTGCGATCACGCAGGCCTCGGTGGGCACTGGTCGTGCGATCACGCAGGCCTCGGTGGGCACTGGTCGTGCGATCACGCAGGCCTCGGTGGGCACTGGTCGTGCGATCACGCAGGCCTCGGTGGGCACTGGTCGTGCGATCACGCAGGCCTCGGTGGGCACTGGTCGTGCGATCACGCAGGCCTCGGTGGGCACTGGTCGTGCGATCACGCAGGCCTCGGTGGGCACTGGTCGTGCGATCACGCAGGCCTCGGTGGGCACTGGTCGTGCGATCACGCAGGCCTCGGTGGGCACTGGTCGTGCGATCACGCAGGCCTCGGTGGGCACCGGTCGTGCGATCACGCAGGCCTCGGTGGGCACTGGTCGTGCGATCACGCAGGCCTCGGTGGGCACTGGTAAAGCAGGTTCCCGCGGTTAGCCGTCCCTTGGCGGTGCTGTCGCGCGTGGTGGCCATGCCTTTTGATGGGTGAGTCACCATTTCCCAGCACCATCTCTTCTCTCGATGTATGCGTTGGCGGAGCGTAGTCACTTTACGTCGCGACGGGCCTATGTTGCCCGCAACTTTCGCTGCGGTGTTTGCGACTTTCTGGCCTGTTCATCGAGATTCTCGCTGGTGAAATGCAGCGGTGCGGGCGGGATTGCCGTTCGTCGGTAGACGAATCTACGGCTGACCGGGCCGGGCACCGCGAGCCGTACGCATCCGCAGGGATCGGTCTAGCCGGCTGATTCCCGGAGGTTGTGTCGGGCGGGGTGCTGCGTCGCGGACAGCGCGGATCAGCCTGGGTCGGCGGATTCCCATAGTGCCGGGCGACTCTCGTGCACATGAACGGCAGGGGGTTGTCATGACCCTATGGGGTGGCGCTTCCGCCCGATTCCAGGTCTCTGAAGCCTGTCGGGCGAGGCGGCCCCGACGCTGCAGCAGTGCTGCCAGCGTCTGCGCGGGGTGGGAACGCGCCGGCACCTCTTGGGCAGGATGCCGGCGCGGCTTTGTCACATCTTGCGCTCGATCTTCATGCTCTTGGCGAGCCCGTCCAGGTAGGTCTCGAGCTGCTTCTGCTGCACCATGCGCTTCACCTGCTCGCGCACTTGGTCGAGCGGTGGCGGCGCCAGGGGGCGCGTGTCCTCGAGCCGGATGACGTGCCAGCCGAAGTTGGACTTGACCGGCTCGCGGGTGAACTCGCCTTTCTTCAGCGCGACCAGTGCCGCGGCAAACGGCTTGACCATGCGTTCCGCAGGGAACCAGCCGAGATCGCCGCCCTGCTGCTTGGAGCCGCCGTCCATGGACACCTGCCTGGCGATGTCGGCGATGTTCGCGCCCTTGCCGAGCGCGCCGATGATGTTGCGGGCCTCCGCTTCGCTGGCGACCAGCACGTGGCGTGCGTGGTATTCGACCTTGGGCATGTCCGCGATCGCGCTGTCGTATTCGGTACGCAGCTCGGCATCGGTGGGCTCCTTGCCCGCGAGGAAGGCGGAATTCACCTGGTCGGCCAGCAGCGTCGCGGCCGAGACGTCGAGGCGCGCGGCGATCTCAGGCTTTGCGTCGAAGCCTTCCTTCTCGGCCTGGGCGCGTGCGACGTAGACCCGGATGAGCTCGTCGAGCGCGCGCCGGCGAACCTCGGGCGGGAGTTCGGCCGCCTTGTGTCCCTGCGTCTGGGCAGCGATGAAAAGATCCAGGATCTCGGCCGTGATGGCGTGGCCCTCGACGATCGCGACCGGCGGCGAGGTGCTCGCGGCATGCGGGCGCGACGGCTTCGGCAGCGCGTCTTCGACACTCTGGACGCACCCGGTCAACAGGGCGGCGACACCAAGGCCGGTCAGCAGGAATCGAGTCGACATCGTCATCTGAACTCTCCTACGGGGAGTAGTGGTTTCCGGTGAATCAGGTGGAGTGCGGTCCTCGGACGGACTCGGCGGGCGTCAACGCGTCGATGCCGAGCGCGTGGACTTCGCCGTGCATCAACGAACCGAGCGCGGCGTAGATCATCTGGTGACGCTGCACCCGGCTGCGTCCCGCGAACCGTCCCGACACGATGTGCACGTGGTAGTGGCCGGCGCCGCCGCGCGCACCTTCGTGGCCGATGTGCAGGTGGCTGTCGTCGCGGATGTCGATCGACTCGGGCGCCAGCGCGTCCGCGAGCAGCCGCCGCATGCGTTCGATGCGCTCCGCGTTCATGGTGCGACCTGCACGAACGGACGGACGTCGATTCCGCTGAACACGCCCCCGGTCACATAGGGATCGCCCGCCGCGAACTCGCGCGCCGCTTCGAGCGAGTCGAACTCGGCGACGACGAGGGAACCCGAGAAGCCCGCAGGGCCCGGATCCGCCGAATCGACGGCTGGCATGGGGCCGGCGAGGACGAGTCGGCCCTCGTCGGCGAGCCTGCGGATGCGCGCGAAATGGGCCGGGCGGGCCAGCCTGCGGCGCTCGAGCGCGTCCGGCGCCTCGCGGCCGATGATCGCGTACAGCATCAGGCGTCTCCCGTGGTGGAGGTGCGCGACCGCGCGGTGATCCACAGGCTCTGCAGCACGATGAAGACGAAGGTCAGTCCCAGCATGCCGAAGAGCTTGAAGTTCACCCAGGTCGCTTCGTCGAACAGGCGGAACACGACCAGGTTCGCTGCACCCATCACGGCGAAGAAGGCGACCCACATGAGGTTCAGCGCCCGCCATGACGTTGCGCCCAGCGTGATCTGCGCGTCGGTCGCTTCCATGAGCCGCTGGATCAGGGGGCGACCGCCGAAGGCGCGCCACTGGCTCGCGAGGAACGCGAGCGCGAGCAGCCAGTCGAGAACGGTCGGCTTCCACATGATGAACTGCTTGTCGCGCACGGCCAGCGTGATGCCGCCGAACACCAGCACCAGAGTGGCCGACAGGAGCAGCATGGGGCTCAGCTGCCGCCGCACGATCCACGTGATCACGACCTGCAGGATCACCGCCACGATGATGACGCCCGTGGCGACGTAGATGTCGGCGAGCTTGTAGGCCGCGAAGAACGCGATCACCGGAAGGAAGTCCAGCAGCAGCTGCATCGGAAGACCATAGGGCGGGGCGGGTTGCAGGGCGCGGTATGATACCCGATCCCTGCAACCGGCACGGCGCGCCGTTCGGGTGCGGATACGGAGCCGGAATGAGCCAGTTGTTCGAGCTGCACCCGCGCAATCCACAGTTGCGCCTCATCCGCCGCGCAGTGGAAATCCTGCGCGAGGGCGGCCTCATCGTGTACCCGACCGACTCGTGCTATGCGCTCGGCTGCCACATCGGCGACAAGGCGGCGATGGAACGCATCCAGCGCGTCCGCCGGACCGACAAGAGCCATCACTTCACGCTGGTCTGCCGTGATCTCTCGGAGATCGCCCGCTACGCGCGTGTCGAGAACTGGCAGTACCGGCTGTTGAAGGCACACACCCCGGGGCCCTACACCTTCATCCTGGAGGCAACCCGCGAGGTCCCGCGGCGTCTCATGAATCCCAAGCGCCGCACCATCGGCCTGCGAGTGCCCGAGCACCCGGTCGTGCAGCTGCTGCTCGCGGAGCTGGGTGAGCCGATCATGAGTTCGACCCTGCTGTTGCCGGGCGACGACTCGCCGCTCACGGACGCGCGCGAGATCCGCGAGCGCCTGCAGCACGACGTCGATGCGGTCCTGGATGCCGGCAGCTGCGGCATCGAACCGACCACGGTGGTCGATCTCGCCGGCGACGGCGTGTTCCTCGTGCGGCGGGGACGTGGCGACGCGTCGGCATTCGTCTGAACCCCTGCGTATAATCCCGCGCACCCGGCGGGCACGGTACCTGGCAGTCCAGGAATCCGGGCCGTCACTGTTTTCCTTCCAGGAAAGACGCGTTTGTTCATGGACTTGCAGAGTTTTCTTCTGGCCGTTTCGGTCGGGGCCATTCCGCTCGTGTTCGCGATCACGGTGCACGAGGTCGCCCACGGCTGGGTGGCGCGGCGGTACGGCGACCGCACGGCCGAGGCGGCCGGCCGGCTCACGCTGAACCCGATCAAGCACATCGATCCGATCGGCACGCTGCTTCTGCCGGCCATGCAGTTGCTGTTTTTCGGCCGTGTCCTGTTCGGCTGGGCCCGGCCCGTGCCGGTGAACGAACGCTACCTGCGCAATCCGCGGCGCGACATGGTGAAGGTCGCCATTGCCGGGCCGGCCGCGAACGTCCTCATGGCGTTGATCTGGGCCGCAGTGTTCGCGGTCGTGTCCAGGCTCGGATCCGTCGGCGGACCGTCGGACTGGGGTCTGCAGATGGCGCTGACCGGAGTGATGTTCAACATCATGCTGGCGGCGTTCAATCTGCTGCCGGTGCTGCCGCTCGACGGTGGGCGGGTGCTCGTCAATTCACTGCCTCAGGGGAGTGTCACCCGCTTCCTCGAGCGTCTCGAGCCCTGGGGACTGCTGATCGTCGTGACGCTGCTGGTCACGGGCCTTGCCCAGGCATTCGTCGTACCGCTCGCGGAGGCCCTGAGTTCCGCGGTGTTCTCGTTGGTGGGGCTGTGACTGCGCTGCGGCGATGGGGGATCGAGTGAACGCGACGACGGGTGGCACGGGTCGTGTGCTGTCGGGCATGCGCCCGACCGGGCAGCTGCATCTCGGCAACTATCACGGCGCGCTGCGCAACTGGATAGACCTGCAGTACCAGTACGAGTGCTATTTCTTCATCGCCGACTGGCATGCGCTCACGACCGGCTACGAGGACACGGACGGTCTGCCGGACAACGTCTCGCAGATGCTCATCGACTGGCTGGGCGCGGGCCTCAATCCCGGCGCCTGCACGCTGTTCATCCAGTCGCACGTGCCCGAGCACGCGGAGCTGCACCTGCTGCTGTCCATGATCACGCCGCTCGGCTGGCTCGAGCGCGTGCCCACCTACAAGGACCAGATGGAACAGCTGGGCGACAAGGACCTCAGCACCTACGGTTTCCTGGGCTATCCGCTGCTGCAGAGCGCGGACATCCTGCTCTACCGCGCGAAGTACGTGCCCGTCGGCGAGGACCAGGTCGCGCACGTCGAGATCACGCGCGAGATCGCGCGCCGCTTCAACCACATCTACGGTCGCGAGCCCGACTTCGAGACGAAGGCGCAGAAGGCCGTCAAGCAGCTGGGCGGGCGCAACGCGACGCTGTACCAGGACCTGCGCAAGGCCTACCAGGAGCAGGGCGACGCCGAATCGCTCGCCAAGGCGCGTGCGCTGATCGAGGGCAATGCGCGGATCACGGTCGCCGACCGCGAACGCCTGCTCGGCTTCCTGGAGGGGACCGGTCGCACGATCCTCCCCGAGCCGCAGGTGCTGCTCACCGCGACACCGAAGGTGCCGGGCCTCGACGGACGGAAGATGTCGAAGTCCTACGGCAACACCATTGGCCTGCGCGAGGATCCCGACAGCGTCGCGAAGAAGCTGAAGACGATGATGACCGATCCGGCACGCGTCCGCCGCACGGATGCAGGTGATCCGGCGAAGTGCCCCGTGTGGGACCTGCACCGGGTGTATTCGGACGAGCAGACCCAGCAGTGGGTGCAGCAGGGCTGTCGCTCGGCCGGCATCGGCTGCATCGAATGCAAGAAGCCGCTCATCGACAAGGTGGTCGCGGAGATCGCGACCATCCGCAACCGTGCGCAGGAGTACGAGCAGAGTCCCGAGCTGGTGCGCGGCATCCTCGAGGAAGGCTGCGAACGTGCGCGCGCCACGGCGCGCGAGACCATGAACGACGTGCGCGAGGCAATGGGCCTCGAATACCGGTGATGCGCAATGACCAGCGCTGATACGCCGCCGACCGGTTCACCGGCGCAGGTTGCGCCGGAGCCCGCCGTCACGTCCCCCGTGCAGCAGGAGATGCCGTTCGCGATCGTCGAGGGCGAGCCGGTCACGGAGCTGCCGAAGGATCTCTACATCCCGCCACAGGCGCTCGAGGTCATTCTCGAGGCCTTCGAGGGGCCGCTGGACCTGTTGCTGTACCTGATCCGCCGGCAGAACCTCGACATCCTCGACATCCCGATCGCCGAGATCACGCGGCAGTACGCCGAGTACATCCGCATGATGCAGGAGCTCGACCTCGAGCTCGCCGGCGAGTACCTGCTGATGGCGGCCATGCTCGCGGAGATCAAGTCGCGCATGCTGCTGCCACGGCCCAGGAGCGAGGACGGCCACGAGGAAGAGGACCCGCGCGCCGAACTGGTGCGGCGCCTGCAGGAGTACGAGCGTTTCAAGCGCGCTGCGGCGGACATGGACCGGCTGCCGCGGCTGGAGCGCGACGTGTTCCAGACCAGCGCCGAGTTCGCGGACCGCAAGGTCGTGAAGATCCTGCCCGAGGTCACGCTGCAGGAGATGCTGCTGGCATTCAAGGACGTCGTGCAGCGTGCATCGATGTTCGCGCATCATCACATCCAGCGCGAGCGTCTGTCCGTCCGGCAGCGCATGTCCGACGTGCTCTCGCGGCTGGAGGGCGTCGAGTTCCTCGATTTCGTGCAGCTGTTCCGTCCCGAGGAGGGACGCATGGGCGTCACGGTCACGTTCATCGCGCTGCTCGAACTCTCGCGCGAGGGGCTGCTCGACATCGTGCAGGCTGCGCCCTACGCGCCCGTTCATGTGCGGCGCGGCGCAGGGCGCCCCGCGGGCGATGCGGCGCTGCCGCTCGAGATCAGTGCCGTTTCCGGAGAGTGATGCGATGGACGCGCTTTACCTGAAGAACACCGTTGAAGCCGCGCTGCTCGCGGCGGGCCGCCCGCTCGACATCGCCGCGGTGCGGGAGCTGTTCGACGAATTCGAGCGGCCCGAGGTCGACGAGGTCCGCGAGGCGTTCGCGGCGCTGGCCGCCGACTACGAGGGGCGGGCGGTCGAGATCGTCGAGGTGGCGAGCGGATTCCGCGTGCAGGTGCGCAGCAGCTTCGCGGGGCCGGTCTCGCGTCTGTGGCAGGAACGCCCGACGAAGTACTCGCGGGCGCTGCTCGAGACACTGGCGCTGATCGCCTACCGCCAGCCCATCACGCGCGGCGAGATCGAGGACGTCCGCGGCGTCGCCGTGAATCCGAACATCGTCAAGACACTCACCGAGCGCGGCTGGGTGCGCGTGGTGGGCACGCGCGAGGTGCCCGGCCGGCCGGAGCTGCTGGGGACCACGCGTGAGTTCCTCGACTACTTCGGCCTGAGGAGCCTGGACACGCTGCCCTCGCTCGCCGAACTCAAGGACATGGACAACGTCGGTGTGCAGCTCGAGTTCCTCGAGCGCCCGACGGTGGCCGCGGCGCCGGTCGCCGGGGCCGCGCCCGAGGCGCAGGTCGTGGATACGCCCGTGCTGACGGTGCTGGAGGGCGGTCTCGCTGCGGTGGCCGATGTGGACTCAGATGCCGATGCCGATGCCGATGCCGATGCAGATGAGGAAGATGATCCTTCCGTGACCGGCGGCGCTGCGGGCGCCGGCGGCTGATCCCCGGGAATTCGGGCCGTGTCGGAACGCATCCAGAAGGTGCTCGCCGCTGCGGGTCTGGGATCACGGCGCCAGATCGAGGCGTGGATCGCGGCGGGCCGTATCGAGGTCAATGGCGAGCCGGCGCAGGCGGGACAACCGATCGGCCCCCGCGACCGGGTGAGTCTCGACGGCCGACCCGTGCGGTTGCGGCTCGACCGCGAACCCGCACACCGCGCCATCATCTATCACCGGCCGGCGGGGGAGCCGCTCGCCCCCGATCCCGAGCGCGTCGAGTCATCGAGCGTCGAACGCCTGCCGAAGTCGCGGGGCCGGCGCTGGCTCGCCGTGAGCCCGCTGTCGTCGGCGGACGCGGGTCTCGAACTGCTGCTCACCGATGGCACGCTGCACGCCGCGCTGAGTCGTGCGGCCACGCGCTGGACCCAGGAATACAGCCTGCGCCTGCGCGGTGGATTCGACGAGGCACGTATCCCCGAGATGATCGCCGCGGCCGCGGATGACGCGGAGGTACGGGGTGAGATCGTGGAGCTGCAGGCGACCGGCGGCGAGGCGGCCAACCGCTGGGCTCGCGCGGTCGTGCGCGGCCTCAGGCCGCGCGACCTGAAGCGCGTCTTCGAATCCCGCGGCATCGAGGTGAACCGCATCCTGCGCACGCGTCTCGGGCCGCTCGGAATGGATCGCAGCCTCGCGCGCGGGGTGCACCGCGCGCTCACCGAGGGCGAGATCGAGGTGCTGCGCGAAGCCGCCGGCGTGCGACGCCCGGCCGTGGCACGCGTCGCGCCGGATCACCCGGGGCGCAGCCGTGCGCCGTCGGCGGGCCGGAGTTCCAGGCGCCCCGGCGGCAGGCGCGCACCGAACTGACCGGGGCGGAATCCGAGGCACCGTCGGTGCTCCAGTCCGAGCGGGAAGTCCCGTCACCGCCCACCGCGCCACGGATCCAGGTCGGACGCTGGCTCCCGTGGTTCGTGGGTGCGGCCCTCGTGGTCGGGGTCAGCGTGTTCACGCTGCGATTCTCCGAGGCGGAGCAGATCGCGGCGCTGGCCGAGCGCGCCGAGCCGTGGTGGCTGCTGCTCGCGTTCGTTCTCCAGGTCGGCACCTACTTCGCGCAGGGCGAGATCTGGCGCATGGTTTCCGGGGTCGCGGGCCAGACGCTGCGTCGTTCCTCGGCTTTCCGGCTGAGTCTCGCCAAGCTGTTCGTCGATCAGGCGCTGCCCTCGGCGAGTATCAGCGGTACCGCCGCGGTTGCGAAACATCTCGAAGAGCAGGGGATGGCGAAGCCGGCGGTGGCGGCGGGCGTCATCGTCAACCTCACGTCCTATTTCTCGACCTGCATCGTGATGCTTCTCGCGGCGCTATGGCTCGTGCCGTCGTCGGAGCAGGTGCCGGGTGCGGCTGCGGTCGTGGCCGTGGCCGCCGCTTTCGCGGCCTGCAGCCTGGTGATCGTCGTCGTCCTGTTCGCGCTGCCGGGGCGATCGGAAGGTTCTATCCTCCGCGGCGCCACGCGGCTGGCGGCAATCCGCGCACTCGCGGAGTTCTTCGAACGCGCCGACGTCGGCATCGTGCGTGCCCCGGGACTGTTCCTCCGTGCCTGCGCCTGCCAGGCCGCCATCGTGCTGCTGGACGCCGCGACCATCGGCGTGCTCATCGAAGCGTTCGGCGCCAGCCCGCCCGGCACCGTCGTGTTCTCGAGCTTCATGGTCTCGAACGTCTTTCGTGCGATCGGTGTGCTGCCCGGTGGTCTCGGCACATTCGAGGCCAGCTCCGTGCTGACCCTGCAGCTCGCCGGCGTGTCGCCGCCCGTCGCGCTGTCCGCGACTCTGCTGTTCCGGGGCCTGAGCTTCTGGCTCCCGATGCTGCCCGGCGCGTGGTTGTCGCGGCGCCTGTTCCGGGCCGCCCGCAGCGGCGTCCGTGGTATTGCGGCCGAGGCCTTCTGGGCGTCTTCGCCGGACGACGTGCTGCGGACGCTCGACAGCACGACGAGCGGCCTGACGTCGGTTGCAGCGGAAATCCGGCTGCGACGGGTCGGGCCGAACCGGCTGGACCGCGATCGTTCACTGTCGCGGCTGCGGGTGCTCGGGCGCCAGCTCGCGAGCCCGCTGCTGCTGCTGCTGGTCTTCGCCGCGACCGTGTCCGTCGCGACGGGCGAGATCGCGGATGCGCTCGTCGTGCTCGCGATCCTTGCGGCCAGCGTCGTCATCGGCTACCGGCGTGAGTATCGCGCGCATGCTGCGGCCGAGGCGCTGCGCGAGCGCATCCGCACGCGCACGAAGGTCGTACGCGACGGGCTGGAACAGTCCTTGTCCGTGGAAGACGTCGTGCCCGGCGACGTGGTACTGCTCGCGGCCGGCAGTCTCGTACCGGCCGATGCGCTCGTGCTCGAGGCCGTGGACTGCTATGTCAGCGAAGCGGTGCTCACGGGCGAGAGCTTCCCGGTCCGCAAGCTCGCGGGGACGCTGCCCGCCGGCACACCGCTCGGCCGGCGCTCGAACTGCGTCTGGCAGGGCACGAACGTGCGCAGCGGCACGCTGCGGGCCCTCGTGATCGCCACCGGCACGGCGACGCAGTTCGGGTCCATCGCCGAGCGCCTGACGCTGCGCTCGCCGGAGACGGAGTTCGACCGCGGCATCCGGCGCTTCGGCTACCTCCTGACCAGTGCGATGCTGGCCATGGTGCTCCTGGTGTTCGCGGCGCACATGCTCGGCGGCCGCCCGGTCGTCGACACGCTGCTCTTCTCGATCGCGCTGGCCGTCGGGCTCAGCCCCGAGCTGCTGCCGGCGATCCTGAGCGTGAATCTCGCGCGTGGCGCGGAGTCGATGGCGCGCCGCGGCGTGCTGGTGCGCCACCTGAACGCGATCGAGAACCTCGGCAGCATGGACGTGCTGTGCACCGACAAGACGGGCACGCTGACGGAGGGCGTCGTCAGTCTGGAGGGCGGCTACGACACGGCCGGAGCGGGATCCTCCGCGGTCGTCGATCTGGGCGCCGTCAACGCGGCGATGGAGACCGGCCTGGCGAGCCCGCTCGACGATGCCATTCTCGCGGCCGCCACGCCGGACCTGACCGGCGTGCGCAAGCTCGCAGAGATTCCCTTCGACTTCGTGCGCAGGCGCGTGAGCATCGTCGTCGAACGCGCCGGTAACGTCGAGCTCGTGACGAAGGGCGCGTTCCGGCAGGTGCTCGACGCCTGTTCAAGGCTGTCCGATGGGCGCGTGCTGGATGCGGGGGAACGCGAGCGGCTCGACCGCCTGCATGCGGACTGGAGCGGTCGCGGCATGCGGGTGCTCGCGGTGGGGTCGCGGATGCTGCAGCCGGCGGCAGCCTACGGGCGCGACGACGAGCGCGACCTGACGCTCGCCGGGTTCCTGGCGTTCGTCGATCGCCCGAAGGAGGGCGCGGCGGAGGCGATCGCGGATCTCGCCGGCCTCGGTGTCGCCGTGAAGCTGATCACCGGCGACTCGCGGCTCGTGGCGCAGCACGTCGCCGGGCTCGTGGGCATGCGGCACGAGCGGGTGCTCACGGGTGCCCAGCTCGACGAACTGCACGACGAGGCGCTGTGGCGCGAGGCCGAGCGCACGGACCTCTTCGTCGAGGTCGATCCCAACCAGAAGGAACGCATCATCCACGCGCTGCGCCGGATGGGGCACGTGGTCGGCTTCCTCGGCGACGGCGTCAACGATGCGCCCGCCATGCACGCGGCCGACACGAGCCTTTCCGTCGAGCATGCCGTGGACGTCGCGCGCGAGGCGGCGGACTTCGTGCTGCTGCAGCGGGACCTCGATGTCATCCGGCGCGGCATCGAGGAGGGGCGGCGGACTTTCGCGAACACCCTCAAGTACGTGCTGACGACGACCAGCGCGAATCTCGGCAACATGGTCAGCATGGCGCTGGCGTCCCTGTTCCTGCCGTTCCTGCCACTGACGGCCGGCCAGATCCTGCTCAACAACTTCCTTTCCGACATCCCGGCCGTGGGCATCGCCGACGACCGCGTGGATCCCGAGCTCGTGCGTCGTCCCCAGCGCTGGGACATGCGTTTCATCGGTCGCTTCATGGTCGAGTTCGGGCTGCTGAGCTCGCTGTTCGATTTCCTGACGTTCGCGGTCCTGCTGTGGGGTCTGCAGGCGTCGCCCGACCTGTTCCGTACCGGCTGGTTCGTCGAGTCGCTGCTCACCGAGCTCGCCATCGCGCTCGTGGTCCGCACGCGGCGGCCGTTCTACCGGAGCCGCCCGGGCAACGTTCTCCTGGTCACGACACTCGTGCTGGCCGTGTTGACGCCCGCGATCCCGTATCTGCCGTTCGCGCGTTCGCTCGGCTTCGTGCCGCTGCCCGGCACGCTGCTCGCGATCCTGCTCGCGTTCACGGTTCTCTACGTGCTCGCCGCCGAAGCGGCGAAGCGCTGGTTCTATCGCGCGAGTGCCTCGTCCGCGACGCGGTCGGTGAACGTGGTCTGACACCAGTGCGGGTAGGAGGGCGCCAGCGGTGTCGCGGCGTCGAGCTCGGCGAGATCCTCCGCGGTGAGTGCCAGGCGCGCGGCGGCGAGGTTGTCATCGAGCTGCTCGAGTTTCGTGGCCCCCAGGATCACGCTCGAAACCGCATCCTTCGCCAGCAGCCAGGCGAGCGCGACCTGCGCGACACTGGCGCCGTGGCGGGCGGCGATGCCGCGCATGCGCTCGACGAGTGCGAATCCCGCGGCACGATCGAAGGGCAGGATGTCGAAGCCCGAATAGCGGCCCTCCGGATCGGCGAGGGTCTCGGGGCGGTACTTGCCCGTGAGGAAGCCGAACGCGAGCGGACTCCAGACCGTGAGTCCGAGGCCGTAGTGGCGCATCATCGGCAGCACCTCGCGCTCGAGGTCGCGGCCGAGCAGCGAGTAATACATCTGGCCGTGCGTGAACGGCGCAAGTCCGTTGCTGCGCTGGAATTCCAGTGCAGCCGCAACCGTCCAGGCCGACCAGTTCGAGAACCCGAGATAGCGCACCTTGCCGGCACGGACGATGTCGTCGAGCGCCACGAGCGTTTCCTCGAGCGGCACGTGCGGATCCTGGCGGTGCACCACGTACACGTCGATCCAGTCGGTGTCGAGTCGCCTGAGGCTCGCATCCACGGCGCTCAGGATGTGCCGGCGCGAGAGTCCGGCATCCATCAGGGACCGGCCCATCCGCACGCCGACCTTGGTCGTGATCAGCACCTTCCGGCGATGCGGTTTCAACGCCGCGCCGAGCAGAGTCTCGGACTCGCCGCCCGCATAGACGTCCGCGGTGTCGAACAGCGTGACACCGGCATCGAGTGCGCGGGACACGAGTTCCGCCGCGAGGGCGGGGCCGGCGCGCATCAGTGAAGGGATCGCGGGCTTGCCCGCGGTGAACGTCATCGCGCCGAACGCGAGACGGGAGACGATCAGGCCGCTGTTGCCGAGCCGGGTGTACTGCATGTCGCGGGTGCCTCAGGGGTGGATCATGACCTTGCAGTGTGCGCTGCGCTCGCGCAGGGCTGTGAAGGCGGTGGGCAGGCCGTCGAGGTCGACGTGTTCGGTGATCATGGCACGCGGCTCCGTGGCCCCCGCCGCGAGCGTGGCGATCGCCTGCCGGTAGGTGCGCAGGTCGTAGGCGACCGAGAACTGCATGGTGACGTCCTTGAAGACGGCGAGCGCGGGCGCGGTGTCGTCGGGACGACCGCAGAAGCCGAGGACGACGACCGTGCCGCCGATCGCGACGCACTGGAGCGCGCGCGCGATGGCGCCGGGATGGCCCGTGCACTCGAAGACGACCTCGGGCGGTCCCCCGAGCGCGTTGGTCGCGGCGGCGGGAAGATCGGTGTCGTAGGGCAGGAACGTATCCGCACCCATGCGCTGCGCGATGGCCTCGCGGCGCCGTGACGGCGCACTGGCGACGAGCCGCTCGGCACCCATGCGCCGGGCCCAGAAGATCGCCGCCATGCCGATCGGGCCGGTGCCGAGCACCAGTGCGCGATCGGCGAGCTTCATCTGTGCGCGCCAGACGCCGCGCAGGCCGACGGCGAGCGGCTCGATGAGGGCGCCGTCGTCGTAGGTCATCGAGTCGGGGAGGCGCAGCGTGTTGCCCGCCGGTGCGCGCACGTATTCCGCGTAGGCGCCCGGCACCACGCCCGCGCCCATGTACTGGGCCTGCGCGCAGCGCGGGAACTCGCCGCCCAGGCAGGCGCGGCAGGAGCCGCAGCCCAGCACCGGCAGCACGACGACACGGTCACCGATGGCGAAATCGCGCACGCCGGTACCGCGAGCCACGACGTCGCCGGCGAACTCATGGCCGAAGATGCAGCCCGGCTCGACGACGAGCCCCGATTCGCCGGCCGCGAGATGCAGGTCGCTGCCGCAGATGCCGCAGCTGCGCGTGCGGATCAATACCTCGCCGGGAGCGGGTGCCGGATCCGGGCGTGTCGCAATCCGCAGGGGATCGTTGAAAGCGTCGAACACCGCTGCACGCATGGGGCCTCCTGATCGATCGATGTAGCTGTTCGATCGCCGGGCCACGGCGGCGTGACCCGGCCGGTCGTGTCATGGGCGCGGCGCGGCGTTGCCGTGACGCCGGACTGCGTAGGTGATGAACTCGCGCATCGCCGGCGTGTGCTCCCCTTCGTGTGCGAGGAGCACGAAGTCCGTGCACAGGTCGAATCCGGCGATGGGACGCCGCACGGTGCTCGACCGGGATTCCCGGCTCTGGCGGAACCAGCCGAAGGTGACGACCGGAAGATGGTGCTTCAGGCCGTAGCGCTCCGAGCCTGCGCTCGTCGCCTCTGGCGGCAGGATCGCTTCCGCCTTTGCATCGGACAGCAGTTCGCGGACGGGCCTGAGCAGGGCGACACCGTGCCCGTCCGGGAATCGCGATGTGCTGTCCTTCAGCGCACTCACGGGCACCTCGTCGTAACGGGCGAGTTCGTGGTCGACGGGAATGCGCAGCTCCACGCGCTCCTGGCGCAGCACGGCCTGCAACAGCGATCGCGGGTACGTCAGTTCACCGCCGTCGCCGGAATCGTAGCTCTCGGTCGACAGTCCAAGACCCAGGATCAACGCGAGATCGAGGTCGTGCGAGCGCAGGTCACGGATGGTTTCGCTCTGATAGTGGCTGTCCACCCGCAGGTCGATCCCGGGGTGGGACTCGATGAAGCCCTCGACCAGCCCGGAGCGCTCCGGGAGATCGAAGGTATACAGCGCTGCGCCGAGACGCAGGCGATTGGACCGCTCGTCGCAGACACTCCGCGCCTCGTTCAGCAGCAGGCAGCTGTTCTCGATGACCCGGCGCGCATGGTCGAGCAGCCGGCGGCCGGCGGGTGTGATGGTGACCTCCCGGGTCGTCCGCTCGAAGAGCTGGAAGCCCAGCCGCTTCTCGAGCTGGCTGATCTGGATGGACAGGCTCGGCTGGGTCATGTGCAGCCGTTCGGCCGCCTGCGTGAACGATTGAGTCTCGGCCACTGCGACGAAACAGCGTAGTGGCTTGTTACTCAGGTCCAATACCCGCTCCTGGGTCCGCGCCAATCATCGAGACCGGTGAATCCGGCGCTTCCTTCACCGTGTCTGCTTTCATTTCACATTCCAATAAATGAGGTGTCAATCCAATTGGACCGGGCGCGCGCCCGCATCAAGCTGGCACCGGCTGCCGGTCAACACGACGCCGGGAGCATCATCGATGGCGCAGACGGTCCTCGCTGCTCGATCCGTCAGGGCGAGACTGGGATCGCTTCTCAACGCCCGTTCGATCGCGCTGGTCGGTGCAACCCGGCGTTCGCCCTGGTCCGGCGTCGCGTTCCGGAACTGCGTCGATCTCGGCTTCCGGGGGCGCATCCACGTCGTCAATCCGAAGGGCGGACTGATCCACGGCCAGACCGCAGCCCGCTCCTGCGCCGCGATCGGCGAGCACGTCGATGCTGCGCTGCTCATGGTCCCGTCGCCCGCGATTCCCGATGCGCTCGGGGACCTCCACGAGGCCGGCATCCCTGGCGCGGTGATCCTGTCGTCGGGATCCCCCATGACCGGCGCGACGGTGCGAGACGGCGAGGAGCAGCTGACCGCGCTGGCGCGCGACTGCGACATCACCCTGCTCGGGCCGAACTGTCTGGGCTTCGTCAACTATCTCGACCGCGTGCCGATCTGGTCCGCCGCGCTCGCCGCAACGGCCGGGCAACGGCGGGCCATCGTCGCCCAGGATGGTGTCATCGCGTCGCGTGCCGGCGACTTCTCCCAGCAGCAGGGCGTGGGCCTCGGCTACGTCGTGTCGACCGGGAGCGAAGCAGGTGTGACGGCCACGGGTGCTCGAATTCCTGGTCGACGATGCGCGGATACGTGTCGTGATCCTCTTCGTGAACGGCATCCGCGATGCTGCGGTCGTCGAATCGGTCGCCGCGCGGGTCCTCGCGCGCGACAAGGCGGTGATCGTCCTCAAGACCGGTGTCGACCGGATGGTCGCTGCAGGGCCGCGGATGCAGGCGGAAACACCCATCGACGACGGCAGTCTGTTCTCCGCGGCCTGCGCGCCACGGACTCATCGGGGTCCGCTCGATCGAGGAGGCGGTCGTCACGGCGGACCTGCTGGCCCGCACGAAGCCGCCACGCCGTCCGGGCCTCGGGATGGTGGCGCTTTCCGGCGGCATCTGCACACTCGCGGTGGATCGAGCCGAAGATTGCGGTCAGTGCGCCGCTGTGCACGTTTTCGGAGGGCCTCGTCGGCGCTGGCGGCGCTCGTTCCGCAGTCCGCCGCCGCGGGCAATCCGTTCGACGTCACGACAGCCGCGGTCGTCGAACCGGCCCTGCTCGAGCGCGTCGTCATGGTCGTCGACGGTGATCCGGAGTCGGCCTCGTGTCGGTCGTCTTCGATCCACCGGAGGAAGCAGGGCGGGCTCGCCTACGATGCCATGAAGCGTCTCGGCGTCGCGGCGGCGCGCACCGGGACGGGTCTCGTGCTGATGAGCACCACGCTGCGTCCCGTGTCCGACGCGAGGGCGCAACATCGCCGACGAGGTCGGAGTGACCTATCTGGGATGCGGGCTGGAGCACGGCCTTCCGCCATCGCCCATGCATTCCGGCATGCACCGCGTCTCGGGCGCGCACCGCGCAGGCATCGACAGCCGTCGCCGCGTGTCGATCGAGGAGCGCGCCGGCCTCGGTAGTGGTGCGCGATGCCCTGCGTCGGGCAGGAGTGCCGGTTGCGCTGGAACGGCGCGACGGCAGGGTTCCCACGGCCGCGCGGCGATCGTCGATCGAGGTCCTCGTGCACGTGCTGCGTGACGCGAACTGGGGGCCGGCGCTGGCCGTGTGGGCCGGAGCCGGCGGCACCACGATGCGGATCGATCCCGGCGTGCGGCTTCTGCCGCTGTCGACCGCCGATGCAGCGGGCCTGCTGGCCGAGCTGTGTCGTGTCGACGGCGCGGAGCGCCGCAATGTCGCCGCGGAGCTTGCCGACGACCGGCTCATCGATGTCATCGTCCGCATCGGGGACATTGCACTGCGGATCGACTCATCGCTGGCCACGATCCGGGTCCGCCTGCGCTGCACGTCGGGCGGCAGGATCGAGTTGCTCGATGCGCTGTTGGAGTAGCACGGTCCGATCACACCCACGAAGCTTCTGGCGTTGCGTTCCTCTGATGGCGGTGGGTGTGATCGTGCGCGCGATTGCCGCGCACGAGGCGGCTCATAAACTTCTGCAATAAGTCCACGGGTCTTTCAATTAGGCATCCAGACCGCTCTGCCGCAGCATGCTGATCAAACAGGTCGCTGCGATGCATCGATGGCGGCCAGGTGGTGGTGTCGTGCGCCCGCGTGGCCACGGCGCCACGATGATCAGGGAGCAATGAAAGTTGGAACCGATCCATGGTCTGGTGGGGGCGGAATTCCCGCTGTTCGCGTTCAGCCATTGCCGCGACGTGGTGGCGGCGGTCAGCCGTGCAGGCGGTTTCGGTGTATTGGGCGGCAGCAGCTTCACACCGGAATCGCTCGAAGAGGAACTGCGCTGGATCGACGCGCACGTCGACGGCAAGCCGTATGGCGTCGACATCCTGATCCCGGAGCACCAGATGCTGGGGCTGGACCACAGCATCGAGGCGCTGCTCGCGCAGATTCCCGCGCGGCACATCGACTTCACGGTGGAGCTGCTCCAGCGGTACGGCATCAACGCGAAGGCGGAGGAGGTCGTGACACGCCAGCTCCCGGCGACGCTGCCGGAGATGGGCGAGGCGCTCATGGATGTGGCGTTCCGACACCCCATCCGGCTCATGGTCAATGCGCTCGGCATAGCGCCGCCTGCGATGATCGAGCGGTCGCGTCGGCACGGCGTACCGGTGGGCGCGCTCGTGGGTGCCAAGGAACACGCCGTGCGGCAGGTGAAGGCCGGCGTGGACCTGATCGTTGCGCAGGGCGGCGAGGCGGGCGGGCACTGTGGTGAGGTGTCGACGCTGGTGCTCGTGCCGGAGGTGATTCGCGCCATCAAACCGATCCGGGACGTGCCGGTGCTGGCGGCGGGCGGGATCATGACGGGCGCGCAGATGGCAGGCTGCATGGCAATGGGTGCGGCGGGCGTGTGGACGGGTTCGGTGTGGCTGGCGACGACGGAATCGGAGGCGGGCGAGACGTTCCGCCGGAAGATGGTCGCGGCGAGTTCGCGCGACACGATCCGCTCGCCGAGCCGCACGGGCAAGCCGAGCCGTCAGCTGCGTTCGGCCTGGCACGAGGCCTGGGACGGGCCGGGCAGTCCGGGCGCGCTGCCGATGCCGCTGATGCCGATGATCAGTGTGCCGACGTTCCGGAAGATCGATCGTGCGGCGGACGCGGGCAATGCACAGGCCGTGGAGCTCGTGAGCTACTGGGTCGGCCAGGGTGTGGGGCTCGTCGACAGCGTGCGCTCGGCGACGGCCGTGGTGCAGGACTTCAAGCAGGACTTCGCGGATGCGATGAGCCGGCTGTTCTCGATGATGGAGGAGTGAGGCCGGACGTACGGCGGCGTGTGCACGTGTTTCCAGTTCCCAGGGGGGAGAAAGAAGATGCAATCCAAGAAACTCTCGATCCGCAGCCTGGTTGCTTCGGTGCTCGCGACATCCGGCGCATGGGCGCTGCCGGCCGTCTCGGTCGCCCAGCAGCCGGGGGGCACGCCGGCCACCGGCACCGAATCCTCGATCATCGGTCTCGAGGAGATCGTGGTCTCGGCGCGCAAGCGCGACGAGAAGCTGCTGGACGTGCCGGTGGCGATCACGGCCATCGGCGGTGCGGAGCTGGCACGTACCGGGGCGACCGATCTCACCAAGATCGGCCAGATGCTCCCGCAGGTGCGCTTCGAGAAGGTCGGTGGCGGCGGCAGCGGTGCAACCTTCGCCATTCGCGGCATCGGGTCGGCGTCGGGCGACAAGGGAATCGAGCAGACCGTGGCCGTCAACATCGACGGCGTACAGTCCAGCCGCGGCAAGCTGTCAATTCTGTCGATGTTCGACGTGCAGCAGATCGAGGTGCTGAAGGGGCCGCAGGCGCTGTACTTCGGCAAGAACAGCCCCGGAGGTGTCGTCGCGGTCAAGACGGTCAATCCGGGCGACAAGTTCGAGGGCTACGCGCGCGCCGGCTACGAGTTCAAGGCGCGCGAGCGCTTCGTCGAGGCCGCCGCCGGCGGACCGCTCAGCGACACGTTCGGGGCACGCCTTGCCCTGCGTGCATCCAAGATGGACGGGTGGCTGAAGAACGACGCCGTGGCGGGCGCGAATCCCTTCGATCCCGCGGCGCCGACGAACCCGGGACACGACCGGATTCCGGGCTCGAAGGAAGTGCTCGGCCGGCTGACGCTGGCGTGGAAGCCGAGCGACCGCTTCGACGCGAACTTCAAGCTGTTCGCCGCGGACGTCAAGGAGAACAATGAATTCGGCGCCGGCGAGACGCTCTGCAGCAGTGCGTACACGAATCCGACCTCCGCCGGGCGCGCGGATCCCAATGGCGACTGCCGGCTCGACGGACACACGTCCTGGGGTGGTCTGCCGAAGGCGTATGCGGGCGCGGGTTGGCCTGGATCGCGCGACGGTGATCCGTACCAGGACACCAAGGCATTGTTCAGTTCCCTCAAGTTGAACTACGGGCTCGAGAATTTCACCATCACGTCGCTGACCGGGGCCTATCGCTTCAACTCGAAGGGCTTCGACAACTACGACGGTACCGTCTACGCCCGACTCACGGGGTATACGCACGAGAAGACCCAGCAGTTCTCGCAGGAGCTGCGTGTGGGATCGACCTTCGATGGGCCGTTCAACGCGTCGATCGGCGGCTATTTCGAGAGCCAGAAGCGCAACTCCGGCGGCATCGGTGGTGCGGGCGTCAACACTCCGGATGCACGCAACGGCCAGTACAACCTCTGGACACGCGAGGAGACGGGCCACGGCAAGACGTATTCGGTATTCGGCGAGATCGACTACAGGATCCTGCCGGAGCTGGTGCTGACCGGCGGTGCGCGCTGGACCAAGGAGAACAAGCGCCTCCGGACCGCCAACCTGTTCGTGAACCAGTCACAGATGCTGGCGCCGACCCTGCCCGCGCGCGTGATCATGCTGGCGGAGGGACGGGTGCTGCGGCCACACCGGTCCGACGACAACGTGTCGCCCGAGGTCAGCCTGACCTGGAAGCCGCAGGAACACCTGATGGCCTACGTCGCCTATCGCAGCGGCTACAAGTCGGGAGGCCTCTCGAGCACGAGTGTGCTCGGCGCTTCGGCCAACGAGACGAACCTGCAGTTCGAACCCGAGAAGGCCAAGGGTGGCGAAGTCGGCATGAAGGGCGAGTTCCTCGATCGCCGGCTGATGATCGCGGCGACGGTCTATCGCTACAAGTTCTCGAACCTGCAGCAGACGTCCTTCGATCCGGGGCCGCCCCCGGGATTCCTCCTGAAGAACGTCGGCGGAGCGAGAACGACCGGTTTCGAGATCTCGTCGCAGCTGCGTGCGACGTCCGATCTCACGCTCAATGGCACGCTCGCCTACAACGACGGCAAGTACACGAGCTTCCCCGGCGCGAGCTGCTACACCGGGCAGACCCTCGCCCAGGGCTGTACGCGGAGCGGCACCGATCAGGGCCAGGATCTCACGGGCCACCAGTTGCCCTACAACCCGAAGTGGAGCGGTGTCATCGGCTTCAGCTACGACACTGCAGTCACCGACGCTCTCAAGGTCGGCCTCGACGGATCGGCCAGCTACAGTGGTGCGTACTGGGCGAACACGACCGAGAATCCGCTGGCCCGGCAGGACGACTTCTGGCGCATCAACGCCGTCGTCCGCGTGCACGACGCGGATGACCGCTGGGAAATCGCGCTCGTCGGTCGTAACCTCACCAACGAGCGCTACGGTGTCTACCTCACGGACAAGCCGGGCGGACCCTCGACGGGCGGCCAGATCCTGGCGGCGACGGGACGGACGCGTGAGCTGGGCGTGCAGGGCACCGTGAGATTCTGACCGCTGCTCGGGGACAGGGGTGCCTCGGCGGGCCGGGATGCCCTGTCCGTACTCCGCGGCTCCCGTGGAGGTTGGCCGCGGAGTACGACATGACGGTGGATGCAAAGCCGCAGGCGGATCGGGACGGCGCTGTCATCGCTGCAGTTCTGGCTGCCGTGCGTTCTGACCTGGAACGCGTCGTGGGGCCGGCGATCACGGATCCGAACGCACTCGCCAGCGCCCGCATGATCGCGGACATCCTCGACTACCTGATTGTCTGGCATCGCGACATGGCGGGCATCGTCGGAAGGCTCGATGAGCGCCTGCTGGCGCTGGCTCCTGCGGGAGGTGCGTACGCCGGGACAGGGGACCTGCTGCCCTCGCAGGATCGGCGCAACGGGCTGCTGCAGAACCTCGAAGCGTCGATCGAGCGCGGCGCGCTCGATCGTGCCCGGGTGGACGAAGCGGTGTCCGTCGATCTGGCGCTGTTCGACGAGGAGCTCCGGCTGCGGGCCGCGGAGCAGCGGCGCGAGGCAGCGGAACACGCCAGCATCGAGGTGGAGGTCACCGCGGAGCGACTGCAGCGACTCCTCCAGGTCTGGCGCGGCGATGCACCGGTTCGTGTGGTGTCGTTCCATCGTGTCTACGGCGGCTACTCCAAGGACACGTTCCTGTTCGACGTGGCGGTCGAGGGTGTGGCGACCGAATCGCTGGTGCTGCGGCGCGACCTGCCCTTCGGTCCCGCCGGAACGACCGTCAGGGACGAGTTCGCACTGCTGCGGCGGCTCTTCGACAGAGGCTTCCCGGTCGCCGAACCCCTCCTGCTCGATCCCGAGGGTCGCCATGTCGGACAGGCCGCCATGGTGTCTCGCCGTGTCGCGGGCCGCGCGGGGACCGACGGATGGTCGGCCGATCCCCGGTGTCGTGACGAGATCGTGCGGAAGCTCGCGCGGATCGTGGCGCGCCTGCATGCGCAGGATCCCGCGGACCTCGGGGTCGCGGTCGCGGGTGGCGACGCGCGGGCGGCGGTGCGCGCTTACCTGGAAGGGTGGCGGGAGCGCTGGCATCGCCACCGCGTTCACCCCTCGCTCACCATTGCCTCGGGATTCGACTGGCTGCTGAGCCACGTCCCCGGGATCAGCGGCAGTCCGGTCGTCGTGCACGGCGACATCGGTTTCCACAACGTGATGGTGGAGGGCGGCGACATCACGGCGCTGCTGGACTGGGAATTCGCGCACGCGGGAGATCCGGTGGAGGATCTGGGCTACGCACGCCAGTTCATCGAGCCGCTGGGATGCTGGGATCTGTTTCTCGAGGCTTACGTGGCGGCGGGTGGAGCGCCGTACCGGCAGGAGAATGCGCGCTTCTACGAGGTCTGGCGGTCCGTCCGCAACGCCATCTGCTGCATGACGGCCTGGAGCGGCTTTCTCGATGGCTCCTATCCGGCTCTCAAGATGGCCTACCAGGGCATCGTGTTCTATCGGCACTTCGCCCGTGACGCGACGGTGCAGCTCCGGAAGGAACTCCAGTGACGAATCGAGACGCAGCGGCACCCCTCGCCAATTTCGGCATGATCCGCAGCCTGGCAGGACAGCCTCTCGGCCAGGCGGTGCCGGCGGACGAGTTCCTGCATGCGCCGGCGGCGAGCGGCCACTATTCCGCGACCGAAACGTCCTACTTCGGCTTCAACGTGCCGGAGCACGCGCTGAACGGCGAGATCTACGTCTGGTTCCATCCCGTGCTGCGGGTCATGAGCGCCAGCGTCTACCTCTGGCGCGGGTTCCATGCCTCGACGCTGTCCTGTGAGTACGTCAACCATTTTCACTACCTGCCGTATCCCGATCGCGACATCGGCGATTACGTCATCGGCGAGATCGGCCTGCGGATCCGCGTGCTCGAACCCCTGCGCGCCGTGCAGATCGAGTTCCGGGACGAGCAGCGGGACGTTGGGTTCTCGCTGTCATTGCGCGCGATCATGCCACCCGCGGTGCGTCCGGGCGGATTCCATTTCACGCAGGCCATGCGCACGACCGGGACGCTCGATCTGCTCGGTATGCGCTACACGATCGACGGCTGGTTTTCGCGTGACCGTTCCTGGGGCCAGGAACGGCGCGAGACCAGCCGGCTCATCGCGCCGTTCACCTGGATGGTCGGCGTCGTCGACGACGACTTCGCCTTTCATGCGCTCGCGTTCGACTCGGCGGATTCCGGTCCCGAATGGCTGTCACGGTATCCGATGAACGGGCAGGACAACCTCGTCTGGGGCTATGTCTGGCGCGCAGGTGAGATCCGGCCGCTGGCCTCGGCCCGGAAATCGACCCCGCGTGCCGCCGATGGCCTGTCGCCGACAGGATTCTCGCTCGTGCTGCGGGACGCGGTGGGCGAGGTGCACGAGATCGAGGGCGAGGTCCGTGCGCGCATGCCATGGCAGACCTGGCAGAACATGAACGTGTACTTCTGCCAGACGCGCTGGCAGTGCGCGCAGGGCGTCGGCTGGGGGGATGCCCAGGACATCCAGCAGAACGACTTCGTGCATCGCTTCTGCCGTCGTTGAGAGTCGTCGACCACCGGACGCAGCGGGTGCCGCTGCACTCCCGCTGCATGCGCAAGGGCGTCCGGCGGGATCGTCTCGATCGGAGGATGCGGGATGATGAATGATTTTGCGGGCCGGATCGTGCTGGTCACCGGGGCCTCGTCGGGCATCGGCCGTGCCGCGGCGCTGCAGCTCGGCGCCCGGGGGGCTCATGTGATCGCGGCCGCCCGACGGCGCGCCGAGGGGCAGGACACGGTCGATCGCGTCGTGGCGGCAGGAGGGTCGGGCGAATACCTCGCCGTCGACCTCGCGGACGCTGCGTCCATCGAGGCGCTGTTCGCGGCGATCATGTCGCGTCACGGACGGCTCGACGGCGCGTTCAACAACGCCGGCGTCGAGGTCGATGCGGCCGCTCTGCCGGACATGCCGCTAACTGCCTTCGATGAGGTGTTCGGCACGAACGTCCGGGGTACGTGGCTGTGTCTGGGCCACGAGATGCGCATCATGCGGGCACAGGGTCATGGTGCGATCGTCAGCACGGCGTCCATCGCCGGGATCGTGGGCTTCGCGAACCGGTCGATCTACACGGCCAGCAAGCACGCGATCGTCGGCATGACGAAATCCGCGGCGCTGGAGCTGGCGCACCTCGGCATTCGCATCAACTGCCTGCTGCCCGGCGGCGTGCACACCGACATGTCGACCCGCTGGGTGAGCCGGGTTCCGGGCGGCTACGACGCGCTCGCCGAAGGCATCCCGATGAAGCGCTGGGGCACGCCCGAGGAAATGGCCGAGGCCGCGGTGTGGCTGCTGTCGGACGCCGCGAGCTACGTCACCGGCGCGAATCTGGTGGTCGATGGCGGACTCAGTGCCCCCTGACCGCTGTCCACGGGGCGTCGCGTCCGCGGACACTGCGGTGATGCGATGCCGTGACGCAAGGGTCCGGCGTGCGGCCGCGACCCCCACTGATGATTTCCTGTATTTCCTGTTGTCGGAGGTACGACGATGAGCGATTCCCGGCGGCGTGAACTTCTGCAGCGGCTCTTCTATCCGGGTTCGATCGTCCTGGTCGGTGCCTCGGAGCGGTCGCCCTGGTCGCAGCTGCTGCATGCGAACCTGCAGCGCACCGGCTTCGCGGGCCCCGTGTACGCGGTGAACAAGGGGGGTGTCAGCGCGCATGGCTACCCGGGCTCGGTCTCGTGCCGTGCGATCGGTGTCCCCGTGGACATCGCGTTCGTATTCGTGCCGGCGGAAGCGATGATGGAGGCCTTCGAGGACGTCATCGCGGCCGGCATCCGCGCCGCCGTGATCCTGACCTCGGGCTTCGCGGAGACGGGAGCTGCCGGCGCCGAACTGCAGCAGCGCCTGGTCGCGCGTGCCACCGAGGCGGGCGTCGTCATCCTGGGACCGAACTGCCTGGGCTATGCGAATCTCGCGATCCGCGCGCCGCTCACGCCGATCCCCATCCATCCCCCGCTGCTCGAGGGACGCATCGCGCTGGTGTCACAGAGCGGCGCGACGAACTCCGAGATCGCCGATATGGCGCAGGACCTCAATGTCGGGCTGTCGCTGTACGTGGCGACCGGCAACGAGGCCATGGTCGACATTGCGGCTTGCGTCGACTTCCTCGTCGACGATCCCCACACGCAGGTCATCATGGTGTTCGCTGAAGCCGTGCGCGACACCGCGACCTTCCGCGGGGCGGCGGAGCGTGCGCTCGGCGCGGGAAAGGCGATCGTGATGCTCAAGGTCGGCAGCAGTGCGCTGACCGCACAGGTCGCCGCGGCCCACACCGGCTCGCTGGTCGGCGACGATCGCGTGTTCAGCGCGGCGTGCGAGCAGCTCGGCGTCATCCGCGTGCATTCGGTCGAGGAACTCATCGTGACGGCTTCGCTCATCGCGCATACGGGTCCGCTGGCCCGTCCCGGCGTGGGCATCGTCTCGATCTCGGGCGGTGCCTGCACGCTGGTTGCGGACCGCGCCGAGGCGTACGGCGTCGACCTGCCGGCCTTCTCGACGGCGACGAAGACCGCACTCACGCGGGCCGTGCCCCTCGCGTCCGACCCGGTCAACCCGTTCGACATCACGGGGCTCGCGATCCGCGATCCGTTGTTGTTCGAGCCCGTCATCGAGGCGATCGCGGCCGAGCCGGACATCGGCTTCGTCGGTGCGATCTACAGCCTGCCCTGGAACGAGAAGTGGCCGCAGGTACCGCAGCTCGAGGCCATCGGCCGCGCCTTCGGCCGGATCGACAAGCCCTGCGCGCTCGTCAATCAGTTCCTGCGGCCCCAGACGCAGAAGAGCCGGGACATCCTCGCCGCGACCGGCATCCCGGCGGCCTTCGGCGGCATCGAGGAGGTGCTGCGCGCGCTCGGTCATCTGAAGGCCTGGAGCGCCCGCGTCCTCGGCGATGCCGCGTTGCCGCGCCCCGCACGAATCGTTGCCGCCACGGGCGCCAGGCCGTGCGGCGAACGGGAGGTGCTCGATTTCCTCGCGGCGCGCGGAGTTCCCGTGATCCCGGCGCGGATCGCGAAGTCTCGCGAGGAGGCCGTGGCCTTCGCGGCCGCGTTCGAGGGTCCGGTGGCGCTCAAGATCGCCTCGCCCGACATCGCGCACAAGACCGACGTCGGTGGCGTCCGCCTCAACGTGGACGGCGCCGCTGCGGTCGGCGACGCACATGATCAGATCATGGCCGTCGTGCAGCGGGCCGTGCCACGCGCCCGCATCGAAGGCGTACTCGTGTCGCCGATGCGCAGCGGCGGACTCGAGATCCTCGTGGGCACGGTGCGCGATCCGCAGTGGGGGCCGGTCCTGGCCGTGGGGCTCGGAGGCGTCTGGGTCGAGGCGCTCGCCGACACGCGCCTGCGCCTGTTGCCGGTGACGCCGGGGCAGGTCCGGGACATGCTGAAATCGCTGCGCGCGGCGAAGCTGCTCGAAGGTTTCCGCGGCTCGCCTGCGGCCGATCTCGACCGGCTCGCGGAAGTCATCGTCGCGATCGGTGATGCGGCACTCGCGCTCGGCGACGGGCTCGAGACGCTGGAGGTCAATCCGCTGTGGGTGAGTGGTGGCCGCATCGAGGCGCTGGATGCGCTGACGGTCTGGCGTCCGGCCGCAAGGGACGTTGATCCTTTAAAATGAACACGTGTGTTTTTTTTGTTTGACCGCCGGCCGGAGAGGTATATAGTCGAACCGCCGTGGTGACCCGTCGACGGTGTCACCGGAGCGGGCCGGAGCCGGCGGGGGCGGACCAGGGTTGCGGTGCGGGTGCGTTGCCCGCAACGGATTTCGGGTGGGGGATCGACATGGCGACGACGCGTCGATTTTTTCTGCAGACGGGCGCAGCGGTGATCGGCAGCCTGTCGCTGCGGCGGTTGGCGTTCGCGGCGGGTACGGCCAGTGGTGCCAGGGCGGCGACGCCTTCGTACACGGACTGGCGCGACGTCTATCGCAAGGCCTGGACGTGGGACCGGATCGTCCACAGCAGCCATTCCTGCAACTGCAACAACAACTGTTCGTGGAAGGTGTACGTCCGCGACGGCATCGTCTGGCGCGAGGAGCAGACGGCCGGCTACATCCAGCACAACCCGGGGCTCGCCGACTACAACCCGCAGGGCTGCAACAAGGGTGGCGCGTACAGCCACGAGATGTACCGCGCCGGCCGCCTCAGATATCCGCTGAAGCGCGTCGGCGAACGGGGCTCGGGCAAGTGGCGGCGCGTGTCCTGGGACGAGGCGCTGACCGACATCGCGAAGCAGCTCATCGAGATCATCAAGACGGACGGCACGGACACCATCGTCGGCAGCATCGCGACCCACACGCTGCAGGGCACGAAGAGCGGTCCGGCGAAGCTGCGATTCTTCGATCTCGTCGGCGGGACGATGCTCGATTCCTACGGCGACATCGGCGACTCGCAGGCCGGTGCCGTGATCACGACGGGCACGCAGGCCTTCGCGGGCAGCGCCGACAGCCGCATGCTGGCGAAGTGCATCATCCTGTGGGTCCACAACCCTGCGATGACGCGCATCCCGGACGCGCATTTCTTCCACGAGGCGCGCTACCGCGGCGCGACGATCATCAGCATCTCGCCGGACCAGAATCCGAGTCACATGCACGCGGACTACTGGATCAACCCGAAGCCCGCGACCGACACCGCACTCGCCATGGCGATGGCGCACATCATCGTGCGTGACCGCCTGTACGACACGGCGTTCATGAAGGAACAGACGGATCTGCCGTTCCTGGTGAGGACCGACACGAGACGTTTCCTGCGGGCCTCGGATCTGCGCGAAGGTGGGCGCGACGACGTGTTCCACGTCTGGGATGCGAAGGCTGCACGCGTGGCCGAGGCGCCGGGCTCCATGGGATCGGACCGCAAGACTCTGCTGTGGGGCGACGTCGATCCGGCACTCGAGGGTGAGTGGGAAGTGGCGCTCAGGGACGGCAGCCGCGTGCGGGTGCACCCGGTTTTCGAACGCCTGAAGACGACCCTGAAGTCCCACACGCCCGAGTTCGCGGCCGGCGTCACGGGCGTGGGCGCGCAGACGATCGAGCTCATCGCGCGCGAGTACGCGACGGCGAAGCCGGCGCTGCTCGAGATCGGCTGGGGTCTTCCCAAGCTCTATCACGCCGATCTGCTGGGACGCATGGCGTTCCTGCTCTCCGCGCTCACCGGTAACACGGGCAAGGAGGGGGGCGGCGTCTGGATCGGTGGCATCGCGAACATGGAAGGCCTCGAGGTGGTTGGCTTCCCGGTCGTGGCGAAGACCGGCCGGCACCGCGTGGTCCCGGGACCGGGCTGGATGTACGTGCACGGCGGCATGCGCGAGGTGTCGAGCCGCTGGATCCCGGTGCCCGGCAAGCGCAGCGGGGACGACTACATCCAGGAGGCGTTCGACAGGCGCTGGATGCCGGTCTATCCGCCGCGCGGTCGCGAACCGCGGGCCCTCATCGAGTGCGGCTCCAACATCCTGCGCCGCACGCGCATGAGCCACATCCTCTACCGGACGCTCTGGCCCAAGCTCAAGCTCGTCGTGACCGTGGATTACCGCATGACCTCGACCGCGCTGGCATCCGACTACGTGCTGCCGGCGGCCGGATTCTACGAGGTCGAGGGAGTCAAGATCTCGGAGACGAAAGTGCCGCACCATGTCTACCAGGGCAAGGCGGTGCCACCGGTCGCGGAATCGCGCGACGACTGGCACACCTTCGGCAGCCTGCTGAAGAAGATGCAGGAACTCGCGCCGCAGATGGGGCTGACGCAGCTGCGCGACGCCGAGTTCGACTACGTGCGCGATTTCACGCGCATCCACGACGAGTACACGGATCACGGCCGGCTCGCCGAGGACGCGCCGGACGAGGTGATCGTGCGCGAGATCATGAAGTACACGAAGGCGCACCAGGGCATCACGCTCGAGCAACTGCGTGACAAGGGCTACGCCGACTGGACCAACGCCGGTTCCAAGCACAATCCCGGCATGGCGACGACCTTCGAGGTCGTGCCGGGCCGTCCGCTGACTCCGGCCACCGACTTCACGGAGAAGAAGCAGCCCTGGTGGACCCTGACCGGGCGGCAGCAGTTCTACATCGATCACGAGTGGTTCCTCGAGTTCGGCGAGGAACTGCCGGTGCACCGCGATCCGCCGAAGATGGGTGGCGATCATCCGCTGCGCTTCACGGGTGGGCACACGCGCTGGGGCATCCACTCGCTGTGGCGCGACAACGAACTCATGCTGCGGCTCCAGCGCGGCGAGCCGCTGATCTACATGAACCCGCGCGACGCGCGCGAGCGCGGCATACAGGATCACGACGAGGTCGAGGTGTTCAACGACGTGGGGCGGTTCCGCTGCCGCGTCATGGTGACGCCGACCATGCAGCCCGGGCAGGTCCATTACTACCACGCCTGGGAGCCGTTCCAGTTCAAGGAGCACGGCAGCATCGACACGGTGCTCGCGACCCAGCTCAAGCCGCTGCAGTTCGTCGGCAACTACGGTCATCTGCACTACGCGCCTTACTACTACCAGCCGAACAACGTCGATCGCGGCACGACGATCGACGTGCGCAAGGCCTCCTGAGGACGCACGCATGCGGGTCATTCACTCCCCCGGGACCACGCTGAAGGACTGCCTCGATGCGGGACATGCCTGCTGGCAGCGGGCGATCGGCGTGCAGTTGCAGATGTCGCCCTCGCCGATGGCGATGCAGCCGACCGATGCGATCCGCGCGCAGTGGAAGGGCCGGCCATATGGCCGCGTCGCGAGCGTGCGGTTCGCGGCCGTGCACACGGGCACGGCGCTCGCCTTCCGACTCGAATGGGACGATGCGCGCGCCGACGAGCGCATCCGCGACAACGACCAGTTCGTCGACGCGGCGGCGGTGATGCTGCCGTCGGTGCCGAAGGCGCCCATCCTGCTGATGGGGCAGAAGGGCGCGCCGGTGAACGCCTGGCTGTGGCGCGCGGACGAGGCGGCCCGGGGCCGCAACATCGTCGCCGAGGGCATCGGTACCACACGCAGCGTCGCACCCGGCACCGTGAGCTGCAGCCAGCGCTGGCATGACGGAACCTGGCAGGTGGTGATTTCGCGGGCGCTCGCCGTGGAGACCCCGGAGCCCGTGGCGCAACTGCGGCCGGGAGCCCGCATCCCTTACGGCGTGGCGATCTGGGAGGGTGGCAACCAGGAGCGCGCGGGAATCAAGTCCTTCACGCTGAGTCTCGAGGATCTGATGCTGGACGCGGTGTCATGACGGCGGCGGCACCGGTCGTCGACACGGCGTCGAAGCCTGTCTGCGGGGGCATGTGATGTCACAACGTCAACTGGCGATGGTCCTGGACCTCAACAAGTGCATCGGCTGCCAGACCTGCAGCATCGCCTGCAAGCGGCTGTGGACGCGCGAAGAAGGCATGGACTACATGTGGTGGAACACCGTCAACACGCAGCCCGGCGAGGGGACGCCGCGCGGGTGGGAGCACTCGGGTGGCGGTTTCCGCGACGGCGAGGCCCAGTCCGGCCGGCTGCCCACGCGCCGGGATTTCGGTGACGCATGGGAATTCAACCACGAGGAAGTGTTCGCGGGCGGCGAGGGCACGAGACAGCACCTGCACCCGAAAGGCGACACCCCCGAGTGGGGTCCGAACTGGGACGAGGACCAGGCAGCGGGCGATTACCCGAACGCGTTCTCGTTCTACCTGCCGCGCATCTGCAATCACTGCACGCATGCGGCGTGCATCGCGGCCTGCCCGCGCGGCGCGATCGAGAAGCGCGAGCAGGACGGCATCGTCGTGGTCAACGAGGACCGCTGCCGGGGCTACCGCTTCTGCATGACGGCCTGCCCGTACAAGAAGATCTACTTCAACCACGTGAAGAAGGTCGCGCAGAAGTGCATCTTCTGCTTCCCGCGCATCGAGAAGGGCGTCGCACCGGCCTGCGCGCGGCAGTGCCCCGGGCGGCTGCGTTTCGTGGGCTACCGCGACGATGCGAACGGACCGATCTGGAAGCTCGTGGAGAAGTGGAAGGTCGCGGTGCCGCTGCATCCCGAGTTCGAGACCGGCCCCAACGTCTTCTACGTGCCGCCGTTGAACCCCGCACGCATCGATGCGAACGGCAACCTGGACTTCTCGCAGCCGCGCATCCCGACCGACTATCTCGTCTCGCTGTTCGGACCGCCCGTGATTGCGGCGCTCGACGTGCTGCACGCGGAGATGAAGAAGGTGAAGCAGGGCGGACAGTCCGAGCTCATCGATCTCCTGATCGCCTACGAGTGGAAGGACAACTTCGGCGGGTTCGATCGCGATCCGGGGACGGTGGAACAGACCTTCGCGCTCACCGACTGCGTCGACGAGGGGCGGCACGATCCGCACACGCACGAGGCGCTCGCGGGCCATGATCCGCTCGCGGTGAAGGAGCAGCCGCTGCGTTTCTTCGATCCCATCGGCAGAAGGAAGGCGTGATTGGCCGTGGATGCGTCCCGCGACCGCGAGCGCGCCGAGCTGTATCGCGTCTTCGCCGGCGCGTTCGAGTATCCGGACCCGGCGCTGCGCGAAGCGATCGCGGCGGGAGCACTCTGCTCCACCCTCGAGAGCCTGCTCGCGGAGGTGGGGCCGACGCTGACCGTTCCGCCCGACGGGGTGGCGCTGACCGATGTTCCCGAACTCGACGATCTCGCCGCCGACTATTCGGCGCTCTTCGACGTCGGCTCGGGCGGACGGCCGCCCTGTCCGCTCCATGGCGGTGCCTGGGGTGGCGCCGAGCGCCTGAAGGTCATGGAGGAAGTGGTGCGTTTCTACGACCACTTCGGACTTCGCGTGGCGCGGCCGGGGCAGGAGATGCCCGATTCCCTCGGTGCGGAACTGGAGTTCCTGCACTTCCTCGCCGACCGGCAGGCGGAGGTCGCCGCCGCGGGCGGGGATGCGGGGCCTTTCCGGCGCGCGGAACGAGACTTCCTCGAGCGGCATCCCGGGCGTTGGGTGCCCGAGATGCGTGCGCGGCTCGAGCAGGGCGAGGCGAGCCCGTTCTACCGGGAACTGGTCCGGTTGCTGGACGAGAGTCTGAAGGATTTCAACAGGGAGACTGATCGATGAATCGCGAAAACGAGGCGGTGGTGCTGGAGTGGTACGACGCGCTGGCGACGTTGAACGTGGAGAAGTTCTGGGCGCTGCAGAGTCCCGACGTCGTCTACAACATCAGTGGACACACGCCGATATCGGGACAGGTGCGCGGTCGCGCGGCCATGGAGCGGGACATCCTGCCGCAGGTGTTCGGGGCGCTGGACGCGAAGAACTTCAAGTTCTGCAAGAAGCTGAAGGTGTTCTGCTCGGACGGCGATCGCGTGGTGTGTCTGATGGAGGCGGACGGCCCCGGCACGAACGGTGAGCGCTACGATCAGCGGTACAGCCACCTGTTCGAGGTCAAGGGCGGCAAGATCGTGCAGGTCTGGGAGTTCTTCGACACGGTGCTCGCGCGGAAGGTGATGTTCCCCGATCCGTCCAAGGACCGCGCGCCCGGTGATTCGGGCGGGTTCGATTTCTGAGGGCGGCCGCGTGACCGAGATGCAGGGGCCGCCGGTCGAGCCGGGGCTTTCGGAAGAGGAACGAGCGATCCAGGCGACCGCGCATCGTTATGCGCGGGATGTCCTGCGACCGGTGGGGAAGGCGCTCGACCGCATGACGCCGGAGCAGGTCATCGCGCCGGAATCGCCGTACTGGGAGGCGCGGCGGCAATACCTCGAACTGGGACTGGACCTGACCGAGGCGTCGCGGGGCCTCGGCCCCGTCGAGGTCGCGCGGCTCACTTACCTCGTGCACGAGGAGCTGGGCTGGGGTGACCTCGGCCTGGGCTGGGGCTTCTATGGGGGCAGCTTCCCGTCGGCGCTGGCGCAGGCGCTGGGGCGCGAGGATCTGGCCGCGATCTTCACGCCGGACCGTCTCGGCTGCTGGGGCATCACCGAACCGGATCACGGCAGTGACGTGCTCGACTTCGAGCGCTCGCTGAGTTCCATCGAGCACGGAGGTCGGCGCAGCAACTGCGTGGCGATCCGGCGCGGTGACCGGATCGTCATCCGCGGCCAGAAGTCGGCCTGGGTCTCGAACGGGTCGATCGCGAAGGATATGTCGCTCTTCTGCCGCTACGACGATGGCTCGGGCGCGCCGGGATTCGGCGCGTTCCTCGTGCCGCTCGACCTGCCGGGCGTGCGGCGCAGCCCGCCCGTCCGCAAGATGGGCGTGCGCTCGATGAGCGACTCGTCGATTTATTTCGACGATGTGGAGATCCCGGCGAGCTACATGGTCTGCGGACCGAAGGAGTATCCGGATCTGCTGCGCGGCATCCTCGTCGGCGCGAATCCCGGCATGGCGATCTTCCTCGTCGGGCTCGCGCGTGCGGCGTTCGAGCATGCAGTGGCCTACGCGAAGGTCAGGGTGCAGGGCGGCAAGCCGATCATCGAGCACCAGGCGATCCAGCTGAAGCTCTTCGACATGTACCGCAAGATCCAGGCGGCGCGGGCGCTGGCGCGGCATGTGATGGTGACGCATGCAGGGAACCCGGACCCGTATTTCCCGCTGGCGGCTTCCGCGAAGGTGACCGGCTCGCAGTTCGCGATCGAAGTGGTGAATACGGCGTTCGATGTGTTCGGCGGCTATGCCAAGACCGAGGAATACCCGATCGAGAAGCTGCTGCGCGACGTGCGTATGGGCACGATCGCGGACGGCACGAACGACGTGCTGAGCCTCATGGCAGCGGCGCAGTTCTGAAGGGAACGGCGCGAACGCGTTGCGAACCTCGTGGCGGGTCCCGGAGCGTCGGGCCCGCCGCGATCGCCCTGGCGGGCCGCGCGGCGGCGTTCTACAACGCCTGGCCGTTGACGCCGCGGCTGTCGCCTCCCAGCAGGTACAGGAACGGTGCCACGACGTCCTCGGGGGCGCGGAGCTTCGAACGGTCCTCGGCGGGGTAGGCCTGCAGCCGCATGTTGGTGCGCACGGCGCCCGGGTTCACCGAGTTCGCACGGATCGAGCCGCCCTCGAGTTCGTGCGCCAGCACCTGCATGAGTCCCTCGGTCGCGAATTTCGATACCGCGTAGGCACCCCAGTAGGCCGTGCCCCGGCGTCCCACCGAGCTCGACGTGAAGACGATGGACGCGTCGGGAGAACGGTGCAGGAGCGGCAGACAGGTCTGCGTCAGGATGAAGGCCGCCGTGGCATTGACGTGCAGCACCTTGACCCAGGTCGGCACGTCGTGATGCTCGATGGGGCTGCGCACGCCCAGGATCCCGGCCACGTGCGCGAGACCGTCGAGCCGGCCGAATTCACGATCGAGCACGGCGGCGAGCGCGTCGTATTCCTTCGCGGTCGCGGTCTCCAGATTGAAGGGCGCGAGCGCGGGCTTCGGCCCGCCGGCGGCGATGATCGCGTCGTAGGTCGCCTCGAGCTTCTGCGGCGTGCGGCCCAGCAGCACCACGGTGGCACCCTGGTGTGCGAGGGCGAGCGCGAGCGCCCGGCCGATGCCGTCGCCGGAGCCCGTCACGAGCACGATGCGCCCCGCATGCGAACCCGGTGCGGGTTGGTAGGTCGTCGGGTCGATGCTCATGCGGTGTCGAACTCCAGGCGGCGCGCAGCGCGCCAGATGGTCCAGAGGGTGCCGAGCGGCCGCGCCGGCGGGGGCTCGCCCGCGGGATCGGATCTGGCCCGCTGCCAGGCCGCCAGGCGGTGAGTGTAACCGGCTGCGAGTGCGATCTGGCCTGTCAGGCACTGCCGCGCGGCGCGGGGAACCGCCTGAAGTACGGACTGGAATTCCTCGCGTGCCCGCAGCAGATGCCGGCGCAGGGCCTCGCCGCCGGTGCCGTCCTGGAGCGCAGTGACGTCCACGCCGGCATCATCGAGCCAGGCGAGCGGTACGGCGATGAAACCGCGGCGTGCATCGCGATGCAGGGCGTCGAGGATCTCGCAGCGGCGCAGCGCGCGCCCGAGCGGGTCGCCGAAACCGGTGGCGGCGCCGGCGTCGCCGAGTGCGAGGCCGGCGCAGACCCGGTGAAGCGAGCCGCCGGATGCCTGCAGGTAGCCGTCCAGTCCGGCCTCGTCCTCGAACACCACGCGCGCGAGTTCGATGTTTGCGGCCTGGATCAGTCCACGCAGGGGTGACCAGTCCACGGCTGCATCGCCCGCGGCCGCGAGCAGCGTGCGGGTGATGGGGTGCGCGGGCTCGCCGGCGATCAATCGCTCGATTTCGCCGTCCCACCAGCCGATCCGTGCATGCGCAACCGAATGGTCCTGCGCGCCCAGCGAGGACTCGCGCAGCTCGGTGCGCAGCGCCAGCAGTGAGCCGAGCACACCGGCCTGCCCGCCCGCGAACAACAGCGCGAAGGCCTCGATGGAACCGGGGCGCGCGATGCGTGCGACGTAATCGGCGTCCGGCGTGCGGGCCATGAGCGGAAGGGGCGTCTCAGCGGGTGTCGCCGGCGGGCGGCGTGTCGGCGTCCGCGCGCGGCAGTTCCACGCCGCGGGGCGTGGTTTCGATGGTCTCCAGGACCTCGATGCTGCGATCCGAACGCAGCCCGAGTTCGGTGAACTTGCGTGCGCCCGGCAGGACGTTGCGCTCCAGTGAGCCCACCGCGCTGTTGAACGCCCTGACGCTGGCCTCGAGTTCACCGCCGAGCTTCGCCATGTGCGTGCGGAACACTGCGAGCCTCTGGTAGAGGTCCTCGGCGAGCCTGCGGATCTGCTCGGCGTGCTCGGTGAGCTGCACCTGTCGCCAGCCGTAGGCGATGGACTTCAGCACCGCGATGAAATTGGTCGGCGTGGCGAGGATCACACCGGACTCCATCGCTTTCTCCAGCAGGTCCGGTTTCTCGTCGAGGGCGGCCGCGAGGAACTGGTCGCCCGGGATGAACAGCACCACGAACTGCGGCGCGGAGGGGAACTGCGACCAGTAGGCCTTCGAGGACAGCTGGCCCACGCGATCGGCCACGTGCTGCGCATGGCGACGCAGGGCCTGCGCGCGTTCCTCTTCGCTCTGCGCTTCCATGGCGGTCAGATAGGCGTCGAGCGGCGTCTTGACGTCGACCACGAGGTCGCGGCCATCGGACATGTGCACGACCATGTCCGGACGCAGCGCACCGGACTCGGTGTTCACGTGCACCTGCTCGTCGAAATCACAGTGCTCGGACATGCCGGCCAGCTCCACGAGCCGGCGCAGGGTGAGTTCGCCCCAGCGGCCGCGGACCTGCGGTCGCCGCAGGGCGTTGGCGAGGCTGCGCGTCTCGCGCTGCAGCGTGAGATGCAGTTCGCGCATGTCGTGGAGGTGCTGACGGAGGCTGCCGGACTCGCGGCTGCGCGCGGTCTCGAGTTCGCGCAGCGTGCCCTCGGTCTTCTCGAGCGCGGTGGCGATGGGCCGGACGAGCGCCTCGACCGCGACTTCGCGTTCCTTGAGCATGCCGGCCGCGGCCTGCTGCTGCTCGCCGAGGCTCGCGCGCGCGAGCCTGAGGAAATGCTCGCTGGATTCGCGCAGGTTCCGGCCTGCCAGGTCGTTGAAGGCGACCTTCAGTCCCTGCATCGCGTGCTCGACGGTCTCCTGGCGCTCCCGCTCGATCTCGGCCCCGGCCTTGAGGCGCTCGTTGAGCACGGCGACCTCGGTCGCGAGCTGCGCCGTCCTCCGGCGCCCGAGCCAGAGACCGAGCAGGAACGCTGTGGGCAGCAGACCGACGGCGATGAACCCGGCCGTGCTCACGGACAGGCTCCGGCCACGGCGCTCTCCGCGAGCCAGGCCAGCAGGTCCCCGGGCGCATCGATCATTCCGTCCGGCTGCCACTGCTCCGGGTCGTCGTCGGGGCCCAGGTAGCCGAAGCAGGCGACCAGCGCCAGCATGCCTGCAGCGCGCGCCGCCTGGATGTCGCGTTCGGCGTCTCCCAGACAGACGAACTCTCCGGGTTCCCGGCCGATGCGGCGCGCGGCGTGGAGCAGGGGTGCGGGATGGGGCTTGCGCTCCGGCAGGGTGTCGCCGCTCACGACCGCGGCCGCCCGGTCCGCGAGACCGAGTGCGTCGAGCAGCGGGTCCGTGAGCCAGCCCGGCTTGTTGGTCACGATTCCCCAGGGAACCGAGTCCGCGTCCAGCGCGTCGAGCACCGCTTCGAAGCCCGGGAACAGGCACGTCTCGACGGCGAGGGCCTCGCGGTAGATCGCCAGATATCGCTGCCGCAGCCGCTCGTACTCCGTGCCCCCGGCATCGGGAAAGCCCTGCTGCACGAGGCGCGCGGAGCCGTGCGAGACGAACCGCCGCATGGCCGCGAACGGCAGCGGTTCGCGGCCTTCTTCGGCGCGCAGGCGGTTGAGCGCGGCAACCATGTCCGGCGCCGTGTCCAGCAGCGTGCCGTCCAGGTCGAACAGCACCGGACGCAGGGCTCCGGGTGCGGTCATGCGGCAGGGCGCCGCAGGTGCGCGAAGTAGTTGACGCCGACGTCGCGGGTGAGCCGATAGCTGCGCGTCAGCGGATCGTGTGACAGCCCCGTGAGGTCCAGGAGATCGAGTCCCGCGGCGCGCGTCCAGCTCGCGAGCTCGGAAGGGCGGATGAACCGCGCGTACTCGTGGGTCCCCTTCGGCACGAGGCCCAGCAGGTACTCGGCACCGACGATGGCGTGCACGAAGGACTTCACGTTGCGGTTGATCGTGGAGACGAAGACATCACCACCCGGCCGTACGAGGTCCGCCAGCGCCCGCACCGTCCTCGCCGGCCCGGGCACGTGCTCGAGCATCTCGAGACAGGTCACGACGTCGAAGGCGCCGGGCGCCTGCGCGGCGTGTTCCTCGGCCGTGGACCGGCGGTAATCGACTTCGATGCCGGCTTCGAGGGCATGAAGCCGGGCGACCGTGAGTGGTGACGGAGCCGCGTCGATCCCGGTGACGAGCGCGCCACGGCGTGCCATCCCCTCCGCGAGGAGTCCGCCGCCGCAGCCCACGTCGAGCACGCGCCGGTCACGCAGGCCCGCACGCGCTTCGATGTAGTCGAGGCGCAGGGGGTTGATCTCGTGCAGCGGCCGGAACTCGCCCGCCGGATCCCACCAGCGCTGCGCGAGCGCGTCGAATTTGGCCACTTCGGCAGGATCGGCATCGACGGCGGAATTCATGCTTTCGGTTCGCCTGGCTGAACGGTTGTCGACCGCGGCAGCGGACTCCGTGAGTGCGTCTCCGCGGTGCGCACAGTATAGCGGCCGCGGCGTGTGCGATCGGCCCGCGCGCTCGGACCCACGCCGCGCGGAGCCGCGGGACACCCGGGCCGGTCCGCGTCGTGCCGAAGCACGGTGGGGGACACGCAAGCCCATGAATCGTCTTGGGATCGAGTGCTGCGCTGTGGTACATTGCGCGCTTTGTTCCGGCCCCGGGGCCGGGGCCTGAAGCGGCACGACGAGCCGCCTCGAAGGGGCGCCGAACTGGCATCGCAATGACGGAAATCGCACGCGAAGTCCTGCACGTCAACCTCGAAGAGGAGATGCGGCAGTCGTATCTCGATTACGCCATGAGCGTGATCGTCGGCCGCGCCCTGCCCGACGTGCGCGACGGGCTGAAGCCGGTCCACCGGCGCGTACTGTTCGCGATGCGCGAACTCGGCAACGACTGGAACAAGCCCTACAAGAAGTCGGCGCGCATCGTCGGCGACGTCATCGGCAAGTACCATCCGCACGGCGATTTGGCCGTGTACGACACGATGGTGCGCATGGCCCAGCCGTTCTCGATGCGCTACCTGCTCATCGACGGCCAGGGCAACTTCGGCTCCGTGGACGGCGATGCTCCCGCGGCGATGCGCTACACCGAAGTGCGCATGTCGCGCATCGCGCACGAGCTGCTCGCGGACATCGACCGCGAGACGGTCGATTTCGTCCCGAACTACGACAACAGCGAGCGCGAGCCGGCGGTGCTGCCGACCCGCGTGCCGAACCTGCTCATCAACGGCCAGACCGGCATCGCCGTCGGCATGGCGACCAACATCCCGCCGCACAACCTCGGCGAGATCGTGGACGCCTGCATCGCGCTCATCGACAACCCGGACCTCGGTCTCGCCGATCTCATGCAGATCGTGCCCGGGCCCGACTTCCCGACCGCGGGGATCCTGAACGGCTCCGCCGAGGTGGTGCTCGCGTACAAGACCGGCCGCGGCCGGCTGTCGCTGCGCGCCCGCACGTCGATCGAGGAGATCGACGATCGCGGGCGCCAGGCCATCATCGTGACCGAGCTGCCGTACCAGGTGAACAAGGCGCGGCTCATCGAGCGTATCGCCGACCTCGTGCGCGACAAGACCGTCGAGGGCATCGCCTCCGACGGGCTGCGCGACGAGTCGGACAAGGACGGACTGCGCGTCGTCATCGAGCTGAAGCGCGGCGAGAACGCGGAGGTCATCCTCAACCAGCTGTTCAAGCTGACGCCGCTCGAGACGGTGTTCGGCGTGAACATGGTCGCGCTGGTCGACGGCCAGCCGAAGCTGCTGTCGCTGAAGGAGATGCTCGAGGCCTTCCTGCGCCACCGCCGCGAGGTGGTGACGCGGCGCACGCTCTACGAGCTGCGTCGCGCGCGCGAACGCGCCCACGTGCTCGAGGGTCTCGCCGTCGCACTCGCGAACATCGACGAGGTGATCGCGACCATCAAGGCCTCGTCGTCGCCGGCCGAGGCGAGGGCCGCGCTGGTCGCGCGCGCCTGGCTGTCGGGTGTCGTGCCGCAGATGCTCGAGAGGGCCGGCGAGGTCTCCGCGCGTCCCGACGGCCTCGGTGCCGACGTCGGCCTCACCTCGCAGGGCTACCGCCTGTCCGAGGCGCAGGCGCAGGCGATCCTCGACCTGCGGCTGCACCGCCTCACCGGCCTGGAGCAGGACCGCATCGTCGCGGAGTTCGGCGAGTTGCTCGACCTGATCCGCGACCTCGGCGACATCCTCGCGCGGCCCGAGCGGCTGCTCGAGGTGATCCGTGCCGAACTCGGCGAGATCCGGGCGAACTTTGCGGACGCCCGGCGCACGGAGATCGTCCACGACCAGGACGCCGTGACTATCGAGGATCTCATCGAGCGCCAGGACGTCGTCGTCACGCTGTCGCACGCCGGCTACGCGAAGTCGCAGCCCGTCACGGACTACGAGGCGCAGCGTCGCGGCGGCCGCGGCAAGAGCGCCACGGCGGTCAAGGACGAGGACTTCGTCGACAAGCTGTTCGTGGCGCACAGCCACGACACGCTGCTGTGTTTCTCGAACCGGGGACGCTGCTACTGGCTCAAGGTGTGGCAGCTGCCGCTCGCGAGCCGCGGTTCGCGCGGCAAGCCGATCGTGAACCTGCTGCCCCTGGCCGATGGCGAGCGCATCACGGCGCTCCTGCCGGTACGCGATTACGCCGAGGGCAGCCACGTGTTCATGGCGACCAGCCAGGGCACGGTCAAGAAGACACCGCTCGCCGCGTTCTCGCGGCCGCGCACCACGGGCATCATCGCCGTGGACCTCGGTGAAGACGACCGGCTCGTGGGCGTCGCCATCACGGACGGCGCGCGCGACATCGTCCTCACCACGACGGACGGCAAGGCCATCCGCTTCGGCGAGGAAGAGGTGCGGCCGATGGGCCGCGAGGCGGCCGGTGTGCGCGGCATCCGCCTGGCCGCCGGCCAGCTCGTGAACTCGCTGATCGTCGTCGGCGAGGGCTATATTCTGACCGCATCCGAGTACGGCTACGGCAAGCTGACCGAGATCGCCGAGTTCCCGCAGCACGGCCGCGGCGGCCAGGGCGTCATCGCGCTGCAGACCACGGAGCGGAACGGCGCGATGGTCGGTGCGCTGCTCGTGACGCAGGACGACGAGATCATGCTGATCAATTCGAGCGGCACGCTCGTGCGCATGCCGGTGCGCGAGATCTCGGTCGTCGGCCGCAACACGCAGGGCGTGCGTCTGATGCGCCTCGGGGACGACGAGAAGCTCGTCGGTCTCGAATGTGTCGCCGGCGAGGGCGATGCGGAAGGCGGCGGCGCGGGCTGACGGGGTTCCGGAGGTCGCGTGGCCCGGTCGCGCGGCAGGTGATTCATCAGACGGCGCCCGTGGCGCCAGAGAGGCTCAGGAGTCATGCGAGTTTTCAATTTCTCCGCGGGACCGGCGGTCCTGCCGCTCGAGGTACTGGAACAGGCGGCCGCCGAGATGGGCGACTGGCGCGGCACGGGCATGTCCGTGATGGAGATGAGCCATCGCGGCAAGGCCTTCGTGAGCATCGCGCAGCAGGCGGAGGCCGACCTGCGCGAGCTGCTGGGCGTGCCGGCGAACTACAAGGTGCTCTTCCTGCAGGGCGGTGCGACGGGCCAGTTCGCGGGGATCCCGATGAATCTCGCCGGGCCCGATGCCACGGCCGACTACGTCAACACCGGGCAGTGGTCGAAGAAGGCGCTCGGCGAGGCCAAGCGCTATCTCGGGGTCAATGTCGCGGCGGACTGCGCGGCGACGAACTACACGTCCACGCCGAAGCAGTCGGAGCTGAAGCTCACTGCCGGTGCTGCCTACGTGCACTACACGCCGAACGAGACCATCGGCGGCGTCGAGTTCCCGTACGTTCCCGACACCGGTGGCGTGCCGCTCGTGGCCGACATGTCCTCGACGCTGCTGTCGCGGCCCGTCGACGTCTCGAAGTTCGGCCTGATCTACGCCGGCGCGCAGAAGAACATCGGGCCGGCGGGCATCGTGGTCGTCATCGTGCGCGAGGACCTCGTCGGCAAGGCGCGCCCGGGCACGCCGTCCGTGTTCGACTACAAGGCCATGGGCGACGACGGCTCGATGCTGAACACGCCGCCGACGTACAGCTGGTACGTGGCGGGCCTCGTGTTCCAGTGGTTGAAGCGGCAGGGCGGGCTCGCGGCGATGGGTGAGCGCAATCGCGCCAAGGCCGAGGCGCTGTATCGCGCCATCGATGACTCCGGCTTCTACCGCAACCCGGTCGAGAAGGAGAGCCGTTCCTGGATGAACGTGCCGTTCACGCTGCCGAATGCCGATCTCGACAAACCTTTCCTCGAAGAGGCGAAGAAGGCGGGGCTCGTGACGCTCGAGGGACACCGGTCGGTGGGCGGGATGCGCGCGAGCATCTACAACGCGATGCCGCGCGAGGGTGTCGATGCGCTGATCGCATTCATGCGGGACTTCGCCGCACGCCGCGGCTGAGCTGACGACGGAGGCGCAATGAGCTACAGGATCCTCACGCTGAACAACATCTCCGTACGCGGACTCGAACGGCTGCCGCGGGAGCGTTTCGAGGTGGCCTCGGAGATCGGTCATCCCGACGCGATCCTCGTGCGGTCCGCGGACATGCACGCGGTGGAGATCCCCGCGAGCGTCAAGGCGATCGGCCGCGCGGGCGCCGGCACGAACAACATCCCGGTCGCGGCGCTGTCGAAGCGCGGCGTGCCCGTGTTCAACGCACCGGGTGCGAACGCGAACGCGGTCAAGGAACTCGTGCTGGCGTCCATGTTCCTCGCCGCGCGGAACCTCTGCCAGGCCTGGCAGTTCGTGCGTGGCCTGACGGGCGACGAGCACGCGGTCGAGGAGGCGGTGGAGAAGGGGAAGAAGAAGTTCGTGGGCTACGAGCTCCCCGGACGTACCCTCGGCGTCGTCGGACTCGGCGCCATCGGTGTCGAGGTCGCGAACGCTGCGCACGCGCTCGGCATGCGCGTGCTGGGCTACGACCCGCAGATCACCGTGCAGCGCGCCTGGCAGCTGTCCTCGGGCGTCGAACAGGCCATCAGCCTCGACGACCTGTTCGCACGGGCAGACATGGTCACGGTCCACGTGCCGCTCAACAACGACACGCGCAACCTCGTGAACCCGGCGCGTGTCAGGCTCATGCGCCCGGGCGCGGTCGTGCTCAACTTCGCGCGTGGCGGCATCGTCGACGAGGCCGCGGTCGTCGCGGCCCTCGATGCCGGCAAGCTCGGCGGGTACATCTGCGACTTCCCGTCGCCGGCCATCAAGGATCACGCGAAGGTCGTCGCGCTGCCGCATCTCGGCGCCTCGACCAACGAGGCGGAGGAGAACTGCGCGGTGATGGTGGCCGACACCCTGCGGGAGTTCCTGGAGAGCGGCAACGTCCGCAACTCGGTGAACTTCCCCGAGGCCGTGCTGCCAAGGCTGCCCGGCACGTCCCGCCTCGCGATCGCGAATGCGAACGTGCCGAACATGGTGGGGCAGATCTCGACCGCGCTCGCCGAGGCGAAGCTCAACATCGCCGATCTCCTGAACAAGTCGCGCGGCGACCTGGCCTACACGCTGATCGATGTCGAGGGCACCGTGTCTCCCGAACTCGTGGCGCGGCTCGGCGCCATCGAGGGCGTGCTGTCGGCCCGGGCGATCGGCTGAGGCGGCGGTGGTGGCTCGCAAGCGCGCCTCCCGAACCGGGTCGCCGAAGGCGGCGGCGGTCGATCTCGCGGAGATGCGCAGGCGCATCGACGCGGTCGACGAGCAGATGCAGGAGCTCATCTGCCAGCGCGCGCGCCTCGCCCAGCAGGTCGGCATCTCGAAGTCGGCGGAGGGACGTGCCGTCGATTTCTACAGGCCGGAGAGGGAGGCCGAGGTGCTGCGCGCGGTGAAGGCGCGCAACCGCGGCCCGCTCACCGACGAGAGCATGATGCGGCTCTTCCGCGAGATCATGTCGGCCTGTCTCGCGCAGCAGGAGCCGCTCAAGGTCGCCTACCTCGGCCCGGAGGGGACCTTCACGCAGCAGGCGGTGCTCAAGCAATTCGGGCACGCCGTCCGCGGCCTCGCGGTGCCGTCGATCGCCGACGTGTTCCACGAGGTCGAAGCCGGTACCGCGGACTTCGGCGTCGTGCCGATCGAGAACTCCACCGAGGGAACGATCACGCACACGCTGGACCGCTTCGTCAATTCGCCGCTCCGGATCTGCGGCGAGGTCGAGCTGCGTGTTCACCAGAATGTCATGGGGCGCATGCGCGGACTCGATGACATCGAGCGGCTGTGCTCGCATCCGCAGTCGCTGGCGCAGTGCCGCGGCTGGCTCGACGAACACCTCCCGGACGTGGAGCGCATCCCGGTGGCGAGCAATGCCGAGGCCGCCCGCCGCGCGCGCGACGAGAAGGGCACCGCGGCGATCGCGGGGCAGGTCGCTGCCGAGGTCTACGGCCTGGAGATCCTCGTGGCGGACATCGAGGACCGCAAGGACAACACCACGCGGTTCCTGGTCGTCGGGAAGCAGTCGTTCCGGTCGAGCGGCGAGGACAAGACCACGGTGCTGATGACGGCCGGCAGGACGGATTCGCCGGGCGCGCTCCACAGGCTGCTGGAACCGCTGGCCCGGCACGGCATCAGCATGACGCGCATCGAATCCCGGCCGTCACACCGGCACAAGTGGGACTACGTGTTCTTCGTCGACATCGAGGGCCACGAGCAGGATCCGCCGGTGCGGCGGGCGCTCGCCGAGCTGAAGAAGCGCGCCTCGCTGTTCCGCGTGCTGGGGTCCTATCCCCGCGCGATCGGCTGACGCCCGCGTCCATCGACCCAACCCGCACAGGCTGCTGACCCGTGTCGAACCGCTACGCACCGCTCGCCGCACCCGGCGTCCGCACGCTGTCGCCCTATGTGCCCGGCAAGCCGGTCGAGGAACTCGAGCGTGAGCTCGGCATCCGCGACAGCATCAAGCTCGCATCGAACGAGAACCCCCTGGGTCCCGGCATGGCCGCGCGGGCCGCGATGGCCGCGGCGATCGACGGCGTCGGCCTGTATCCGGACGGCAGCGGTCACCGGTTGCGCGCGAAGCTGGCGGCGCGTCACGGGGTGACGCCGGCGCAGGTGACCCTCGGCAACGGGTCGAACGACCTGCTGGTCATGCTGGCGGAAGCGTTCCTGACGCCGGCGGACGAGGCCGTGATGTCGCAGTACTGCTTCGCGGTCTACCCGATCGCGGTGCAGGCCACCGGCGCGACGGCGCGCATCGCGCCTGCGCTCGGTCCCGACCATGCGATGCCGCTCGGGCACGATCTCGGTGCCTTCCGTGCGCTCATCGGCCCGGCCACGCGGCTCGTGTTCATTGCCAATCCCAACAATCCCGTGGGCACCTGGCTGGGGGCGGGCGAACTCCGGGCCTTCCTCGATGCACTGCCGCCCGCGGTCATCGCCGTCGTCGACGAGGCGTACTTCGAATACTCGCGGGACGTCGACTGCGCCGACGCCAGCCTCTGGATCCGCGACCTTCCGAACCTGGTCGTGACACGGACCTTCTCGAAGGCCTACGGTCTCGCCGGCCTGAGGGTCGGTTACGCACTGTCGCATCCCGACGTCGCGGACCTGCTCAACCGCGTGCGGCAGCCGTTCAACGTCAACTCGGTGGCGCTCGCCGCCGCGGAGGCCGCGCTGGACGATGCCGCGCACATCGCCGCTTCGGTCGAACTGAACCGCGCGGGGCTCGTCGAACTGCGCCGCGGTCTCGCCGAGCTCGGGTTGCGGGTGCTGCCGTCCGCGGGGAACTTCGTCCTCGTCGATTTCGGCAGGCCGGCAGCGCCGATCTACGACGCACTGCTGCGCGAGGGCGTGATCGTGCGCCCGGTGGCGGGTTACGGCTTGCCCGATGCGCTGCGCATCACCGTCGGAACCACCACGGAGAATGCGCGCTGTCTGGACGCGCTGGCCCGCGTGCCGGGAGCATCGTCATGACGGAGCGCAGCTACCGGGTGCGACCCGTGAAGCGCATCGCCGGCCGGATCCGCGTGCCGGGCGACAAGTCGGTCTCGCACCGCGCCATGATGCTGGGCGGCATCGCCGACGGCGTCACGCACGTCACCGGATTCCTCGAGAGCGAGGACTGCCTCGCGACACAGCGCGCCATGGCGCAGATGGGTGTGGTCATCGAGACGCCCGTGCCGGGCGAGGTGCGCGTCCACGGCGTCGGACTGCACGGACTCCGGGCCCCGGCGACGCAGCTCGACATGGGCAATGCGGGAACGGCCATGCGCCTGTTCACGGGCCTGCTGTCGGCGCAGTCCTTCGACAGCATGCTCGTGGGAGACAGTTCGCTCATGAAGCGGCCCATGGAGCGCGTCGCGCGTCCGCTGCGGCTCATGGGCGCCCGTATCGCGACCGACGGGGGGCGCCCGCCCGTTCGTGTGCAGGGGGGGCAGCGGCTGAAGGGCATCGACTACGCGCTCGAGGTCGCGAGTGCCCAGGTCAAGTCGGCCATCCTGCTCGCGGGCCTTTATGCCGAGGGGCGTACGCGCGTGACCGAGCCCGCGGTGACGCGCGATCACAGCGAGCGCATGCTGCGCGCCTTCGGCATCGACGTGCGTACGGAAGGCTCCAGCGTTTCCCTGGACGGTGGTCACCGCCTTGCGGCCTGCCGCATCGAAGTTCCCGGCGACATCTCTTCGGCGGCCTTCTTCCTCGTCGCGGGCGCTCTGGCCGCCGAACCGGAGCTGGTGATCGAGAACGTCGGCGTGAATCCCACGCGGACCGGTGTGCTCGACATCCTGCGCCTGATGGGTGCCGGGATCGAGGAGCGCAATCGACGCCTCGCCGGCGACGAGCCGGTGGCCGACCTGGTCGTACGTCGCAGCGCCCTGCGCGGCATCCGCGTGCCGCGGGAGCTCGTGCCGCTCGCGATCGACGAGTTCCCCGTGCTGTTCATCGCGGCGGCGGCAGCCGACGGCGAGACCCTGATCGAGGGCGCCGAAGAGCTGCGCGTGAAGGAGAGCGACCGCATCGCCGTCATGGCCGAGGGCCTGCGGGCGCTCGGCGCCGACTGCGAGCCGCGGCCGGACGGCATGCTCGTCCGGGGCGGCGCACTGCGCGGCGGCCGCGTGCACAGCCACGGCGACCATCGTATCGCGATGTCCTTCGCCATCGCCTCGCTCGTCGCGGGCGGTGAAATCGACATCGCGGACACGGCCAACGTGGCGACGTCGTTCCCGGGTTTCGTGGCGCTCGCCCGAGGCACGGGTCTCGACCTCGACGAATCCTGAAGCCGTGGTTCCCGCGGTTCCCGTCATCGCGATCGACGGCCCCAGCGGGTCGGGAAAGGGCACGGTCAGCCGGCGCGTCGCGACGGCGCTCGGCTGGCACCTCCTGGACAGCGGCGCGCTCTACCGTCTGGTGGCGCTGGCGGGGAGCCTGGCTGACCTGGATCCCACGGACCGGACGGGACATGCGGCCCTCGCGCGCGCCATGGTCGTGCGCTTCGGCGCCGATGCGGAAGGGGCGGAGGAGATCTTCCTCGACGGTCGCCCCGTCACTGCCGCCATCCGGACCGAGGCGGCCGGCGAGGCGGCCTCGCGGGTCGCGGCCTGGCCCGAGGTCCGGGAAGGCCTGCTGGTGAGACAGCGGATGTTCGCGGAGCCGCCGGGACTCGTCGCCGACGGCCGTGACATGGGTTCCGTGGTGTTTCCCACGGCGGGCCTCAAGGTGTTTCTGACGGCCAGCGCCGGGGAACGGGCCCGCCGGCGCCATAACCAGTTGAAAGACAAGGGGTTGAGTGTTAACCTCGCCGCCCTTTCCGCCGAGATCGCCGAGCGCGATCGACGGGACGCGACGCGAGCCGTCGCGCCGCTGGTCGCCACCGACGACGCGATCGTCATCGATTCGACGGGGATGAATATCGAAGCCGTGGTGGCGCGGGTGCTGTCTCTCGCGCAGACGCGCTTCGGCTGAGCTTGGAGAGCGGATTTTGCCGGCCCCGCGCCGGCGGGACGGCGGCACCGGGATGTGCACGCCGAGTAGCAACGACCCCTCGTGGCCGGAGTGCCGCAGAGGTTGAACGAACCGGGTCCGGACCGGACCCTCGGTAACAACATGACTGAATCATTTGCACAGCTGTTCGAGCAGAGTCTGGCGAGCCAGCGCATCAAGGCGGGCCAGATCCTGAATGGGTACATCGTCGAAGTCGGCCCGGACATGGTCATCGTCAATGTCGGACTCAAGTCCGAGGCGGCGATCCCCCTCGACCAGTTCAAGAACGAACGCGGCGAGATCGAGGTCAAGGCGGGAGACGAGGTCGAGGTCGCCCTCGACGCCGTGGAAGACGGCTCCGGCGAGACGCGCCTGTCGCGCGAGAAGGCCAAGCGTGCCCGTACCTGGACGCGCCTCGAGAAGGCGTTCGAGGGCGGTGAGATCGTCACCGGCATCATCAACGGTCGCGTCAAGGGCGGCTTCACCGTCGAACTCGAGAACGTCCGCGCGTTCCTGCCGGGCTCGCTCGTCGATGTGCGCCCCGTGCGCGATCCCGCGTACCTCGAAGGCAAGACCCTCGAGTTCAAGGTCATCAAGCTCGACCAGAAGCGCAACAACGTCGTGGTGTCGCGCCGCGCCGTCGTCGAGCAGGAATACAGCGCCGAGCGCAGCCAGCTGCTCGACAACCTCAAGGAAGGCGACGTCGTGAAGGGTGTGGTGAAGAACCTCACCGACTACGGCGCATTCGTCGACCTGGGCGGCATCGACGGCCTGCTGCACATCACGGACATGGCGTGGAAGCGCGTCAAGCACCCGTCGGAGGTCGTCAAGGTCGGCGACGAGATCGACGTACGCATCCTCAAGTTCGATCGCGAGCGCCAGCGCGTGTCGCTCGGCATCAAGCAGCTCGGCGCCGATCCGTGGCAGAACATCGCGCGCCGCTATCCGGCGAACACGCGCCTGTTCGGCAAGGTCACGAACATCGCCGACTACGGCTGCTTCGTCGAGATCGAGGAGGGAGTCGAAGGTCTGGTGCACGTGTCCGAGATGGACTGGACCAACAAGAACATCAACCCGGCCAAGGTCGTGCAGATCGGCGAGGAAGTCGAGGTCATGGTGCTCGACATCGACGAGGAGCGCCGCCGCATCTCGCTGGGCCTCAAGCAGTGCAAGCAGAATCCCTGGCGCGAGTTCTCCGAGACGTTCAACCGTGGTGACAAGGTCGAGGGCCAGATCAAGTCGATCACGGACTTCGGCATCTTCATCGGGCTCGCCGGCGGCATCGACGGCCTCGTGCACCTGTCGGACATCTCCTGGGACCGCCCGGGCGAGGAAGCGGTGCGCGACTACCAGAAGGGCCAGACGCTGGAGGCCATGGTGCTGTCGATCGATCCCGAGCGCGAGCGCATCTCGCTCGGCGTGAAGCAGCTCGCCAAGGATCCGTTCTCGGGCTATCTCGCCGACCATCCGAAGGGCAGCATCGTCAAGGGGACGGTGCGCGAGGTCGACGCGCGTGGCGCCATCATCGATCTGGGCAATGGCATCGAGGGCCAGCTGCGCGCCTCGGAGCTGTCGCGTGACCGGGTCGAGGACGCCCGGCAGGTACTCAAGGTCGGTGACGAGATCGAGGCCAAGTTCACGGGCGTGGATCGCAAGAGCCGCGCGATCACGCTGTCCGTGAAGGCGAAGGAAGCCCACGAAGAGGCCGAGGCCGTGCAGCAGTACGGTGGCAGTTCGACGGCGACCGGCACCTCGCTCGGCGACCTGCTGAAGCAGCACATCGGCGGCCAGTGACCGCGGCGGCTGGACCGGGCCCGGGCACGGTCCAGCCGGTTCGGCAGGGAGCGGACCAACAACAAGAGCCGGACGATCGCATGACCAAGTCGGAGCTGATCGAAATCATCGCCGCCAAGCAGAAACACCTGCCGGCCAAGGACATCGAGCTCGCGGTCAAGCAGATGCTCGAGATCATGAGCGATGCACTGGCCACCGGCGAGCGCATCGAGATCCGCGGCTTCGGCAGCTTCTCGCTGCATTTCCGGCCCCCGCGGCAGGGGCGGAATCCCAAGACCGGTGAGGCCGTGGCCCTGTCGGGCAAGTACGTGCCGCACTTCAAGCCGGGCAAGGACCTGCGTGAGCGGGTGAATGACGGCCAGGCGAATCCCATTCGCGACTGATCGCCACGGCCCGCCTGGCGGAGGCATCCGGCCGGGGCGGGCTTCCTGACGTGGCGTTGCTGTCCTCCTGGACGGTGACCGGCCTCGTCCTCCTGGCCGGTGCCGCCGGATTCTATTCGTCGCGCCGCCCGCGACCCGATGGCGGCGAGGGTGGTCGCCTGCGCCGCGACTACCTGCGTGGCTTGAACTTTCTCGTGAACGACCAGCCGGACCGCGCGCTCGAGTCCTTCATGCGCGTCGCCGAGGTCGACGAGGACACGGTCGAGATGCACCTCGCCCTGGGCGCGCTGTTCCGTCGCCGCGGCGAGATCGATCGCGCCATCCGGATCCACCAGAACATCATCGCGCGCGAGCACATCGACGCGTCGCTGCGCGAGCAGGCGCTCTACGCGCTGGGGCAGGACTATCAGCGCGCGGGCCTGTTCGATCGTGCCGAGCAGGTCTTCCTCGAGCTGTCGGCGGGCGGCGCGTGCCGGCTGCCGGCGATGCGCGAGCTCGTCGGCATCTACGAGCTTGAGCGTGAATGGCTCAAGGCCATCGAGATGCATCGTCGCCTGGCGCGGATCGGCCATCCGCAGCAGGAGTCGGCGATCCTGCACTACTACTGCGAGCTGGCCGAGGTGGAGCGCTCGGCGGGGCATCTGGAACGGGCTCGCGAGTATCTGCGCGAGACACGTCACCTGCAGCAGCCGTTGCCCCGCGCAGCACTGGTGCGTGCGGACATCGCGATCGAGCAGGGGGACGCCGCCCTCGCGAGCCGGTTGCTGCGGCGCGTGATCGCGCAGGATCGGGGCCTGATCGACGAGGCGCTGCCACGCGTGATGCGCATCGCGCGCGGCGCGTCGGTCGATGCCGGGGTGACGGTTGCGGAGTTCGTCTCGGCCTGCGGCGCCGGTTCGCGCGAACTCGCCTTTGCCGCGATCGTTTCGGGTTCGCTGGAGTCTGCGCCGCTCCTGGCGCTGGTGCGCCGCTTTCTCCGCGAGGACGAGTCGGTCGCCGGACTGATCCGCGCACTCGGTCGCGAGGTGGACGATCTCGACGTACGCGCGCTGGGTGATGTCTGCGCGGTGCTGCGGCGCCTGGCGGCGAGCATGCCGAGGCATCGCTGCATCGACTGCGGTTTCACGAGCCACAGCCACTTCTGGCAGTGTCCGGCATGCAAGACCTGGGACAGCCAGCGGCCCGTGGTCCGTTTCGAGTTCGGACTGGGACACGAGGCGGCGGCGCGCAGGGAATAGGCCTCGCGTTCGGCGGCGGGTCTGCCGGCCGCGGTGTTTCGTATCGAAGTGGCCCGATTGACGACCACCGGCGGCCGCAGCGTGGCGCTACCGTCTCCTGCACGCGCGGCGATGGGCGTCGCGCCCTGCGAAGGAAACGCATCATGAACACAAAGTCTCTGTTCGCGGCCGTCGTCGCCGCCTGTCTCATGGCTCCCGCGGCGCTGGCCGGGCCGGTCAACGTCAACACGGCGGACGCGCGCACGCTCGCGCGCGAGCTCCAGGGCGTCGGGGCGTCCAAGGCCCAGGCCATCGTCTCGCACCGCGAGAAGAACGGCCCCTACCGCTCCGCCGAGGACGTCGCCAAGGTCAAGGGCATCGGCCGGAAGCTCGTGGACCGCAACCGCGACAGCCTGCGATTCGACGGCGCGCCGGATCGACCGAAGGCCGGCGGCTGAGGCGCGCGGGACGTCGCTTGCGCGTGAACTGGCGCACGCGCAGCGGCACGCATCGCGGGCTATGATCGGCCTCGTTCTGTAAAATCAGCGACGAGGCCGATTCCCGTGACTACCCGAGCCCCCATCCACACCGCAGTGTTTCCCGTCGCCGGTCGCGGCACGCGTTTTCTGCCTGCCACGAAGGCGAGTCCGAAGGAAATGCTGCCCATCGTCGACAAGCCGCTCATCCAGTACGCGGTCGAGGAGGCGCTCGCCGCGGGAGCCCGCAACCTGGTGTTCATCACCGGCAGCTCGAAGCGTGCCATCGAGGACCATTTCGACTCCGATCCGGAACTCGAGGCCGCGCTGAAGGAGCAGGGCAAGCAGGAACTCCTGGATTGCCTGCGCAGCATCCTGCCGTCGTACGCCGCCTGCATCTACATCCGCCAGCCGGCGCCGCTCGGTCTGGGGCACGCCGTGCTGTGCGCCAGGCCCGTGGTCGGCAATGCCCCGTTCTTCGTGCACCTCGCCGATGACCTCATCGACGCCGACACGGCGGTCCTGAAGCAGATGGCCGACCAGTACCAGGAACATGGCGGCAGCATCGTCGGCGTCGAGACGGTCGCGCCGGACGAGACCGACAAGTACGGCATCGTCGCCACGGACCCCGCCGACGGTCCGCTCGCACGGGTGAGCCGCATCGTCGAGAAGCCGAAGCCGAAGGACGCTCCGTCGACGCTCGCCGTCGTCGGCCGTTATCTGCTCTCCGGAACGATCTTCGACAAGCTCGAACATATCGGCCGCGGCGCGGGCGGCGAGATCCAGCTGACCGACGGCATCGCGGCGCTGCTCGCGGACGAGCCCGTGTACGCGTACCGCTTCCAGGGCAAGCGCTATGATTGCGGCAGCAAGCTCGGCTATCTGCAGGCGACCGTCGAATACGGACTGAAGCATTCGAGCCTGGGCGCTGCGTTCGGCCGTTACCTGGCCGAGCTGAGCGCGGAGCTGGAGCCGCGCGCACGTCGCGTGAACGGAGGTCGCTGACGCGTCCGCTGCCCGGGTGCGTCGTCGCGCACCGCGGTGACCGTCCCGAAGCCCCGCCGGCCCCGCGCCAGCGGGGCTTTTTCATGCCGGCCCGCCACGATGCTCCTCGTCAGGGTGCCGGAAGCGGGTGCGACGTGTTTACGTGGCGCGGGAATTGAGGCGAGAATGCCACTGTCCTGCGCGGCGCGTCCGGTGGATCGCGTGTGCGGCCTTGCTGAGCCATTCCCAACCCGAGGAGCGATCCGATGACCATGTCGAGCACCGAAGTCGTGAGGAAGCTGTTCGAGACCGCGGTCGCCGGCGACTTCGAGGCGCTGAAACAATATCTGCACCCCGACGTACGGGTGAACGAGGCGGAGTCGCTGCCCTACGGTGGCGTCTACGTCGGTATCGACCAGATGGTTGCGCTCAACGCACACGTCTTCAGTTTCTGGACCGACTTCTCGATCACCGTCAAACAGCTCTTCGGCGAGGGCGAGTGGGTCACGGCGCTCACGGAAATGCAGGGCAAGGCGCGCACTACCGGCCTGGCGTTCAAGATGCCGCTGTCCGAAGTGTTCCGCGTCAAGGACGGCAAGATCGTCGAGATCACGCCGTACTATTTCGATACCAAGCTGCTGTGCGACGCCATGCAGGGCACGGGTGGCAAGACCTGACTTCATGAGCGAACACACGTCCATCGATTGCGACCTGCTGGTGCTGGGTGCCGGCATGGCGGGGCTGTCCGCCGCGGGCCATGCGGCGGAACGCGGCGCGAACGTCATCGTGCTGGAGAAGGCCGGGCGCTGGGGTGGCTCGGCGCTGCTCTCCGGTGGCGTGCTGTGGACCGCCACCTCGCCGGGCCGTATGCGGCTGCACGGCCTGGGGCGGCCGGAGCTCGGCGAGGTCGTGCTGCGCAACTACGTCGAGGGCATGGCCTGGCTGCGGCGCCGCGGCGTGGCGATGTCGCCGGTCGTGACGGCCCTGCACGGCCGCGGCTATCAGATCGACATCCTCGACCACCTGCGCGGCTGTGTTCATCGGGTCGAGCAGGGGGGCGGGCACGTCTCGCCGGGCACGGACACCGAATGCCTGCTCACGGACGCCGCGGGCGCCGTGATCGGCGCCCGCACGCGCAGTCCCGATGGGATCATCGACGTGCGCGCGAAGGCGACGCTGCTCGCGACGGGCGGGTTCCAGAACTCCGCCGAGCTGCGCGGGCGCTACATCCACCCGCATGCGGTGGACCGCATCCTCCTGCGCTCGAATCCCGTGAGCAGCGGCGACGGGCTGCGTCTGGGCACAGCCGTCGGTGCACAGATGCGCGATGCCGGCGGCGGGTTCTACGGTCACCTGGTCAGCGAATCGCCGCGCTGGGGAGAACATCACCTGTTCACGCTGCTGACCCAGTACCACAGCGAGTACTCGCTGCTCCTGAACGAGCAGGGGCTGCGGTTCTGCGACGAGTCGCTCGGCGATCACGTGGACACCTTCGAGGTGCTGCGCCAGCGGAACGCTCGCGCGATCTGCTTCTGGGACGCGCAGGTGCACGAAGCACGGGCGACGGTCCCGGTGGTCAAGGGGACCGAGGCCGTGGACAAGATGAAGATCGCGCTGGAGCACGGCGGGCACGGCGTGGTCGCCCGGACCCTGGAGGAGGTCGAGCGTTTCGCGTCCGCCGAGGGCTTCGACGGCGCACAGCTGGTCCGGACCGTGCAGGACTACAACGAACGCTGCCGCAGTGGCTGGGAGATGCTCGATCCGCCGCGGGCCGAGAGTTTCGGCGCGCTCGACCGCGCACCGTTCCATGCGCTCGTGGTGCGGCCGGCGATCACCGCCACGCACGGCGGACTGGCGATCGACGAGCATGCGCGCGTGCTGCGCGGCGACGGCAATCCCGTACCCGGACTGTATGCGGCCGGCGCGGATGCCGGAGGCATCTACGGCCGCGGCTATGCCGGCGGCCTCGCGCTCGCGATGACATTCGGCATCGAGGCGGCCCGCAGCGCGGGTTTCCGCTGACGGCCCTGCGCCACGACGGGGCGGGCGCCACGCAAGGCGTTCCGCCGCGGCGGTGCGCGCCGGCGCAGACCCGCGTCAGGCCGCGCGGAAGTCGATGGTCTTGAGGTAGACGAATTCGTCGAGGCCGTATTCACCCTGTTCGCGGCCGTGACCCGAGCGCTTGATGCCGCCGAAGGGCGCATACGGATTCATCTGCGGGAACGGTGTGTTGATCGTTACGCCGCCCGTGCGCATCGCGAGCGCCATCTCGTAGGCGCGGCCGGCGTCCCGGGAATAGATCGCGCCCGAGAGGCCGTAGTCGCTGTCATTGGCGAGCGCGACGGCCTCCTCGTCCGAGTCGTAGCCGATGACCACGCCCACCGGTCCGAAGACTTCCTCGCGCGCGATGCGCGCGTCGTTGCTGACGTCGTCGAAGAGCGTCGGCTCGTAGAAATAGCCGCGCTTCAGGTCCTTCGGCCGCCTGCCGCCCGCGACCAGACGGCCGCCCTGCGCAAGCGCGCTCTCGACGTACTGTTCGGTGCGCAGGCGCGCGTTGTCCCGGATGAGCGGACCCATGGTCACCGCGGGATCGTTCGGGTCGCCGAGCCTGACACCGGCCAGCATCTCCCGGACCGCCTCGACATACTTCGCGCGCACGGAGTTGTGCACGATGTGGCGCGTCAGCAGCACGCAGCCCTGCCCGCAGTGCGTGGTGATGCCGCCGAAGCCCGCGGCCGCAGCCTTCGCGAGGTCCGCGTCGGGCCGCACGACGAGCGCCGACTTCCCGCCGAGTTCGAGCACGACCCGCTTCAGCGTCGGTGCCGCCTGGGCCTGCACGGCCGCGCCGACCTTGTCCGAACCCGTGAACGAGACGAGATCGACGCGTGGATCGGACGTGAGCTTCGTGCCCACGTCGATACCGCCCGTGACGATGTTCAGCACGCCCTTCGGCAGGCCGACCTCGTCGGCGATCTCGCCGAGGATCAGCGCCTCGAGGGGCGTATAGGGCGACGGCTTCAGGATGACCGTGCACCCCATGACCATCGCGGCGACGCTCTTGCAGACATTGAGCATCAGCGGCACGTTGTAGGGCGTGATGGCGACGACCACGCCGACGGGCTCGCGCGAGACGACACCGCCGGCCAGCGTCTTCGTGCCGTCGGCGTTGGGCACGACCTCGACGGGCAGCGGCGTGGTCGCGGCCCGGCCGGAGGCACTGATGGTGTGCCGTCCGAGCTGTATCGGCATGCCGAACTGCATGAACCGGGCGAGCATCTGCAGCGAGCCCGACTCGGCGATGATGAGCGGGATGATCTCGTCGGCGCGCCGCTCCAGTGCGTCGATGAACTCGCTCATCTTCGCCTGACGGGCCTGCTGCGGCAGGCGTGGCCAGGGTCCCTGGTCGAACGCCTCGCGCGCGGCAGCGAGCGCTGCCTCCGCGTGCTGCAGGTGGCCGACAGGCGCCTCGCCCACGAGATCCTCGTTGGCCGGGTTCACGACCGCCTCCAGCTCGGACGCCGTGTGCCAGTCGCCGTTGATGTAGAGGGTCTTGCCGTGCCTGAGGATCGCCATCTCGCTTCACTCCTGGTCCGTCGTTCCTGCGGGCATCATGAGTCTCGCCGGCGCCCGCGCGCAACCGCGCGGCCGGGCAGGTGCGCTCAGATCGTCCGGCCGACGCGATCGCCCTCGCGGAAGGCCTCCAGCGCGGAGCGCGGCGCGAGCGCATCGCCGATGACGATCACGCGCGCATGGGCCTTCAGCGGTTCGTACAGGGACTTCTCCGGCTTCGGGTGCGCGCCGACGACGACGAAGTCGAACGGCGCGGAGTCGGAATTCCCGGAGAACACGTTGACGAGGCGCGCTTCACCGTTCGAGATCCCGCCCAGCGTGGTCTGCGGCAGGACCTTCACGCCCCACTTCGACAGCAGGCCAAGGTAGTCGAGCAGGTGCGTGAAGCCCATGTTGGCGCCGAAGTGCAGGTAGGGCGTGGCAACCGTGACGGAGCTGCCGCTCTTTGCGAGATGTTCCGCCACCAGTGCCGTCTCGTAGTTGCCCCGCAGGTCGACGAGCAGCGAGCGCGTGCCTTTCATGTCGAAGCGGTCGCCCCGGAAGCGGTTTGCCGCCGCCTCGTCGACCGAGATGACGGGAATCGAATCGTCGCCGGGCACGCCCGGGTCGGAGGTCGCGGTCGCGCCCGTGGCGAGAACGACGACGTCGGGCCTGTGGCTGCGCACGAAGGATTCATCGACGACGGTCTGCAGCAGCGGCCGCACCTGCAGGTGGGCGAGTTCCTGCTCGATCCAGGCGACCGAACCGAGCAGGCTCGCCGCATCACCGAAGCCCTGGACGAGATTCAGCCGGCCGCCGAGCCGGTCGCCGGCCTCCGCGAGCGTGACGTCGTGGCCGCGGCGCGCGGCGATCTCCGCGGCCTTCATGCCGGCGGGGCCGCCACCGACCACCAGGACGCGCTTGCGCACGGCAGGTGCGGCATCGAGCGCGCGGAAGCGGTCCTCTTCTCCGACCTCCGGATTGTGGATGCAGGTGATCGGCAGCGTGCCGCCGGCGCGGTCGATGCATCCCTGGTTCGCGCCCGTGCACAGACGAATGCGGCTGCCCTGTCCGGACTCGAGCTTGCGCACGAGGTCCGGATCCGAGATCTGCGCGCGCGTCATCCCGACGAGGTCGCAGTCGCCCGCCTGCAGGGCCTGCTCGGCGAGATCGGGAGTCGGGATCTTGCCGACGCCGATGACGGGCAGCCGGTCGCCGACGGCGAGCTTGAGCCCGCGCGTGAGTGGCAGGAACTCGCCGAGCGGGTGGCGGAAGGAGCCGATGGTGCGCGCGTAATGCGCACCCATCGCGCCTTCGGAGTGGTTCATGTAGTCGAACAGGCCCGTGGCGGCGAGCTCGGCGCCCATCCTGCACAGGCGTTCGTGGCCCACGCCACCATCCTCGGGGCGGATGAAATCCTCGACGCACAGCCGCAGGCCCAGCACGGACGAGGAGCCGATCGCGTCGCGCACGCGCGTGGCCACGGCCTTCAGGAAATGCAGCGGCTCGCCCCAATGGTCATCGCGCCGGTTCGCGAACGGGCTGAACGACTGCTGCAGGAGATAGCCGTGCGCGGCGTGCAGCTCGACACCGTCCATGCCGTTCTCGACGACCACCACCGCGCAGTCGACGAAGGCCTGGATGACCTGTTCGATCTCCTCTTCGGTCATCTCGTGCGAAGCTTCACCTTCCGCGGACACGGTGCCCGAGAAACCCCACAGCGGCTCCAGGTCCCCGCGGAAATCGGACTTGCCGTTCACGCCGACGTGGAAGAGCTGGGAAATCGCCCGGGCGCCGTGCCGGTGCACGCGCGTCGAGAGCTCGGCGAGCTTGCGCCCGAGATCGCGCTTCTCGTAGATGAAGTGCCCCGCGTACAGGCTGGAGGGATGCACGTGCTGCGCGGTGAGGACGATGAGGCCGGTCCCGCCCTGTGCCCGGCGTTCCTGGTAGGCCATGTAGCGCTGCCCGTCCGCACCGGGCTTCCAGAAGTCGAGGAACGCGGCGTGCGCGGTCGAGACCACGCGGTTCTTCAACGTCATCGGGCCGATGGTGATGGGGGAGAGCAGCTTCATGATTCCTCATTCCTCGTGGGCCGTGGCAGACTCGGCGTCGGTTCGCACGATGCCGGGAAACGATCCGGTTCGCGTGCTAGTGTTTGTCTCGAAACCATCCTGGAGGGTACTGGCGATGTCAAGAGCCGCGGTGCAGGAGCTGGCGCAGCGTTTCCTGAAGGCGCTGATCGCCGGCGATATGCCGGAACTGCTGGATTGCTATGACGACGACATCGTGTTCGAGGCTCCGGGCCTGCCGATGATCATCGGCAAGGCCGGCGTCGAGAAGCACTACCGCATGGTCTTCGGTCTCGAGGTGACCGCGTGCAGGCAGATTCCCGAGCGCATCGAGGAACGCGCCGACTGCGTCATCGAAGCGGGCTCCTATGTCATGAACCTCGCGCCGCCCGGTGCGGGTCCCATCGAGGACCGCGGCAAGTACCTGCTCGTCTACCGCCAGACCGGCGGCAAGTGGCGTATGTGGTTCGACATGGTGCACTCGGACACCTCGGCCACGGTCGCGGGCGGCTGACGCAGGCCACGACCGCATGGGCATCGACGCCGCACGCGTGCGGCCCGGCAGTGCGTGGACTGCCGGGGAAATCGAACGCTTCCTCGGCGAGGCAGAGATCCCGGCGCGCATCGCCTGCATCGCGGGCAATGGCGCGCCGCTCGTCTGTTCGCTGTGGTACCAGTACGCGGACGGTGCGCTGTGGTGCGCGACGCGGCGGGGCGCGGACGTGGCTGCGATGCTCGCACGCGAGCCGCGCTGCGCTTTCGAGATCGCTGGCGACGTGGCGCCCTATCGCGGTGTGCGTGGCCAGGGTCGCGCGACGGTGGCCCGGGCCGATGGACCTGAGGTCCTCGGGCACCTCGTCGATCGCTACCTGCGCAGCCGGGACTCGAAGTTCGCGCGCTGGCTGCTGAAGCGGCAGTCGGACGAGGTCGCGATCCGCATCGACTTCGAATGGCTGACCTCGTGGGATTTCACTGCGCGCATGACGCGCTGAGCCGGTGGCCACCTGCAGCGGTGGATCGGCCGCCTGCGGCCAGCCGCCCCTTGCCAGCTCTGGCCCGCGCCTGCATGATCGCGGGGCCTTGAATGCTGCGATCGATGCGCAGGGTTGGCGGCCCGCGGCGCGACATCGTTGCGGGGACCATCATCGAGGGGGGATGACTGATGTCTTCGAGAATTCCTGCGGGCCTGCGCCCGGCGTGTCGTTCCGTGGGCTTGTTCCTGGGCGCGGCGGTGCTGGCGGCCGCCACGGCGAATGCGGCGCGGCCGACGGACAAGGTCCTGGCCGACGATCGCGACGGCGCCAACTGGTCCTCCTACGGACGCACATTCAGCGAACAGCACTTCAGCCCGCTCACGCAGATCAACGACCGCAACGTCAGCCGGCTCGGGCTGGCCTGGTCCTACGACCTGCCGATGACGAGTGTCTTCACGGCGCCGCTCGCCGTCGACGGCAGGCTGTATTTCGCCATCGGGCTGAGCCAGGTGTTCGCGATGGACGCGAAGACCGGCACGCTGCTGTGGCACTACGATCCGAAGGTGCCCGAAGCCTCCAGCATGAAGCTGCGCGGGGCCTGGGGCATCCGCGGTCTCGCCTATGCGGATGGCCGCGTCTTCGTCGGCACGCAGGATGGACGGCTCCTCGGTCTCGATGCGAAGAGCGGTGCGCTGCAGTGGAGCGTGCAGACCACCGAGCCCGGTGACCTGCGCTACGTGACGGGGCCGCCGTGGGTCTTCAAGGGACTCGTTGCGATCGGTCACGGCGGCGGCGATTTCGGCGTGCGCGGTTACGTCACGGCCTACGACCAGAAGACGGGCCAGCAGCGCTGGCGCTTCTACACCGTGCCCGGCGACCCGGCCAAGGGCTTCGAGAACAAGGCCATGGAGATGGCCGCGAAGACCTGGAGCGGCGAGTGGTGGAAGTTCGGCGGTGGCGGCACCGTCTGGCACGCCATGGCCTACGACCGCCGGTTCAACCGCCTGTACATCGGCACGGGCAACGGCTCTCCCTGGAACCGCAAGATCCGCAGCGACGGCAAGGGCGACAACCTGTTCCTGGCGTCCATCGTCGCGCTCGATGCCGACACCGGCGAGTACGTGTGGCACTACCAGGTCAACCCCGGCGAGAGCTGGGACTACAACGCCGACATGGACATCGAACTCGCCGACCTGAAGATCGACGGGAAGATGCGGCCGGTGATCCTGCACGCGCCGAAGAACGGGTTCTTCTACGTCATCGATCGCGAGACGGGCAAGCTGATCTCCGCCGAGAAGATCGCGACCGTCACCTGGGCCGAGCGGATCGACATCGCCACCGGGCGGCCCGTCGAGAACCCGCTGGCGCAGTACCCCGACGGCAAGGAGTTCCGCCTCTGCCCGGGACCCTTCGGTGCACACAATCTCGCGGCGATGTCCTACAACCCGAAGACGCGGCTGGTCTACGTCCCGACGACGACCAACATGTGCCTCGTCTACAAGGACCCGCCGGGCAACCTGAAGGACTGGACGCCGCAGCCGAATTTCCTCGTGAACACGGGCGCGGCATTCGGCGGCTCGTTCACGGGGCCGGCGGGGTCGACTTCGCTGCTGGCCTGGGATCCCGTGACGCAGAAGAAGGCCTGGGAGGCGCCGCTGCCGAACATCAACAATGGCGGCACGATGACGAGCGCGGGCAATCTCGTCTTCCAGGGCACGGTGACGGGCGAGTTCCGCGCCTATGCGGCCGACACCGGCAAACCGCTGTGGTCCTTCGACGCGCGTGCCGGCATCCAGGGCCAGCCCATCACGTATCTCGTCGACGGCAAGCAGTATGTGACGGTGCTCGCCGGGTGGCGTGGCCTCGGCACGGGCGTGGGGCTCGATCCCGAGTGGGACTACCGCACCCAGCAGCGCCGCGTCCTCACTTTCGTGCTCGACGGCACGGGCACGCTGCCGCCGCGCGCCGCGCCGACGCCGTTCGTGGACGATTCGGCCTTCGTCGTGGACGAGGCCAAGGCAACGCAGGGTCTGCCGGTCTACGAAGCACGCTGCTTCATGTGTCATGGCAGCGGCGTGAATGCGGGTGGCATGGGGCCGGACCTGCGCAAGTCGCAGGTGATGCTGTCGCTCGCGGCGATGAAGTCCGTGATGCACGAGGGCAGCCTGCTGCCACGCGGCATGCCGCTCTTCACCGACCTGTCGCCCGACGAGATCGAGGCGATCCAGCATTACGTGCGCAAGCACGCACGTGCGGCGATCGCGGCGCAGAAGTCGCCGAAGGCGCAGCAATGACGCGGTCCGGATCCCGCAAGCCGGGCATTGCAGGCAACAGGATCGGTTGCCGGCTCGCCGGCCGGCAACCAGCAACAGGGGAACACACATGACGGTCAACGCTCATCCTTCGTCCATCCACGCAGCGCCCGGGCGCGGCACGAGGCTGCTCGCCGCGACGGCGCTCGTCCTGGCCGGTTTCCTGGCCCAGACGGCGCAGGCCGACGGTCTGCCGGCGACCTGCCCGGCGGACCAGGGCATCAAGATCGCCGCATTCATGAAGCGGCTGCCGAACGTCACGCACGAGCAGTTCCGTGAGCACTACGAGAACGTGCATCGGCTCATCGGCGAGAAGTACCTGAAGAAGTACGCCGTGAAGTACACGCGCAAGTACATCACGCCGTTCCCGGATCCGGTCACCGGTCACGAGCAGCCGCGGGCCTTCGACGCGGTCACCGAGATCTGGTATCCGGACAAGGCCGCCTACGACGCGGCCAATGCGCAGTTCGCGGACCCGGCGGTCATGAAGGAGATCATGGACGACGTGAAGAACTTCCTCGATCTCGCGAACTCGCCGCACTTCTTCGTGATGGAGTGCGCCTCCGACATGGGTCGGTAGAACGCACGCCGCCGGCGCCCGGCGCGGAGTGCGCCGGGTAGCCGCGTTCGCCGCACAGGGAGGGTCCGCCATGATCCGCGTTGGCGTCGTCTATCCGCAGATCGAGCTGCAGGGCTCGCCCGAGGCCGTGCGCGAGATCGGGCTCGCCACCGAGTCGCTGGGCTACGACCACCTGCTGATGTACGACCACGTCGTCGGTGCGAGCCCGGACCGGGAGCCGAAGCTCTGGGGGCCGTACACCGACCGGCATCCCTTCCACGATCCTCTGGTCGCCTTCGGTTATCTGGCGGGACTGACGCAGCGCATCGGTCTCATCACCGGCTGCGTGATCCTGCCGCAGCGGCAGACCGTGCTCTTTGCGAAACAGGCCACCGACGTGGATTTGTTGTCGAACGGCCGGCTGACACTGGGCGTTGGCGCCGGCTGGAACCCGGTCGAGTACGACGCGCTGGGCCAGGATTTCCACACGCGAGGCCGGCGGCTCGACGAACAGGTGGAGTTCATGCGGCGCCTGTGGTTGGAGCCGCTCATGACTTGGGCCGGTGAGTTCGACCGCATCGATCGCGCCTGCATCGTCCCGCGGCCGAGGCGCCGCATTCCGGTCTGGATCGGTGGCTTCAGCGAGGCGGCGTTCCAGCGCGGAGCCCGTCTGGGCGACGGCTTCATCTTCGCCGGACCCCCGGACGGGGTCATCGACGCCTGGGCCCGCGTGCGCCAGCTCCTCGCGCAGGCGAGGCGCCCGGTCGAGGGCTTCGGCGCGCACTACATCATGACGAGCGCGACCGGCATCGACGCGGCGCTCGACACGACGGCCCGCTGGGAGCGGGCCGGAGGCACGCACGTATCCGTCTACACGATGGATCAGCGCTTCACCACGGCCGCGCAGCACGTCGAATATCTCGCGCGGCTTCGTCGACGCCTGGACGGCTGAGCGCGACTCCTCCCGGAGATCTCCGGCATGCACACGACGGACCGGATCGCGCTCGTCACCGCCGCGACGGGCGGCATCGGGCTCGGCATTGCGAGAGCGCTGCTCGATGCCGGCCACCGGGTCGTCATCAGTGGCCGCGATCCGCAGAAGGGCGAGCGCGTCGCGAAAGAACTCTCTCCTGACGGGCGTGCGGGATTCGTCGCCGCGGACGCGCTCGATCGCGCCGCGGTCGAGGCCCTGGTCGACGGTGTGGCCGAGCTGCACGGACGCATCGACGTGCTGGTCAACAACGCGGGCGGTTCCAGCGGTTTCGCCCAGGTCCACGAGCTCAGCGACGAGGCCTGGATGCAGGCCTTCCACTGGAACGTCAGTTCGACCTTCTGGGCCACGCGGCGTGCCCTGCCGCACATGATGCGGCAGGGCTTCGGACGCATCGTCAACATCAGCTCCGTGCAGGGCAAGCAGGTCAATCGCGCGAAGGCCAGCCACTACGTCATGGCCAAGCACGCGGTGAACGGCTTCACGAAGGCGGTCGCTTTCGAGTACGGCCGTTCCGGCATCACCTGCAACGCCGTCTGTGTCGGTGCCGTCGAGACCGATCTCATGCGCACCGCGGGTGCGCGTTCGGCCGAGGCCGAAGGCGTCAGCTACGAGTTCTACCGGCAGCGCTATGCGGATCTCGCGCTGACGGGCCGGCTCAACACGCCCGAGGAAGTGGGCGCCATGGTGGCGCTGCTGGCCTCCGACCAGGGCGCCGGGATCACGGGAAGCGTGGTCAACGTCGACGGGGGCATCTGCGCGTACTGAACGACAACTGCCGGCCGGGTGTATCTTCGGTTCGACTACGGCGTGAGGGAGCCATGCCGAATTCCGTTCCAGTATCGGTCCACCGCGACGACGAGCCGCAGCGGCTCGTCGTGCCGAACCGCGCACTCGGTGCTGCACGCGTTTCGCATCACCGCGAGCACTGGGTCGCTGCGCTCACCGCGCTCCTCATGAACGGCCTGATCACGTGGGTGCTCGTGCAGGGTACCGCATTGACGGAACTCCTCTGGACATCGACCGGACGCCAGGATGCGGATCCGGCACCGGCCATGGCAGTCGAGTTCCTGACGCCCGAGCTCGTGGAACTGCCGGCGGCACCGGTGCTCACGACCGACGATCCGCTCGTGACGTGGACGGTACCCCCTCCGGGTGAGCTGCTGATCGCGCCGCCGCAGATCGAGCTGACCGAGGTGCGGCCGCAGCCGACACCCGAGGTCGGTGCCGCGTCGCCGGACGAGGCCAGGGTCGTGCCGGAAGCCGAGCGGCTGCGCGGGATCTATGCCGGACAGATCGAAGGACGCATCGATCGGGCCTGGACGCGCGATGACGCGTGGATGGAAGGGATCTATTTGCAACGCTGTTCGGCGAAGGTCGAGCAGAGTGCCGAAGGTCAGGTGCAGCGCGTCGAGTTCCTCGACTGCCCGCAACTGCCGGACTGGAAGCGGAACCTGGAGAGCGCGATCCGCCGGGCCTCGCCGCTGCCAGCACCGCCGGAGCGAGCCGTGTTCGCTTCCGTGATCTATCTCGCTGATAAATGACGCGCCAGGAGTGCGCAGGCACTTCGCGAATGTCGGGGTCATCGAGCTCGGGTACGCGCCGGCCGATGCGCGGGGTCTCGGGCAAGGTGGCGGCGCGGGCGAGGATGTCGCGCACGACGGCCTTGGCGTTGGCGGGCGAGTCCTTGACGATGTAGTCGTGGATCGCCTTCAAGTCTGCCCGCGCCCGCTGCGACCAGCGAGGCGCGCTCACCAGGCTTCGATCTCGCGTGCGAGCTCGTCGGTCGAGACGGTGCGGCCGGCGTCGATGTCCTTGACACCCTGCTGGACTTTGCTGAGCACGTAGAGCCGGTAGACGATCTCATCGAGCGGCACGTCGTCGGGGAGCCGCTCGATGGCGTGCAGGGCGTCCTGCTTGGGCGTCTGGGCATGCATGGCAAGGCTCCTATCGTCCGGCCTGGGCGATGACGCCGTCGAGCATCTGCAACACGAGGCGCTGCTGGGACTGAGGGAGCGTGCTCAGGCGCTCGATCTGCTACTGGAACCGCGGTGCCGGTCCGCGCTTGCCGTTGCGGCGGATGGCGGTGCCGATGAGGTCCTCGACGCTGACGCCCGGGTGCTGGGCGAGCGGTGGCAGCAAGGCGACGGCGACCCGGAGCTTCCCACCTTCGTAGTGCGCGAGGGTCTGCTGGGCGATGCCGAGGGCTTCGGCGAGCTGCACATGGGTGAGGCCCGCGGTCTTGCGGGCGGCGGCGATGCGCTTCCCGAGCTGTAAATAGCAGGCTTTGTCGGTGACGGACATGGGGTCGACATCGGGGGTGATGGGAGCGTCGAGCATAGGGGTCCCCGGGGCGGTGTCGGGTTGACAGTATTCTAGAACAGGGCGCTGCGCCCCGCGCCTTGCCAGACCAGAGGTGGCACCCCCACAGACCAGCCCGGAGGCGCCGGGGCGCTTAGGATCGCCGGCAGCATCCTTCCAGCTGCGAGGCTCCGACCCATGAGCGACCCGTTCCGTTACCTGTTCAGCCCGTTCCAGATCGGTTCGGTGACCGTGAGGAACCGGATCTGCACCAGCGCCCACGGCAGCCTGCTCGCCGACAAGGACCACATCCTCGACGACCGCTATGTCGAGTACCAGCGTGCACGGGCGAAGGGCGGCGCCGGACTCATCATCGCGGGCATGTTCGACATCATGTTCAACTGCCGTTCGCTGATCGGCCAGATGGAGATCTTCGACGAGAAGGTCGTGCCGGCGCTGAGGAAGCTCTCCGACGCGGTGCACGGCGAGGGCGCGAAGCTGTTTGCGCAGATCAGCCACAACGGGCGCGAGGCCGACACCGAACTCACGCGCATGCCGACCTGGGCGCCGTCCGCGATCGCGGATCTGAGCTGGTTCCGCGCCGTGCCGAAGGAAATGGAGATCGAGGACATCCGGGCGGTCATCCAGGCTTTCGTCGTCGCCGCGCGCCATGCCAAGGCCGGCGGGCTCGACGGCGTCGAGCTGCACGGCGCCTCGGGCTACCTGATCGGCCAGTTCATCTCGCCCTCGTCGAACCATCGCACCGACGAGTACGGCGGCAGCTTCGAGAAGCGCATGCGCTTCCCGCGCGAGGTCATCGATGCCGTGCGCGCGGAGGTCGGCGACGACTTCGTCGTCGGCATGCGCATCCCGGGCGACGAACTCGCGACCGGCGGCAACAACCTCGACGGCATGGTCGAGGTGGCGCGTGCGCTGGAGGCCACCGGCGGGCTCGACTTCCTGCACACGGGCCTGCCGTTCTACGAGGGCATCTTCGGCCTCGGCATGGGCATGCAGACACCACTCGGCCTCTATACGCAGTACGCGGCGGCGTTCAAGGAGGCCGTGGAGCTGCCCATCATCAACACCTTCCGCATCAACGATCCCGTGCAGGCCGAGAAGATCCTCGCCAACGGCCAGGCGGACCTCGTCGGCATGACGCGCGCGATGATCGCGGACCCCGAGATGCCGAAGAAGGCGCGCGAGGGCCGCATCGACGAGATCCGGGTCTGCATCGGCTGTGATCAGGGCTGCCTCGGGCAGGTGTTCAAGCAGAAGCCGATGAGCTGCCTGCAGAACCCCGCCGTCGGGCGCGAGGGGCAGATCGGCAGCATCGAGCCCGCCACGAAGCGCAAGAAGATCATCGTCGTTGGCGGCGGGCCCGCCGGCCTCGAGGCCGCACGGGTCGCGCGCCAGCGCGGCCACGAGGTCAGCCTGTACGAGAAGGAGCCCGAGCTCGGCGGGCAGGTCAATGTCGCGACGCGGGTGGCGGCGCGCGCCGAGTTCGGCGGCGTGGCGCGCTATCGCGTGCGGCAGATGCAGGTGCTCGGCGTCAAGGTCCACACGGGCACGGAAGTCAACCCGGAGCTGATCGCGCGCGAGCAGCCCGATGCCGTCGTCATTGCGACAGGCGCGGTGCCCGATCGGCCGCCGTTCCCCGGCAGCGGCCAGGACAATGTCGTGGGCGTACGCGACGTGCTGCTGGAGAAGGTCGCCGTCGGCAACAGGGTCGTGGTCGTGGACGGCGGCCATTCGCACTGGGAATGCCTGAGCACCGTCGAGTATCTGGCGGACAAGGGGAAGCAGGTCGAGGTCATCACGCCGGTGCTGTTCCTCGGTGACGCGGTGGCCACGACCTCCGACCTGACGCCGTTCTACATCCGCGTGCGCCGCAAGGGCGTGGTGTTCAGCCCGAACACGGTGTTGAAGGAAGTGTCCGGCGGGACCGTGGTCGTGACCGATGTCTACGCCGGTACCGATCGGCGCATCGAGAACGTCGACACGGTCGTGCTGGCGACGCCGAGCCGCGCCGACAACGCCCTGTACCGCGCGCTGAAGGGGAAGGTGCCGGAGCTGCACGCCGTGGGGGACTGCGTGTCACCGCGCACGGCGATGGATGCGATCTTCGACGGCTACGTGCTCGGCCGGGCGGTGTGACCGATCGGGCCGGGTTCGCGTGACGCGGGGCGGCTGAAGTGGAGACGGCCGAGAAGCCGGAGGGCAGGGGCGTCTGGGTGGTCGCGGAGCACGACGGCCGCGGCCTGCGGCCCGTCACGCTCGAAGTGCTCTGCGAGGCGCACAGGCTCGCCACCCGGCTCAACGAAGAACTCTGTGTGTGCCTGCTCGGGAGCGGTGCCGCGGAACTCGCGCCGGCGCTCGCCGCCTACGGGCCGCAGAAGATCTATCTGGTCGAGCACGAGGGCTCGGTCGCTACCTCTCGGACGCGTGGACGGCGAACGCGGTGGCGCTCATCGAGGCATGGCGGCCGGCCATCGTGATGTTCGGCGACACGGCCGACGGCGGCGAGCTCGCGGCGCGGGTGGCCGCCCGGCTGCAGCGGCCCTGCATCACAGGCGTCAAGAAGATCGCCGTGACCCGCGGCCGGCTGCAGATCACCAGGTCCGTCTACGAGGACTACGCGTACGCGACGGTGGAGGCGGTGGCGGCGCGGCCCCTGATCCTGACGCTGCCCCCCGGCGAAACCGACATCGCCGTCGTGCCGGACGCCACGGTGCCGGAGATCGTGCGCTGCGAGGCGGTGCCGGTGGCCGGTCCGGCGCGCGTCACCATCACGCGGCTCATTCCCGGTGATCCGCGCACGGTCGCGATCCAGGACGCCGAACGCATCGTCGCGGTCGGCAAGGGCGCCGGCGTCGAGGGTACGGCGCGGCTGCAGGAGCTCGCGGACCTGCTGGGCGCCGCGCTCGGTGGCTCGCGGGTGGCAGCGGATCTGGGGCTCGTCCCGCGGGAGCGGCAGATCGGGGTCACGGGCCGCACCGTGCGGCCGAAGCTGCTCATCGCCTGCGGCATCTCGGGCGCGCGGCAGTTCACGATGGGGATGGAGAACAGCGAACTCGTGATCGCGGTGAACAGCGACGGGGCCGCGCCGATCTTCGAGTTCGCGAACCTGCCGGTGAAGGGCGACCTGCACGAGGTCATCCCGGCCGTCATCCGTCTCCTGCGCGAGAGGATGAAGGTGGCAGACACGGTGGAGTCGACATGAGACCGGCGATGCGGCTTCGCAACCGTGCGCGTGTCCTGTGCGACCGGCCGAAGGCATTGATCTGAGGTTCCGCCCGATGTCCCCGACACGCGAGGTCTATTTCAACATCGAGGGCGCGTCGGCCCTCTATGCGTTCGCCGTGGTGGCGTTCGCCGTGTTCGGCTTCGGCGTCTGGCGGCGCGTGCGCGCGTGGCGGCGTGGCCGCGGCGTATCGCGCGGCGATCAGCCGGGGCGGCGTCTGCAGGCATTGTTTCGCGGCGCGGCACTGCATGAACGCCTGCTCGCACGCTACCGCGGCGCGGGTCTCTTCCACCTCGGGATCTTCTGGGGCTTTGTCCTGCTCCTCGCCGGCACGACGGTGGTCTTCGTTCACGAGGATCTCGGCCTGCGCATCATGCAGGGCGCGTTCTACCTCTATTTCCAGTCGCTGGTACTCGATCTCGCCGGCGCGCTGTTCCTGGTGGCGGTCGTGGCCGCATCCGTCCATCGCTACGTGCGGCGGCCGCAGCGCCTCGCGCCGGCCCGCGCGCACGATGTGCTGGCGCTCGCCTTCCTGTTCGTCATCCTGGTGACGGGGTTCCTGATCGAGGGCGCACGCATCCGGCTCACGGGCGATCCCTGGGCCGCATGGTCACCGGTCGGCAACGGTGTCGGCGGGCTGCTGGCCGGAGTCCTCGACCCGGGTGGGCTGCGGGGACTGCACCGCGGCCTGTGGTGGTTCCACCTCGTCATCGTGCTGTCGTTCATCGCATGGCTGCCGTACTCGAAGCTGCTGCACGCGGTCACCGCACCCGCGAACCTGTATCTGCAGGATCTCGGGCCGAAGGGCGCACTGAGACCGCTCGAGCTGCGCGCGGTGGGCCCGCTCGGCGCAGGCACGCTGCCGGAGTTCACGTGGAAGGATCTGCTGGACCTCGACGCCTGCACGGAGTGCGGACGCTGCGAGGATCAATGCCCCGCCACGGCGAGCGGCAAGCCGCTCAGCCCGAAGAAGCTCATCCTGAACCTGCAGGCACTGCAGCGCCGGTCGGGTGCCGACGGCGGAGCGCCGCTCGATACGGCCGTGACGGATGCGGAGCTCTGGGCGTGCACGACCTGCCGTGCCTGCACGGAGGCGTGCCCGGTGATGATCGAGCACGTCGACAAGGTCGTCGAGATGCGCCGGCACCGTGTGCTCGAGGAAGGCCGCTTCCCGGCGGAGTACCGCACCGTGTTCAGGAACCTCGAGGTGTACGGCGATCCGCTCGGCCGCGGTCGCGCGCGGCGTGAGGAGTGGGCGACGGGCATGAAGGTCGAGCGCGTGCGCGACGGCGCTCCGGTCGACGTGCTGTTCTGGACCGGCTGCATGGGCGCGCTCTACGATGAGCGCAGCCGCCAGACGGTCGCCGCCGCGGCCCGCGTGCTCGACAAGGCCGGCGTGCGCTACGCGATCCTGGGCCGGGAGGAATCCTGCTGCGGTGATCCGGCGCGCCGCATGGGCAACGAGTACCTGTTCCAGCAGTTCGCCGGGCGCAACATCGAGACCTTCAAGCGTCACGGCGTCCGCCGGATCGTCACGCAGTGCCCACACTGCTTCAACACGCTGAAGAATGAATACGCGGCCTTCGGAGCGGACCTCGAGGTCACCCACATCGCCGAACTCGGCGCGCGCCTGATCCGCGAGGGGCAGCTGCAGCCGAAGGCGAAGCCGACCGAGGGACTGACCTATCACGATCCCTGTTACCTCGGGCGGCACAACGCGGTCTACGACGAGCCGCGAGCGGTTCTGCAGGGGATGCTGGAACGGCCCATCGCCGAGATGCCGCGCTCGCGCGAGAAGAGCGCCTGCTGCGGGGCCGGCGGGGGCAACGTCTGGTGCGGCACATCCATCGGACAGCGCATCGAGGAACAGCGGATCGAAGAAGCGATGGCGACCGCGGCGGACGGCGTCGTGACGTCGTGCCCGTTCTGCGAAATCATGCTGGACAGCGCCGCGAAGCAGAAGGGTCTTGGGCAGTCGTTCCGTGTTCTCGATGTCGTCGAAGTGCTGGATCGCGCGACCTGATGCGCGTGCGCACGGGCAGCACGCGGTCGGGTGGACTACGCGGAGGAGTAGGCCGATGAGGATCATCGTCTGCGTCAAGCAGGTGAACCGCATGATCCACCCCACCGCCGTGGATCTCGTGACGGGGCAGCCGGATCCCGGACTCATGGTCGACCTGCTGAATCCCGACGACGAGGTCGCGGTCGAGGCGGGCCTGCGGATCCGGCAGTCCGTGCCGGGAGCGACACTGGCCGTTGTCACCGTCGGACCGCCCGATTCCGAGCGCGCGCTGCGCTTCTCGGCGGCGATGGGCGGTGCTCTCGTCGATCGCAGGATCCGCGTCGACGCCGAGCCCGCGGATGCGTGGAATGCGGCACAGCTGCTCGCCGCATGGCTCCGTTCGACCGGTTTCGACCTGATTCTCTGTGGGCAGAGGGCCATCGACACCGGCGGTGGTCAGCTCGGGTCCTTTGTCGCGACGCTGCTCGACGTGGCGCAGGTCTCCGGCATCGTCCGCCTCGACCTCCCGCCGTCCGGGTCCAGCGTGGTGGTCGAGCGTGCGCTCGGCCGTGGGGACCGCGAGGAGGTCGAGTGCCGTCTGCCGGCGCTGCTGACCGTCGATCGTGCCCTGCACGAACCGCGCTATCCCACCTACCCGAACCGCCATCGTGCGGAACAGGCGCACATCGAGGTCATCCGGCCGGCGGACGCCGCCGGAGCGGAGCCGCTGACACAGATCCGCAAGCTCGCGCCGCCACGGCCGAAGACGCGCAAGGTGTTCACCATCGATACGAGCCTGTCGCTCGCCGATCGCATGACCCAGATGGTGGCGGGAGGCGGCGCGAAGAAGGAGGGCGGGACGGTCCTGGACGTCGGCCCGGAGGAAGCCGCGCGCCAGATCGTCGATCTGCTCCTGCAGAACCGGATGGTGCCGGGAGTGGAATCCCTCGGCGGCGCGGGGAAGGCGGGCGTCGAGCCCGACGCCCGGGGGTGATGTGCGGGCGGGGAAGCCCCCGAGCGGGCCCGTACTGACGGGTTCAGTTCCCGCGGCGACGGAATTCGGACGGGGTGAGTCCGTAGGCCGCCTTGAACCGCCGGCTGAAATGCGAGAAATCGCTGAAGCCACAGTCCCAGGCGATCTGTCCGACGGTCTTTGCCGCGAGCAGCGGATCGGTCAGGTCGCGGTGACAGCGCTCGAGGCGCCGCTGCCAGATCCAGTCGCACACGGTCGTGTCTTCCTGCAGGAACAGGTCGTGCAGGTAGCGCACCGAAATCCCAAGTGCTCGCGCCACCGCGTCACGGTTCAGGGATGGATCGTGCAGGCTCTCCTCGATGAGCGCCTTGGCACGGTACAGCAGGGTGGTCCGGCCGGCGCGGTGCCGCCCCTGCCGTTCCACCATGACATCGGACAGGGCGCCCGTGACGAGGGTCAGTGCGACCTCCGAGAACCGCTGTGCCGCGGGTGCCTCGAGCTGGCTTGCGAGCTGAGAGAAATGCCGCAGGAATCCTGAAACCAGCGCACCGCTCGGCGTATCGCCGCGCACGGCCAGCGCCGTCAGCAGCTCCGTCGGGCCGAATCGCCGGATCCAGACCTCGCGCGGCACGTGCAGCGTCAGCGTCTCGAAATCGTCGAGGCCGCCGGCGGTGTAGGGACGGGTACTGTCGGAGCAGGCGAAATCGCCGGGCTGCAGCGTCGTTTCACGGCCGTCCTGCGTCAGCCACAGCCGGCCGTCGATCTGCACCGAGATCAGCAGGAACTCGTCGCGGGCCTCGCGGATGCGGCGCGCTGTGCGCAGCACGCGGTATTCGCAGCCGCGCACGCGGGTGAGCGAGAATTCGTTGATCCGGGTGGTCGTGATCTCGCCTGTGAAGGGACGGCTCGAGCTGCGCTCCAGGTCGAGCGGGAAATAGCTTTCCCTCAGGATCTCGCGCCAGCGCGCGAACCGCCTTGGTTCTGGAACATCGGCCGTGGATATGATCATCGCCGTTGATCTCACCCCGGAGGGCCGGATCCTGCGACAGGGGGCACCGGCGCGGGAACATAGCCGACTTCCCGCAGAATGGCCATCACGTCGAGATAAGCGGTCCATACGCGGGCCCGGCCATGCTCGACCTGGATGAAGGCCGAGGAGAACCAGGAGATCCGCCGGCCCGTGCCCGGGAAGTCGCCGAGCGCCGTGCGATAGGTGCCCCGGTGGGTCGCGACAACCTGCATCTGGAGGGCGACCGTGTCGCCCTGCTCGACGAGGCCCAGAAACCTGTGGAGCGAGTCGGGGAAGGCCGCGTAATGGGCCTCCAGCATCGGGATGACCGCGTCCACGCCGTGGAACTCGACTCCGCCCGCCCGCATCACGAGGTCGGGCGCCATGCAGGCCCGGAGCTCGTCATAGTCCTGGCAGTCCATCGCCTGCAGCGCGCGAAGCGCCACGGTCGCCGCCTGCCCCATGCCATGGTCCTCGTCCTGGTATGCCGGGTGATGATCGGCGGGCCGGCGCTTCGCAGCGCCGGTCCGTGCCTGCGGGAATCGTGACAGGCCCCGCGGCCCGCGTCTATTCTCGGACCGTACCGCCCGGATCCCGCCGACCGGCGGTCACCCATCAGGAGGCAGGCATGAACGCAACAGGATATCCGCCGCGGGGGCATTTCGAATGGCGGACGCTCGTCGGCGCCTGGGACGCGGACCCCATGAGCGGCTCGCATTTCGAACGATGGTGGGACCTGCACGTCGACGGCAGCTATCCGCTGTGCACGATGCGGGACGCGGACGGGATCGTGTATTCCTGCGTGCGCCGCATCGCCAACGGCGGCGATTCCATCGGCTTCGTCCTGCAGACCAATGTCGATGGCCGCGACCTGCGCATCCATCCACGCAGCGCCGAGGGCTATTCGGGCCCCGTGGTGCAGAAGTTCGGCAATGGTGCGCACCGGTTGTCCGGCGGCGGGCAGCCGCCGGCGGCACGCGCCTTCGCCCTCGAGCTCGATCGCTCCACGGTCCGCTGGCAGGAGGCCGGCCTGCTCGACGTCGAGGGCCGGATCATCGGGCCCGGGCTGCAGTGGTACACACCCTGGCCGAAGCAGGGTGGGGCGTTCTACGCGACGCGCATGTATCGCGCGCGCGGCACGATCCTCGGCAAGCCCGTCGAAGGCTTCATGGGCTTCGACCAGTACTGCTTCCCGCCGGGCTTCGCCTACGCGAACGATCCCTTTGTGCAGGACATCGAGCTGAGCTATGTCGTCTTCGGCAACGAGTACGACGACGGCACGATCGAGGTCGGCCAGATGTTCTTCGGTCATGGCCGCTGGGCTGCCGCCATGGTCAACAACGAACAGGGGCCGATCATCCTCACGACCACGCTGCATTCCGAGATCACCGCCCGCGACGAGCGCGGCTACGCGGCGCGGATCCGGTACCGCGTCGAAGGCGAGGACTGGGAGTTCATCGCCGATCCGACGGCGCGCATGCCGGATTTCGGCGAGGGCGTTGCGAAGAACCCCGGCCAGGAGGGACGCTTCCAGCGCGTCGGAGACCGGCGCGGGCTCGTCGCGTGGTGGGCCTGGACCGAGACCGTGCCGAGCCATGGTGAGCTGCGGCGCGCATTGACATTCTGATAGGCGGCGCGGCGAGTTCCCGCTGGCCTTCCCGCGACCCGGTCGGAGTCTGCCTCACGAAGTCGCCAGATTCCGCAGGTCCTTCTTGAGCACCTTGCCGCCGGCGTTGCGAGGCAGTGCGGCGATGAAGCGGAATTCCTTCGGCACCTTGTAGCCGGCCAGGGTGGCACGGCAGTGCACGTCGAGTTCGTCGGTGGCGACGTTCATGCCCGGGCGGAGGACCACGAAGGCGCGTAGCGCTTCACCGAAGTAGTCGTCTGGAACTCCGATGACGGCCGCCTCGACGATTGCGGGGTGCTTGTGAAGGACTTCCTCGATCTCGCGTGGATAGACGTTGATGCCGCCCGTGACGACCATGTCCTTCTTGCGATCGACGATATAGATGAACCCGTCCTCGTCCTGCCGTGCGAGATCACCTGCCGTGACCCACCCGTCGCGCAGCGCGGCGGCGGTCTCCTGTGGCTGATTCCAGTAGCCGTTGAACAGATAGGGTGAGCGCGAGTACAGTTCGCCGACCTCTCCCGGGGCGACTTCGTTCCCCCGATCGTCGAGCAGGCGGACCGTGTTGAGGGCGAATGCATGGCCCACACTCTGCTTCCGTGTCAGCTGATGCTGTGGCCGCAGGTTGGTGACGATGCCGGCCTCGGTCGAGCCGTAGGACTCGTGCAGCAGCCCTCCGCCCCAGTACCCGACGATCTTTTCCTTGACGGCCTGCGGCAGGGCAGCCGCATTCGACATGATCGTACGCAAGGCTCTTGCCCGACCGCGATGCTGTTCGAGCTCTGCGTGTTCGAGCGCGAAAATGGCCTGGAAGTGCGTGGGCACCATGAACACGCCCGTGAAGGGTCGCTGCGCGAGTGCGGCGACAACGAAGGCCGGGTCGAACTTCGCGACGATTTCGACTGTCCCGCCGAAGGAGAGCGTGGCCATGATGAAGGCAAAGCCCGCTCCGTGCGCCATCGGTGCGAGGCCGAGCTGGTAGTCGTCCGGGCCGTAGCAGCCGTATTCCATCGCCATGGCATGAAAAGTCAGGATGCGTGAACGATGGCTGACGATGATGCCCTTGGGCTTCCCGGTAGTGCCCGAGCTGTAGACCAGCGTGAAGGGGTCCGTTTCCTCGATGTCCACAAGAGGCGGAACCTGCGGCGATTTCGCAAGCAGGGATGCGTACTCATCGTCGAGACAGATCACCTGCTCGACCGTCGAAAAGCGTGCCGCTGCGGCGATGGATGCGACTGCCGGATGCACGAACAGGATCCGCGCTCCGCAGTCGTCGCAGGCGGCCACGAGCTCGTGCGTGGTGCTCCTCGGGTTCAATGTGGCGACGATTGCGCCGGCATCGGAGAGGCCCACCACGAGTTCGGGGTATTCCAGGCAGTTGGGCGCCAGGATCGCGGCCCGATCACCGTGTCGCAGACCCAGGGCGATCGCCGCGCCACAGACACGCCGAATCCGCTCGGTTAGTTCGCCATAGGCGAGCGTCCGGTCCTCGAACATGATCGCTGGCTTGCGGGGCCAGCGGGCCGCGGCCGCGTGCACACCGCTCGAGAGCCGCAGCGGGTTATAGGTCGACGGACGGTTCAACGCGGCACCTTGCGAGCCGGGCGCCGGGCAGTCGGGATGCGCGTGAACACATTGAGTGCGTTGTCACGCATCAACCTGCGATGTGCGGTCGGTTGCAGCCCCAGCCCCGCCACCTCCCGTACGGCGCGCTCCGGATCGATCACCGGCCAGTCAGTGCCAAACAGCACCTTGTGGCTGCCGTAGGTGTTCGCGTAATGCACGAAAGCCTGCGGCCAGTGCTTTGGCGCATAGGCATCACCACCGAGATAGACATTCTCGTGCTTCCAGGCCATCGAGATCGCCTCGTCGGTCCACGGCACGCCGATGTGGATTCCGAGCAGCCTCAGCGTCGGGAAGTCGATGGCAACCTGGTCGAGTGTGATCGGGCGGCCCACGGACGGCAGACGGCGATCCTTCGAGTAGACCAGGTTGTGTCCGATCTGCATCATGATCGGAATGTCGAGTTCGGCGCAACGCGCGTAGATGGGATAGTACTTCGCATGATCGGGTGCGAGGCCGAACCAGTGCGGGTACAGGTGTGCACCGACGAAGCCGAGTTCGTTCACGGCGTAGTCGAGATCGCGCAACTGGGAAATGCCGCGGAACGGATCGACGCCTGCGAGGCCCGAGAAACGGTCCGGGTGCTTCGCACAAACACGGGCAACACGCTCGTAGGGCACCTCGAAGCTCCCGCGCACCCGCATGTCGCCTGCGCGTACCGCAATCAGCAGCGAGCGTTCGATGCCTGCGCGATCCATGCGGCGCAGGTAGTTCGACACGCTCACCCCCCTCCAGAGCGCGGGATCCATGCGCACCTGTCGCTTGAAGTCGTCGTCGATGCCGGTCTGTCCCTTGCGGACACCCTCCGGGTCATACAGGTTGCAGACGATGTCGATATAGCCGCTCATCGTTCGGTTCCTCCGGGTGAGGGGAGCTGACCTCGACGCGCCGGCTGCGCTCGACCGGCGAGTACCGGTTCGGTCTGGAGCGACCCGCGCGCTGCCAGGATGTGCGAGCGCATCACAGCCGCGGCCCAATCGCCGTCCCGCGCTTCCAGGGCATCCACGATCTCGAGATGATGCCGCGCGCTGCGCACCAGATCATCGTGGCGGTAATGCGAGAAGGTCTGGAGCATCAAAGGTGCCTCGACCAGAAGGCTCAGAGCCGCATTGAGGCGCGGACTACCGGCGAACTTGTGAAGCGTACGGTGAAACCGGCTGTTGAGAGGGCCGATGCGCTGCAGATACCCGCTGCGACGGCGAACGGACTCGGAGTGCTGCTCGGTTGCAAGCTGTCTCAGTTCGACGATGCCTTCGGCGGTGATGCGCATTGCGGCGCGTGATGCTCCATAGGGTTCCAGCATGGCGCGGAGTTCGAAGATGTCGTCAATGTCGGCATCTGTCCACTCAGCGACGACCGCACCTTGATTCGGCACCACCCGGACGAAGCCCTCCGCCTGCAGTCGACGCAGCGCCTCGCGGGCCGGCGTCCGACTGACTCCGGCCGCATCCGATATCTCCTGCTCGGTGATTCGAGTGGCCGGCGGGTAGGCACCGCGTACGATGCGCTCGCGAATGGCGACGTACGCCTTCTCGACGGCGTCTGGCATGCCGCCGCCGCCTGTGTCAACGGTATCCCCGGTGGTGTTCTTCATTTGGCGTATTGTATACAAACATTTCTTCAGGAAACAGCTGCGGAGATCGTGTCGCGCGCTGCTCTCAGGAAATAACCGCGTTTTGTCGATTAAAATCCGCAACCCGGCGTCATTGATGCGGGCTCATCACGAAGTACTGATTGCGCGTCCGTCAAGATTGTATACAATGGCTCGAAGGCGGCGCGCTTGCGCCCTTGGTTTTACGGGTCGCAGGAGGGGTGGTGGCCCACGACATCGAGATCCTCGAGGTGGGGCCGCGGGACGGGCTGCAGAACGAGCCTGGTGCCGTGGCAACTGCGATCAAAGTGGCGTTCGTGGAGCGCCTGATTGCTGCCGGCGTGCGGCGGATCGAAGTGGCGAGCTTCGTCAATCCAAAGCGTGTTCCCCAGATGAGTGATGCAGAGGCCGTCCTTGCGCGTCTGCCGCGGCGCGATGACGTCCGCTATGTGGGGCTGGTGCTGAATCGGCGTGGATTCGAACGGGCGCGCGACGCCGGATGCGACGAAATCGGCATGGCCGTGGTTGCGAGCAATACGTTCAGCCGTCGCAACCAGGGAACGAGCACCGAGGAGTCGATCGATGACTGGCTCGAAATCGCGGCTGAGGCGCGCGCGGCGGGGATGTGCGCCCAGGTGACCATATCGGCCGCCTTCGGGTGTCCGTTCGAAGGAGAGGTTCCCGTTGAACGCGTGGTGTCGATTGCGCGTCGGTTGGTGCAGGCGGCCCCGTTCGAGCTGGCGCTTGCGGACACCATCGGCGTCGGGGCACCTGCGCGGGTCGCCGAGCTCGTCGCGGCTTTGCGCGAGGGCGTGCCGGGCATCAGGCTGCGCTGTCATTTCCACAATACACGCAACACCGGGCTCGCCAACGCCTGGGCGGCAGTCGTGGCGGGCGTGCGGGTTCTCGATGCGAGCGCGGGCGGGATCGGTGGGTGTCCTTTCGCGCCCGCCGCGACCGGAAATGTGGCAACGGAAGACCTCGTCTATCTCCTGCATCGCAGCGGCCTCGATACCGGCCTCGACCTGGAGCGGTTGATCGATACGAGCCGGTGGATACAGGAAGAACTTGGGCACCCGGTGCCAGGGATGCTGCTCAAGGCCGGTGCCTTCCCAGGGGGCCTCACGTGTCCAGCCTGACGAAGCCTGGCAGGAAACCAGAGCGATATCGAAGGACTACTGCATGACATACCGTCTGGGCGTCGATGTCGGAGGCACGTTCACGGACCTGCTGCTCGTCGACGAGCGCGGTGGGCGCACGTGGTCGGCAAAGGTGCCGAGCACGCCGGCCGACCAGTCCATTGGGGTGATGAACGGGATCGCGCGTGTGTGCGACGGCGCCGGCATCGACCCGAAGGCCATTGCGCACGTTCTCCACGGCACGACCGTGGCAACGAATACGGTGCTGACGATGACCGGTGCGCGCTGCGGGCTCGTCACGACCCGCGGTTACCGCCAGGTGCTGCAGATCGCCCGCTCGTTCGTGCCCGGTGGGCTCGGGGGCTGGGTGATCTACAACAAGAGTCTCCCCATGGCTCCTTTGGAGCTGACCATCGAGGCGCACGAGCGCATCGGTGCGCGAGGCGAGATCGTCGAGGCGCTGGACGAGAAGAGGCTGCGAGAGGGTCTCCGCGATCTTGCGCGGCTGCGGATCGAGGCGCTCACTGTTTCACTCATCAACGCCTATGCCAACGACGCGCACGAGAGGCGTATCCGTGACATCGTGCGGCAGGAGATGCCGGGCATTCCGGTCTCGCTGTCCTCCGAAGTGGTCCCCGAAATGCAGGAGTACGAGCGCACTGTCACGACGGTCGCCAACTCATACGTGCGCCCACGCGTCGGGCGCTATGTCCAGAACCTGACGGCGAAGCTGCGCCAGAAATCGGACCATGTGAAGCTTCACATTCTTCGGTCCGATGGCGGCTTGGCGTCAGCCGCGTCCGCAGAGGAGTTCCCGGTCAATCTGCTCATGTCCGGGCCGGCTGGCGGAGTAACTGGCGCTCTCTGGGTTGCACTGCGGTCCGGCTTCGAAAACCTGTTGACCGTGGATGTCGGCGGCACTTCCACAGATGTGGCGCTCATCCAGAACGGAAAACCCAGGCTCCGGCGGGAGACCAACGTCGCCGACGTGACGGTGCGGGCGTCGTCGGTCGATATCCGCACCGTCGGTGCGGGTGGCGGATCCATAGCGCACGTGCCCGAACTCACCGGCGCTCTCCGCGTCGGACCACAGTCAGCCGGCGCTGATCCCGGTCCGGCCTGTTATGGGCGAGGCGGCGTCGAACCTACGGTCACGGACGCCAACGTCGTCCTCGGGCTGATGCCCGAGATGCAGCGGCTCGGCGGTGACATGCGCCTCGACCGGAAGCTTGCCACGGCGGCGGTGCAGAAGATTGCCGAGGCGCTCGGCGTATCCCTGAAGGACGCTGCGCTCGGCATCTACGACATCGTGAACGAGAACATGGTCGGAGCGCTGCGGCTGGTATCGGTCGAGCAGGGGTACGACCCGCGCGACTACGCCCTGATCGCGTTCGGAGGGGCAGGTCCCCTGCACGCGAATGCGATCTCCCGGGTCCTGGGCTCATGGCCCGCCATCATCCCGCCGGGACCTGGAGTCCTCTGCGCGCTCGGTGATGCCACGACTGCGATACGTGACGAGCGGGCCCGCACATTCGTGCGGCGCTTCTCCGAGACGAGCGCGGGAGAGGTTGCGAGGATCCTGAAGGCTCTCACTGCGGAAGCCTCACGCGGCCTCCGGAAAGAGCAGGTCCCGCGCGCCGAGATGCGCACCACCTGGCAGGCAGACGTGCGCTACTCGGGCCAGGGGCTGCGGTTGACGGTGGACGTCGATGTGGATGACGTGGTCCGGCGCGGGCTCGCAGCGATATCCGAGCGATTCGACGCCGAACACGAGCGGCTGTTCACGTTTGCCCTCCCGCTGGAGCACGAACTCGTGACTCTGCGTGCGGCCGTGCAGGGCAGGGGCGCGTCCGTGCAGCGGGCTCCGCTGCGGCGTGGGACGTCCGACCCGAGTGCCGCTGTGGCCGGTCGTCAGAAGGCGTACATGGACGGTCGTGACGTCACGGCGATCGTCTACGACCGTGCGCGCCTGAAGCCCGGAAACCGAATACCCGGTCCCGCAATCGTGATCGAAATGGATTCGACGACCGTGATTCTGCCGCGGCACCACGGCGTCGTCGACAGGGTGGGCTGCATCCTGATCTATCCCGACAAGAAGCGACGGTCGATACCGACGTCCCCCAGAAGCCGGTAGCGGCGCTCCGCCAGAGACCGGAGCCAGGAGTCTTCATGCCAGCCAGTATCATCCAGCGCAACCGCCGGGCCTTTCGCAAGGTACGGGTCGATGGTGTGACCATCGACATCATCGAGAGTGCACTGCGGAATGCGCGCTTCGAGATGGACACGGTTCTGTTCCGGACAGCGATGTCGCCGGGAATTCGCGAGCAGCACGACGAGTTCCCGATGATCGCCAACGTCGACGGCAAGATGGTCGTCGGACAGTTCGGCTCCTTCATATCGGGGTTCATGAACGGCTACGAGGGAACGATCGAGGAAGGCGATCTCTTCCTCACAAACGATCCGTACTCGGTCAACGGCGCCATCAGCCATGCCAACGACTGGCTGTTACTGATGCCCATCTACAAGGGCGGTCGCGTCATCGCCTGGAGCGCGATGTTCGGGCACATGACCGACGTCGGTGGCCGGGTGCCGGGGTCGCTGCCGACCGACGCCCGGGAGATCTTCGAGGAAGGCGTCCGCTGTCCGCCTGTAAAGATCTATCGCAGGGGTGAGCTGCAGGAGGACCTGCTGAAGGTGCTGCTGCACAACTGTCGTCTGCCGCGATGGAACCTCGCGGACTTCAATGCCATCGTCGCCGCGCTGCGTACTGCGGCGGTGCGTTGCATCGAGCTCAGCGAACGCTTCGGCGACGACGTGTTCTACAGCGCCATGGAGTCGATGCTCGAGCGGAATCGCCGCGCGATGCGCGAGCTGATACGCCGTACGGTTCCGGAGCGCAGGCAGCAGTTCGAGGACTACATCTGCGACGACGGACTCGGTATGGGGCCGTACCGCATCCGGTGCTCGATGTGGCGGGAGAAGGATCGGTGCATCTTCGACTTCTCCGGCACGGACCCGCAGTCGACGTCCTCGATCAATTTCCTCCTGAACGAGGAGATGTTCAAGATGTTCGCCGGGGTCTACATGATCATGGTGTTCGACCCCCAGATCCTCTTCAACGATGGATTCTACGACCTCATGGAGGTGAGGATCCCGCCGGGAACGCTGCTCAAGCCGCTGAGGCCGGCAGCGCTGTCGTGCCGCACCCATGCGCTCGGCCGGATATTCGACATCCTGGGCGGCCTTCTCGGTCAGGGTAACCCGCAGTTCATGTGTGCCGCCGGATTCTCTGACAGTCCGCACTTCATGTACTCGGGCTACGACCGCAACGGCGAGTGGTTCCAGCTCTTCCAGATCTCCTTCGGCGGCATCCCGGGGCGGCCCTTCGGCGATGGGCCGGACGGTCATTCGCTGTGGCCCTCTTTCACGAACGTCCCGAACGAATTCCTCGAGAGTTATTTCCCGCTGCGTATCGAGACCTACGAGACACTTCCGGATACGGGTGGGCCCGGCAGGCATCGTGGTGGAAACGGCCTGCGCATCGGGTACCGCTTCCTCGAGCCCGGAGAGGTGTCGCTGCACGACGATCGCTGGCTCACCTATCCGTGGGGCGTGAACGGCGGATTGCCCGGCGCGCGCAGCCGCAAGACGCTGGTTCGCATCGACGGTTCCGAGGAGACGCTGCCCTCGAAGGTCGATCGTGTGAAGGTGGAGGCGGGGGACCTTCTTCTGGCCGATACCTGGGGAGGTGGAGGCTGTGGCGATCCGCTGCAGCGCGAGACGCAGAGGGTTCAGTTCGACGTCGCGGCCGGCCTGGTCACTCGGGCAGGTGCGCGCCGATATGGTGTGGTCATCCGTGACGATGGCTCCGTCGACGAGGATGCAACACGGATACTGCGTGCGCAGATGAGCGACGAACGCGGTCCGGTCAAGCTGTTCGATCGTGGGTTCGAGAACCTCGATGAGCTCAAGGCGCGCTGCAGAGCCGAGACCGGCCTCGAGCCGCCGGCTCAACCTCAGTTCACGCGATGGGCCGCCCGCGCTGCTGCGGTGGCCGTACCGGCAGCGGCTGGTCGTCGCAGGAAAACGGGGGGCGAATGAACGCGAAATCATTCCAGAGCGGTCCCCTGGCCGATCTGCGTGTGCTCGAGCTGGGTACGTTGCTCGCCGGGCCCTTCTGCGGGCAGCTCCTCGGCGACATGGGTGCCGAGGTCATCAAGATCGAGCCGCCGGGCCAGGGCGACCCGATGCGGGTCTGGGGCCGTGAGAAGGCTCATGGCAAGTCTCTCTGGTGGCCGGTCGTCGCGCGCAACAAGAAGGCGATAACGCTGGACCTGCGGCAGAAGGCCGGACAGGAGATCTTCAAGGAGATGGTGAGCAAGGCGGACTTCGTGCTGGAGAACTTCCGGCCGGGAACGTTGGAGAAGTGGAACTGCGGGTACCGGGAGCTCGCGGCAGTCAATCCGAGGCTCATCATGATCCGCGTGTCCGGATACGGACAGACGGGGCCCTATGCGCACCACGCGGGATTCGGTGCGATCGGCGAGGCCATGGGCGGCCTGCGCCACGTGGTCGGCGATCCGCGCATGCCGCCTTCGCGGGTCGGCATCAGCATCGGGGACTCTCTGGCCGCGACCTTCGCCTGCCTCGGTGCGCTGTCGGCGCTGCACTATCGCGAAGTGACCGGCCGCGGGCAGGTCGTCGACTCGGCGATCTACGAATCCGTGCTTCACATGATGGAGTCGCTGGTCACCGAGTACGACAAGGCGGGTTACATCCGCGAGCGTACCGGTGCGATCCTCCCGAACATCGCACCTTCCAACGTCTACCCCGTGAAGGACGGGCAGATGGTGCTGATCGCGGCCAATCAGGACACCGTGTTCGCCCGGCTGGCCGATGCCATGGATCGACCGGATCTCGTCCAGGATTCCCGCTATGCAACACACGTGGCCCGCGGCGCCCATCAGCATGAGCTCGACGAGCTGATCGGCGCATGGACCCGCACGAAGTCGCGTGACGAGCTGATGGCGCTCATGAACTCGCATGGCGTGCCTGCGGGCCTGATATATCGCGCGCCCGAGATGCTCGACGATCCTCATTTCAAGGCGCGCGATGCGATCGTCTCCGTGCCGCATCCAGACTTCGGGACCCTGCGCATGCAGAACGTCGTGCCGAAGCTCTCCGAGACCCCGGGGAGCGTGCGTGCGCCGAGCCCGAGTCTCGGTCAGCACAACGAAGACGTGTATCTGGGCATCATGGGCATGAGCCGTGAGCGCCTCGCGACCCTGCAGGCGACGGGGGTCGTGTAATGACGGGGACAGGCGGGCCTCGGGCTGCCGCGCAGGGTGCCTTTGGCGGTTCTCTGGCGCCGGGTACGCGTCCGGCGCTGCTGATCGTCGACTTCGTGCGCGCCTATCTCGTGAAGGATTCGCCGCTTTACGCGGGGGTGGAGCGTGCGCGGGACGCCTGCGAGGCACTGCTCCGCACCTGCCGATCCGCGGGCTTGCCGGTAGTACACACGAATGTCGTGTATTCACCCGGAGGAGTTGATGGCGGGGTGTTCTTCCGAAAGATCCCGGCGCTGCGCTGCTTCGAGCGCGACGTGCGGCCGGACCTCGCCGCCTTTGCCGAAGGATTGGACCCGGTGCCGGGCGAAATCGTCGTCTCAAAGCAGTACGCCAGTGCGTTTTTCGGGACCCCGCTGGCTCCCATGCTGACGTCGCTCCGGGTCGACACGGTCTTGATTGCCGGGCTGTCCACGAGCGGTTGTGTGCGCGCCAGCGCGGTCGACTGCTGCCAGCACGGGTTCATCCCGATCGTAGTCCGCGAGGCGGTCGGCGACCGCGCACCGGAGCCCCACGAGGCCAGTCTCGCGGATCTCCAGGCGAAGTACGCGGAGGTCATGTCGCTCGACGCTGTCGTCCGGTACGTGACGTCGACCCGCACCTGTTCCGCCGCGAAGGCCTAGGAGCGTACCGGTGTCGCCAAGTCATGGTCGTGCGCCTTGTGCCAGGAGCAGTCCCGCGGCGGGTTGCCCGGATATGGTCCTGGGCGTTCCGGGAGGTTCAAGCACGGGCCATGCGATTCATGTTTTCACCACACGGATTCCCCGGTTGCGACGGCCGGCGTGGTCATGCTTCGAGAACATTGGCGCAGCACCGGGCCTCTGCTCGCCGGGGCGGCCAGCTGTGGGATGCGATCCTGAGGGTACTTGTTGATTCAACACAACCAGGTGGGGGCGCGTCGCTGGCGCGTCTGCCGCTCATATGGGGAGAGCCTGACGATGACATCGACAACCGTAATTCGACTGACGCCACTCGCCGTGGCGGTTGCTACAGTTCTCGGCAGTGCGCCTGTACAGGCGCAGTCCCAGCAGGCCGGCGCTTCCACGCAGCTGGAGGAGATCGTCGTGACGGGCCAGCGGCGCGAGGAGCGGCTGCAGGAAGCGGCGGTCGCGGTCAACGCGTTCACGGCAGAAACGCTGGCCAACGCCAACGTCTCGCGGCCAGGGGACGTGCTGAAGCTCGCGCCCAATGTGACCTTCGTTCAATCCAACCACCCGGGGGAGTTCTACGTGACCATCCGGGGAAATACGCAGACGCGCCTCGGTGAGAGCTCGGTTGCGCTGGTTGTCGACGGCGTGCAGTCCCTCGACCAGAACAGCATCAACCAGGAACTGTTCGACATCCAGCAGATCGAGGTCCTCAAGGGGCCACAGGGTGCACTCTACGGGAGGAATGCGATCGGCGGCGCGCTTGTGATCCGCACCAGGGAGCCGAACTTCGAGAAAGTCGAGGGAAAAGCGAAGATCGGTTATGCCAATGGACATGAGAAGACCGGGCAGCTGAGCGTCTCGGGTCCTCTGGGCACGAATTTCGCCGTCCGGGCCGGCGTGTCCTATCTGGATCGCGACGGCTTCTACAGGAACGAAAACACTGGTGAGCACGTCGACCGCTTCCGCGACAGCAGTGCCTTCCTGCGCGGTCTGTGGAAGATCAACGACGCCGTGACCGGCGACTTCCGCATCGGTGGCACGAAGATGAAGGGCGGCGGTATCAACTGGAACGCGATCCTCGTGCTGCCCCCGGCGTTCGGCGGGAATGCGGACGTCATGTCCGGAGACAACACGGATCTGCCTTACGTCAACAACATTCACGGATTCTCGAAGAACGATCGCTTCAACGCGTCGATGAAGTGGGACTTCGACCTGGGACCCGCGAAGCTGATCTCGACGACATCCTACGCGATGCTGAAGGACAACTACGGGTCGGACTCCTACCCGTACTTCAACGACGCAGGTCTCTTCTACGTGTTCTTCCCCGGCTCTACGCCGATCGGGCTCGGTGCGCAGACGCAGGAGCTGTACCGCAAGTCGCGGATCCTCTCACAGGAATTCCGCATCCAGTCCGAGACCGATTCTCCGCTGCGATGGATGGCCGGCGCCTACTACGCCAGGTTCAGGATTCACAACATGTCGACCACCGGCGCCGACACGAACGGCGTGCTGCTGGGACTCGGACCCTACCCCTACGGTTCGCAGAACCAGACACTCGGATACCTGAACGACAAGAACAACAACAAGGCGTACGCTCTCTTCGGCAACGCTTCCTACGAAATGGGGCCGGTCGAGCTGACCGCGTCCGTGCGCTATGACAAGGAGAGGAAGAAGCAGACGGACAACGCGTTCCCGGGTACGCCGGACATCAACGATCCGAAGCAGATCCCGACCTGGGCCGTGCAGGCGTGGCGCTCGCGGAAGGGCTCATTCAGCCAGTGGCAGCCGAAGTTCTCCGCACGCTGGAAGGCGACTGAAGACATCAACCTCTACGCGTCCTGGGGCAAGGGCTTCAAGACGGGCGGCTTCAATCCCTTCGGCACCGGCGCACTGCTGCGCTCTTTCAATCCGGCGAGCACTGTCGAGGACATCTTCCCGAAAGAAGCTGCAGACACCTGGGAAGTCGGCGTCAAGACAACATGGCTCGACCGCAGGGTGAGCTTCAATGCCGCTTACTTCGAGACGAAGTCGAAGAACGCCCAGCTGCTGGAATTCTTCCCGCAGGCCACCCTGCAGGCCGTATCCACGGCGGACAAGGTAAAGATGAAAGGCTTTGAACTCGAGCTGCAGGCACGTCCCGTCGAGGGTCTGGACCTCATTGCGTCCTACGGCGACCTGGACGCCAAGGTCACGGCGTTCGCTGCGCAGCCGACGTTCGTCGGCAACAAGCGCCCGTCGACCTCGCCGTTCACGTTGCTGCTCGGCGCGCAGTTGTCTCACGCGCTGCCGATGCAGGACTGGGAGTTCGTGGTGCGCGGCGATTTCACGCGCCAGGGCAAGACGACCTGGGACTGGGCGGACACCCCTGGCGCGTATCGCAGTGCCTTCAATGTCGTAAACGCGCGCCTGGCTGTGCACAACGAGCAATGGGAAGTGTCGGTCTGGAGCAAGAACCTGGGCAACAAGCACTACAACGCAGAGCACATCGTGCTGCTGCCGTTCGCGGGTGCGCTGTTCCGGGCGGCGCCGCGGCAGTATGGAGCTGAAGTCAGCTACCGCTTCTGAGGGTACGTCAGTGAATGTCAGACGCCGCGAACTGTTGAAAGCCAGTGTGTGGATCACCGGGGGCGCGGCAGGTGTCGTCGGCGCGGCGGCGGAGGCGGGATCGGGAGGGCCTCGTCGATGCGATGCTGCCGCGGCTGATCATGACCTCGCGTCTCTCGCTGCGGCGTTCGACCGCCTGTCCTGGACTCTGAATACAGGAGATTCCACTGGCTTCCTCGCAGCGTTCGACGAGCGGGCAGTCGTCATCGACGAGGACGCGCCATTTCGCATGTCCAAGGCCGGGTTCGTCGAGCACCTTGGCTTCCATGGGAGCGGGATGTGGGAGGGCTTCGCCTGGGTTCCACGCGACGGCCGTCACGTGGTGCGTGGTGACAGTGGATTCACGGCGGGTACCGTCACCTTCCGCGGAAAGCCGGTGGACGCGGGCTTCCGGCTGCGCCACATGATGTTCACGATCAGCTGGCGCCGCGATACGGGTACCTGGCGCGTCGTCTGTTTCCACCAGTCGCCGGTGCGGGGTCACGCGGACGGCCCGTCGCCGGGCTCCGGAGACTGACATGATTGCACGTGTGGCCGACGAGACATCGCTCGCCGCGGACTTCGAGACGGCATTCAGTGCGTTCCGGGACGGTGGCGAGGTGGCGAGCTTCGACGCGTTCTTCGACGATGCCGGCTTCGTCATTGATGAGGACACGCCGTTCCTTCTCGACAAGGCACAGTTCAGCGAGCACATGGACTTCCACCGGAGCGGCGTCTGGTCGAAGCGGGAGTGGATCGTACGCGAGGCACGCTTCGACGTGTGGGGTACGACCGGCGTCGTCAGCGCCTATTTCACCCTGCGTGGCAAGCCGAAGGATGCCGGCTTCCGGTTGCGGCACGGAGTGTGCACCGTCGGCTGCTACTGGGACGGGCGGCGCTGGCGCGGCGTCACATTGAACATCGACACGTTGTCCGGCCACATCGAGGGCGCTTCGCCAGGGTGACGGGCCGTCAGCATTGCCAGATCGCAGGCTGGTGTGCAGGAGAAGTTCTCTAGCGACCCGACTGTTTCGATGTCGGATGAAGCTACTGGGGCAATGAAAGAGGAGCAGAGATGAACGCAGCGGTTACACCAGCCATCGTCGCAGATCTCGAGCGCATGCTGGGTGCTGGTAATGTCCGGACAGACGCCGGAGCCTGTCACTTCTACTCGCGCGATCTGAGCTTTCGTCATTACTCACCCGCGGTGGCGGTTGTGAGTCCCGACGGGATCGATCAACTGTCGACGGTCGTCGCGTCGGCGACACGTGCCGGCCACCCGGTCGTCGCTCGTGGCGGCGGCATGTCCTATACGGGAGGGTATACGCCCGAGCGGCCCGGCACGATCCTCGTCGACATGCGGCGCATGAACCGCGTGCTGGAAGTCAACCGTGAGGACATGTATGTCGTCGTCGAGTGCGGGTGCACCTGGAAGTCGTTGTTCGAAGCGTTGAATCCGCTCGGGCTCCGCACACCATACTGGGGGCCGTTGTCGGGTATGTACGCGACGGTGGGCGGGGCCTTGTCACAGAACAGCCTGTTTCATGGGTCGGGAACGGAGCGCACGGTCGCTGACAGTGTGATCGGACTGAAGGTCGTACTGGCGGATGGTACCGTGCTCGAGACTGGATCGGGTTCGCACCGGTACAGCAATGCGTTCTGGCGCCACTTCGGTCCGGACCTCACGGGAATGTTCACGGCCGACACCGGGGCATTCGGCATCAAGGCTGTAGCAGTGCTGCGCCTGCAGACGCTGCAGAGCCACACGGCATATCTGTCGCACAAGTTCGATTCCCTGACGGCGATGCTGAAAGCGCAGCTGCGCATCTCCCGGCTGGGCATTTCGTCCGAGTGCTACGGCTTCGATCCCTATTACAACGCCGGATTCGAGAAACAGGGCATAACATTCGAGGAGGGCTTGTCGATCGTCGGTAAGGTCGCGCGCCGTGGCGGGCTCAAGGGGATCACTGGCGCTGCGAAGGTGGCGCTCGGTGGAAAGCGCATCCTGAAGAACGTCCCCTACAGCCTGCACATGACCTTCGACGGACACACGGAGGTGGTGGCCGCGGAGCACATGGATCTCGCTGCCGACATCTGTGTCGAGGAAGGAGGAACGGAAATGGTGGATTCCATTCCACGCGTATTCCGGGCGCAGCCCTTCAGTGGCGTGCGCACCATCCTGCTCGGCGCGGACGGCGAGGTCTGGATTCCCGTCCATGGCTTCTTCCCTCTGTCCAAGGCGATCCCCGCGGCACAGGCCACCGAGGTATTTTTCGCCGAGAACAAGCCGCTCATGGATCAGTGGGGAATCAAGACGTCGTACCTGACGTGCTTTGCGGGGACGGAGTTCGTCATCGAGCCGAGCTTCTACTGGCACGATGAGCTCGGGGAGTTCCGGCTGTCTCTGATCGAGCCGGAGTTCGCGGACAGGTGGAGGAACATCCCCGCAAACGAGGAGCGTCGAGCCGTCGTTCTCGGGCTGCGCGACCGCCTGCGCGACCTGTTCGATCAGCAGGGGGCGCTGCATCTGCAGATCGGGAAGTACTACCCCTACATGGAGCACATGACCAGTCCGGTGGTGCCGCGGGTTCTCAACGGCATCAAGGACCTGCTCGATCCCCAGCGTCTCGTCAATCCCGGAGCGCTCGGATTGCGTTGAGCTGGCCTCATGACAAGCTTCCGTGCCGTGTTTGGAGCCCGGGCATGCGACGAGGAGTGCGCATCATGATCTTGAAGGGTTACGCGAATATCGAAGCAGGACAGATCCACTACAGGCGTGTGCATGGACCCGGGGTGCCGGTGGTCTGTCTGCACCAGACCGCGAGTTCAAGTGCCATGTGGGTGAAGGTCATGGAGCGAATGGCGGGCGAGCGGCCTTTCGTCGCTCTGGACACACCGGGCTTCGGCGGGTCATTCGACCCGCCCCGGGTTCCACCGTCGATGGGGACCTATGCGGAATGGCTGCTGGAGGCAATCGATGCGCTCGGCATCGGTCAGTTCCATGTCCTGGGTCATCACACCGGAGCATGCATCGCCGTCGAGATGGCCTCTCGCCAGGCGGAGCGCGTGGTCTCGGTGGCGATGATCGGCGCTGTGCCGCTCACGGAGGACGAGCGCAACGAATTCAAGCAGCACTATTCGACGCCATTCTCACCGACGGTGGATGGCAGCTACCTGAAGGCGACCTGGGACTATCTTCAGGGTCTCGGCGCGCATGGCGACCTCGCGCTGCATCACCGTGAGGTCGTCGATACGCTGCGTGCCTACATGGGTCGGTACATGGCATACACGAACGTTTGGCGCCAGGACTTCACTGCGCTGTTCACGCGGATCAATGTGCCGATGCTGCTGATGTGCGCCGAGGACGATGTTCTGTGGGCGTACTTCGACCGCGCAAAGACACTCAGGCCCGACGCGGATGCGGTGACGTTGAAGGGGGCGAACTTCGAGCCCGATCTCGATCCCAACGGGCTCGTCAGCGCCTATCGGACTTTCCTTTCGAAGCACAGGCTCTGAGGCAGCGGCAGGACGGAGGTCCCCGATGAGCGAGATGAACATCACCCGCCGCGACCTTGCACGCTTGGGGCTGGGCGGCGCGGCCGGGCTCGTTGCGGCGGTCGGGGTGCTCGCGGGCCAGGAGGATGCCGGCGACACGCGCAGGCCGGCCACGAGCGGTGCGGTCAAGGGGCTCGATTACTCGAAGTTTCGCCTGTACTCGGTGCAGGATGCCGATCTCGACCGGGCACCGGGGTATGAATTCCCGTTCATTCCGGGCTCACAGTTCAAGGCCGTCAACACCGGTATCGACGAGCCCGCGGTGCAGGTGAATTTCGAGGATTTCCTGCCCGGTCCGGACATCGTCTGGTCGATGTTCCATGACGAGGTGCAGTACGTGACATCCGGGCGCGCTGAAATCACGTACCACCTGCCGCCACTCATGCAGGAGACGGGTACCGTGGTGGCAGGACCCGGTTCTATCTACCTGCTGCCACGGGGCGCGCGGATCCGCTGGCGAGTGCTGGGCAGCGAGCCTTTCCGCCACCTGTGCGTATGCATACCCAACCCGGGTTATCCGATCCCGGTTGCCGCCAGCGTGCAGCAAGGCTGAAGGCAGGTGATGGCATGACCACGGCCAGCGACGCGAACCGGTCCCGGGTACGGCGCGGCTACGTCGACACACCGGGAGGGCAGGTGCACTACCGGCGCTCGGGCCTGCCTGGTCGGCCGGTGATTGGATTCTTCCACCAGACTGCGTCGTCGGGCCGCATGTTCGAACTCGTGATGCGTGAGCTCGGGCCGCGCTACGACTGCTACGCGTTCGATACACCAGGCTTCGGGCAGTCCTGGCAGCCGACCGAGGTACCATCCGTGCGCTGGCTGGCCGAGCGGCTCATCGAAGCGGTGGACGCGCTCGGCATCGGTGATCTCGTGCTCTGTGGACACCACACGGGCGGCTGCATCGCACTCGAGATCGCGCTCGCAGTCCCAGCGCGGATACGCGCGTTGTCGATCATCGGGCCGGTTACACCCACGCCGGAAGAGCGCATCGAGTACGCGAAGGTGTTCACTGAGCCGTTCCGGCCTGATGCGGGCGGTGACTTCCTGCCAGTCGCCTGGGACTATCTGAAAAGGATCGGTGCCGCGAGCTCCGTCGCGCTGCATACCGCCGAGCTGGTCGACCACCTCATTGCGTGGCGCACGATGCCGCTCGCATTCGGTGCAGTATGGCGCCAGGACGTGTTCGCGGGGCTCAGATCGCTGCGCGCACCGTTGCAGTTCATGTGCTCGAAGGACGACGTGTTGTGGCCGATGTTCGCACGTGCCTGCGAGATGCGGCCCGACGCGGCGACGGCGATCGTCGATGGTGGCGACTACCAGCCAGACCGCGATCCTCAGGGCGTGGCGAATGCGCTCGCGGCTTTCGTCGACGGTCTGCCGGAGGCACGTTGAGCACCCGGTCGATCACAGGTCGTGTGGCTTCGTGCCGCTCTCCTGCCCCGGAGCGCCGTGCGGTGCGTGTCGGCCCGCGAGAATCGCGCCGGAATGACTTCTATGAATCCTTCATCCAGGAGTGAGAGATGAAGAAGTACGAGCATTGGCATCGCGACGAGCCGACATTCTACGATCTGCTGGCTTTGGAGCGCGCGCCAATCGATGCGCCCGACGGTCTTGCGGGATTGAAGGGCGCGATGATGAGCCGCGACCCGAAGAGTGGCAGTGTCACCTGGGTTGTGGAGATTCCGCCAGGTTGGCGGAGCCGCAGCGACGCGAAGGCCGGCACGATCGAGTGCTTCCTGCTCCGCGGCGACCTGTCGCTGGGAGACAGCACGGTTGGCTCCTCCGGCTACGTGCAGCTTGCGCAGGGTTGCGGCGGCGGCGAGTTGCGCTCGACGAACGGTGCGCTCGCGATTGTGTTCTGGAATCCGAATCTTCCCGGCTATCCCTATCCCATCACGCGCAACAGGACCTGCAACCCGTGGACACGCGACTGGGTGAACAGCATGCCGGGCGCGCATGGCGTGATGCACAAGTCGCTGCGACTGCCCGATTCTGTGCCACACCCCACGGACGAGGGCTTCGACGGCGGGCCCGGTGGGTACCTCCGGTTGCAGTACATTGTGCCGCAGATGATCGCGGACATGGAGCACGTACACCATGAGTGCTGGGAGGAAATCGTCCTGCTGCAAGGCGATGTGCTGCTGCTCAATGAAGGCCAGATGGGCATCGGCAGTGTGGTGTCGCATCCGCAGGAGTGGTATCACGCGCCCTTCACATCGCGCAGCGGTGCGGTGATCCTCGTTCACACCGATGCGCCGATGGGGTATCCGTGGCCGCCACGTCCCTATCCGCAGGGCCGCAAGCTCTGTGAGTGCTATCTCGCTGACTCGAGGTGGGACGTACCGACCCAGCACGTCCCGTGGAGCGCCCATCCCCTGGCCGAGCAGCAGGAGGCGGATCCTGCATACCAGGCCTGGCGCAGGACCCGGGAAGGGTCCAGATGGGGCGGCTACGAATCCACGGACGCGGATGTGCCTCACAGGCCGGGTGGCCGCGGCACGGCGACGGATTTCCGAGCGAGCTGGAAGCGGGAGTGTTGACGGACATAGCCGGTTGGCATTTCCGGGGCACCCGCTGGACGTATCGCGATAGGTGGCGTCCGGCACGGAATGTCGGCCGGCGTTGATAGCCTGCGTCTGCCTGCGTTGATGCCTGCAGGGGCTGTGCTATAAGGCGTCTGGGCAGCTGGACGAGGACTTGGGATGGTTGCAACTGAGAACAGTACGCCTGCGACCGCGGTCGCGGATGCCGGGACCAACGCGCATCTCTCGACGGACGGGCTCGCGGCGGCGCTGACGCAGTTCGAGATCTCCCTGATCCGCTGTCACGAGGCATTTTCAAGCTGGGCGTTCGAGCTGCAGAAGCATGCCAGCGGCATCCGCCTGAGTTTTCCGGACATTGCGCTGCTGCACTGCGTGCGTCTGCGTGGAGGCGCCACGACCCTCGCGGAGATGCTGATGTTCCTGCATCGACACGATCTTGCTGCCGTCCAGTACGGGTTGCGCAAGCTCGAAGCGCAGGGGCTTCTCAAGCGTAATCGCGTCACTGCGCGTCGCGAAGTGGCGTATTCGATCACCCCGGCCGGCGTCGCGGCGACGGTGGAGTACGGGCGGGCGCGCCAGCAGCTTCTCGTTGCCCTGTGCCACGAGACCGTCGGGATGCAGGGGTCTCTCGTCGACGCGACGGCTGTGCTCGAGCGATTGATCGGCATGTACGACCGGGCCATGCAGTCGATTCTGACCCACGACCTGTTCGTGCAGGCCCACAGTTCGCCGAAGTCGGAAACATCTTTTCCAGACGGTTCGCCAACGACCCCTGCACCGGGAAAGCCGTCGAACGGTACCCGAACCGCAAAGGCCGGTACCCGGCGATGAAGCGCCGCCACCTCAGGGTGGCGCGACTGGAGAGGCAACGAACTCCTCACGGGACCATTCGTCGCGATGGCCGAAGCCACGTGCGTTATCGATGAAACGGAGCCAAGTTGTGGTTACCCGGTACCAGCGGATCCGGAGCAGGGCGCGCGCCATGGTTCCTGTCGCAGATCCGGATACCGGAATCTCGGGAAACCTCGCCGCGTACAGTCGTCGAGCATCGACGGCTTCCTCTCCGTCCAGCAGCCTGGCGGTCCCCAGCATCTGGATGCCCTTGATGTCCGACCACGCTGTGCAGTCTCCCTGGATGGTGATGGCAACACGCGGATCGATGGCGATGTTGCGGCCATGCAGGGAATGCGGCGCGGACAGGAAACAGAGATCGAGGCCGCAGCTGGCATAGAACACGGCTGCCGCAGCGGGGCCATCCGGTCCGGCCGTCGCCACAGTCATGACGTGATGTCCACGCAGGTAGGCGAGAACCTGGGCGCGTGGGTCCAAAGCACTGCTTTCCGGGATGGTGGCCCGCGGTCAGGACCGCGGCTTGCGTGGGCGGGGCGTGCGAGTGGCGGACTGCACACCCTCCCAGCGCTTCATCGTGGGAACATCGATGTCGAACAGGTCGAGCACCCGCGCAACGCTGTGATCGACGATGTCGCCAAGGCTCTCCGGCCGGTTGTAGAAGGCGGGAATTGGCGGTGCGATGATCGCGCCGAGCATCGCTGCCTCTACGAGCAGCTTGCAGTGCCCCAGGTGCAGGGGGGTCTCGCGCACCATGAGTACGAGGCGCCGGTGTTCCTTCAGAACCACGTCTGCGGCGCGCGTCAGGAGATTGTCCGAGTCCGAAGTTGCGATGCCAGAAAGGGTCTTGATGGAACACGGCGCGACGACCATTCCCATCGTGCGGAAGGAGCCACTCGAGATGTTCGCGGCGAGATCGCGGTAGTCGTGGACCTCCGTTGCCATCGCCTCGACGTCCGCCAGCGTCCAGTCAGTCTCGAGGCGCACGTTCATCCGGGCGGTGGCCGTCATGACGAGATGAACCTCGACGTCGCCTGCGTCGCGCAGCATCTCCAGCAAACGGATGCCGTAGATTGCGCCGCTCGCGCCCGATATGCCGACTACCAGCCGGCGACGTGGGTTGACGACAGTCATGCAGCGACGTTCATGGCTTCTTGCCGCCCAGTTTGCGTGCCTGGATATTCTCGTAGAACTTACGTGCTTCTTCCTGACCCATCATCTCGGGCATCGCTCCACCGCGACCCCGGCCGCCCGCATAGGTCTGGCTTGCTTCCGCCTGGGCCCTCAGGTCGTCGGCCGAGATGTCGGCCCTGAGCCCCGTCGCATCCTCTTCCTCCAGCTCTTCGAGTACACGTATCCGCCAAGGATCGTCCTGCCGCGCCTCGACCCAGTCCAGGATCCACAGGTCGTCGCTGTCCGTCAGCACTGCACCGGGCCGAGCGACCATGGCACGGACGATCTTGCGCTCGTAGGTATCGAGGTCGCGCACCTCCAGCACCAGGGGTTCGCCGGCGTCGATCTGGGCGTCCCGGTCAGCCACATAGCCGATGTACGCTTCGAACGCCATCTCTAGCCCTCCTGATCCTTGTCCTTGCGGAACCGCGACTTCTTGAACTGCTCCGGGGACTTCAGCGACTGCTCGATGTCGAGGCTCTGCGCGACGATGTGGTCGGTCGTCAGCGCATCGTCTTCAAGATGCGCGGTGACGCGCATGTACCACTCATCGGAGATGCGTACACCCAGGCGCCCGTAGCAGTTGAGCCGGGCGACTTCGCCGTCACCCAGAGACTCGCGTCGCCGCGACACGACCCCCCGGACCGCCCCCTGTTCCATGGTCTCGGCGTTCCGGACGTGGATAGTGACCTCGGCTCCTTCCACCAACACAGTATAGGGAAGAACCGGCGTCTCGAAGAAATCGAATTCCAGAATCATATCGTCCCCTCTCAGATGGGCCGGCCGTGTCAGGCCACCGCTTGGGCCGTGCGTTCCCGGATGCGGCGGATGCTGTCCTCCAGATTCTCCGCAATGTGACTGAACGCCCGCGCGGCTTCCGAGTGCGGTGCACTGGCCGATAGAGGCACGCCGGAGTCACTGCCCGCAGAAACGGACTGGTGCAACGGCACGCGACCCAGGAAGGGTACGCCGAGTTCCTCGGCGAGTTCCTCGCCCGCGCCGGAACGCAGGACCGCTGATACGTCGCCGCAGCTCGGACAGACATAGCCACTCATGTTCTCGATGACGCCCAGCACCGGCACGCCACCGTCCCGGCAGAGAGTGGCTGCGCGGCGCGCCGTCGCCTGCGCAACCTTGGATGCCATCGTCACGATCACCGCGCCGGTCATGTCGCGGATGTACTGCATCACCGCGATGGTCTCGACCCCCGTTCCTGCCGGCAGATCGACGATCAGGTAGTCGAGTTCTCCGTAGGCGACGTTGGCGCAGAACTCCTCGGTCGCGGACCGGCGCATATCAGCGAACCAGGTGACGACTTCCGCATCCTCGAGGAGGAACCCGACTGACATGACCTTCACGCCCAGCTTCGTCTCGACCGGAATGATTCCGTCGCGGCCTGCCATCAACGGGGCATCCAGAACGCCCATCATGCGCGGCACCGAAGGGCTGTCGAAGTCGGAGTCCAGGATGCACACCTTGTTGCCACGCATCTGCAGCTGCACCGCGAGGTTCGTCGAGGTTGTCGTCTTGCCGACACCTCCCTTTCCGCTCAGTACGCAGATCTTGTTCCTGATGCCCGCCATCTTGCGGGCGGCAATGTCCATGCGACCGTGATCGGCGAGATCGATCTTCTCCGGCAGCGTGCAACCAAAGTATCTCTCACACGATTCGCAGACGAAATCGCACGAGTTGTCGACATTCATCTTCAGGATCTCAAAGGTCTCGTCGGCCTGGCTGCTCATGCATGACTCCTTGGAAGTGTTTCGTCCCGTGGTACGGTTCCACTGCGGCCTGATCGTCAGTCGGGTGGGAGGCCGAAGCTGGACGCATCGGCCAGGACGCGGGCCTGGACGTCACGCGGGTACGACTGCGCGAAGGAGACGCGAGCGGGCTCGATTCCACGGCGGATCCACTCCGGTGGACTGGTCGCGTCGAGAGTCATCGAGGCGCCGCGCGAGTGCAGCTTGTCGTGCAGGTCCGAGAACGGGATGAGAGGATGCCCGGGGGCGAGCTCCATGATCTGCACGCCGGCGAGTGGATGTGCTTTGCTCAGCCCTGCGTGCAGGAATTCCGTTATGTTCGTGACGTCGACGGGCTCATCCGTCACGATGACGTACTGGAAGAAGACGCCCATCTTTGAGGCGCGGATTGCGCTCGTGACCCGGTCGGCGATGCCGGGATGCCCTTTTTCGACGGTTACCATCAGCAGGGCGAACTTCAGCCCCGGCGGTGCCATGACCTTGATCACCGGCAGTCCCGCCTTGCGGAGCTCCCGGTCCATGGCCGCGGTTGCGCTGACCACGCCGAACAGGATCTCGCATTCATCGAGTTCGACGCCCGGGCAGCTGATCGGCATGATCGGGTTGTTGCGGTGGGTGATGCAGTCGACACGGAAGACAGGACGGGGCATGCGTGGGCTTGCCCGATATCCGGTTGCCTCTCCGAACGGACCCTCATCCCAGCGTTCGTATGGGCGGACGTGCCCCTCGATGACGATCTCGGCGGTGGCAGGTATCAGCAGATCGTTGGTCTCGCACTTGACGAGCTGCAGCGGTGCACGGCGCAGGCCGCCGGCGACCTCCGCCTCGCTGACACCCGCGGGGATGCTCATGGAACCGACCATCGCAGAGGAAGGGCAACCGCCGAAAAAGATCGTAAAGGGCATGGCGTTACCTCGCGCCTCGTAGCGCTGGTAGTAGATCATGCCGATGTGCTGGAACGGATTGACGATGCCACCGAGGATCGACTTGCGATGGATCATGTGGCGGTAGACACCCCAGTTCACCCAGGCGCTGTCCGGATCCTTGCAGGCCGTGACCCCGAAGGTATTGATGTAGCGGCCACCGTCACCTTCGTGCAGGTAGGGTGCGGGGAAGTGAAACAGGTTGATGTCGCTTCCCTTCAGGACGTTTTCCTTGCACGGCCCGGTCCGGACCTGGAGCGGACGGATCGGATTGTTCATCCGCTGGATGAACTCATCCATCAGCGGCTCGAAGGGAGTCTCGGGGTCGAGACCCAGCGAGATCGCGACACGCGAGAAGTCGCTGCGCCAGCCCTTGCTGATGGGCGAGGCGAGCACCGAGAACCCCTCCTTGGAGCCACGCATCTTCTTCATGAACGCCATCGGTGCACCGATCTCGGTGATTCGTCTGGCGATTGCGCCAGCCTCGAGGTTCCAGTCGACCTCGCGCTCGATCGTCACCATCTCGCTGGCCTTGTCGCAGGCCTCCATGTATTCGCGCAGGTCGTGATACGGGAATGCCATGTCGTTGCTCTCCTGGGTTCTTTTCGTTGGGGTCGAGCGACGCTTCAGAATGCGCCGGCCGGACGGTCCGATTCCCGCGGGAAGCCGTATTCGGCTGACCAGACCGCAATCACGCGTTCCTGCAGATCCTTCGGGTAACACTGATCGAAGGACACGCGGGGTGGCACAGCGATGCTGCGGTCCCAGTCGAGGGGCCAGGTGCAGTCGAAGATCATGGCCGGGCCGTGCCCTGCGGCGCGGGATTCGGTGTCGAGGTACGGTGCGTCGGCGGCTGCGCAGGTGCTCTGGATCTGCCACGTGTCTCGGCCCGGACGGCACTTGGTCACGAGCGCGTGGAAAAGCGACACAGGATTGGTGATGTCGATATCGTCGTCACAGACAAGGACGTAGGGGACGGTCCGGGCGCCTTCGGTGATACGGATCAGGCCGGCGATGGCCTGCGAGAAGGCCGTGTAGGGAACCTTGGTGCTGACCGCGATCGCGCTGCCGGCAAGCCACGGCGGGCTGAACACATGGGATGCCGGTGTGCCCCGGCGCAGGAATTCCTGCTTCAGCTGGCTGTCGCAGTCGAGGCTGCGCGCGAGGTGCATCTCCGTGACCGGAACTCCCCAGGTCGCAAAGGGCAGAATCGGCGCGTCGCGATGGGTAATGGCCGTCACCTCCCAGATGCTGGCTTCGCGCGTGCCGGCGGTCGTGTACCCGAAAGTGCCGGGGAAGCGGCCCGCCGGGAGGCTGCGGCCCGGGTGAACAACTCCCTCGATGATCATCTCCGCGGTCGCAGGTACCATCAGCGTCGAGGTCTCGCAGCCCACGAGTTGCAGCGGTGCGCGCTGCAGGCCGCCCGCGATGTCCGGCGCGGAGCCGCCGCCGCGGCCCCGGCGGAATGCCGCGGCGAGCGGAACAACCGGCGGGCCACCCAGCACGATCGCAAAGGGCATGGGCGTGCCATTGACCTGATGACGTCGGAACACGCTTCCAATCAGGCTCTCGGCAGCGATCGGGGCGGTCAGTTCACGCCGGCTGTGAATGAGGTGTGGAATCACGTCCCAGACAACATAGTTGCTGCCTGGTTCCTGCACGACCGTGGCGGCCCAGGACGACAGGCATCGACCACCGTCGTCCCCGTGAATCCACGGCGCCGGCAGCGTGTCGAGGTCGATCTCGTCACCGCGTAGAACGTTGCGCTTGCACGGGCCGCTGCGGACCTGCATGGGCTTCACTGGCGATTCGATCCGGCGCACTACCTCCTCGAGGAGTGCGGCATGCCTGATGCTCGGGTCGAGTTCTAGGACGTGGGCCACCTTGGCCCAGATGGACCGCGAAGCGCGGTTCATCGTGGCGCCGACCAGGCTCACACCGGCCACACCTCCCTTGAGGCCGTTGAACTGGATGGCGGGCCCGCCCTTTTCTGCGATGCGCTGTGCCACCGCACCAACCTCGAAACGGGTGTCGATGGCAGCGTCGTAACGGCGAAACTGTCCCGCGTGGTCGAGTCGGGCGAGGTAGTCCCTGAGGTCATTGTGCGGCATGGCTCTCTCGTTCTTGTGAGCTTCGGTTGAAGAGTGCTGAGACGGGCAGGGGTGTCGGATCGTCTCACGACCCGTCCGGCGCGCTCTTGCGGAAGGCGGACTGCGGACGGATCGGTACCGTCTCCGCATCGAGTTCCTCGAGCACCTGGATGGTCCAGTTGTCGGCGGACACGTTCTCAGCAAGATTCATGAGGACGAGCTGATCGCCCCCGGAAACCGGTCGGGTCGGCGGGCCGATCAATGCCTTGACGACCAGCCTTTCGAAGGTGTCGGTGTCGCGGACCTCGACGACCACCGGCTGTCCGGCCTCGATGTCGCTGCGCTGGGCTTCCACATACTCTTCCAGAATCTCGTAGCGCGCCATCTCGTGTCTCCCCCCGAATCGCCTCTTGTATCGCGCGGCCGCCGGGCTTGTTGTCGTGCAGCTGCCGTCCTGTGTACGGCATATGGATAACACAACGAACTTGGAGAAAGCGAACGACGACAAATGACGGTTCCGCCAGCGCAATGACACGAACATGAAGCGAGAAATTCGCATGTGATTCGCATGCGAAATCGATGCTTGCGGTAGCGCTGCAGCAGCATTGCGCCAGGATGGAGACGCGCCCCGGGGCGGGCTCACGCGCGACGCAGGGTCAGGCCGGGGTTACGAGGATGCTGCTGGCGCGAATGCGGCGGACCCGAGGATCACGATCGCGCCGGCGATCGCGAGGAAGGCGGCGAACCGCGGCATGCGCCGCGGCACACCGGGAACTGGTGTCACTTCGCCGCTTCGGCGATGGCGCCGATCACGAGGTTCCACTTGCGCACGGCCATGGTCTCGTAGACCCCGGCGCAGTAGAACGGCTCCTTGCGGATCCAGTTCCAGACCTCGTCGGCGCTCTCCGCGTCGAAGACGATCATGGTGCCGTACTGGTTGCCGTTGTCATCCATCATCGCACCGGCCATGCGGATCTTCGAGTTGTTGGCGAGCACGTAGTCGCGATGCTGCTGCCGGATGCTGTCGCGAAGAGCCATCTGGTGCGGGTGCCGGTCGAAGCCGATCATGAGATAAAGAGCCACGGGTCCTCCTGTCGATCGTCAGTGATGCCGTCGTTTGCTGCTCGTGCCGCGGCGTCGGATGCGCTGCGGTGTCCGCACTGCGCCCGGCTCGACCTGCGGTGCGTGCTCACCGGCCGCGCGTCTGCGGGTCCAGCCTGCGGAACAGCGGGTGGTTGATGTCCAGACCATAGTTGTAGGTGTTGCCCGAGGGTGTCTTCTCGGGGGTCGGCTGGCCGAAGGACCAGTCGAACGCGATGCGCAGGCTCGTCATGCGCCAGACCCCGGCGCGACGCTCGATCTCCGAGAAGTAGCGGCAGGACACCACGTAGTCCTCGAGCTTTCCGGTCGCCGGACTCTCGCGCGTCGCAGCGAAGATCGCGTAGGTCTCGCCACTCGCACGGTCACCGTCGAGCGCGACCGCCGCGCAGCCGATGAAGTGCGAGCGCATCTTCAGTGCGGCGCCGCCCTTGGCGAAGGCATTGCAGAAATCGTGGGCGTTCATGTCGACGGCGTCGTAGGCGAAGCGCGCGTCCTCGTGGAAACATGCTTTGGCCGACTCCACATCCAGCCAGTCGATCGCGCGTGCGAAACGCCAGGTGATGAGATCCTCGATGTCCTTCTTGTCCGCCAGTTCGCGGACCACCTTCTCCAGATCCATGCCGCCTCCGTCGTGCGTTGCTCAGTCGGAATCCGCGATCCTGAGGATCAGCTTGCCCTCGTTGCTGCCGTCGAAGAGCCGCAGGAACGAGCGATGGAAGTTCTCGATACCCTCGTCGACGTGCTCGCGCCACTGGATCCGGCCCTCGCGCACCCACTGCTGCAGGTTGCGGCGGCCTTCCTCGAAGTGCGCCATGTAGTACCGGTTCAGGAAGCCGTGCATGGTCGCGGTCTTCGCGACCAGCTGCCAGATGTTCCGCGGTCCCGGCGGCGGAACGGCTTCGTTGTAGCGCGAGATCATGCCGCAGATGACGAGCCGCGCATTCTGGTTGATGACCGCGAGCGCGGCGTCGAGCGGCAGGCCGCCGACGTTGTCGAAATAGACGTCGACGCCGGATGGGCATGCCTCGCGCACAGCGGCCGTCAGCTGTTCCAGGTCCTTGCCCTTGTAGTCGACGGCGGCATCGAAACCGAAGGTTTCGCGCATCAGTCGGCACTTGGCCTCGCCACCCGCGATGCCGACGGCACGGCAGCCCTGGATCTTCGCGATCTGCCCGACGAGCGAGCCCACGGCGCCGGCACCGCCCGAGACCAGCACCGTTTCGCCGGCCCGGGGTCTGCCGACGTGCAGGAGACCGTTGTACGCGGTGAGCCCGTTCGCGCCGAGCACGCTGAGATGATTCGTCAGCGAAGGTGCCGCAGCCGGGTCGATCTTCCAGGTGA
>JAXMGR010000005.1:0-140000 GCA_046352935.1 Steroidobacteraceae bacterium
CAGGCGGCTGCCGAGTCGCAGGCGCAGTTCCGGCTCGACGCCCCGTACAACGATCCGCCCGCGGTTCACGTTCGTGAACGTGGCGCTGTCGAAGTCCACCAGGTTCCGGTAGCGCGTCTCGAACACGCTCACCGAGAGCGTGGATCCGGCATCACCGAGCCGCTGGACGAGCGTCGCCTCGACGTTGCGGCTGCGCTCCGGCGCGAGATCCGGATTGGCACCGATCGGGAAACCGAGCGCGAAGAAGCTGGGCGGCTTGAAGCCGCGGTTGGCGTTGAGCTTGAGCGTCGTGCGCGAGTGGGGCCATTCCCAGACCAGCCCGAGATGCGGCGTCGTGACCGCCTCCAGCCCTTCGACCTTGTCGTGCCGCAGTCCGAGCTGTGCCGACACGCCCCGCGCCAGTTGCACACGGCTCTCGACGAAGCCGGCGCGGGTGCTGCGGTCGAGCCGGAAGCTCAGGTCCTGCGGACTTCCGATACCGAAGAAGTCGCCGATGCTCGTGAGACGGCCGTCCTCCTGCTGGTACTCGAACCCTGCCACCACGCTCGCCACCGCGCCGAAGTCGTGGGTTGCCGACGCGAATGCGTCAGTTCGCCGGAAATCCGTGTCGCTCGTGAACGCGGGCACCGGGAATCGCACGCCGCCGTCGATCGGGGCGTTGTCGCCCTGCTCGTCGCGGTCGAACCTGGACACGCCCGCCTGCAGTCGCAGCCCCGAGGCGTCGCCGTGGGCCACACGCAGACCATAGATCCGGTCAGTCGACTCACGGCGCGTCTTGCCCCGGCTCACCGCGAGCCGCGGGCCGCCACTGTCGTCCGGGAAGCCCTCGCTGTCCCGCGCGATCCGCATCGCCGTGAGCTCCACATCGAGCCCTTCCTCGACGACATAGCGCAGCGAGGCCGACACCGTGTCGAGCTCGAGCTTCGCGTCCCGCCCGGAGCCACCGTCCTCGCTGCGCCCGGCGCTCAGCCGCAGCCGCAGCCGGTCTTCGCCGAAGGCCAGCGCACCGCCGGCCTTCCGGTACCCTTCGCCACCGGTCCCGAGCCACGCCGTGCCCGACACCCCGGACTGCGCAACGACGGGTTTCGTGATGACGTGCAGCACACCGGCCAGCGCCTCGCCGCCGTAGACCGCGGAGGCCGGACCGCGCAGGAGCTCGATGCGCTCGATCTGGCTCACGTCCAGCGACGACAGGTCGTAGGCGCTGCCGCGCGTGGTCGTCGGATCGTTGAGCTTGACCCCGTCCACGAGCACGAGCAGGTGACTGTTCTCCGCGCCGCGCAGGTACAGCGATGCGAACCCGCCGGTCGCCCCCGCCGCATCCACGTGCGCGCCCGTCACGCGCGCGAGCAGGTCCTCGATGCGCTCCGGCTGAGTGTCGAGGATTTCCTGCTGCGCGATCACCGTGGAGTTCTGGGCGAGCCCCGCCGGGGTGAGCGGCAGGCGCGTGCCCGTGACCACGACCTCGGACTCCGCCGCGACGGCGCAGGTGCCCAACAGCGCCGCAGCGCAGGCACCGAGCAGGGACATGGACTTCTTCACGTTGGAAAACCACCCGTCTGTAGCAGGGCAAGCGCGGGAACAGCCGGCCGCGCGAGCCGGCACGTCGTCACTCGAGCCAGGGTCCCCAGAGACGCTGCTTCATGTCTTCCCAGGTCGTGCCGTCGTCACCGGCGGGCTGGTAGCGGCAGCCCGGATGCTCGAACGCGGGCTTCGTCCAGGTGCCGCGCTCCTGCAGACGCCGGATGTTGTCGCGGTAGATCTCGTCGACCTCGGCGTGCGACTTCGGGTCGTCCTTCATCCACAGGTTCTTCGGATGGATCGGCTTCTCGTACATGCGCCGGAACAGCTCCACGCGCAGATCCTTGAGCCAGTTGTAGTTGAGACTCATGGCCCGGAACTGGCGCAGCGCCTCGATGTCGATGGTCGCCGCGACGATGGTGTTGTTCGTCGATGCACTGTAAGAGACGACCTGGCCTCGGTAGTCGACGATGTGCGCACTGCCGCCTGCGATGTCGACGGGATACTTCGACGTCGCCCCCAGGTACACGGGCCCTGCGTTCGGGCAGAGCATGTACACCGAGTTGAACTCGGCGTGTCCCTGGTTCTGGATCAGCCAGCTGCCGCCACCGGGGTACCCCGAAACGGTCATCGGCGTCGCTTCGCTCGGGCGGTAGACGACCTCGGCGCCGTTGAAGGCGAGCGCCCGCACCGCTTCGGGGTACTCGCCGTCGCTGCAGCAGATCGTGCCGATGTTGCCGATGTCGGGCGTCCTGAGCACCGGATAGAACGCCTCGATGCCGTCGCCGAACAGTTCCACCCAGCGGTCGTAGACGTCGTGCGGCACGCAGGAACGCTCACGGCACCAGATATGGTTCTTGGCGGCGCGGTGCACGACCTCGCCGCTGGGGCCGATGACGAACAGCGAGTTGAAGAAGCGGTCCTTCATGATCTCGGGCCAGCGCGACTTGCACTGCACGACGATGTAGATGTTGTAGAGCTTCGCCAGCCGCCCGAGGAACTCGGTCTCCTCACCGGGGATGTCGATGAACAGCTCGCGCGCCGCCATCACGTGCGGCAGATCGAAGATCTCGTCCGTGAAGCCCGTGAGCGCGCCCTCGGCGAGCGCGATCAGCCGGACCGGCATGGAAACATTGATCATCGAGACACTGGCGTGGATCGCCTCCTCGATGTTCTCGAGGTTGTGACGGATGTGTCGGCGTTCCGAGATGCCGCGGATCACCGTGGACAGGCCGACGGCCATGTACGGCGCGACGGGCTTCGCTGAGTTCGGATTCGACATCGATTGACTCCTCCCGGAAGGATGGCGCCGGGAACTCCGCCCCGGACAGCGGCTACTGCGCCGTCAGGCCGCCGTCGACCACGAACTCCGCGCCGGTGACGAACCGCGCGGCGTCGGAGGCCAGGAACAGCACCATCGCGCCGATGTCCCGCGGCTGACCGATCTCCGCGAGCACCTGCATGTCCATGTAGTACTTCATCGCCTCGTCCACGCTCGCCACCATGCCCTTCGCGCGCATGTCCTCGAGTTCCTGCCGGAACATCGGCGTGTCCGTGTTGCCGGGATGGACGGTGTTCACGCGGATGCCCCAGTGGGTCCGCCCACACTCGATCGCGACCGCCTTGCTGAACAGTCGCACCGCCCCCTTCGTCGAGCAGTACGCCGACAGTCCCTCCGAACCGATGATCCCGCCCACCGAGGAGAGGTTGATGATCGATCCGCCCCGGCCGCTGCGCCCGCCCGGACGCATCACGTCAACCGCCGTACGCGTGCCGAGAAACACGCTCTCCAGGTTCACCGCGTGCAGCCGACGCCAGTCCGCGAGGCTCGTCTCCAGCAGGTTGCGCACGATGGCGATGCCTGCGTTGTTGACGAGCACGTCGAGGCCGCCGTGCCGGTCGACGATGGCGTCGACGGTCTTCCGCCACTCGTCCTCGCGCGTCACGTCGAGCGCCAGGAACTCCGCCCGGCCGCCCTTGCCGACGATGCCCTCGGCCATGGTGCGCCCCGCCGCGGCATCGATGTCCGCGACCACGACCGTGGCGCCCTGCTCCGCCAGCACCGCGGCGCAGGCCGCGCCGATGCCCTTCGCCGCACCCGTGACCAGCGCCACCTTGCCGCGTACATGGATGACCGGATCCATCGCCTCAGCCCTTGCCCTGGTTCAACAGGTAGATCACGCTCGGCGCCTTGCCGCCGCGGCCCTGCATCGCCTTGTGCGCCGTGATCCAGTCCGGCGGCACCAGCTCCGGGAAGTTGCCGAGGCCCAGCACGATGTCGGGCCGGCCGTCCCCGTTCACGTCCGCCGCCTCGATCGAGCACCACACGCCGAAGAAGTCCCGGCTGAACGACTGCGGCTCGAAGTTCATGCCGCCCCTGTTCTCCAGGTACACGAACGTCTCCGGCTCCTCGTAGCTCCACTGCGGGAACAGCGAGATCGTCGCGATGTCCTGGTCCCCGTCGCCGTCGAAGTCCCGCACCACTGCGCGGATCGCACCGTGCATGCGGTAGTAGTACGCCTGGGTGAATTTCAGGTTGCCGTCGTTGCGGTAGACCCGGATGCCGTGCTGCGGCCGGGGCGCCGGCACCACCTTGCCGATGTGGTTGCCGTCGACGTTGTCGCCGTTGATGACCACGAGGTCCACATCGCCGTCTCCGTCGAAATCCCCGACCTGCACGTTGTTCCCGCCCCAGGACGGCGTGTGCCGGTCGAGCAGCTGGCGCGTGAAGGTCTCGTCGCCGTTGTTGACGAACAGCACCAGCTCCTGCCGCCCCTGCGCGATCACCGCCGCAACGTCCGGCCGCCCGTCACCGTTGAAATCGCCGACCGCACTCGACACGAAACCCGCGTCCTCCGCCAGGATCTTCTCGCGCAGGGCGCCCGCCAGCACCCCGCGCGGAATCTCCGCCGGCGCGTTCTTCCACAGCTTCGCGTAGTCCGGCGTTGCGTAATACACCGCCAGCAAACTCTGCGCGGTGTTCATGAACCCGTCGCCAAAGGCGTTCGCCACGATGTCCGGCAGACCGTCGCCGTTCATGTCCACGGTGTGCTGTGACACGAACCGCTGCTTGCCGTACACGAGCATCCGCGCCCGCGGCTTACCCCCGTCGAACTCCCAGTCCATGATCTGGGCGATGCCTTCCTTGCTCATCGGGAAGCGCCCGTGCGTCACGAGCCGCATCCCCGTCGCCGTCGGCGCCATTTCGATCGGGTCGCTGTTCACCCGCTGCTGGTGCAGGCGCCGTCCGCTCTTCAGGTCCAGCACCACGAAGTCGTCCCACTTCTCGAAGCCCTCGCGCCGCTCGCCGCCGCCCACCCAGTCGTCCATGACCGCACGACCCACGTACAGCCGCTGCCGCACGGGATCCACGGCCGTCGACATGACGAGTGCGTCCGGTTCCAGCTCCAGCTCCGGCACCACGGGCTCGAACAGCTTCGACAGCGGGGGCTTCGGCCCCTGCTGCTCCATCTGCTGCCACGGGCGCGCATTGCCGACGAAGTACTCGCGGATCTTGCGGAAATCGTCCACGCGCATCTCCGGCTGTGCCGGGATGTGCGGCCGGAACGGATAGAGATCGCGGAAATAGCCGTTCTTGTCGTACAGGAAGTAGCGCTTCGTGTAGTCCTTGGTCGGCTCCAGCTCGCGCGGGAACTCCTCCACACGCATGTCCGGGAACTCGTCGCCCTTCATGCCGACGTAGTTCCCCATGTAGTGCACCGCGAAGGACCAGTACTCCTTCGAGAGATCCTGGGGGTCCGGCAACAGGTGACACCGTACGCAGTGACGCTCGGCCTGCGCCTTGCCCTCTGCCATCCGTGCCGCCGCCGCGTCACCAGCCTTCGCCGGAGCCGCATCCTGCGATCCCTCGCCACCACCGCCGCCACAGCCGTAGAGCGCCGTTGCGGCGACGACCAGCGCCGCAACGGCCCTGGCCCCGGACCTGGTGATCAACCGCGGGCGACACGGGCGCAGAACGTCGCGCGCCCTCATCGAGACTCCCGATGTACGCGGCACGGCAACTTCGCAGGACATTGTGCTCACTCCCCGACACCGCCGACCGGCGGCTGTCCGACATCCGATTATTTTGGGGTGCATACCCTAGATTTGCAGACTTATAGGGCGATCACCCTATAATGTCAAGAATCGCCACCATCCCTGCCGGCACCCGGGAACATATCACATGCGCCGCATCAAGCCAGCCGCCACCTCTGTCGCCGCCCGGTCCGGAGCTGCAGTCAGCGCGACTCGCCGGCGCGGTTATCAGGTGGGCCACGACACGCGGCAGATGATCGTCTCCGTTGCAGGAAAAGTGCTGGTCGAGTCCGGCTATCAGGGTCTCACCCTGAAGCGCGTGGCGGATGCCGCCGGCATATCCGTGGGCAATCTGAATTACCACTTCCGCACCAAGGAGAGCCTGATCGAAGCGCTGATCGAACACGTACTGACGGATTTCTCGTCGCGGTTCGAGGACATCGTCCGCCGCAGAGGTGCCGACGGCTCCGGTGCATGCAGCGCTCTGCTGCGGTGGGCCATGGATGGATCGTGCGCGCCGCAGTACACCCGCCTCGTGCGGGAGCTCTGGGCCATGGCCTCGCACAACCGGTCGGTTGCGGTCGCCATGGACCACTACTACGATCAATCCATCACTGCGGCAGTCGGGCGCATGGCGGGGGCACGCGACCCTCGCAGCCGAGAGGAAGTCACGGCACTCGTGTCCCTGATCTGCATCATCGCCGAAGGTGCGAGCGCCGTGTTCGGCCGGCGCGGACGGCGACATCCGCAGTACGATGCGGTACAACAGCTCGCGTGCCGCGCGGTGGAGAATGCAGGCCACCGCCAGAAGACGCGATGACCGACCTTCGGGCCGCTGCCAGGCGCCGGGGGGCACGGTCGCAGCCGCGGAAAGAGACACGGACGGGGGCCCCCTCGACGCAAGCGGAGCAGAAGAGAAATGTCAGACTTCCCGATCATTCCCGCCGATGACACGGTCCTCGTTCTCACCCACATGCAGAACGAGTTCGCCCACCCCGACGGGAAGGGCGCCCGCATCGTCTATCAGTTCCTGAAGGAATCCGGCGCGCTCGGGCGCATGCAGCGGCTGCTGGCCGCATGCCGTGGCGCCGGGATCCCCGTCATCTTCCACAACGAGACCTTCCGTCCGGGCCACCCGGAACTGCGCGCGCGGCGCCACGGCTACTGCCGCGGCACGGCCAGGATGCTCGGTGTCGTTCCAGACAACATGGCCGTGCGCGGCACCTGGGGCGCCGAGGTCATCGACGACCTGCGCCCCGATCCCGGCCGCGACGAGTTCGTCCTCCACAACGCGAAGGTCGATCCCTTCACCTGCAGCGAGTTCGAGACGCTGCTGCGCAACCTCGACCGCCACGTGCTGCTGCTCGCGGGGCTCGCCTGCAATTTCGGCATCGAGATGACCGCGCGCAGCGGCAACGAACGCGACTATGGCATCTGCGTCGTGTCGGATTGCGTCGACCGCTTCCTCGGCGACTACAGCGAACGCACCCTGACCGACCTGCTGCCGCTCTACGGTCGGGTCGCGACCACGGCGGAGATCATCGCGGAACTGGAGCAGCAGCAACGTCCGCGGTGACCACGACCGGCGCCGCGGACACGGTTCAGCACCGGCTGCGGCCTGGACGCTAGCTCAGGATGATTCCCATCGCCGACTGACCGCCGTCCGCCAGCATCGCAACGCCCGTGACGTAGGACGACTGGTCACTCGCGAGGAACACGACCGTTTTCGCGATCTCCTCGGGCTCCGCGTAGCGCGCCATCGGAGTCCGGTCGATGACGCGCTTCATGATCGCCGCCGGGATCTGCGCGGTCATTTCCGTGCGCACGGGGCCCGGGCAGATGGCGTTGACGCGGATGCCCCGTGTCGCGAACTCCATCGCGGTCGCCTTCGTCAGCTGGACGATCGCACCCTTCGAGGCGCAGTAGGCGGGCATCATCGCGAAGCCGTTGACGGCTGCCGTCGAAGCGGTGTTCACGATCGACCCGCCGCCCGCCTTCAGCATCTCCGGGATGGCGTACTTCATGCCGAGGAACACCGATCGGCAGTTCACGGCCATGACCCGGTCGAATTCTTCCTCGGGATAGTCCGGCGTCGCGACGCACAGGCCATCGATGCCTGCGTTGTTGACGAGGATGTCGAGCCTTCCGAAGCGCCGCACGGCCTCGTCCACCATCGCCCTGACGTCCGCGCTCTTCGCCACGTCCGCGTGGAACCCGACGCAGCCTTCACCCAGCCTCCCGGCGAGGGCGGACTCTCGTCCATTGATGTCCACCGCCACGACGCGGGCGCCTTCCCTGCAGAACGCTTCGGTGATCGCAGCGCCGATGCCGCCGCCCGCGCCCGTCACGATCGCCACCTTCCCCGTCAAGGCATTCATGTGAAATGCTCCTCTTTGTTAGTGCACCGATGCAAACATCAGGATGTCCTCGGTCGCTTCCTCCGGCGAGAACTCCTCGACGATCCGGCCCTGTTTCGCCACGAGAATCCGGTCGGCGAGCGACAGGACCTCCGGCAGGTAGGAGGAAATCAGCAGCACCGCGACGCCCTCGTCCGCGAGCGCACGGATCATGGCGTGGATGTCCGCGATCGCGCCCACGTCGACGCCGCGGGTCGGCTCGTCGAAGATGACGAGGCGCGGCTTCTGTACCAGCGCCTTGGCGATGACCACCTTCTGCTGGTTGCCGCCCGACAGCTCGATGGCCCGTGCGTCCGGATCGATCGCACGGACGTGCAGCCGCTCCTGCAGGGACCGCGCCAGCTCCCGCATGTCCGCCAGGCTCACGATGCGCGCGCCCGCCAGCGCCAGATGACCGATGTAGATGTTCTCGGCCGTCGACATGGACTCGAAGAACCCCTCGAGCTTGCGGTCCTCGGTCACGTACACGATACCATCGCGGATGGCCTGTCGCGGCAGACGGTAGCGGACCGGCCTGCCCATCAGGCGGATCTCGCCGCCGAAGAGGAAGTCCCGCTTCAGGATCCCGGCGATCACCTTCGCGCTCTCGGTGCGCCCCGCGCCGATGAGCCCGAAGACGCCCGTGATCTGGCCGCTGTAGACGTTGAACGAGGTGTTGCGGACCATCGAGCCCATCGACAGGTTCTGGACGCTGAGCACGCACTCGCCCTGCGGACGGATGCGGCGGTGGCGCTGATAGAGATGTTCGGACAGCGTGCGACCGACCATCGCGCGCACGATCCGTTCACGATCGAAGGTCGATGCACGATCCGTGACGACGCGCTCGCCATCACGCAGCACGGTGATGCGATCCGCGATCGCGAGGGCTTCCTCGAGCGCGTGCGAGATGAAGACGATCGCGACACCCTGCTTCCTGAGACGGTCGACCAGCGCGAAGAAGAACCGCTTCTCCTCCGGTGTCAGCGTCGCCGTCGGCTCGTCGAAGATGATGAGGCGCGCATTCCTGAGCACCGCGCGCGCGATCTCGACCATCTGCCTCCTGGCCGCCCCGAGACTGCCGACCAGGGCGTTCGGATCGACGTTGAAATTGAGCGACTGCAGGAACTGCTGTGCGGCAATGTTCACGCCGCGCACGCGGTTGAAGAAGGCTTCCTTGCCGAGATAGAGGTTCTGCGCGACCGTCATCGACGGGACCAGGCTCGTCTCCTGGAAGACCATCGCAATGCCGAGCTTCAGCGCCTCCGCCGGCGTCGCGAAAGTCCTCGGCACTCCATCGAACCGGATCTCCCCGGCGGAGGGTGCGGTGACGCCCGCGAGCAGCTTCATCAGGGTCGACTTCCCTGCGCCGTTCTCGCCGAGGAGCGCATGCACCTCACCCGGCATGATCTCGAGATCGACATCCTTCAGCGCCGTGACGCCGCGGAAGGTCTTGCCGATCCCTTTCATGACGACCAGCGGCGCGGCGTCGCCGCCGCCCATCTCATGGCCACCGCTCAGCCGCCGGGTCGACACAGGCCGTGTCATGTCGCGGTCTCCGCGGGTGCGCCCGCCGACGCGCCGGCCCGCAGCGCGAGGATCGCGCCGTCGCCCTTGCTCGCCACCAGCAGGCCGTGCTCCGTCTCCACGCACGAGGTCACGCCATGGAAGTGGCCGTCGGCCCGGCTGTGGAAACTGTCGACGGGACGCAGCGCCGCATCGAGCCGGACGACGAGCCCATAGGACCGCGTCGGCGCCCAGGGCTTGATCTGGCCCTGCGTGACCATGCCGCCGCCCTGCATCGGGTCCAGGTAGCTGCGCGCGGCCGACAGCGTCGGCGCGACCCAGTGCGCGTCGTCGACCTCGCGCAGCATGCGCTCGCGGAATTCCGTTTCACGCAGCACGAACTCGACGAGCTGGCTGCGCGGCGCGAACAGGCACAGCCAGTAGCCGTCGCCCGCCGGCACGAGGCGCGCCGGGTAACCGGGCAGGTCGGCCTGCAGCGTCGCGACGGCGCCGCCGCCGTCGATGCGCAGGATGCGGTGGCGCCAGCTCTCGCTCACCACGAACCCGTCGCCGTGCGGCGCTACGCCGAACGGGAACGCGAGCCCGCGCGCGAGGCATTGCGCCGCCCGGCCGTCGCCGGGGATGCGCCAGACGGCGCCGCTCGAGCCGCGCTCCATCAGGTCGTGCTTCCACCGATCGGGGGCATGACGCGCCGAGCCCTGGCAGGCGATCAGGTCGCCGCGCGCGTCGAAAGTCATCGCCGTCGGGCAGCTGACCCGCTGCGCCGCGGGGCGCCAGGACCGCGGTGAGTTCGCGCCGCCGAAGCAGATCGAGCCGTCCGCGCTGCCGACGGCGAGCATGCCGTCGTTGCCGACGGCGATGCAGGTGATCGGCTGGTCGAACTCGTGCAGGTCTTGCAGCGCCCCCGAAACTGGATCCACCGTGACCAGTGTGCGGCCGCTCGATGCGACGATACGACCGCCGCTCCGGACGAGATTGTCCGGCGCCGCGAGACGCGCGACCACCGCGGCCCGCTCCAGCCGGTTGTTCGGCCGCAGCGCGCCATCCATCGGCGGCACGGTCACCGCCGCCGAACCGCGCCCCACGAGACCGTCCCACGCACGCCTGGCGAAGCCGATCATGCCGGTTTCCCCCAGTACGCCCGTCGCGCGGTCCACTCGGGGTCCGCGTCATCGAGACGGATCCTGCCGATGCGGTTGTTGAAGATGCCGCCGAGGTAGAGCCAGCCCTTGTGCTCGCGCATCGAGGTGACCTGCGGATGCCGTTCGCCCGCCTGGTCCCACAGCGAGTGCAGCACCGTACCGTCGAGGGCGAACTTGATCACGCCGCCGGTGTTCATGTTCGGGTACAGCCACTCGTCACGCGCGGTACGCAGCACCATGCGGCGCCGGAATCCCGGCATCCGCTGCGCCAGATCGAAGGCTGGCGTGCGCATGCCGATCATGCCGCACCAGAAATTCCCGTCCGAGGCGAGGTTGATGTTGTCCGGATAGCCGGGCAGGTCGGGAATGACGCACTCGATCCGGCCCTTGCGCGGGCCCGCGAACCAGTAGCGACTGATCCGGCAACCCCAGGTCTCCGCGAACAGGAACGACTCGCCGTCCATCGTCATGCAGATGCCGTTCGGGAACTGCAGGTTGCGGATCACCGTGCGCGAGCCGCCGGTCGCGGGGTCGTAGTGGATGATGCGGCCGTTGCCCCGGCCCTCCAGCGCGTCGACGATCCAGTCGTGCATGTCGTAGCGGATCGTCGCCTCGCTGAAGAACACCGAGCCGTCCGGCGCGATGTCGAGATCATCGGCCAGGCGCAGGCGACTGTCGTCGATGACCGACCACGGCGTGCGGCTGGTCTCGTCCGACAGCTTCTCGACACGCCGGTCCGGTGTGACCTTGTAGAGGCCCATGCCGCCGACGCACACGAGCAGGTTGCCGGCGCGGTCGGATGCGAGCCCGAGGACGGAGCCGCCGATGTGCGCGAACACCTCGTGGCGTTCGTAGTCCGGCGCGAAGAAGCGGATGACGTCGCCGTTGCGGCTGCCGCAGTAGAGGTCGTCGTTCGCATCGAGGATCACGTCCTCGGGCGCATCGATCTCCCCGAGTCCGATCGGCTCCGCCGCGGACAGCGCGGTGTTGATCGCGTAGGGCGAGGCCCCGCCGGGGGCACAGCTCTGCAGCGCTGGCAGCACGAAGTACACCGGCGCGACGTAGGTCTGCTGCACGAGCTTGTGGCGGTTCTTGAGCCAGCGGACATCGAGCGCGACCGCCACGAGCAGCAGCAGTCCGAGCGCGAGCGGGACCGCGCCGCTGCGCAGCCCGAGCCGGACGAGGCTGTTGGTGATGACGACGACGATGACGACCCCGATGACGGTCTTGAACACGGAACCACGCCCGCCGCCCAGGGTCGTCCCGCCCAGCACGACGGCCGTGATGATCGCGATCTCGAGCCCGACGCCCGTGTCGCCGCCGAGGCTCGACAGCCGTGCCGCGTAGAACACGCCGGCGAGCGCGGCGAACATGCCCGACAGGACGTAGGTCGCGCACACCGTCCGGCGCACGTCGATGCCCGCGTTGTACGCCGCCCGGCGCGAGCCCCCCACGGCGAGCAGGTGCCAGCCGGGCCGCAGCCGCGTGAGCAGCAGATGCGTGGTCACGGCGAGCACGATCGCCACGATGAAGCTCACCGACATGCCCGCAATGGTCTCGAAGGCGATGTAGTCCCAGCTCGCGGACTGGATCTCGACGCTGGCGATGGTCTGCGCATGGCTGAGCAGCAGCGCATCGACCAGGCCGCGCACGACGATCATCGTGACCAGCGTCGTCAGGAAGGCGCGCAGCCGCAGGTAACCGACGAGCAGGCCGTTGATGGCGCCGACCGCGGCGCCGCAGGCGACGGAGACGGCACCGGCGAGCCACAGTGGCAGGCCGCCGACACCACCCAGCCAGAGCATCATGAGGTTGCTGAGCGCGAACACCGAGCCGACGCTGAGATCGATGCCCCCGGCCAGCACGACGATGGTCATGCCGAGGCCCGCGAGCAGGTACTCGCCGCTGGTGTGGGAGATGTCGCCGATACTCGCGAGGCTGAGCATGTTGGGGATCAGCGCGCTGAACACGACCAGCGCGAGGCCCAGCGTCAACACCGGGATGGCGCTGTCGATCCACGTCTTGGAGAGGACCTCGCCGACGAGGTGGCCCGGCACGAGGCGATACCGCCAGCGCGCGTACCAGTCGGCGAAACCGGCGGCCGATCCGGACGCCGTGGCCGCGCCGTTCTGCAGGCCGTTCATCGTCACCCGCCGCTCTGCCGGAGTTCTTCGAGGGTCCAGCAGGACGCCGGCGCCAGGGTGTCCCGGTCGATCCTGATCAGGGGATTGACCAGCGCGACCGGCCGCACCGCCTGCTGCGGCCCGGCCTGCAGCAGCGTCTTGATGGCCGTGTTCAGGTCGCGGACCTGCCCGGCCACGTTGTAGCTGTAGTACAGCGTGATCTCGCCGGAGCGGATGCGGTCGCAGGCCGCGCGACGGTTGCCGCCACCGGAGGTGATGAGCGCGACCTTGCCCTGCAGTCCCGCCTCGCGGATCGCGCCGGCCGTGCCGACGTCGGTCACGTCCCAGAAGCCGATGACCCCGCACAGGTCCGCGTGCTTCTTGAGCACGGTCGACATGATCTGGTACGCCTTGGTCGCGTCCCATTCGGTCGCCTGGCTGGACACGACGACGAGACCGGGGTGCGCCTCGAGCTCGGACTCGACTCCCGCCAGCATGTCCATGCTGGCAGGGGCCGTCAGCGATCCCTGCACCAGCGCGATCTTCTTCGACGGCGCATCCGGCCGGCCGCAGTACTCGCGCATCGCCTGCGCGGAACGGGCGCCGATGTCGGCGAAATCCGGCCCGACGAAGAAATTGCTGGGCGTGTCGATGCGCTGCTGGACCTGGATCACCGGGATGCCCGTCGCCATCGCGCGCTGGATCGCACGGCGATACGACCGGCCGTCGTTGTTCTGGATCACCAGCACATCGGGCTTGTCGGCGATGAGCGAGTTGATGGCCTGGATGCCGGTCTCGATGCTCCAGTTCGGGTCACGGACGACGATCTCGTAACCCAGCTCCTGCGCCTGCCGCTGCATGCCCGCATGCCAGGCCTCCGTCAGGTCGAAACCCATCGCGATCGGGACGAAGCCGACGCGCTTGCCGCGCAGGCTGTCGTAGTAGCCCTTGAACGCGCTGCCGGTGCGCTGCTGGACCGGCCTGCTGGTGCCGTTCTCGCAGGCCGCCAGTACGGCGAGCGACAGCATCGCGACCGCTGCAGCGAGCGCTCTCGTCTTGACAGGCTTCATGCTCCGCGTCCCCCCCGATTCAGCCACGCCCGCCAGCCTTGCGTGCAAACCCGCGTCATGTCGCGCAGATGCCTGCGCGAGCCGACCTCAGATGTCCCCCTGCCGTCCCGTCTGCTCGTCCTTCGGGTTCACGACGGAGTCGATGACGAGCGCGACGAGCAGCGACAGCGCCTTGATCACGTTCTGGGTTGTGTAGCCCAGGTCGAGCATGGTCATGCCGTTCAGCAGCGTGCCGATCAGCAGCGTGCCGACGATGACGCTCTTCACGCCGCCGCGTCCGCCGCTCAGCGCCACGCCGCCGAGCACCGCCACAAGGATCACGTCGTAGACCTGCGAGGACGCCGCCACGCGGGTGTTCGTGCCGGCGAGGACGATCGCCATCAGCAGGCTGCCGACCAGCGCAATCAGCGCCGCCAGCGTATAGACGAGCAGCGTGAGCACACGCACCGACAGACCGGTGGTGCGCGCGGCCGCGGGATTGTCACCCACGGCGTAGATGAACCGCCCCTGCGCGGTGTAGCGCAGGAACAGGTGCGCCACGAGCGCCACGGCCGCGAAGATGAAGACCGGCACCGGCACGCCGAGTGGCCGCGCGACCGCGGCGTCGGTCAGCCACTTCCATTCCCCGCCGAAATAGTTCATGTCCGCCGGGATGAGGAAGTACTTGCCGAAGCCGTAGACGATGGTGCCCATCGCCAGGGTGGTGAAGATCGGCGGCACCTCGAGCCAGGCGATCGTGAGGCCGTTCAGCGCGCCGACGAACACGCAGAACGCGACCGCCGCCAGGCATGCGAGCCAGGGCGCGACGCCGGCGTTGAGCTGCACGATCAGCCAGGCCACGGCGATGGTCGAGGTCGCGACCAGCGACAGGTCGATGCCGCGGCTGATGATGGTGATCGCCATGCCGGTGGCGATGATGCCGAGCACAGACACGTTGCGGACCAGCGCGGCGACGTTGTCCGACGACAGGAAGCCCGGGATCAGCAGCGCGAACACCGCGAACGCGAGCACGGCCATGAGCATGACGATCTGCTCCTGACCGAGCGCGCTGAATCTCCCGGTCCGGTCAGCTGCCATGGTGCCGCCCGCGATTCATGCTGCGACTCCCTACGCCGCGCCCCTGGCCGGGGCCAGCGTCGGATCGATCATCAGCTTGCCGAACACCTGGCGATCTTCCAGCATCGCCTGCGCATCGCCCACCCGCTCCAGCGGGAACACGCCCTGGATCGCGGGCCTGAGCCGGCCTTCCCGCGCCATCCGCATGACATCGAGGAAGTCCTGGCGCGTGGCGGCGAAGGAGCCGAGGATCGTGTGCTCCTTCACGAACAGCTGCCAGAGGTTCATGTCGACCGTGAAACCGGCGTGGCCGCCGCACGTGACGAGCCGGCCGGTGCGCGCCAGCGCCTGCAGGCTGCCACGCCAGGTCGCGGCGCCGACGTGTTCGAACACGACATTGACGCCGCGCCCGCCGGTCAGCTTCCGCACCTGGTCGGGCCAGTCCTCCTCGCGGTGATTCACCACGGCGTGCGCACCGAGTTCCTGTGCCTTGCGCAGCTTGTCTTCGCTGCCCGCGGTCGCGATGACCCGGGCGCCGGTCAGCGCCGCGATCTGCATACCGATGACGCCTATCCCTGAGCCCGCCGCGACGATCAGCACGTCCTCGCCGGGCTGCAGGTCGGCGCGCCGGCGCAGCATGTGCCAGGCCGTCGGGCCCGTGACCGCCATCGACGCAGCCTCGAGATAGTTGAGATTGGGAGGCAGCCGGATCAGCTGCTTCGCCGGCGCCACCGCGTATTCGGCATAGCCGCCGTGTGTCTGCACTCCGTACACGCGGCCCTTGAGGCACATGTTCGTCGCGCCACGCTCGCAGAAGGAACACCGCCCGCAGTGCAGGATCGGATCCACCACGACCGCTTCGCCCGGCGCCCAGTCGGTGACGCCGGGGCCCACAGCGACGATGTCTCCCGCGACCTCCGTGCCGGAGACGTGCGGCAGCGGGATCGACGCCGGCGTCTGCCGGTCACGGGTCAGCAGATCGACGCGGTTGATGCCGCAGGCCCTGACGGCCAGCAGCACCTCGCCCGCGCCCGGCACGGGCACGGGAGCGTCGTCGTCCAGCCGCAGCACGACTTCGCCGCCGACACCGTGCAGGCGCAGTGCGCGCATGGTCTCCCTCATGACTTCCGGCGCCCCTTCAGCCCGTCGAGATAGGCGTTCTTCTTGTCCTTGAACTCGCGCGACTGGAACGTCAGACCGTTCGCGACCGCCTCGACGCCGAGCTGGTCGCGCAACTGACTGTGCTCGCCGTTGCGCAGGATCAGCTTGAGCATCCGCAGCGCATCCGTGCCCATGGCGTTGATCTGTCCGGCGAGCACATTCATGCGCTGCTCCAGCGCAGCGGCATCGTCGACGAGTTCGTTGACGAGCCCCCACTCGAGCGCCTGCGCGGCACCGACCTTGTTCCCGAGCAGCACCATCTGCAGTGCACGCGAAGGTCCGATCTGGCGCTGCGCGAGCCAGCTCAGGCCGAAATCCTGGACGACGTCGAGCATCATCGGCACCATCCAGAAGCGCGCCTTCTCGACGGAGATGCGCAGGTCGCAGGCCATCGCGAGGCCGAGGCCGCCGCCACCGCAGGCATCGCCGTTCAGCGCCGCGATGGTGACGACCGGCAGCTCGTGCAGCGCGAGGATCACGCGGTGCTGCCAGTTCAGCAGGCGTGTCCCGGAGAACACCGACGGGTCGTCGACGTTCTCCATGAAGAACGGCGTGTTGAGATCGACGCCCGCCGAGAACATCCGGCCGGTGCCCTGGAGAAACAGCGCGTTCAGGTTCTCATCGACCGCGACACACCCGAGCGCGTGCAGCAGCTCCTCCAGCATCGTCGGGTCGAGGGCATTCAGCCGGTCCGATCGGTCGAGGACGAGCCTCGCGACCTTGCCATCGATCACCAGCCTGATGGTCGTGTAGTTCACCGGATCGCCTCTCCTCTCGGGTTCCCGGAAGTCATCGTCATGGCCGCGCCTCCGGCGGGTCGCCCGATTCCAGCCAGCCCTGCATCAGGGCCGGATGCTCCAGGTACTCGCGCAGGCGGGCCCGGAAGCGCCCGGCCCGCGCACCGTCGATCAGCCGATGATCGAAGGTGAGGCTGATCATCATCAGCCGGCGGATCACGATCTGCCCGTCGCGCACCGCCGGCTCCTCGGTGATCCGCCCGATGCCGAGCAGCGCCGACTGCGGCGCGTTGAGGATGGCCGTCTCGAAGTCGCCGCCGTAGCTGCCGAAGTTGCTGACCGTGAACGTGCCGCCTTCGACGTCCGCGGGCGCGAGCCGACCGCTCCGCGCCCTCTCGATCAACGCCTGACGATACGCCGCGATCTCCGCGAGCGCCAACCGGTCCGCGTGGCGGATGACGGGCACGACCAGGCCGCCGTCGACGGACACCGCGATGCCGACGTGGACATCGGTCCAGGTCACGACGTCGTCGCCATCGATGAAGCTGTTCAGCTCCGGGAACTCGCGCAGCAGGCAGGCGCAGGCCTTCACGACGATATCCGTGTAGGTGACCCGCGGCTCCACCTCCGGGTGGGCGGCCAGCAGCGCCGTGCGCCAGGCGACCGCGTCGGTCATGTCGATCCGCCCGAATCCGGTCATCTGGGCCGTCGACTGCAGACTCTGCATCATGCGCTGGGCGATCGCCCGGCGCATCGCGGTCAGGGGCCGGCGTGCGGCGCCGGCGGCGTCCACGCCGTTCGCGGGCGCGGCATCGCGCAGCGGCTGGCGTGACGACGCGCGCGCCGCGATGGCGTGCTCGACATCGCGCCTGCGCACGACACCACCCGGACCCGTGCCCGGCAGGTCGTCGTAGCGCAGGCGATGCTCTTCCGCGATGCGGCGCGCGAGCGGCGAGATCAGGCGGCGCCCGCCGGCTGTAGTCGTTGCGGCAGGGATCGCAGCTCCCCCCGCAGCGCGCGTCGGGGTCGGTGGCGGGCGCGCAGCGGTGCCGGGTTCCGTCGGGGAAGCAACGGCCGTCGCGGCGGCGCCCTCCGGCGCACCGGCACCCGTGCGCGCGGCGTCCGCCGTCGCGTGCAGGTAGCCGACGAGGTCCCCGACCTCGAGCACGGCCTGCACGGGCGCCACCGGCTCGAGGTAGCCGTCCTCCTCCGCCGCGACGTCGTAGGTGATCTTGTCGGTCTCGATGGTGAGATACGGCTGTCCCTTGACGACGCGCGCGCCGCGCTCGCAGAGCCAGGCCACGATGGTGGCCTCCTCCATCGTCAGACCGAGCTTCGGAATGTAGAGCGGCTGGCTCAAGCCATCAGCTCCCGTACGGCGGCGACGATACGCGACGGGTCGGGATGCAGGAACTTCTCGAAGCCCCGGCCGAAAGGCTGCGGCGTGAAGGGCGGCGTGAGCCGCGCCACGGGCGCATCGAGGTAGTAGAACGCGTGCTCCGTGATCTCCGCGGCGACCTCGGAGGCGAGTCCGAAAGGCTTGTGTGCCGAAGTCACGACGAGCGCGCGGCTGGTCTTCTTCACGGATTCGACGATCGTGCCGACATCGAGCGGGCTGATGGTGCGCGGATCGATCACCTCGATCTCGATGCCTTCCGTCGCGAGGACCGCGGCCGCTTCCAGCGCCTTGTGGACCATGAGGCCCGAGGCGATCACCGTGACGTCCCGCCCCGCGCGCTTGACGTCGGCCTTGCCGATCGGGATGAGGAACTCCGTTTCCTCGATCTCCTGCTTCACCTTGTGCAGCGCGAGACTCTCGATGAAGACGACCGGATTGTCGTCGCGTATCGCGGACTTGAGCAGGCCCTTGGCGTCGCGCGGCGTGCTCGGCATGATCACCTTGAGTCCGGGCACGTGCCCGACCCAGGCTTCGAGGCTCTGGGAGTGATGCGGCCCGATGCCGGTCTCCGTCGCGACCATCGTGCGGATCACGAGTGGCATCTTGAAGGCGCCCTGGTAGAGATAGTGCATCTTCGCGGCCTGGTTCACGATCTGGTCGAGACAGAGCCCGAAGAAGTCCATGAACATGATCTCGACGATGGGCCGCTTGCCGGTCATGGCCGCACCCACGCCGAGCCCGACGATCACTTCCTCGCTGATCGGCGTGTCCCGCACACGCAGCGGGCCGAATGCCGCGTGCAGCCCCCGGGAGGCGCCGAATGCGCCGCCCGCCGCCGCCACGTCCTCGCCGACGAGGAACACGTCGGGATCGCGCGCCATCTCCTCGCGCATGGCATCGATGATGGCCCAGCAGTAGTTCTTCGTCGCCATGGAGACCACCGCACCCCTATCGATCAGACCGCATACACGTGGGACAGCGCGCTCACCGGATCGGGATCCGGGCTCGCGAGAGCCAGCTCGATCGCAGCGGCGACCTCGCGGGCCACCTCGCGTTCCAGAGCGGCCAGCTTCGCCTCGCTCGCTAGCTTGCCGGCGAGCAGGTGCGCGCGCATGCGGGAGAGTGGATCCCGCTGCCGCCACAGGGCTTCCTCTTCGCGGGTCCGGTAGTTGCAGGGATCACCCTGGAAATGTCCGCCATACCGGTAGGTCTTGAGCTCGAGCAGCGTCGGGCCCTCGCCGGCGCGGGCGCGTTCGACGGCGGCGCGGGCCGCCGCCAGCACCGCGAGCACGTCGTTGCCATCGACGATCGCGCCGGGGACGCCATAGCCCGCGGCCCGTTCGGCGACGTCGGCGACGCGCGAGGCCTCGCGGAAAGGCGTCATCTCCGCATAGAGATTGTTCTCACAGACGAACAGCAGCGGCAGCTTCCAGGCCGAGGCCAGGTTCAGGGCCTCGTGGAACGACCCTTCGTTGCTCGCACCCTCGCCGAAGAAGACGGCACAGACGCGATCGGAGCCGTCGAGCACGGCGGAGTAGGCCGCACCGGTCGCGAACGCGATGCCGGCGCCGACGATGCCGTTGCCGCCCAGGATGCCTCGCGCCGGATCGGCCGCGTGCATCTCGCCGCCGCGACCCCCGCAGATGCCGGTCGCCTTGCCGAACATCTCGCAGATCATCGGCGCCAGCGCCATGCCCTTGGCGAGGTAATGGCCGCGGCCGCGGTGCGTCGAGACGATGTTGTCGTCATCGCGCAGCGCGGCGCAGATCCCGACGGCGCAGGCCTCCTGGCCCAGCGAGGAATGGATGTAGCCCGGGAAGAGGTTCTTCGCGAACACCGCGTTGAGCTGTTCCTCGCATTGCCGGATCGTGGCCATGCGGCGATACATCCCGAGCACGAGTTCGCGGGACACGGTCGCCGGCGTACCGGCTCCGCGGCCGGGCCTCGCGGCCCCTGCAGGAGACCTACGGGTCGCGGGCTTCCTCGACGTCATCGAACTTTCCTTGCTTGAGGAGATACTTCTTGATCTTGCCGATGCTGGTCTTCGGCAGACGCGGGACGAACTCGCAGAACGACGGCACCTTGAACGACGCCAGACGCGCAGCGCACCATTCGCGCGCGCCGACTTCGGTCAGGGTCGCGCCGGGCCCGAGCACGATGAACGCCTTGACGGCCTCGTCCCTGAGCGCGTCGGGCACCGCGATCACCGCAGACTCCACGACTTCCGGGTGTTCGTTCAGCACCCGTTCGACCTCGGAGGCCGCGATGTTCTCGCCCGAGCGCTTGATGATGTCCTTGGTGCGGTCGAAGAAATACAGGTACCCCTGCTCGTCGAAGTACCCGTTGTCTCCCGTGTCCAGCCACCCGTCCTGCAGGCAGGCCGCGGTGGCCTCCGGGTTCTTGTAGTAGCCGGAGAACATCGCTTCGCCGCGAACGGCGATGCGCCCGACCTCGCCCGGCGGCCGCTCGCGGCCGTCCTCGCCCAGCACGCGCAGCTCGCGCCCGAGCACCGGACGTCCGACGGAATGGCGCCTGATCTCGCCGTGCATCACCGGATTGCAGGTGCAGATGCCGAGGGTTTCCGACAGGCCGTAACCCTCGACGAGCTTCACCCCGAAGCGGGTCTCGAATGCCGTCCACTCCTCGTCCGTCGTGTTCAGGGCATAGAACGCGAAGCGGAGCCGGTGATCGGCGTCGTCCGGCCGGGCCGGCTGCGCGAGCAGCGTACGCAGCTGCATCGGCACGATGCTCATCAGCGTGCACCGGTGACTTCGCACCTGGCCCCAGAACCGGGTCGCGCTGTAGCTCTCCAGCAGCACTATCGTGCCGCCCACGGTGAGCGTCGGCATGACGCCGACGTACTGCGCGTTCACGTGGAAGAGCGGCAGCACCACGCAGGTGCGCTCGTCAGCCCGCATGCCCAGCGTCAGGCTCACGGCCGCGCCCTGGATGAGCGAGCTCCGGTGGCTGATCATCACCCCTTTCGGCCGCGACGTCGTACCCGAGGTGTAGACGATCTGCGCGGGAGAATCGGGCGGCACGCGCACGATACGGTGCCCGGCGGAAGACTCGCGCAGCACGTCGTCGAACAGCCGGAAGCCGGCAGGTGCCGTGTCCGCACGCGCACCGAGGCGCAACCTCACGCCGGCACAGTCGCCGGCCACGGCATCGAACAGCGGGATGAATCGCTGCTCCAGGATGATGGCGACGCTGTCCGAGTGGATGAGCAGGTACCGCAGCTCGTCGGCGGTATAGGCGACGTTCACGGAGACCATGACGGCGCCGGCCTGGTTGACCGCGAGCCAGGCGACGAGGAACTCCACGCAGTTCCCCATCATGATCGCGACCTTGTCGCCGGGCTGCACGCCTTCCGCGAGCAGCGCGTTGCACAGGCGATCGACGAGCGCAGACAGCTCGGCGTAGCCGAGGGCGCGGACCCCGCCCCGGGCATCCTCGAACACCACGCAGGTCCTGTCCGGATGCCTGCGGACTTTCTCCGCGAGCAGGTCCGCCAGGATCAGTGCGCCGGATACATCCATGCGGAATCCCCGAGCCCTGCAGGAACTCAATAGGAACGCGGCAGGCCGCAGCCGACCTGGGCGATGAAGTTCCGGCTCATCTCGTTCGTGACCGGGGCGAAGATGAGCTGCCGGATGTCACGGTAGTACCGCTGCATGTGGAAGTCCATCGTGAAGCCGGCGCCGGCCAGCACGCGCATGCCGCGGTCGGTGGCCCGGAACGCCGCCTCGGAGGCGAAGTACTTCGCTGATGCCGCCTGCAGCGAACAGTCGACACCCTGGTCCTGCATCCACGCTGCCTTGTAGGTGCTGAGCTCGGCCAGATCCAGCTCGACCAGCGAATCGGCGAGCTGGTGCTGGACGGCCTGGAAGCCGCCGATGGCACGTCCGAACGCCTTGCGGTCCTTGGCGTACTGCACCGCCTCCTCGAGCGCGGCGCGGCCGAGACCGTTGCACACCGCCGCGATGAAGATCCGCTCGTTGTTCAGGGTGTCCAGGATCGCGTGCCAGCCGCGATCGGGGACGCCGACCACGCTGCTCGCCGGCACGCGCACGTCCTGGTAGGACACTTCATAGGAATGCAGGAACCGGGATCCGAGCTTCCTGAGCTTGTGGAAGGAGATGCCGGGCGTGTCCCGCGGCACCAGGAAGACGGTCAGGCCGGCAGAGGGCTTCTTCTCGTCACGCGAGGTCCGCGCCACGACGAAGACGTGCGAGGCGATGTTGAGCCCCGTCGTGTAGATCTTCGAGCCGTTGATGACATAGCGGCCGTCGCCATCCGGGCGGGCCGTCGTCTTCATCGCGCCGAGGATGTCGGTCCCGCCGTCGGGCTCGGTCAGAGACAGCGCGAAGTGGCATTCGCCGCGGACGATCTTCGGCATGAACTCCGCGCGCTGTGCGTCGGTGCCGTGGCGGTCGATGGTCACGGCGCCGAAGCAGACGTCCATCCCGTACGCCAGCGCGACCGACGAGCTGTGCCGGGCGATCTCCTCCAGGACGATCACCTCCTCCATGGCACCGCCACCGCTGCCGCCGTGTTCTTCGGAGATCGCGACCCCCATGAGGCCGGTCTCCGCCATCCGGTCGAGCAGCCCGGTGGGGAACTCGCCCTGCTCGTCCCAGGCGGCGACGCTGCTCTTCGGCATCTCCTTCTCGACGAAGCGCCGGACGGCCTGCTGCAGTGCGACCTGATCATCCGTCATCTGGAAATTCATCGGGGCACCCCGGGCACCGGATGCGACGACGATCCGGCCCTGATTATTCCAACGGGTACGATTTTTATACCCGTGGGTATAATCTGTCCGAGGGGAGCCGTGCTGTCAATCCCCGGGGACGAACGGCCGTCAGCCGCCCTTCCGGACCAGCTTGATGGCCATCCGGACGATCTCGTCCGTCATCGTGCCGGGATCCAGGCGGCCGCGCCCGCGGTACCAGGCGAACGCGTAGCTCGCCATGCCCGTGATCATCAGCGCGCTCATGCCCGGATCCTCGACCTCGAAGTCGCCGGCCCTGACGCCGCGGGTCAGCAGGTCCACGAGGCGGCGATTGATCGCCTTGCGCATCGCGTTGATGCGCGCCGCGGACTCCACGGGGAGGTTGAGCTCCTCCCGGAAGTACACGGCGACGAACGCATGGTTGCTGATAACGATGCTGGTGAATGCCCGCACGAAACTCTCGTACTGCTCGAGCGGACGCACATTCATCGAGGCGGCCTTCTCGATCGCGACCAGCGCATCGCGCGTCGCTCGCTCGCAGATCTCGACGAGCAGATCGACCTTCGAGTGGAAATGGTAGTAGACGAAAGGCTTGGTCACCCCGAGCCGCTTCGCGATGGCGCTCACGGTCGTCGGCAGGTAGCCCTGCTCGTAGAACAGCGTCGCTGCTTCAGCGAGAATCCGGTCCCTCTTCATGTTGAAGAGTTCGTCGCGCAGGGCCGACCTGGCCACCGGACGTCCGCGCTTCCTGACGGTCTTCATCGCGCCATCACTTCCTGAACCGCGGACCCCGGCGCCGGACCGGGAGCCACGGGCCCCGCCGTCTGCCGCCCGCTCACCGCGGCTTCTCCTCCGATACGCCCCGAGGCAGCGCCGTGCCGCCGTCTGCGACGAGCCCGCGACTGCGCTGCAGGATGAACAAGAATGTGAGCCAGCTCGCGAGGCCGAGCGCCGCGGCCAGCCACAGCACGCCGCTGTAGCCGTGGCCGTCGCCGATCAACGCCGCGGCCGCCGCGGGGCCGACTGCCGCCCCGAGCCCCTGCGCGGCCGTCATCATCACCAGGAAGCGGCCGTGCGTGTCCAGCTCGGCGATGGCGCCCATCTGGTAGGAGATGCCGAAGACGAACAACGCCTGGTACAGGCCGGTGCTGATGAAGAACGCCGGCGCAGCGAACGATCCGGTGACCGCGTACAACGCGACGATCTGGCCGGCGAACACCAGCGCGAGCGGCAGTTGCCGGCCGAAACGGTCACTCGCCGCCGCCGCCGCGAGCGCGCCCGCGATCGCCGCGATCTGCGCGATACCGAGCGCCGTACCGATCGTCGTCGCCCCAAGCCCGCCGGCCTGCCCGATGCGCTCGACGAAGCCCCAGAACCCGAACACATTCACGAAGAACAGGACACTCGCAAAGAGCCCGAGCCAGATCAGGCCGGTGTGCGGCGCGCTCGACGTGCCACCGCCGGCCGCCGCTTCGCGCAGCCGGCCGGCCGCGGGCAGCCAGCGCAGCACTGGCAGCATCGTGAGCGCCCCGGCGGCGAGCAGGTAGTACAGGCCCGCCACGCCCGATCGCCCGATCAGCGCGGGTGCGGCCAGGAACGCCGCCAGCATCATCACGCCCTGCACCGCCTGCGCGAGCCCGAAAGCCCGGTCCGGTGCGCGGTTGTCGCCGAGCGCCGCGACCGTCACCGCGAACAGGTTGCCGCCGGCGACGCCGGTCAGGAAACGCAACGCCAGCAGCGGTCCATACGCCGCCGTCTGCGCACTCGCCACGTTCAACATCGCATAGGCCAGGATCCCCGCCAGCACCGCACGCACCCAGGAGACGCGGCGGATCCAGAACGCTGCCGCGATCGACGCCGCGACCAGCCCCAGGCCCTCGAGCGCCGCGATGTTCGCGGCCTGCTGTTCGCTGTAGCCGTAGCCGTCGATCAGCCCGCCGACGATCATCGGCATCAGGATCGTGGCTGCCGGCCCCACCGGATAGACGATGCAGATGAGCAGCGTCGCGGCGAGACTGTCGTCGAAGCGATGGTCGGTGCGCATGGGCCGGGGCCTGTTCTCGCCGGCGCATCGGCACGGCATCGTTGGCCGATGGTATCGCACGACCGGCCTGCGGGAATACGGGCGGCACGGGCTTCCCGCCGCGACACCGGGAGGGCATGGCCGCGCTTCATGGCCTGAAGCGGGTCCGGGCAACCGCAGTGTGGCGAAAGTCAGGTCGACCGCGAACGCCGTGAAGGCAGGATCAACCCCTCCGCGGCCCACGCCGCCGCGCCGAGCAGGCCCGCATCGTCGCGGGTGACGGCCATCGTCGGCACGCGCGTCATCTCGGCCTCCCTGCGGCCCTTGGCCTCGAAGCGCCTGCGGAAGCCGCCGCGATCGAGCCACGGCAGCAGCGGCTGCACGAGTCCACCGGCAAGATAGATGCCGTCCCAGGCGCCGCCCGTCAGCGCGAGGTCGCCCGCGACGCTTCCCAGCAACTCGCACAGCAGTTCCACGGCACGCCGTGCGAGCGGTGAGGAGCCTTCGCCTGCGGCCGTGACGATCGTCTCGGGCGTGGTGAGCGGCGCAGGCATGCCGGCGATCTCGCCGAGTGCAGCGTACAGGGTCACCAGACCTGGACCGGAGATCAGCCGCTCGTTGGACACGCGGCCGAAACGGCGCCACAGCACACGCAATACCGCGACTTCCTCTTCGCTCGTCGGCGCGAACGACGCATGTCCACCCTCGGTCTCGATCACGAGCGTGCGTGCAGCGTGCCGCAGCAACAGACCCACGCCGAGGCCCGTGCCGGGACCGATCACGCCGAGCACACGATCGCATCCATCGGCAGGATCGGGAGCGGCGAGCACCCCCAGCGGCTGCAGGTCCCCGGCCGCGAGCTGCCCCACCGCGGCGCTCATGGCCGCGAAGTCGTTGACGAGCCGCACGGACGTGAAGCCGAAGCGCGCGCGCAGCGCCGCCGCATCGATGCGCCAGGGACTGTTGGTGATCTCGGCGGTCTCGCCGTGCACGGGTGCCGCGATCGCGAGCACCGCGCACAGGGGCTTCGCGCCGACGTCGCCCAGGTACCGCGCGACGGCATCCTCGAAGGTCGCGAGATCCGCCACGGCGAAGCGCGCGGGTTCGAGCGGTCGCGGCGCCCCGTCCGGATGGGCCGCAGCGAGCGCGAAGCGTGCGTTCGTGCCGCCGATGTCGGCGACGAGCGTGAGCCCACGGTCCCGGATCGCTCCTGCACCCCCGTTCATCGCGACACCCCTCGTACTGCGCCCCGGGACGCCAATATACGTCGACGCGATTCAGAGGCGCAGCTGATGGAGCGGCCGACCGGTCGCATCGATGAGGCGCTCCGCCAGCAGCCACGCGCGCGCGTCGCCGGCATCGTGCTCGAACCACGCCGACGCACTGCCGAGCCGGAACGTGTAGCCCCATCGATCCATGTCGGCGAGCATCGCCTCGCGACCGTAGCCCGGCAGCTCGCCCGCCAGCAGGATCTGCAGATAGCAGACGCCGTTCTCTTCGGCGAAGTCCCCGCCCGCATCGGTATGCAGCGCCGCGCGACGCCCGGAGTCCATGCAGATCGCATGGCAGGCCTCGTGCAAAGCCGAGTGCAGCGGGGTGTCGAAGCGCAGGTGCACGCTGCGGCCGATCAGGCCCGCCTCCGACTCACCCCAGTAGGACCCCGGGATCGACGTGCCGGCGGAATGCCATTCGACCGCGAGACCGTAGCGTCCGAGCAGTCCCTCGAGGGCACCGCGCAGCGGCGCCACGTCGAGGCGCCGCACGTCGCCCGCGTCGTTCACGGTCCGGGCGGCGAAACCGGTGTCGCCGGAGATCCGGAGGAAGCAGCCGGGGTTGCGGGCGCTGATGAAGTCGCAGGGGACCCGCTCCCCGGTGGCACCGCAGCGGCCGGCGCGACGACGACCGGCGGTGGATTGCGCACCGCGGCGCCGAGGCGATAGACGACGAGACTCGCGAGCTCATCGGCGAGCGCGCGCCGGATGTCGCGATCCTCGGCGTCCTTGACCAGCACCTCGGCCTCGTTGAACGCGTAGTTGCGGGTCAGCGTCAGCGGTTCCGCGGGCAGGATCTCCTGTCCGTCGACCGCGGCCGTGACGATCACGCTGTAGACCACCTCGTACTCGCGCGGCGTATTGCGCGCCGAGACCGACAGCACACGCACACCGACCTCGTCCCGCTTCACCCGCACCGTGATGCGCGCCACGGCGGGATCCGCGACCAGCGCGGCGCCGTTCGCCACGAGCTGCGTGCGCAGCGCGTCGTTGAATTCCGTGTAGCGGTCCGGCACCTCGAGCCAGGTCGCCGCGAACGCCTCGGGGAGTCCGGCGGCGCCGCGCAGGTGGAAGCCGCAGCCCGCGAGCGGCAGGAGGAACAGCATCAGCCACCACGAACGCTTGCGCATGTCACACCACGACGTTGACGAGCTTCCCGGGCACGTAGATGAACTTGCGCACGGGCTGGTCGGCGACAAAACGCGTCACGGCCTCGTCGGCGAGCGCCGCGGCCCGCACGGTCGCCTCGTCGGCTCCGACCGGGATCGCGACACGGCCACGCAGTCTGCCGTTGACCTGCACGACGATCTCGACCGAGTCCTGAGCGAGCGCGGCCGCGTCCGGCTTCGGCCAGGGCTCGTCGATCAGCGCGCGCTCGTGGCCGAGTTCCCGCCACAGCACATGCGTCGCGTGCGGCACGATCGGCGAGAGCATGAGCACCGCGAGCTCGAGGGTCTCGCGGGCCACCGCACGACCGGCGGGCGTCGCGTCGTCCGTCTTCGCGAGCGCGTTCAGCAGCTCCATGACCGCCGCGATCGCCGTGTTGAAGGTCCGCCGCCGGCCGATGTCGTCGGCGACCTTGGCGAGCGTCTGGTGCGCGAGGCGCCGCAGGTCCTTCTGCGCAGGAGTGAGCGAGGCGACCTCGAGTGCAGGCGCCGGTCCCGCACTCACGTGCTGGTGGACCGCACGCCACAGGCGCTTCATGAAGCGGAACGCGCCCTCGACACCCTCGTCGGACCATTCGAGCGTCTGCTCGGGCGGGGCCGCGAACATCATGAACAGCCGCGCCGTGTCGGCGCCACAGCGATCCACGAGCGCCTGCGGATCGACGCCGTTGTTCTTCGACTTCGACATCGTGCCGATGCCGGCGTATTCGACCGGCTGGCCGTCGGACTTCGCGGTGTGGCCGACGCGTGCGCCCTTCGCGTCGTGCCGGACCTCGATGTCCGCGGGGTTGAAATACTGCACGCGCCCCGCGGCCGGCTTCCGGAAGTAGATCTCGTTGAGCACCATGCCCTGGGTGAGCAGGTTCGTGAACGGCTCGTCGACCCTGACGAGCCCGAGATCGCGCATGACCTTGGTCCAGAAGCGCGAATACAGCAGGTGCAGGATGGCGTGCTCGATGCCGCCGATGTACTGGTCCACCGGCATCCAGTAGTCGGCGCGCGCGTCGACCATCGCGCGCGCGTTGTCGGCGTTCGCGTAGCGCAGGAAGTACCACGACGAGTCCACGAAGGTGTCCATCGTGTCCGTCTCGCGCCGTGCGGCCTGCCCGCAGCGCGGGCAACTGCAATTGACGAAGGACTCCAGCTTCGCGAGCGGGTTGCCGCTGCCGTCGGGCACCAGGTCCTCGGGCAGCACCACCGGCAACTGCTCGTCGGGCACGGGCACGTCGCCGCAGGACGGGCAGTGGACGATCGGGATCGGGCAGCCCCAGTAGCGCTGGCGCGAAATACCCCAGTCGCGCAGGCGGAACTGCACGCGCTTGCGGCCCAGCCCTTTCGCTTCGAGGTCCCCGGCGATCGCATCGACGGCGCCCTGGAAGTCGAGGCCGTCGTAGCGACCCGAGTTGATGAGCGTGCCGTACTCGGCGTAGGCGTCGAGCCACGGCGCCGGGGTTGTGTCCCCCGCGGAGGTGCGGATCACGGCGCGGATCGGCAGCCGGTACTTCGTCGCGAACGCGAAGTCGCGCTCGTCGTGCGCGGGCACGGCCATGACGGCGCCCTCGCCGTAGCCCATGAGCACGTAGTTCGCGACCCACACGGGCAGCGGCTCGCCGGTGAGCGGATGGCGCACGAAACGACCGATCGGCAGGCCCTTCTTCTCCTGCGTCGCGAGCTCGGCTTCGGTCACGCCGCCACGGCGGCATTCCTCGACGAACGCGGCCACTGCCGGATTCGTCTCCGCGGCCCGCAGCGCAATCGGGTGTTCCGCGGCGACCGCGACATAGGTCGCGCCCATCAAGGTGTCGGCGCGCGTCGTGAATACGCGGATGTCGCCGCCCGCATCGATGTCCGGGAACACGATCTCCGCGCCCTCGGAGCGGCCGATCCAGTTCGCCTGCATGAGCCGCACGCGCTCGGGCCAGCCCGCGAGCCCGTCGAGCGCCGACAGCAGCTCGTCCGCATAGCGCGTGATGCCGAGGTAGTACATCGGGATCTCGCGCTTCTCGACCGGGGCACCCGTGCGCCAGCCGCAGCCGTCGATGACCTGTTCGTTGGCGAGCACGGTCTGGTCGACCGGATCCCAGTTCACGACGCCGGTCGTCTTGTACGCGACACCCTTCTCGAGCATGCGCAGGAACAGCCACTGGTTCCAGCGGTAGTACTCGGGCCGGCAGGTCGCGACCTCCCGGCGCCAGTCGACCGCGAAGCCGAGCGCCTTCAGCTGGCGCTTCATGTAGGCGATGTTGTCCCAGGTCCACTTCGCAGGTGGCACGCCGTTCGCCATCGCGGCATTCTCGGCCGGCAGGCCGAACGCATCCCAGCCCATCGGCTGCAGCACGTTGGCGCCCTGCATGCGCATGAAGCGCGACAGCACGTCGCCGATGGTGTAGTTGCGCACGTGGCCCATGTGCAGCCGCCCGCTCGGGTACGGGAACATCGACAGGCAGTAGTATTTCGGGCGGGCTGGATCTTCGGTGGCGGCGAAGGAGGCGTGCTCGTCCCAGTGGCGCTGGGCAGCAGCTTCGACGACGGCGGGTTCGTAGCGTTCTTCCATGGGCCGGGACGGGGATGCGGGTCGGTAACGGGGCGGCAAGGATATCAGGAGGCCGTCCGGACCGCGCCGCCGCGGCGCCTCCCGGCGAGCGCGACGGCGAGCCCGCACCACGCGAGGACAAGCACGGGCCAGTTGCCCGTGTGCGCGTAGGGCGTCAGCCCGGTCATCGGCGTCACCCGCCCCCGCAGGATTTCGGGTACGAACTGCGGAGCGCGGGCAACGACCCGGCCATCGGGCGCGATGATGGCCGTGATGCCGTTCGAAGTCGCCCGCGCGAGGTAGCGGCCCGCTTCGCGGGCGCGGAAGCGCGCCATCTGCAGCTGCTGATGCGGCGCGGTGGAATCGCCGAACCAGGCGTTGTTGGTCACGTTGACCAGCAGCTCCGACTCACCCAGCGTCGCGAGCTGCTCGGAACCGTAGGCATCCTCGTAACAGATGGTCGGCGCAATGTGGATGCCCGCGGCAGAGAGAGGCGCCTGGCGCTCGGCACCCGGCGACATGTCGACATAAGGCAGGCTCATGAGCCGCATCCAGCCCCGCACGAACTTCGGCACGGGGAAGAATTCGCCGAAAGGCACGAGACGGCGCTTGTAGTACCAGGTCGTACCGTCGGAGAACGCGACCATGCCGTTGTAGAAACGGTTGGTCGCGAAGTCGAGGCGGAGCAGGCCGAGGATCAGGTCCGAGCCCTTCGCGCGGGCCTCACGCCACATGGCGTCGAGGTAGTCCGACGCTTCGTGGGCGAGCACGGGCAGCGCCGCCTCGGGCCACACGATCAGCTTCGCGCCGAGGGCCTTGCGAGTCATGTCACGGTAGAGGTCCAGGGTGACCGCGCGATTGTCCTCCTGCCACTTGAGGTCCTGCGGGATCGCGCCCTGCACCAGCGCGACCTCGAAGGGCGCGCCCGCCGGCCGCGTGTAGCTGCGACCGTCGAGCACCACGCTGCCGCCGGCCACCGTGACGAGCACGACCGCGGCGGCGATGCGCGCCCGACCCGACATGCCGGCCATCACGACCAGCGCCGCTGCCACGAGCAGCGTCACGAGCGTCACACCGTGCACGCCTGCGACCGGCGCCAGCGCCGCGAGCGGCGTGTCACTCTGCGAGTAGCCGAGCTGCAGCCAGGGAAAACCGCTGAACAGCCAGCCACGCGTCCAGTCGACGATCAGCCAGGCGCAGGGCACGCCGACGAGCGCACCCACCGGTGTCGCCGGCCGGAGCCAGCGCGCGGCCGCGTATCCCAGCAGCCCGTAATAGGACGCCATCAGCGCGACGAGACCGAGCATGAGGAACAGGGCCAGCCACACCGGTGCGAGACCGAAGACGTGGATGGCCGTGTAGAGCCAGTAGGTGCCCGGCACGAACATGCCGGCCGCCCACAGGAACCCGAGCCGGAACGCTTCGCGCGGTGATGCGTCACGCCACAGCCACATGAGCAGCGCCGGCCCGAGAAAGCCGAACGGCCACCAGGACGAGGGCGCAAAAGCCAGCACGGTCGCGACCCCGCCTGCCACGGCGGCGACCCGCGCGCCACGCGGCCCCAGGGCCGCACTGCCGACCGGGAAGACCATCAGCGCCGGGGTCCTTCGGAACCGCGTCCGCGCAACGACGACTCGAGCGGCGTGATCACGCGCAGCGCATCGATCCGTCGGCGATCGGCGCGCAGCACGCGGAACTCCACGCCATCGAGCGTCACCGACTCACCGCGGCGCGGCAGCTGGCCGAAGGCGTGCATCACCAGACCACCGATGGTGTCGAACTCGTCGTCGGGGAAATCGGTGGCGAAATACTCGTTGAAATCGTCGATGCGCGTGAGCGCGCGCACCGTGAACTGGCGGTCGCCCTCGCGCCGGATGGTCTGGTCGTCCTCGACGTCGTACTCGTCGGCGATCTCGCCCACGATCTCCTCGATGACGTCCTCGATCGTGACGAGACCCGCCACGCCGCCGTACTCGTCGACGACGATGGCCATGTGGTTGCGGCTGGCGCGGAACTCCTTGAGCAGCACGTCGAGGCGCTTGCTCTCGGGCACGAACACCGCTGGCCTGAGTACCTCACGGATGTCGAACTCGACGGCACCGCCTTCCGCGAAGTAACGGAGCAGGTCCTTCGCCAGCAGGATGCCGACGACCTGATCGCGATCCTCGCCGATGACCGGAAAGCGGGAATGCCCGGACTCGACCACCTGCGGCAGGATCTGTGCGGGCAGCGCGTCACGCTCGACGACCGTCATCTGCGAACGCGGCACCATGATGTCACGGACCTGCAGATCGCCGACGGCGAGCACGCCCTCGAGCATCGCCAGCGCATCGGCGTCGATCAGGCCGCGACGCCCGGCCTCGCGGAGGCTGTCGAGCAGTTCCTCGCGATCGCGCGGCTCTCCGGCGACGAGGCGCTTGAACCACCCGCTGCGGCCAGTGTCCTCGTTCACGTCGCCTCCCGGTACGGGTCCGGCAGGCCGAGTGCCGCGAGCACGCGCGATTCGCGCGACTCCATGCGCTCCGCTTCGACCACCCGTTCGTGATCGTAGCCCCGCAGGTGCAGGCAGCCGTGCACGACCATGTGTGCCCAGTGGTTCCTGAGCGGCTTGCGCTGGTCGCGCGCCTCGCGTGCCACCACGGGCGCACAGATCACGATGTCACCGAGCCGGCGAACGCCGTCCGGGGATCGTCCGCCGGCGGGGAACGACAGCACGTTCGTGGGCCGGTCCTTGCCGCGAAAGACACGGTTGAGGCGCCGGCTCTCCGCGCTGCCGACCACGGCGATGCACATCTCGACGTTGCGCGGCGTTCCCGCGGCGAGCGCCCAGCGACGCAGCGTCGCAGCCGCGGGCACCCAAGGACGGCGCGTCCGGAGCCGCACCGCGATCGGCGGTTCGCTCCCGCGCGGGCTCACGACGCTTCCCCGGAGTGCCGCTCGTAGGCCTGCACGATGCGCTGCACGAGCGGATGCCGCACGACGTCGCGCGCCGTGAACTGCGTGAACGCGATGCCGGGCACGCCCTGCAGCACCTCGAGCGCGTGGCGCAACCCCGACTGCCGGTGACTCGGCAGGTCGGTCTGCGTGACATCGCCCGTGACGACGGCCCTCGAGCCGAAGCCGATGCGCGTCAGGAACATCTTCATCTGTTCGACGGTCGTGTTCTGCGCCTCGTCGAGGATCACGAAGGACTCGTTCAGCGTGCGGCCGCGCATGAACGCGAGCGGTGCCACCTCGATCACGTTGCGCTCCATGAGGCGCGCGACGCGGTCGAAGCCCATCATCTCGTAGAGCGCGTCGTACATCGGGCGCAGGTAGGGATCCACCTTCTGGGCGAGATCGCCCGGAAGGAAGCCGAGCCGTTCGCCGGCCTCGACGGCGGGCCGCACCAGAACGATGCGACGCACGCGATCGCGGTTCAGCGCCTCGACGGCGCAGGCCACCGCGAGGTACGTCTTGCCGGTCCCGGCGGGGCCGACACCGAAGACGAGGTCGTGGCCGCGCATGTTCGCGACGTAGCCCGCCTGGTTGGCGCCGCGCCCGCGAACCCAGCCGCGTGCGGTCTCGACGGCCGCGTCGTCGGCCGTCGCGCCGGGTTCCATGCCCGCCTCCTGGAGCGTCAGATGCACCGACTCGGCATCGATCACGTCGCGGCCGGCGCGGGCATGCAGGTGCCGGAGCACCTGCTCCGCCGCAGCGGCGCGTTCACCGGAGATGACGAAATCCGCGCCGCGACGATGGATCTGGACACCCAGCCGCTGCTCGATCTCGCGCAGGTTCGAGTCCAGCGGGCCGCAGAGGTCCGCGAGCAGGACGTTGTCGGCCTCCGGAAAGCCCACCTCGCGGGCCGGTACGTCGTGCAGGGGATTCGCGCCCGACTCAGCCACCGCGGGCCACTCTGCCGGGAGACGCCGCACCGCTCTCGACCGCATCGAGGCGGCCACGCAGGGAGTTCGGCAGCGCCTCCGTGATCCTCACGTCGACAAAGCGGCCGCGCAGCTCCGCTGGCCCGTCGAAGTTCACCCAGCGCATGTTCTCCGTGCGACCGGCGAGCTGGCCCGGATCCTTTCGCGACGGTCGCTCGACGAGCACCGTCTGGACGGTGCCCACCATGCCGTCGCTGATCGCGCGCGCCTGCCCGTTGATGCGCTGCTGCAGGACCTCGAGCCGCCGGAGCTTGACGTCCTGCGGCACGTCGTCCGGCAGCGAGGCGGCCGGTGTCCCGGGCCGGCGGCTGTAGACGAAGCTGAAGCACTGGTCGAATCCCACGTCCGCGACGAAGCGGAGCGTCTGCTCGAAGTCGCGTTCCGTCTCGCCCGGGAAGCCGACGATGAAATCCGAGGAGAGGCTGATGCCGGGCCGCACATCGCGCAGCCTGCGGATGCGCTGCTTGTATTCGAGCGAGGTATAGCCACGCTTCATGGCGGCGAGGATCCGGTCGGATCCGCTCTGCACGGGCAGGTGCAGGTAACCCGCGAGCTTCGGCACCTCCGCGTAAGCGCGTACGAGGCTGTCACCGAACTCGAGCGGATGGGAAGTCGTGAAGCGGATGCGTCCGATGCCGTCGATGCGCGCTACGCGGCGGATGAGGCCGCCCAGATCGCAGAGGGTACCATCGCGCATCGGGCCTCGATACGCGTTCACGTTCTGGCCGAGGAGGGTCACCTCACGCACGCCCTGTGCCGCGAGCGCCTCGACCTCTGCCACGACCGCGTCGAAGGGACGACTCACCTCGTCGCCGCGCGTGTAGGGCACGACGCAGAAGCTGCAGTACTTGCTGCAGCCCTCCATGATGGACACGAAGGCGGTGGGCCCATCGGCACGCGGCTCGGGCAGCGAGTCGAACTTCTCGATCTCCGGGAACGACACGTCCACCTGCGGCTGGCCCGTGGTGCGCAGCGCGGCCAGCATCTCCGGCAGCCGATGCAGCGTCTGCGGGCCGAACACGAGATCCACGAAAGGCGCGCGGTCGAGGATGGCCGCGCCCTCCTGGCTGGCCACACAGCCGCCGACGGCGATGACGAGGCGCGGGTTACGGCCCTTCAGGAGCCGCCACTGCCCGAGGTGTGAGAAAACCTTCTCCTGGGCCTTCTCGCGCACGGAGCAGGTGTTCAGCACGACGATGTCGGCCTGTTCCGGATCCTGCGTGAGCGCCACGCCCTCGGCTACCGCGAGAACGTCGGCGATCCGCGCCGAATCGTACTCGTTCATCTGGCAGCCGAAAGTGCTTAGAAACAGGTGCCCGCTCATGCCGGACCCATCGGTGAAAGGGTGTGTAGCCTACCTTTTTTGGCGCCCGCAATGAAGGCGCGCGACACGGCCGCGCCCCGCGCCGGACGCTGGCTTCATCGTTGATTTATCGAATAATTCAGGGGCTGCCGGCCCGGCGCTTCGCCGCGACTTCGTCGAGTTCAGCTGTCAGCATGGCGCGCGTGAAGCGCCCTGTCGCGGTCGTGTCCACCTGCTTCGGCAGGCGGCTCGTGACGAGCTGGCGCCGCTTGGCGTGGATCGAGTACTCGATTTCGTGGAGCAGCCCCGGACGCGAGTAGTAGAAGCCCTGCCCCGCCACGCAGCCGAGTTCGAGCAGCTCGCGCTGCTGTTCCTCCGTCTCGATGCCCTCGGCTACCACCTCGAGCCCGAGCGCATCGCCCAGGGTGATGATGGCGCGCGCGAGTTCTGCGCCGTCGCGCTCCTCGCCGAGCCGCTGCACGAACGAGCGGTCGATCTTCAGGATGTCGATCGGAAAACGATGCAGGTAGGACAGCGAGGAATACCCGGTTCCGAAGTCGTCGATCGCGATGCGCACGCCCAGCGCCTTGAGGCGCTGCAGCTTCCGCAGCGTCAGCTCCGTGTTCTGCATGACCACGCTCTCGGTCATCTCGATCACGAGGTTCCCGGGACTCAGACCACTCTCCTCGACGGCGCGCGTGACCTCGGCCACGAGGTCCGAGGACTGCAGCTGACGCGCGGAGACATTCACGGCCACACGCACTTCGGCGCCACGTGCGACGCGACGCTGCCACTCGCGCACCTCCAGGCAGGCCTGCCGCAGGACCCAGCGGCCGAGGCCGAGCACCTGCCCGGTATCCTCGGCAACGCCGATGAAGTCCTGCGGGTGCACGAGACCGCGCTCGGGGTGCTTCCAGCGGACCAGCGCTTCGACGCCGATGAGATAGCCGGACTTCAGGTCGACGATGGGCTGGTAGTGCAGCCGGAATTCGTTCTGCGCGATCGCGCGCGACAGATCGGCCTCGACCCGCAGCCTGTCGCGGACCGCCTTGTGCATCTGCGGCTGGAAAACGGCGTAGCGCCCCTTGCCCTGCCCCTTCGCGTGGTACATGGCCACGTCGGCGTTGCGCAGCAGCTCCTCGACCCCCTCGCCCTCTCTGGCGAACGTCACCCCCACACTCGCGGCGACGCGGAGGTCGGAGCCGCCGAAGGAGAATGGCTGCTGCAGAGCCTCGACGATGCGACCGGCGATCTCGAGTACGAGATTCTCCGCGACGGCGTCCTCGAGCAGCACTGCGAACTCGTCACCACCGAGGCGCGCGACCGTGTCGCAGGACCGTGTGCACTTCACGAGGCGCTGTGCGCTGGTGCGCAGCACCCGGTCGCCGACACCGTGACCGAGGCTGTCGTTGATCTTCTTGAAGTTGTCGAGGTCGACGAAGATGACCGCGACCGGCCGACCGCGCCGCTTCGCCGCATCGACGGCGTGCTCGACTCGATTGCGGAACAGCGCGCGGTTCGCGAGGAGCGTCAGCGGGTCGTGAAAGGCCAGCCGCTTCAGCTGTTCCTCGAGACCCTTGCGATCGGTGACGTCGCGGATGTTCAGCACCCACCCACCCACCGTCGGGTCCTCGGAAAGATTGGTCGCGACCATTTCGATGACACAGGCCCGGTCACCGTCGCGGTGAACGCGGAGCTCCAGGGTCTGCGTGCTGCCCGGCGCCGCGAGGGCCACCGGCAGTTCGCGAACCTTCGCGGCATCGTCCGGCACGACGAGATCGGCAAGGGCCCGGCCCAGCAGCTTCTCGCCCGGCTGGTCGAAGACCCGCTCGGCCGAAGGGGTCACGAAGCGCAGCATCCATGCGGCGTCGACGATCGCGATGACGTCGGCGGAATTGCGCAGCAGCGCCGCGAACTTCGATTCGGCACTCTGGGTCGCGAGACCGGCCCGCGCCTGGGCGAACTCCCTCGCCGAGAGCGCCTGGCGCGCGATCACCAGTACGGCGACCGCGGCCACCACCAGCGTCATGACTCCGCGCGAGAGCGCGAGCACGTCGAGCTGCAGGTAGACCAGCATCGACAGCGACAGGATCAGGGCGATGACCGGCCCCAGGTCAGCGATACGGGCCCACAGCCGGCTGGAACGCCCGGCGGACTCGCGCAGCGACGCCACGATTTCCGCCTGCGCAGCCCAGGCGAGCAACGCCGGCCAGAACAGGCCCGCAATCAGCAGCCCGTCGTCCGGGCGCAGCGTATCCGCGGACACGTGGTGTACGGCGACGAGATCGGATGCCGTTTTCGCGCAGACCGCGGCCGCGAGCCACAGGTGTACGGCCGGGCGCCGCTGATCGGGCTTGCGCAGCAGCAGCACCGCGGCGATCAGCAACAGCACACCATCGACTGCCGGAGCAACGACGAGGCTCGCCGCATTCCCGGAGAGGAACGCCGGCCCGCTCACCAGCGGCCGCAGGATCACGAAGGCGTAGCAGGCGCCGAACGACAGGACGATCGCGACGGTGTCGAGCCAGAAGCGCGCGCCGGTCCTGCCCTCCCGCAGGGTACGGTGGAGGCAGACGAGACCGGCACCGAGCAGCGGCCCCACCATGAGTTCGGCCGCCGGGACGAGTTGATCCGCAACGCCGCTGTCGACGAAGCGCGCGGCGAGTCCTGCGACGCGGGCCAGGCAGGCCACCGCGAGTGACAGCCCGATCCAACGCCATGCAGTCCGCTTGGCCTGCTGGATTCGCGGCAGATGCCGCAGGCGGAGCGCCATCCAGGACGCCGCCCCGAACGCCGCAATCGACATGACGAGTACGGCCACCTCGATGGCGAGGCCTCCCGAAGGCCTCATTCCCATCAGCATCGTGCCCGCCACCGCCGCGAGAAAGATTCCGGACGCCACGACCGCCCCGGTTCCCCGGAACCATGGCGTCAGGGATTCACGCAGATATCTACCGGTGTTCTCGAACGAATACACGCAGGGCTTCCCAGCATCCAGTGCCGGATCGCCGCGAAATCACGGCTCCGCGGCGCACGGTTGCGGGGATTTTCACTTATTGCGCCGGAGCCGCCCGGTGGTACGTCACAGATTGCCGGGGGCGCGATGCCCGGAACCCGCCGGAGCGGGCGGGACGCGCGTTCGACGGCGCGCGGCACAGCGTGCCCCCAAGGGGCGCTCACGCTCCGGGGACTGCTGCAGCGCCAGCAGCACCGGCGCGGAGCCAGGCACGGCGCATCAGAACGGGATGTCGTCCTCGAACTCGTCGCCGCCACCGCGTGGAGCCGCCTCTTCGCGCTGCGGACGCGGTGCCGGCGCGGCCGCGGGACCCGAGGCACGATCGCCGCGTCCGCCCAGCATCTGCATTTCGTTCGCGACGATTTCCGTCGAGTAGCGTTCCTTGCCTTCCTTGTCCTGCCACTTGCGCGTCCGGATGCGGCCCTCGATGTAGACCTGGGAGCCCTTGCGCAGGTACTCGGCCGCGATCTCCGCAAGGCGGTCGAACATGACCACCGTGTGCCACTCGGTCTGTTCCTTCTGCTCACCGGTCTGCTTGTCGCGCCACGACTCGCTGGTTGCCAGCCGCAGATTCACGACGGAACGCCCGCTGGGCATGGCACGGGTCTCGGGGTCCTGCCCGACGTTTCCGATGAGGATCACCTTGTTGACACCGCGCGCCATCACGTCTCTCCCGATTCTCTGACCTTACCTGCATTCTAAGCCGCAGCGGGGCGCTGCGACGCCCGATATTCAATGTGAACCCACTGATTCTCCGCGATCCTCGACGGCACGGGGCCCCATGCGGTCGACGAACCACCAGATCCCGGCAGCGACACCCGATGCGCCGAAGACGGCACCGAGGCCCCAGGTGGTACCCATCAGCGCACCGCCCATGACCCCTCCGACGAATGCGCCGAGGAACTGGCTCGTGGCGAACACACCGAGCGCCGCGCCACGACGATGCCCGGGAGCGAGTTCCGACACCCGCGCGGGCAGCCGCGCCTCGAGGAAGTTGAACGCCGCGAAATAGATGACGAGGCCCGCGTGGAGCGCGATGCTGCTCGTGAAATCGAACGCCATCACGATCTGTCCCAGCACCAGCAGCGCGATGCCGAGCCGCATGATCGGGCCACCGGCCTGGCGGCGGCGCTCCGCCATCAGGACCAGCGGTGCCGTCCCCGCCAGCGACAGCACGAAGACCGGCAGGTACACGTGCCAGTGCAGCGCGGTCTCTACACCGTGCACCTCACGCAGCACGTGGGGCACGGCGGTGAACGTCGCGACCAGGATGAAATGCAGGGCAAAGACGCCGAAATACTGGGTCAGCAGACCGACCGAGAACGCCTCTCGCCAGAGGAACGGCCCGGCCGCCCGGACCTGCTGTGGCGTCGGCACCGCCAGCACGAGGACGAGCAGTCCGGCGAGCGCGAGCAGCGCCATCATCCAGAAGAAGCCACCCAGGCCCAGCAGCACCGAAAGTGGCGGCCCCGCCAGCAGCGACAGGATGAAACAGGCACCGATGCTGATGCCGATGAATGCCATGGCGCGCGTGCGGATCTCCGGGCGCGTCAGGTCCGCGAGCAGCGCCGTCACCGGCCCTGACACGGCCCCCGCACCCTGGATGGCGCGGGCGGCGATCACGGCGTGGATGGTCGAGGCGAGTGCACCGACGACCGAACCGGCGAAGTAGATGACCAGTCCCGCGACGATGACCGGCTTGCGCCCCAGCCGGTCCGACCAGCGACCGAATGGGATCTGCAGCACCGCCTGCGTGAGGCCATAGGCTCCCATGGCCACACCGGCGAGCAACGGTGTCGATCCCGCGAGATCTCCCGCAAACAGCGTGAGGACGGGCAGGAGCATGAACATGCCCAGCATGCGGGTGCTGTAAATGGCCGCAAGCGCCGCAACGACGCGGCGTTCCTGCGCGTCGAAACGCACGCTTGGAGATCGATTCACGGGACGGGATTTCCTTTGCCGCACGGGGCCGGGCACGGATATTCTACCAAGCTCGCCGCGACCAGCAGCCTCCCCATTGACCTTCACCGGACCATGAGCACGCCGACCATCCGCATCCGCGGAGCGCGCACCCACAATCTGAAGGGCATCGACCTGGATCTGCCGCGGGACCGGCTGATCGTGCTGACCGGCCTGTCGGGCTCGGGCAAGTCGTCACTCGCCTTCGACACCATCTACGCGGAGGGGCAGCGACGCTACGTCGAATCCCTGTCGGCGTACGCCCGACAGTTCCTGTCGATGATGGAAAAGCCCGACGTCGACCACATCGAAGGTCTCTCGCCAGCCATTTCCATCGAGCAGAAATCGACCTCGCACAATCCGCGTTCGACTGTCGGCACGGTCACCGAGATCTACGACTACCTGCGCCTGCTGTTTGCTCGCGCCGGCACACCGCGCTGCCCCGATCACGGGATGGATCTCGCCGCACAGACCGTGAGCCAGATGGTCGACCAGGTGCTCCGGCTCCCGGAAGGCACGGCGCTCGCGCTGCTCGCCCCGGTCGTGAAGGACAGGAAGGGCGAGCACCTCCAGGTCTTCGAGGATCTGCGCGGCCGGGGATTCATCCGCGCACGCGTCGACGGCAGGCTCGTCGAGATCGACTCACCGCCGCGACTCGACTTGCGCCGCAAGCACACGATCGAGGCCGTCGTGGACCGTTTCAAGGTCCGGGCAGATCTGGGACAGAGGCTCGCCGAGTCCTTCGAGACCGCATTGCGTCTCGGTGACGGCGTCGCCCAGGTCGCGCGGCTCGACGGCGAAAGCAGCGAGGAACTCGTCTTCTCCGACCGGTTCGCCTGCACCGTCTGCGGATACTCGCTGCCGGAACTCGAGCCGCGCATTTTCTCGTTCAACAATCCGTCCGGAGCCTGCGAGGTCTGCGACGGGCTCGGGCAGAAGCAGTTCTTCGATCCCGGCCGCGTCGTGACGAACCCGGACATGTCGCTCGCCGCGGGAGCCGTTCGCGGCTGGGACCGCCGCAACGCCTACTACTACCAGATGGTGCAGGCGCTCGGACGGCATTATCGATTCGACCCGGAGACGCCGTACCTGTCGCTGCCGGAACGCGCCCGTCACGTGCTGCTCTACGGCAGCGGTGACGAAGAGATCGAGTTCCGCTATTTCGACAGCCGCGGCGGCACGCAGAAGCGGCGCCACGGCTTCGAGGGCGTGATCCCGAATCTGGAACGTCGCTACCGCGAGACCGAGTCCCTCACGGTGCGCGAGGAACTCGCGCGTTATCTCGGCACGCGCGCCTGTCCCGAATGCGGCGGCAGGCGCCTCAATCGCGCCGCACGGCACGTGTATGTCGCTGGACAGTCGATTCCGGAGCTGACGTCGCGGTCCGTCGGGGACGCGCTGGAGTTCTTCCGGTCGCTCTCGCTTCCGGGCTGGCGTGGAGAGATCGCGACACGCATCGTCAAGGAGATCAATGACCGGCTCGGGTTCCTGGTGAATGTCGGCCTCGACTACCTCACACTCGACCGCAGCGCCGAAACGCTCTCGGGAGGCGAGGCGCAGCGTATCCGGCTCGCGAGCCAGGTCGGGTCCGGGCTCGTCGGAGTCATGTACATCCTGGACGAGCCGTCCATCGGACTGCACCAGCGCGACAACCAGCGACTGCTCGACACACTCCACCGCCTGCGCGACCTCGGGAACACGGTGATCGTCGTCGAGCACGACGAGGAAGCCATCCGCCAGGCCGATCACGTGGTGGACCTCGGGCCCGGGGCTGGCGTGCACGGCGGCGAGATCGTGGCCTGCGGGACTCCGGCCGACATCGAGCACCATCCCCGGTCACTGACCGGCCAGTACCTGTCCGGCCAGTTGCACATCGAGATCCCGCACGCGCGCGCGACGCCGGACCCGCAGCGGATGCTGCGGGTCGTCGGCGCACGCGGCAACAACCTGAAGTCCGTGACGGTCGCGTTCCCGATCGGTCTGCTGACGTGCATAACGGGCGTCTCCGGTTCGGGCAAGTCGACCCTGGTCAACGACACGCTGTACCGGCAGGTCGCCGAACGCCTGAACGATGCCTCCTACGACTCGGCACCGTGCGAGCGCATCGAGGGCCTGGAGCACATCGACCGGGTCATCGACATCGACCAGACCCCCATCGGCCGCACCCCGCGCTCGAATCCGGCGACCTACACGGGGCTCTTCACGCCGATCCGGGAGCTGTTCGCCGGCACGCCGGAGTCCCGCTCCCGAGGCTACGAACCGGGCCGGTTCAGCTTCAACGTCAAGGGCGGGCGCTGCGAGGCCTGCCAGGGTGACGGCGTGCTGCAGGTCGAGATGCACTTCCTCCCCGATGTCTATGTGCCCTGCGATGTCTGCAAGGGCAAGCGCTACAACCGCGAGACGCTCGAGATCCGCTACAAGGGCCGCAACATCCACGAAGTCCTGGAGATGACCGTCGAGGACGCCCTGCCGTTCTTCCGGCCCGTGCCGACAGTCGCATCGAAGCTGCAGACTCTTCTGGACGTCGGTCTTTCCTACGTGCGCCTCGGCCAGAATGCGACGACGCTGTCGGGCGGCGAGGCGCAGCGCGTGAAGCTCGCCAAGGAGCTGTCGAAGCGGTCGACCGGGCGGACGTTGTACGTCCTGGACGAGCCGACGACCGGCCTGCACTTCCATGACGTCGCGCAGCTGCTCGGAGTGCTGCACCGGCTGCGCGATGAAGGCAACACGGTGCTTGTCATCGAGCACAACCTCGATGTCATCAAGACGGCGGACTGGATCGTGGATCTCGGACCCGAGGGCGGCGCAGGCGGCGGCCGGATCCTCGTGGAGGGCACACCCGAGACCGTGGCCGCCTGCGCGGCATCGCACACGGGTCTCTACCTGCAACGCGTGCTGTCTGCGGCGGACCCGTCCTCGTCACCGCGCAAGGCGAAAGGACACTGAGGGCGCGAAACCGCCCCTGCCGGTTCAGGCGCCGAGCGCCTGGCGAAGCTGGGCGATTTCGTCCGCAGACGCCGTGAGCATGTCACGACAGTGATCGGCGTCGAGACCGAGGTGCCGGAATGCCGTGACGTCCTGGAACCGGAGCTCGAGATCATCCGGCCTGCTGACGTAGGACGACATCACGACGCTGACCGTCAGGACGTCCGTGAGATCGGCAGGCCCCTCGTGATCACGCTCGCCGTCCTCGTGCTGCTGGATCGCCTCGACCATCTCCTCGGGGAACTCCCAGTTCTCCAGAATGGCCCGGCCGATGCCCGCGTGCCAGTCGCGCAGGACCTCGAGCAGGGTCTCACGACTCGCGAACAGTTCCGGGTGGCCCTCGGCGCGCGTGAGGATGTAGAGCTTGCCGATGCCGTGCAACAGGCCGACCAGCATCGCCTCGTCGGGATTGATGCGTGACTGCTTCTTGGCAATCACGTACGAGAGCGCCGCGACGTGCGTTGCCTCCTCCCACAGCCGCTTGAGGTCTTCCTCGATCGCCTTGAGCTTGGAACCCTTGCGGATCTGCGCCATGGCGAACGATATCGCCGCACTGCGGACCATGTTGTAGCCCATGCGGTTGATCGCGGTCCGCAGGTCCGTCACGGCCTTGCCGGTGCGATTGAGCGCTGCGGAATTGGCCATCTTCAGCAGCCGGGCCGCCAGCGCGGGCTCCGAGCCGACGATCCGCACGAGCTGATCGACAGTGGTCGATTCATCGCCGAGGGCCCGTCGCACGCGCACCACGACGTCGGGAAACGACGGCAGCTCGACGCGGCCACTCGACAGCTCGGCGGCGAGCGACCGGACGAATTCGAACGTCGGGTTGGCCGCCATCGCCGCGCCGCCGTCGACTGGCGCACAGTTTGAACTGGTCGTTGTCATCATCGACTCCGTGTTTCGATGTCCATACGCGACACGCGGCCGGACTCCGGGGACGCGGATCCGGCTTGCACGCTGTCGGCGCGAGGTGATCAATCTTGAGCTGCAAGCGCGGGCGACCGCGCCCGGCTGCCACCCGTTCGGCGGATTGTCACGCAATGGATCGAACGCACTCGTGCGCAGCACCACGAATTGACCGACTGCGGCCATACATCGCGGCGTGAACAATCCGGCGAGCCGGCAGGGAATCAGATCAGGGGACGGAGCGAGTCGAAGCTGTGCCGAACCTCACCTCCACCCAGACGTTCCTGGAACCGCCCGTTCGTGTACCTGGTGATCACACGCCTCCAGAACTTGACGGCACCATCGTTGCGCGCCTGCTCCACGACGAGCCAGCGCCCGGAGAAGCGGGTGAAGATCAGCTGTGCGGCCTCGCGGCCGACGCCGCGGAGACGGAACGGCTGGCGCACGAAGAACTCGGACAGCCGGTAATTCTGTGGCTCGTTGACGCCCGCTCGCGGAAGCGACCGCTCCACGAGGGCAAAGCCCGCGGGGATACCCCCCTGGAGGATGACGAGCGGCGTGGCGCGCTCGTCGCGAAACCAGACGTCGAGGATGTCGTCATCGCGATAGCCGGTCTCGGTCAGCGCGGGAAAGAGTCCTGTGTTACCCGCCGACAGGTCCCCGAGATACTCCCGATACACGCCGGCAATCCATTGACGGTCCTGTCGCAGGGGCCTGGCATCGCGGATCGTTACGGTCATCGGAAACCACCGGGAACAAAAAAGGCCGGATGGACGACGGGTTGCGCAGCCCGCCGTCCACCCGGCCGTTCAGACCGTGAGGTCTTGCGGCTTACTGCGCCGGAGCAGCGGCCGGAGCAGCGGCCGGAGCGGAACCGGCGGGAGCAGCCTCGGCAGCCGCGGAACCGGCAGGAGCGGCCTCGGCAGGAGCAGCCTCGGCAGGAGCAGCAGCCTCGGCAGGAGCAGCCTCAGGAGCAGGAGCGGCTTCTTCCTTCTTGCCACCGCAGGCGCTCAGCGCGAGCGCCAGGGCAACGGCACCAAAAATCTTCGCGTTCATCGTCGATACCCCAATTGAGATTGTTAAGGTGTGACCCGCAGCCTCGCCCGCCGGATGGAAAACCACCCGCCCGAACCTGCTGGCGGACGCGCAATTGTAGGGTTTCCCGGAGCGAATTCAACCTCCTTCGACGCAGCCGGGACCCGCCGGGATGATGGCGTCCGCCGGATGGGGCCGAGCCTCAGGTGACCTGCCGTGACGGCACGGTCCGCCGGAACCCTTTGCCGAGTCAGATCAACCGCAACGCAGTAGTGCCGGCACCGCCCGCGCGGTTAACCTTGGCGTCGTGGACTCACCAAGCGCCGTCGACGGGGCGGGTCTGAACGACCTCTACCCGGCCCACCTGCGTACCCTGATGGACCGCACCGAGGCGGCACTGGCGGGCGCGGGGTGCGATGGCCTGATCGTTGCTGCAGGGCAGCCCATCGCAATGCCCTTCGACGATCAGGACTACCCGTTCCGGGCCAGTCCGTGGTACCGCTGGTGGATTCCGCGGGAGGACCCGGGTGCCTGCGTCGTTGTCGAGCCAGGCCACGAGCCCCTTTTGCTGCTGCCGCAATCCGAGGACTTCTGGCATGTGCCGGGAGAGATGCCGCGGGACGGCTGGGCGCACGCATTGCGGATCCTGCCGGTCCGGTCGACCCGCGAACTGATCCAGCACATCCCGCGGGGCCGTCGCTGGGCGGTACTGGGTGATGCCAGCGCATTGATGGAACTGGGAATACCGAGTCCACCCGCGTTGATCCATCACCTCGAATACGACCGGGCCATCAAGACATCGTACGAGATCTCCTGCATCCGGAGCGCCAACGTGCTGGCGGCCAGGGCCCATCGAGCCGCCGGACGAGCGTTCCTGGCGGGGGCCGGCGAGTTCGACATCCACCTGGCCTACTGCAGCGCACTGCGACACCGGGAGAGCGAACTCCCTTACGACAATATCGTCGCGATCGGACGTCATGCTGCGGTCCTGCACTATCAGCGGATGGATCGCGATGCCGGGACGGAAGCAGGATCCCTGCTGCTCGATGCTGGTGCCTGCGTGCGGGGCTATGCGGCCGACGTCAGCCGGACCCACCTGAGAGCCGCGAACCCGGAGATGGCAGCGCTGATTGCTGCATTGGACCGGCTGCAGCAAAGCCTGTGCGCCATGGTGCGCCCGGAGCAGGACTACGTCGACATCCACCTGCAGGCACACCTCGGGATCGGCGCCGTACTGCGGGAAGCCGGGCTGATCCGGGTCGATGGTCAGGCAGCCGCCGCTTCAGGGCTGACGTCCGTGTTCTTCCCACATGGTGTCGGTCACCTGCTCGGCCTGCAGGTCCACGATGCGGGCGGTCTCCTCGCCGACCGATACGGGACCCTGCGACCGCGCCCCGACGGCCATCCCTACCTGCGTCTGACGCGTCGCCTCGAGGCAGGCTTCGTCGTAACCATCGAGCCCGGCATCTATTTCATCGAGTCCCTGCTCGCACACGCCGCGGTCGGAGAACTTCGGGCGCTCATCGACTGGGGCCGCGTGGACGCACTGCGTCGCTTCGGGGGCATCCGTATCGAGGACGACGTGGCGACCACCGCGACAGACCCTGAGAACCTCACAAGGGCGGCGTTCAGCTCGCTCGATACGGGGAATTGATCCCGCCCACTCGGGCAAACCCGCCAGGAACCGGGCTTCGGGCCACCCGAGCTGCCCTCGCAGTACGTTGCCGGACAACTCGTGGCGTAGCCGCGCCAGCTGCCAGCCGTTGGTATGCTGCGCGGTACCGGTGGGGCCGAACGGGGTCCGGAGGACGATCACATGAACGATGATTCGCCGCGAATGCCCAGTGATCCGATGTTCTGGCTGCTGCGCGAAGGCCGCGTCGAGGAATTCAATCGCCGACGGGCCGCAGGGACTTCGTGCGATCTCCGTCGCTGCAATCTGCGCGGACTCGATCTGCGCGGACTCGAGGCCGGCGGACTCGATCTCTCCGACTGTTATCTCCGACAGGCCGACCTGCGCGGAGTGGATCTGTCGGGGACGAAGCTCGAGGGTGCGAGCATCCACGGCGCCCATATCTCGGGCGCCTATTTCCCCCGGGAACTTCCCGCGGCAGAGATCGAATTGTCGCTGCGCACCGGGACCCGCATGCGTTATCGCCCGGGCCCCGGCTCCGTCGGATGACCCGGACCGTCACGGGAGCTCGCCTGGTGCGCCACCGCAGACGACGGGAACGGGCCGTTCCGGCTCATCCGGAGCGCGGCCCGTCACGCCGTAACGCAATCAGCCTTTCTTGAGCAGGTCGCGGATCTCCTCGAGGAGCACTTCCTGCCGCGGAGGCGACGGCGGTGCCGCTGCCGGTGCCGGCGCAGGCGGTTTCTTGAGCCTGTTGATGCCCTTGACCGCCAGGAAGATCGCGAAGGCGATGATCAGGAAATCAAAGATCGCCTGGAGGAATACGCCGTACTTCAGAAGCACCGGCTCGTTGGTCGCAGCGTTCATGCCGAGAGTCAATGCGAGATCCGAGAAATTGATCCCGCCGACCACCCAGCCGAGCGCCGGCATGACGATCGCTTCCACGAGCGCAGAGACGATCTTGCCGAATGCGGCTCCGATCACGACGCCGACCGCGAGGTCGACGACATTGCCACGCATCGCGAATTCTTTGAACTCAGTCGCCAGACTCATGCTTGTTCTCCGTTGTTGCCCGTCGTCCCTGGACGCCCGTCTGGGAGCGGGCTCGCGGCTACCTTACGGAATCCGGAGGTAGCACGGAAGTCCGTGCCCGTTCCAGGCACAAAAAAAGGCCGGATGACTCCGGCCTTCTTCCACTGGCGACCAAGGAGGCTGCTGACCTTGACGGAGCAGACTCGAAGGAGTGGAAATCGGTCAGCCCGCAGCAGCCCGCCGACGCCGCGGCCTGGAGGTCTTCGCCTCGGCCTTTGCGGACGCCTGCTCACCGGGCGCGGCAGACGCACGCTCGACGAACTGCATCAGGGCCATCGGGGCGGAATCTCCGGCCCGCGGATCCATCTTCAGGATCCGCGTATAGCCACCGGCCCGGCTCCTGAACCGCGGACCGACTTCCTCGAACAGCTTGCGCACGACCTCGGCATCACGCAGCTGCGAGAACGCCAGGCGGCGCCCGGCCTGTGAATCAGCCTTGCCCAGGGTGATCAGCGGCTCGACGACACGCCGCAGCTCCTTGGCCTTCGGCAGCGTCGTGCGGATGGTCTCGTAACGGATCAGCGCAGCGGCCATGTTGCGCATCAACGCCTTGCGGTGGGCGCTGTTGCGGGAAAGCTGGCGGCCGGACAGGTGGTGGCGCATGGTCCTCTGGTCCTCTCGTTGCTCGTACTCGGATCACGCCAGCTTGAGCTGGTCCTCGCGGCGCAGGCTCGCTGGCGGCCAGCCTTCCAGCCTCATGCCGAGCGAGAGGCCGTGGCTCTCGAGCACTTCCTTGATTTCGGTGAGCGACTTCTTGCCGAGGTTCGGCGTACGCAGCAACTCGACCTCGGTGCGCTGCACGAGATCTCCGATGTAGTGAATGTTCTCCGCCTTCAGGCAGTTGGCACTGCGAACCGTGAGCTCCAGCTCATCGACAGGACGCAGCAGGATCGGATCGAACGGCGTTCCCGGCAACGGGAGTGCAGACTCACCCTGGCCTTCCAGGTCCACGAACACGGTCAGTTGATCCTTCAGGATGTTGCCCGCGCGGCGGATCGCCTCCTCCGGATCGATCGTGCCGTTGGTCTCGACGTCGATGATCAGTTTGTCGAGGTCGGTTCGCTGCTCGACGCGCGCCGACTCGATCGCATAGGTCACGCGACGGATCGGGCTGAACGAGGCGTCCAGCTGCAGGCGACCGATGGGCCGGCTCTGCTCCTCGAAGTTCACCGTCGTCGCAGCGGGCCGATACCCACGACCCCGCTCGATCTTGAGGGTCATGTTGAACTCGACCGCCTTGTTGATGTTGGCGATCACGAGGTCGCCATTGACGATCTCGACATCGTGGTCCACCTGAATGTCGCCCGCGGTGACGGGACCGGGGCCCTTCTTCGACAGTCGCAGCTCGGCGACCTCGCGGCTGTGCATGCGCAGCGCAAGTCCCTTGAGGTTCAGGAGGATGTCGACCACGTCCTCCTGCACACCCTCGATGCTGGTGTACTCGTGGAGAACGCCGTCGATCTCGACCTCCGTGACGGCGGCCCCCGGCATGGACGACAGCAGGACGCGGCGCAGCGCGTTGCCCAGCGTGTGCCCGAAACCGCGTTCGAACGGCTCGATCACGATGCGTGCATGGCGCGGGCCTGCGGCCGTGACCTTCACCGATTTCGGCTTGAGAAATTCCGTGGCGGATCCCTGCATGACCGTCACACCTATCCGTTACTTCGAGTAAAGCTCGACGACGAGGTTCTCGTTGATGTCGGGCAGAATCTGATCGCGATCCGGAAGTGCCTTCAGCACTCCCGAGAACTTCTTGTCATCGACTTCGACCCAGTCCGGCAGCCCGACCTGGGCCGACATCTGCACGGCATTCTGGATGCGCAGCTGCTTCTGGGCGCCCTCGCGGATGCCGACGGTGTCACCCGCCTTGCACTGGTAGGACGGCACGTTGACGATCTCACCGTTGACCACCACTGCCTTGTGGCCCACCAGCTGCCGGGCCTCCGCGCGCGTCGCGGCGAATCCCATGCGGAACACCACGTTGTCGAGGCGCGCCTCCAGGAAGCGCAGCAGGTTCTCGCCCGTGGAACCGGGGCGACCCGCAGCCTTGGCGTAGTAGTTCGCGAACTGACGTTCCAGCACTCCGTACATGCGGCGCAGCTTCTGCTTTTCGCGCAGCTGCAGTCCGTAGTCGGACAGGCGCGAACGGCGCTCACCCTTGATGCCGCCCGGCGGAACCTCGAGCTTGCACTTGCTCTCGAGCGGCTTGACGCCGCTCTTCAGGAACAGATCAGTGCCCTCGCGACGCGAGAGCTTGCACTTGGGACCGAGATACCTGGCCATGTTCCCCTATTCCTCAGACACGCCGCTTCTTGGGCGGACGGCAACCGTTGTGCGGAATCGGCGTCACGTCCGCGATCGACGAAACCTTCAGGCCGCAGGCATTCAGCGCGCGGACTGCAGACTCGCGGCCCGGCCCGGGACCCTTGACGTGAACTTCAACCGTTCTCAGGCCGTACTCCTGCGCCGCAGTGCCCGCCTTCTCCGCGGCAACCTGCGCCGCGAACGGCGTGCTCTTTCGCGAACCACGGAACCCGCAGCCGCCAGAGGTCGCCCAGGAGAGAGTGTTCCCCTGGCGATCGGTGATGGTCACGATCGTGTTGTTGAACGACGCGTGCACATGGGCGATGCCATCGGACACCTGCCGCTTCGCCTTCTTGCGGGTCTTGCCTGCCGCAGCGGCGGCCGACCCTGACTGCTTCTGTTCAGCCATCTTTTGCTTCCCGAGTCCTCGTCTGGATCAGCCGGCGCGATCAGGCCTTGCCCGGCTGGGCGTTGGTCTTCACCGCGGCGCGGCGCGGCCCCTTGCGCGTGCGCGCGTTCGTGCGTGTGCGCTGACCGCGGCACGGCAGGCCCTTGCGATGCCGGATGCCGCGATACGCGCCGAGGTCCATCAGACGCTTGACGCCCATGGCGTTCTCGCGGCGCAGATCACCCTCGACAGTGAAACGAGCGACCTGCCCGCGCAGGGCGGCAACCTCCGCCTCCGTCAGGTCGCGGACCTTCGTCGTCGGAGCCACCCCTGCGGCCTCGCAGATGGCGGCGGCGCGTGACCGGCCGACGCCGAAGATGTGGGTCAGCCCGATCACGATGTGCTTGTTGACCGGAATATTGATGCCGGCGATGCGTGCCATGGCGATCGATCCCTATTAGCGCTGAGAAAAGCGAATCAGTTTATCGCAAAAAGCCGCGGCCCTCAATGCGGGCGGCGTCTTCAACCCTGCCGCTGCTTGTGGCGCGCATCCGACGAACAGATGACGCGCACGACACCTTTGCGACGGACGATCTTGCAGTTCTTGCAGATCTTCTTTACCGACGGACGTACCTTCATGACTCGACTCCCGGACCCGGATACCCGGCCCCTTCAGCGTGGCGCGCCGGGACGGCCGCCGCCCCGCAGGTTCGCCTTCCTCATCAGGCTCTCGTACTGATGAGACGTTAGATGCGTATAGAGCTGCGTGATGAAATCGATCACGACCACCACGATGATCAGCAGCGACGTGCCGCCGAAATAGAACGGAACTCTGCCATAGGCGGTCAGCAGCTCCGGCAGGAGGCATACGCCCGTGATGTAGAGCGCGCCCCACACGGTGAGACGCGTGAGCACCTTGTCGATGTATTCGCCCGTGTTCTGGCCGGGCCGGATGCCAGGGATGAAGGCCCCGCCCTTCTTGAGGTTGTCCGCGGTCTCCCGCGAATTGAACACGAGCGCGGTGTAGAAGAACGCGAAAAAGATGATCAGCACCGAGTACAGCAGGATGTGCAGCGGCTGGCCATAGCCGAGCGCAGCCGCGATGTTCTGCAGCACGGTCTGCACTGCACCCGGCGCCGCACCGGTCGCGAAGAAATTCGCGATCGTGGCCGGGAACAGCAGCAGTGACGACGCGAAGATCGGCGGGATGACTCCCGACATGTTGAGCTTGAAAGGCAGGTGCGTCGTCTGGCCGGCCATCATCCGCCGCCCCACCTGACGCTTGGCGTAATTGACCGGGATCCGCCGCTGACCGGTCTCGACGAAGACACAGAATGCGGTCACCGCAGCGATCAGCACCACGAGCAGGATGGCGAAGGCCGGATTCATCTCGCCGGTACGGACCTGCTCGAGCGTGTTGCCGATGGCAGCGGGCAGCCCGGCGACGATGCCGGACAGGATGATCATCGAGATGCCGTTGCCGATGCCGCGCTCCGTGATCTGCTCACCGAGCCACATCAGGAACATGCTGCCCGTCGTCAGCGTGACGGTCGCCACGAAGAGGAAATTGAGGCCCGGGCTGATCGCAACGCCCTGGTTCTGGAACGCGGTCGCCGCACCGAAGCCCTGGAAAGCCGCCAGCGCGACCGTGAGGAGACGGGTGTAGTGGGTGAGCTTGCGCCGTCCGGACTCACCTTCCTTGCGCAGCGACTGCAGAGAAGGCACGACCGTCGCGAAGATCTGCACGATGATCGACGCCGAGATGTACGGCATCACACCCATCGCGAAGATCGACAGACGCGACAACGCACCGCCGGAGAACATGTTGAACAGCCCGAGGATCGTTCCTTCCTGCTGCTGGAACAGCCGTTCGAGGGCGACCGGATCGATACCCGGCACCGGCACGAACGTGCCCGTGCGGTAGACGACCAACGCCCCGAGCAGGAACAGCAGGCGGCCGCGGATCTCGGCGAAACGCGCGGCGTTGCCGAGGGAAAGGCCGGGGCTGGCTGCTGTCGATGCCACCTGGATGAACCTGCGAGGGGGGACTTCAGACGGCTTCGAGGCGGCCGCCGGCCTGCTCGATCGCAGCCCTGGCGCCCTTCGTTGCCACGACCCCGGGGCCCTTGACGGTCACCGCGCGCGCAATCGATCCAGACAGGATGATCTTGGCGCGATCGATCTCGTTCGCGATCACCGACGCGACCTTCAGGGCCGCCAGGTCGATGACCTCGCCCTTGACCTTGGAAAGATCGGTCAACGTGACTTCGGCACGCGTCGGTGCCACCTTGGAACGGAAGCCCGTCTTGGGCAGGCGTCGCTGCAGCGGCATCTGGCCACCCTCGAAGCCCACCTTGTGGTAGCCGCCCTTGCGCGCCTTCTGGCCCTTGACCCCGCGCCCGCAGGTCTTTCCCTGCCCCGCCGAGGCCCCGCGGCCGACCCGCAGCTTCGGGCGCTTGCTGCCCGGCGACGGCTTGATCGTGTTCAGACGCATGGACGACTCCTCAGGCCTGTTCGACGCGCAGCAGGTGCTGCGCGGTACGGATCATGCCGCGATTCGCCGGTGTATCGATGACGACCCGGCTGTCGCGGATACGGCGCAGGCCCAGCCCGTGTACCGACGCCCGGATGTTCTGCAGCTGGCCGTGGATGCTTCCGGTCAGCGTTACCTTGAGCTTTGCGGTGGTCATGGCTTCAACCCGTGACTTCCTCGACGGTCTTGCCGCGCTTCGCCGCGATGCGTTCCGGCGAAGCGACGTTGGCGAGCGCATTGAAGGTCGCGCGCACCACATTGATCGGATTGCGCGACCCATAGCTCTTCGCCAGGACGTTGCGCACACCGGCACATTCGAACACGGCGCGCATGCCGCCGCCCGCGATCACACCGGTGCCGTCCGAGGCAGGCTGCATGTAGACGCGCGTCGTACCGTGGCGACCGTGCACCGCGTAGTGCAGCGTAGCTGCCTTCAGCGGGACGTTGACCATGCTCTTGCGGGCCTGCTGCATCGCCTTGGCGATCGCAACCGGCACTTCACGCGCCTTCCCGTAGCCGAAACCCACCCGACCCGCACCGTCACCCACGACGGTGAGCGCCGTGAACCCGAACTGGCGGCCGCCCTTGACGACCTTGGCCGTGCGGTTCACGGCCACGAGCTTTTCCAGATACTCGTCGCCAGCGCCCGACTTCTCGATTCGCGCCATAGCAGTCCCCTTGTCAGAACTCGAGGCCGGCTTCGCGGGCCGCCTCGGCCAGCGCCTTGACGCGGCCGTGATACATGAAACCGGAACGGTCGAACGCCACTCTCGTGATCCCCGCAGCCTTCGCCCGCTCGGCGATGGCGCGGCCTACGGCGGCTGCCGCAGCAGCGTTGCCGGTGCCCTCGAGATCCTTGCTGACGGCTTCCTGAACCGTGCTGGCGCTGGCCAGAACCCGGTCGCCATCGGCGGAAATGATCTGCGCGTAGATGTGCCGCGGCGTGCGGTGCACCGTGAGGCGCACGGCTTTGAGCTCGCGAATCTTGGCCCGTCCGCGGGTTGCGCGGCGCTGCCGGGCGTCCTTCTTGCTCTCTCGTGCCATGGCTTACTTCTTCTTGCCTTCCTTCAGGGAGATCTTTTCGCCGGAATAGCGCACGCCCTTGCCCTTGTAGGGCTCGGGCGGCCGGTAACCACGGATCTCCGCCGCCACCTGACCGACCTTCTGACAGTCGATCCCCTTGATCAACACCTCGGTCTGGCTCGGCGTCTCGATCGTGATGCCCTCGGGCACCGGATACACGACGGGATGCGAGAAGCCGAGCGTGAGGTTCAGGGCCTTGCCCTGTACCGCTGCGCGGTAGCCCACACCGACCAGTTCGAGCTTCCGCTCGAAGCCCCTGCTCACGCCGGTGACGATGTTGGCGAGGTGCGCGCGGGTCGAACCCGCAACCGCATCCAGGCGCCCGGCCTCCGGACCGTGGGTGTTCACCTGCAGTTGCTTGTCTGCCTGGGCAACTCCGACACCGGGAGCCAGCGTGTAGCTCAGCACACCCTTCGGGCCCTTCACCGACACGACACCGTCGGCGACGGTAGCGGTCACGCCCTGTGGCAGGTCGACGGGATTCTTAGCGACTCGTGACATGATTGAACCTTGCTTCCGTCCTGCGCCGGGGCTCAGGCCACCAGGCAGATAACCTCGCCACCCTGTCCGACGCGACGCGCCTCACGGTCCGTCATCACGCCCTTCGGCGTCGAGACGATCGCGATGCCCAGCCCGCCGAGCACGGACGGCAGCGCCGCCTTGCCGCGGTACTGGCGCAACCCGGGTCGGGACACCCGTTCGAGGCGTTCGATCACCGGCCTGCCCTCGTGGTACTTGAGTGACACGGTCAGCACGCTCTTGCTGCCGTCCTGGTCCACCGAGTAGCCGCTGATATAGCCCTCGTCGAGAAGCACCCGGGCGATCGCCGCCTTGGCACGCGACGAGGACACCCGGATCTCCGTCTTGCCCGCAGACTGGCCGTTGCGGATGCGGGTCAGGAAATCGGCGATCGGATCGGTCATGCTCATGTTGCGCTCCTGTCCGATTACCAGCTCGACTTGCCGAGCCCGGGAATGTCACCGCGCATGGTTGCCTCGCGCAGTTTGTTGCGACCCAGGCCGAACTTGCGATACACGCCACGGGAGCGGCCCGTGATCGCGCACCGGTTCCGCCCGCGGATCCGGCTCGAATCGCGCGGCAGCTTCGCGAGCGCTTCCACGGCCGCCTGCTTGTCGTCGGGCGACAGCTTCGGATCCCGGATCTGCTCCTTCAGCTTCGCCCGCTTCGCCGCGTACTTCGCGGCAGCCTTGGCGCGGCGCTTCTCGCGCTCGATCATGCTGGTCTTCGCCATGGTTACTTCCTGAACGGAAAATTGAATGCCTCGAGCAGTGCCCGCCCGGACTTGTCGTCCGCTGCCGTCGTGGTGATCGTGATGTCCATGCCACGCAGCTGGTCGATCTGGTCGTACGCGATCTCGGGGAAGATGATCTGTTCCTTCACGCCGAAGCTGTAGTTGCCCTGGCCGTCGAACGAACGCGGGCTCACGCCGCGGAAGTCACGGATCCGGGGCATCGCGATGTTGATCAGGCGATCAAGGAACTCGTACATCTGCGCGCCGCGCAGCGTCACCTTGCAGCCGATCACCAGGCCCTGTCGGACCTTGAACGACGCGAAGGAATTGCGCGCCTTGCACAGCAGCGGCTTCTGGCCCGTGATCTTCGTCAGGTCGCCGACCGCGTTGTCCATGATCTTCTTGTCGGCGACCGCCTCGCCGACACCCATGTTCACGGTGATCTTGGTGATGCGCGGCACCTGCATGACATTCGCGAGGCCGAGCTCCTTCTGGAGCTTCGGCACGAGCGCGTCACGGTACTGCTTATGGAGTCTGGCCTGTTCCGCCATGTTCGTATCCTCGGGTGCCTCAGGCGTCCACGACTTCGCCGTTGGACTTGAAGAAGCGGACCTTGCGGCCGTCCGCCAGCGTGCGGACGCCGATGCGATCCGGCTTCCTGGTCGCCGGGTTCATCAGTGCGATGTTGGAGACGTGGATCGACGCCTCCTTCTGCACGATCGCGCCGGCAATGCCCTTGGCCGGGTTCGGCCGCTGGTGCCGCTTGACCGTGTTGATGTTCTCGACGAGGACACGCTCGCCCAGCACGCGCACGACCGTGCCCGTCCGACCCTTGTCCCGGCCGGTCGTCACGATGACATTGTCGCCCTTGCGGATCTTCTGCATCGTCGCTCCTCCGCCGTCAGAGCACTTCAGGCGCGAGTGAAATGATCTTCATGAACTGCACGGTGCGCAGCTCACGCGTGACGGGTCCGAAGATGCGCGTGCCGATGGGCTCGAGTTTGTTCGTGAGCAGCACCGCCGCGTTGCCGTCGAAACGGATCAGCGACCCATCCGCACGGCGGACACCGCGGCGCGTTCGCACCACCACGGCGTCGTACACCTCGCCCTTCTTGACCTTGCCGCGAGGGATCGCGTCCTTGACGCTCACCTTGATGACGTCGCCCACGCCGGCGTAGCGCCGCCGGGTACCGCCCATCACCTTGATGCACATCAGCTCGCGCGCGCCCGAATTGTCGGCGGCCGCCAGCCGGGTCCTGAGTTGAATCACGGTCGTCTCCTTGGCGCTGCTCAGCCTGCGACGGCGCGCTCGACGACGCGCAGCAGTTTCCAGGACTTGCGCCGGGACAGCGGGCGGCAGGGCGTGATCGCCACCGTGTCGCCTTCCCGGCACTCGTTGTTCTCGTCGTGGGCGAGCAGCTTTGTCGTGCGCCGCACGTACTTGCCATAGCTCGGGTGCTTCACCAGCCTCTCGATGGCGACCGTGATGGTCTTGTCCATCCTGTTGCTGACGACCCTGCCGGTCAGGGTACGGACGGCCTTGTCAGCCGCCGGCTCCGGCGTCACGTTCGCGTTCATCAAGCCTTGCCTCCAGAACCCTTCGCCGCAAGCTCGCTCAGCACCGTCTTGACGCGCGCGACGTTGCGACGCGCCTTGCCGTACTGATCCGGCTTCACCGCCTGACCCGTTGCCGCCGCCATGCGCAGGTTGAACTGCTCCCGGCGCAGCTTCAGGAGTTCCGTCCGCAGTTCCGCCGCCGACTTCTGGCGAAGTTCCTTGGTATTCATCAGCGCACCTGCCGCTTCACGAAGGCAGTCGACACCGACAGCTTGGCCGCGGCCAGGCGGAACGCCTCGCGCGCGATGTCTTCGGCGACTCCCTCGATCTCGAACAAGACCTTGCCCGGCGTCACCTTGGCGACCCAGTACTCGACGTTGCCCTTGCCACTGCCCATGCGGACCTCGAGCGGCTTCTGCGTGATCGGCACGTCCGGAAACACGCGAATCCAGATCTGGCCGCCGCGCTTGACGTGACGCGTCATGGCGCGACGCGCGGCCTCGATCTCGCGCGAGGTCATCCGCGCACGGCTCGTGGCCTTCAGCGCGTATTCCCCGAAGGCGACGGAGCTCCCACGGTGAGCCGTCCCCGCCAGATTGCCCTTGAACTGCTTGCGAAACTTGGTTCGCTTCGGCTGCATCATGATGCTGTTCTCCCGCGGCCTCAGCCGGCCGCCGGTTCGGCGGCCTCGGCGGCGCCCTGCGGCGCGGCAGCCTCGGCGGCCTCCGATTCGGCCTCGGCGCGATCGAAGACCTCGCCCTTGAAGATCCATACCTTCACGCCGATGATCCCGTAGGTCGTCCGGGCCTCGGCAAGGCCGTAGTCGATCTCGGCGCGGAACGTGTGCAGGGGAATGCGACCCTCGCGCGTCCACTCGGCACGCGAGATCTCGGCGCCGTTGAGCCGTCCCGCAACACGCACCTTCACGCCCTGGGCGCCGCTGCGCATCGTGTTCATGACCGCCCGCTTCATCGCGCGGCGGAACATCACGCGCTTCTCGATCTGCTGCGCCACGCCCTCGGCGACCAGCTGCGCGTCGAGTTCCGGCTTGCGGATCTCGGCGATGTTCACACGCACATCGGGCACGGCCATCTTCATGAGCCGCGCGACTTCGATGCGAAGCTTCTCGATGTCCTCACCCTTCTTGCCGATCACGACGCCAGGGCGCGCCGTGTGGATCATGATGTTGGCCTTCCTCGCCGCGCGCTCGATCTGGATGCGGCTGACCGACGCCTCGGACAGCTTGCTCTTCAGATAGTCGCGGACCAGCCAGTCCGTGTACACGTGCGACGGGAAGTGCCTCGTCGCGGCAAACCACTTCGACGTCCAGTCGCGAGTGATGCCGAGGCGGATTCCAACCGGATTGACCTTCTGACCCATCTGTCGGCTCCGTTTACTTCCCAGCCGCGTCGGCAACCGTCACGGTGATGTGACTGTTGCGCTTGACGATTCGGTTACCACGACCCTTGGCACGCGCAGCAAAGCGCTTGAGCATCGGTGCGGCATCGACCTCGATACGCTCGATCTTCAGCTCGTCGATGTCGGCCCCGAGATTGTGCTCGGCGTTCGAAATCGCCGACTCGAGCACCTTGAGGACGAGCCGTGCACCCTTCTTCGGAGTGAACGTCAGCGTCTGGCGCGCGAGCCCGACCGGCTTGCCACGAACGAGATCGGCAACGAGCCGGCACTTCTGCGGAGAGATGCGCGCATGGCGCAGCTTGGCGGAAACCTGCATGGCGCTACTCCGTTTTGGCCCGCTTGTCGCCCGAGTGCGCCTTGAAAGTACGCGTCGGTGCGAATTCACCCAGCTTGTGGCCCACCATGTTCTCGGTGACCAGTACCGGCAGGTGCTGCCGGCCGTTGTGGACGGCGATCGTCAGTCCGACCATCTCGGGAAGCACCATCGAACGACGGGACCATGTCTTGATCGGCCGGCGATCGTTCTTCGCGGCAGCGACCTCCACCTTCTTGCGGAGGTGGTGATCGACGAACGGGCCCTTCTTGAGGGAACGTGCCATCTGTTCGACTCCTTACTTCCGGCGACGCACGATGAAGGCGTCAGTCCGCTTGTTGCTGCGGGTCTTCTTGCCCTTCGTGTGCCAGCCCCACGGCGACACCGGGTGTGGGTTGCCCTGTCCCGACTTTCCCTCGCCACCGCCGTGCGGGTGATCGACGGGATTCATCACCACGCCGCGGACCGTCGGCCGGATGCCGCGCCATCGCTTGGCGCCGGCCTTGCCGAAGCTGCGCAGGTTGTGTTCGTCGTTGCCGACCTCGCCGATGGTCGCGCGGCAGTCGACGTTGACCTTGCGCGTCTCGCCCGACTTCAGCCGGATGATCGCGTAGATCCCTTCGCGGCCAGAGAACTGTACCGAGCTGCCCGCAGCGCGCGCCAGCTGGCCGCCCTTGCCCGGCTTGAGTTCCACGTTGTGCACCGTCGAACCGACCGGGATGTTGCGGAACGTCATCGCGTTACCGGCCTTGATCGGCGCGTCGGCGCCCGACTGGACCTCGTCACCGGCCTTGAGGCCCCTGGCTGCGAGGATGTAGCGGCGCTCCCCGTCGCGGTAGAGCACGAGCGCGATGAACGCCGAGCGATTCGGGTCGTACTCGATGCGCTCGACCCGGCCCGCGATGCCGTCCTTGTCGCGGCGGAAATCGACCAGGCGGTACTTCTGCTTGTGCCCGCCACCCTTGTGGCGCGTCGTGAGCCTGCCCGAGCTGTTACGGCCACCCGTGCTCTTCTGCGCGGCGACGAGACCCGAGGACGGGCCACCCTTGTGCAGGTGGCTGCGGTCCGGACGCACCTGGAAGCGCGTGCCCGGGGAAGTTGGCTTGAGTTTCTTGAGTGCCATCGATCTGTTCCTGTGTCGCGGCGCCTTAGGCCTTCGCACCGCCGGCGAAGTCGATCGTCTGGCCCTCGGCCAGCTTGACGTAGGCCTTCTTCCAGTCGGAGCGACGACCTTCGAAGCGGCCGAATCGCTTCTGCTTGCCCTGCTGGTTCACGACCTGCACCGACTCGACCTTGACGCCGAACATCTGCTCCACGGCGGCCTTGATGTCGGGCTTGCGGGCACTGGTCCGCACACGGAAGACATAGTGATTACCCTGCTCCGTCGCGCGCGCACTCTTCTCCGAGACATGCGGCGCGAGCAGCAGATTGATCAGACTTTCGCGGACGGCGCTCATGCGAGTCGCTCCTCGAGCAGCTTCAGCGCACCCACCGTCGCCAGGACCTTGTCATGGCGGGCGAGGCTCAGTGGATCCAGGCTCGCGGCGGCGAGCACGTCGACACCCGGGAGATTGCGCGCGGCGAGGAACAGCTTCTCGTCGTAGGCCTCGACGACGATCAGCACGTTCTCGAGCCCGAGGGCCTTCAGCTGACCGACCAGCAGCTTCGTCTTCGGCGCCTCCAGCTCGATGGCCGGCGTCACGACCAGCCGGTCCTGGCGCGCCAGCTCCGACAGCATCGAGCGAATGGCCCCGCGGTACATCTTGCGGTTGACCTTCTGCTCGTAGCTGCGGGGCTTGCGGCGAATGCCCGGCCGCCACCCACCCAGATGGGGCTGCGGATCGAACCGGCACGAGCACCGCCCGTACCCTTCTGCCGCCAGGGCTTGCGACCACCGCCGCGCACCTCGGCCTTCGTCAGCTGCGCCTTGGTGCCCGCCCGACCACCAGCCATGTAGGCCGTGACGATCTGGTGCACCAGCGCCTCGTTGAACTCGCGACCAAAGGTCGCGTCGCTCACTTCGATCTCGGAGCCCTGCGCCCCGCCATTCACAAGCTTGAGCTTCATCGGCGAGCCTCAGTTACTTCTTGGCGGGCGCGACGCGCTTGCGCCGCTGCTGCGCCGCAGCCTTGACCGAAGGGCGGACGACGACCTGCCCACCTTCCGCGCCGGGCACGGAACCGCTGATCAGCAGGAGGTTCCGGTCGGCGTCGACCTTCACGACCTTCAGGTTCTCCTCGGTCCGGACCTGCGCGCCCATGTGACCGGCCATACGCTTGCCCGGGAACACGCGGCCCGGGGTCTGGCGCTGACCGATCGAGCCCGGCACGCGATGCGACACGGAGGTACCGTGGGAAGCGTAGCCACCCGCGAAGTTGTGCCGCTTCATGACACCGGCAAAACCCTTGCCGATGGTCGTTCCGCTCACATCGACAACCTGGCCTTCCTGGAACAGCCCGACGCCCAGCTCCGCACCGGTGGCGAGATCCGCACCCTCGTCGGCTTTCAGGCGGAACTCGACCGTCACAGCGCCCGGCTGGACACCGTGACGCGCGAAATGGCCGATCTGAGGCTTGGACAGCCGCGACGCGCGTCGGCTGCCAACGGTGACCTGGATCGCGCGATAGCCGTCCGGCTTCTCCGCCTTCACCTGCACGACGCGATTCGGCAGCGCCTCGATGACCGTCACGGGGACGGTTTCACCGGCATCGGTGAAAATTCGAGTCATGCCGCGCTTGCGGCCGACCAGACCGATGGTCATACCTTGTTCCTCGTACACCGCGCCGGCTGCGATTGGCCTGCGCTGCATGGATTTCCGGGCCCCGCTGCGCACCGGTGGATCGGTCATCCACCCGCCACGCATGCCAGGCCCCGCCTGGTGGTCCCGCAATCACCGCGACCCGGCAGCAGAGCCGCCAATCACGATCGGGACCGAAGAGAGCCGCGCAGTATAGCGACTCCCATCACCTTTTCAACAGGCCGCGAAGGCCCGGGATCAATTCAGCTTGATCTGGACGTCCACACCCGCCGGCAATTCGAGACGCATCAGCGCATCCACGGTCTTGTCCGTAGGATTCAGGATATCCATGAGCCGCTTGTGGGTGCGGATCTCGTACTGGTCGCGCGCGTCCTTGTCGGTGTGCGGAGAGACCAGCACCGTGAACTTCTCGATCTTGGTCGGCAGCGGCACCGGCCCGCGAACCGTCGCACCGGTGCGCTTGGCGGTCTCGACGATCTCGCGGGCCGAGTTGTCGATCAGGCGGTGATCGAACGCCTTGAGCCGGATCCGGATGTTCTGATTCGTAGCCATTTCCTTCTTCCCGGCCCCTCTTCGGAGCCTCAGTCCGGCCCCATCGGGGTCGAACGTTGATCTGTCCTGTCACCGGGGCTGTCTTGCCCTGTCAACCGAGGTGCCGCCGAACGCAACGCCCGGGGTGCCTCGCTTCGTCCGGCCCCGTTCACGGACCGCTTGCGGTTCCGTGCAACGGGGCCTACGGCACCGCAGTGCCGACGACTACCCTTACTTCAGGATCTTCGCGACGACGCCGGCGCCCACCGTCCGCCCGCCCTCGCGGATCGCAAACCGCAGCCCCTCTTCCATCGCAATCGGCGCAATCAGCTCCACCACCATCTTGATGTTGTCCCCAGGCATCACCATCTCGACACCCTCGGGCAGCTCGATCGTCCCCGTCACGTCCGTCGTCCGGAAGTAAAACTGCGGACGATAACCCTTGAAGAACGGCGTGTGACGCCCGCCCTCCTCCTTCGTCAGCACGTACACCTCAGACTCGAACTTCGTGTGCGGCGTGATCGATCCCGGCTTCGCCAGCACCTGACCACGCTCCACTTCCTCGCGCTTCGTGCCACGCAGCAACACGCCCACGTTGTCACCCGCAACACCCTCGTCCAGCAGCTTGCGGAACATCTCCACGCCAGTGCACGTCGTCTTCGTCGTCGCCTTGATCCCGACAATCTCGATCTCGTCGTTCACCTTCACGATGCCGCGCTCAATGCGCCCCGTCACCACCGTGCCACGCCCAGAGATCGAAAACACATCCTCGATCGGCATCAAAAACGGCTTGTCGATCACCCGCGTCGGCGTCGGAATGTACGAATCCATCGCCTCCACCAGCTTCACGATCGACGCCGTCCCGATCTCCGTCTTGTCCCCCTCCAGCGCCTTCAGCGCCGAACCACGCACAATCGGCGTGTCGTCCCCGGGGAAGTTGTACTTCGACAGCAGCTCCCGAACCTCCATCTCCACCAGCTCGATCAGCTCCGCGTCGTCCACCATGTCGCACTTGTTCAGGTACACCACGATGTACGGCACGCCCACCTGACGGGCCAGCAGAATGTGCTCCCGCGTCTGCGGCATCGGGCCGTCCGCCGCCGATACCACCAATATCGCCCCGTCCATCTGCGCCGCGCCCGTGATCATGTTCTTCACGTAGTCCGCGTGCCCGGGGCAGTCCACGTGCGCGTAGTGACGCTGCGTCGACTGGTACTCCACGTGCGCCGTCGAAATCGTGATCCCGCGCGCCTTCTCCTCCGGCGCCTTGTCAATCTGGTCGTACGCCTTGAACTCGCCCCCGTGCGTCTCCGCCATCACCTTCGTCAACGCCGCCGTCAGCGTCGTCTTCCCGTGATCCACGTGCCCAATCGTCCCCACGTTCACGTGCGGCTTCGAACGAACAAACTTTTCCTTAGCCACGATCAGATCTCCGTTGAGTCTTGCTGCTTGCGTATGAGGTGATGGCCGCCATGCGCCGGCGCGTCAGGACGCCTTCTTCATCACGGCTTCCGCGACGTTCGCAGGTACCTCGAGGTACTTGCCGAACTCCATCGTGAAGGTCGCGCGACCCTGGCTCATCGAACGCACGTTGGTCGCGTAACCGAACATCTCGGCCAGCGGCACTTCGGCGGTGATGACCTTGCCGGACACCGACTCCTCCATGCCCATGATCTGCCCCCGGCGGCGATTCAGGTCGCCGATGACGTCACCCGAGTATTCCTCGGGCGTGACCACCTCGACCTTCATGATGGGCTCGAGCAGGACGGGCTTGGCCTTCCGGAAGCCCTCCTTGAAGCCCATGCTGCCGGCGATCTTGAACGCCATTTCGCTCGAGTCGACGTCGTGATACGAACCGTCGAAGATCGCCACCCTGACATCGACCACCGGATAGCCGGCGATGACGCCACCGGCCAGCGCCTCCTGGATGCCCTTGTCGACAGCCGGGATGAACTCGCGCGGCACCACACCGCCCACGATCTCGTTGACGAATTCGTAACCCGCACCCGACTCGCGCGGCTCCAGGCGCAGCCACACGTGACCGTACTGGCCGCGACCGCCGGACTGGCGCACGAACTTGCCTTCCTGCTCGACTTTCGCGCGGATCGTCTCCCGGTAGGCGACCTGCGGCTTGCCGACATTGGCCTCGACCTTGAACTCGCGCTTCATGCGGTCGACGATGATCTCGAGGTGGAGTTCACCCATGCCCGAGATGATCGTCTGACCGGACTCCTGGTCCGTGTGGACGCGGAACGAAGGGTCCTCCTTCGCGAGCCGCTGCAGCGCGAGCCCCATCTTCTCCTGGTCCGCCTTGGTCTTCGGCTCGACCGCAACCGAGATCACCGGCTCGGGGAACTCCATCTTCTCGAGGACGATGACCTTCTCGGGGTCCGACAGCGTGTCCCCCGTCGTCACGTCCTTGAGGCCCACCGCTGCGGCGATGTCACCGGACCGGACTTCCTTGATCTCCGTGCGATCGCTCGCATGCATCTGCAGCAGGCGGCCGATGCGTTCCTTCTTCGACTTGTTCGGCACGTAGACCTGGTCGCCCGAGCTGAGGGTGCCCGAGTAGACGCGGAAGAAGGTCAGGTTGCCGACGAAAGGATCGTTCAGGATCTTGAAGGCGAGCGCGGAGAACGGCTGGTCGTCAGCCGCCTCGCGAGTCATCGGCGCACCGCCCTCGGACTGGCCCTTGACGGCGGGGACCTCGACCGGCGACGGCATGTACTCGATGACGGCATCGAGCACCGCCTGAACGCCCTTGTTCTTGAACGCCGAGCCACAGGTCACGAGGCAGATCTCGTTCCGGATCGCGCGCTCGCGCAGACCGCGCTTGACCTCGGCTTCGGTCAGCTCCTCGCCCTCGAGATACTTGTGCAGCAGCTCCTCGTTGGCCTCGGCCGCCGCCTCGACCAGCTTCGAGCGCCACTCGAGACACTGCTCGAGCATGTCGGCCGGCACGTCGCGGTACTCGAACCGGGTGCCCTGCGTCTCGTCATCCCACCAGATCTCCTTCATGCGGATCAGGTCGATGACCCCCTTGAAGCCGTCCTCCGCGCCGATCGGCAGCTGGATCGGTACGGGGTTGCCCTTCAGGCGAGTCCCGATCTGCTCCACGCAGCGCAGGAAATTCGCGCCGGCGCGGTCCATCTTGTTCACGAACGCGATGCGCGGCACGCCGTACTTGTTCATCTGCCGCCACACGGTCTCGGACTGCGGCTGCACGCCCGACACCGCGCAGTACACGGCGACGGCGCTGTCCAGCACACGCAGCGAGCGCTCCACCTCGATGGTGAAATCGACGTGGCCTGGAGTATCGATGATGTTGATCCGGTGTTCGGGGAAGTTGCCGTCCATCCCCTTCCAGAAGCAGGTCGTGGCCGCCGAGGTGATCGTGATGCCGCGCTCCTGCTCCTGCTCCATGTAGTCCATGACGGCCGCGCCGTCGTGCACCTCGCCGATCTTGTGCGAGACGCCCGTGTAGAACAGGACACGCTCCGTGGTCGTGGTCTTGCCGGCGTCGATGTGCGCCGAGATACCGATGTTCCGGTAGCGTTCGATCGGGGTCGTACGTGCCATGATGTCCTCGAATTGGGTCGCGCGAGCCAGCGACTGCCGCTTACCAGCGGTAGTGGGCGAACGCCTTGTTGGCGTCGGCCATGCGGTGTGTGTCTTCGCGCTTGCGGACCGCGGCACCGCGGTTCTCGGCCGCCTCCATGAGTTCGTGCGCGAGACGGTGTGCCATCGACTTCTCGCTGCGCGCACGCGCGGCCTCGATGATCCAGCGCATCGCCAGCGTCTGGCGCCGGGTGCTGCGCACTTCCACCGGTACCTGATAGGTCGCACCACCCACGCGCCGGGACTTCACCTCGACTGCGGGCTTGACGTTGTCGAGCGCCTGACCCAGGAGTTCGATGGCGGCATCGTTCTGCCGCCCGGTCTTCTCGCTGATGCGCTCGAGTGCACCGTACACGATGCGCTCGGCGACCGACTTCTTGCCGCTCTCCATGACCATGTTCATGAATTTCGCGAGCATGTCGCTACCGAATCGCGGATCGGGCAGGACGGCACGGGTAGGGGCCTGGGCACGACGGGACATGATGCGACCTCTTTACTTCTTCGCGCGCTTGGCGCCGTACTTCGAACGACTCTGCTTGCGGTCACTGACACCGGCACAGTCCAGCGTGCCGCGCACGGTGTGGTAACGGACGCCGGGGAGATCCTTGACACGACCTCCGCGGATCAGCACCACCGAGTGCTCCTGCAGGTTGTGGCCTTCGCCGCCGATGTAACTCGTGACCTCGTAACCATTGACGAGGCGGACGCGGCAGACCTTGCGAAGCGCCGAGTTCGGCTTCTTGGGCGTCGTGGTGTACACGCGCGTGCACACTCCGCGCTTCTGCGGCGCGCGATTCAGGGCCGGCACCTTCGACTTGTAGGTCGCTGCCGCCCGGCCGGTCCGGATCAACTGGTTCGTGGTTGACATTCGCTATGTCCCGTTGCAGGCCGTCGCGTCCGCTGGATTATCGGGACGCATGAAACGCCGGGCCGCCCTCGCGGCGGCCCGGCAACAACTTGTCTTCTCGCCGGGCGTGTCACTCCGGGCCCAGCGGAAAGGGGGCGGAATTCTAGGAACGGGCCCACACCGTGTCAAGAAATCGGCAGCCTGGGTGCCACCGCCCCTGCCCCGGACCCGGCCGGGCGGCCCGCCGCGGCAACGACGCGACCGGATTCGGGCGGCGGCGGCCCCGAAGGAGGGCCGCTCCAGCGCCCTGGGGGCCGTCAGTCGGCCCGGAGGCCCTCAGCCTGGATGCGCAGCAGCACGTCCATCCTGAACCCGTAGGCCGCGCCGAAATCGAGGCCGAAATCGGCCCGGTTGAAGGTCGCGACAGCATCCGCGCCACAGACTTCCTTCTTCGCCATGGGATGCGGCCTGCAGTGGAACGAATTGACCGTGAGCGTCACCGGCCGGGTGACACCGCGCAGCGTCAGTTCACCGGCGATGGCGGCGGGCCGGTCTCCGGTCCAGCCGCTGACCGTCCCCTTGAAGGTCGCCGCAGGATACCGGGTCGCATCGAACATTTCGGGCGTGAGCGCATGTGCGTTCAGCTCGTCGTTGCCGAAGTCGATGGAACGCACATCGATGGCGACTTCGACCGACCCCGTCTTCGCCTCGCGATCGATCACGAACCGGCCGGAGCTCCTGTTGAACTTCCCGCGCCAGGTGGACAGTCCGCCCAGGTGATCCGCCTCGAAGCTCGGGTAGGTATGGGTGGGGTCCAGCTCGTAGGCCACGGGCGCGGCCAGAGCAAGGCCCGGCGCCGCGCTCAGCACGGCAGCAGTCAGAATCCGCTTCATGGTCCAGTTCCTCCGGTCAGGGGTTGCGCGGGCATGGAACCGTCTCGGACCACCGACCACCGGTTTCGTTCGATCCCGGCCGCGCCAGCGCGGCAGCCATGCCCTGACGGCCGGGGGTCTCCAGCCGGGTCCCGCCCGGCTTCTGCCGGCGCCGTGACAGAGCCCTCATGGTGCGCCCGATCACTGCGGAGAGCCAGCCCAACAGGCCGGGAGGCGGGATGATGATCAGTGCAGATACGCCTCCGCCGCGTAGCGACGCATCATGCGGTGGCTGTTGAAGAACGACGCATTCTTGGTGATGGCCCCCTTCATGACGGAGACCCACGCCGAACGGTCGGTCGCGTACAGCGGCAGCACGACGCGCTCGAGTTTGTCGTACAGGGCCCAGCCGTCATCACCGTCCCGGCCCACGGCATCATCACCAATGGCCCAGCCCGTCACACCCTCGATGCAGCCCTCGACCCACCACCCATCCAGCACACTGAGCTGCGGCACGCCGTTGAGCGCCGCCTTCATGCCACTGGTGCCCGAGGCCTCGAGCGGACGCTGCGGCGTGTTCAGCCACACATCCGAGCCCGAGGTCATCGCACGAGCCAGATCCAGGTCGTAGTTCGGCAGAAAAGCGATGGTGATCCCGCCGGCGAGCGCGCGGATCAGCTCGTGCAGGCGCTGGATCAGCTGGCGGCCCGTCTCGTCGCGCGGGTGCGCCTTGCCGGCGAACACGATCTGCACCGGCTGGCACCGCGCGATGGCGCGCAGACGGTCGAGATCCGAAAACAGCAGGTCCGGCCGCTTGTAACCGGTCATGCGCCGCGCGAAACCCAACACGGGAACGCTCGCCTCGAAGTGCACGCCCGTCCGGGCAGCGATCCGCTCGATCAGATCGCATTTCGCCGCCTGATGCGCCTCCAGGATCGCCGCGTCGGGAATGCCGTCCGCGCGGACGAGGAACTCCGTCTCGCAGCGCCAGCCGGGCACGTACCGGTCGTAAAGGGCGGCGAAGGCACTCGCCGTCCAGCGCCCGGGGTGTACGCCATTGGTGACGGCATGCACGGTCTGCCCCGGATACCGGAGCCTCGAGACCTCGGCATGGCGCCGGGCGACACCGTTGACGTACTCACTGAGGTTCAACGCCAGCCGGGTCATGTTGAGTTCATCACTCCCGCCCAGCCTGCGCAGCGTGGGCAGATCGACGAAATCACCGAGGTGCCTCGTCACCTGCTCGTACGGGAACCGGTCGTGGCCGGCCTCGACGGGCGTATGCGTCGTGAAGATGCAGTGCTCGCGGACGCGCGGAATGTCGTACGGCTCTTCACCGGGACGCAGGTCGGCCTCCGCATACCGGAAGCGGTTCAGCAGCTCCAGCCCGAGGAAGGCCGAATGCCCCTCGTTCAGGTGGTAACGCCGGATGCGGAATCCGAGGGCGTGCAGCAGGCGTGCGCCGCCGATGCCGAGGACGATTTCCTGCTTCAGACGGTACTCGACACCATCGCCGTAGAGCAGATCCGTGATGCGGCGATCCTCTTCCGCATTGTCGGCGACGTCGGTGTCCAGCAGGATCACGGGCGTGCCGCCCTCTGAATGCCCGGTCACGACATGGAGCCAGCCGCGCACCCACACATCGCGGCCTTCGATGGGCACGGCGACGCGCGCGGTCAGGGGCGCGGCAAGGTCCTCCGGACGCCAGGGATCCGGCAGTTCGGTCTGGCGGCCGGCCTCGTCGATGCTCTGGCGGAAATAGCCCAGACGGCTCGCCAGCGTCACCGCGACGAGCGGCAGGCCGAGGTCTGCGGCAGACAGCACGGTGTCACCTGCCAGCGCGCCGAGGCCACCGCTGTACGTCGGCACATCGTTCCGGAGCGCGATCTCCATCGAGAAATAGGCCACGCGCTCCACCTGCGCGAAAGTCGTGTGCACGCCTAGTCACCTCCCTCCGCCATCCGGTGCTCCGGCGCCTCGAATGGCTCGATGAGCTTGCGCACGCCCTCCCGTTCGAGCCGCACGCCGACGTCTTCGACATCCACGCCGGGCGCAGCGAGGGAGGACAGCGTCGCCCCGGGGCCTGCGCAGTACCGGTCGAACGCATCGCCCGCCGTGCCGTGATCGCGGATTGCGGTCAGCGTCGCGGGCGGCATGGTGCTGATGGTGCGTCGGGCGGGGGCCTCGACATGGCGTACGTCGCGACAAGACGGATCCTCAGCTCCCGGTGCAGATCGTCCAGCCTTACGCTCCGGCCGCGGTTCGCCAGATCCCTCGGGGAATCGACGCTCACGGGGGGGATTCCGGATCCACCGCTGGCGTGCGGCGGGCTGGCGACCAGGTCCAGTCACGGACCTCCGGCAGGTCATCGCCGTGGCGCCTGATGTAGTCGGCGTGCTCGATCAGACGGTCGCGGACGTGCTGCCGCAGATGCGCGGCGCGCTGGCCGAGCCCCGGCACGCGGTCGATGACGTCCATGACCAGATGATACCGGTCGATGTCGTTGCGCACCGCCATGTCGAAGGGCGTCGTCGTCGTACCCTTCTCCTTGAATCCCCGAACGTGCAGGTTCGCATGGTTGGTCCGTCGATAGGTGAGCCGGTGGATCAGCCACGGATAGCCGTGGAAGGCGAAGATGATCGGCCGGTCGCAGGTGAACAGCGCATCGAACTCCCGATCGCCGAGCCCGCGCGGATGCTCTTCACAGGGCTGCAACGTCATCAGGTCGACGACGTTGACGACCCGGATGCGCAGCCAGGGCAGATGCCGTCGCAGCAGATCGACCGCCGCCAGCGTCTCGAGCGTGGGCACGTCGCCGGCGCAGGCCATCACGACATCGGGCTCGCCATCCTCGTCGTTGCTGGCGAACCCGAAGATGCCGACCCCCGCTTCACAGTGCGTACGCGCCTCGTCCAGCGGGAGCCACTGCGGCTGCGGCTGCTTTCCCGCAACGATCACGTTGACCCGATGGCGGCTGCGCAGGCACATCTCGGTCACGGTGAGCAGCGAGTTCGCATCCGGCGCGAGGTAGACGCGCACGACCTCGGCCTTCTTGTTGACGACGACGTCGAGGAAGCCGGGGTCCTGGTGCGAGAAGCCGTTGTGGTCCTGGCGCCAGACATGCGAGGTCAGCAGGATGTTGAGCGACGCAATCGGCCGGCGCCATGCGACAGCACTGCTCGCGTCCAGCCATTTCGCGTGCTGGTTGAACATCGAGTCGACGATGTGGATGAAGGCTTCGTAGCAGGAGAACAGGCCGTGCCGGCCCGTCAGCAGATAGCCCTCGAGCCAGCCCTGGCAGGTGGTTTCCGAGAGGATCTCCATCACGCGGCCGTCCGGCGCAAGCGCAGTATCTGCGGCGTCGACAGCACCGAGCCAGGCCCGTGACGTCGCCTCGAACACCGCGCCGAGGCGGTTCGAGGCGGTCTCGTCGGGGCCCACGATACGGAAATTGCGTGCGGACCCGTTCAGCCGCAGGACGTCGCGCAGATATCCGCCGAGCACACGCGTGGACTCGGCCTGCTGCGCCCCTGGCGTGGTGACTTCGACCGCATGCTGCTCCAGCGCGGGCAGGTCGAGATCGCGCAGTCCGAGTCCGCCATTCGCCACCGGATTGAGGCCCAGGCGCCTCGTGCCATCGGGTGCGAGCCGGCGGATTGCCGCGACGGGGGCTCCCGATCGATCGAACAGCTCGTCCGGCCGGTAACTTCGCAGCCAGTGCTCCAGCAGCGCAAGATGCCCCGGAGCGCCGTGCACCTCGAACGGCACCTGATGAGACCGCCAGTGGCCTTCGACCTTCAGTCCGTCGACGAACCCGGGCCCGGTCCAGCCCTTCGGCGTGTGCAGTACGATCATCGGCCAGGTTGGCCGCCGGGCGACGCGGTCGCGCCGTGCCTTCTGCTGGATCGCCCCGATCTCGTCGAGCGCATGGTCCAGCGTCGCCGCGAAGGCGGCGTGCACCAGCCCGGGATCGTCTCCCTCGACATGCAGCGGACGCCATCCATAGCCCATGAGCAGGCTGTCGAGTTCGCCGCGCGGTATGCGCGCCAGCACGGTCGGATTCGCGATCTTGTAGCCGTTGAGGTGCAGGATAGGCAGCACCGCACCGTCCGTCGCGGGATTCAGGAACTTGTTGGAATGCCAGGATGCGGCGAGCGGGCCGGTCTCTGCCTCGCCGTCACCGATGATGCAGGCGACCACGAGGCCGGGGTGGTCGAGAGCCGCACCGAAAGCATGAGAGAGGGCATAACCCAGCTCGCCGCCCTCGTGGATGGAACCCGGTACGTCCGGAGCACAGTGGCTCGGTATGCCTCCGGGAAACGAGAACTGGCGACACAGTCGTGTCATGCCGGCCAGATCGCGCCCGACATCGGGATACAACTCGCTGAAGCTGCCCTCCAGCCAGGTATTGGCAACGATCGCCGGGCCGCCGTGCCCGGGGCCGGTAACCAGCAGGACGTCGAGATCCCGCTTCCGGATCACGCGATTCAGGTGCGCGTAAACCAGGTTCAGACCGGGAGCAGTACCCCAGTGGCCGAGCAGCCGCGGCTTGACATGGCCCGGACGCAGCGGCTCGCGCAGCAGCGGATTGTCGAGCAGATAGATCTGTCCGACCGTCAGGTAGTTCGCGGCACGCCACCACGCGTCGATCGCGGCGAGATCCGCGACATCAACCCCGGTGCCGCCGGTCTCGTGTCCCGCTCCCTTCCGCATCGCCCATCTCCTCGCTCTGGAGACCCCTCGCAGCAACCCGGGACCGCCCCGGAGCAGACGCGCGCCACCTCGGGCAGTTGCGCCGCCGAAGCCGCGGCTCCATCCCTCTGCTCAGGACTCTGTCCGAGTATTGCCCATGGCCAGACACGTTCAGCATGACGGACCGCAGCGGCATCCGTGATGCCCGAAGCAGCTTCCGGACCGTGCGGATCGCGGCATCGGGCCGGCCGTGGACCCCGACAGGCTGCGTGACGGGGACGCGCCCGGCAGGAACGCAACACGGAGACAAGAAGGGCCGGCACCCCTGCGGATGCCGGCCCCGGATCACCCCGTTCCACCGACCCGGATCGACCCGGATTACTCGGCGCTGCTCTCGACGCTCTCCGCAGCACCTTCTTCGCCCTCGGGCAGGCCGCCACCGACGTCGAGGAAACCGCGGTGCGTGCCGCTTCCCATACGGGCGCGACGCTGGGCGTGGAACGAGAAACCCGTGCCGGCCGGGATCAGCCGGCCAACGATCACGTTCTCCTTCAATCCGCGCAGGTCGTCCTTGATGCCGCGGACCGCGGCATCCGTGAGCACGCGGGTGGTCTCCTGGAAGGAAGCCGCCGAGATGAACGAATCCGTCTGCAGCGATGCCTTGGTGATGCCGAGCAGCAGGGGCTCGACGCTCGCCGGCGCCTTCTTCTCGGCCGCCATGCGGTCGTTGATCTCCAGCATGCGGGAACGTTCCAGCTGCTCCCCGCGCAGCAGGCCCGTCTCGCCCGCATCGATCACTTCGACCTTGCGCAGCATCTGGCGGATGATGACTTCGATGTGCTTGTCGTTGATCTTGACGCCCTGGAGCCGGTACACGTCCTGGATCTCGCGCACGAGGTAGTTCGCCAGAGCCTCGACGCCCTGCAGTCGCAGGATGTCGTGGGGGTTCGGCTCACCTTCCGCGATGACCTCGCCACGCTCGACGTGCTCGCCCTCGAAGACATTGAGGTGTCGCCACTTCGGGATCAGTTCCTCGTAGCGGGCGTTGTCCTCGCCGGTGATGACCAGACGACGCTTGCCCTTGGTCTCCTTGCCGAAGCTGACCGTGCCGGAGACCTCGGCGAGGATCGCCGGCTCCTTGGGCTTGCGGGCCTCGAACAGGTCCGCGACGCGCGGCAGACCGCCCGTGATGTCGCGGGTCTTGGACGACTCCTGCGGGATACGCGCGATGATGTCGCCGACCGATACCCTGGCACCGTCCTCCAGCGACACGATCGCACCAGGCGGCAGCGTGTAGACCGCCGGAATGTCCGTGTTGGCGAACGTCACTTCCTTGCCCTTGGCGTTGACCAGCTTGATGACCGGACGCAGTTCCTTGCCGCTCGCGCCGCGCTGCTTCGGATCGAGCACCACGATGCTCGCGAGTCCGGTGACCTCGTCCTCCTGCTTCTTGACGGTGACGTCGTCGAGGAAGTCCTGGAACTTCAGCAGGCCGTCCACCTCGGTGACGACCGGGTGCGTGTGCGGATCCCAGTTCGCCACGACCTGGCCCGGCACCACGCGGTCACCCTCGTTGGCGACGACCATCGCGCCGTAGGGAATCTTGTAGCGCTCCCGCTCGCGGCCGAACTCGTCGATGACGCCGAGCTCGCCGGAACGCGAGGTCGTCACGAGATGACCCTTCGCGTGGCGCACCGCCTTGACGTTGTGGAACCGCAGCGTGCCCTTGCCCTTGATCTCGACCGAGGAGACCGCGGCTGCGCGCGATGCGGCGCCGCCGATGTGGAAGGTACGCATGGTCAGCTGCGTGCCCGGCTCGCCGATCGACTGGGCGGCGATGACGCCCACCGCCTCGCCGATGTTGATGCGGTGACCGCGACCCAGGTCGCGGCCGTAGCACATCGAGCAGACCCCGTAGCGCGTCGCGCAGCTGATCGGCGAACGCACGATCACCTGATCGATGCCGTGCTGCTCCAGCCGCTGCACCCACTGCTCGTCGATCAGCGTGCCGGCGGGCGCAAGCACGTCCCCGGAGGCCGGTTTCGGCACATCGACCGCGACGACACGACCCAGCACGCGCTCGCCGAGACCCTCGACGACATCGCCACCCTCGACGATCGGCGTCATCATCACGCCGTTCCGGGTGCCGCAGTCGATCTCGGTCACGACGAGGTCCTGGGCCACGTCGACGAGACGGCGCGTCAGGTATCCCGAGTTGGCGGTCTTGAGCGCCGTGTCCGCGAGACCCTTGCGGGCGCCGTGCGTCGAGATGAAGTACTGGAGGACGTTCAGGCCCTCGCGGAAGTTGGCCGTGATCGGCGTCTCGATGATCGAGCCGTCCGGCTTCGCCATCAGGCCGCGCATGCCGGCGAGCTGGCGGATCTGTGCCGCGCTGCCGCGCGCGCCCGAATCGGCCATCATGAAGATCGAGTTGAACGACTTCTGCCGGGTCTTCTGGCCGCGGTGGTCCACAGCCTCCTCGCTGCCCAGCTGCTCCATCATCGCCTTGCCGACCTGATCGTTCGTACGCGACCAGATGTCGACGACCTTGTTGTAGCGCTCGCCGAAGGTGACGAGACCGGACGCATACTGGTCCTGGATCTCGCGCACGTCCTGCTCCGCCTCGGCCAGGATCTTCGCCTTCTGCGACGGGATCATCATGTCGTCGACGCCGATCGAGACGGCCGCACGCGTCGCATACGAGAAGCCCGTGTACATCAGCTGGTCCGCGAAGACCACGGTCTGCTTGATGCCCAGCGTGCGGTAGCACACGTTGATCGTCGCGGAGATGGTCTTCTTCGTCATGTCGCGGTTCACGACGTCGAACGAAAGACCCTTCGGCACGATCTCGAACAGCAGCGCGCGGCCGACGGTCGTGTCGACGACGCGCGTGCGAGCCTGCAGCGCGCCGTCCACGAGCACGTGCTCGCGAAGGCGCACCTTCACACGTGCGTGCAGATCGGCAGTACGCGTCTCGTAGGCGCGGTGCACCTCGTGGAGGTCGGCGAACATCATGCCTTCGCCCCTCGCACCGACGCGTTCGCGCGTCATGTAGTACAGGCCGAGCACGACGTCCTGCGACGGCACGATGATCGGATCACCGTTCGCGGGCGACAGGATGTTGTTCGACGACAGCATCAGCGCGCGCGCCTCCAGCTGCGCCTCGAGGGACAGCGGCACGTGCACCGCCATCTGGTCACCGTCGAAGTCGGCATTGAACGCCGTGCAGACCAGCGGATGCAGCTGGATCGCCTTGCCCTCGATGAGAACCGGCTCGAAAGCCTGGATGCCGAGGCGGTGCAGGGTGGGTGCACGGTTCAGCATCACCGGATGCTCGCGGATGACCTCTTCGAGGATGTCCCAGACCTCGGGCCCCTCGCGCTCCACGAGCCGCTTGGCGGCCTTGATCGTCGACGCGAGCCCGCGCAGCTGCAGCTTCTGGAAGATGAAGGGCTTGAAGAGCTCGAGGGCCATCTTCTTCGGCAGGCCGCACTGGTGCAGGCGCAGCCTCGGACCGACCACGATGACCGAACGGCCCGAGTAGTCGACGCGCTTGCCCAGCAGGTTCTGGCGGAACCGTCCCTGCTTGCCCTTGATCATGTCGGCGAGCGACTTGAGCGGACGCTTGTTGGTGCCGGTGATCGCGCGTCCGCGGCGACCGTTGTCGAGCAGCGCGTCGACGGATTCCTGCAACATGCGCTTCTCGTTGCGCACGATGATGTCCGGCGCGTTCAGCTCGAGCAGCCGGCGCAGGCGGTTGTTGCGGTTGATGACCCGGCGATAGAGGTCGTTCAGGTCCGACGTTGCGAACCGGCCGCCGTCCAGCGGCACGAGCGGCCGCAGATCCGGTGGCAGCACGGGCAGCACGGTCAGTACCATCCACTCGGGCTTGTTGCCGGACTCGACGAACGATTCGAGCAGCTTCAGGCGCTTGGACAGTCGCTTGATCTTGGTCTCCGAGGTGGTACCGGCCATGTCCTCGCGGACCTTCATGGTCTCCGATTCCAGGTCGATGCTCTTCAGCAGGGCCAGGATCGCCTCCGCGCCCATGCGCGCGTCGAACTCGTCGCCGTGCTGCTCGAGCGCCTCGAGATACATCTCGTTGGTGAGCAGCTGGCCACGCTCCAGCGCGGTCATGCCCGGATCGATGACCACGAAGGCCTCGAAGTAGAGCACACGCTCGAGGTCGCGCAGCGTCATGTCGACCATGAGCCCGATACGCGACGGCAGCGACTTGAGGAACCAGATGTGCGCCGTCGGGCTCGCCAGCTCGATGTGCCCCATGCGCTCGCGGCGCACCTTGGACTGCGTGACCTCGACGCCGCACTTCTCGCAGACGACGCCGCGGTGCTTCAGGCGCTTGTACTTGCCGCAGAGGCACTCGTAGTCCTTGACGGGCCCGAAGATCTTGGCGCAGAACAGGCCGTCGCGCTCCGGCTTGAACGTGCGGTAGTTGATCGTCTCCGGCTTCTTCACCTCGCCGTACGACCAGGCGCGGATCATCTCCGGCGACGCCAGGCCGATGCGGATGGAGTCGAAGTTCTCGACCGGAGCCTGGGGCTTGAACATCTTCAGCAGATCTTTCATGTCGACACCTGTCCTTTCGACGGGTTGACCGGGAGTGGCGGAACCGGCTCTGGCCGGATCAGTCCTCCTGCTCCAGTTCGATGTTGATGCCGAGCGAGCGGATCTCCTTCACGAGCACGTTGAAGGACTCCGGCATGCCCGCGTCCATGGCGTGGTTGCCGTCGACGATGTTCTTGTACATCTTCGTGCGGCCGTTCACGTCGTCGGACTTGACCGTCAGCATCTCCTGCAGCGTGTACGAGGCACCGTAGGCCTCGAGCGCCCACACTTCCATCTCGCCGAAGCGCTGGCCGCCGAACTGCGCCTTGCCGCCCAGCGGCTGCTGCGTGACGAGGCTGTACGGGCCCGTCGAGCGCGCGTGCATCTTGTCGTCGACCAGGTGGTTCAGCTTCAGCATGTACATGTAGCCCACCGTCACCGAGCGCTCGAACTTCTCGCCCGTGCGGCCGTCGGTCAGGGTCGTCTGACCGGAGGTCGGCAGGTCTGCGAGCTCCAGCAGCCGCTTGATCTCGGCCTCGGATGCTCCGTCGAACACAGGGGTCGCCATCGGAACGCCCGCGGACAGGTTGCGGCCCAGCTCGATGACCTCTGCGTCGCTGAGCGACCCGATGTCCTCGCCCTGACCACCCGTCCTGTTGTAGACGCGATCCAGGAACTGCCTCAGCTCGACGACGGCCGCCTGTGCCTCGAGCATCTTCCCGATCTTCAGGCCGAGGCCACGCGCAGCCCAGCCCAGATGGGTCTCGAGGATCTGGCCGATGTTCATGCGCGACGGCACGCCCAGCGGGTTCAGCACGATGTCGACCGGGGTGCCGTCGGCGAGATAGGGCATGTCCTCGACAGGAACGATCGTCGAGACGACGCCCTTGTTGCCGTGACGGCCCGCCATCTTGTCGCCCGGCTGGACCCGCCGCTTCACCGCGAGATAGACCTTGACCATTTTCAGCACGCCCGGAGCCAGGTCGTCGCCCTGGGTGATCTTGGCCTTCTTGGCATCGAAACGCCTGTCGAAGTCCCGATGCTGGTCGGCGAGCCGCTTCTTGGCGCCCTCGAGCGCCGCGTTGGCGTCCTCGTCGCGCAGCCGGATCTCGAACCACTCCTCGCGGCGCAGGCCGGACAGGTACTCCGCGGTGACCTCGGCGCCGGCCCGCAGCGACTTCGGTCCACCCTCCGAGACCCTGCCCAGCAGCTCGGCCCTGAGGCGCGTGAACAGGTCGTCCTCGAGGATGCGGCGCTGATCGTTGAGGTCCTTGCGGACACGCTCGATCTCGGCGCGTTCGATCGCCAGCGCGCGCGAGTCCTTCTCGACACCGTCACGCGTGAACACGCGTACGTCGATCACGGTGCCGTCCATGCCCGGCGGCACGCGCAGCGAAGTGTCCTTCACGTCGGACGCCTTCTCGCCGAAGATCGCGCGCAGCAGCTTCTCCTCCGGCGTCAGCTGGGTCTCGCCCTTCGGCGTGACCTTGCCGACCAGGATGTCTCCCGCCTTGACCTCGGCGCCGATGAACACGATGCCCGCTTCATCAAGCTTGGCCAGGGCCGTGTCGCCGACGTTCGGGATGTCCGCCGTGATCTCCTCGGGGCCGAGTTTCGTGTCGCGCGCGACGCAGGTCAGCTCCTCGATGTGGATGGTCGTGAAGCGGTCCTCGTCGACGACGCGCTCCGACAGCAGGATCGAGTCCTCGAAGTTGTAGCCGTTCCACGGCATGAACGCGACCAGGAGGTTCTGGCCGAGCGCGAGCTCGCCAAGGTGAGTCGACGGACCGTCGGCCAGCACGTCGCCCGAGGCGATGATGTCGCCGACCTTGACCAGCGGGCGCTGGTTGATGCAGGTGTTCTGGTTCGAGCGCGTGTACTTGGTCAGGTTGTAGATGTCGACGCCGGGCTCACCCGCCGTGACCTCCTCCTCGCGCACGCGCACCACGATGCGTGATGCGTCGACCGAGTCGACCACACCGCCGCGGCGCGACACGACGGTCACGCCGGAGTCGGTGGCGACGGTGCGCTCGATGCCGGTGCCCACCAGCGGTGTCGCGGCGCGCAGCGTCGGGACAGCCTGGCGCTGCATGTTCGAGCCCATCAGCGCGCGGTTCGCGTCGTCGTGCTCGAGGAACGGGATCAGCGAGGCAGCCACCGAGACGATCTGCTTCGGTGACACGTCCATGTACTGCATGCGCTCGCGCGGCATCAGCGTGAATTCATTCTGATATCGGCAGGACACGAGGTCGTCCGAGAAACCGCCCCTGTCGTCGAGCGCCGCATTCGCCTGGGCGATCACGAATTCCGCCTCCTCGATCGCGGAAAGGTAGTCGACATCATCCGTCACGCGACCATCGCGCACGCGCCGGTACGGCGTTTCGAGGAACCCGTACTTGTTGGTGCGCGCATAGACCGCGAGCGAATTGATCAGGCCGATGTTCGGGCCTTCGGGGGTCTCGATCGGGCACACGCGGCCGTAATGGGTGGGATGCACGTCGCGCACCTCGAACCCGGCGCGTTCGCGCTTCAGACCGCCCTCGCCGAGGGCCGATACACGACGCTTGTGCGTGACCTCCGAGAGCGGGTTGTTCTGGTCCATGAACTGGGACAGCTGCGAGGACCCGAAGAACTCCTTCACCGCCGCCGCGACCGGCTTGGCGTTGATCATGTCCTGGGGATTGATCTCCTCGCTCTCCGCCAGCGTCAGTCGCTCCTTGACCGCGCGCTCGACACGAACGAGCCCGATGCGGAACGCCACCTCCGCCATCTCGCCCACGCACCGCACGCGACGATTGCCGAGGTGATCGATGTCGTCGACCTTGCCGTCGCCGTTCTTGATGGCGATCAGCGTGCGCAGCACGTCGATGATGTCGGACGGGCCGTCGGCGTATTTCTCGAAGAGCCGGCGCGCCGCCTCGTCCTTCTTCTGTTCGACGTAAGTCTTGAAATAGCGCCCGTCGTAGAGTATTCCCGGCTGCTCGAGCCACGCATCAGCGTCGGCACCGGTCAGCGCCGCCGGAGCCTCACGATTCACGCGGCGGTTGAACTTCATGCGGCCGACCGCCGACAGGTCATAGCGCTCGGTATTGAAGAACAGGTTGTGGAACAGGTTCTCCGCCGCGTCCTTGGTGGGCGGCTCGCCCGGACGCATCATGCGGTAGATCTCGATCAGCGCCTCGAGGCGCGTCTTGGTCGGATCGATCCGCAGCGTGTCCGACACGTACGGGCCGCGGTCGAGGTCGTTGACGTAGAGCGTGGAGATCTCCTCGACGCCTGCCTCGATCATCTTGTTGACCGTCGCGGTCGTCAGGACCTCGTTCGCCTTGGCGAGCACCTCGCCGGTTTCGCGGCTGAAGACGTCGTGCGCGAGCACCTTGCTGTGCAGATACTCGGGCGGCACGGCGAGACGCTCGACCCCCGCTTCCTCCAGCTGGCGGACGTGCCGCGCAGTGATGCGGCGGCCGGCCTCGACGATGGTCCTGTTGCCCACCCGGATCTCGAACGCCGCCGTCTCACCGCGCAGGCGCTCGGGGATCAGCTTGAGTTCGGCGCCCTCCTTCGACAGGTAGAACACGTTCTTGTCGAAGAACAGGTCGAGGATGTCCTGGTCGTTGTAGCCGAGTGCGCGCAGCAGGATCGTGACCGGCAGCTTGCGGCGCCTGTCGATGCGCGCGAACACGCAGTCCTTGGCGTCGAACTCGAAGTCGAGCCAGGAGCCGCGGTACGGGATCACGCGCGCCTGGAACAGCAGCTTGCCCGAGCTGTGGGTCTTGCCCTTGTCGTGATCGAAGATCACACCGGGCGAACGGTGGAGCTGGGAGACGATGACGCGCTCGGTACCGTTGACGATGAAGGTGCCGTTCTCGGTCATCAGCGGCATTTCGCCGAGATAGACTTCCTGCTCGATCGCACGCTTCACACGGGTCGCACCCGGGGAATCCTTGTCGTAGATGCGCAGGCGGACCTTGACGCGCAGCGGCGCCGCGTAGGTCAGACCACGCAGCTGGCATTCCTTGACGTCGAAGACCGGCTCACCGAGGTAGTAATAGAGATACTCCAGGACGGCGTGCCCGGAGTAGCTGCGGATCGGGAACACGCTCTGGAACGCGGCATGCAGGCCTGCACGCTTCAGGCTGCGGGCGATGAGAGCCTTTTCCTCGGATTCCGAGAGCAGCTGGCCAGCGCCGCCGGACGCCCGCAGCTCGTCGCCGCCGCGCAGGCTCTCGTGCAGCCGACGGGATTCCTCGATCTGGAGGAAGGTCGCATAGGATTCCGTCTGGATCGCCAGCAGGGGCGGCACCCCGAGAATGCTGGGACGATTGCCGAAATTCTTGCGGATGCGCTTCTTCTCGGTGAACGAATAGGCCATCGGATCACCCTCTTATCTGGCGTCGCCGTACCCGGCGGGCGCGGCAGCGGACCACGCCGGAGGCGCGGCCCTGAAAAAATTCCGAAGACGCCGAAACGCCGGCGGCGGATCCAGCGGCCTCCACGAAGGAGCCCGCTGGACCGCACCGGCGATCGGAGCACCGGGCGCTGGCCCCGTGCATTGCGGTCTTACTTGACCTCGACGGTCGCGCCCGCTTCTTCCAGCTGCTTCTTGATCTTCTCGCTGTCCGCCTTGGACACGCCTTCCTTGACCGTGGACGGCACGCCCTCGACCAGGTCCTTCGCTTCCTTGAGGCCGAGGCCCGTGATCTCGCGGATGACCTTGATGACCACAACCTTCTTGTCGGCCGGATAGGCCTTCATGGTCACGGTGAACTCGGTCTGCTCTTCAGCAGCCGGCGCCGCAGCGGCACCGGGACCCGCGGCAACCGCGGCAACCGGAGCGGCGGCGGTCACGCCGAACTTGTCTTCCATCATCTTGACGAGGTCGACGATCTCCATGACCGTCATGTTCGAGATCGCCTCGAGAATTTCTTCCTTCGATGCAGCCATTGTCATGTCTCCAGCAATGTTTCCGAGATTGAGTCAGTGATCGCGAGTGACGCGGCGTTGCCGCTGCGTCACGCAGCCGCCGATTTCTGGTCCTTGACCGCGGCGACCGTACGCACGAGCTTCGCGTGTGGCTCCGCGAGCGTCCGAACGAACTTCGAGATCGGCGCCTTGAGCACACCGAGCATCGTCGCCAGCGCCTGTTCGCGGGTCGGCAGGCTCGCAACCTTGTCCAGGTCCGCCGCGGACAGCATCTGACCGCCGAGGGACACCAGCGTCGGCACGAGCTTGTCGTTGTCCTTCGCGAACGCCTTGACGATGCGCGCTCCCGCGCCCGGATCGTCCTTGGAGAACGCGAGGATCAGCGGGCCCTTCAGTGCGCCGGAAATGCACTCGAACTGCGTGCCGGCGACTGCCTTGCGAGCGAGCGTGTTCTTGACGACCCGCATGTAGACGCCCGACCCGCGCGCCTTGGCGCGCAGGGACGTCATCTGCGAGACGGACAGACCACGGTTCTCCGCGGCGACCACCGACAGCGCGCTACTCGCCACGGCGGCAACCTCGTCGACCAGCGCCTTCTTGTCATCCAGCGTAAGTGGCATGAATCCTCCTGAGAGAAGATCAACCCGGACGCACCGCGAACGGTACGTCCACCCTTGCGGCCCCGCGGGGATGGAACCCGCCGGGGCGCTGCGTACGCGTCGCGCCGGAGCGCGGTGCGACACGCGTGATGGTGACCTTCACCAGCGAGACACTGACTCGGGTGACACCATCTGCGCAGGCGACCATTGAGGGGCCACGCCCCGCCTGCGGTCTTAGATGGTCCGGCGTCCGGAAAGGGACACCGGCCCTTCCATCGATCCTCTCAAAGTCCCAGCGTCGCGCGATCGACGGCGACACCCGGGCCCATCGTCGACGACACCGTGACCTTCTGAATGTAGACGCCCTTCGACGTCGACGGCTTGACCTTCTGCAGGTCCGCGAGCAGCGCACCCAGGTTCTCGCGCAGCTTGCCGGACTCGAAGCTAGCCTTGCCGATCGTGCAATGAACGATGCCGGCCTTGTCGCAGCGGTAGCGGACCTGGCCAGCCTTGGCATTCTTCACGGCGCCGGCCACGTCGGGTGACACGGTGCCGACCTTCGGGTTGGGCATCAGTCCGCGAGGGCCGAGGATCTGGCCCAACGCGCCGACGACGCGCATGGCATCCGGGCTCGCGATCACGACGTCGAAGTCGATCTGGCCGCCCTTGACGCGCTCGGCAAGGTCTTCCATGCCGACGATGTCAGCGCCGGCGGCACGGGCCGCATCGGCGTTCTTGCCCTGCGTGAACACGGCGACGCGCACGCTCTTGCCGATGCCATGAGGCATCACGGTCGAGCCACGCACCTGCTGGTCCGACTTGCTGGCGTCGATGCCGAGGTTGACGGCGACGTCGACAGCCTCGTCGAACCTGGCGTTCGCGAATTCCTTCACGAGCGACAGCGCTTCATCGACCGCGTACTGCCTGCCCGGGACCAGCCGCTCTTTCCACGGCTTCTGACGCTTGAATACGGCGGCCATTTACCTGCCCTCCACGTCGACGCCCATGCTGCGGGCGCTGCCGGCGATGGTGTTGACGGCCGCATCGAGATCGGCGGCGGTCAGGTCCGGCATCTTGACTTTGGCGATGTCCTCGAGCTGCTTGCGCGAGATCTTGCCGACCTTCGCGGTGTTGGGAGTGCTCGAGCCCTTCGGGATGCCGAGCGCCTTGGCGATCAGCACCGACGCCGGCGGCGTCTTCAGGATGAACGTGAAGCTGCGGTCGCTGTAGACCGTGATCACGACCGGGGTCGGCAGGCCTTTCTCGAGGGTCTGCGTCGCAGCGTTGAACTGCTTGCAGAACTCCATGATGTTGACGCCCTGCTGACCGAGCGCGGGTCCGACCGGCGGGCTGGGATTCGCCTGCCCGGCGGGGATCTGCAGCTTGATATAGCCTTGAACCTTCTTCGCCACTGCTCACTCCTTCGGGTTCGAACGCCTCGCGGCTCCCCGATTCCCGCCACCCGCGCCATGCGGGCGGCGCCACCGCGGCCGTTGCCGGCCGCGGCTTCGATTCACGCCTTCTCGACCTGCGAGAAGTCCAGTTCGACCGGCGTCGACCGTCCGAGGATCTGCACGGCCACCTGCAGCCGGCTCTTCTCGTAGTTGACGCTCTCGACGACGCCACTGAAGTCGTTGAACGGGCCGTCGGTCACGCGCACCACCTCGCCCGGCTCGAACAGCACCTTCGGCCGCGGCTTCTCGGCGCCTTCCTCGACGCGCCGCAGGATGGTCATCGCTTCCTTCTCGGTGATCGGCGCCGGCTTCTCCGGCGTGCCACCGATGAAGCCGAGCACCTTGGGCGTCTCCTTCACGAGGTGCCAAGTCTCGTCGTCCATCTCCATCTGTACGAGGACGTAGCCGGGGAAGAACTTTCGCTCGCTCTTCCGCTTTTGACCTTCACGCATTTCGATGACTTCCTCGGTTGGAACGAGGATGTCGCCGAACCGCGTGTCCAGCTCGTGCAGCTTCACCCGGTCCTTGAGGGCCTGGGCCACCTTGTGCTCGAAATTCGAGTAGGCGTGGACGACGTACCAGCGCAGCGCCACGATGCTTCAGCCTCCCTGTCCGAGGAGCTTTTCGGTGCCCCACGCCAACAGCCAGTCAACGACCCAGAAGAACAGACCGAGCGCGGCAACGAACGCGAACACGATGCCGGTGGTCTTCATCGTGCGCTCGCGGGTCTCCCAGACCATCTTGCGCAGCTCGACGCGCGAATCCAGCACGAACTGCCAGGCCTGCCGGCCGGGCGCGGACCATACGGCGAGCGCGAGTCCGGCAACGACACCCGCCACGAAAGCGAGGACCTTGACGACGGCAGGCAGATCGCCGAGCAGATAGAACGCAGCGATACCGCCGCCGACCGCCGCAGCGGCCAGCACGAGTTTCGCGATATCGAGGGCGCCGACGCCGCTCTCTTGTACCTGTTCGCTCATCTGCGCCTTGTTGCCAGGAAACACGATCGACCCGGACCGGTGGCAGGGCAGGAGGGAATCGAACCCCCAACCTGCGGTTTTGGAGACCGCCGCTCTGCCAATTGAGCTACTGCCCTTCGCAAACGGCTGGCGTGGTGCCAGGGCGCCGTTCGATCGAACCTGCGAGCAGGTCGATCAACAGTGCCGAACCCTCGTTAACCGGTCGATCGTCGCGTCCCTCGATGTCCTTCGTGTCTGGTCCGTGTCGCGGGACCTTGCGATCCCCAGTACATTTCACAGCCGCCCCGGTCCGATCCTCGATCCGCAACGGGCGGAGCCTCGCTTCGTCCGGCCCCGTTCACGGACCGCTTGCGGTTCCGTGCAACGGGGCCTACGGCACCGCAGTGCCGACGACTACCCTTACTTCAGGATCTTCGCGACGACGCCGGCGCCCACCGTCCGCCCGCCCTCGCGGATCGCAAACCGCAGCCCCTCTTCCATCGCAATCGGCGCAATCAGCTCCACCACCATCTTGATGTTGTCCCCAGGCATCACCATCTCGACGCCCTCGGGCAGCTCGATCGTCCCCGTCACGTCCGTCGTCCGGAAATAAAACTGCGGACGATAACCCTTGAAGAACGGCGTGTGACGTCCGCCCTCCTCCTTCGTCAGCACGTACACCTCCGACTCGAACTTCGTGTGCGGCGTGATCGATCCCGGCTTCGCCAGCACCTGACCACGCTCCACTTCCTCGCGCTTCGTGCCACGCAGCAACACGCCCACGTTGTCCCCGCAACCCCCTCGTCCAGCAGCTTGCGGAACATCTCCACGCCCGTGCACGTCGTCTTCGTCGTCGCCTTGATCCCGACAATCTCGATCTCGTCGTTCACCTTCACGATGCCGCGCTCAATGCGCCCCGTCACCACCGTGCCACGCCCAGAGATCGAAAACACATCCTCGATCGGCATCAAAAACGGCTTGTCGATCACCCGCGTCGGCGTCGGAATGTACGAATCCATCGCCTCCACCAGCTTCACGATCGACGCCGTCCCGATCTCCGTCTTGTCCCCCTCCAGCGCCTTCAGCGCCGAACCACGCACAATCGGCGTGTCGTCCCCGGGGAAGTTGTACTTCGACAGCAGCTCCCGAACCTCCATCTCCACCAGCTCGATCAGCTCCGCGTCGTCCACCATGTCGCACTTGTTCAGGTACACCACGATGTACGGCACGCCCACCTGACGGGCCAGCAATATGTGCTCGCGCGTCTGCGGCATCGGGCCGTCCGCCGCCGATACCACCAATATCGCCCCGTCCATCTGCGCCGCGCCCGTGATCATGTTCTTCACGTAGTCCGCGTGCCCGGGGCAGTCCACGTGCGCGTAGTGACGCTGCGTCGACTGGTACTCCACGTGCGCCGTCGAAATCGTGATCCCGCGCGCCTTCTCCTCCGGCGCCTTGTCAATCTGGTCGTACGCCTTGAACTCGCCCCCGTGCGTCTCCGCCATCACCTTCGTCAACGCCGCCGTCAGCGTCGTCTTCCCGTGATCCACGTGCCCAATCGTCCCCACGTTCACGTGCGGCTTCGAACGAACAAACTTTTCCTTAGCCACGATCAGATCTCCAACGACTTTTCGATGTGCCTGCGGGCCCCTGCCCCGGCCGTGTTGTTACCGCGCCGCGCCCACCGGGCACGGCTACCGATGCATCCCCTGCGCGGAACTCCGCCGTTCCGCCGAGCGCCGCCCACCGACGGCATCAACTGGAGCCCACGAGCGGGATTGAACCGCTGACCTCGTCCTTACCAAGGACGTGCTCTACCAACTGAGCTACGTGGGCCGAAACTCCTCTCTCCCCGACGCTCACCGGCCAGCCGATGGAGCGGGTGATGGGAATCGAACCCACGTCATCAGCTTGGAAGGCTGAGGTTCTACCATTGAACTACACCCGCAGTTCTCGCCCCGCGACGGACAGAAGCTCCGAGGGCCGCCAATGGCCAAGCCACCTGGAACAGACCCGCAAAATCTGGTGGAGGGGGTAGGATTCGAACCTACGAAGGCATGAGCCAGCAGATTTACAGTCTGCCCCCGTTGGCCGCTTGGGTACCCCTCCGGCAAATGAGCCGCGTATTCTCTGGACCGAGGCAGCCGCTGTCAACGGTCAATCGGGGGTAAACGGGGAGGAAACGCTGTCGACACGCAGCGGCCGACCCTCGCCGCCGGCCATACCGGGTACGGCAACCGCGGATTCAGGTCGGGCCCCGAGCCCTCTCGTGGCTCAGGGCGCCGGTGCCCGCGGAGCCCCCGAAGACGGGGGCATGGGACTCGCAGAGCCCGAGGCTGCGAGCCGAACGGGGTCGGCCCGCCCCATCGGAGGAGTTACCGAAGCAGCGGCGTCGCCTTCGCGCTGTTCCATGACGACGATCAGGACCCGACGGTTGCGGTTGCGACCCTCGGCAGTCGTGTTCGGGGCGATCGGGCGGTGCTCGCCGAAGCCGATCACCTCCATTCTCTCGGGCGCAAGGCCCGCGGCCGCCAGGAGGTGCACAACGTTCGCCGCACGCGCCGACGACAGCTCCCAGTTGGAGGGAAAGATGGCCGTGCGAATCGGCCGGTTGTCCGTGTGGCCTTCGACCCTGACCGGGTTCGAAAACGGCTTGAGGATCCCGGCCAGCTTCTGGAGCACCGGCTCAGCGGCGTTCGATACCTGGGCAACCCCACTGTCGAACAGTATGTCCGTACGGATCTCGACCTCGAGCCACAATGGCGTCTGACGAACCCGGACATCGCCCTCGTCGATCAGGTCCTGCATGGCCGCGCGCACTTCGCCCGCCATGCGGGTCAGGGCCGAACCGGGTCCGTTCCCGCCGTGCTCGCTTCCGGTACCTGCTCCGTTCGCCGGACCGCCGGTCTCGACCCCCAGCATCTGCAGCGTCGCTGCGGACGACCGATCATGGGGCCCATCACCCCGGTTCTTGAGCCGGATCAGCGTCGTCGGGGCGACCCCGTCGAGCTTCTGGTCGCCGCCCTGGCCCTGGGGCTTGTTGGCACCGATGTTGACCGGCGCGATGGTCGACGGTGCGCCCCGGAAGGCGGCGACCAGGGAGTCCGAGAGGATGCGGAACTTGCCCTCGTTGACCGAGGACATGGAGTACATGACGACGAAGAATGCGAGCAGCAGGGTGATCAGGTCACCGTAGGGGATCGCCCAGGCCTCCGCGTTGACATGTTCCTCGTGCTTCTTCTTGCGGGCCATGGATCAGGGCCCTTCAGTGGTGCACGAAGCCCTGCAGCTTCGACTCGATGTTGCGCGGATTCTCGCCCTGGGCGATCGAAATGATGCCCTCGATGCACATCTGCCTGAGGTGCGTCTGCGCGTGGATTAGCTGCTTCAGCTTGTTCGACATCGGCAGGAACAGCAGATTGGCGAAGCCGATGCCGTAGACCGTAGCGGTGAACGCGGCGGAGATGCCGTGACCCAGCTTGCTGGGATCGGAGAGGTTCTGCATGACGGCCATCAGGCCGAGCACGGCGCCGATGATGCCGAGCGTCGGCGCGTAGATCCCCATGCCCTCGAAGACCTTCGCCGCCGCATTGTCGGCGTGCTCGCGCGTCTCGAGCTCCACTTCGAGCAGCTGGCGGATCGCCTCCGGCTCACCACCGTCCACCAGGGCCTGCAGGCCCTTTTTCATGAAATCGTCCTTTTCCTGCTCGACCGCCGACTCGAGTCCGAGCAGCCCCTGCTTGCGGGCGACGTTACCCCATTCGACGATCTTGGCGATCATTTCGCCCGCATTCGCGACGGGCGGCTTGAAGATCCATCCGGCGATCCCCATCGCGCGCTTGAACGTGCCGATCGGCGTCTGCACGAAGATCGCGGCCACGGTACCCAGCACCACGATGACGAATGCCGCGGCACCCAGCAGACCCTTGACACCGGCGCCCTTCAGGATGCTGCCACCGACGAGAGCGACGAGCGCGAGGACGAAGCCGCTGAGGGTCAGGATGTCCATGGATCAGTCCCCGTCAGCGGCCGGCCATCCATTGCTGGATGCGCGCCCGGAGGCGCACCAGCGCCTGACCGTGGATCTGGCAGATGCGCGATTCGCTGACGTCCAGAATGGCGCCGATCTCCCGCAGATTCAGCTCGTCATCGTAGTAGAGCGACAACACGAGCTTCTCGCGCTCGGGGAGCGCATCGATGGCTGCAGCCAGCGCCTTGCGGAAATCATCCTCCTCCAGCTGTTCGGCGGGACCCGGACCCTCGTCAGCGGTGAACGCCGCCGGGTTCCCGTCCTCCTCGCCCGTCCCCATCTGATCGAAGCTGAACAGGCGACAGGACACCGCGTCCTGCATGATGCGGTAGTACTCGTCGAGCGGGATCTGGAGCGCACGGGCGATATCCGCGGGCTTCGCCTCCTCACCGGTGGCGTTCTCGATCCGGCGGATCACGTCCGCCACCTCGCGCACGCTGCGGTGCACCGAACGCGGCGTCCAGTCCGCCTTGCGGACCTCGTCGAGCATCGCGCCCCTGATGCGGATGCCCGCGTAGGTCTCGAAGTTGGCGCCCTTGCTCGGCGTGTAGTGGCGGGCCGCATCCAGCAGACCCAGCATGCCGGCCTGGATGAGGTCGTCTACCTCGACCGACGGCGGCATGCGGCTGACCAGGTGATATGCGATCCGTTTGACGAGGTCGGCGTGCCGCAGGACGAGTTCGTCCTGGGACAATCCGCCCGGCCCCGTCGCCGGACTCCCTCCGGCTTCGGCGTACTTTCTCGTTGCACTCATTGCAAGACGCTCGCGGTGCGCGGTCGGGCCAGGACCAGGCGCTCCACGAAGAACTCCAGGTGGCCTCGTGCCCCTCTTGGCACGGACCACGTATCGGCCGCAGCGGCGAGTTTCTTGAATGCCAGGGCGGACGGGCTGCCGGGATACGCTGCAACGACCGGCCGCTGCTGGCGCACTGATCGCCGCAGGAACTCGTCGTCAGGTACGTAACCTGCAAATTCAACGATGACATCGAGGAAGCGGTCGCAGACCCCGACCAGACGGTGATGCAGGTCACGTGCAGACGTGAGTGAGGCGCACCGATTGGCGACCATTCGGAACCTGGACACCCCATGGTCGCGCGACAGCACCTTGATCAATGCATACGCGTCCGTCAGGGATGCCGGCTCGTCGCAGACCACGACGAGCAGCTCCTGGGCCGCCTGCCCGAACATGAGCACTGACGGCGACAGGCCCGCGGCAGTATCGATGAGCAGCACATCCAGGTCGCGTCTGAGCCCGCTGAAGGCCTGGATGATCCCTGCATGCTCCTGCGCGGACAACGATGCCATGCCGGCGATGCCCGATGCCGCCGGGACCAGTGAAGTGCCACCCGGCCCCCCCAGAACGATATCGTCCAGCTCGCAGCGCCCCGCCAGCACATCCGCCAGCGTGCGCTCGGGCCGCAGACCGAGCATCACGTCGAGGTTGGCCAATCCCAGGTCCGCATCGAGCATCATGACGGCCCGGCCACGCGTCGAGAGCGCAACAGCAAGGTTTGCGCAGACACAACTCTTGCCGACCCCGCCCTTGCCCCCGGTGACCGCGATCACCTTGACGCGGCGGCCGCTGCCGGCGTGACCGTCCGGAGCATCAGACATGGGTCGCCGCCCTCCCGAATGCCTCCGCGAGCCGCTGTTCGTCGGCTTGATGCCGTGTTTCCCGCTGCAGCCTGACGGCACGCTTGAGCAGCCAGATGCGGCGAGGCGCTGCATCGTGCAGGTCCTCCGGCACCCGCGGGCCGTCGCAGAGGTGGGCGATGGGCAGGCCCGCGCGCATCACCGCCGAGAGCACGGGCCCGAGGGATGCCGCCTCGTCGATCTTGGTGATGATGGCGGAAACAGCACGCAACCCCCGCTCCCTGCAGGCCAGCTCCGCCAGCATGACCGCATCGCCGCTGGCGGGAAGCACTGCGTGAATCCCGGCAATTGCGCGCAGCCGCGTCCACAGGGCCGATTCCTCGTGGAGCTGCAGGTCGCGACGGGTGACACCGGCGGTGTCGACGAGTACCAGATGCCGGTTGCGGAATCCTTCGACAGCGGCATCCAGTTCCCGCGCCGAAGAGGCAACAACGAGTGGCACGGCCAGGACGCGCGCCAGCGCCGCGAGCTGCTCCCGGGCACCGAGGCGGTGATTGTCCGCGCACACGAGACCGACCGCATCGCGCCCGTGCCGCAGCGCTGCATGCGCGGCGAGCTTCGCGATCGTGGTCGTCTTGCCAGCCCCCGTGGGACCGATGAGCGCATGCACGCCCCCGCCCGCGAACGGGTCCCTTGCCACCACCGTGATGTGGCGCATGAGCAGCGCGAGTGAGATCCGTGAGGCGTCCGCCTCGTTGGTGACTGCGGGCATCGAGGTCACGATCATCCGGGCCAGATCGGGAGCGATGTCCAGAGCCGAGAGGTCGCGCAATACGCGCGCGCGCATGGGCTCGCGACGCACCAGATCGTCCCAGGCCAGCCGCGCCAGCTGCGTTTCGAGCAGTTCCCGCATGGCGGCCAGTTCCTGGCGCATCGCCACGATGGATGGATCCTGCGACCAGACGACCTGTGGCCGCCCCGGTTCGACATCCGGCGCCGGCGGCACCCGCGGCTCGGGAGGGTCAGCAGGCGCCACGATGCCTGGCTTCGACGGACTCGGCGAACCCGGTGTCCCCGGGGCGGCGACGACCTCATCGGCAACCCTCGGCTCGGGATCACGCGCACGATCCACAGACTCTGTGATGGCTTCACGGAGTGCGGCCGGGATCCTGGCCGGAGGCACGGCTGACGACACCGGCGTACCCGGATTCGCCGCACGCGGCCCGGCACGCCGGCCGCGCACAGCATCCTGGACCAGCCGCCCGAGAAGTTCACCGAAGCCGGCCGGCTCCCGCGGCTCCGCGGCGCGCGGTTCCTCGCCACCGGGCAGCGCCGGAGCCGTGGTCGCGGTGTCCTCGGCACCGCGATCCGGGTCGCGCGACGAAGCGCCGGACGCACGCCGTGCGGCGACCCCGCTCATCAGCGCCTCGTCGTAGTCGGTCGCGGCGATGATCTCGATGCCTTCCGGCACGCGCGCGCTCGAGACGATCACGGCGTCCGGGCCCTGCTCGTCCCGGACCCGTGCGAGACCCTCGCGCATGCTGGCCGCCACATAACGCCTGATATTCATGCCTCACTCTCCATGGGTCCCGAGCCTTCAGCGCCCGACGGCGGCGACCACGCGGACGCGCCGGTTCTCCGGAATCTCGTTGTAGGCGAGCACCGACAGTCCCGGCGCCGCGTGCTTCATCAACCGCGCCAGCCAGGGGCGCAGCTTCGGGGCGACGAGCAGCACCGCAGGTTCGCCATTCATCTCCTGCCGGCGCGCGCTGTCCGCGATCGCCTGATGCATCCGATCGGCGAGACCGGGCTCGATGCCCGGCCCGCCGTCGGCGCCCTGCATCGCGTCCCCGAGTACCTGTTCCAGCTGCGGCTCCAGCGTGATGACCGGCAGGTCGCTGCGAAGACCCGAGATCGCCTGGACCAGAGCCCGCGACAGAGCGACGCGCACGGCGGCCGTGAGTACCAGCGGGTCCTGCGTCCGCGGCGCGTGCTCGGCCAGCGTCTCGCAGATGGTGCGGAGGTTCCGGATCGGAACACGCTCACCGAGCAGGTTCTGCAGAACCTTGACGACGATGCTCATCGGCAGTGCCTTCGGGACCAGGTCCTCGACCAGCTTCGGCGCCGTTCGCTGGAGCCGGTTCAGCATCTGCTGCACTTCCTCGTGCCCGAGCAGTTCATGGGCATGCTGCTGCAACAGATGCGAGAGATGTGTGGCGATCACGGTCCCGGAATCGACAACCGTGTACCCCTGCGTCTGAGCCTGCTCGCGCCGGTTCTTGTCGATCCAGACCGCGTCGAGGCCGAATGCGGGATCCTTCGTCTCGAGGCCGGCGATCGGTCCGGCGACCTGACCCGGATTGATCGCGAGATCGCGCTCCGGAAAGACCTCTGCCTCGCCGACGGGCACGCCGAGGATCGTCAGTCGATAGGTATTGGGTGGCAGATCCAGGTTGTCGCGTATGTGCACTGCCGGCACGAGAAAACCCAGCTCCTCGGAAAGCTTCTTGCGCACACCCTTGATACGCCCCATCAGTTCGCCGCCCTGGTTCCGGTCGACGAGCGGAATCAACCGGTATCCGACCTCGAGACCCACGGGATCGACCTGTTCGACGTCGTCCCACGACAGCTCCCGGTTCTCGCCACCCGCCGCCGGCGCCGCGGGTGCGCCGGGAGGCGCCGCCGGATCCGTGATGGCTCGCAGCGTCTGCTCACGACGCCGCTTCGTCAGCCACCAGGCTCCACCGGCGCACAGGCCGGCCATCAGCAGGAACGCGATGTTGGGCATGCCGGGGATCGCACCCATGGCCGCCAGCAGTCCCGAGGCGACGCCGAGCGCCTTGGGTTGCGCCAGCATCTGACTCGCAACCTGCTGGCTCATGTCGGTCGCGCGGGACACACGGGTCACCAGGATGGCCGTCGCAATCGACAGCAGCAGCGCGGGAATCTGCGCCACCAGACCATCACCGATCGTGAGGAGCGCATACACGCGGCCGGCTTCGGCGAAGGACAGGTCGTGCTCCAGGGTGCCGATGATCAACCCGCCGAACACGTTGATGAACACGACGAGGATTCCCGCGACCGCGTCACCGCGGACGAACTTGCTCGCACCGTCCATGGCGCCGTAGAAGTCGGCCTCCTCCCGCACTTCCTGCCGCCGGGTCTGTGCCTCGGCCTGCGTGATGAGGCCTGCGTTCACATCCGCGTCGATCGCCATCTGCTTGCCGGGCATCGCGTCCAGCGTGAACCGCGCACTGACTTCGGATACGCGGCCGGCGCCCTTCGTGACGACGACGAAATTGATGATCACGAGGATGATGAACACGATGATGCCGACAGCGTAGTTGCCGCCGATGACGAACTGCCCGAACGACTCGATCACCTGGCCCGCCGCGCCGGGACCTGTGTGACCATGCAGCAGCACGACGCGCGTCGATGCCACGTTCAGCGCGAGCCGCAGCAGGGTCGCCGCGAGGAGCACGGTGGGGAACACCGCGAGCTCCAGCGGACGGCGCACGTAGATCACGGCCAGGATGACCACCAGCGACAGGGAGATGTTGAACGTGAACAGCACGTCCAGGACCAGCGCCGGCAGGGGCAGCACCAGCGTGCCCAGCATGACGAGCAGCAGCACCGGCACGGCGAGGCCGTTGCGACCGAAGTCGATCAGGGTTGCACCGAGAGTGCCGGTGTTCATCGTGCGAGGAACTCAGCGCCGACCTGCGGCTCGGGGCGACGCACCTTCCAGGTCTGGCCGCCCACCGCACGCAGCTGATAGACGTAGGTCAGCACCTGCGCGACAGCGACGTACAGTCCCTGAGGAATCTCGTGTCCGAGACGCGTGCTGGCGTGCAGCGCACGGGCCAGCGGCGGTGCCGTGAAGACCGCCACGCCGTGCTGCTCGGCGACACGACGCATCTCCAGCGCGAACAGGTCGCGTCCCTTGGCCACGACGCGCGGCGCACGCATGCGCTCCGGCTGGTAGCGCAGCGCGACCGCGTAGTGCGTCGGGTTCATGACCACGACGTCGGCCTTCGGAACTTCGAGGATCATGCGGCGGCGCGCACGCTCCTGCTGCAGTCCGCGCAGGCGTGACTTCACCTCCGGTCGACCGTCGGTCTCCTTCATCTCCTCCTTCATCTCGTGCTTCGTCATGCGCAGCTCGCGCCGGTGACTCCACATCTGGAACGGCACGTCCACGACGGCGATCAGTCCGAGTGCGGCGGCGAGCCAGAGGCTCGCGACCGCGAGCAGGCCGGCGCCCCTGCTGATGGCCGGAGCCGGGCTCATCGAACCGAGCGCGACAAACCGGTCCATCATCGACCAGACGATCAGCGCGGCTGCGACGCCCACGACAAGAAACTTGCCGAGCGCCTTTCCGAGCTCGACCAGGCCCTGCAGGCTGAAGATGCGGCGGAATCCCGCGAGAGGATCCAGGCGGGTCAGGTCGGGGACAAGCGCGGCTCCGCTGAACACGAGCCCGCCGATCATGGCCGGCGCGGCAACTGCGGCCACCAGCACGACGATCAGCACGGGGGCGAGTGCGAGCAGGCCGCCGGCCGTGGCCGCGGCCAGCGCATCCACCATGGATACGGGATCCAGCAGCACGTCGCGCTGAACCCTGAGGCCGCCGCGCATGACCGTCGCGAGACCGTCGCTGACGGCGCCACCGGTGAGCCAGAGCGAGGCGGCGCCCGCGAAGAGCACGGCCGTACCGGTCAGTTCACGGGAACGCGGGACCTGGCCGCGCTCGCGCGCATCCTGCAGGCGCTTGGCACTGGGTTGTTCCGTACGTTCGTCGCGGTCCGGCTGATCAGCCATGGCGTCACCTGGCTCCCACGGCGTGCGCCGCGTTCTCGAAGCCGTCTTCGACGAGACGCACGAACGAGTCCTCGAGGACCGGCAGGGACAGCAGCAGGATCAGGAAGCCGAACAGCATCGCCGCGGGGAACCCGACGGCGAACAGGTTGAGCTGCGGGGCGGCGCGACTGACGACACCCATCGCGAGGTTGACGACGATCAGCGCGATGACCGCCGGCAACGCGATCAGCAGGCCGGCCTCGAAGATGCGCCCCCCCCAGAGCACGAGGTCGCGCAGACCATCGGCTGGCAGCGGCGCGCCGACCGGCGTCCAGCGGAAGCTGTCGACCAGCGTAGTGAGCAGAAGCACGTGGCCGTCCAGCGCGAGAAAGATCAGCAGTCCCAGGATCAGCAGGAACTGCGACAGCACCGGCGTGGACGCACCGCGCTCTGGATCGATCAGCGTGGCGAACCCCAATCCCATGGTCATCGAGATCGTCTGGCCCGCGAGCACCAGGGCATCGAAGACCATCTGCACGCAGAAACCCAGTGCGATACCGATGGCGAGCTGCGTCACCGCCGCGAGGAGTCCGGCTGCCGACCAGAGCTCCAGGTCGACCGGCGCGGGCGCGAGCGGTGCGATGAGCCCCGTCAGCGTGACGGCGAGCACGACCTTGATACGCGTCGCGACGACGTTGGCGCCGAAGACCGGGGCGACCAGCATCAGACCCGTCACGCGCAGGAACACCCAGGCGAGCGCTGTGACCGAGGCTGCGATTCCGGCGGCATCGAAGTGCACCTCTGCGCGCTCCCTACCCGATCAGCGTCGGGATCGAACCGAAGAGCTGGCGCGTATAGTCGAGGATGACACGCAGCATCCAGTGCCCCGTCAGGAACAGGGCCATGACCATCACCAGCAGCTTCGGCACGAACGACAGTGTCGCCTCGTTGATCTGCGTGGCCGCCTGCACCATGCCGATCACTACACCGGTGACGAGCGCCGCGACGAGCAGCGGAGCCGCGAGCATCGCCGTGACGATCAGTGCCTGTTCCCCGAGGGTCATGACGGTCTCGGGAGTCATGTGCGGCCCTCAGGCATAGAAGCTCTCGGCGAGAGTGCCCATCAACAGGCTCCATCCATCGACCAGAACGAACAACATGATCTTGAACGGCAGCGACACGAGCATCGGCGAGAGCATCATCATGCCCATCGACATCAGCACGCTGGCGACCACGAGGTCGATGATCAGGAACGGGATGAACACCATGAAGCCGATCTGGAATGCGGTCTTGAGCTCACTGGTGATGAACGTCGGGATCAGCACGGACAGCGGCACGTCGTCCGGCGTCGCGAATTCACTGCGCCCGGAGATGCGCGCGAAGGTCGCGAGGTCCTCGTCCCGGGTCTGCTTCAGCATGAAGCCGCGCAGCGGCGCCATCGCGCGCTCGAATGCAGGCTCGGCTGCAGTCGTCCCGTCGAGATACGGCTTGACGCCCTCCTTCCACGACTGGTCCAGCACGGGGGACATGATGAAGAGCGTCATGAACAGCGCCAGCCCGATCATGACCTGATTCGGCGGTGTCGTCGGCGTGCCGAGTGCCTGACGCAGTATGGACAATACGATGACGATACGTGTGAACGAGGTCATCGACAGCAGGATGGCCGGCAACACGGTCAGCAGCGTCATCGCCAGCAGGATCTGCAGCGTCACGGAGTATGTTGCCGTGCCGCCGGCGCCAGTCGTGACGCTGACCGCAGGAATGCCGCCCGCCACTTCGGCAGCGAACGCACCGATCGGCACCAGCATTCCGAGCACTACGACAAGGCACCTCATCTCCCGCGCCCCCGCTCCAGCAGATCCCGCATGCAACCGATCAGCGCCGAGGGATCGTTCGCGATGCCAGTCGTCGTGCTCCCGGTGGCCGCCGGCACTACGCCGACCTCGAGCAACTGGAGCGAGGTCACTCCGGCAGGTGCGACGCCGACCAGCGCCTGACGATCGCCGACCTGGATCAGCACGACACGCTCACGGGGACCGAGCGGCAGCTGCGCGACGACCTGCATCGCATGTGGGCCGCCGCTGCGCACGGCCTGCAGCCGACGCAGAACCCATGCGAGGCCGACGATCAGCGCCAGTACCAGCACGAGCGACAGCAGCACACCGCTCACCGAGGCACCCGCCACGGGCAGCGACTGCTGCCCGGAGGCAGCGGCCGCGACCGCCGGTCCGGTCGCAATCAGCCCAGCGGCGGCGAGGCGTCTCACTTGGCGCGTTCCAGGCGCTCGTGGGCACTCACAACTTCGGTGAGCCGCACACCGAAGTTGTCGTTGACCACCACGACCTCGCCGCGCGCGACCTTGATACCGTTGACGAGCACGTCCAGCGGCTCGCCGGCGAGTCGGTCCAGCTCCAGGATCGATCCCTGCGCGAGCTGCAGCAGCTCGCGCACGGGAAGGCGCGTGCGTCCGACTTCGAGCGAGAGCGTGACCGCGACGTCGAGGATGAGATCGAGGTTGACTTCACCACCGGCCGGCACGATGCCGGCATCCGGCCCGAGCTCGTTGAACTGCGCCCGTGCATAGCTGCCCGAGGCCGTGGGATCGGCGTTGTTGTTGCTCATGTCGTGCGGCGCCTCTTCTGCTTCACGGGGTACGTCTTGCGGGGCCAGCCAGCCGCAGGGCGTTGCGACCGCGCGAGACCCCGAACCGGGCCGAGTACACGGGCACCTCGCCGGCAAGCAGGGTCACGTCGCGCGGTGGCTCGATCGGCACGACGTCTCCGGGCCTGAGTTTGACGAGATCGCGCAGGCTGATCTCGGTCTCGGTCAGCACCGCACGCACCTCCAGCGAGGCTCCCGTGAGCATGGCGGCAATCGCACCGGACCATGCGCCCTCCTTCGAAGCAGGCCCCTGGGCGGTTGCCGCACCGAGACTGTCGCGAACCGGCTCGACGAACGCCGGTGGCAGCACGAAGTCGAGACAACCCGAGCCGGTCGCGATCTCGATGTTGAAACGATTGACCAGCAGCGTATCGGCAGGTGCGGCAACGTTGACGAAGTGCGGGTTGGTCTCGTGCTTGACCCATTCGAACTCGAGATCGACGACCGGCCGCCATGCAGCGGAGAGATCGCTGCACGCCAGCTTGATGATCATCTGGGCGAAGCGCAGTTCCGTGGGCGTGAGCGGCTTGTCGGGAGCGCGCTCCATCGAGCGCCCCGTTCCGCCGAAATAGGTGTCGACCATCAGGTACACGAGTGTCGGGTCGAGCGTGAACATGACCAGGCCCGGCAGCGGCCTGGCGCGCGCGATACCGATGCATGCATTGGCGGAGAGCGCGGCGAGGTACTCCGAGGTCTTCTGCGGCTGCACGCCCTGGAACGTGATCTCGGGTTCACGCTTCAGGAGCTGGAACAGGCTGGGTCGCAGCAGCCGCGTGAATCCTTCGTGCAGCAGTTCCAGCGTCGGCAGGCGGCCGCGCGTGATGCGAAGTCCCGCGCACATGTCATACGGCCTGACGCCGCCCGGAGCCGGCGACGAGGCCAGCAGGGCGCTGGCTTCCTCGTCCGAGATGACGGGGCCGCCGCCCCCCTCCGGCCGGGCTCCGCCTGCAACCGCTTCATCGTCCTGCTCGGCCATTTCACTGCACCACGAAACTGGTGAACAGCAGATCCTCGATACCCGGCGCGCCGCTCTCCTTCTTCAGGATCCCCTGGACCTCCTTGAGCGCCTCCTGTCGCAGCTTCTCCTTGCCATCCCGCATCATCAGCGACTGCGAGTCCCGGCCGCTCATGAGCGTGATCAGGTTGTTGCGGATGAGCGGGTTGTACTTCGTGACGGCGTCGAGGACGGCCTGTTCGTGGGCCATGACGGTGATCGTGACCTGCAGGAAGCGAACCGCGTCGGAATCGGGGAAGTTGACGATCAGCGGCGGGTCGAGCGCGAGGTACAGCGTCTGCTTGGCCTCCGCACCGTGCTCTCCGGTCGCCTCCGCGTGCTTCTTGAGCGTCAGCCTGCCGTCCGCATCGAGCTCGAACTCCTGCGGTGGATGCAGCTTGTGGCTCACGATGTCACCGACGACGACCGCGCCCAGGCAGAGCACGAAGATGCCGACTCCGTTCACCAGCATGCCGACGACACCGCCACCGATCTTCTTCGGCGCGACCGCAGCAGCTTCATCGCCCTTTTCTTCCGCCATGGCGAATCCCCATCAGGTACCCGCCAGCGTTCAAGCAATTTCCATGCCGCGAGAAACCATTCGGTCACACGATTGATTTATAGGGAATTAATCCTGAAAACCCGAGGCGACGAAGAATGCCTCCGGTGGAACGCGCCGGTTTCTTGACGCCCGCCCCGAAGCAATCGGGCGTCAATCGAGAGAGGTGGCCATGAACACCGACGGCAACGGCAACAGTGCGAAGCAGGCGAGCTCCAGGACGAGGCATGCACGAAGCGAACCCGCCTCTCGCGGCAGCGGCGCGAACGACGGCGCGGAACGGGCTTCGCGGTGCCAGCGGGCGATCAGCATCGACGCAGGCAGCGCACCGGCGAGCAGCAGCGCGAAAACCGCGAGCTTGGTCCGGAAGAGGTCGTTCGCGAGATAGAACGCGGCCCCCGCCGGGTTCTGCATCGCGCACGCGATTCCGGTCGCCGCGGCCGTTGCCAGTGCGAGCAGATAGTTCAGGTCGAGCGCTGCGAGCAACCGCGCCTGCCGGCGATCGATCGCACGGGACTGCGCCCAGTACTCGGCGATGACGAGTCCGGCGGCGAGCCCCGAAGCGACGAGGTGCAGGTACGCGAAGAGCCGTTCTACGAACACAGGACGCCTCCGCGCGCTCCCTCACGCAGTATGCCGGACATGGTGGTCGTTCACCGCACCGGCACGAGGGCTCCGGCAGGCGTTGGCCGCGGCAACCGTCTGCGTCGATCGGCCATGCTCGGTTCAGGCGTAGGCGTCGAGCAGGCCACGCGCCCCGCGAACGACCGTCGTGATCGCCGTCGGGGCACCGTCCGGCCGCGCCTGCGGCATGCCCTCGTCATAGGGTCGGGTCAGCATCGGCCGCTCGTGGAACGCCTGCTGGTTGATGTCGACCTGAACGTTGACGAACCCCTGGGAGCCGAGCAGGTCGCGCAGCCTCTGGCTGGCATTCTCGAGCGCATCCCGAGCCTGCTGGTTGTGCGCCGTGAACGCCACAGTCGCCTGCTCGCCGCTGACCTGTACGCGGACTTCGACCGGACCGAGCTGCGGCGGATTCAACCTCAGATGGGCCAGCCCGAGATCCTGCTGCACCATCCAGTTGACGCGATCGGCCAGCCCGTCCGCCCAGCCGGGATTTGCGACAGTGGTCGCCAGCTGCATGACGGCCGGCCGATCGGTGGGACGCGGTGCATCGGCCGCAGCAGCCGTTGCGGCGAAAGGCGGTGCTCCGGAGGATGCGCGTTCCGTGGTAACGGTATCCGTCGCCGCAGACCTGCCGGAAGTCTCATCGGGCCCGAGTTCCCCGGAAACCTGTGGTGTGACGGGATCCCGGAAGGTATCGACGGATGCCGATGGGCTCGCATCCGGCGTCATCTGCCGGTCCGCGTCCTGTGCAACCTGCAAGGGCCGGTCTGTCGATGCGACGAGGCGCAGCGGCGGCTCCGGATCCGGATCGATCGTGCCGGCCTTGCCCTCAGACAGCGCATCGATGGCCGGACCTTCGATGGTCGGCGATGCGCTCTCCGTCTGCGACGGTTGCCCCGTCGCCCCCGGCGCGCCTGAGAACAGGGTGCTCGCCGACCCTGCTCCGCGATCAACATCCGCACTCGCATCCGCCGGCCGCACCGAACGCGCCGCTGCATCCGGTCCGCCGCCCCCGGCGGACATTTCCGCGAAGGGAATCCCCTGACGCATGGGCTCCTCCACCCGCCCATCCGGGACGGAACGCGCACTCTCCGGTGGCGTGCTCCGCAGTGTGGGCGCCGGAGCGGGCCTCGCGGCGACCGGCGTCGTTGCCGATGGCGTCGTCGCGGGCGGCAGCGACGTGGTGGCTGCTGCGACGGTCACGGGCACCGGAAAACCGGCGAGCAGCGGCAGCAGATTGCCGCCGTCCGGCACCGGGGAGCCGCCCGTGTCGTTCTGTTCACGGATACCGTCGCCTGAGGGAGAAGACCGTGCCGCGTCGCCCGCCGCATCGGCCATCACGGCAGAAAAACCCGCCGCTCCTTCAGCGGCAGGCGTGGCGGAACCCTCCTCGCCCTGGCCGGCCGATGCCGCGGCGATGGCGGGAGACAGGGAGGCAATCTGCGGTCCTGGGTCCATACCCGGGACACTGCAAGCCACATGCCACCCTCCGCACCTGCGGAGTGACGGGCGCGATCAGTCCCTGACGATCGACCGTCCCGGCGTGCGCAACGCACGCTCGTCATGGTCCTGCTGTTCACGGCGGTCGCGTTCGCGCTGCTCATGGCTGCGCAGCGTGTCGACGACCTTGCCCACGGCCGCGGCCTCTGCACGGCTCTCGCGCCATTGCGTCGCACAGCGGTCCACCTCGAGCCTGGCCTCGTCGAGCAGCGCCTGCTGCTGCCTGATCGCATCGCCGAGGCGACCCAGGAAGGCGTGATAGTTCTGAAGCCGCACGACATCCACGGTGCCGACGCCCTGGGACTGCTGCGCGGCGTATTCCTCGCGATAGCGGCGCAGCTCGCCGAGCTGCCGCTCCCGCTCCTCGACCAGTGTCCGCGCCTTCGCCAGCCGCGCGCCGGCATCCTGCTCGCGCGTGTCGGCATAGCGCTTGATCGGCTTCATCCGGTCGGATCGATTCATGAGACCTCAGGATCCCGCTGACTTCACTGAAACCTCGACGCCAGTGCGGCGAGATCGCGCACGCTGCTCTCCCACGAAACTGGATCGTACATGTCCTGCTGCAGGAACCGCACGACCTGAGGCCAGAACTCGATCGACTGGTCGATGCGCGGATCCGACCCCCGCCGGTAGGCTCCGACCGCGATCATGTCGCGGTTCTGCTGATACAGCGAGTAGACCTGCTTCAGCTTCAGCGCCATGTCCTGGTGATCGCGTGTCGTGATCTGATGCATTGCCCTGCTGATGGACGCCTCGATGTCGATGGCGGGATAGACGCCGGCTTCAGCGAGGCGCCTGGCCAGCACGATGTGTCCATCGAGAATCGCGCGCGCTGCGTCGGCGATCGGGTCGTTCTGGTCGTCGCCCTCGGCCAGGACCGTGTAGATAGCGGTGATCGAGCCGGCACCGGAGTCGCTGTTGCCGGCACGCTCGCACAGCTGCGGGATACGTGCGAACACCGACGGCGGATAGCCTTTGGTCGCCGGCGGCTCGCCGATCGCCAGGGCGATCTCGCGCTGCGCCTGCGCGAACCGTGTCAGGGAATCCACGAGCAGCAGCACCTTGAGTCCCTGATCGCGGAAATACTCCGCGACGGCGGTCGCATGCCAGGCCCCGTGCAGCCTGAGCAGTGGGGGCGTGTCGGCCGGCGTCGCGATCACCACCGCGCGACGCATGCCATCGGGCCCGAGCGTGTCGTTGACGAACTCCTGGACCTCGCGACCCCGCTCGCCGATCAGCCCGACGACCGTGACATCCGCCTCCGTGTAACGCGTCATCATGCCGAGCAGGACCGACTTGCCAACACCCGATCCCGCGAACAGGCCGATGCGCTGACCGCGGCCGACCGTCAGCAATGCGTTGATGCTGCGGACACCGACGTCGAGGGGATCGCGAATTGCCCGGCGCTGCAGCGGATTGAGAATCTTGCCCATGAGCGGCTGCCGCTCGCGACAATGCACGGGGCCCGCGGAGTCCAGGGGCCGTCCGGCGCCATCCAGGACCCGCCCCAGCAGTTCCGGACCAACCGGCACCTCAGAAACAGTGTTCGACGGCACCACGCGCGCGCCCGGCATCAGGCCCCGGATATCACCAGTCGGCATCAGGAAGATGCGTTCGCCGGAGAAGCCGACGACCTCGGCCTCGACCTCACGCCCCGGCCCCGCCTCCACCAGGCAGCGCCCCCCCACAGCCGCTTCACACCCGACGGCCTCGAGGGTCATGCCGACCATGCGCGAAAGCATGCCCTCGACTGCGAGCGGCTGCACGTCGCGTATCTGCTCACGGCAGACCGCCAGACGCCGCGCCCAGCGAACCGGGTTCCGCCCCGGGGATCTCCGCGTCGTCGCCTTCATGCGGGATCCGGGCCGCGACTTTCACTCACGCGCTGCCCTCCCAGCAGTTCGGAAAGCACCTTGCCGATGCGTGTCTCGAGACGCGCATCGATTCGCGACGTCGGGGTCAGTACCTGGCAGCCACCACGCATCATCACGGGATCCTCGACGACGGTCCACGCACGCTCGTTCTCGGTCGGGGCGAGATGCTGGCGCACGATGGCCGCATCCTCGGGATGCAGATGCACGCGTACGTCCCGTGCGGCGACGGGAAGCGCCGCGATGGCCTCACGGACGATCGCGATGATCTGGGTCGGATCCTGCCGCAGTTCGCGCCGGACGACCTGCTTCGCCAGCGCAAGCGCCAGCTGGAGCAGCTCGTCCTCGACCACGGCGTCGAGCTCCTCGAAGGGACGGGCGAGACTGTCGAGCAGTGCTGCGAGCCTCCGCACTTCCTCGGCAACTTCGCGCTGCCCGGCCGCCTGGCCATCACGATAGCCCTGGCGGAATGCCTCGTCGTACGCCTCGCGTTGCAGATCCTCGAGGGTGGATGCGCGGACCACGCCGCCCGTAGTGGCACCTCCGTGCAGGGGTTGGCCGGCGTGATCGACGGCAGGCGCCGCCCAGGCTCTGGCCAAGGCGGCTTCATCAGCGCTGAGGATCCGCGAGCTCATTCCGGCAGCGCCTTACACGTACTCGCCACCACCGCCGCCGATCATGATCGTCCCTTCCTCCGCGAGGCGCTGGGCGATCGCGATGATCTCCTTTTGTGCGGCCTCGACCTCGGACACCTTGACCGGGCCGCGTGTCTCCATGTCGTCCTTGAGGATCTCCGCGGCACGCTTCGACATGTTGCGCAGGATCTTGTCCTGCACCTCGGGATCGGCACCGCGCAACGCGATCGAGAGCTGGCCCGAGTCGGCCTCGCGCAGGATGGTCTGGATGCCGCGATCGTCGATCTGCAGCAGGTTCTCGAAGATGAACATCTGATCCTTGATCTTCTGGTGCAGATCGACATCCGACTGCTCGATCTGGGTCAGCACCTCGGCCTGCATGTCGCGCGGCATGGCGTTCATCATGTTCGCCGTCAGACGGGCACCTCCGAGCCGCCGCTGTGGCGACGAGTTGCTCTGGGCGGCGCGCTTCTCGATCACGTCTCCGAGTTCGTTCAGGGCGCTCTGTGGAACCTCATCGAGCGTGGCGACCCGGATCAGGATGTCGGTGCGTATTTCCGGGGGCAGCAGGCTGCAGACGGCGCCGGCCTGATCGGGATCGAGGTGTGCGAGCAGGATGGCGATCACCTGCGGGTGCTCCTCGCCGATCAGCTGCGCTACGGACTTCGGGTCCAGCCACTTGAGATGCTCGATGCCGGCACCGGGCTCGAGGCCCGACGAGATCCGTTCCAGGAGCAGATCGGCCCGCTGCTTGCCGAGGGAGCTGACCAGCACTCGCTTCATGTACTCCGTTGCATCGGCACCGGACGGCCCCTTGTTCTCGACGCCCTTGACGAAGGTCGTGAGCACGGCCTGGATCTTCTCGCGGGGTACGTTCTTGAGGCCGGCCATCGCCTGACCGACCCGTTGCACCTCGCGGGGATCCATGTGCCTCAGCAGTTCTGCGGCATCCTGCTCGCCCAGAGTGAGCAGCAGGATGGCAGCACGCTCGGCACCGGACACGCCTGAAACGTCGGCACTCTTGTCAGCCATCGGCCGACACCCACTCCTTCACCAGTTCCGCCGCCCGCCGCGGGTCCTGCCCGACGAGACTGCGCGCGGCGGCGACCTGCTGATCGTAGCTTCCAGCTGACGCGGCCACGACAGCGCCACCCCCTACCCCCCCGCCGGTCAGTGTGACGCGGTCGGCACTGACTTCGCCGAGCCCGGCGGCTCCCGCGGGCACGGGAACAGCCACACGAGTCAGTGACGTCATGAGCGGCCGCAGTACGACGAATGCAAGCAGGACGACGAGCACGGCGCCGATCGCCTGGCGTCCGACGGTCTTCACGAGGGGATTTTCCCAGATCGGCGCGGCACTGACGGCGTTCTCCTTCGCAGGACTGGCGAAGGACGCATTCAAGACCTCGACACGGTCGCCGCGCCCGGAATCGAAGCCGACCGCCTCCTTGACGATGGTCGTGAAGCGTGCGAGCTCCTCCTTCGTGTACGCCTTCGGGGCCGCGCCTGCGGCAGGCACCCGGTTGTCCAGGATCACGGCGACACTGAGCCGTCGAACCACGCCGACCGGCGATCGCGTGTGGCTGATGACGCGGTCGATCTCGTAGTTCCGCGTCGCTCTCTGCGCCGTTGCGGCGGGCTGCGCCGGTTGTGGCGCCGGCTGCTGCTGAGCCGCCGGTGGTGCCGGGGAAGTCTGCGGCGGCTGGTTGCTCAATGCCCCCGGGATTCCCTGCGCAAGATCGCCTGCGAGACGCTGATCGCTACTCGTCTGTTCGCTGCGCACCACCTGCTGTTCCGGATTGAAATCTTCGCTCGTACTCTCCGTGGCGGTGAAATCGACGTCAGCAGTCACACCGGCCCGGACTGCGGCGGCACCGACGAGCGGCGACAGCAGGTCCTCGATGCGGCGGCGATAGCGCTCCTCGATATCGCGCTGGTAGTCGAGTTGCTTCGCACTCGCCGCCATTGCGTCCTCGCTTTCGGGCGACGACAGCAGCGCACCCGCCTGATCGACGACGGTAACCTGCCTTGCCTCGAGCTCGGGAACGCTGGACGCGACGAGGTGCACGATCGCGGCAACCTGCCCCGAGTCGAGGCGCCTGCCGGGATACAGCTGCAGCAGCACGGATGCACTCGCCGGGCGTCGGTCGCGAACGAAGACCGACTGCTTCGGCAGGGCGAGATGGACCCTCGCTCCCTGGACGCCCTGCACCCTGGTGATCGTGCGCGCGAGCTCGGTCTCCAGGGCGATCTGATAACGCGCGGTCTCCATGAACTGGCTGGTACCGAATCCCTGCTCCTGCTGCAGAAGTTCGATGCCGAGGCCATCGCCCTGTGGCAAGCCTTGCGCCGCGAGCTTGAGGCGCGCTTCGTGCAGTTTGTCGTCCCTGACCAGCACAGCACCGCTGGCCGGATCGATGCGGTTCTCGATGCCGGACGCGGTCAGGGCGTCGCGCACCGCGGCCGCGTCACGATCGGACAGCTGGCCGTACAGCGTGGTGTACTGCGTACCCTGAGACCAGATCACGAGCCAGACCGCAGCCGCAACTGCGACGGCGACGCCCACCAGCAGCGTCAGCTGGCGAAGCCCCGGGACCGTGTCCAGGACATTGCGGGGAACCAGAGCAGCCTCGGCCATGAATCTGTCACTCTCTCATGAATTCGGATCGGGGACGGTGGCGTCACATCGGCATGTTCATGACGTCCTGATACGCAGCGACGAGTTTGTTGCGAACCTCCGTCATCGCACGAAAGGCGATGCCGGCTTTCTGCACTTCGAGCATGACGCGCGTGATGTCCACTCCGGACGTACCGGTTTCGAAAGCGGCCGCCAGCTCCTGGGCGCCGTTCTGCATCCGGTTGACCTCGGCGACCGCACCCTTGACCGCCTGCGCGAAATCGCCCGGCTGAACGGCTTGTGATTCACCGGCCCGGGGCGCTGTACGCGCTGCCTCGAGCGACATCTGCCGCATCTGCATGAGAAGACGGGTGGCTTCGATCGAGCTCATGGAAATCAGGCTCCGTGGCTGCGCGTCAGGGGAACGGGCATGCCGGCTGTACGCATCTGCTGAAGCTTGTGCCGCAGGGTACGCGGGCTGATGCCGAGGCTTGCAGCCGCCGCCTTCCGGCTCCCCGCGCGGTCGATTGCATCGAGGATCAGGAGTCGCTCGCGCTCTCGGAGACCCGACTCGAGGCCGTCGGCGCCGACAGTCGCGGCACTGGCTCGAGCCGCAGGGGCGGGCGCACTGCCGTCGTCGACCTCGAAGACGAGGTCCTGCGCAGTCAGGGTCCTTCCAGTCGCGAGCACCCGGGCGCGCTGGATCACGTTGTCGAGCTCGCGCACGTTCCCGGGCCAGGAGTACGCGATGAGCCTCGCCCGGGCGTCCGCTCCGATCTCCAGGGTTGTACCGGCACAGTCGGGCCTCGACAGCATCCGCTCGACCAGCGGCAGGATGTCACCCGGGCGATCGCGCAATGCCGGCAGGCGGAACGGCATGACATTCAGCCGATAGTAGAGATCCTGCCGGAATCGCCCCGCGGCCACCTCCTCGCGCAGACTGCGGTTGCTGGTCGCGACCACACGCACGTCCAGCGGAATGCTGCGCGTGCTGCCGATGCGCTCCACCTCGCGCTCCTGCAGGACGCGCAGCAGCTTGGCCTGCAGCGACAGACTCATCTCCGAGATCTCGTCGAGCAGCAGCGTGCCCCCCTGCGCCTGCTCGAACTTGCCTGCGTGGGACTGCACCGCACCCGTGAAAGCGCCCTTCTCGTGTCCGAACAGCACCGCCTCGAGCATGTTGTCGGGAATCGCGGCACAGTTGATCGCGACGAACGGGCCGATGGCGCGGGGCGACTGACGATGCATCAGGCGCGCGAAGACCTCCTTGCCGGTCCCGCTCTCGCCTGTGATCAGCACGGTCACATCGCTGCGCGCCACTCGCAGCGCCACCTCGAGCAGCTCCCGGCTGCGTGGATCCACGGCAACGGGAGACGCCTCGTCATCGACTGCGCGCCGCGCATGCCGATGAGCAACGGCGACCAGCGCCTCCGCAGCGAACGGCTTTTCGAGGTAGTCTGCCGCACCGTCACGCATCGCCAGAACGGCGGACATGACATTCGCGTGCGCGGTAACCAGCACGACGGGAAGGTCCGGATGCCGGGCCTTGAGATCGCGCAGAAGCTCGTGCCCGTCGCGCCCCGCCATGTGCACGTCACTGATCACCAGGGACAGCGACTCACGGGCCGCGACCTGGAGTGCCTCCGATGCAGAGGAAGCGCTGCGCGTGCGCATGCCAGCGAACTCGAGCGTGTCGCACATTGCATCACGCAACGGCAGGTCGTCGTCGACCACGAGGGTCGTCCAGTATCCGCCTTCAGTCGACATCAACCAGCCTCCCGCAGGGACGGCGTATCGGCCCCGGCTGGCACCGGCAGCCTCAGCACGAACAGGGCACCGCTGTCACTGGGCTCGCAGATCAGAGCCCCCCCGTGAGCCATCGCCACTCCACGCGCGACGGCAAGACCCAGGCCCGTGCCTCCGGCACGGGCGCTGTAGAACGGCTCGAAGATGCGCTCACGGTCTTCCGGAGCAACCCCGGGCCCGTTATCCACAACTCGAAATTCCACGAAGCCGTCGAGACTGCGCGATGCATCGATCGCGACGACCGCGCCGGGGCCGATGACTCCCAATGCGTTCTCGACCAGATTGACGAGCGCTCCGCACAAGGCGTCACGGTTCCCGCGGGCCACGAGCCCGGGCTCCCCCACACGCAGCGTCAACCGGCCGCCCGTTGCCAGTCGCGCGGCGAGCGACTGGGCTACGTCCTCCAGCATGCCCGCGACCGGCAACTCGGTCACGGCGCCACCACCACCGCGCGCGAACCCGAGCATGTCAGAGATCAACGCCTCGAGACTCCGCAGCCGCGAGACGATGCGGTCGGCCAGGAGGATGCTTCGGGCAGCGGGCGCGTCGTGCAGCTGGGTTGCGTACAGCATCGCGGCTGCGAGCGGAGTGCGAAGCTGGTGCGCCAGTTTCGCAGCCAGTTCGCCGAGGACGGCCAGCCGCTCGCGTCGCGCCGCGATTTCGCGGACCAGATGTGACTCCGTCACATCCGTGATCAGCACGATGGATCCCGGCTCGGAGCCCAGTGGCCGCTCCGACACAGACACTCTGCGGCCGCTCGCGAGCGCGATGTCCCCCCCGTAGGGAGACGCATTCGGCATGACGCGCAGCCGGACCTGCGCCCAGCAGTCGCCCTTGAGGGGATCGCCGAGCATGGCGGCTGCAGCCGGATTCGCCTCGCAGATGACGCCGCTCGCATCGAGGATCAGCACCCCTCCGGGGAGGACCTCGAGCAGACGCCCCATGCGGGCCGCGAGCCGCTCGCGGGCCTCGAGTTCGGCGACGCGGGCGCGCTCCGTGGAGCCGAGCTCCACGGAGAGGCGCGCAACCTGCGATTCGAGGGCGCGATAAGAAGCCTCGAGTGACGCGGACAGCTCCGCGAAACTTTGGAATGCACGATGCAGCGCCTGCGAGTCGTTTGCCGTAGCCATGGTCATCCGGTGAGGACCCATGGGCATATTCAGCAATAAGCGTGCCGGGAACGCAGAATCTCGGTCAATCAGTCACTTGGGAAGAGACCGGGCAGGTCACGCGACGGAGCCGTCAAATTTCCGGCGCCGATGAACAGATGTCAGGCGACCTGGGTTTCCACGCGGTACTTGCGGAGCTTTTCGACGAGGGTGGTTCGCTGCATCCGCAGCAGGCGCGCGGCTTCCGCGACAGTGCCATTGGAGCGTTGCAATGCCTCGCGGATCAGCCCCAGTTCGAGCTGAGCGAGATGGTCCTTCAGGTCGAGCCCCTCCGCCGGCAGGCCGCCGCAGGGATCACTATCGGTATCGTCCGCCGGAGCAATTGCGACATGAGTCCGGTAGCGCTCCGGCAGATCATCGACGTCGACCTCACGACCAGCGTGCAGGATCACCAGACGCTCCAGAAGGTTTCCCAGTTCGCGGACATTGCCGGGCCAGCGGTACCCCGACAGGACGCGCAACGCACCCGAGGTGAGCGTCACTCGTTGCGCAGTGCGCGCCGCGATGCCCGCGAGGAGTTCGTCACACAGCTCCGGCAGGTCATCGATGCGGTCCCTGAGCGGCGGCATCACCACCGGAAACACGTTGAGCCGGTAGTAGAGGTCCTCGCGGAACCGGCCATCGCTGATGGCGGCTTCGAGGTCTCGATGTGTCGCCGCTATGACACGCACGTTGCAGTTGATGGGTTTGTTGCTGCCGACACGCTCGAAGCATCGCTCCTGCAGGACCCGCAGCAGCTTCACCTGCATCGCATGCGGCATGTCGCCGATCTCATCCAGGAACAGTGTGCCGCCTTCGGCGAACTCGAAGCGCCCGAGGCGCGCCGTGATCGCCCCCGTAAACGCGCCCTTCTCGTGACCGAACAATTCACTCTCGAGCAGCTCGGGCGGGATCGCCCCGCAGTTCACGGGGACGAACGGCTTGTGAGCACGCGGCGAGATCTCGTGGATATGGCGGGCCGCCATCTCCTTGCCAGTGCCGGACTCACCGAGGATCAGGACGCCGGTATCGAATCTGGAGACCTGGTCCATGAGTCGCTGGACCTGACGGATCGCCGGCGACGATCCACCCGGCCGGAAGCGGCCCGGCGCGTCCGGCTGCGAGCGGATGCTGCGCGCCTCCCGCAGCACTGCCGAAAGCTGGGGATAACGAATGGGCAGCTCGAGCTGCAGTCGCACGGCATGCGGATCGTCGGGCTCGTGGCATGGTGAATCGACACAGACCAAGGGCATCTGCACGTCGTACTCGCGCAGACGAGCCAGCAGTTCACGCATCGCGCCCCGTGAGCCGGACTGGCCGATCATTATGGCCACCCAGTCCAGCTGGGACGGGGACGGCCAGGTCATCTCGGTCGCATCTGGAACGACGATCGGCTGATAGTCGAGGAAGCGCAGCAACGCCTCCCATTTCGCAGCCTGGATCGAATCCGGTTCGATGACGACGACTTTGGCGCCGGTCACATTTGCCCCATGGTCCGCTTCTTGCGGCCCTCGGTCTGAATTTAGGTCTGGCAGCTAACGAATTGACTTTTCTTGCGTCAGACTTTGTTGCTGCGCATCGTATTGAAGCGGCGACGCGAACCGGCATCATCCGATGCCGAATTATGTATTAAGGCATTCCCTGAGCGATGGCACAGGGAAAGGCAGGAATCGCGATTGGTCTGCCGGATTTCAGGCGTGAGCCGTTCCCGCCGACTGAGTCCGGGAACCGGCGATCTGGCGCCGGTGATGCCGGAATATGAGCTTTTCGAGGAGATCCGTGACGGCCGGCGCGACGCCCTGCCACATGATTCGTGACAAGGTCCGGTTGCCTTCCAGACGCGGCAGGCACGCCACACCCATGAACTCCAGCGGCTGCGGGAATGCCGGATTGATGTACAGCAGGACATGCACCGCGGATCCTGCGACCGGATCGGTACCGCTCGCCGGCCACTCCATACCGCGGGCGTACAGACTAACCGGGGACGCGGGCGGAAGCGCCGCATTGCGCGCGAGTATCTGCGCGACGAGTTGCAGCAGAACGTCGACCTTGAACTCGAGCCGGTGCAGTTCAGCGAGAATGGCGGCGTTCTCGTCGGCCGGGTCAGGACTTCGGCGGGAATCACCGAGCGATGCATCGGCGATCAGCATCTGCATGTTCTGCGCATCGAGCCGCAGCAGGGTCGGAGTTTCGGGCAGCACCGACAGGATCTCCAGCGACCACGCCATGTCTTCGGTGAAGCTGAGGCCATCGAAAGCCTGTGCATCCATACCCATGACGGATCAGATGGCGCTTCCGTAGGCACGCACTGCGCGTCGGCCGACGTTGAGCGTATCCGCATCGCGCTGGACGGAGCGCTGCTGGTGCTCCGCCAGCCCGATCAGCGCATCGTTGGACGCTATGAGTTCGCGCATCACACCGAGGACACGCGTCAGGTCGGCCGCAGCCGGGCGCTCGGCAAAGAACGTCTCGAGGAGCCGCCGGCGTTCCCCCTCCAGAACTGCCGCCTGGCCCCAGTCTCCCGCCTCCATGCGCACACGGAGTTCTCGAGTCACTTCGAGAGCCTGATCCAGCGCATCGTGCGGCCGCATCGTGCTCATGGCCCGGTGCCCCTGGTCGACCCGGAGATGGCATCCCAGCCGGCCTTGACATCGCGCAGCAGCGCCTGGACTTCGCCGATCATCGCGGCGTCACTGTGGATGTTGGCCTCGGTGAGGCGGCGAATCGAATACTCGTAGAGCCGCCGCAGATTGACGGCAAGAGCGCCGCCCTTCTCCATGTCCAGTGACGCGTTGAGCTCGTCGATGACGGCCAAGGCGCGTGACAGAGCCTCACCCTTCTCGGCGACCCGGCCACGATCGATGTGCCCGCGCGCAGCGGCCAGACGATCGATCACGTTTTCCAGCATCAACTGCACGAGACGGTGAGGCGACGCTGCCGCGACCTGCGCACTCGCGCCGGTCGTGCGGTAAGCATTCATTGCGGACTGGTGCGAATAGCTCATGGGAATCCATCCATGCGTTGTTTACTTGCTGCTGGTCGAGAGCGACGCGAGCTGGCTTGACAGGTAGTTGCCGGTGTTGCGCATCTGCGCGACGAGGATGTCCAGCGAGGTGAACTGCCGCCTGAGCCGCGCCTCCACCCGGGTGAGGCGATCGGCCAGTGCCTCCCGTGCGTCGCCCAGATCGCTGATGCTGGCCTGCAGGCCCTTCGTCCGCGCATCGATCAGTCCTCCTGCATCGACATACGTGTCCAGCAATGAATCGAGCCGCACGGCGAGGCCGCTCTCCGTGGCGGCGAACGCCTTGCCGACGTCGTCGAAGCGCGTGTCGAATGCCGAGTTCAGCTTCGCGGAGTCCAGTTTCAGGGTGCCGTCGAGCGCGAACGTGATGCCCATGTCCGAGAGCGCGCCGAAGCTCGACTGCCCGCCCAGCGGTGCGCTCGCCTCCCGGCGCAGTGACGACATAAAATCACGAAGGGTGGAATCGCCAACCAGCGGTCCGCCCGCCTTGGTTGCTGCGTCGTACTTACCCAGACCGCGCAGCGATGTGATCAGTGAGTTGTATGCCTTGACGGCTTCATCGACCGACTTCCTCGCGGCTTCGCGATCGTAGGCGACGCCGAGAGATGTCGTCGAACCGGGGGCCGACTCCGTGAAGACCGTGATCTCGACCCCGGTAACGACGTCTGCGAAGACGTTGGTCGAACTCACCGCCTCGATGCCGTCGATGAGGATTCTGGCGTCGCTCGCTGCCTGCGTCTCCGTGAGAGCCGTCGCGACGCCAGGATCGTAGACGAGTTGCGCGAGCCCCCCGTCACCACCGGACTGCGTCACCCGGATGGTCTCTGCGGCTCCAGTATCCGTGCCCGTCAATACGAGGCGGGACCCAAGGGTACCCGTCACGATGGTCGCCGTTACACCCGGGTTGTTCGATGCGTTGTTGATCGCATCGCGGATTCCGGCGAGGGTCTTGTTCGAATCATCGATGGTCAGCGCCATTGCGGTGCCACCGACCGCTATCGTCAGCGTCCCGGTCCCGATCGCTGCCGACGTACCTGAGAAGTCGATCGATTGGAGCTTGTGGGCCAGGGCGAGATCGACGACCTCGACTGCGTAGCTCCCCGGCACCGATGCCGGGCTGGCAGCCGCAGCAAAGATCGACTCGTCGCCGACGGTGACCTTGCGTCCCTGGAACTTGGCGACATCGGTGAGCCCGGCGAGCGCCGTGCGCAACTGATCGGCAGCACTGCGGAAGGCCCCGAAGGCCGACAGCCGTGTCTGCAGTCTCGTCTCCTTGAGATCCAGCGCCGCCTGTTTCGGCGCGCCTTCGGCCTGAACGAGCTTGGTCACCAGGCCGTCGATGTCGAGACCGGAACCGACCCCCGATGCGATGACGGTACCCATGGCTCTCCTTGAATGCCTCGCGTCATTATCCAGAGCAAGATCCGTACCAGTCAGAACGTCGAGCACGCTCCCGAACGGATGATGGATCCGGACCTCAGACGCGAAGGTCGATCAGGGCGCCCGGCTGTCCGGCCGCACGCATGCGTTCGGCGAGCGCCAGCAGTTCATCCGATGGAATCTGCCGAATCACGTCGCCGTTCGCTGCATCCACGACGGTGATCACAGTGCGTCCGGAGCTGTCGTCGTAGCGGAACTGAAGGTGACGCGCGCTCTGCCGCAGGAACTCGTTGAGTTTCTCGACCATGCGCGAGAGATCGGGCGGCTCGGGCAGCTCGATCCTGGCCGACTCCGCGCGCGGCCTCCCCTTGCCGTTGTTGAGCGGCAAGGCGTTGCCGTCCACGGCGCCCGCCGCCATCGCTGCCGGCTGGGCACGCCTCGGAGCCGCCCCGGTATCGGGCGCGACGCGGGACAGTACCTCGTTGGACATGATGCTCTACCGACAACCCGGACTGCGCCGCGCTCATCGCGGTCCAGCCCTCCTGGAGTCCAGAGCCCTGCGGTCCACTCGCGGGCCAGATCCCTCTCGCGGATCGGGTCCCGCGCCTCACGGCGCGGGACCCGCGACTGCCTGGTCCTCGGTCATCCTTTACCGCAGCAGACCCAGCACATTCTGCGGCACCGCGTTGGCCTGGGCCAGAATCGCGATACCCGCCTGCTGCAGGATCTGGGCTCGCGTCAGCGAGGCCGTCTCGGACGCGAAGTCTGCGTCGCGGATGCGGCTGCGCGAGGCCTCGAGGTTCTCACTGACGGTCTGCAGGTTGGCGATCGTCGACTCGAAGCGGTTCTGCACGGCGCCGAAGTCGCTCCGGAGGCTGTTCACGGTACGCAGCGCCGCATCCACCCGCAGGATGGTCGTGTTGGCGTTGTCCACCGTGTCGACCGAGGCGTCCGCCAAGGTCGACGTCGTCAGGCCGATGACCTGGTTGTTGGTGAACCCGGCGTAGGTCTCGTTGTTGCCACCGAGAGTGATCTGCTCGAGTGCGCTCAGCGAGATCGTGCCACGGTTCACGATCTCGGAGCCCGCCGCGACGCCTGTACCGGCAGCGCCGGCGCCGAGCGTGACGGTCTCGGAGATGTCGATATTGCGACCCTCCGCCGACGAGAACACGATATTCGTTCCATTCACCGTGGCGGTCACGCCGGTGTCCTGGGTCCGCTGGTTCACGAGCGATGCAACATCGCTGGACGTCAGCACATCCGTCGCATTTCCGAAGCCGACCGTCGCGTTGATTGTCGTGCCATTGATAGTCAGCGCATACGTCGAGTTTGCGGTCGCGCCCGAGCCATCGATGTCGACCCAAGCCGCGGTGACTTCGGTCTCCGCGGTCACCGTGAGACCCTGAATGTTCGCGGCCTTGATGGCCTCGGCCTTTGCGTAGGCGCTGTCGGCGTCCTGCCCCGGCGCAGTGCCCGCCGTGGTCGTGCTGGCGCCAACCGTCGTCACGTTGCCTGAGCCGAGCTGTATCGTCAGGTCGCCGCTGGCAAGGTTGTTGTTCGTCACCGCGCCACCCGTCGCCGTCGCGATCGAGCCGATCTGGTTCGCGCGCACCCCGGTCGAGAATGACAGAGAGATCGTGTCGCCGACGTTCGCACCGACCTGGAAGACACTGGTGCCGAAGCTGCCGTCCAGGATCTTCAGGCCGTTGAAGTTCGTCTGCGACGCGATACGCGAGATTTCTGCGACGCGCTGCTGCACTTCCGCGTCCAGCGCCTGGCGATCGGAAGAGCTGTTCGTGGCGTTGGCCGACTGCACCGACAGCTCACGGATGCGCTGCAGGTTGTTGGTCAGCTCCTGCAGGGCGCCTTCAGCCGTCTGCGCCAGGGAGATGCCGTCGTTCGCGTTGCGCACTGCCTGGTTGAGGCCGCGGATCTGCGTCGTAAAGCGCTCCGAGATCGCCATGCCGGCCGCGTCGTCCTTGGCGCTGTTGATGCGCAGACCCGACGACAGACGCTGCAGCGCGGTCGCCAGCGACGAGTTCGACGTCGACAGATTGCGCTGCGCATTCAGCGACATGATGTTGGTGTTGATCACTTGACCCGTCATTTCCGTAACTCCTGCTCTGTCAGTTCCCGGCCCCTGCTCAGGGCCCCTTGGTACGCTGTGGTGCGTCGGGCCCTGCACTGCGGGCCGGTTACGACGCTCAAGGCATGTATCGGACGTCGCGGGTGGTTCTTGAGATTTCTCGTCGCATGGCCGCGGAGAACTGCGGCGGAATGCGTCCCCGGACATGGATTCGGGGCGGCGCGGTAGCGCGGATGAACTGCCCCTCGATGGAGTTTATCGGCGGGGCTGGAGAATTCTTTAGTCGGGCTTCAGAGATAGTCGAAGAGGGAGAGCCTCTGGGTGCTGACGAATGACTTCTGCGCCGCCTCCAGGCTGATCATCTGCTGGTTCAGCCGGGTGAGCACCTCCGCATAGTCGGTGTCCTTGAGATCCGAACGCAGCGTCTTCAACTGCAGGTCGAGATCCTCGTTCAGCGTCTGCTGGGCATCGATCGCCGAAAGCCTGCTGCCGACATTGGCACGTACCTCGAGCATGCGCCCGACTGCCTGATCGAGACCCTGCAGCACCTCATTGGTCACGTTCGAGAACTGCGCGCGCCCGGCCGCGCTGTCGTCGGCATTCTCGAGTGCATCGAGAAAGTTTCCGATGGTCGTGAACACGTCCTGGTGCTGGCTCGGAGCCACCGTGAACGTGTCACCCGAAGCCGGTACGCCGTCGATCGCGAGCTGAATCCCACGGAAGGCGATGGTCGTGCCCGCGGAGAAGCTGCCGCTGGTGACCAGAGCGTTGCTCGAATCCCTCACTTCGTAGACATCTGCCGCCGTGAACAATACCGAATAGGTGTCACCGTCGTATTGCAGGGGATCCACCACGCTACGCGCACCGACGACCCCGGTCCCGGCGTTGGCGGCGCCCGCCGCCGTTGTGAACGTGCCGTTTCCGTTCCTGATCATCTGGAACACCTGGGACCCTGGATCAGTATCGGCGACGAAGCGCTCCGGGCCGATCTGGATCTGACGCTGGCCCTGGTCGCCGTTGTAGAGCACCGTGCCCGCCGAGTCGCGGCCAAATGGCTGCGCCTGCACGCTGTAGCCGGAGAACAGGTACTCACCCTCTCCATCGGTCGAGTTGGCGATCTGCAGGATGCCATCGAGATGCTGGCGAACCTCGGCAGCGATCAGCCGTCGGGTCTCGGCGGATGCCGTGGCATTGGCTGATTGAACCGCCAGTTGGCGCACCCGCTGCAGTACATCGCCCGCTCCAGTCAGGGCGCTCTCCGTTGCGCCGAGCCGATTGCGCATGAGCTCGCCGTTGCGGCTGAATTGAGCGTTTGCAGCAAGAGCCGAGTCCAGCGAAAGTACCTGCGTCGCCGCAACGGGGTCCTCGGCCGGCAGCGAGAACCGCTCACCGGTCGAAATCTGCTGCTGGGCGCTCTGCAGCCTCGTCAACTGACCGCGCAGTGACCTCAGAAAGGCCTCATGCATCAGCGACTGGGTCACTCGCAGGGAAGTCATCGTCTCACCGTATCCAGCAACGACTGGAAGATCGTGTCGGCGACTGCGATCGCCTTGGCCGCAGCCTGATAGGCCTGCTGCCATTTGAGAAGATCGGCAGCCTCCTCGTCGAGATTAACGGCGGAGGCACCCAGCATGCGATCGCGCGAGGCAGACGCAATGGCCTCCTGAGCGTCCCTGGCGATACTGGACTGGCGGGTCTGCGTACCGATGCCGCCAACCATCGAAGCGAACTGTCCCGATATCGTGGTGGTGCCGCCCTGCAGCGCGCGCCGATCACGTATTCCCGCCATCAACAGCGCATTCCGATTGTCACCCACACCGCCGGAGTTTCGCTCGACCCTGAACGTGTCGCCCACTGCAGGCTGGCCGGTGATCCTGATGCGCCAACCGTTGATGGCGATGTCGCTGCCGTTCGTATACGCGAAGCTGCCGGCTCCGTTGACGCTGTAGGTGTTCGCGCTGGTGAACTGGATGTCGACCGTCGACAGCAGGTTCGGGTCGGCGGCATCCACAACCTCGCCGACGCTCACTCCAGCGCCTCCGTGATTAGCCGTCGCGGCGCTCGTACGGATCGGCGCCGCGGCGGCGACCAGGCGAGGATCGCTCATCGTGGCCCGGAGCGTCGAAACGGCATCACGAGTGCTGCGTACGAGAAAGCGATCGCCCGCCGCCGGCGCACCGCTGACAACGAATGCCAACCCGTCGGCTTCGAACGGACTCGCGAGGGTACCGGCACCGCTCATGGCCACAGAGGCGCCGGCGGGCTGACTCAGCAGCTGCCACGCCGATCCGTCGAACACCAACTCGTACTCCTGGCCGGTGAGCTGCGCGAGATCGGTGACCGATGTCGCGATGCTCGCCGTCCCCGAATTGGCAGCGCCCGCAAGAGTGCCCGGGGCAGCGAACGAAAACAGGTCTCCACCGAGCTGCCCCTGCAGGTCCATGCCCGCTTGCTGCTGCTCGTTGATCTGGCTGGCGAGTGCCGTCACGACCAGACCGAGCTGGTTCCGCGCCGCATCGAGCACCTCACTGCGTACGCCCAGAAGACCGCCGATCTCCCCGCCTGTCAGAGCATCGGTAACGGTCTGCGCGCCCGCCGTGCCCAGCAGGACCACGTCCAGACGCGAGGGATCGAAGCCGTCCCGGACGGTCGCGAGCGCCGTCGCCTGGCCGCGGAGCACGACGTTCTGGCCACTGCCGATGTAGACGTTCAGTGCACCATTGCTGTCCTGGAGAACCTGCACATCGATGATCCTGGCGAGGTCGCTGACCAGCTGATCGCGCTGATCCAGGAGGTCGTTGGGCGGCTGCCCGTTGAAAGACCCCATCGCGATCTCGATGTCTTCGTTCAGTCGTGCGATCGACTCCGTCAGGCGATTGATATCGGCGATGCCGGTCTGCAGCCTCTGATTGATGTCGACTTCCAGCTGATCGAGCCGCCGACCGGTCAACCGGAACTGGTCACCGAGCGACTGAGCCTGGGTGAGCAGCAGCTGTCTTGCCGTGATCGAGGAAGGGCTGTTGGCGACGTCCTGCCAGGCCGAGAAAAAGGAGTTGATGCCGTTGGCGAGCCCATTGCTGGAGTCGCCGAGAATGTTATCGACCTGACTGGCAATGCCCGAGTACGCATCCAGACGCCCCAACAGTGACGACGACGACCGGTACTGATTGATCGCGAACTGGTCGTAAGAGCGAGTGATCGTTCGGACGTCCACGCCGGCCCCGACGAAGCCATTCCCGAAGCCCTCCGGCTTCCGCGAAACGATCTCCACCCGCTGACGGCTGTAGCCCTCCGTGTTGGCATTCGCGACGTTGTTGCTGGTCGTCGCGAGAGCCCGTTGAAATGCAAGCAGGCCCGACAGGCTCGTGCGCATGATGTCGGCCATGGCCAGCTACCCCGCCACCAGCGTCGGACGGGTCCGGCGGCCCATTCGAACGGATGTGCCCGGACTCATGTCGTCACCGTTCCACTGCCGGTATCAGCACCCCTCGAGACTCTCTGCAGTGTCGGACTCTTGAGAATCGCATGGATCTTCTCCGCGTATCCGGGATCGGTCGCGTATCCACCAGCCTGGATCTGTTCGGCAAACCTGTGAGGATCACTGCCTACCGACAATGCCGCACGATAACGCGGGTCATTCCTGAGTAGACGGGCGTAGTCACCGAACGCCTCGGCAACACTGCCATATGCCCGGAATCTCCCGGTCTGCCGCCTGAGCGCCCCACCGACGTGCTCCATCGTCTGACTGGCGACCTCCGCACCGGACCAAGCGCCGCCAGCCTTGATGCCGAAGAAATTGAGCGACGAGCCCCCCTCAGGGCGCTGCGGGACGCGCTGCCCCCATCCTGTCTCGAGCGCAGCCTGGGCCACAATGGCGAGCGGGTGAATGCCGAGTTCGGCGGCGACCCGCTGCGCGTGCGGCAGGATGGATGAAACGAAATCGGAGGGTGTCCGGGCACTGAATCCCGTCTGCGCGCCAGTCATTGCGGGCGTCGGTACAGGCTCTCCCGCCGCACGCGACGCACCTTGGGACGGCGAGGATTCGGTTGCTGATGACGATGCTGGCTGTTCCGGTTCCGATTGCCCCGATATCCGGGACAGCTGGCGCTCGATCGCCGCGGCGATCCCGAGGCCGCGCCCATTCGAGATCGTCTGAGCGATCTGCCGGTCGAAGAGCTGCTGATAGAGTTCGGATTCCTGGGAGTCGAACAACCCTCCATCGATCGTGGAAGTGGCCGACCGCATGCTGTCCAGCATCATGCCGATGAACACCGCTTCGAACTGGCGGGCGACACCCTTGAGCGCCTCGGGAGACCGGGTGCGCGCCGCTTCTTTGAGGGAACCGAGGCCCTGCAGATCCGTGTAGACCGAGGCGGCATCGACACCCTGTGCACGGAAATCGAGCATGGTCAGATCACGATCAACTGCGCATGCAATGCGCCGGCCTGCTGCAGGGCCTCGAGAATGGCCACGAGGTCTCCCGGGGCTGCACCCACCTGGTTGACTGCGCGAACGATCTCCTCCAGCGTCACACCCGGTTCGAAGAGGAACATGCGACTGCCCTCCTGCTGTACGTCGATCGTCGAGCTGGGCGCCGTGACGGTTTGCCCCTGTTCGGAAAACGGGCCGGGCTGGCTGACGCGCGTCTCTTCCTTGATGCTGACCGTCAGTGAACCATGGGACACGGCAGCAGGCGAGACCCGCACGTTGCTCCCGATGACGACGGTGCCGGTCCGCGAATTCACGATCACCCGTGCCGGGGCTGCGCCTGGATCAACGTCGAGATTCTCCAGCATCGCGACGAAGGCGATGCGCTGCTCAGTGTCGACCGGCGCACGTACCCGAACCGATGTCGCGTCCAGTGCCGCCGCTGCACCCGACCCGATCTCTCGGTTGATTCGCTCGGACACCCGGCTCGCCGCGGTGAAGTCCGGGACATTGAGGTTCAACGTCACGGCATCTCCTTCGGCGAACAGGGACGGAACGCTGCGCTCGACCGTTGCTCCATTGGGAATTCGGCCGGAGCTAGGCACGTTGACGGAGACGCGGGAACCGTCCTTCGCCTCGGCACCGAATCCGCTCACGACCATGTTTCCCTGCGCGATAGCGTAGACCTGGCCATCGAGCCCCTTGAGCGGCGCCACCAGCAGCGAGCCACCGCGGAGACTCTTGGCATTGCCGATCGAGTTCACGGTGACGTCGATCAACTGCCCGGGCTTCGCGAAGGCAGGCAACGTCGCATGGACGGCGACGGCCGCAACATTCTTCAACTGCGGGTTGACGCTGGCCGGCAACGTCACTCCGAGCTGCGCGAGCATGTTCTTGAGACTCTGCGTCGTGAAGGGCGCCTGACTCGTCTGGTCGCCGGTGCCGTCGAGTCCCACGACGAGGCCGTAGCCGATCAGCTGGTTACCGCGAACACCCGCAACACTCGCGATATCCTTGATGCGCTCGGCACGAACTGGTGCGCAGATGCACGAAAGCGCCACCGTCACCGAGATGACGCGCACAAGTCCACCGAAATGCAGTTGGTTCAGTACGGATACCATGCGGAATTGAAGAAGCGCGACAACCACCCTGCGCGGTTGGCACTGGCCACCATGCCGCGGCCGCCGTAGCTGATCCGTGCATCGGCCACACGATCGGAGGTCACTGTGTTGTCCTGCTGGATGTCGTATGGCCGAATGACTCCCGAGATGCGGACGAACTCGTCACCCTGGTTCAGACGCAGCCACTTTTCGCCCTGGACCACCAGATTGCCATTTTGCAGACGGCTCACCACTGTCACCGTGATGTTTCCGGAGAGCGTATTGCTCTGACTCGAGGAGCCCTGCCCGTCGAACTCGCGGGCGCCTTCGATCGATGACTCCAGCACCGGCTTGCCGTTCAGGGTCACAGCACGCCCGGCCAGCGTCGGCCCCGGAAGATCGATCGAAGAATCCTTCTTGGTCTTGGTCGAGGCACTCTTGCTCGCACTCGTCGATTCCTTGAGCACGATCGTCAGCAGGTCACCGATGCGCCGCGCCTTGAGATCCTCGAACAGTGACACGTCGCTGCCGGCAGCGTAGATCGCACCATCAGTGGGTGCGGCGTGAACCGAGACCGGCCTCCCGGAGTCGATTCCGGGCAGTGGTTGATCCTGATGCCCCATGAGTCCGCATCCGCTGATCGCGAGTGCAATGGGCGCAAGCAGCCTCCATTCACACGACACGGTCGCCATCCTGCCGTCAGACATTATTGGTCAGATATGCCAGCATCTGGTCGCTGGTCGAAATCGACTTGGAGTTCATTTCGTACGCGCGCTGCGTCTCGATCATCGCGACCAGCTCCTCCACCACATTGACGTTCGATGTCTCGAGCGACCCTTGCACCAGCGTGCCGAGCCCATTGAGGCCTGGAGTGCCGATCTGCGGCGGGCCGCTCGAGGCAGATTCGACCACGAGCCCCTCGCCCCGAGGCTCGAGTCCGGATGGATTGATGAAATCCACCGTTTGCAGCTGACCGATGTTGACGGGCGCAGCCTGCCCCGCCTGACGGATGCTCACCGTTCCGTCGGCTCCGATCGAGACCGACTGCGCACCATCCGGAATCGAAATGGGGGGCTGTACGGTGTAGCCATTGACCGTAACCAGCTGCCCCTGGGCATCCATCTTGAACGAACCGTCGCGCGTGTACGCCTCGCTGCCATCCGGCATGAGGATCTGGAAGAAACCTCGCCCCTGGATGGCAACATCGAGAGATCCACCGGTCTGCTGCAGGCTTCCTTGCGTGTACTGCTTCTCCGTCGCGACGACGCGGACACCGGTCCCCAGATACATGCCGGTTGGTGCCTCGGTGTCCTGGGAGGTCTGTGCCCCGACCTGACGCACATTCTGGTACAGGAGGTCTTCGAAAACAGCGCGAGAGCGCTTGTAGCCCATGGTCGCGACATTTGCGAGATTGTTCGAGACGACGGCCATCCGCGTCTGTTGCGCATCGAGTCCGGTTTTTGCAGCCCACAAGGCAGGATTCACGTCGTCTTCTCCCTGGAAATTCTTCTGGTCAGCCAGCTCGCAGGAGTTGCTGTGCAGCCTGATCGGTCTGTTCGGCGGTGCTCATCATCCGCACCTGCATTTCGTACTGGCGCGCGAGATCGATCATCTCGATCAGCGCCTCGGCGATATTGACGTTGCTGGACTCGAGACCGCCGGACACGATGCGGACGCCGGGATCGACGACAGCATTCGTTCCGTCCTTGAGTCGCATGAGCCCGTCCGGGCCCTTGACCATCGCGTCCACCGGTGGATCGACCAGCTTGATCCGTCCGACGGCGGCCAGCGTCGCCGGCCCGAGCCCCTGCGGAACTATCGAGATCGTGCCGTCGCCTGCGATGGCGATCTCGTTGGCGGGCGGAATGCTGACCGGGCCACCGTCCGCCAGGACAGGATGACCGGCCGCCGTCTGCAGGATGCCGTCAGGATTCAGGCGCAGGCTGCCGGCTCGTGTGTACGCTTCGGTTCCGTCGGGCGCCTGTACCGCAATCCAGCCGGTGCCCTGTACGGCGATGTCGAGTATCCGACCCGTACCCTCGAACGTCCCGTTGCGCGGATCGAAGCCCAGCTGATTGGCGACCACATTCGCGCGTGTCTGATAGCCAGGCCCCTGGATCAGGTAGCTCGAGAACGCATGCAGGTCTGCGCGATAGCCGTGGGTCGAGGCATTTGCCATGTTGTGCGCGACGATCGCCTGTGCGTCCAGCATCTGGTCCGCACCCGTCATCGACACCCAGAGCATCCTGTCCATGTCAGCTACGATCTCCGATCCGTCTACCGATCAGATGCGATCAACGTATGTTGATGATCGTCTGCGTGATCTGGTCTGCAGTCGAGATCATCTGCGCGTTGGCCTGGAACGTCCGCTGAGACGTGATCATGTTCACCAGCTCCTGCGTCAGATCAACGTTCGAACCTTCCAGCGCACCGGCCTGGATCAGGCCAAAGCTCGCCGAGCCGGCTTCACCCCGGATCACGTTTCCGGAGGCGAAGGTCTCGGCCCAGCTGGAGTCGCCCGTCTGACGCAGTCCCTGAGGATTCGGGAAGTTCGACAACGCGACCTGGCCGAGCTCGAGCGCCCGGCCATTCGTGAATCGGGCGAAGACCACGCCGACGTCACTGATGTCGATCGAGGTCAGGCGACCGGAGGAGTAACCGTCCTGGTTCAGCGCACTGACCGCGAACTGGCCGCCGTACTGCGTCGACTGCTGGAAGTCGAACGTGATGTCGAGCGGCGCGGCGCCGGTTGTTGGCGTATACGTGGGAAACACGACATCGCCATTGGCCGGGGTCGTCAGCGTACCGGTATCCGAGAACTGCAGCGTCTGCAATCCACCGACTTGGGTTCCATCGATGGTCATCGCGACCTGCCATTCGTTCGGATTGGCTGTCTTGACGAAATAGAAGGTTGCGGTCGACTGGGTGCCGAGCGAGTCATATACCGCAGCGGAAGTCGTGTAATTGAAGCTCTGTGGATCCGTGGGGTCGAAGGTACCGACCGCGGGAACACCGGTATTGGCCGGCAGGTTGATCACGACCTCCCCGGTCGAGGTTGCCTGAGGAGCACTCTGCGAGGTTTGCAGCCGCAGGTCGGACAGCGTGCCCGTGTTGAACTGCCCGGATGACCCGGTGACGGCCGGATAGACCTGCAGCTTCTGGTTTGCGCTGTTGACGATGTAGCCTTCACGATCAACACCAAAGGCGCCATTCCGTGTATAGACGTATCCGGTGGGATCGAGCAAAGTGAAGAAGCCCTCACCGCTGATCGCGAGATCGAGGTTGTTGTTGGTGAACTGGATTGCGCCCTGACCAAACTGCTGGGTCACCGCTGCGACCCGGACGCCGTTGCCGATGGCCGTGCTGCCGGAACCGAGACCACTGGCCGTAAAGACGTCCGAGAATTCGGTACGCGATGCCTTGAAGCCGGTTGTGTTCGAGTTGGCAATATTGTTCGCAGTCACGTTCAGGTCGGAAGTGGCTGCATTCAATCCACTCAATGCGATACGGAATGGCATGTATCCCTCCTATTGTCCCCTGCTGTAATTGACGCCGGTTCAGCCGATCCTGCGCACCGCACTGAAAGGCATGTCACCCAACCCCCGCAGGCTCAGTGACAGACCGGACTGGCCCGCGCCCAACGTGACACTCTCGACCGGAGCCGATATCAGCGTCTGCGCAGCATCCATGGCGCGTCCGTTGAGATAGGTCTGGGCTCGCAGGATGTACCGTCCAGGTGTCGCCGCGACACCGCTGTCACCGAGACCATCCCAGCTGAAGCTGGCGAGGCCGGGAGCCTGTGCGCCGAGATCGAGGGTCCGGACCGTCTGCCCCGACGCATCAGCGATGAGTACCTTTACGGACTGGGCGCCGGACGGTACGTCAACGGCGCCCTCGAGCGGACGCCCGGCCTCCAGATATCCGCTCGTTGCATTGATCAGCACGTCGCGACCAAGCAGGCTGGAAGCCTGGAGTGCCTGGCTCGAGACGATGCTGCCGGAGAGCGTCTCGAACTGTGACTGCAGCTGTTTGAGGCCCGAAACCGTACCAAACTGGGCCAGTTGCCCCAGAAAGTCACCGCTGTCGAGGGGCTTGAACGGATCCTGATTCTTCAGCTGCGTAGTCATCAGCTTCAGGAAATCCTCGGCACCCAGATCACTCTTCGTTGCCGCACGGGAACTCGCCGCTGGCAACGTGAGGCCGAGCGCCTCGAGTTCTGACTGACTGATCCCACCTATTGCCATGGCGCGACCTCCCGGTGTCAGCGACCCATCGTGATCGTCTTGAGCAACAGATCCCGCGAGGTCGTGATCACCTCAACGTTCGTCTGGAATGAGCGCGACGCCGAAATCATGTTCGCCATCTCCTCGACCGCGTTCACATTCGAGGCGAAGACATAGCCATCGCGATCCGCAAGCGGGTGCCCGGGTTCGTAGCGCCTCATCGCTGGTGCCGGGCTCTCGTAGACGCCGAGCATACGAACCCCGACGGCTACGCCATCGTCCTCAGGCACAGCTGCAACCTCGCGCATCAATGCCTGAAAGACCGGATGTCTGGCGCGATAGGCGCTGCCGGCACTCGTCGCGACTGATTCGGCATTGGCAAGGTTGCTGGCCACCACGTTCAATCGCATTGACTGTGCGTTGAGGGCACTGCCCGCGACATCGAATACCTTGAACAGAGACATGACAGCCTCACTGACCGGTAAGCGCCGTTTCAAGACTCGCGATGCGCCGGTTGATGAACATCAGGCTGGCCTGATATCTCACGGCGTTTTCCGCGAACGCCGCCTGCTCGACTGGCGCCTCGACCGTATTGCCGTCGAGCGATGGCTGGTACGGAATCCGGTACTTCAGCTCTCCGTCGAAGACTGCGCCGGAGCCCGCGCCAAGGTGCATTTGGGAGGTTCGCGCGACGACCAGGTCCCCGGACGTGCCCGCGGTGGCCATTACTGCGGCGAAATCGAAATCGCGCGCCTTGTAGTTCGGTGTATCCGCGTTCGCCAGATTCGACGCAAGGACGGAGGAGCGCTCGCCACGGAGCAACATCGACTTCTCGTGCACACCGAACAGATTCTCGAGCATGGCCGCATCGCTCCAACGTGGTCCCGGCCGATCTGTCAGCCCTCAGCGGGACCGAAGCAAGAGCCGTGCCAGCGGCAGCAAGGCCGGATTCCTCGACGATTTCAATCGGGCCACCGGTTGGTTTACCGGCAAAGCGGCACGCGAAGCGGCAAGCCCCGGCCGCCGGGTTGCCCATCGCGATACCCGATGAGCTGGCGTCGGCTTTTTGACGGGGCACAGGCAGCACAGGACCGCGCCGGCCCGAGACGGTCGCAAGTGGCGCTTCAAGCTTCGAGACAGCGCCGGTTTCGCCGGATCTGAGTTCGGCACGGCTGTGGCACGACCATTGCAGGTTATTTGGATCGTGAGACCGGCGTGCAAATCGGCGATACGAAGGGGAGCTTGCGGGGTGGTCGCCTCAGCATTCGTGGCGGTTGGTGTCGCCAGCGCTTTTGATCGCGAGAGTCCCGACAACATCGTTGCAGCGGCTCGCGCAGAGGCCGCGGCGATCGCCGGGGTCAAACCTGCAGCGACCCGACTCGCCGAGGGGTTCCGGCCGGACCGACTCAACCTCCCCCGTTGCAGTAGCGAACTTGGAGCGAGGGGACGACCAACAGCCGGGCAGCAGACACGTCTCGCGCTGGAAATCAGTTGCTCGACACCCTTCTGGCGGGTGTTCGTGCCCGTCGTGGTTGCAGGCACTTACAGAGTGATAGTGCTCGCTCGCGATGTGACTGCCGGCTCGACTCTCGGGCATCAAGATTTGACATATTCAGAAATCGCCGTTACACCACCCATTGGGTGGTTCCAATCCGAGCATGACCTCCTGGGGGCAAAGCTTCTTCGGACCGCCAGTGCGGGGCAGGTCATTCTTCCCGGCTGGGTACGTCGAGTACCAGCGGTGCGCAGAGGACATCCGGTGACGTTGATCGGGCGGACGGCATCCGTGACGGTGAGGACGTCCGGCATCGCAGTCACCGACGCCGCTATCGCGGAACGTGTGCGCATCCGAAATCCGTCTTCCGGGCGAGAAATCGAAGGGATAGTGAGCGGTGTGGATTCCGTTGAGATCGGTCTGGACTGAGGCTTCAGATCGGCTGAGGCCGGCCGCTCTGAAACAGAGTGGACCAGCCGCGGAACGGGCCTGAACTGCGGGCCGGCTGGATCTAAAGATTTCCTGCCAGGCGCCGACACGTGACTCAGGAGACTGGATGGGTCTCAAAGAGAGATTTCATGAGCAGCAAGATCGATGGCTATGGCTCCAGGCCAGCTTCGGTGGCAGGTAGCCACCGAAACGGGGGCGTGGGACAGTCCGGCGAATCCGGCCCTCAGGCGGTCGGTACGGCCAGTGGCGACTCGGTGACCCTGACGGACGGGGCAGTAAGACTGCAGAAGCTGGCACGTGCCGTTGCCGACGCCCCGGCGACGGACGCAAGCCGGATTGCGAGCGTCAAGGACTCGGTCGCTCGGGGAGAGTATCAAATCAACCCGGAGCGCATAGCCGACAAGATCCTGCAGGCGGAAAGGGAATTGATTGGTCGTTGAGGCGATGTAGCAATGACGCCCGCGCAATCCTCCAGCGAACTGGTGGCACTCATTGAGCGGGAGGCCGCTGAAGCGGCGCGACTCCTGGAAGCGCTTTTGAGCGAGAGGAGCGCTCTCGCAATCAACGATAGCGACGGCCTGGCTGCCGCGACCACGAAGAAGACCGCCTTGCTCGGCCAGCTCGAAATGATCGAGAAAGACCGGCGACGACTCCTGCAGCGGGTCGCAGTTGGGGCGACCCACGTGGAGATGCAGTCGTATGTGGAGCATCTGGCGCGGAACCTCGAGACAAAGCCGTTGTCGCGGGTCCTTCGTCAGCACTGGCAACACCTGACGACCACATTGCAGCAGTGCCGTGACCTGAACCTTTCAAACGGCCGGATCGTTGCGGCCATGCAAACACGCGTACAGCAGGCGCTGAATCTGCTACGTGGCGGTCGAGGCACCGTAGCGACCTATGGTCGCACGGGATCAACGCAACTGACCGGCGCCGGCGCGCGTGAGCTGGCTCGCGCGTAGCAAGCCGTATCTGACGAGGCAGACCATGCTGGTTCTTAGCCGCCGCGCCGACGAATCGATCGTCATCACTCCGGCTGATGGCACTGACACCCGCATGACTCTAGCCGAACTCTTCGCAAATGGCCCGATTCAGATCACTTTGCTGGGTGGAACTGGCCGACGTATCAAAATGGGTATAGAGGCACCTACCCCGCTAGCCATCCGACGCAAGGACGAATAAGCCTTTTGCGACGCACAAAGCGGCTCGAATCAGCTGCTTATATGACGTAATCTGTCCACGTAGCGTCGCGTTCGTCAGTTGCCGCCCCGCCACCCCTTCCCATCCCGACCGAGCAGGCTGCATACTGTGGCCGGCTGTCAGAGGAACAAACCAACAACGCGATCGCGGGGGTCTGCGCGATGGAACGTCGTCTGCACACACGGCATCGTGCCCGCACTACGGTCTACGTCAGTGCTCCGGGCCGGAAAGGCAAGTTGTGCCGAGCGCGCAACCTGAGCGCAAACGGGGTATTCGTCGAGACATCGAACCTCGGATTGCCCCAAGGGTCCTTGGTGGAATTGGCCTTTGCGATCAATCTTGGTCGTATTACCAAGATTCATCGTCGTACAGCGGTGGTTGCCCACATCTCGCACGGTGGCACTGGTCTCCGAATGGAGAGTTACGCGGGCGCCTGAACTTCCGGGGGAGGTTTCCATGTCGGGTTGGGCGACCGAGGTGTCGGCGCCCGACCTTTTTTTTGCCTTTCATCAACGGCCTGCCGGTATGCGGCCCGGTCATACAAGGCCTCCGAGCGGAGACGACGCGACCATAACCGTCTGGCATCAGGCGAGATAAAAAGAGCATTTCCGGGCAGCCTGCACGCCTCCTAACTTCGATAGCCTTCGGGCTCAAAGCGAGCCTGACACATCAATTCCGCAACGCGAGGATCGGGGCATGGCTCGTATATACGACAACATACTTGAGACCGTCGGTCGTACGCCGCTCGTCAGACTGAACAAGATCGGACGAGATCTGCCTGCCAGAATTGTGTTGAAGCTCGAGTTCTTCAATCCCTGCGCCAGCGTCAAGGACCGCATCGGGGTAGCGATGGTCGAGTCCCTGGAGAAACAGGGAAAGATCGGACCTGACACCGTGCTCGTCGAACCGACCAGCGGCAACACCGGTATTGGCCTTGCGTTCGTCGCCGCTGCAAAAGGCTATCGACTGATCCTCACGATGCCGGAGACGATGAGCCAGGAGCGACGGCGCATGCTCAAAGCCTTCGGCGCCGAGCTGATCCTGACGGAAGGCCCGAAGGGGATGAAGGGGGCGATTGCAAAGGCCCAGGAAATCGTCGCCAGCGATCCATCGAAGTACGTTCTCGTCGGGCAGTTCACCAACCCTGCAAATCCGGAGATCCATCGGCGAACCACTGCGGAGGAAATCTGGTCCGACACAGATGGTGCGGTCGACATTCTGGTTTCGGGTGTGGGCACTGGCGGCACGATCACCGGCGTAGCCGAAGTCATCAAAGCCCGTAAGCCTGGCTTCAGGGCAGTTGCCGTCGAGCCAAGCGCCAGCCCGGTTCTGTCCGGTGGACAACCAGGCCCGCACAAGATTCAAGGCATTGGTGCAGGGTTCGTCCCGGATGTGCTCAACACCAAGGTGATCGACGAGATCGTTCAGGTTACCAACGAGGAAGCTGGAGAATATGCGCGTCGGCTGGGTCGCGAGGAAGGGATCCTCGTCGGCATCAGTTCTGGTGCCGCGTTGTGTGCGGCGCTGAAGGTCGCCGCCAACGAGGAGAATCGCGGCAAACTCATCGTGGTCATCATTCCCAGCTTCGGCGAGCGTTACCTGACCACATGGCTTTACGAGGACACGCCCACGTGACAGGCCCTGCGGCGAAGCCACGATCACCCGACCTCGGCGTCGTTGCGGCAGCGCTCACCACACCGAGGGCGGGGCACGGCTTGGCAGCACTCGCCCTCGGCCCCATGCCAGATCGTGAGGCAGTCCTGCGATGCATTGATCGTCTGCACCGCGCCTTGCTGGCAGAGGTGCAGCCTGATTCGGTGATTGCCGCTCCGGACGCGGAAGTCCTGCTGCAGGAACTCACTGCAGTCGAAGCCACCCTCGTGATACAGGTGCAGAGAGCGTTCGGGGTACACGACCGGATCTATGGGCGCACACAGGGCACCAGCATCATCGCGGCGACATCGAAAGATATCGTCCAGGCACTCATTCACGCACTGCCAGACCTGCGTGAGCGCATGTTCGAGGATGCCGAAGCGGCATGGCGCAGTGATCCATCGTGTCATCACCCGATCGAGGCTCTCTACTCGTTCCCGGGCCTTTACGCCGTGACCCGGCATCGCTTTGCACACCTGCTGTACCAGCACGACGTGCCATTGCTGTCGCGCCTCATCGCGGAGCAGACCCATCAGATTACGGGAATCGACATCCATGCGGGCGCCTCGGTCGGACGTCGCTTCTTCATTGATCATGGAACCGGCGTAGTGATCGGCGAAACGGCAGTGATTGGTGACAGTGTCACGCTCTACCAGGGAGTTACGCTCGGTGCCAAGAGCTTCCAGGTTGATGCGTTCGGCAACCTGGTAAAGGGAGTACCAAGGCATCCAATCCTTGGTGACGACGTGACGATTTATGCCAATGCAACAGTTCTCGGACGTGTCACAATCGGGCGTGGCAGCGTAATCGGTGGGAATGTGTGGTTGACTCGCAGCGTGCCACCCGGATCGAGGATCTTTCAGGCGGATGTTCGAGAATCGGGATTCGAATCTGGTGCGGGCATTTAGCCCTGCAGCCGAAACCACCCTGGCGATAGAGCCACTTCGAGCCACACTTCTCTGGTCGAGCGGATTCGCAGGTTCCCGCATTATGATGTCGTCAGGACATCTCCAGGCGCCCGGCCATGAATCACGTCGTATCGCGGCGATCGCTGTTCAGGATGGCGCTTTATGCCGCCGGCAGTTCATTGCTTATCGCACCGCAGACTGCGGTGCGCGCACAGACACGATGGAACGCTTATCCGTTCCAACTGGGTGTCGCGAGCGGTGATCCTTCTGATGATGGATTCGTGATCTGGACCCGGCTTGCACCGGATCCTTTCGACACGACGCTTCTCGGGCGTCTTGCCTACGAGGTGATGTTCGAGGTCGCGGAGGACCCGCAGTTCAAGATCATCCGCAAGCGAGGCATCGCGCTGGCATTGCCTCATCTCGCGCATAGCGTGCGAGTCGAGATCAACGGACTCGATCCAGGGCGGGAGTACTACTACCGCTTCCACACCGGCCGCGAGGAGAGCCCGGCAGGACGCGCAGTGACTTGCCCTGCAGCGGGGCAAATGGAACCGCTGAGATTTGCAGTCACATCCTGTGCACATTACGAACAGGGCTTCTTCAGCGCGTACCGACATCTGGCAGCTGACCAGCCGCATCTGGTATTCAGCCTGGGAGACTACATTTACGAGGCAAGCTGGGGCTGGCGAAAGGTGCGCAGCTTCGGCAACGACGAGGCACGGTCGCTGACGGACTATCGGCGCCGTTACGCGCTCTACCGCCTGGATCCGGATCTGCAGGCTGCCCATCGTGCATGCCCTTGGGTGTTGAGCTGGGATGACCATGAGGTCGAGAACGACTACAGCGCAGGTCTAAGCGAAGATGCCTCCTGCGGAGGCACGCCAGAACGCGAAGCGTTCGTAGCTCGCCGCGCTGCGGCATACCAAGCGTTCTTCGAGCACCTCCCTATTCGATCGTCGCGCCTGCGTCCCGCAGGAAACCTGCAGGTAACCGGCTCGTTGAACTGGGGAGACCTCGCCCGGTTCATCGTGCTGGACAACCGCCAGTTCCGCTCACCCCAGGCGTGCGCGTCGCCCGCGACACTCCAGAGCTGCGATATGGACCGTCGCATCGGATTGACGACCGGCGGTAGCGAAACAATCAATCCAATGGATCCCGCGTGCAAGGCCGAACTCACCGATCCCCTACGCACCATGCTCGGCTTCGAACAGGAAGCGTGGCTGGACCGCGAATTCCAGTCGGCTCGTGAGCGGTGGACGATACTGACGCAGTCGCTGTTGTTCTCGGATATCCGGGATGGCACGCCCGAACGCCCGCGAGTGTCTTCCGATGCTTGGGGCGGGTACCCTGAAGCGCGTCGGCGACTGCTGGCGTCCGCGTCGAAACGACAACTTCGCAATCTCGTCGTGACGAGTGGGGACGTACACTCGTTCTGGGTCAATGAGATCCGTGGTGATGGAAATCGATCTGCGGGTACAGAGTTCGTGACGTCATCCGTCGCGACTCAGACCAACCACCGGCCGGGTGTGATGAATCCGATGAACCCGCACGTGCGCTACCATGATGGCACGCACAATGGCTATGTCCGGTTCGACCTCACAAAGGATCAGTTGCACGCAGACATCATTGGCGTCGATAACATCCGAGACCCGGCCAGCGGCTGCATGACCTTGGCGAGCTTCGAGGTTACCGATGGCGTTCCCAACGTAAAACGCGTGGACCAAGCATCGCCCATTTCCGCCGATGGAAAATAGCGGGCAGGCGCGTCACACGTAGTAGATGAATCGCACCGCACTCATCAACCCGAGCGGTTACGGAAGGCGATCGCAGATCAGTCGTGCCCGCGGCATGGGAGATCGGTGCCGGGTGCAGGAGTCGAACCCGCGACCTTCTGATTACAAATCAGCTGCTCTACCAACTGAGCTAACCCGGCGACTCTCCCGTCAACACTTTAGTCCAGCGGGCGGCACGCGTCACCTAGCGAGCGGTCGCGACTGCTTCATCGTCTACGGGCGAGACCTGGTTCCCGCTCGTCACTGCACCAGTCAACATTCCATCCGTCGCCGGCGAATCACACGGCTTGATCTGCAGCCGAACGATCCGGCCCGTGTCCCCTTCGTAAGCAGTCAGGTCGAGTTGATCGATGACTCCCTCGTAATTGACGTCGATCCAGTACACCGTACCGGAGCGCTGGCGCGGACTGAGCCTGGGTTCGAAGCCGAGTGCGCGGACTTCGTCGACTCGTGTCATCGCCCGGCGACGTTCGGTGAACAATCCCAGAGACACGGTCACCCCGGATTCCTCACCGGCTGGCATGATGTACGAGTCTGCAATACCTGCCTTCCTGAGCCTCGCGATCACAGCATCGGCGTCTCGGGCGCTATGGATCCCCTCCAGGGAAACCCAATATCCAGCCCAGACGGCGCCTTCGACCGCACGGTGACGCGGGGACATCCCCTTTCGCCGAAGTGCGGCCGCCGTCTTGACAGTTTCAGTCAGGTCGAGGAACGGCCCGATGCTGGCACAGCTCCCGGCGATGGAAGGCGATTCCTGCATTGCCGGCGCAGGTACAGTCGCAGGAGCCTCTCGTGCCAACATGAGCATGGCTGTACTCTGTATGGAGGCGATCGCGCGCCCTTGCGAGGGAACGATCCATGCGTGCCAAGCGAAATAGCCGACGTTGGCCAATATCAGGACCAGGCAGATGATACGGGTCACAGGACCCGAGCCTCATCGGCCAGCACTGCGATCCCGGTCAGGACAGCGTCGTCCATTGTCTCGACTCCGGCACTGAGTTCGTGGGTGTGCCGATCCGCCACGATGTCGAAGACGTCGCCGGCATCCCCCCCATGCACAAAGACACGCACGCTTCCGCAATGTGTCATGCTTTCTCGTATCGCATGACCAACCAGTCCTGCCAATGCATGACTGGCACCTCGGCTGACTGCTCCGGCGGTGTTGAGCCCAAACATGCCGTCGCTGCTGGCGGCCGCGGCAGCAACTGCTGATGCAATGTTGCCTGTCTTCTCCCGGAGAGCGTCGATCATCATGCTGCGCCCCGGGGCAATTAGCCCCCCGCAGTGCCGGCCGTCCTGGTTCACCAGGTCGACCGTAAACGCGGTTCCAGCCCCGACCAGAAGGAAGGCCTCGCGACAAGTGCTGCGCGCGCCGATCATCCCGAGCCAGCGATCGACTCCCAGGAGATCAGGGACCGCGTAGGCATTACGCACGCCGCCTGCAGTGGCCGTCGAACGCAAGAAGTGAACTTCGACACCGGGCATGCTGCCCGCCCAGTCTCTCAGCACTGCACCCAGCGCGTCTCCAGCAACATTTGCCACGAAGATCGACGCAACTTGGTCAAGTCCCGGTAGTCCGCAAATCCAGGTGCCCACAGGCACACCCCGGTGTCGAACGATCCCACGCTCGACATCAGTCCCATCGTCATGCAATGCCCACTTGATTCGGGTATTGCCGACATCCATCAGCAGTTTCATGTACCACTGACCCTGACGCTCACGTCACCGGATAGCAGCCGCTCAACACCACTTGCTGTCGCCACCAGCAGAGCACCATCGTCCGCAATCCCACGCGCGGTACCTAGGATACGCCCGTCGGCATGCTGGACCGCAACCGACCGCCCGATCAAGGCGTCCCGCCGGCGCCACTCGGACCGGAATGGCTCGAATCCCGCGTCCCCGAATTGCCGCAGTGCCCCGAGAAGCTGACTGACGATTCGAGCTGCCAGCAGCGTCCGTGACGTACCGGGGTTGGACCACACCTCCCGAAGATCGATCGCCGGGACACCCTCTTGCAGAATCGCCGTACGCACCGCGGCCGGCAGGTCAACATTTAGCCCGATTCCGATGACCACAAAGGCGGAACCAGCCGCCTCTGCACGCATCTCGACGAGAATGCCTCCCAGTTTTCGATCATTGACCCAGAGATCGTTGGGCCACTTCAACATGACGCCGGGGATGTTGAGAGATTCCAGCGCCATCGCAGTCGCGACGCCAACGACGAGGCTGAGAGCAGCGATCTGGCCCGAGAACCCCGTGAATGACCACGACACCGAGAGACACAGGCCGGATGCCAGCGGCGCCAGCCAGTTCCGGCCACGGCGGCCGCGCCCGGACGACTGGTGCTCAGCGACACACAGGTCCATCAGACCGGGAGGAGGCGGACCCGCTGCAAGCAGTTCGCTATTGGTGGAGGGAGCGTCAAAACATATGCGAATGCTCCTGAAGGGCACGTCTGCCGCAACACCTAGACTCCGGCTCAGCAGATCTGTGTCCAGAAGATCCAAGGAACGGTCGAGCTGATACCCGCGGCCCGGGGTTGAATGTACAGCGAGTCCCAGCTCAGCAAGCGTGCGCACGTGCTTCCAGACAGCCGCTCTGCTGATATTCAGCTGGCGAGCGAGGGCCTCGCCGGAATGCTCCCGGCCATCGGCCAGCAAGCGTACCAACGCCTCACGACGCTGATTCATGCTTGCTCAATCAAGACCGCCGCGCAGCCAGAGGCGACGCAGCGAATGCCTCGCCCAGACCGAGAGCGACCAGGAAAACTGTGTGGAAAGCAGGCCATACGAGCACCCGGCAAGAAGACCAGTCGAGATCCGACCGGGACACCGTCAACGGCGCGGCAGGAATACTTCGGCAAGCATACAACGCACACTGCCCCCGCCGATCCTTTCGATCGTCGCCACATCACAGCTGACAATGCTCGCGCGTCGCTCCAAGAACGTTCGCTGATCTGCCGTCAAGGCAGCTCGCGCCCGCGACGACAACACAACCAGAGGGTCGCCCCTGCCATTCTCAAGCGCCAGCATGTTTCCAGCGAACTCGTGGATTTGCTCGATCCTGAGAATAAGCAGATCGTGGCCCGTTTCTTCGAGTCGTGAGCAGAGCACCTGGCGTTCATTGACGCCGGGCAGGGCGTCCAGGCATAACGCCGCGAAGTCTCCGGCCAGACTCATCATGACGTTCGTGTGATAGATAGGGCGTCCAGCAGCATCAGTCGCTTCGAAGGTCAAAGCCTCGTAGCCGCAGCGCTCGGCGAAGTCATTGAGCGGACACAACATTGTGCGCGGCGAGCGGCATGCATATGCCACGCGATGGACCCGATCGAGGACCATGCTGCCCGTTCCCTCCAGGAACATCCCGTGCTGTTCCCACGCTGTCAGGTCGACCGTCCGACTGACGAGATATCCGCCACGCGTCGCCAGATCCTCCAGCAACTCGGCACGACGCTCGAGACGGCGGCTAGGGGCGTGCATGGGGTACAGCACCACCACGCCATCGTCATGGAAACTCACCCAGTTATTGGGGAAACATGCGTCCGGCTTGACCGGCCGGGCCGTGTCGGCCCCGATGTGAACACGCACGCCCTCGTGCAAGAGGGTCTCTACAAGTGTCTCGAACTCGGCAAGAGCTTCGTGGTGGCAATCGGCGGAACCAGTTCCAGCACAAGCCTGAAATGCATTGCTGTCGACCGTTTCTGGATTGCCGCGGAATGCAGCCGGCCGAACCATGAAGACAGCACATGCGCTCTGCTTCGAACTGCCGGCAAATTCCATTGCAGGATACCGAGCGGCTTCATCCACAGCCACAATGGCAATGGTATCGAGTGGCGATGGAGAAATAATTCATCATGCGGGACCACGTGGGTCGGCACAACGCATCGAAACAAAGAGCCCCCCGAACCTTCTAGGCTCGGGGGGCTACTGTTTGAAGCCTGGCAGTGACCTACTCTCACATGGCCTACGGCCACACTACCATCGGCGCAGAGCGTTTTCACTTCCGAGTTCGGAATGGGATCGGGTGGTTCCCGCTCGCTATGACCGCCAGGCAAGTCGGTTACCAACGCAGCGTGATCGTCGCCGCGTCGGCGGATTCGGAATCGTGTAACGACGAGTGTCGCATTCGAGTAATCAACCCTACACGGATACAAGCCGATTGGGTGTTATATGGTCAAGCCTCACGGGCAATTAGTACTGGTTAGCTCAATGCATTACTGCACTTACACACCCAGCCTATCAACGTCGTAGTCTTCGACGGCCCTTCAGGGGAATCGAGTTCCCAGGGAGAACTAATCTTGGGGGGGGCTTCCCGCTTAGATGCTTTCAGCGGTTATCCCGTCCGTATATAGCTACCCGGCAGTGCCACTGGCGTGACAACCGGAACACCAGAGATACGTCCACTCCGGTCCTCTCGTACTAGGAGCAGCTCACCCTCAATTCTCCAACGCCCACGGCAGATAGGGACCGAACTGTCTCACGACGTTCTGAACCCAGCTCGCGTACCACTTTAAATGGCGAACAGCCATACCCTTGGGACCTGCTACAGCCCCAGGATGTGATGAGCCGACATCGAGGTGCCAAACTCCGCCGTCGATGTGAACTCTTGGGCGGTATCAGCCTGTTATCCCCGGAGTACCTTTTATCCGTTGAGCGATGGCCCTTCCATACAGAACCACCGGATCACTATGACCTGCTTTCGCACCTGTTCGACATGTCCGTCTCACAGTTAAGCACCCTTATGCCATTGCACTCTATGCGCGATGACCGACCGCGCTGAGGGTACCTTCGCACTCCTCCGTTACTCTTTGGGAGGAGACCGCCCCAGTCAAACTGCCCACCATACACTGTCCCCAGCCCAGATCATAGGGCCCAGGTTAGAACTCCGAAATTGTCAGGCTGGTATTTCAAGGTTGGCTCCACCCGAACTAGCGTCCAGGTTTCAACGCCTCCCAGCTATCCTACACAAACAAGTTCAAAGTTCAGCGTAAAGCTGCAGTAAAGGTTCACGGGGTCTTTCCGTCTTGCCGCGGGTACGCCGCATCTTCACAGCGATTTCAACTTCACTGAGTCTCGGGTCGAGACAGTGTGGCTATCATTACGCCATTCGTGCAGGTCGGAACTTACCCGACAAGGAATTTCGCTACCTTAGGACCGTTATAGTTACGGCCGCCGTTTACCGGGGCTTCGATCAAGAGCTTCGCTTGCGCTGACCCCATCAATTAACCTTCCGGCACCGGGCAGGCGTCACACCCTATACATCCACTTTCGTGTTAGCAGAGTGCTGTGTTTTTGGTAAACAGTCGCAGCCACCGATTCTTTGCAACCTCTTCGCCCTCGTGTTGTTCACACTCAAGCTACAAAGGCACACCTTCTTCCGAAGTTACGGTGTCAATTTGCCGAGTTCCTTCTCCCGAGTTCTCTCAAGCGCCTGAGAATACTCATCTCGCGCACCAGTGTCGGTTTGCGGTACGGTCTCTCTGAGCTGAAGCTTAGAGGCTTTTCCTGGGACCCCTTCCAGTTGCTTCGCGAGCAAGCTCGCTCGTCTCGACCCCTCGGCATGCGCCCGGCGGATTTTCCTGCCGGACACCTACAGGTCAAGAACCGGGACATCCAACACCCGGACAACCTTCCACGATCCGTCCCCCCATCGCACTCAGAGACGGTGCTGGAATATTAACCAGCTTCCCATCAGCTACGGCTTTCGCCCTCACCTTAGGGGCCGACTCACCCTACGCCGATGAACGTGGCGTAGGAAACCTTGCGCTTACGGCGAGCAGGCTTTTCACCTGCTTTAACGCTACTCATGTCAGCATTCGCACTTCTGATATCTCCAGCAAGCCTCTCGACTCACCTTCACAGACGTACAGAACGCTCCCCTACCACTTGGCTTGCGCCAAGTCCGCAGCTTCGGTTATCCGCTTAGCCCCGTTACATCTTCCGCGCAGGACGACTCGATCAGTGAGCTATTACGCTTTCTTTAAAGGGTGGCTGCTTCTAAGCCAACCTCCTGACTGTTTTAGCCTTCCCACTTCGTTTCCCACTTAGCGGATATTTGGGACCTTAGCTGGCGGTCTGGGTTGTTTCCCTCTCGACCTCGGACGTTAGCACCCGAGGACTGTCTGCCGTGCTCATACTTCCAGGTATTCGGAGTTTGCTATGGCGCGGTAAGTCCATATGACCCCCGCAACCATTACAGTGCTCTACCCCCTGGAGCAATACACGACGCACTACCTAAATAGTTTTCGGGGAGAACCAGCTATTTCCGGGTTTGTTTAGCCTTTCACCCCTACCCACAGCTCATCCGCTACTTTTGCAACAGTAGTCGGTTCGGACCTCCAGGGCGTGTTACCGCACCTTCATCCTGGCCATGGGTAGATCACCCGGTTTCGGGTCTACGCCTAGCGACTGATTCGCCCTGTTCGGACTCGGTTTCCCTGCGCCTTCCCTATACGGTTAAGCTCGCCACTAAACGTAAGTCGCTGACCCATTATACAAAAGGTACGCCGTCACCCGTTTCCGGGCTCCGACTGTTTGTATGCATGCGGTTTCAGGATCTATTTCACTCCCCTCCCGGGGTTCTTTTCGCCTTTCCCTCACGGTACTGGTTCACTATCGGTCGATCACGAGTATTTAGCCTTGGAGGATGGTCCCCCCATCTTCAGACAGGATTTCACGTGTCCCGCCCTACTTGTCGTGCGCTCAGTACCACCGATCCGTTTTCGCGTACGGGGCTATCACCCGCTATGGCCGGACTTTCCAGACCGTTCCGCTAACGTATCGGCTATCACGCACAGGCTGTTCCGATTTCGCTCGCCACTACTCTCGGAATCTCGGTTGATTTCTTTTCCTGCAGCTACTTAGATGTTTCAGTTCGCTGCGTTCGCCTCCGCACGCCTATGTATTCAGCGTGGGATGACCCTTGCGGGCCGGGTTTCCCCATTCGGAAATCTGCGGATCAAAGCTTGTTTGCCAGCTCCCCGCAGCTTATCGCAGGCTACAACGTC
>JAXMGR010000005.1:142500-209175 GCA_046352935.1 Steroidobacteraceae bacterium
AACGATTCCCCCGCGTCGAGCGTCCGGTCTCGATCTTCCACGCGCTGACCATCAACTCGCACCGCACCTTGATCGATCAGTCGGTACGCCGCGGACGTGCTCGGCGCCAGTTGAGCCTCTTTCATCACTGCCGCAATCTTGATGAGACCCGCTGGCGCACAAATCCTGATCTCCGGCAAATCCTGCGGTATTTCTCTTTGACAGAAGCGAGCGACAAATCGTTCACGTGCAGCAATGCCTTCACCAGCGCCGTGGAAGCGAGAGACGATTTCCCCCGCAAGTTCGAACTTGATATCCCGCGGATTCACACCGTACTGCACAGAATCGCGAAGCGCGGCAATGTCCCGTGTCGGCCGAAATGACAGCAGTTCAAAGTAACGCCACATCAACGTATCGGATATCGACATGAGTTTCCCGAACATGTCGTCCGGCGAGTCTTGAATCGCGATGCTGTTGCCCAGCGACTTGGACATCTTGTTCTGGCCGTCGAGGCCTTCCAGAAGAGGCATCGTGATCACGACCTGTGGCTCCTGGCCAAAGTTTCCCTGCAGTTGACGCCCGACAAGCAGGTTGAACTTCTGATCAGTTCCACCCAGCTCAATGTCGGCGCGCACCGCGACGGAGTCGTACCCCTGAACCAACGGATACAGGAATTCGTGAATCGCGATTGGCCTGCCGGACCTGTATCGCTTCGCAAAATCGTCTCGTTCAAGCATGCGGGCAACGGTGTACTGCGCTGCCAGCTCAATCAATCCCGAGGCTGGCATCGCCGCCATCCATCTTGAGTTGAACTCAATTGCCGTTTGGTCGGGGTCCAGGATCCTGAAGATCTGGGATTCGTATGTCTTGGCGTTATTGGCAACCTCCTCCGGCGTGAGGCGCGGCCGAGTGACGCTCTTGCCGGTCGGATCGCCGATGAGCCCGGTAAAGTCACCGATCAGGAAGATCACCTCATGCCCGAGCTCCTGGAACTGCCGCATCTTGTTGATCAGCACTGTATGCCCCAGATGCAGGTCAGGAGCCGTCGGATCGAAACCCGCTTTAACGCGAAGCGGCACGCGCCGGTCGAGCTTCTTTAAGAGATCAGCCTCTACCAGGATCTCGTCAGCCCCACGCCTCAGTTCCAACAACTGTTCTGCAGCAGACAACATCGCATCCCTCTTAACGACAAATGGCACACGCACAATTGCCGTTGCACATCAGCAACGCTGGCGGAACACTCTAGGATCCACACAGGCTTCATGCAATGCGCATCGTTGCTGCTAGACGTTGGCGCGCAAGATCGATTGTGCGACCACGGTCACACCCGGGCGACAACATCCGTACTTTCAATCGGTTGACTAAGCCTTGGCGTGTCAATTACCGTGTGCGCCCGGACGGTTGGACCCTATGGCGGTGAGGCCGGCGACATGACCATTGAGGCACGGCTTGGTCACTACGCAGATGCACTGCTGACGGTTCGCGCTCGTCACCGTCTCGGCATCTTTGCGTCGTCGATCATTGCGGGCGTCATACTCGGCGCAGCACTTCCGCTGGCAGCCGGCTCAGCCAACCAGACACGTCGGGCTCCAGATTCTCCAGCTAGTGCAGCATCCGCCGCCAGTCTGGCCACCGCACTGTCTTCGCCGATCGAGACGGTCGAGGTAATCGTTCGACGCAACGATACTCTCGACTCGATTTTCCGACGTCTGGAACTCAGTCTTTCCGACCTGGCATCGCTTCGAACTTCGCCGCGCGTGCGAAGCAGCCTCGATCGACTCCGTCCCGGTGACGTGATCACACTCACGCATCTGAATGGCGAGATCGAGTCGCTGACGCGAGCCGTGAACGAGACCGATACCCTCGCGGTGACGAGGCTGCCAGACGGCTTCGATGCGAGCATCATCACGAACCCCCTCGAAACCGCCACGGCGTCGCTCGCCGGGACGATCAAGAGTTCACTTTTCGAGGCCGTCGACGAGGCCGGCGGCTCGGATCAGCTGGCTATCGATTTGGCGGACGTCTTTCGCTACGACATCGACTTCGTCAATGAAGTACGTGCCGGCGACCATTTCCGCGTTTACTACGAACAACGTCATCAGGATGGCGCCTTCGTCCGCGATGGGGCAATTCTTGCTGCCGAATTCGTTAATCGTGGTCGCACATTTCGAGCGGTACGTTACCTGTTACCGACTGGAAAGGCAGAGTATTTCAGCCCCGACGGCCGAAGCCTGCGCAAGGCATTTCTCAAGTTCCCCGTCGAGTTCGCACGAATCAGTTCCGGATTCTCTCTTGTGCGCCGGCATCCGATTCTAAACCGGGTCCGCGCACACAAGGGCATCGACTTCGCTGCCCCGATAGGCACTCCAGTAAAGGCCGCGGCCTCGGGACGTGTCTCATTCGTTGGCGTCAAGGGCGGCTACGGAAACGTGGTCATCCTCGCTCACTCCGGCGGCATCACAACGCTTTACGGGCACCTGTCCAGATTCGCCTCGGGACTGAGCCCAGGTGATCGGGTACAGCAGGGAGAACTTCTGGGTAGAGTCGGTATGAGCGGCCTCGCAACGGGACCCCATTTGCATTACGAATACAGGGTAAACGGAGTCCACCGCGACCCGGCATCAGTGGCCGTTCCAAAGGCCGAGCCTATACCGGCACACCTGCGACAGGACTTCAACGCAAAGTCGGGCGCTCTCCTTGCCGCACTGAACAGCCAAGACTCGGTATCGACTGATCTGCGCGCAGACAGCGCAGTGCTGCACTGACCTGGACGCTCACCGCTCTTCCCGAAAATCAGATCCGGATTCGATCTGCATTATCTCCCCTGTCCGCATCCACCTGCTCCACCAGTGCGCATGCGGCGTGTGATCGCGAAGGACGTGTACCTGCAGCACGGGCTTTCGGAAGCGATCTGCTACCTGTGGCGCCGCAAGGTGGTGGGATGGGCGTGCCGGACGCGAAGCGGCTGAAATCTCTGGAGGCAGAGAACTCGCGGGTAAAGACGCTGTCTGCGGAATCTAGACTGGAGTGCGAAGCGTCCCTCCTCGTCTGACCGCCCGAACCCTCATCTCACCGAGACGAGAGATGACATGAATCGCCCTAATTGACAGCGCCCTGCCAAGACCCAATGAAAGCCACGGGACTCGAGTTCGACCGCGGCAACACTACCGCCCCACGCAAGCGACTGAGCAAAATACGACCCGGGGACAGGCCCCGGCTCAAACGTTGAACGACGAGCCGCAGCCGCAAGTCGTGGTTGCGTTGGGATTGCGGATAACAAACTGGGCGCCCTCCAGATCCTCCCGATAGTCGATCTCTGCGCCCGACAAGTACTGGATCGACATCGGATCAATGACAAGCGTAACACCATGATTCTCAAACCGTAAATCGCCGTCCTCAATGCTCTCGTCGAAGGTGAACCCATACTGGAAACCGGAGCACCCGCCACCCGATACGAACACTCTCAGCTTGAGTTCCGGATTACCCTCCCCCGCAATCAATTCGCCGACCTTGCGGGCTGCCGCATCGGTGAACAAAAGACTGGGAGTCGGGGATGGCACGTCAGTCATGGTTGCCCCGTCAGAATCGAATACCAAATTAGACATGAGTTTATGTTTGAGGTTCCCTTCAGGTCAAAAGGCGGCTGATCAGGGCGTCACCGTCCAGCCAACGGTCCGTCGGTCCACGATCCGTTGACCCGGGCTCAGCAGCAATTCGACGGTGAGGCCATCGGGCCTTAATGCCCCAGGGACGGTGATCGGAATGCGCAGCGTCTCGACGTAGCGCAGTTCGAACGGCACTTCGCGTACCCCCGCCGATGACAGCTCGCGGAACGGAATCTCCACCAGAGCACCACGCAGGGTGCCAGACAAGGTGACTCGTGCCGCACCACGGTGGGCCGCGTCCCGAGCCCCCGCGCGCACGATGGTAACCTCGACCACAAAATGCCCCCGTGTCGCTGGACGGATGACCACGGACTGCACACGTACCGAACCGGCGCCGAACTCCTTTGCCAGCACCCCGCGGTAGAACTCGACATCCTGATTCAGTCGCGCAACTTGCGACTGGAGATCTCCAATCATACGCTGCGATTCTGCCAGCGATTGCTGATCGACGCGTCGTCCCACCTCAAGAGCGGCAATCTCGCGGCTCTGCGCGTCCAAGGCGTCCTGCAGACGTACAATCCGCGCTTCGCCTGACATGCCGCCCTTCCCCCCAAAGATCGGTGGCAACGCCAAGCCGCCGCGGCCGGCGCTGTAGCCCGCAGCGACCAGCAACATCCCGGAAGACATCCACACAAGTCTATTGAGCCAACGGCCCCGTGCATGATGGATCTGGAGGCGGCTCATATCGACTTGTCGCTAAAATAGCGAATCCTCACTCGAGGCCACTGGTGTGATCTGGCTGAAGGCTTGGCACGTTATTTTTGTGGTGACATGGTTCGCGGGCTTGTTCTACCTGCCGCGACTGTTCGTATACCACTCAACGGCAATCGATGCCGTCAGCAATGCACGGTTCAAGGTCATGGAGCGCAGGCTGTTCATCCTGACGACGCTAGGCGCAATCCTGGCCGCAGCCTTGGGTTGCAGCATGATTCTGCTGCAACCCGGATACTTCCTCTCGCTCGAATGGATGCGGATCAAGCTCGCGCTCGTTGCAGTGCTGATGGGCTATCACAGTTATACGTTTGTGTTGCTCCGTCGTTTCGCCTGTGACGAGAATCGTCGCAGCGCTCGCTGGTATCGCTTCTATAACGAGTTTCCCACTCTTCTGCTCATCAGCATCATTCTCCTCGCTGTGGTCAAGCCCTGAACTGTGCAGCCAACGACCCGGGCATGGACCCTTTCACGCTGACGGCAGCCGGTGACCGCGCCGCGGCCGCAATCGCGAGCTTGCGGACGACTTCCCGGTCCACCAGGCAGGGTAAGGTGGCAAACCATCCGGAAATGCGAGGCTACCGAGTTCGTGCAGGGCCATTGAATAGACGCGGCGCTTGAAATATATGACCTCACGGATGGGCTCCCAGTAATCCACCCAGCGCCATCGGTCGAACTCAGGCGGCTGTTCCGTAGCATCGAAGCGGAGCCGGCCTTCTGGTCCACAAAAGCGCAGCAGATACCAGCGCTGCTTCTGACCGATGCAGACCGGAGAAGAATCACGACGGAGGAACGGCATTGGCAATCGATACCTTAGCCAGCCTCGTGTCCTTCCGAGTACATGGACGTCCTCAGGACTCAGCCCGATTTCTTCATTCAGCTCCCTGAAGAGCGCGTCATCGGCAGACTCCCCTCGACGGACACCGCCCTGAGGAAACTGCCAACCCCGGCCACCGCTGCGACCACCCAAGAAGAGCTGACCACCGTCCCGCATGAGAACGATACCGACGTTCGCCCGATAACCTTGGCCATCGATGAAATCTTCTGACGAACTCATCACTCTCCTCGGTTACAAGCCAGCCAAAGCTGAGAATGCCAAGGCGCCGAGATTGTTCCACAGGGCCGAGTGCCGGCCAATCCTTGCCTTGCCATATCGCGACCGGCCGGATAGCCTCAATAGCATCTACCCGCCCTTTGGAAAGCCAGCCCGTGACCCGCGCTCCGGCCAGCCTGGTGCTGTCGTTGCTGTGCGCAATTGGCATCGCGAGCGTCCTGATTTCCCTTTACGTCGGCAGCGCCGGTATTGGCGGCCTCGACCTGTGGCCCGCTACTCCGAAGGCAACTGACGAAACCCTGCGCCGCATCGTATTGGAACTGCGACTTCCTCGAGCGCTCGCGGCCTACTCGGTGGGCGCCGCTCTGGCGCTGGCTGGTGTCTTCATGCAGGTCCTGCTGCGCAATCCCCTGGCGGACCCGTATGTGCTCGGAGTCTCGGGCGGCGCCGCTGTTGGTGCACTCGTGGCCATACAAGCAGGACTCGCGGGCGCCCTGCTGCATGCCGGTGCCGGTATCGGCGCGCTGGCCGCGTTGTTGCTGGTATTCTCCCTTGCGCACGGCCGCGGCAGTTGGTCCCCCCTGCGCCTGCTGCTGACAGGCGTAGTGGTCGCCGCAGGCACCTCGGCAATGGTGTCGCTGCTTCTCGGACTGGCAGATGACGCCCGCCTTCGCGGGATGGTCTACTGGCTCATGGGCGACCTGTCGTACGCGGGCGTTCCGTGGGCCGTCCTGGCTCTGCTGGCGATAGCCTTGCCTGCCGCCATAGGGGCCGGTCGCCACCTGAACGTCATGTCACACGGAGAATGTACCGCTCAGCTGCTCGGGATCGCGACCCAACCGTTGCGAGTCGGACTTTTCGCACTCGGTTCTCTGTTGACTGCTGCCGCCGTTTCAAATGCCGGCTGTATCGGATTCGTCGGGCTGATCACGCCCCATGCGGTCCGGCTCGCAATCGGATCGGATCATCGGCTCGTTGCACCCGCCGCGGTACTGGCCGGCGGAGCCCTGCTGGTCCTCGCGGACCTCGCGTCCAGAACCTTGATCGCACCGCGCCAGCTGCCCGTCGGCGCATTGACGGCGATCATCGGCGTGCCGGTCTTTCTCTGGCTCATGAGGCACGGCCAGCCGCACACTGACTGACTTCTGAAGAAAATGCGGATTCGCTGAATCTGGCGGGCACCGGGAAAGCGGTCCCGCGATTCCAAGCCGCCCCACGGCACCGATACCTGGTCTAACTCAGCTTCCCGAACGACAAGCACCTTCAACGAGAAGACACACGCCCGGATTCGGGCCGCACGGCAGCGCGATCCTCGAAATAGGCTCGCCCGCGCACCATGAACTGCTCGAACGTCCGGGCATCGTGGCTGCGTACGGCACTGCGGATACGTTCGACCGACTCCGCCAACGCATCAAGAGATTCGAGACCGTAATCGTTCAGCGCTTGAATCTCGAAATAGAGAGCCGGGCTCTCACTGGCAACGGCGCTCGCGACCTCCAGCTGCGCATCGAAGGTCGTGCTGGAAAGACGTGCGAGTCGAGGGGCCGCTTCACCACTCTCCGCCAGCGCAGTGAAGAATGCGATGTTCACAGCGTGAGAAAGCCCCAGCACATAAGCAATCAGCCGATCGTGATCGTCGAGCGACATGATGACGTGCTCAGCCATGGTTGCCGAGAAGAGTTCCTGGGCCTCGCGGAGAGCATCCGTCGAACCCAGGTCGATATGGATAACGTGGCGTCCCGACAGCAGGTCAGTGTTCGGACCGAACATGGGATGGAGCGAAGTCACCTTCACCCCTGCATGGCGCAGGGCTTCGAGGCCGCCGCGAAGCGGCGTTTTTAGCGAACCGACGTCGAAAACGAGCCCCGCCGGTCGACGGTCCGCCAGCTCCAGGAGGATGCCGCTGGTAACACCGAGCGGCGCGGCTACGACTATGATGTCGTGATCGAGGCGCGAGGTTCGCCAGTCCGCGCGATACGCATACTGGTCCAGCGGCCCAGCCGGATCCGCGACCTCGACTTCGAAACCCTGAGAATCCAGGAAGTTCGCAAACCAGCCGCCCATCTTGCCGCGACCACCAATGACCAGCGCACGCTTCCCGGATCCGCCGCTGCGAGCCGCGACCTGGGCCTGCTCCTGATGCGCGAGAGATGCACGGATCAATTGACGGAGGATCCCCTCTGCGACTTCCGGCGAAACGCCCAAGCGGTCGGCAGTCGCACGGGCATTCAAGAGCACCTCTCGCTCGCGGCGAAAGTCCCGCGTCCCCAGACCGGTCGCCCGCTTGGCACGGGCGACCTCGCCACTCAAACGCTGGCGCTCGGCAACGAGCTCGATCAGCTGGCGATCGAGGGCGGTTAGGCGTTCGCGAAGTTCTGTGAGGTTCATGGGGCTGGACGCTTGAGTGCGTCCGCCGTTTTACCGATCACACCGTGTCGCTGCAAGTCGGTTTCCCGGCATCCTCACCATAGAGGCAGGCTCAGAACGATCTGCAGGTCTCCGTAGAAGCCGTCATCCCGGTATCCGCCACCCCTCCAATTGCGGTAGCCGTCGCGGTGCCAGCCGCCACCCGGATACCCGTCGACCCGCCCGCCGTACCGCCAGTGCCGATCATGGCCGCGCAGACGGCCTCGATGGTGATGCCTGTCACCATAATCCCAGCGATCATGTCGATCGAAATCTCCACGGGACCACCCCCGATGCGCGCCGAATGAATCATCCCGGTTTCGGCGCTCGGCCCAGTCTCGCCTCCCACGATCGGAGGCACGGAAATCGTCACGATGCGACCAGGCGGGTACATCGCGGGAATGCCCATGGCGCGAATCCGCATGGGCCGCGAGGGACCCCAGCAAGAACAACGCTGCGAGCGCCAGATGACTGGTAGCCCTTTTCATGGTCGATGCTCCTTTAACAACCCGGGCCCAGCCTGCGCGCACCTCCCTGAACCGCCCCTGAAGCGCCGGCCCGTGGACCCTGTGGCGACGAAGCTCAGTGGACGCGCGACCGAGCACATCGGCCATGCGCGTTTGCCGGCGTGACGCGTTACGGGCCGACCAGCTACGATTAGCCGATGAAGCCCGCTTTTCAGATCTTGCCCGACAAATTGCCAGCCGACCCGATGCCGCTCGCCGAGACCTGGCTGCAGCAGGCATGGGACGAACAGATTCAACCCAACCCGAACGCGATGGTCCTGGCCACCGTGAATGCGGCGGGCCAGCCCTCCGCACGGGTCGTCCTCTGCAAAGAAATCGTCCCGATGCCAGGCTATGTGGTGTTCTATACGAACTACCGCTCGCACAAGGGACGGGAAATCACCGCCAACCCCCGGGCCGCCGTCGTCTTTCACTGGGACGCCCTGCGCCGCCAGCTGCGCATCGAGGGAACTGTCACCCGAAGCCCCGGAAGCGAGAGTGACGATTATTTTGCGTCGCGGCCGTGGCAGTCGAGGATCGGCGCATGGGCGAGCGCCCAAAGCGAACCGGCCGGATCCAGATCGCACCTGCAGGAGGAACTCCGCGCTACGGCGAGGCGATTCGGGGCGCCCGACCCGACGCTCCCCGACAGCGAAGATCCGGGACAGGAGCTGGTCGTGCCACGCCCGCCCCACTGGGGTGGCTACCGACTGTGGGCCGATGCCGTCGAGTTTTGGGTCGAAGGCGATTTCCGGATCCACGACCGCGCACGTTATGCGCGCAGCCTGACGGCCGGCGGACTCGACCATTTCCACGCCGGAGCGTGGCGCCACGTGCGTTTGCAGCCGTAGGAACGCCTCATGGCGTACGCCCCGCCCGCGGCACCCCGACTTACTGCGACGGGGGTGAGCATCCGTGTGCCACGGCGTGAGCTCGTAACCGGGCTCGATCTCGACTGCGAAGGGGGCGCCTTCGTCGGTATTCTGGGAGCGAATGGCGCGGGCAAATCGATGACCCTCAGAACCCTGGCGATGCTCAGGGAAGCAGCAGCCGGCCGTGTCGAAATCAATGGCCGCGTCCGCAGTCAATGGAGGCGACGCGATATGGCACGGTGGCTCGGCATGTTGCCGCAGGCAACCGAGGACCCTTTCCCCGCGAGCGTTCTCGAAACAGTGCTGATCGGGCGCCACCCGCATCTCGATTTCTGGGAGTGGGAGGGTGAGGCCGATCTCCAGTACGCGCGCGACGCGCTGGCGCGCGTCGATCTCGCCGGCATGGAGAGCCGCGACCTGGACAGTCTTTCGGGCGGCGAACGCCGACGCGTCGCAATCGCAGCACTGCTGGCGCAGGACCCGCGTATTGCCATTCTGGACGAGCCGACCAATCACCTCGATCCGCATCACCAGCTGCAGGTACTCGATCTGTTCCGCGCCCGGGCAGATCGCGGCGACCTCGTACTCGCCAGTCTGCACGATGCCTCCCTGGCGGCACGTTATTCCGATCTCGTACTCTTGCTATATGGCGACGGTGGGTGGTCTTTTGGATCGACCGAGACGACCTTGACGACGCAGAACCTCGAGCGGCTCTATCGGTCCCGCGTGCAGGAGATCCACTGGGAGGACCGGAGGGTCTTCGTCGTCGGCTGAGTCGAGCAGCACCGTCAACCGCGTGTTCCCAGAGCGTCCAGCAGGGCCTCGTGCAGTCGTCCGTTGCTGGCAAGCACCGTCGTCGTCTCGAGCCCCACCGGCGCACCGTTCAATGCCGTGAAACACCCGCCGGCCTCCTGCACGATCACGACGAGCGCAGCAATATCGAGAATATTCACGTCCGACTCGACGACGGCGTCAATCTTGCCTCCGGCGAGAAGGTGATAATGGAGAAAGTCACCATAACCGCGAATGCGGTTCACGCGCGTCACGAGCCGACCGTAGTCAGCCCAGCGAGGCCCGCCAGCAAGACTTCGGAGGTTGCCCGCGGACAGCGCGGCTTGATCGAGCGACGATATCGTGCTTACGCCGAGACTCCGGCCATCCAGCCATGCCCCCTGGCCGCGCTCTGCCCACGCCAGTTCTCCATAGACCGGCGCCGACGAAACACCGAGGACCAGTTCGCCACGATGCATCAGCGCGATCTGTGTCGAGAACAGCGGGTACTCGCGCACGAACGCCTTGGTGCCGTCGATGGGGTCGACGAGCCACACGTACTCACGGTCAGAACCAGCCGAACCGGTCTCCTCGCCATAGAAGCCGTGGTCCGGAAACCTCTGCTCGAGGATTTTGCGGATCGCCTCTTCCGCCTCTACGTCCGCGACCGTCACCGGCGATTTATCCGCCTTGGTCTTGACGTCCAGGTTGCGCTGGTAGAAACGCCGGATGACAGCCGCAGCCGCAGCCGCGCCATCGAGTGCCGCCTGTAGAAATTGAGAATTCGCCATACGTTCGCCCGATCCGGCCTTCGACCCGCAGGCGCCCCATCGGGCACATCCCGCGACGAGGCGCGAGACTGCGCGAGCCGCAGCACCGCGTCAATCCGGGCGACCAGGAGCCGACTGGACCAGTTCCGGCCCGAGGCGGCATCCTTGACACGGCCCGAGCGAGCCACCTACAGTCACGTCAGACATCTGGTGACCCGGGACGCGAGTTCCCGGGCTAATCGGGAAGCCGGTGCACCCCCTAAGGTAATGCCGGCACTGCCCCCGCAACGGTAATCGGCAAAGATCGCGTCAGGCAGCCGCGTGGCTGCAGCCACTGCGCCGGACCTCCGGGTCCGCGTGGGAAGGTGACGTGAAGTCCTTCAGGGACAGCCGAGAGTCCGGAGACCGGCCGGTGTCAGGCGCCAGTCCGCGGCGGGCGGACGGCAGGTGCAGACCCGTCCGGGTCGACCTCCGCTCCCCGCTCCGCGTCCGGCAGATCGTCCACTCCCCTGCGGGGAATGCCCGGGAGCGAATTCATGTCACTCGTCCGTTCAGCGGTAGCCGTCGTGCTTGCGGCGCTGTCGGCATCCGCCGTCGCCGAATCCCTCGAACCCGTCGTTGTCACCGCGACGCGCACCGGCACACCGCTGTCGGAGGTCCTCGCATCATCGATCGTCGTAACCCGCGACCAACTCGACCTGTTCCCCGCGACCGATGTGGCGGACGTCCTGCGGATACAGACAGGCCTCGAAATCGCGCGCAACGGCGGCCCCGGTCAGCCTGCGTCACTGTTCATTCGCGGGACCGACTCGAACCATGCGCTGGTACTTCTGGATGGCGTGCGCATCAATCCCGGCACGATCGGCGGCGCGGCGTTCGAGAACATCGACCCGGCGTCGATCGAGCGCATCGAGGTCATCAAGGGACCGCGATCCGCGGTGTGGGGCACCGATGCGATCGGCGGCGTGGTCAACCTCATCACGCGCCGGGCAACGAGGAGCGGCGCGGATGTTTCGCTGGGTGCGGGCCGCTATGGCACGCATACCGCGGGCGGCAACGCAGCTCTGGTCGGTGATGCGGGTGCAGTAGTCGCGTCGGTGAACTGGCTGGATGCCGACGGCTTCGCGACACGGCGCTTCGACAATACCGAGCGCGGCTACCGCAATCTTTCGGCGACGCTGAATGCGACGACCGAGATCGGCGGGGTCGAACTCGCGGTCCGCAGCTGGCACAGCGAAGGCACGTCGGAGTACTCCGATTTTTTCGCCACGCCGGTCGACCAGGACTATCGCAACACGTCACTCGCGGCCGAGGCCGGATGGCAGGCGACGTCGGCGTGGCGCACACGCCTGCGCGTGTCGAACTTCGAGTCACGCATCGAGCAGAACCAGTCGGACGACTTCGTCGAGACGCGCCGCTGGCAGGCCGACTGGCAGAACGACATCACGGCCGGCGAGCATCACCTGCTGACCTTCGGCGTGGTCGCGAGCCGGGAGAAGGCGGACACGAGCGCCTTCGGCTCCGGCTTCGCCGCATCGACGAACACGCAACTGGTCTACGTCCAGGACCAGATGCAGGTGGGCCGCAACCGTCTGCTGCTCGCGGCGGGCTACACAGATCACTCGACCTTCGGCGGCCATACGACCTGGAACGTCGAGTACGGCTTCGCGTTGCGTGACGAAGTATCGCTGTATGCGTCGGCCGGCACGGCCTTCCGCGCGCCGGATGCGACCGATCGCTTCGGCTTCGGCGGCAATCCGGACCTCGATCCTGAGCGCTCGCGGCAGTACGAAGTCGGCCTGCGCGGCCGGATCGGCGAGCGACAGACATGGTCGGTCGCCGGCTTCCACAATACGGTCACCGACCTGATCCAGTTTGTCACGGTGTCGTTCGACCCGTTCGTCGGCGAGAACCGCAACGTCGAACGGGCGCGCATCACCGGCATCGATCTCGACTGGCAATACTCCGGCGACCTGTGGATGCTGCGTGCCGGGACGAACCTGCAGAACCCGAAGGACCTATCGAACGACGGCCGGTTGCTGCGGCGTGCGCGCCGCAATACGACCTTCGCGGTCTCGCGGCGCATCGGCGACGGCCGCTTTGGCATCGACGTGCTCGCGGCCGGCGACCGGCGCGACTTCGGCTTCCCGGAGCCGGTGCGGCTCGGCGGCTACGTGCTCGCCAATCTGTCGGCACAGTGGACATTCGCAGATCGCTTCACGCTGACGGCACGCGTGGAGAACCTGTTCGACCGCGACTACGAGCTCGCCAGCGGCTACAACACACCCGGGCGCAGCCTGTTCGCGTCGCTCAGGTACAGTCTGCGCTGAGGCACGGAGGTACACGTCCATGGGCCATCGGCTGTCGAAGATCTACACACGGACCGGTGACGATGGTACGACCGGACTCGGAGATGGCACCCGCGTCGCGAAGGACAGCGCACGCGTCGAGGCCTACGGCACGATCGACGAGGCCAACAGTAGCCTCGGCATCGTGCTGGCGATGCAAGAGGTGCCGGAATCCGTACGCGGCGTGCTGACGCGCGTGCAGCATGAGCTGTTCGACCTCGGCGGCGAACTCTGCGTACCGGGCTACCGGATCATCGATGCGACACACGTCGAACGCCTCGAGGCGGAGCTGGACCGGTTCAATGACACGCTGCCACCGCTGAAGGAATTCATACTCCCGGGCGGGGGGCCTGCGGCTGCCGCCACACACGTCGCACGGGCGACCTGCCGGAGAGCAGAGCGGCGTGTCTGCAGTCTCGCCAGACTGGAGCCGGTGGCGCCGGAAGCAATCCGCTACCTGAACCGCCTGTCCGACCTGCTGTTCGTGGTCGCACGCGTCCTCGCGCGCCTGGAGGGTGGCAGCGAAGTCACCTGGCGCCGGGACCGATAGACGCCACGGCTGTACGCCCCTCGAAGGGGGGCACCAGACCGCAATCGCCCACCGTCGCGGATCACCGCGAGGCCCCGATCGATTCCGCGCCGGCAATGGCCGCGCAGACGGCGCGCGCCCCTTCGAGAATTCGCGGTGTGGGGCGCGTGAGGATGTCCCCGGGGATACGAATCACCTGCTGGTTCCGAACCGCGCGGAGTTCGGGCCAACGCTTCCAGAGTTGCCGTGGTTCCACCACGGTATCGTCGGCGACGAGAATCAGCTCGGGATCCCGTGCGATCACGGATTCGAGCGTGACGACAGGAGCAACGCCCGGAAGATCGGCGAATATGTTTCGCCCGCCGCACCGGCTGATGATCTCATTGACGACATGATTGGCAGCTACCGTGTACAGAGGCTCATCATCAACTTCCACGAATACGCGGACAGGCCGGTGCACGGCAGGCCTCGGGCGCAGGGCGGACAGATCCTGCCGAAATCGACCAGCTGCGCGGCGCGCCAAGACCTGTGTGCCGGCCAGCATCCCGATGCTGTCGATCGCCGCCGCGATGTCATCCAGTCGCTGCGTATCCAGCACGATGACCCGGAGCCCGAGCTGCTGGAGCCTTCCAATGGTCGTCGGCGGCGTCCCGGTGCGCCATGCCAGTACGTGAGTCGGCGCGAGCCCGATCACCCGCTCCTCATCCACCCTGAAGGCATTGCCGATGCGCGGCAGCCGGCGGGCATCAGCGGGATAGTCGCTAAACTCCGAAACGCCCACCAGTCGCGAACCGGCACCGGCGGCGAAGACCAGTTCGGTTACATTGGGCGCGAGACTGACCAGGCGCACAGCAGCACCCGCCGGCGCGGCCAGCAGCATCAGGCCCATGCACAGCACGGCGTTCAGGCGACCCATGCGAGCAGCGTCAGAATGGATACCAGCGTCAGCCAGAGGATGAACGAGCGTCGTACCAGGCGCATGGCTGCCATTGCAGGGGCTCCGGGCAATCCCCCCTCCTGCGCACCGATGGCTCCCCTCCCGACGTAGACGAGGAGATGATCGTTGGCATCGAAGAAGTGCCGGGGGAGGTCGGCACGGAACGCTCGCCAGCCGGCAGACGCATCATCGAAGGTCCCCGCGATCAGATAGCTCCCGGCGAGGAGCCGCGCAGGAAGCCAGGCCAGGACACCATGGATCTGCTGCAGAACGCCGGCGGCGACACGGGCATGCGATTCATCAGATCCGGCGTCACGAAGGCGGGCGATTGCGGCCCGGCGCAGCAGGTCGCTCACCCGGAAGGCCCAGGCACCTGCCGGGCCGAGAATCATGAACCAGAGAAGCACGCCGAAGACACGGTTATTGGCCTGCACCAGGACGGCATCTTCTACCGCGCTCGCGCGCTGCTGCCAGCGTTGCGCCGCATCCTGCTCGACCAGGATCTCGGCCGCAGCCCTGGCTTCGTCAGACGCGCCCCGCGCTTCGGCACCGCAATAGGCATCGACCTCGTCTGCAAGATCTCTGGGGCCGAACGAGAACACCAGCACCATCGCCGCGAACCCGATCCAGAACAGGCCGCGCAGTTCGTCGTGCATGAGGGTTGCCGCGAGCCCGACGGGCAGCACGGGCACGAACAGAGCCAACAATGCCCCGGCGGGGCCGGCGAGGCCGCGCCCGACGATGAACCTTTCCTCGGCCCATGGGTAATACCGATCGAACCAGTGCGGCTCCCGCCAGTGCAGCACGTGGCTGAGGCTGCGCTCGACGACCAGTGCGATCACCACTGCGATCAGCGTCACTAGTCGCGGCTCCCGTCCTGGCCGACCCGCGCGAGTAGCTCCCGGAAGCGGGACCAGTCGAAAAGCGGGCCCGGGTCCGTCTTGCGACCCGGAGCAACATCGCAGTGACCGACGATTGCATCCCGGGACAGCGTTGGATAGGCGCTGAGCAGAGCCGCACACGTGACCACGAGCCGGCAGTACTGGGCGGCGGTGTAAGGGCTGTCGTCGTCGCCCTCGAGCTCGATTCCGATCGAAAAATCATTACAGGCCTCGCGGCCGAACCAGCGCGACCTGCCCGCATGCCAGGCTCGCCGATGGAAGGGCACGAACTGCAGGCACTCGCCGTCCCGCCGGATCAGCACGTGGGCGGAAACCCGCAGGGCGCCGATCGTCGCAAAATAGGGATGGGCACCAGGATCCAGTCGGTTCGTGAACAACTGCTCGATCCAGGGACCGCCGTAACAGCCGGGCGGAAGGCTGATACCGTGAACGACGATCAGTTCCGGCACGGCACCGGGCGGCCGGTCGTCGCAATTGGGTGACGCCACGTAGCGAGCGGGATGCAATTGCCCGGACCACGGCTCAACCGCCATACCGACGCCTTCTCTGTCGTGCATGCAGCAAGCTTATCTCGATTGTCGCAGAGACGCTCCGGCTACCTTGCACCGGATCGCGAAGCCGACGAGGATGTAACAGCCGCAGGCCATGAGAGAATCTCTGGACATGACACCGCGCCGCGACTATCACTGTTCCCGCTGCCCGGGCTATTGCTGTTCTCACCCACGCATCGCGGTCTCGGACAACGATCTCGACCGTATCGCCGCGCACTTCGGCATCCCGCGATCCGTCGCCCGCAAGCGATTCAGTTACCGGTACCGAACCCGTGAAGCCGACGAATGGGTCCTCCGGCACAAGCAGGATCATGTCTATCGCACGGTCTGCCGTTTCTTCGATAGCGACGCGCGGCGCTGCACGATCTACGCCGCACGCCCGTACGTGTGCCGCCGCTACCCATATGGTCATCGCTGCGGCTACTACTGCTTCCTGCGTTTTGAACGCCGGCATCAGGGAGATGAAGATTTCGTTCCGAGTGCCTGACGATGTGTGGTTTGAGCCGCGCCACCTGCATCCGACGAGGCCCGACCCCTCACGGAGCTGCGCTGCAACACACGACGACTCGCCGTAGAATCGTGGGAGCGAATCCAGCCGGGAGGGCCGTGTGACTTCGAACGCAGGCATTTCCTGCAGGGACCTCGCTCACGTGTGGCATCCCTGCACTCAGATGAAGGACCACGAGGCCGTACCACCAATTCCGGTCGCACGTGGTGAAGGGGTATGGCTTTACGACTTCGACGGGCATCGCTACCTGGACGGAATCAGTTCGTGGTGGGTCAACCTCTTCGGCCATGCCAATCCGCGAATCAATTCCGCCGTACGTGGACAGCTCGATCGACTCGAACACGTCATCCTTGCCGGCTTCACGCACGAACCCGTGGTCACCCTGTCGGAGCGACTCGTACGGCTGCTGCCACCGGGGCTGACGCGCTGCTTCTATGCGGACAATGGCTCCGCTGCGGTCGAAGTCGCGATCAAGATGAGCTTCCACTACTGGCTCAATCAAGGCCGGCCGTCGAAGCGTCGTTTCGTCACCCTCGGAAACAGCTATCACGGCGAGACACTCGGAGCACTGGCGGTCGGCGACGTGCCTCTATACAAGGAAACCTACCGCCCTCTGCTGATGGACGTCATCTCGGTCCCATCCCCTGACTGCTACGACAGAGAGCCCGGTTCATCCTGGGAAGATCACACCAGACGCCGCTTCGTCGACATGCGCCGGACCCTCGAGCGCCATGCGGACGAGATCGCAGCTGTCATCGTCGAGCCGCTGGTCCAGTGCGCGGGGAGCATGCGCATGTACCATCCTGTTTACCTCGAACTGCTGCGAAGTACCTGCGACGAACTGGGCATTCATCTGATCGCGGACGAGGTCGCGGTCGGCTTTGGGAGAACCGGCACCATTTTCGCCTGCGAGCAGGCGGGGATCCGGCCGGACTTCATGTGCCTGTCGAAAGGTCTGACCGGCGGCTACCTGCCGCTCTCGGTCGTCGCGACCACCGAAGACGTCTACCAGGCGTTCTACGCAGACTATTCGACGATGCGGGCTTTTCTCCACTCCCACAGCTACACGGGAAACCCGCTCGCCTGCGCCGCCGCGATCGCGACCCTCGACATCTTCGCGACAGAGCCGGTCATCGAGCGAAACGCTGCGTTGGCCAGCCGATTCGCCGCATCTGCCGCATTTTTCGGCGATCACCCCAATGTCAGCGACGTCCGTCAGACCGGCCTCATCATGGCCATCGAGCTGGTCGCGGACCGCCGCTCCCGAGCGACGTTCCCCTGGCAGGAGCGCCGTGGCCTCAGAGTGCATCGGCACGCCCTGAGTCGGGGCGTGCTGCTGCGCCCCATCGGCAACGTCGTCTACTTCATGCCGCCCTACATCATCTCCGACGAGGAGGTCGATCTACTGGTGCGCGTCACCCGCGAGAGCATCGACGTGGCATGCGCCTGACGCGAATCCATTGCTCCACGACCCTCACCGAGGGGGAGTCCGCGGTGGTCACGGGCGGCGCGGCCCAGCACCTGCGCCGCGTGCTGCGCGCCCGTCCCGGCGACAAAGTGGTACTTTTCGATGGATCAGGCAATGAATTTCACGCCGTCATCGACTCGAGCGACGAACGATCGACCACCTTGCGCGTTCTGGGGCGAACAGCGACAAGACAGACCGAGTCGCCGCTCACGGTAACGCTCATCCAGGGCGTTTCGCGAGGCGAACGGATGGACTTCGTGCTGCAGAAGGCCACCGAACTGGGTGTGACGACCATCGTGCCGGTGGTGACCGAGCGCAGCGTCGTCCGACTCGACACAGACCAGGCTCGGCGGCGACTCGATCATTGGCGGGCAATCATGGTGGCTGCCTGCGAGCAGTGCGGCCGTACTGTGCTGCCAGGCCTGATGCCGGTGACCACGCTGGCGGACCACCTGACGCGCGCCGATACGGGCGCGACGCGGGTCATGCTGACACTCGACGGCAGCAGATCCCTGATGGATACGGCCGCAGGATCCAGGTTCGTCGAAATACTCATCGGTCCCGAAGGTGGTCTGTCCACGGCCGAACAGGAGATGGCCCGCGGCGCCGGTTTCGTCGGTACCACACTGGGCCCGAGAGTACTGCGTACCGAAACGGCAGCGCTGGTCGCACTGACGATCGTACAACTGGTTGCCGGCGATCTTTGCGAACACTGAGCGCGATGCCAGATGGCGAGCCGGACTCCTGCCGTCTTCTCGATTGGGCCGCCAGACTTCTCGTGGTGGCGTCGTGGCAGTCTCGTTCAGTAGAATTGGACGACAGTCAGGGAACGGATTCGGATTTCCACTTCGGCCGCAGGAACCGTGCGGGACTCTCCACCCACCATTCGGCCCACGACGGCCTCAGAGACTGCCGCTGCGCCCCGGCTGCTGCTGGACGTGTACGCGTGCCTCGGGCCCGTGGTCGACGGAATCGTCCCCCTGCTGTCGAAGCTCGTTCACGGCTGCGCAACTGCCGGCGTCGCGCTTTGCGTGGATTCCGCAGCATGGAGCGAGGCCGCTGTGGATCCGGACATTCGGCGCCGTGGTATCGATCTGCGCAGCTTCACACCCCTCGTGCAACTGCCCACGCTTCCCGTCCCCAGCAACAGGGATCTCAGTTCACGGTTTGTGCCCGTCCGCAATGAGACGGATGCCGCTGACCTCAGGCTGCTCGGCGCTCTTCACTCACGGGTCGCGGATGTTCTGGTAACCCAGGATACGCGGCTGCGCCGCCTTGCGGATCGCGCGGGAATATCGGCGCGCGTTCTGACGATCGCCGAGGCGTTCCGCTGGACACAGTCCCTACAGGGACGGCTGTGCGACCTCACGGTCAGGGAAGTCCCGCCATCCAGCATCGTCGCCGAGCCGCGGCTCGACGAGCTGCTGACCCATGAATGCGATGCCTACGATCCCTACCTCCGGCCTGCCGTATCGGACAACCGAGGTCGGGCACTGATCGTGACCCAGGATGGAAGCAGCGTCGGCTTTGCGATCCTCACCCCTGGCACGAGCGGCCCGCAGCTGGAAATGCAGGCCATCGCAGTAGAGCCGTGCAGCCTGGGGGCACTGCCCCTCGAGTCTCTGATCGTCGCCAGCCGCACGATGGCCCGCCGCCGCGACAGCGATCTGCACATTCTGCTGCCTCCTTATGCCGATTTTTCGTGTCTGCTCCTCGAGCAGCTCGGATTTGAGCGTCGCGGCCAGGATCGACACGGCCGCGTCCGGTTCGTCGATTCGCCGGAGGGCCCGCCTGCGGACGCCCAGGGCCACTGGATGCTGCACCTCGATCCAAGAGCACATGCCGCGCTGTTGCCGGAAATCGGCGGGCTTGCGCAGCAGCAGCTGTTTTCCGGAGACGACAGCACAGCGGGATCACTCGCCGCCGGCGTCCGCCGACAGATCACCATCCCGCGCCAGGCGCGGGAGCCGGGTCACGGTGACGTGGTATTCGCGATGCATGGACGAGCGGATTCGCTTGCGGCGTCACGTGCAGTGACGGCAGTTCTGGTGGTCGAGCAGGTCATCCGGTGCGACAACGCGACGGAACTGATGATCGCAAACTGCCGGCACGGCACGATGGAATCCCGCGAGATACCCGGGCTGCTCGGCGATGGCGGTGCCACCGTACTCACCCTGAGGATGCTGGGTCGCCTCGAGCATCCGGTGCCGTTCGCGCGATTGAAGCAGCTCGGGCTGGTTCGCTCGCTCCCTCACGCACTGCGGCGTCTCGAGCCAACCGCGGTCGCCCGCCTCCTGCCATCACTCTCGCTGGTCTGAAGCGGAGCCGCGCCTCAGGCTGTCACAGTCGTCTCGTCGGAGATCAGTTCCTCCAGACGGTCGAGATCCGGGATTACGGGGGTCTCGTTGACCATCCTCACCCGGCACAGTACGGGTGCACGGTCGCTGCCCGGACGCGCTGGCTCCAGCTGGACGACATCGGCATTGACCCGAACGAGCTGCGGGAACCCTTGGGTGATAATGCCGAAATGGCCGGCCGGCAGACGGTTTCCGAGGCAGACGAACACCACGATGCGCGCTCGGCCACCGATGATCGGAATGCGCCCCCCTGCGACACCTTCGAAGGAAATCACGGGGATCGAACGGCCATTCCACGGCACGACCCCGAGATACCAGGGCGGCGCTCCTGGCATCTCCTGCGGCTGCTGGAAGCCAGTGACCTCTGCCACGCAAGCCCGTGGCACGAGCAGCCGATCGTCGGCGAGCGGAACCAGCAGACCATAGAGTTCATCGACCTGGGCCACGGGACTCACGACACCGCCTCCCGCCGCCGGCGAATCAGGGGCTGCATCGCTTCGAGTAGCTGCGACTCCTGGTAGGGCTTACCGAGATAGTCATCGACGCCGAGTTCGATCGCCCGTGCCCGGTGCTTTTCGCCTACACGCGAGGTGATCATGACAATCGGCACATCATGCAGACGAGGATCGTTCCGGACGTGAGACGCCACTTCGTAACCGTCCATCCTCGGCATCTCGATATCGAGGAGGATGATGTCGGGAACGTGCTCCTGCAACAGGGCAACTGCATCGAGACCGTCCCGAGCCGTCATCACACGCATGCCGTTGCGCTCGAGCAGTCGCTGGGTGACGCGACGCACCGTGATCGAGTCATCGACTACCAGTGCGAAGACGCGCTGATCGGCATGTTCGCGGGACCGCTGGTCTACTGGCGAGCGCGCCCGCCACTCAGAACGCACGAGGGCGCCCATGTCGAGAATGATGCAGATTCGACCGTCTCCGAGCACGGTTGCGCCTGAAATGCCCCGGATTCCCGCGATCTGAGGACCAACCGACTTGACCACGATCTCCCGGCTGCCCAGCAGCTCATCTGCAACGACCGCTGCCGAATGTTCGCCGGCACGGATGAGGATCACCGGCATGGCGACGTCCTGCTCCGGTAACGCCAGCGGGCTGCCGCCAACGAATGAACCAAGGGACTGGAATCGATATTTCTGCCCACCATACTCCAGCGGGGATGTGTCATCTGCCAGACGACGCTGGACCTCTGATTTGGGTGTCCGGACGACCCCCTCGACGGTCTGCAGCGGGAGCGCATAGATCTCGTCACCGACCCGCACGATCAGAGCCTGCGAGATGGCCAGCGTGAACGGCAGACGAACGGTGAAGCGCGTACCGACGCCTGGCTTCGTATGGATGACCAGCATGCCGCCCAGCTTCTTGACCTCGGTCGCCACGACGTCCATGCCGACACCGCGACCAGCCGCCTGAGTCACGAGACTCGCAGTCGAAAACCCGGGCTCCAGGATCAACTGCAGAGCCTCGTCGTCCGACAGGTCCTGTCGCGGTGAGATCATTCCGAGGCCGATCGCCTTCTCCCGGACCGCACGCAAATTGATGCCCGACCCATCGTCCTCCACATCGATGAGAACTTCTGCACCCTCGCGGTGGAGCGCAATCGAGATCCTGCCGGTCTCGGGCTTACCGCAGGCGCGCCGGCCTGCCGGAAGCTCGATACCGTGCACTATCGCGTTGCGCAGAAGATGCTCCAGCGGCGGCAGCATGCGCTCCAGCACTTGCCGATCGAGTTCGCCTGCTGCGCCGTTCACGACAAGCTCCGCCTTCTTGTCGCTGTCGGCAGCAGTCTGACGGACGATGCGCGTCAGCCGCTGCACATGCCGCTGGAACGGCACCATACGGGTTCGCATCAGGCCGGTCTGCAGCTCCGTCACCACACGCCCCTGCTGGGTCAGGAGCCCCTGGGCGTCCCGTGTGAGGTTTTCGATGAGCTGCTGAACGCTGCCCACGTCCGCGGCAGTTTCGGCAAGCGCGCGCGCATACTGCTGGATACTTGAATAGCGATCGAATTCGAGCGGGTCAAAGTCCGGCCGGTGCGGCCGCGCATCGACGTGACGATGAAGAATCTGCCCTTCGACCTCGATCTCCAGCTTGCGCAGCTGGTCCTTGAACCGCTGGACGACACGGCTCAGCTCACCAAGGTTGAACTCGACCGAAGTCAGCTGCTGTTCGAGACGCGATCGGAAGATGCTGACCTCGCCTGCGTTGTTCAACAATGAGTCGAGGAGATCTGCATCGACACGAGCCATTTCGGCGCGCTCCGCAGGGGCCTCCCGTCCCGGCAGACCCTGCGCCTGCGCCGCCACCGGAGCGGCAGGAATTGTCGGACCAGCAGCGGTGTCCACCGGAAGGTCTTCGTGCGGCGGGGACACGGGAGTCTCCACCGCGCCCGAGACGACCAGCTCCGTGTTCGACACTGGCCCCGCAGACACCTCGTCGAAACCATCGAATGAATCCGCCGCGACTGCTGCAACGTCAGATACGAATGCCGCGGGCTGTTCGACCACAGACTGAAGTTCAGCGGTCGCCTCGGAAGGCGCTTCCTGAATCTCCCCACGCGCGACACGATGGATACGCGCCGCGAGCTCATGGGCCGGCGTTGGTCGGCGACCGGAACTTACCAGGTCGCGCATCCTGCTGAGCTCGTCGAGACTCTCCTGCAACAGCCCGAAGAAGGGTTCGTCCAGACGAGCCTGACCGCCGCCGGCGAGGGTCAGCAAAGACTCGAGTTCGTGGCTGAGATTCCCCATGGCCCGGATTCCGGCCATGCGTGCCCCTCCCTTCAGCGTGTGCAATACCCTCCTGAGTTCAGTCAAGCGGTCTTCACTGGATCGATCGACACGCAAGGCTCCCAGGGCGGAATCTCCAGCTTCGAGTAACTCGGTAGCCTCCTCGCAGAATATCGCCGCAATATCCGGATCGAACTCGTCGGCGTCGTCCCCCGGCCGACCGGCCAAGGCGGGAGTCTGCTCAACGCGATCCATGTCGCTGTCGGCCTGACCGGACACCTGCTCGACGACAGAGGTGACGGGCTCTACACACGGCGCAACACCTGCTCCCGTCGCCTCCTCCGCGCCATGGGCATCATCGCCACAGACATCCGGAACCCGATCCGTCGAATCCGATTCTGTCGACAGCATCAGTCCGGCACCCGGCTCCATCGCCGGAAGCTCGGTCATTTCTACTGCATTCGTGGCTCCCAGCCATCCCTCAGCAGCCTGCGGCGGCCGTTCGACACCGAATGCAGCCTCGGGGACGCCCCCATCCCCGATGGACGCAGGCCCGGCGCTACCGTCACCATCGGTCAGTACCGGCTCCGGCGATCCATCCACCGAAGAGTCGGACGACAACGCAGCAGGCGCCGCCGCAGTCGCTGCCTCAAGCGCCAGTTCGCGCTCCAGAGCACCATCGAGCGACTCGACGTGGCGGGCGAATTCCTTCAGTCCGACAAAGAATCCGGTGTCCTCGTTGATATTGCGCACGACGTCGCCGAATGTCGCGACTGCGTCCTCCAGAACGGCGAGGCCGTGAGCATCGAGTCCTCGCTGATGATCGTGCAGACGCCGCAGCCACCGATGCAGCGGTTCAGCAAGACGGACGCAGTGCCGCGCATCCGCGGTCTTGGATGCACCGGACAGCGTGTGGCAGGCCCGGTACAACGCCTCCGTCACCTGATAGGGAGGCGGGCTCATCCTGGCACGGTCGATGTAAGACCTGATCGCCTGCAGATAGCCCTCGACTTCCTTGGCGTAGATCTCGTGCAGCGCCGGATCCATCTGCAGGGGAGCATGGTCGGGCTCGATGACCTTCTCCTCTGCGACGTCGGGTGCGAGTTCTCCGTCGCGGGGAGCGACGAGGGTCGGTTCGAGGAGAAGCGCAACTCCCGATGCCTCGCTGGATGAAGTGACCGCAATGCCATCTGGCGGCGTCACACCCTCCGCAGGAGCCGGTGGTACCTGATCCAGCATCCGGCGCACAGCGGACTCATCGAGACCTGTGAGGACCAGAGTTCGATCGTGCCGAGGGATCTCGGTCCCGGGAGCAGCGCGATCTTCCGGCGCGACAGGTTGTGCGACTCCGATCTCCGGCTCACGGCCTTCAGCGTATGCACGAGCACGGGCCTCGAGACCCTCTGCGTCGACCAGCGCCGGACGTCCCGCCTCGAGTGCATCAATGAGCCGAGGAACGGCAGCGACACACTCGCGAAGCAACGCGAGCATGCCAGGCGAGCGAGGAAGCGTGCCGTCGATGATCCTGTTCAGGAGATTCTCGATGACCCACGAAAATTCGCCGACCTGATGCGCCCCGACCATGCGGCCACTGCCCTTGAGCGTGTGGAACGACCTTCGGATGCGTTTCAGTGACTCCTCGTCGGAAGCGTTCTCGGCCCACAACGGGAACAGGCGTTCAATGGTGGCGACTTCCTCGCGCGCTTCCTCGATGAACAGAACGACGAACTCGTCGGCGACCGCGACGCGTTCCACGGGCGGCCCCGGCGGCACCGTCGCAGCGGGCGCGCCCACAGCCGGTGCTGGCGGCACTCCCGGGTGGAGCCGTATGAGCTGCGGTACGGTCTTGACGAACGCGGCCTCGTCCGGGGTGGAAGGTGCATTTTCCGCAGGCTCTCGCCGCTCGACGACGAGAGTGCGCTCCGGCTGCGCACCGGGAACGACTGCGGGAGAAATCGTGTCTTCCCTGGTCTCGAGCGCCTGGAGGCAGCGCTCCGCGTTGTCGAGCATGTACCATGGGTCGCTGCGCCCAGCCTGCAGCGTTTCCATGTAGTACTCGATGCTGACGATCGCGTCGGCGAGACGGTCGATGCGGTTGCCGCGACACCCGATACCCGACTTCGACAGATCCACTACGTGACGACCGATGCGGGACATGATATCGACGGCCCGCGCCTTACCCAGCATGAGCAATCCCGCAGTGATTCCGCGGGCGAGGGGTTGCACCTGGTCCAGAACGGAAGATTCCGCGGGAGTTGCGAGCGCGCTCGTCACGGTCTCCTTGATTCGTGCCAGATTGACGATGCACTCCCTCAGGACTGCCTCGGCGACCTGCCGGAACTCCGGATCCTGCGGCTCGATGGCGGCCGGAGCCCCTGGCGGCATGATCAATTGCACGAGACCGTCATCCAGCGCGTCTTCCACACCGATCAGCACCGCCGCCGTATCGACGAGCAGGTTGTGGTCCGGCGGCGAACTACCGTGCGCAATGGCGCCCAGTCGCTCGATCTGTCCCTGCACCCGTTCGCGAAGGGAACCGAGCCCCAGCACGGCCAGCGTATCGCCAATCTTCTTCAGCAGATCGACCTGACCTGTCAACTCACCCGGCTGCCCCCCCTTGCGAGTGAAGATATCGAGCGCGTCCTTCACTCGACCGAGATCTTCCTTGATCGCGGCCGCGACGGTCTTCATCAGATTGACCGACGGTGCAGACAGGGACTCACGTTCCTGCTCGACGGAATCGTCGACCGGCAGCAGTTCAGCAAGCCTGAAGGACTTCCGGACCGACGTGACTCTTGGCCCGTTGGATGTCGTCCGAGCCACGTAATAGAGCAGATTGTTGAGAAGCTCGATCGGCGGGTTGTCAGCGTATCTGGTCTCGCCCTGCTCGAAGAGTCGTCGCATCTCGCGGTCTGCCTGACCGAGCAGCCGCTTCGTCGTGGCACCGGCCTCCAGACCGCCGTCGCGGAGCGCCTCGATCACGGCACCCACCACCCACCACAACTGGAACACTTCACGGGTGGCCGCCAGCCGCTCAAGCTTTTCTGCAACATCCGCGAGAGCCGACAAGTGCTCCCGGGCATACTCGTCCCGGATCCAGCCGAGGAGAGCAACCTGGTAACGCGGGCGCAGTCTCCGCACCGCCTGCACCAGCGACTGCGGCACCCCTGAATCGTCATGTGGCTGGCCTTTCGGTTGCCGATCGGACGTCAGGTTCAGCAGCAGCAGCGTGCCCTCCGAAAGAAGCGCACTGCCACGAACCGCCCGCAGGTCGTTCAGGAGCGGCAGCAGCACGAGTGCCAGGTCGCGCCCACCCGCGAGCACGCGCTCGAGATAGTTCGGCAGCTGCACTGCAGCGCGCATCAGCGCGTCCACACCCTCGAGACGACGCTGCTTCTCCGGTGGTGCAGTTGCGAGAAAACGTGCAGCGAATTCCATCTCTTCCGCCAGCAACGCCGCACCGTACACTTCGACGACCCGCAGCACTCCTCTCGCTTGATGCAACAGATCAGCAACGCGGAGCAGTGGCTCGCTGTCCTGTGGATTCTCCTCGAACGCCTCGAGAGCGAGGCGTGTCTCGTTGAGAGTTGCCGCAAGCTCCCGGGCGACGAGATGCAGGGTCTGGACGGCGAGATCGGTCATCGGGCTCCCCACCTCAGCCGCCTGCTCCACCTGCACGGCGAGACGGGGCCGCCGTCATCCGACTCGTCGCTGTCGCGGGCCCGCGCCGCAGATCACCGGCCTCCTGCGGCAATCGGAAGCCACTGACCGACTTGCGGAGTTGCGCGGACATCTCGGCCAGCCTGCCTATCGCCGAGGACGTCGCATTGGTGTTGTCTGCGGTCTGCTGAGAGATTTCCCTCAGCACCTGCATGGTTCGGGATATCTGGCTCGCCGATGCGGACTGCTGGCGGGAACTGCCCGAAATGTTCTGGACGAGCGAGGCGATCTGGTTGGAGACCTGCTCGATCTCACCCAGCGCGGCCCCCGCGTTCTCCGCCAGGAGCGCGCCCCCAACGACGTCGGTCGTGGTCCGCTCCATTGACACGACGGCCTCGTTCGTGTCTGTCTGGATGGTGCGTACCAGCACTTCGATCTGCCGTGTTGCATTGCCGGCACGCTCGGCGAGTCTCTGCACCTCGTCGGCGACCACCGCGAAACCGCGACCTGCCTCGCCGGCCATCGACGCCTGGATCGAGGCGTTCAGCGCCAGGATGTTTGTCTGTTCGGCGATGTCATTGATGAGCTCGACGATGTTCCCGATCTCCTGGGAGCTCTCGCCGAGCCGCTTGATGCGCTTTGAAGTCTCCTGGATCGTCTCGCGGATCGCATTCATGCCGTCGATGGTCCGGCGTACCGCATCGCCACCCTTGTGTGCGACGCCAACCGAATGCCGCGCCACATCAGCCGCACGTTCCGAGTTGCCGGAGACCTCCTCGATCTGTGCCGCCATGCCCGCGACGGCATCCGTCGCGGCGGCAACCTGCTTCGACTGGGCGCCGCTCGCCTTCGCCAGATGACCCGCCGCTGCCTGGGTCTGCCGCATCGCCTGGTCGAGCTGCAACGCAGTGTCATTGATCGTGGCGACCAGATCGCGAAGGGCCTCGATCGCATAGTTGATCGAATCCGCGATGGCTCCGGTGATATCGTCGGTCACGGTCGCCTGAACAGTAAGATCGCCATCTGCAAGGCTCGACATCTCATCCAGCAGCCGAAGAATGGCCTCCTGGTTCCGCTGGTTCTGGCGTGACTGCAGCTCGGCGGCTCGACGCAGTCCGGCGGCGGACAGCCAGACATAGAGCGCTGCACCGAGCAGGATGATGGCGAGCCCCACTACCGCCAGAGCCGGCCACGGCGTCGCAAGCAGGCCGGACGGCGCGGGCGCGGCAGCCAGCTGGGTCAGTCTCGTATAGACCTGATCACCACTGCGTGCGAGTTGCTGCCCGGCGCGCTGCGCCGATGCCATCCGGTCCGCGCGCCCGAGGACACCACGAATCTGTTCGGCGACTGCCTGATAGACCGTACGGACCGCAGCGATGCGCGCCAGCGCCTCACTCGTAAGCCGCGGTACACCGGCAACAGTCTCTTCCCCAGCAAGGCCTTTCAGGAATGTATCCAGGAACTCCGCGTTCTCGGCGATCCGACCGGCGGCAGTCGCGATGTCACCGTTGCCAGACGCCAGCGCCTGGAGATCCGCGCTCAGCCTCTCCGCAGCCAGCTCGAAGCGCGGCAACGCACGCAGCGATGCGGCACCACCCGGTGCCGCAACTGCCTCTGCCGCACCGCCGAGCAGCCGCGGCAACTGCCCCCGGGCCTCCCGGGACCAGGTCTTCAGCTCCGCAGCAGCCTGCCGGCCGCCGAGAACGGCGCCAGCCTGATCCGCAAGGTTCCGCCAGGCCGGATCATCGCCCAGCTGGCGCGCGCTCGGTGATGAAAGCGCAGCAAACGAACTGCGACCAGCCTCGACCTCGGCAAGAACGGACTGGAGCCGATTGCGCGCGGCACCCAGCCGCTCGAACGCTGTCTCGTCGCCACGACCGGCCGCCGTCGCCTGAGCGGGAAGGCTCGCAGCGATCACCGTCAACTCGGCAACGTGTCGCTGGTACTGCCGATCGAGCTGCTGATGGCGCGCTGCCAGCACCAGAAGGACGGCCGCGAGGAGCAGCAGCGCCAGGCCCCCGCCAAGGAGACCCGGCAGCCACTGAATGGCCTTCTGTCTGTCGATCGAAGTCATCGGATTCGACCTCCGGCGTGTCGTGCCGCCCTGCTCTTCCGAGCGGTCACGAAAACACGCCCTTCACGCGATGGGCGCCGTTCAGTTTGCGGCCTGCAGGAATGCAGTGCTCTCGACCAGCGTCCTGAGACTCATGACCGGCCATGCTTCTGTTCCACGCCGGAACGCCCCGGCCAGGTATCGATCGCAGCGCACGAGGGTCGGAGGCGCATCCTCGCGGAACTCCTGATCCCCGAACCGGCGGAAACCGATCACCTCGTCGACGACCAGCCCCGCGGGAATCTCGCGATGATTCACCACGAGGACGCGCGTATTCCGTGACGGAACGGTTTCGCCACTGCCGAGATACTGCTTGAGATCGATGATCGGCAGCAGCTGACCCCTGAGATTTGCGAGGCCGCAGATCCATGGCCGCGCGCCCGGGACACGGGTGATCGGAGCCGGAAGCCCGATGACCTCGCGGGTCTCGTCGCGGGCCACCAGGAAGGTCTCGCCCGCCATCCGGAATGCCACACCGATCCACTCCTGACCGGTGGCTCCCTCGCGCTGGCCCGCAGCGGCAGCACGCGCCCGCCGCTCGAGCTCGATCAACAGCTCGAACGGCCGGTCTCGAAGCTGGCGGAACGCGGCTATCTGCATCGACTCAACCGGCCAGTGCTGCCTGGGTCTTTTCCAGCAACGTCGTCGCGGACACCGGCTTGACCAGATAATCGACAGCGCCCTGACGCATGCCCCAGATCCTGTCGGTCTCCTGACTCTTCGACGAAACCATGATGACCGGAATTGCACGCGTGTCCGGATCGTTGGTCAGTGTCCGTGTGGCCCGGAAGCCGTCGACACCCGGCATGACGATATCCATGAGTATCAGGTCGGGATGCATTTCGTGCGCCAGCCGAATACCCTCGGCGCCATCATTTGCGACCGCAGTCTGGAAGCCGTGTCGTTCCAGGGCTCGCTGCATCTGGTAGACCTCGGTGGGTGAATCGTCCACGATCAGAATGAGCGCCATTCGGTGTTCTCCAGCGTCACCGGCTCACGTGCTGTTCTATTGCCGACAGGAGTTCATCGCGCGTGAACGGCTTGGTGAGATAGTGCTCCGAGCCGACGATCCGGCCGCGAGCGCGGTCGAAGAGCCCATCCTTCGAGGACAGCATGATGACCGGAATCGACTTGAAAACCTTGTTGTGCTTGATCAGCGAGCAGGTCTGATAACCATCGAGCCGCGGCATCATGATGTCCACGAACACGACGTCGGGCTGGTGATCCGCGATCTTCGACAGCGCATCGAATCCGTCGACCGCCGTATAGACCTCACACCCTTCCTTGGCCAGCAGTGTCTCCGCCGTACGGCGAATTGTCTTGCTGTCATCGATGACCAGCACCTTCAGTCCCTGAAGGCGGGCACCGGAACTCATCGCTGCCGCATTTTCCATCGGTTTCCTCCGGCCCAGGCGCCAGCTCGGGGGTATCGAGAGCCCTGGGAGAGCCACTAGAACATCAAGTTACCGGAGCCATGGCGTTTTAACATATCAGCCGCAGACTCGCTACGCCGCCACTTCGCAGATCAGCGACTCCACGCGGTACCGCGCGGCCGCCGGCGACGGGGACGCGGCCGGCGCAGGTGTACTATGTTCGCCCCCCGGCACAGGGCCGACACGCGTCACACAATTCGGCTCAGGCTCAACCGGGCTCAGGAGAAACTGGCATGGCGGACCGGCCCAGACTCGCCGTTCTGATGGACCCGATCGCCTCGATCAAGCCCAGGAAGGACTCGACGCTCGCCATGATGCTCGCGGCCCAGGGTCGTGGCATCGAGGTCTTCTGCTTCGAGCAGCGGCATCTTTGGTGCCGGGACGGCGTCGCCATGGCTACGCTGTTTCCCGTGACTGTCAGGGACGATGCATCGTCGTGGTTCACGCTGGGCGCCCCGCTCAGAGCCCCTCTCGCCAGTGTGGATGCCGTGCTGATGCGGAAGGACCCGCCGTTCGACACCGAGTACATCTACACCACGTACCTGCTGGAGCGGGCCGAATCGGAGGGATGCCTGATCGTCAACCGCCCGCAGGGGCTGCGGGACATGAACGAAAAGGTATACACCGCATGGTTTCCGCAGTGCTGTGCGGCGACACTCGTCACCCGCGACATGGGGGACATGGCGGCGTTCCTCGCCGAGCACGGACGCATAGTCTGCAAGCCGTTGTACGGCATGGGGGGACGGTCGATATTCGTGCTGGAACGCGGTGACAAGAACGCGAATGTCGTCTACGAGACTCTGACCGACTACGGTACCCGATACGCGATCGTGCAACGCTACATTCCTGACATCACATCCACGGGGGACTCCCGCATACTGCTCGTCGACGGGGTTCCGGTGCAGTACGCGCTGGCCCGGATTCCATCACCCGACGACAATCGCGGAAATCTCGCGGCCGGCGCGCAGGGTGTGGGTCGGGAACTGAACGAACGAGACCGCTGGCTGGCGAGCGAGATCGGTCCGGCGCTGCGTGAACGTGGCATGCTGTTCGTGGGACTCGATGTGATCGGGGGATATGTGACCGAGATCAACGTCACCAGCCCCACGGGAATCCGGGAGCTCGATCGACAGTTCGGTATCGACATCGGCGGTCTGGTAATCGATGCCGTTCTCGCGCGCCTCGCCGCGGCCCGAGCCTCGGCCCGCCGACCGTAATAATTCTCGACTGATGTCTTCCTCTGACATTCTGCCGCCGGAAACGAGCGTCAGTGATCGCCTCCTGACGACCGCGTTCCTGACTGCCTTGCTTCATCTGATCGTGGTGCTCGGCGTGACGTTCCAGGTGGCGGCGCCTCCCGATGCCGGGCGGGTGCCGTCGCTCGACATCATGCTCGTTTCCGACGAGATCCCCGAATCCCGGACCAACGACGAGGCCCAGTACCTTTCCCAGCGTACACAGCAGGGCGCGGGCAACATGAGCAAGCCCGACATGTCGCGGACGCCGACCCCGGGAGATGCCCCGGCCGAGCTCGCAGGTGAATCAGAAGGTACCGCGGCCCGCCGGACACCGGCTGGTCCGGCGGGCGGCGAATCAGCCGTGCTCACCGCCGATACACAGCGGGGAGATCTCGTGTTCATGGCCGACGCCATGGAGACCGGAGCAACCCTCCGCAGCAGAGAATCCGTGGTCGGTACCACGACACCATTGCCTTCGGCACGTACGGACCATGATCTCCGGCTCAAGGGCCCCCGGGCGCGTGAGCTGCTGGTTACACCAAGCACACGAGCCTCGACCGTCGCGGTATATCTCGATTCGTGGCGCCGGAAGGTCGAACGAATCGGTACTCTGCATTTCCCTAACGAGGCTCGTCGCCAGCACATGAGCGGCAGTCCGGTGCTGGAAGTCGTACTGCGATCGGACGGCCGGCTTGCTGAGGTGTGGATACGACGCTCGAGCGGTCACGCGGAGCTCGACCAGGCGGCGATCGGGGTGCTCAAAATGGCGTCGCCCTTCGACCCTTTTCCGGCGTCCCTGGCCGCCGGACACGATACCCTGCGTTTCGCGTATGAATGGCAGTTCATCGGCGGGGCATCTGCCGGATCCCTCGTGAGTTCGATGCCGGATACCGACTGAAATCAGCTTGTCCGGTCGTCGACCGGACCGGATACTATGTCCGCATGGCTGATGCGAACTATCTGAACGGTCAGTTGCTGATCGCCATGCCGTCGCTGGCCGACCCGAATTTCTCGCAGACTGTCACCTTGATCTGCGAGCACTCGGAGCATGGTTCGCTCGGCATCGTCATCAACAAGCCGATGCCGATGCGCATGGGCGAAGTTTTCGAACAGTTGTCGATGGAAGCAGCCCATCCCGCATTGCGGAACCTCCCCGTGCTGCGCGGTGGCCCGGTTCAGCCGGACCGTGGATTCGTGATCCACGGCCCCGTTGCCCGATCCTGGGAATCCTCCATTGAGGTCAGTGACGACCTCGTCATCACGACATCGCGAGATATCCTCCAGGCAATTTCGCGGGGCGAGGGACCGGAACGAATGATCCTTGCCCTCGGCTACGCGGGCTGGGATGCGGGGCAGCTCGAGGCCGAACTGTGCCAGAACGCCTGGTTGACCGCCCCGTGTGACCAGGTCATCGTGTTCGACGTGCCATTCGAGTCCCGATGGCACGCGGCCGCAAGGGTCCTCGGTGTCGACATGAGCCGGGTCAGCCCGTTCTCGGGCCGTGCATGAGCGCGTCGGGCTCTGTAACCGTCCTGGCTTTCGATTTCGGACTCCGGCGCATCGGTGTCGCGATAGGCAACACCCTGACTACCACAGCGCGACCACTGACCACCCTCGCCGCCCGGAATGGAGTTCCGGACTGGACGCAGATCAGCCGCATCTTCGGTGAGTATCTTCCCGCGCTGTGCCTGGTCGGTATTCCTTATAATATGGATGGCAGTGAAGGTCCGCTCGGACCGAGGTCGCGAGCATTCGCGACCGAACTCCGGGAGCGCGTCGGCGGAGAAGTGCAACTGGTGGACGAGAGGCTGTCGTCCCGCGCGGCGGAGGAATCGCTGCGGATTGAACGTGCCAGCGGTGTCCGCACGCGGCGGTTGCACAAGGGAGACGTCGACCAGATGGCCGCCACGCTTATTCTGATGCAATGGCTGCGGCGACCGGGCACGGGCCACGGCTGACCGGCAGTCAACCCTCACTGCGACCCGGAGTCCGTGGTTGACCAGTTTTTCCCAGCTTGATTCACGAGGCGGACTGCAACACCTCGTCTCCATCGACAGCCTGCCTCCCGATCTCGTACGCGAGATCCTGGATCGCGCCGAACATTATCTCCGCAGGCCGGGCGAGCCCGCTCCGCATCTCCGTGAACTCGAGGGGGTGACGATCGCGAACATCTTCTCGGAACCCTCGACACGCACCAGGGCATCGTTCGAGGTCGCCGGCAAGAGACTGGGAGCGGACGTGATCAATCTCGATCTGATGCTGTCTTCCCGCGCAAAGGGCGAGACGATACTCGACACAGTGCATACGCTCGAAGCGATGCAGGTCGACGTGTTCGTCATCCGCGACGCCCAGGCCGGCGTGCCGCAGTTCGTGGCGGAGAACGTCCGCGGCCATGTCAGCGTCCTGTCGGCTGGCGAGGCTCACGTTTCGCATCCCACTCAGGGTCTGCTCGATGCGCTCACCATCCGCCAGTTCAAGGGAGGATTCCGCGACCTCGTCGTTGCGATCGTGGGAGACATACGTCATTCGCGTGTCGCGAGGTCGACGGCCCAGACGCTCGTGGCGCTCGGCGTCGGCGAGTTGCGGCTCGTTGCCCCCCCGGAACTGATGCCCGATGATGGAGACTTCACGGGAGCACGGCGTGTCGAGTCCCTGGACCGGGGCATAGACCATGCCGACGTCGTGATGATGTTGAGGATCCAGCGTGAACGGATGACCGATGCGCATCTTCCCGACCCGCAGACATATTTCGACCAGTGGGGCCTGACTCGGGAGCGGCTGCGCCGTGCCCGCCCGGAGGCGATAGTGATGCACCCGGGACCGATGAATCGCGGGGTCGAAATCGCATCGGACGTCGCGGACGGACCGCAGTCGGTGATCCGACAGCAGGTCACCAACGGTGTCGCGGTACGCATGGCGGTTCTGTCCCGCGTCGCGGCGGATCGCCGGAAGCGCATTTCATGAACCCGTCGCCCCACCGCGGCACGATTCCGCTCGAGGACGCCGTGGTCGTATCTCAGGAAGCCTGGGCCGGCGGTCAGCACGTTCTGCGCCTGAGTGCGCCGCGCTGCGCCTCCATGGCCATGCCTGGTTCGTTCGTGCACGTGACCTGCGGGACCGGAATCCCGATGCGCAGACCACTGTCGATCATGCGCGCCTCCGCGGAGGAGGGAACGATCGACATCCTCTACAAGATTGTCGGTCACGGCCTCGCCGCCCTCGCGACCCGCCGCCCTGGTGATGTCATCTCCTGCCTCGGCCCCATTGGTCGAGGATTTGCCGCGGACCCAGCGCGGCCCAGATGTCTCCTGATCGGAGGTGGCGTCGGAATTCCGCCAATGATCTTCCTCGCCGAGTCACTGACCGAGGACCGGCATGTCGGCTGGCAGCCGCTGGTCTTGATGGGTTCGGAAATTCCGTTCCCGTTCCACCCGCGGCCGTCGGGATTCCTCGTGCCAGGCGTACCGCCCGGTGTCATCGCCTCGATGCCGCTGCTGGAATCGCTCGGTGTTCCGAGCAGGCTTGCGAGCCTTGCGGGATTTCCTGGCTGCTACTCCGGGTACGTCACGGAACTCGCCGCCGAGTGGCTGGGGAACCTCGACGCCAGCGCCATGCGCGAGGTCGCCATACATGCCTGCGGGCCGACACCCATGCTGCGCGCGTGCGCGGAGCTGGCACACCGTTTCGGCATACCTTGTCAGGTGTCTCTGGAGGAATACATGGCATGCGGCGTCGGGGGATGTGCGGGCTGCGCCGTTCAGGTCAGCACAACCGAGGGGCCGGCCATGAAGCGTGTGTGTGTCGACGGCCCCGTGTTTCCGGCCGAAACCGTCTTTCCGCGTACCGCCTGACACTTCATCCGAAGTTGATGCGCGCCTCCAGGTTGGTCCGGGAATCCGCGTTCCGCAGAGCCTCTTCGAGATCGATCATGCCCTGACGGAACAGCGTCAGGAGTGCGTTATCGAAATTCTGGATGCCGCGCTCGCTGGACTGGCGCATGGCCTCCTTGACGCCGATCACGTCGCCCTTCTTGATGAGCTCCTGCACGTGCGGCGTATTGATCAGCACCTCAACGGCCGGAACACGCCGTGCGTTTCGCGCCCGCACGAGACGTTGCGACACGATTCCCCGCAGATACTGGGACAGGTCCAGGAATACCTGGTCGTGCTGATCCCGAGGGAACATGTTGATGATGCGATCCAGCGTCTCCGCAGCGTTGTTGGCATGAAGCGTGGCGATGCACAGATGACCAGTCCCAGCAAGTCCGATGGCCGCGTCCATGGTCTCTCGATCCCGGATTTCTCCGATCAGGATCACGTCCGGAGCAGCGCGCATCGCACTGCGCAAGGCCCTCGAGTAAGAACGAGTGTCCAGACCCACCTCGCGCTGGTTCACGATCGATTTCTTGTTCGTGTGCAGGAACTCGATCGGATCCTCGATGGTAAGGATGTGATCGGACGCATTCTCGTTGCGATGGTTGATCATCGCCGCGAGAGTCGTCGACTTGCCCGACCCAGCCGCACCGACCATCAGCAGCAGTCCACGCTTGGCCATCGCGAGATCGATCAGGGACTCCGGGACCCCCAGGCTCGCGAACGACGGCACCTCCGAGCTGATGTAGCGCAGGACGATCGCGGGATATCCACGCTGATAGAACACATTGGCGCGAAACCGCCCGACTCCGGGTTCCGATATCGCAAAGTCGATCTCCAGCTCTCGGCTGAAATACTCCAGCTGTTCGGCTGTCATCAACCCGAAGGCAATCTGACGCACCGCTTCAGCAGGAATGACCTGACGATTGACGGGATGGATCACCCCCTCGATCTTGATCTTGATCGGCGAGTTCGACGTGAAGAACAGATCGGAAGCCCGCTTCTGCGCCATCAGCCGCAAGAGCGCCTTGACGCGGATCCGCTGCTGCCCACCCTCGGTGCGGACCAGCGCCTCGTCCGGATCAGTAGAGTCTGCCGTCATTGGATTCATCGACAATCCTCAGCGAGCTTGAGGCCTCGGCCTGCACCTTGTCCTCGCGCTTGCTCTCGAGTTTGATCCTGAGACGCAGCTCGTTCTTTGAATCCGCGTTCCGCAGTGCCTCTTCGTATGCGATGAGACCACTTTCGTACAGATCGAAAAGCGCCTGATCAAAGGTCTTCATGCCGAGCCGGGTGGATCTAGACATCACTTCCTTGATCTTCGCCACCTCTCCCTTGAAGATGAGATCCGAAATCAAAGGCGAATTGATCATGATCTCCATGGCGGCGATGCGCCCGGCGACCTTCTCCCGCACCACGAGGCGCTGCGAGATCATCGCGCGGATGTTGAGCGACAGGTCCATGAGGACCTGTTCTCGCTTGTCCTCCGGGAAGAAATTGATAATGCGGTCCAGAGCCTGATTGGCACTGTTGGCGTGCAGTGTCGCCAGCACGAGGTGACCGGTCTCGGCGAACTGGATGCCGTATTCCATGGTGTCGCGGTCACGGATCTCACCGATGAGGATCACGTCCGGAGCCTGACGCAGCGTGTTCTTCAGCGCCGTGTGCCAGCTATCGGTATCAACCCCCACCTCGCGATGCGTGACGACGCAGCCACGATGTGGGTGTACGTACTCGACAGGATCCTCGATGGTGACGATGTGCCCTCGTGTCTTCTCGTTGCGGTATCCAACCATGGCCGCCAGCGAGGTCGATTTTCCGGACCCGGTGGCGCCGACCACGATCACGAGTCCGCGCTTGGACATCACGATGTCCTTGAGCACTGGCGGCAGCTCGAGTTCCTCGATCGTCGGAATCCTGGAATTGATGGTGCGGATTACGCAGCCTGTGAGTCCCTGCTGGATGAAGGCACTGACGCGGAAGCGGCCTATCCCGGGAGGCGCGATCGCGAAGTTCGCTTCCTTGGTGGCATCGAACTCCCGGGTCTGACGATCGTTCATGATCGCGCGCACCAGGATGGCGCTCTGCTCAGCGCTCAAGGGCTTGTCGGCCTGGGGCCTGATCTCGCCATCGATCTTGATGGCGGGCGGGAAGCTTGCAGTGATGAACAGGTCGGACCCCTTGCGGTCGACCATACGCCGCAGCAGGTCCTGCATCAACTTGATCGCGTTTTCACGGTCCATCGCGGTGCACTCCGGCGATCAGATGGAGTCCTTGTTCTGGGCGCGGTATCGCGCCTCTTCCTTGGACACGATTCCCTTGGCGACCATTTCCTGCAGGCACTGGTCCAGGGTCTGCATGCCCTGCGCCTGACCGGTCTGAATGGCGGAATACATCTGCGCGATCTTGTTCTCCCGAATCAGGTTCCGGATTGCCGGAGTACCTATCATGATCTCGTGCGCGGCAACGCGGCCGCCTCCGTTGCGCTTGAGCAGCGCCTGCGAAATCACCGCGCGAAGCGATTCGGACAGCATGGCACGCACCATATCCTTCTCGGCAGCGGGGAACACATCGACGACGCGGTCGATCGTCTTGGCTGCGGAACTGGTGTGCAGGGTTCCGAAGACGAGGTGACCGGTCTCCGCCGCAGTGAGCGCGAGGCGGATCGTCTCGAGATCGCGCATCTCACCGACCAGGATCACATCGGGGTCCTCGCGCAGGGCCGAACGCAGCGCCTCCGAGAAACCAAGCGTATCCCGGTGCACCTCGCGCTGATTGATAAGGCTGCGCTTGGAGTCGTGCACGAACTCAATCGGATCCTCGATCGTGATGATGTGGTCCGGTCGATTGACGTTGACGTAGTCGACCATCGCGGCGAGGGTCGTCGACTTGCCCGATCCGGTCGGCCCCGTGACCAGAACCAGACCACGCGGCAACATGCAGAGGTCGCGGAAGACCTTGGGCGCCGCGAGATCGTCGAGCGTCCGGATCACGGAAGGGATGTTGCGGAATACCGCACCTGCCCCCCGGTTCTGATTGAACGCGTTGACGCGGAAGCGGGCGAGATTGGGAATCTCGAAGGAAAAGTCGGTTTCGAAAAACTCCTCGTACGCCTTGCGCTGCTTGTCGTTCATGATGTCGTACACCATGCTGTGCACTTCCTTGTGCGTCAGCGGAGGCATGTTGACCCGCTTCATGTCACCATCGACGCGGATCATCGGCGGAACACCCGCAGAGAGATGCAGGTCGGACGCGTTGTTCTTGACTGCGAAGGCGAGCAGCTGGGCGATGTCGACGGCCATTGATCATCCCGGACGTCTGAGAATCAGATCGGCCGGAGAATTGCATCCGGCCGCAGTGTGTGATGAGTATAGCGGAGCCATGCCTTGGCCAATATGTTAACTGCTCCGCAGAATCTGGCTGCGGCACTGACGGACGTTCGAGCTCGCATTTCATCGGCTGCCTGTCGCGCCGGACGTGCGGCCACGGATGTCACTCTCATCGCCGTCACCAAGGGCCATGGTGCAGCAACCGTTGCCGCAGCTGTCGGTCTCGGCCTAGTCGACATCGGCGAGAACTACGTACAGGAGGGCGTCGCGAAGCAGGACGCGGTCCACGACGGTCGAGTTGTCTGGCATTTCATCGGGGCGCTGCAGAGCAACAAGACACGGGTCGTGGCCAACCGTTATTCGTGGATCCACACCGTGGACCGCGCGAAGCTTGCCGAGCGGCTGGCGGAACAACGCTCACCTCACCTCCCCCTGTTGAATGTCTGCGTGCAGGTGAACCTCGGCGCCGAGCCGGGGAAGGCCGGGGTTCGGCCGGATGAGGTCCGGGACCTGGCGCTGCGGGTCACCAGGCTCGAGCGACTGCGCCTGCGGGGGCTGACGTGCATTCCTCCGGCAGCACAGGATGTCGGTGCGTCCAGACGCTGGTTCCGTGAGCTGCGACAGATCCGGGACGACCTGGTCGGGGCAGGGCTCCGACTCGACGTGCTCTCAATGGGCATGAGCGGCGACTTCGAGATCGCCATCGAGGAAGGGGCGACTCACGTCCGCATCGGAACTGCGCTGTTCGGTGCACGCGACTGACGGCAACCTCGTTGCCGCGCACGCATGGACGCGGCCCGCCGCCGCGACTATCGTGCCGGGACACACTTTCTGAGGCACCCGGGGTCATGACCGTGAAACACGATCTGCGTCGCTTCTATCTTGATGGACGCTGGGTTCCAGCGCGGCACTGCGGCGACTTCCAGATCGAGAATCCAGCCACCGAGCAGCCGATCGGCGTGATGGCCATGGGTACCGCAGAGGACGTGGGCCGGGCAGTGGGAGCCGCGCGGCGGGCGTTCCCGGATTATTCGCGCTCTACCCCGACTGATCGCATTGCGCTGCTGGAGCGGGCCCTCGCCGCTTACCAGGAGCGATACGACGAGATTGCCTGTGCGATCCGGGACGAGATGGGCGCGCCGATTTCGCTTGCACGCGGATCCCAAGCCGGCATAGGCGTCGGCCACCTCAAGACCATGATCCGCATCCTCCGCGACTTCCGCTTCGAGGAGCGGCAGGGAAGCACACGCCTGATCCTCGAGCCCGCAGGCGTATGCGGAATGATCACGCCATGGAACTGGCCGATCAATCAGATCGCCTGCAAGGTCGTGCCGGCACTCGCAGCCGGCTGCACGATGGTACTCAAGCCGTCCGAGTACGCACCTCTGTCCGCGGCGCTCTGGGCGGATGTGATGCATGAGGCGGGAGTCCCGCCAGGTGTGTTCAACCTGGTGTACGGCGACGGCCCCGTCGCCGGAGCCACCCTGTCGGCCCATTCCGACATCGACCTGATCTCGTTCACCGGCTCGACCCGCGCGGGCGTGGAGGTGGCGCGCAGTGCCGCTCCTACGGTGAAGCGGGTGCACCAGGAACTCGGCGGCAAGTCGCCGAACCTGATACTCGGCGACGCGGATCTCGCGCCAGCGATCCGCGCTTCTGTACGTCACGCATTCCAGAATTCCGGGCAGTCCTGCAATGCTCCGACCCGCCTTCTCGTCCCCCGGCAGTATCAGCAGGCAGTCGAGACGTTGGCATGCACTGCGGCCACCGAGGTGTCTGTAGGTGATCCGTGCGATCCCGCGACCTGCATGGGGCCGCTCGTCTCCAGGATTCAGTTCGATCGGGTTCAGCAGTTCATCGCCAGGGGAATAGCCGAAGGGGCGCGGCTGCTCATCGGCGGGCTAGGGCGGCCCGATGGACTCTTGCGCGGGTATTACGCCCGTCCAACGATCTTCACGTCCGTGCACAACGACATGACAATCGCGCGGGAAGAAATCTTCGGGCCCGTGCTGTGCATCATTCCCTACGACGACGAGTCCGACGCCCTCCGCATCGCGAACGATACCCCGTACGGCCTTGCTGCATACGTCTGGACTTCGGACCCGGCGCGCGCGCTGCACATCAGCCGCGAAATCCGCGCAGGAGCCGTTCACATCAACGGCGCGGACCTCACGATGGAGGGCCCGTTCGGTGGTTTCAAGAGATCCGGCAATGGTCGGGAATGGGGAATCCACGGGTTGCGCGAGTACTGCGAGCTGAAAGCCGTGGTCGGATGCTGACCGCGCGGGCTCATGCATGGCCGGTGCGCCGGCACTAGAATGCGATGCCACACGGAGGACACGAATTGAGCGATGAGAGCACATTGGCCTTCATCGGTGGCGGCAATATGGCCAGAGCGCTGATCGGCGGCCTCCTGGAACGTGGCTGGCACGCCGGTGCAATCAGCGTCGGAGACCCGGACTCGCACCAGCGCAGCGAGCTCGTCCGGCTCTTCCCGGGCGTCCGCGTCGAGGCGGACAACGCTGTGGCCACCAGGGATCGGAGCACCTGGATCCTGGCCGTGAAGCCGCAGCAGTTGCGGGACGTTGTCGCCACCCTGATGGCGAATTCCCGCACTCGACCGTCTCTGGTCATATCCGTGGCGGCCGGCATTCCAACCGATGCCATTCGTTACTGGCTCGGCGGAAGCGTGCCGGTCGTTCGTTCGATGCCGAATCGTCCCGCGCTCCTCGGGGCCGGAGTGACCGGCCTCTTCGCCGGCGCCGACGTCTCCTCCTGCGCGCGCGACCGGGCCGAAGGGATTCTTCAGGCGGTCGGCGCGACGGTCTGGGTACGCGACGAATCCCAGATCGACGCTGTGACCGCGGTATCCGGCAGCGGCCCCGCATACTTCTTTCTGCTCATCGAATTGCTCGAATCGGCTGCGATCGCCGAGGGACTGGACCCGGAGACCGCGAGGACTCTGGCGACTGAAACGGCCTACGGCGCGAGCCTGATGGCCCGACGCATGCAGGATTCGGCCGCGACGCTGCGCGAACAGGTTACTTCACGGGGAGGCACAACCGAAGCGGCCCTCGCAGTACTGCGTGATGCCGATCTCGCGAGGACCTTCTCGAAAGCGGTTCACGCAGCCCGAATCCGTTCGGCGGAACTCGCCAGCCAATATGGAACATGACGCGCCGCCCTTCCTTGCCAATCACGGAGTTCCCGTGTCAGATGCACTTTCGTTCGTGATCAGGACCCTCGGCTCACTGCTGGTCGCACTGTTCATCCTGCGGCTCGGACTGCAACTCGCACGCGCCAATTTCCGCAATCCGGTGGCACAGGGCGTTCTTCGCATGACCAACTGGCTCATCATGCCGCTGCGGAAGGTCCTTCCGCCCGTCGGCAAGGTCGACGTCGCATCGGTGGTCGCGATCGTCCTCCTCGAGACGGCCGGAGTCGCGCTCATGGCAGGGGTGCGCGGATTCGGTCTTCCGACCGCGCCCGTTCTGGCCGGAGCCTCCCTGCTCGGCTGCACCGTGGCGGTGATCGACCTGTGCTCCCTTGTGATATTCGTCTACGCCCTGCTTTCGCTCGTTGCGCCCGGTGGGGACAGCCCGCTACAGGGTCCGCTCGCGGCCATTGCGGACCCGCTGCTGCGCCCGGCCCGGCGCCTTCTTCCGACGCTGGGCGGATTCGACTTCTCCCCGGTCATCGTCATCGTGGGCCTGCAGGCGATCCGCATCCTTCTCCTCGGCGAATGGCCGCTGCTGGCTGCATTGATCCTGTGAGCGCGGGGTGGCTCAGACGCGAGGGCGACGACTGGGTGCTCGCACTGCGCGTGCAGCCGCGCGCCACTCGCGATGAAGTCGCCGGGATTGTCGCTGACCGCCTCAAGGTGCGCATCTGCGCACCACCCACAGACGGCAGAGCCAACGACCATCTGCAGCGATGGCTCGCCGGACTGCTCGGTGTGACCCGGTCGCAGGTACAGATCGAGCAGGGCACCACGAGTCGCGACAAGCGTGTACGTCTGACGGGGATCCGCGAGTCGCCTGAATCGATACTGAGTGCCGCGGCAGCCCCGCCGCACAAGCCCGCAAGCCGGCACGTCGGGCAGACGGCCCCGCAGACACGTCGTTGACACCGAAAGGCGCTCCGCATCCTGCATCGCGGAGACACCGGAAAATCCGCTGCGGAATTCATCCAGGCCTCTTCTGAAGCGTGTTTTTCCGTGATATCGTGCGCCTCGCGTTGAAGCGGGGGCAGTTGAAGCCTCAGAAAACCGATCATCACAGGAGACAGCAATGGCGAAGAAGACATCGGCGCCGACCAAGTCCCAGATCGTCGCGACCATCGCCGATCAGACCGACCTGCCGAAGAAGCAGGTCGCGGCAGTGTTCGAATCACTGGGCGGCGTTATCAAGAAGAGTCTGAAGGGCGCCGGCGTGTTCACGCTCCCGGGCGTCTGCAAGATGCGGGTCGTCAAGAAGCCGGCGACCAAGGCCCGTGAAGGCACGAATCCCTTCACCGGCGAGAAGATCACCATCAAGGCGAAGCCCGCGTCCAAGCGCGTGCGTATCCGCGCATTGAAGGGTCTGAACGAGATGGTCGGCTGAAGTCTCACCCGACTTCCCGACGGGGATCCCGTCGACCGACAGGCCCGTGCGGCGCAATTGCCGCCCGGGCCTTTCTTTCGCCGCGTTTCAGCGCAGGAACGAGGCGACGGCAGCGCCGAGCTCAGCGAGCCGGCCGTGAAAGAAATGACTGGCGCCGGACAGCACCGCCACACCTGGGGGCGGCGAAAGACTGTGTGCCCAGGACTGCACTTCGACGGAATCGACGAGTTCATCTGCCGATCCCTGCACGATGAGCCAAGGGCATCGCGGCAGCACCAGTGATTCGACATCCATGCGCCGAAGCGGAGGCGCGACGGTCACGAGGCGCTCGACGGTGCGCCGGGAAGCCGCCGCCAGCGCCACGTAGGCGCCAAACGAGAATCCACAGAGCCACAGAGTTGCACCCGGCCACCGTCCGGCGGACCAGTCGATGACGGCGAGCACGTCGCCCGTCTCGCCATGTCCTTCGTCGTGTCGGCCCTCGCTGGCCCCGACCCCGCGGAAATTGAACCGCACGGTCGCGGCACCCAGTGCAGCGGCGGTACGGACGAGGGTTGTCACGACTTTGTTGTCCATGGTGCCGCCGTACAGCGGATGCGGATGACAGATCACCGCGCAACAGGTGGGAACCAGATCCTCGGGCGCCGCCCACCGTGCCTCGAGCATTCCGGCGGGACCGGGAATCGCTACAGGCTCCTCGCGCGGAATCGCGGGTGTCTTATTCACCTCACCGTACACCACGGGTTTCGGTGACGGACTCAACGCCCAGGAGTTCGACCTCGAAGATCAGCGTCGAGTTGGCGGGGATGAGGCCGCCCCCGACCGGGCGGCTTCCATAGGCCAGCTCCGGAGGGATCGTGAGGAGCCGCAACCCGCCAACCTTCATGCCGACGACACCGAGATCCCATCCCTTGATCACGCGCCCGGTCCCCAGCGGAAAAACCAGTGCGCGGCGCCCGCGGGACGAGTCGAACTGCCGCCCCTTTCCAGACGGGGATTGCCGATCCTGCAGCCATCCCGTGTAATGGACCGCAACCAGAGAACCCGTGACGGCTTCCTGACCAACGCCGGCCCGGAGTTCCTGTATGAGGAGCTCCGGGCCGGCGAAGGCGGTCGTAACGGGCGGAACGGGCACCGCTGCAGACGAACTCCCGGCACCACCTGCCGCCGAAGGCGCAGAAGGCGGCGACGGTGCAGCTTCTGACACGTCCTTCGGCGCAGCATCCGTCGGCTCCGCAGCCTGGGACTCGGGCGCAATCCCCAGCAGCAGCAGCGCCACAAGCAATCTCATGTCCCGGACTCCCTGAAGGTCAGCGAAGCGGAGTTGATGCAGTAGCGCAGACCGGTCGGCTCAGGACCATCCTCGAACACGTGCCCGAGATGGGCGGAGCAGCGTCCGCAGGTCACCTCCGTGCGAACCATGCCGTGGCTCTGATCCGGGCACGTGACGACTCCCTCATCCGTCAGCGGTGCCCAGAATGATGGCCACCCCGACCCGGAATTGAATTTCGACTCCGACCGGAACAGGGGATGCCCGCAGCAGACGCATTCGTAGACGCCTTGCCGCTTGTGATCCCAATAGCGCCCCGTGAAGGCTCTTTCGGTCCCCTGCTCCTGGGTCACGTGAAACTGCTCAGGTGTGAGGCGACGGCGGAGTTCGTCCCGGCCCGGAATGCGACTCATGGCTCTGTCCTCCATAGCGGTTTCATTATGGCCCGGCAGCGGTCGCCGGCGTCGAGAGCCATTTCATCCAGCCAGAGGCCCCGGTACGCCCGGCGCCGCTCGGCATCAGGCGATCACGATGCGCTGTGGACCCGTGCCCTCAGGGAGGCCTTCGAGCAGCAGCCGCTGCACGCGATGAATGAACCCCTGTGGCTCGAGAAGGGCTCCACCTTCGGCCAGTACGGCGAGATCAAACGTCAGCTCCGCAAGATCCGTGAATACCTGGGAATCTGCCAGCGAGGAGAGGTGCTGTATCAGTGCGTGACGGGGATTGATCTCCAACGTCGGCGCCGACGCTGGTACGGTCTGTCCGGCAGACTCCAGCAACCGGCGCAGTTGCGGGCCAGGCTCGTGTTCGGCTCGCACGAGGCAGGCCGCTGAATCGGCCAGTCTCTGACTCGCGCGGACCGCGGCAACCCGCGGGCCCAGTACTGCGGCAAGACGTTGGCAGACCGGTTCGATGTCGGTGGCAGCGGCCCGGGACGCCAACACTTCGTCCGGCGTCGCCAGCGCATCGAGGTCCAGCGCGCCACGAGCGACATCGCGCAATTCGTGCCCGTCGAACTCTCCGAGATGCGCCACCATCCATTCGTCGATGCGGTCCGGGAGCAACAGCACCTCGACGCCACAGGTCCGAAGGGCCTCCAGGTGGGGGCTGGACCGCGCCCGGGAGACAGTGTCGGCCGTAACGTAATAGATGTGCTTCTGACCTGCGGGCATCCGGGCCACGTAGTCCTGCAACGAATGCTCCTGCACGTCACCTCCCCGCGTCGTCACGAACCGCAGGAGTCGCGCAAGACGATCGCGGCTCGCCGGATCCTCGGCGATGCCCTCCTTGAGCACCCCGCCGAACTCCCGCCAGAAGTCCAGATACCGCGCGTGGTCTTCTTCCGCGAGCCTGGTGAGCATGTCCAGCACACGTCGCGTGATGGCGCCGCGCATGGCCTCGACCTCGCGGTCTTCCTGCAGGATTTCGCGCGAAACGTTCAACGGAAGATCCGCCGAATCCACGACGCCGCGAACGAACCGCAGGTACAGAGGCAGAAACTGCTCGGCATTGTCGAGGATGAACACGCGCCGGACGTAGAGTTTCAAGCCACGCGGCGCATCCCGGTTCCAGAGATCGAATGGTGCCTTCCCCGGCAGATATAGCAGGGTGGTGAATTCGCGCCGCCCCTCGACCCTGTTGTGGCTCCACGCCAGCGGGTCACCCGCATCGTGGGTGATATGGCGGTAGAACTCCCGGTACTCGTCGTCCTTGATGTCGGCCCTGGCACGGGTCCACAACGCCGTAGCCTGGTTGCAGCGGTCGTATTCGCCCTTGCCACCGTCCGGCCTGAGCAGCACCGGGAACGCGATGTGGTCCGAGTAGCGCCGAATGAGGCCACGCAGCCGGAACGCGTCAGCGAATTCGGCTGTATCTTCCTTCAGGTGCAATACGATGCGGGTCCCGCGACTGCGCAGCTCGATCGTTTCGACGGTGAACTCGCCGTCGGCGCTCGACACCCAGTGAACACCCTCGCTGGTCGCCTGTCCGGCGCGAAGAGAAAAGACCTCGACGCGCTCGGCGACGATGAAGGCCGAATAGAATCCGACACCGAACTGGCCGATCAGCTGACTGTCCCGCTGTTCGTCGCCCGTCAGGCGCGACATGAAATCCGCGGTTCCGGACCGCGCGATCGTCCCGAGATGTTCGATGGCCTCGTCACGAGACATGCCGACACCGTTGTCGGCAACGGTGATGGTCCTCGCCCGGCTGTCGAAGTCGATCCGGATGGCCAGTTCACCGCCTTCGGCAGTCAGCTCCGGCCGTGACAGCGACTCGAACCGCAGCTTGTCACAGGCATCCGAGGCGTTGGAGATCAGCTCGCGCAGAAAGATCTCGCGATTGCTGTACAGCGAATGGATCATCAGCCGCAGCAGCTGCCGGACCTCGGCCTGGAATGGACGTGTTTCCTGCTGCTGCCCAGTTCTCATGAGGATCGACTCCCGATGGTCTCCACGGAAGGGGCCAGACTGGGGGCGATCGTCACGGAATTCAAGCGATGGGACCCGGCGGATCCGGGCCTGTCTTCAGGAACGACGGGGGCAGCGGGAGTCAGCGCGGCCAGAGCCGCAGCCGGTGTCGCACGGTAGCGATCAGGTCGTCAAGGTCGTCGAGCAGCAGCAACATCCGTTCCATGAGCGATCGGAATCCGGTGTCAGCGACGCGGCTCGCGTGGGCTCGCGCTGGCCGGCTCGTCCCAGGTGCCACGCATTTTGTCCGCCCAGTTCTTGTAGTTGGAGTAGGTGAACAGACGGCGAGCAATAGCACCATGGCGCGATGGCGACGAGGCCCGGGAAACCCAGGCAGGCGCCTCCGGTCCAGTTGGGTCCCCCGCGCCAGCGGGACCGGCGGCAGGCGATCTCGTCTCGCTCATGCGTGGTGGAATCGATGCCCGAAGATGGCTGCGACGTTACGCCGCCCGGCAGTGGGCGAACAGGAACTGGATCACAGCCAGGCCGACACTGAAGAAGCCACCGTGGGGCCCGCTCCGGAGGCATCCGGAGTCGCCAGAGTTCACGAAACGAGGCGATAGCAGGGCCGGTAGTCGCCGGTGAGTTTCATGCGCCGCTGCTCCACGAAGGCGCCGAGCAGCGCATCCAGAGGCCCCATGATCGAAGCATCGCCACGAATCTCGAACGGACCGTGTTCCTCGATCGCCCGCACACCATAATCCTTGACGTTACCCGCCACGATCCCCGAGAACACCCGTCTCAGCCCGACAGCGCGCTCATGAACTGCCTGGGTCATGCTGAGTGCCAGCGACGCCATGGAGGCATGCGTGACTTCAAAGGGGCGCTGCATGTCCGCCGGGATTCGCAGCAACCAATTGAAATTGTAGGCATCGCCTGCCGTCCGACGGGACCGGCGTACCGCATCCAGCCCCGCAACCATCCGGCGCGCAACTGCAGCGGGATCATCGATGATGATCTCGTAGCGTCGCTGTGCATCGCCACCGAGTACCGCACCGATGAATCGGTGCAGTTGCTCGAAATATGGTGCCGAGCACGCCGGTCCGGTCAGCACGAACGGCATCGGCTGTGATGCGTTCGCCGGATCGAGCAGGATGCCGAGCAGGTACAGGATCTCCTCCGCCGTGCCCACGCCGCCCGGAAAGACAAGAATCCCGTGGCCGAGCCGTACGAATGCCTCCAGGCGCTTCTCGATGTCCGGCAGTATCACGAGATGGTTGACGATCGGATTCGGCGGCTCCGCGGCGATGATGCCCGGCTCGGTCAGGCCGACATAGCGCCCGTCCCGGATACGCTGTTTCGAGTGACCGATCGTCGCCCCCTTCATGGGCCCCTTCATCGCACCGGGACCGCACCCGGTACAGATGTTCAGGTCGCGCAGACCGAGTTCGTATCCGACCTTCTTCGTGTAGTCGTACTCTTCGCGTGAGATCGAGTGCCCGCCCCAGCACACGACCGTGTCGGGACGACCCTTGAAGTCGAGTACCCGGGCGTTGCGAAGGATGCAGAACACCGCATCCGTGATCCCCGCCTGGCTGTCGAGGTTCGACCTGCCGACGACTTCGGTGCTCGTGTAGACGACGTCTCGAAGCACTGCGAACAGGTGCTCCTTGACGCCCTTGATCATCTCGCCGTCGACGAACGCGCTCGCCGGCGCGTTACGGATCTCCAGCTTGACGCCCCAGGGCTGGCGGACGATGCGGATGTCGAAATCGCGGTAACGTTCGAATATTTCCTTGGCATCATCGATCTGCGTTCCGCTGTTGAGCACGGCCAGCGCGCAACGGCGGAAGAGCGGGTAAAGGCCGCCCTGGCCACTGTCGAGCAGCTTGTCGACCTCGAACTGCGAAAGGACCTCGAGGGCTCCCTTGGGGGTCACCCTCGCATTGACATGCGACTCGGGAAGCAGGGCTGAGACCCCGGGCTGTTTCATCGTTCACGGCTCGATGAGAATTGGTGTGTTGCTCTGGGTCAGCAACCACACTTCCAGCATGTCTTCATTCGACAGCGCTATGCAACCGTCGGTCCAGTCATTGCTCAGGTACCGGTCCCGTGAGTAGCGCAGGACGTTCGGCAGTCCGTGCACCATGATGTTGCCGCCAGGTCTTGCACCATGTGCGCGGGCACGCCGGGCATCCTGCTCGTTCGGGTAGGACACCTGTATCGACAGGAAGAAGTCGCTGTGTGCGTTCCGCCGTGTGAGCGCATACGTCCCCTCCGGAGTCCGGAAGTCACCTTCCTGCTCCTTGTGCCCGCTCGGATTCAGCCCGAGGGAAACGCGGTAGCTGCGCATCGTGCGGCCATCACGCAGCAGGAGGAGCCGTCGCTCACCCTTTCGCACGATCACCTGATCCGCTTGCAGGAGCACCTCACCGCGCGCACCTGCCATTGCGGAAGCCGCATCTTCGGCATTGGACGTACCTGCCGAAGCGAGCATCAGCACAGCCAGGGCGATGACCGACGGAACGATCGAGCATAGACGCATGCCCGGCATTATACGACGCGTGAACAGCCGCGCCGCTGCGATTCAGCGCACGTTGAGCAGCCTGAGGGCTGCGGCACCGGACTGCGGAAAGGGGCCGCTGCATCGATGTATCCGGTAGGTGACGGCCACGTGTCCACCAGCATCTCCGGCGCAGGTCAGAGTGTCGACATCGCCGACCACGAGATTCGCCAGTCGCGCCGCATCTTCTCCATCGACAGGGGTGACAAGCATGACCTGCGGAACAGCAGGCAGTTCTGCAACCACGGAGTCACCGTTGCCGTGCCGCTGCACGGTCTCGACGAGAACCTGCCGGAACCGGTCAGCCGCGGGTGCACCGAAGATGCGGGCGACCGCTTCGAGACCAGCCACCTCGAAGATCAGGACGGAATATCGATCCATGCCGGAACCGCCCGGCGGCTCTGCGATCGTCGACACAGCACCGGGCTTTGTACTCCAGAACTTCCTCTGGAGCGGGTATCGGAACAGGCCGATCGCGCTTGAGCGCAATGTGCCGACTGGTTCTGGCACTGCACGATTCAGGTGGGCGAACTGTGACGATGCTCGCGCTCAGCGCGGCTGCAGCTCGACGGTCTCACAGCGTCGCGAAGTCGCGACCCCGACGAAGCGGTAATGTCCACCGGGCTCGAGTTCAGCAACGACCTCGTGGCGGCTGTCGGCACCACTCTCCGCGACGCGACAGTCCACCAGGAACTCGTGTCGTCCCGCCGGCAGTTCCGCTGAGGAGTAGCGAAGATCGACAGGACGACCATCGACCTGTCGAAGAACGACCCGGACCGGCAGCCCTGCCGAGATGACAGGATCAGCGGTGACCCGCGCTGCTGCGGACCCGGGCACACCGGAGACGTGGTACGTAGCGCATCCGGAAATGAGAAACGCGACGAGCAGCACAACCGGACAGCGCATTCAGCCTCCAGATCCAGTGACAGGCACGCAGAAGCGACTCCGGATGATCACCCACGCCAACCACGCGACTGCATACACCGGCGATCGGCGCCAGTGGTGTGGAATGATACGCCGTGCGCCGACACCCCAACTTCCTTGCCGTCACACGCGAGAGATCGAGCACGAGCCGACGTCCGACGCACCGCCAGCAATGAGTCGCCCGTCAGTCGGCCCCCGAAGGCCTCCCGTCAACCCTCATGTGACCGCGCACGAGAGCACCACGCAACAGAAAAAAGGCGGCCCGAAAGCCGCCTGGGAGTTCACGCGCGTACCTTGCTGTCAGAGGCTGCCAGGCGGGGACCCGGCTTGCGCGTGATCGAAAACGCCGACGGTGTTCAACCGCACTTGGAATCGCCGCAATTGAGGCACGTCATGCAGCCGTCCATCATCACTACCGCCGCCGTGCTGCATTTTCCACACAGCTGGGCACCATCCGGATAGCTCGAACTCGCAAACGCATCCTGCTGCTTGTTGCGAGCTTCCCACTCGGAGCGCTTCTGCTCGATGAGCTTGCGGCGGGACTCCTCGAGCTCCGGACGCGGCATCAGACCGATGGTCTGCAGGTGCCGCTCGATGACGAGGCCGAGTTCCGCGACGATCGACGGCATGAATTTCCCGCCCGGTTGCCAGTAGCCGCCACGCGGATCGAAGACCGCTTTCAGTTCGTCGACGAGAAAGGCGACATCGCCACCCTTGCGGAACACGGCGGAAATGATGCGGGTCAACGCAACGATCCACTGAAAATGGTCGAGATTCTTCGAGTTGATGAAGATCTCGAAGGGACGCCGGTGCTCGTGTTCCGTACCCTCGTTCAGCAGGATGTCATTGATCGTCACGTACATCGCGTGATCGGACACCGGCGTCTTGATCTTGTACGTCGAGCCTATGAGCACCTCGGGACGCTCGAGCTTCTCGTGCATCCACACGACCTTGCCGGAGGCATCCTCACGCCGCCCCTTCGCCTCGCGCGCAGAGCCGTCCCTGTCGGGAGCCTTCGCATCCTCGGGCTTGTGGACGCGGTACTTCGTGATCTTCTTGTCGATCCTGATGGTCATTGTCGATATCCGCCTGGAATCAGAACTTGCCGTAGTAGCCTTCCTTCATCGCATCAAACAGATTCGCGGCGGTATGGGTCTCGCCGTCGTACTCGATCTCCTCATCGCCTCTGGCCGAGACTTCGGTCCCGTCCTCGAGTGTGAAGACATAAGTCGTGTTCTTGAGGTCCTCCTCCTTGACGAGTACGCCCTGGAAGGCCTCGGGATTGAAGCGGAAGGTGGTGCAGCCCTTCAGGCCTTTTTCGTGCGCGTAGAGGTAGATGTCCTTGAACTGATCGTAGGGGTAACTGGTCGGGACATTCGCCGTCTTCGAAATCGACGAATCGACCCACTTCTGCGATGCAGCCTGGATGTCGACGTGCTCGGCCGGACCGATGTCATCGGCCGTCGTGAAGTAGTCCGGCAGGCGGTCTGCGGGATTCGCGGCGCCCGGCATCGCGCGCGGATTCACGAGCTCGCGATACGCCAGCAGTTCGAAGGAGAACACGTCGATGCGCTCCTTCGACTTCTTGCCCTCACGGATCACGTTGCGGAAGTAGTGATGCGCAAATGAAGGCTCGATGCCATTCGAGGCATTGTTCGCCAGCGACAGCGAGATGGTGCCCGTCGGCGCGATCGAGGTGTGGTGCGTGAAGCGCGCCCCGTTCTTCTCCAGCTCGTGCACGAGCGCCGGCGCGATGCCCGCGATGCGCTGCATATAGCGGCTGTATCGCGCGTGCAGTATGCGACCCGGGATTCGGTCGCCCGCCCTGTAGCCGTCGCGCACCATCTCCGGGCGCTTGCGCAGCATCTCGCGCGTGACCTCGAACTCCCGGATCATGATCGGCGCGGGACCCTTCTCGCGCGAGAGATCCAGCGCAGTCTCCCAGCCGGCGAGCGCCATCTCGCGCGACACGTTCTCGGTGAAGGCGACGGAGTCCTTCGAGCCGTAACGCATGCCCAGCATCGTGATGGTGGACCCGAGGCCCAGGAAACCCATGCCGTGGCGCCGCTTGCCGAGGATCTCGTCCCGCTGCCGGTCGAGCGGGAGACCGTTGATCTCGACGACGTTGTCGAGCATGCGCGTGAACACGCGCACCACGTCACGATACTCGTCCCAGTCGAACGAGGCGTCTGGCGTGAAGGGACTGCGGACGAAACGCGTCAGATTCACGGAGCCGAGCAGGCAGGAGCCGTAGGGTGGCAGAGGCTGCTCGCCGCAGGGATTGGTCGCGCGGATGTTCTCGCACCACCAGTTGTTGTTCATCTCGTTGACGCGATCAACGAGCACGAACCCCGGCTCGGCGAAATCATAGGTCGACGTCATGATGACGTCCCAGACACGCCGCGCAGGCACGGTCTTGTAGATCTTGCAGGCGACCAGGCCATCATCGTTCGTAACGTAACCCTGCGTGGCCGGCCACTCGCGCCACACGAACTTCGCCGCGTCGTCGAGATCGGGCCGATCGCTCTCGTACTCACGGCGGGAGACCGGGAACGCGAGCCGCCAGTCGGCATTGCTGCGCACCGCCTGCATGAACTCGTCTGTGACGAGCAACGACAGGTTGAACTGGCGCAGACGACCGGCCTCGCGCTTGGCACGCACGAAGTCGAGCACGTCCGGGTGCCCGACATCGAATGTGCCCATCTGCGCGCCGCGACGACCGCCTGCCGATGAAACGGTGAAGCACATCTTGTCGTAGATGTCCATGAAAGACATCGGTCCGGAGGTGTACGCACCGGCACCCGACACGTACGCGCCACGGGGACGCAACGTCGAGAACTCGTAGCCGATGCCGCAGCCGGCCTTCAGCGTCAGACCGGCCTCGTGGACCTTGCAGAGGATGTCATCCATGGAATCCGTGATGGTTCCCGACACCGTGCAGTTGATCGTCGAAGTTGCCGGCTTGTGCTCGAGCGCACCGGCGTTGGACATGATGCGCCCGGCCGGAATGGCGCCCTTGCGCAGCGCCCAGAGAAAGCGCTCGCACCAGTGCTCGCGTATGTCGGCGCTCTCGACCTCCGCCAGGGCGAGCGCGACACGTTTCCAGGTGTCGTCCATCTCCGCGTCCACCGGCGAACCGTCCTTGGTGGTGAGCCGGTATTTCTTGTCCCAGATGTCGAGCGAAGCTTCCTGGAAGGGAATCTGGTCGACGCCCTTGAGTTCCAGCCTGACGGCGGTCTTCATTATCTTTCGGAGCTCCCCAGTGCTGGCTTTTTGGCTACGGCTGGCCGCGCCCGAATGGCAGGACGGCCGCTTTGCCAAAGCAAAACGACCGATGTGCGACGCCTTTCGGGGAACGACCTGACTTCCGACATTTGTGTGCACCAACGGCACACACAAGATGTTGTGTCAGAAGCATTAAGTTATTTTCGTTGGCCACACGCTGTCAAGGGAATCCTGCGATACACAGCCCCCGGATAATTTTCTCGTTTTTTCATGCAGTTAACAGAACCTCATGGATTCCAGATGCTGCTGGGACAGCCCTGGACCCATCACCTTCTGGAATATTGCAGCACACAATATCTTGTGTTCAGGGTTTTTCCACAGGGCACGCACAGGTTAGCCACCGGATGCACCCTTCCCGCCACGTCACTACACCGGATAAGGACATCCCAGCGCAGCAATCCAGCGCGCAGCCCCGCCACCGGAACTCCGGGTGAGCAGACGTTGTCGCACGCAGGGCGCCACATCGATACATTCCTGCGCTGGCGCGAGCCGTGTCGATTTTTTCAACGAGGCAATCGAATGAACCGTTTCCTGCCGGCCATCCTCGCGAGCGGAGCCCTGATGCTGACTTCCGCGGGTCTGGCTGCCACCGTATCCGCACCGCCCCCGGCCGACCCGCCGACGATGTCGCTGGCGCCGATGATCAAACGTATCTCACCCGCCGTGGTCAGCGTCGCCGTACGCGGCGCCGTGCGCGAGCAGCAGCGCAATCCATTTTTCGACGACCCGTTCTTCCGGCGCTTCTTCGGCGAACCGCAGGGACGCGATGAATCACGCGAACGCCCGTTCCAGAGCGCGGGCTCGGGCGTCGTCGTCGATGCGAAGAACGGCTACATCGTCACGAATGCGCACGTGGTCGAGAACGCCAAGGACATCACGATCGCGACCATCGACGACCGCGAACTGAAGGCGGAGGTCGTCGGGGCCGACAAGGGATCGGACGTCGCCGTGCTGAAGATCAAGGATGGCCGGCTCAGTGGCGAGATCACGCTCGCCGACTCGGGACGCGTCGAGGTCGGAGACTTCGTCGTCGCGATCGGCAATCCCTTCGGCCTCCAGCACACGGTGACTTCCGGCATCGTCAGCGCCCTCGGCCGCACCGGTATCAACCCGGAGGGCTACGAGAACTTCATCCAGACCGATGCTGCGATCAATCCGGGCAACTCCGGCGGTGCGCTGGTCAACCTGCGCGGAGAGCTCGTCGGCATCAACACCGCCATCTTCTCGCGCAGCGGCGGCAACATGGGAATCGGCTTCGCGATCCCGTCCAACATGGTCCGTTCGGTCATGGACCAGCTGATCAAGTTCGGCGAAGTGAAGCGCGGTCAGCTGGGTGTCAGCATCGTCACGCTGACGCCGAAGGACCGGCAGAGCTTCAAGATCGGCGATGACGTGCAGGGCGCCATGGTGGCACAGGTGATGGAGGGGTCCGCCGCAGCCAAGGCCGGCATCGAGGCCGGCGACATCATCACGGCGGTCAACGGCGAGCAGGTCAAGAGCGCCGCGGAACTGCGCAGCCGCATCGGGTTGATGCGCGTCGGCGAGCAGGTCGACATCTCGCTGCTGCGGGACGGCAAGCAACGCCGCGTCGCAGCAGTGATCCGCGAGTCGGCGCCGGACAGCGCGGATGCCGAGTCGCTGCATGCGTCTCTGGCAGGCGCGGACCTGACCGACGCCGGCACCGAGTCGAAGGTACAGGGCGTCCTGGTCCGCAGCGTCGCGCCGCAGAGCCCGGCTGCCCAGACCGGCCTGCGCGCAAACGACATCATCATCGCGATTGATCGCGCGCGCGTGGATTCCCTCGCGCAGCTCCGCCAGGCCGTCGACGGACTCGACGGTTTCTGGCTGACAGTCAGGCGCGGAACACAAACGCTGCTGCTTCCCGTGCGCTGAAGCCCGACCGGGCGGATCGCACGTGGCGGGGCGGCCGAGGTCGGAGACACCCGACCGCCCCCGCCGCCCGGTCTCGTGCAGCGAGGCCGCGGGCTGCGACGCCCTCGGTCATGCAGGCGCGTGAGTCGACCGTGCGAGGAGTCGGGACGAGGCGCTACACCGCCTCGCCGTTCCAATCCCGGAGTCCGGCGAGCAAACTTCCCGTTCCTCGGCCTGTATTCAGCGCCAGCACGAGATTTCCCGCGTTGGCGGAGCACGTGAAGTCGCCGAGCGACTCGACGGTATAGAGACCTTCGCCATGACGCTCGGCGACCTGGTCGCCATCGTGGGCGATGAGACAGTCGTCGCCGGCCTCCCCGGGCATCCGGTCTCGCTGGCGTGGCCTGGCACATCGACCCATTCCGCGCTGTCGAAGTCGTAGCGTGTGGGCGTACCCGGCTGCCGAAGCAGCATGAGGTCCCGGGTCTCATGAAGATCGATCAGCACGTCTTCGCCCAACGATTGATCGCTTCCACCCTGCGTGACGAGCCGGTCGTCGCCACTGCCACCCCGCAGCAGGTCATCGGCGACCTCCGAGCCGAGGCCGCAGGTACCGACGAGCACAGCCGTTCCGGTGGTGCGTTCGTCGATGACATAGTTGAAGCCGCAGTCGACGGCGAGTCGGGAATCCCCGAAGCCGGCCGCCACGCTCACGTACTGCGTCTGCGAACCGGGCGCAGTCACCACCGGCGCGAGAGCGTCGACCATCTCCCTCGCAGCCGCCGCGTAGACCACCCCATGGCACGGCCAGCCCAGGACTCCGTACTGACCTGTTGCCGGGCCCGACGGTGAGCGGTTCAGGGGCTGAGCAGCATGGTGCGCGACATCGGGCGGTGGACTGGCCTCCAGCGCCGCGCCGGGGGTCAGCCCGAAGTCACCCGGAGAGAAGTCGTCGATGTCGATCGCTACGCCGCAGTCGAGGAGCACCCGCAGACCGCGGGTGGCCGGTACGTATCGGTTGCCGGCGTCGTCGACGCATGCCCCGCTGCCGTCGGCGACCTGCGTGATCGGCCGCGAACCCAGCCGGAACTCGGCAGCGTTGACGACGCAGGCGTCCGCACCCGCGCCGGGACCATCCTGGTCGCGCCCGAACACGGTTCGTCCACCGAGGGAGCCATCAGTCGCAGCGAGTACGGTTGCAATTTCGACATCGTGATGGGTCGCCGCTGAAACGGGCGCGTCGGCCGGTGGCCGGGGCGTGTCCGTATCATCGGCGAAGAACAGCAGCTGCGCATATTCGGCACGCGCCTGCAAATACGCGCTGGAGAAGCGTTCCCGATCGTAGCGACCGTCGGCATTGACCGTCGTCTGGTAGTCGATGCCGGTCACGGCGAACGGCTGGCCGTGCATCAGCGCATAGCGCACCGCAAGGCCCTGCGGTGTGTCCTCGGCCGCGGCGCGGGCGAGCGCATCCGGCGCGAGCCCCAGCAGGTTCTCAAGGCCAGTGCCCGCGCCAGCGGGACCTTCCAGCACTTCGATCAGGCGGAAGGTGAGGTCGTGCATGCGAGCACGGGCATCCGTGTAGCGAGAGTCCGTCGCGACGCCGAAGAACTGGCCGATACCCGAGAGGGTCGACTCCAGCGTGTCCAGCGAATAGCGGGTCGTGGCCGCCAGCAGCGCGGTGAGCTGTTCGAACGTCTGCCCGCCATGCGCCAGGAGGTCCATCACCCGGTACACGCCCAGGGCATCGGCGAGGGGCGCGATGCTGCGGTTGCCGCGGACCGTCACCGGGGGCGAACCTGGGGCCGCGTCACCCGACTGGTCCTCGATGAAGGTCGTGTACTCCCGGCCCGGACGCGGCCCGGACATCCGGGACGAGACTACGCCGAGACCGGGCTCGGCGATGAAGTTCCGAACGAACTGGGTGTCCGATGACAGCACGTATCGGGTGCCGCCCGCGAGACCGAGAAGACCTCCGATGCCAGCGCTGTTGAACGTATAGGCCGCCGTCACCAGCCCCGCGCATTCGAACACCGCGTGCTGCACGAGGTAGCCGCCCAGCGAATGACCGGTCAGCGTCAACGAGCCCGGCGGCAGCCGGCCGGCAGCCTGGTCCGCACGGATTTCGGCGATATAGCGCTGCAACGACTCCGACTGGCTCAGCCGTCCACCCGTCGCCCCGGCGACCAGAGCGGCATCATCGAGGAGATCGAGCGGACTGGCGGCATCGGCACCCCGGATCGCGAGATAGAGCTGGCGCGTGCCCCGGTCCCGGAACACTGCGGCACAGAAGCCGCTCCAGCCACTCTCGCGGACGCTGAGCAACACGTAGCGGCGACCGATCTCCTCACCCATCGCCACGTCGACGGTATCGCTCTGCAACAGCGCGGCGACCAGACCCTGCCGCGCCGAATCGGTCGTGCCGATCGCATTGGCCGGCAGGTTGCTGTAGACGACCTCGGCGAGAAGACTGGTGGTCAGGGCCTCGCGGGAATCGATGTTCATGCGGCACCTCCTTGCGCCGGTTCACTGCGGGAAGATCGTCGCCAACAAGTAGCACGGATCCGCACGCCGCGGTGCTCGCATATCTGGTGCGAGTGATCCGAAAGCAGGGGCGGCCCGGTGAAGACACAGGCTCGCGCGTTTCCACCCGCATCCTGCAGAAATACGCCTCCATCAACCTCATCCGCACAGCGCTGCGTAGCGGCCGCGACCCGCGAGCATTTCCTCGTACGTGCCCTGCTCGACGATCGCACCACCGTCCATGACCAGGATCCGGTCGGCGGCGCGTACGACCTCGAGCCGGTGCGCGATGATGAACACGGTGCGCCCGCGACAGATGAGCCTGAGATTGCGCTGGATGATGCGCTCCGACTCGTGGTCGAGCGCGCTGGTCGCCCCGTCGAGGATCAGGATGCGCGGGTCCGTGACCAGCGCCCGTGCGATGGCGATGCGCTGGCGCTGGCCGTCGGACAGGTTCGCCCCGTACTCGGCGACCTGCGTGTCATAACCTTGCGGCAGGCCGACAATGAACTCGTGCGCACCGGCGAGGGCCGCGGCACGCATGATGGGCTCGAGCGGCATGCCCGGGTCCGCGAGCGCGATGTTGTCGCGTATGGGCCGGTTGACGAGCATGGTCTCCTGCAGCACGACGCCGATCTGACGCCTGAGCGCGGCGGGATCGACGGCAGCGATGTCGACGCCGTCGAGGCGGATCTGCCCGGCCTCGGGCACGTAGAGCCGCTGGATCAGCCGCGCGATGGTGCTCTTGCCCGAGCCGGACCTCCCGACGATGCCGACGATCTCGCCCGGTGCGACGTCGAGGGAAACCCCGCGCAGTGCCTCGCTGCGGCCCGGCGCGTAGCGGAACGTCACGGCGTGGAAACCCACAGCACCGGCGAGTGGAGGCAGGCTCGTCCTGCCGGCGGAGATCCCGGGCTCGGCCGGCATGTTGAAGACGTCACCCAGCCGTTCGACGGACACGCGTGCCTGCTGGAAGTCCTGCCACATCTGCGCGAGGCGCAGGATCGGCGCATTCACGCGACCGGCGAACAGATTGAAGGCGACCAGCTCGCCGACGGACAGCTCGTGGCCGAGGACCAGCCGCGCACCCATCCAGAGCAGCAGCACGGTCGACAGCCGGTTCAGCAGGCCGGCGGTCTGGCCGGCGAGGTTGCCGAGCGAAACGACCCGCAGCGACGCGGTGACATAGGCTGCAAGCTGCTCCTCGAATCGCCGCTGCATCTGCGGAGCCGCTGCGAGGGCCTTGACGGTCTCGATCGCGACGACGGACTCGGTCAGGAATGCCTGGTTCTCCGCACCTCGCTGGAACTTTTCGTCGAGACGGCGCTGCAGGACCGGGGTCACGACCAGCGACAGCAGCACGTACGCCGGAAGCGTTGCAAGCACGACGCAGAGCAAGGTCGCACTGTACGCGTACATGATCGCGAGAAAGACGACGCCGAACAGGGAATCGAGCACCAACGCCAGCGCCGGCCCGGTGAGGAACTCGCGGATGCGCTCGAGCTCCCGCATCCGCGTCACCACCGTGCCAGCCGGGCGTGACTGGAAGAAGGTGAGCGGCAGCGACAGCAGATGCCGGTACAGCTGCGCGCCCAGAAGCACGTCGATGCGCATTGCCGTGTCGCTGAAGAGCCAGCTCCTCAGTCCGCCCAGCAGGGCCTCGAACAACGCGACCAGCGCGAGGCCGATGGCGAGCACGTCCAGTGTCGCCCTCGCGTCGTGTACGAGCAGCTTGTCGATGACGACCTGGAAAAGCAGCGGCGTGACCAGCGCGAGCAGCTGCAGGAACAGCGAGGCCGCGAGCACCTCGAGCAGAAGCCGCCGGTAGCGCAGCACGACACGCAGGAACCACGACAGGTCGAACCCGCCCACCGCCGTGAGCGGTGCCGCACGCCGGGTCACGAGGATCAGACGGCCGGTGCAGCGTGTCGCGAAACCGGCCCGTGTCGTGACTTCCGGTGTGGCCAGCGCCGGATCCTGCAGCAGCACCCGATCCTCACTCACACCGGCCAGCACGACGAAGCCCCCGCCGCAGCATTCGGCCAGCGCGGGCAGCGGCGTCTCTGCGAGGCCCGCGGGGTCCCGCTCGACCCGGCGCGCCTTCAGCTCCAGCTGCCTGGCGGCGCGGAGCAGGAGGGCCACGTCGAACCGCTCGCCGCCCGCGAGGCCGAAGTGACGGCGCAGTGTGGCCGGATCCGCGGCGACGCCGTGGAAGCGCGCCACCAGCGCAAGCGCCACGAGGCCGCTGTCGAATCCACCCCGGGCGTCCGCGCGCGTCCCTGCGCGCGGCTCTTCCTTCGACTCTTCCACCACACCCTCCCTGGCGTGGCCCGCGCGACGCGGGCAGGGAAAGCCTGCCGCGCCCGAACGACGCCGTGGCCGCGGCTTCATCACGCCTTTGCGGACAAATGGGCACAATGCGCCGGGCGCGGTCGCGATCGCCCGGGTCCGGTGTGTTCTGCCGGCCGGTACAGAGCCCGCGGTGTCCCGATGGAGGATCGCCATGGTGATCGAAGGACTGGTGTGCTGGAAATGCGGCGCCTCGCTGGCGGCTCTGACGCTGCCGTTGCGGCGCCTGGAAGTCTGCAGGGCCTGCAATGCCGAACTGCATTGCTGCCGGCTCTGTGAATTCCATGACGTGATGGTCGCGAAGCAATGTCGCGAGCCTGTCGCCGAGGAGGTCAAGGACAGGACACGTGCGAACTTCTGCGACTACTTCCGTCCCCGGCCCGCGGCATGGACCGCGCCTGATCCAGCGGCAAAGACGGTGCGCGCCGATCTCGACGCGCTGTTCAGCGGCGGTTCCCGGGCATCCGGCGGGCCGGCGACGACGGACGATCCGGCGGCCCGCGCCCGCGCTGCGCTGGAGGATCTCTTCCCACCACGCCGTGGGTAGATGGCGACCGGCGCGGCGGCCGCATGCCGGGCTGGCACGGGCACGCCGGCCCGCATACATTACGGCGCCGCAACGACCACGCACCAGGGGTGAGAACATGAGGGATCTGAAGGACGATGTCGCGAACGTACCGGACTTCCCGCAGCCGGGAATCATGTTCCGCGACATCGCACCGCTGCTGCGCAACCGCTTCGGCGACGCCATCCGCGCGATGGGCGCGCTGTTCACCGAGGCCGAGTGGCGGCAGTTCGACGTGGTCGCCGGCGTGGAATCGCGCGGCTTCATCCTCGCCGCGGGCCTCGCAACCCTGCATGGCAAGGGCTTCGTGCCCGTGCGCAAGAAGGGCAAGCTGCCGCCCCCCGTGCTGCACGTCTCCTATGAACTGGAGTACGGCTCTGCCGTCCTCGAGATGCAGCCCGGGTACGGCCGCGCGCTGCTGATCGACGACGTGCTGGCGACCGGCGGCACGATGACGGCGGCCGCGGAGATCTGCTCGCTCGCGGGCTACGAGGTTAGCGCGCTCGCCGTGCTCATCGACCTGAATCTGGTATCGGGGTTCCGCTGGCGCGGCATCGAGCCGCGCACGGTGATCCAGTACCCCTGACCCGGCGGCATCCGGTCACGGGCTGCGGCACGGCGTTCGAGGCGACACCACGGCCCGGCAAGTGCCGCGCGTCCGTCCCCACCGCATCACAGCCGCGCATGCGCGCCGGCATCTGTACCGCGCGGCAGCCCGCGGAATCGTCCGCAGCGCACCGCTAGTCGTTGCCACCCCCCAGGCCGACCTCGATTCCGACCCAGACGCTGCGCGGCGTTCCTGGCGAAACGAAGCGCTGCACCGGCCCCGGCCCCACGCCCCCGAGTGGCTCGCCATCGGCGTCGAAACCGTTGCGATTGAGCGCCCCGAGCGAGGCGTAGTCGCGGCCGAGCAGGTTGTCCACCCGCGTGAACAGACGCATCCCGCGCCCGAGGTCGAGACTGCCGCGCAGGTTCACGAGCGTGTAGCCGCCGAGTCCGGGCTGCCGGTTCGATTCGTCGCCGCGCAGGCGTTGCCCGGAAGCGTGCTGCAGGCCGATGCCGAGCGACAGCCGCCGAGTCACGTCGTAGTCGGCGTTGAGCTTCAACAGGCGGCGCGGCGTGCCGGGCAGCCGGTCGCCGGGGTCGACCGCGATGGCCGCGGGCTGGCCGGGATCCACCGCATTCGCCACCGGATTGAACAGGTCGACCGCCGAGTCGAAGGTCGCGTCGATGAATGCGAGATTGCCGGCCAGCCGTAGCGGACCCGCGGTACCCTGCACGCCGAATTCGAGTCCGCGGCGACGCGTCTTCGGCACGTTCGCGAAGAAGCCCTGGCTGCCACCGACGGCGGTGAACAGGATGTCGTTGTCGAGCGCCGTCGTGTAGACCGTCGCGTTCCAGCGCCACGAACCACCGAGCAGGCCGCGCGCGCCGGCTTCCCACGATTTCGCCACCACGGCATCGAGCGGCGGATCGGCCACGAAGCCGACCGGCAGCGAACACGGCGCATCCGGGTCCGCGCAGGTGAGCTCGACGGGCGTCGGTACGCGGAAGCCTTCATCGTAGGCGCCGTAGAGCGTCAGCGTCGGCGTCATCGCATACGTGACCCCGAGAGCCGGATTGAAGCGTGAGAAACGGTGCCGGCCGTCGAGTTCGGGTTCCTCGCCGCTGCGGTCCGCGATCGAGACACGCGCGTGGTTGTAACGACCCGAAGCGGTCAGATGCACGTTCTCTGCGAGTTCCAGGGTGTCGGTCAGATAGACACCCCAGTAGCGGTTGAAGCCGGCGATGTCGGTATCGAGCTCCGCCTCGCCCGTGGCCACCGCGCCACGATCCATGCTGAACTCCGCCGCCTGCTCGAACTGCCGGAACCGGCTGCGGCCGCGGTCGAAGGACGCTCCGACGGTCAGCCGGTTCGCGTGGCCCGCCAGCGTCGCCGCCCAGGCGAACTGCAGCGTAGCACCCGAAGTGTGCTGGCGCGTCGACGTGCGCCGGAACTCGGCCCCGTATCCGTCGTCGCCGACATCGAGCCGAGTACCCCCGTCGTCGTACTCGGCATCACCGTTCGCCGTACCGAGGTGCAGCCTGCGGCGGTAGGCGCTCGCCGAAACGAGCACGCCCTCGCGCAGTGCGTGTGTGAAGTTCAAAGTCGCGAAGTCGAGCTTCGGGCGGCTCTCATCGGGATAGGTGTAGACCGCCTCGCGTCGCTCCTCGAGCCAGGCTTCCGGCGCGAGGCCGTTGCCGACGAGCCGATTGCGCGCATGAGTCAGCGCGAGCTCGACGCGCGTGTCCCCGCCCTTCCAGCCCAGCTTGGCGAACCCCTGTCGTACCCGCGACGAGGACTGGTCGCGCCATCCGTCCTCGTCGAAGCCGTTCAGCGCGACGAGGCCGTCGAACGCGCCGTGGGTGCCGCCCGCGCGCAGCGACAGCGCACGCCGATCGAAGGAGCCGGCCGCCACCCGGCCCGTGAGGCCCGGCGCATCGCGGCCGGAGAGCGTGCGCAGCACCAGCGCGCCACCCAGCGTGTTGAGGCCGAACACCGGATTCGCGCCGGGCAGCAGCTGCACGCTGGAGATCGCCCCCGTCGGGACGAGGTCCCAGGACACGGTGTCGCCGAATGACTCGTTGACGCGCACGCCGTCGACATAGACCGACAGGCCGATGGGATTGCCGAGCAGTGGCGAAGCCGTGAAGCCGCGGAAACTCACATCGGGCTGGAAGGGATTCGACTGGGCCTCGTTGACGTGCACGCTGGCGAAATCGCGCTCCAGCAGCTCGGCGACCGTGACCGGCCGCAGACGATACAGGTCCGCCTCGCCGGCCACCTGCACATTGGCGGGCACCTGATCGCGCGGCACACCGAGGCCATGGAGCGGCGTGGCGACGACCTCGACGTCGGGGGCCACCGATGGAGGTTCTGTGGCACCCGCAGCCGCGCAGGCAAGCGCGAGCAGATACAGCGTGGCGGGCTGCAGAGAACGACGGTCGGGCGTCACGGTTGGACTGCGCTCCGCGGGGTGGCGGGCAGCCGCCCGGCGATGTGCCGCAGTGTAGATGAGTCCTTCAGCCGCCGCAGGCCACGGACACCGAGGCGCCCGCATGCTGTGCCGGCCACGTCACCGCGCGATGGACACGAGCTCTTCGCTGACCGTGGCAACCGGCAGCGTGGAGCGATGCGCGGTCGCTGCTCGTGCCACGCACGCGTCGTGCAGACCCGGGCCCGGCGCCGACACCTGCGGCAGCCGCCGTGGCCAGATACATGAACACGAGGATCAGCGTCGCGTTTCCCTGACTGGACACGGGCACCTCGCAACAGGATCACCGACGAGCCTCCATCGCTCAGCGCAGGTTGTCGTCGTACCAGCGGTTACCGGCATAGAGCCCGACCCCGCTGCCCACAGCGCCCAGAACGAGGGCCGCCCAAAGCCCGACGTGGGCGCCCAGCCACCATCCCAGCGAGCCGCAGATTCCGGCGCCGCCCCAGCCGAGGATCGCTCTCATCGGTACGAACTCCGCGCCATGACCTCACGCTCTGTCGCATGTTATCGCCTGCGCGCCCAGCATGCCGGCGCTCGCGGCGCCATCGACGAACAGCCCGCCCACCGGCATCGACGCATCGCCCACGAACCACAGTGCGCGAACGGAAGTCGAGCGCCGCGGCAGCTTCGGCCCCGCGAGCAGCGGAATGCTCCAGTGGTGCCGGTGTGTGGTCGTCGCGGTCGCGACAATCGCGTCGCGGAAGCCGGGATACATCAGCTCGTTCGTGGCGTGCATGTCGGCGAGGATGACCTCGCGGCTGCCGAACGATGGCACAGGACCGCGCACGGGGTTCAGACGCCGTGCGACAGCAGCACAGGCTGTTCTCCTGCTACACGGCGGGCACGGGCGCCTGGCCTGTGCGCGAAGATCAGACCGTGAGCACACCACCGTTGGGACTCAGCGTCTGTCCGATCATGTAGGCGCTCTCGTCGCGACACAGGAACACGATGGCCGCGGCGACCTCCGCGGCGTGGCCGAGCCGCCCCTGCGGCACCTGCAGCGCGACGGTGGCCAGGAGACGCTGACCCGCCGGGTCCTGGAACGGCGTGTCGATGAAGCCCGGCGCCACGGCATTGATGCGGATGCCGAGGTGCGCGACCTCCTTCGCGACGGAGCGCGTGAAGCCGAGCACGCCCGCCTTGGCCGCGGAGTAGTGCGGGAATCCCGGACAGCCCTGCTCCCCGCAAAGGGAGGCGACGTTCACGATCACGCCGCGGCCGCGCGCCTGCATGCTGCGGATCGCCCGTCGCGTGCCGTAGAACACGCTCGAGAGGTTGACGGCCAGCATCTCGGCCCATTCGGCGTCGGTCATGTCCACCGTGGCATCGAGCGGCGTCGTGGCCGGCTGGCCCGTGCGGCCGACCTCGTCCATCTGCTGCTCGATGCGCGGCCTGACGCGGCGCATGTTCGCACCACCGTTGATGCCGGCGTTGTTCACCAGGATGTCGAGCGGCCCGAGCGCGGCCTCGACCCCGTCGAGCGCCTGATCGAACCGCTCCGACCGCGAAACGTCGGCGATGACGGCGAGCCCGCCCGTCGCGGCGGCGAGCGCCTGCGCCCGTGCCGCGTCGAGATCGACGATACCGACGCGGCAGCCCTCCACCGCCAGCGCACGCACCGTCGCCTCACCGATGCCGCTCGCACCGCCCGTGACGACGGCGACGCGGCCTGCGAGCGCTCCTCGATCACCGTTCGACACGCTCATCGAAGCTCCTGCGGGCCGGAGAATGAACTGTGGCAGCCCGCCGGCGCGGCGGGACTCCCGTCGCGCGGCAGCACCGCTATGCCCTGATCCGCATGTGTCCCAGGAAGTCGCGCTTTCCGATCGTCACGCCCTGCCAGCGCAGGATGTCGTAGGCCGTCGTCGCATGGAAGAAGAAGTTGGGCTGCGAGAACGACAGCAGGAAGTTCTCGGCCGTGAAGTCGATGCGCAGGTCGCGGAACTCGAAGCGCATGTCGCGGCCGAGGAAGCCGTTGACCTCGTCCGGCTCGATGGCACGCAGCGCTGTTAGCGCGCCCATGACCTGCGCCTTCAGCGCCGGGAAGTCCTCGGGCGGCGGCACGAGGTCCGGCGAGAATACGCCCTTGCGAACGCCCTCGATCGCACCCAGCGAGTGCACCGCCGTGGATTTCACCTGGTAGGCAAAGGTGAACATGTCGGGCGCGAGGTGCGCCTGGATGATCGTCTCGGGCGCAATGCCCTTCTCGGCGCAGTGCGCCGCGCCCTTGTCCAGCAGCCCGGCGACCGCTTCCAGCATCTGGCAGAAGGTCGGAATGGTCGCGTCATGGAGAGAAAAAGCCATCCGGGTCTCCTCGTCGTAAGGGATTTCAGGAATCCGCGTCCGCCGGCCGCGACAGACTTCGCGGCGTGCATCACATCAGTGACCCGCACAGCACGTCAACGACAGGCAGATGGGGCTCGAACACACTCATCGCGCAGCCAGCCACTGATCGTCATCGAGTTCCGTAACGGCGGCGCCGGCCAGGCACTGTGCGGCGTGGAGCTGCGCCTCCGGACTCAGCAACCGCGCGTAGAACTCCGCGGTCGAGC